>NZ_BDBE01000039.1 GCF_001612825.1 Nocardia caishijiensis NBRC 108228 | reverse complement strand
GACGGACGATGGGAAGGTGCCGCTTACCTCGGCACGGTCAGCGGAACGATTCGCCGTCTCCGTGTATACGGCAAGACCCGCAAGGAAGCCCACGACAAGCTGGCAATCAAGATGGCCGACGCCGATCGGGGCATTCCGATGCCGGAGCGGTCATGGACGGTGGGTGCGTATCTGGACTACTTCATGGCTGATGTGGCACCGTCCCGATTGCGCCCCAAGACCCTTGAGCTGTACGAGTCGGCGATTCGTGTGCACCTGAAACCGCTGCTCGGCTCGCAGTCCATGACGAACCTGTCAGTTTCGACATTGCAGAGACTGCTCAATCAGCGCCTGGCCGAAGGGAAATCGGTTCGCACGGTTCGGCTTGTACGAACAATCCTCAGCGCCGCCCTCACGAGGGCGATGCGCGAGGAGCTGGTGACGCGCAACGTCGCCCGATTGGTCGAACTGCCTGCGTGGCAGCGCAAGGACATCACGCCGTGGACAACCGATGAAGCTGCCCGGTTCCTCGAAGTCACCCGCAACGAGCCGTTGTACCCGGCGTTCCTCCTGCTCATCCTCTACGGCATGCGGCGGGGAGAGGTTCTCGGGTTGAGGTGGTCGGACGTGGACTGGGATGCCAACGAACTGCACATCCGTCAGCAACTGCAGCAAGTCCGCAATGAGCTGGAAGCCGGGCCGGTCAAAACCAGCGCTGGACGTAGGGATTTACCCCTTCTGCTCCTGGTTCGCCAAGCGCTACAGAGGCACCAAGTTGCGCATGATGCCAACCAGACCAGGCCCGACGACGACCTTGATTTGGTGTTCTTGAGTGAGGCGGGCACGCCGATTTGGCCACGCAACTTCGTTCGTACCTTTCATCAGATCTGCGAACGAGCCGGGCTGCCGCGTATCAAGTTGCACCACCTACGCCACACTGTCGCAACGTTTTTGAATAACTTCGGCATTCCGGCACGCGATGCTCAGATCATCCTGGGCCACGCCCACATTTCCACAACGCAGCAGATATACCAACATGGCGATACGCGAACGCAAAGAAAAGCACTCGACCGGGTTGGTCGAATGCTATTGGAAGGACGTGACGGCTACGTTAGCCGTCAAACTCAGCCGTCAATGGCTGAAATCGTTGTCCGAACTGCATCAATTAACAGTGGAGGGTCCAGTGGGGCTCGAACCCACGACACCCTGCTTAAGAGTCTCTCCCGCGTCGGCGGCGATCCATTTCTGACCCCCGTTATCCAACAACTACGTGCACGCTTATCCATGCACATTTTGGCCGACGTAGCCGTCAACCAAGCCGTCAAAACTGGCACCCAAAATGGCCAGCCGGTTCTTGTTCTCCAGCATTGGATGTCACTCCGCGATTGCCTTGCCCCACAGCCTCGGCGACTCGTGGATCGCCTCATTGCATCTATGCCCGCCGAATCCCTCCACCCTCGAACCCAAGGAGCAAAACGCCATGCCTCAATCCCGGGACAGTCAGATAGCAGCAGCCATCGCAGCGAATCTCGATCCGGCCGTGCTCTACCTCCGGGTATCAACCAAACGCCAACTGGACACGGCGGTGGACATTGATCCCGACGGCAATTCCATTGCCACCCAACGCAAGGTAGGACATCGCCGAGCTGATGGCCTCGGCGCAGCCGTGGTCAAGGAATTCGTGGAACCGTACTCCGCCAAGACCGTCGATGACCGCAAGGTCTTCCGGGAATTGCTGGCCTTCATTCAAGCCAACCCCGAGATCAAGTACCTCATCGTGTACATGCGCTCGCGAGCCTTCCGTAACCGCTTCGACGCCGCCATCGTTGAAGTGCAGCTCAAGAAGCTTGGCGTACGCCTGATCTCGGTCAAGGAAGACTTTGGCGAAGGCCCCTACGCCATGGCGATGGAGGGGATGCTCGACATCATGAACGACCTGCAAAACACGTTACAGGGCCTCGATATCCAAACCAAGATGATGAACAAGGCCGTCGGCGGCGGCACCCTTGGCCGCGCCAAACTCGGCTACCTGAACGTCCGAATCGACTACGAGGGCAAGCAGATCAACACCATCGCCCTCGATCCTGAACGGGCACCGCTCGTCCGCAAAGCCTGGGAGCTGTACGCCACCAACGAGTACACCATCGAGCGACTGGAAGCGACGATGGCCGATCTGGGCCTTACCGCTCGCCCAACCGCTCGTTGGCCCGCCCAGCGGCCCGTCTCCGGCTCGAAACTGCACGCCATGCTCAGCGACCCTTATTACGCCGGGCACGTTGTCTACAAGGGCCAGATCTACCCCGGTCGCCACGAGCCGATCGTCAGCCAGGAACTGTTCGATCAAGTTCAAGACGTCCTGAACATACGCAGCGCCCGCGGCCAACGTGATCGAGTCCTCCAGTGCTACCTCAAGGGCGCGCTGTTCTGCCAGCGTTGCCACCTCAGTGGGCGAACCGCCCGCCTGATCTACACCGAACCCGTCGGGCGCAACGGCACCCGCTACGCCTATTTCCTGTGCCGTGGTCGCCAGGATGGCGTCTGCGATCTGCCACACCTGCGGGCTGAACTGGTCGAGGAAGCGATCATCGACCACTACGCCACGCTGCAACTACCTGCCGACTTCGCCACCGAGCTTCGCGCGCTGATGCAGGAAACGCTCAACGACGAACAGACAAGCACGAGGGAGCACCACGCCAGCCTGAGCCGACGACTGCGAACTATTGACGAACGCGAATCCAGGCTGATCGACCTGGCCGCAGACGGCACCATGCCGCAAGCCAAGATCAGAGCCAAACTGCACGACCTGCGGATCGAGCGCGAACGCACCGAAGCCAGCCTCGGCAGTGTCAGCGATCAGCTGGCTGTCGGGGCAGCGGTGCTGCGAGATGCCCTCCACCTGCTGGAAGACCCGCAAACCCTCTACCGGGCGGCACCGGACAACGTCCGGCGGCATCTCAACCAGGCATATTACGAGCGGTTCTACCTCGATGACCTCGAAGTGGCCGACGACGACAAAACACCGATCTTCGCCGAGCTTCACGAGGTCAAACGCACCCACAAGGGACGGCAGGTTCGGAGCGCGGGATGTGGGCAAACTCCGCCCAGACAGCAGAAAAGCCCCCGCAATGCGGAGGCTTCTTGTGATGCAGACTCCCTCACTCTCCCCAGTGTCTTTTCAGTCACTGGTTCGAGTAAGGGCGTCATGGTCGGGCTGACAGGATTTGAACCTGCGACCACTTGACCCCCAGTCAAGTGCGCTACCAAGCTGCGCCACAGCCCGTTCCTTGCCCCCGTCGCCGGGTGCTCGGAAAGATTACCGCACCAGTCCGCGTGAGTACTAATCGGCTGGTAGATGCCCGTTTTGGGAGGCGGTGGTGACTGGTTCGGCGGGGGTGTCGGTGGGATTGGTGATGAGGGTGGGGATTTTGGGGAGGGCGTGGGGGTGGTGGTCGGCGAGCCAGGTGAGGAGTTCCTCGCGGACGGCGCAGCGCAGGGTCCAGGCGTCGTCGGCGTCGGCGGCCGACATGGCGGCGCGGACGACGATGTTGGTCGGCGTGCTGTCGGTGACGAGCAGGCTCCATGTGCGGCCGTCCCAGTCGGAGCGTTCGCGCAGGTAGGTGTGCAGATGCTCGCGGAGGGCGGGGATGGGGGTGGAGTGGTCGAGGTGGAGGGCGACGGTGCCGGTGACTTCGGAGCCGCCGCGTGACCAGTTCTCGTAGGGCTTGCTGTTGAAGTAGGAGACCGGCATGGTGAGGCGGCGGTCGTCCCAGATGCGGACGGTGAGGAAGGCGAGGGTGATGTCCTCGACGACGCCCCATTCGCCTTCGACCACCACGGTGTCGCCGATCTTGACCGAGTCGCCGAAGGCGATCTGGAGTCCGGCCATCAGGTTGCTCAGGGTGGATTGGGCGGCCACGCCCGCGATGATGCCGATGACGCCCGCCGAGGCGAGCATGGACGTGCCGAGGGTGCGCAGGCTGGGGAACAGCAACAGGATCACGACGGCCGCGGTGGTGACGACGAGCACCGAGGTGATGATGCGGCGTACGAGTCCGAGTTGGGTACGCAACTGCCGGACCCGCGAGATCTCGGTGGTGCGTTGAGCGTAGCGGCGCAGCAGGTTCTCGGCGACGGCGTCGGTGGCGCGGATCACCAGCCAGGCCGTCGCGATCAGCGCGGCGGTGGCGAGGAAATTCTGGACCACCGTGTCGCGGCGTGGATCGATGTCGGCCAGGGGATAGAGAGCGCGCAGCAGCAGTGTGCCGAGTACCAATTGGAGGGGTACCCGGACCCGCCGTATCGAAGTCAGGTGGACGCCGGGACGGCGGCGCGCGCTGTAACGCAGCAGCCGTTCGATCGCCAGGCCGGCGGCCAGGGTGATCGCTATCGTGCCGAACACCACGAGCATCGGCCGCAACAGGTCTTCCACGAGATCGAACTCCTCTCGTTCTCGACTCGCTTCAGCCGGTCGCTTACCCGGGTGTCGGCGTGTCAGACATGACGGTCTGATGGCAAGCAGTTCCCCGGCCGACCAGCGGTACCATGTCGACGCGGCGCCGTCCCTTTGAACTCTTTGCAGGGCAAGGGGTTACGGCCACGCAGTGTGTCACCCCCCTTTGCGACAATCCACCGCATGTTGATGCTGCCGCCGTCCGATCCGCTGAACTCGACGCTGTACGCGGATTGGGTGCGCCACTTCGATCCCGGTGCGTTCAGTAGCGCGGAGGCGTTGGCGTCGGCCCTGCGGGACGAATTCAGGAAGACGCACAAGCCCGGCGCCTTCGTCGACGATGTCTCGTGGCGGGCGCGGGCGCTACCTGAGCGGCATCGCCCGTGGCTGTGGGACATGGTCGGGCACTGGCTGAGTGCGAATACGACTGCTTCATCACGGGATTCGCGCTACCGGACCGCGGCGATCAGCGCGTACGGTCTCGCGCGAGCGGCCGAACGAGAGCATTCTCTTCCGGTCCACGTGGACTATCACCGGGCCAACACCCTGCTGTTCGCCCGCGCGGGAGCGCTGCCTGTCAAGGAAGTCGCCATCCATCAACGCTGGTTGAGCGGCCTTGGATCGGCGCACGAGGCGCATGATGCGTTCGTTCGGTTGCTGGTGGCGTTGGCGCAGGGCGGCGCGTCGCTCGGCGCGGACCTGCACCGCAGGGTGCGCGCGTCGGCCAAGGCCGCAGGGCTCGGACCGGCGGCCGACTCCGAGGTCCTGCGAGACGTCCTCGTCGCCTGCACCTCACAGAAGGTGCCGGACGGATTGCTCGACGGAGCGGCCAAGGTGTTCGCCTCAGCACCACCGCAGGACGTCGCGCCTCTGCTGAGCGTGTTCCCGGCTACCGTCACCGACGGATCGGCCCTGCTGCGCATGCTCGACGCGGCGGGCGCCATCGAGGGGCTGGCAGCAGGCACACTCGAGCCTCCCGCCGGGCTGGCGCAGTGGTTCAGCCAGTTCTTCTTCATGTACTGCTACGTCGAAGTGCCGTACGGCGGTGTGACCGCACAGCAGATGCCGCGGGAGTTGTTCGACATGATCGAGCGGGTCGGTCCTCGGTTGAAGGACGCCGGGCACCCTGTCTCGATGGCACACGGACGATTCGGTCACGCGCACCTCGACACCGATCTCGCCGATGCGCTGCTGGCGGTCGGAGCGGACGTCGAGGGTCCCGCAGGCGGACGAATGCGATTCTGGGGCAAAGACTCTCGGCGTGACCTGATCGCCTTGGCCGCCGATCCGGTCCTCGGCCCACGGCTGGAAAGCACCGTGCACGCGGATAGTCGGACCACGAGCTCCGCCATCGTCCGACTGCCGGACAATCCCGGAATCGAACGATCGGTGTTCGCGCGCATCGTCGCCCTTGTCGAGCGTGTCGCGAGTGGTGGTCTGCTGGATGCCGAGCGGGCACTCGCCGAACTCGACGAACTGCTCGACCTGCCGACTGTCCAGGCGCTGGACGGCATCGAGGAGGCGTTGGCGGTCCTCGACGGTGTCGGACCGCTGCTGCGGACGCTGCGCGCCGGAGTTCCGAGTGAGCTGCATTGGCCCGCATGGGAAGCCGCCATCGGTGACCTCGGTAGTGCGCGCGGGGTCACCGCCACCTGGCCGATGCTCACCCTCTACAACCGCAAACGTGCCGTGGTGATCGGTCCGCACACCACAGTGGCCGAGACCGAGCTCACCATCCCGGCCGGAACACATCTGCGGGTGGTGTTCTACGCGGGCGGCGACTTTCTGGTCGGCTACAGCGACACCAAGGTTTCCTATCCGAAGCGCGCCTTCTGGACGAGCGCGCTTCATGAGGAATTCGAGCCGACCGACTGGTACGGCATGACAGCCTGCCGCAGTCGCGAGTACGACGGGCTCGGCTATCACTTCGCGACGCACGACGGCCGCCACGACGGTCGACGGATACTGCGATCCGGTGACCGGCACGGGGTCGCGGGACACCTGTGCCAGATGAGCGACGGTGAGCGGGTTTGGCGTTTCGAGGGACAGCAGACACGATTGGACTCCTGGGCAGAGGTCGATCCGATCAGCGGCGTGCCTACTGAGACCTCTTCTCTCCCCGCGTTTTTCACCGACGGTGACATTCCCGAGGGCAAGATCATCGCCAGCTCGTCGCTGTCCTACGCGCGACTGCCGGAAGGGGTCACTTCGTCGCCACTCGGGTCGGCGGCCGGTGTCAGCGGGTTCCGGATCCTGCGCGACCGCCGTGACCACAGCGGCTGGGTCGTCGAATCCGTCGACGGTCGCCGCGCCACTTTCGCCGGGGGCAGCGGCGTGGACAGCCCCTGGGGGCTGGTCCGATTTCCGCAGCGCGACATCGACTTGGTGATGACCTGCGGCTGCGTCGCCGGTAGCGACAGCTTCGCCTCGATACGCGCCCACGACGGTGACAGCCCACTCTGGGACGTCCCGACCGAACCGCGCGATCGTGCGGCGTTTCCGCCCCCGGCCTTCTGGCACTTCCTCGCTCCGCGTGATCCCTCGGGCTCGGCCGCGCTGCGCGAACTCGACGCGGCGGACGTCCGCGCACTGCTCACCGACGACGTCGTGCCGTCGGGCATCACCGACCCGATACTCGCCGACGGCGTGCGCGCGCAGGCCGCGACAGCTGCCCGTCTGATCGCCGCCCGCGAACGACTCTCGCAGCGGGTAGCGACGATTCGCTCCGGGGTGCTCGTCACCGCTCCCGCATCGGCGCCGGATTCCGAGCTGCTCCCGGCACTGCTCGGCCTGCTCGACCACCATCCGAACGCGTACTCCACGGTCGTCGCCGCCACCGTCACCGGGCTCGCGGCGGACGGCAGCTACCTGGCCGGAAACATCGACGACACGGTCCGCCGGATGAGTCCGCCCGCGCCGCCGGTCGATTGGACGCCGTTGCTCGGACACATCGACGCGGTCATTCGGCGCGCGATCAACGGCCGCACCCCCGAATCCGATCGCCTCGCCCTGATCGCGCTGTTGCGGACCTGGGCCGCACAGCCGTTCGCCGTGCCCGGCGAATGGCGGGTCGGCCGATGGCAGCCGACCGCGCCCACGCCCGAACGCACCCTGCTGAGTGGGGGATCGTTCGTGCAGCCTGCCGCTGTCGAGCCGCCAGCGGATGCGACCGACATTCGCGCTGTCGTCGTTGACCGCGACGACGCGGCCCGGATCGAACGGCTGCTGGACCTGTTGTCCGAGAACGGTCCGCGCGTTCCCGGTGAGAAGGCAGTGCGCCGCTTCCTGGAGCTAACCGGTGTGCGGGAACCGATCGCCCGGCTCGTGCTGGACGGGTTGCCGCGACGCCGGGGGTTCGGGGGCGGTCCGTCGGTCCTGTACGCCGCGCACGACAAGATGGTCCGCACCAAACCGTATCGCGCGGATTCTCTCGTCGCCGAGTTGTACGAGGAGTACACACGCAAGCTCGGTTGGGCTGGCCGCTACCGTCTGCTCGCCGCCGGTGTGCCCGAGGATGTCAGCGAGTTGTGGACCGAGGACGGCGATCTCGCAGCCGCCGAGCGGATGGCGGCGGTGTGGAACGAACTGCTCGGCAGGCGGCTGTACGTCTCCGAGCAGTTGATCGGCGATTTGGAAGCCGACACGGGCCTGGCGTACGCGTTCGCTCTGGCGCTGACACATCCCCAGCGCGCGACTGTCGCGACCGAGAACCTGCGCTGCCACCTGCGGGTGAGTGGCAACGGATGGCTCGAAATTCGCCACAACTCCATGGCCGTGGCCCCCTTCCGGCGCTGGAATCCCTATCGGGAACTGGCGACCGCACTGATGTGGGGGCTCACCGAACGCCCGGTCGGGGATCCGGAGGTGCGGGGGATCATCGAGCTCCACGACCGGCTCCGAGCGCGCCTGCAAGCCCCGGGCTTGCTCGTCGAACTCTCGTCGGGACGCTTTCCCGCCGAACTGTTCGGGCCGGAAACCCATGCGGTCAGCACCGAGGACCGCATGGTCTACGACAACGGTCTGATCATCGTCGACGAGCACGACTGGCGCCGCTCGACCTTCCTGCGTCCCGCCGCCCTCGGCGATCCCGACACACTCGCCCGAAGCCTGCGCATCTGCGCGGACCACGGACTGACGGAACTGGATCACGCGATCCGTTGCGAGGCGATACTTCTGAGTGGGGTGGCCGCGCTCGTCGAACGCGCCGCCACGACACCTGTTGCCGCCGGTCGGTATGAAGCCGACCCGCAACACAGCGTCCCGGATCTGGTCGAGCGCGTATCGGCGACCATCGGCACGAGTCCCGACGCGGCAGCCCTCTACCTCCAACTGTTGACCCTGGCCCGCCCCACCGACCGCGCCGTGCGACGCTTCAACAACTGGACTCCGGCCCGGCACAAGAAGGCGCAGGCCGAGCTCGTCGCCGGGCAGTTGGTCGTCGAGGACAAGCGCGCCCGCGCCGGGCGCACCGCGTTCATCCCCGGGCCGTGGACCGCGAAGATGCCGTCACCGCATCTGCCGTTGGAGACCGCGAAACTCGACCGTCACTTGGTCCGCATCGAGAACAAGAGCATCATCGGCCCGTTCACCGCCCTGCTCCCGCCTCGGCCATTGCACGAGATGTTCGCCGATGCGTGGTTCGCGCGAAACGCCTGATCGTGGTCACACCTGGCTCGCCTGTGCCCGAAGGACATCGATTTCGGAACCCGGCGAGCTGGGATCGAAGCCGTGGTCGATCAGCCAGCGCACGCCGCGCAGGCTCCGCAACGACCTCCATGCTCGGATCACCTCGAGATCCACCTGGTCGCCGTAGCCTGCGATCACATCGTGCAGTCGCTCCGGGTGACCGAGCGTCAAGGTGGCCAGATCGTACAGAGGGTCACCCTGAGCCGCTTCGGACCAGTCGATCACACCGGTGACGGCGTCTCCCTCGACGAAGACATGCGCCAGTTGCAGGTCACCGTGGGTGAATGCCGGTGTCCACGGTCGGAGCGCGGCCTCGGCGATCCGGCGATTACGTTCGACGACATCCCTGGGTAGAACAGCATTCGTGGTCAGCCACGCGCATTCGGCTTCGAGTTCGGCTTCGAGCTGGTCCGGTGTGCGACCGGGCTTCGGCGGCAATGGCGCGTCGTGCAGCACGCGAAGGGCCGACCCGACTGCGGCCCAGGCCGCAGGGGGAGCGGAGGACGGTTCGCCGAGCCGTCCCAGAGCGGTTCCGGGCAGGGCGGCGAGGGCGAGAACAGAAGGCTTGCGCCACAGGATCTTCGGTGTCGGTATCGGTGCGGCCGCCATCGCCGCGACCTCGGCATCGATACGTGTCTGATCACTGTCGATCTTCAGGAACATGTCGCCGACTCGCACGGTCGCGCGTTCGTGATGGGCTACGACGATCTCAACGCTTTCCACGGCGGTCCTTGTCCGGTGACGCCGCGGGCCCCGTGCGAACGGCTGACCATTTCGACACTGTGTGCACACCCACGCTCGGGCCGCGACGAACTATTGGCCCTTCAACGCTCGATCGGCACGGCTCACGAATGTCGCGGTGGTGAAGGTGCCGATGGTGAGTGCGACCATGAGAATCTTCGCGGGCCAGGGGCCTTCGATGAGGGCGCCGAGGGTGCCCATCAGGACGAGGCCACTGATGGCGACCAGCATCGTGGTCGCCCTGGTTGTTCCGTTGATCTCGCCGCGCAGGATCCGTCGTGACGCCGCCAGCAGGCTGAGGGCGGGAATTCCGGGCAGCAGTGCGACCACGCAGACGACGATCAGGTACTCGGGATTGACGAGTCCGGACACCACGAGTCCGGCGGAGCAGGCCGCGAGCACGATGCCCAGCGCGATTCCAGCGGATCCGGCAAGGCGGGTCGATCGCCGAACCGCTGGCTCGTTCGCGTAGGGCGATCGAACGCCCGCCTGCATCGCATTGACCCCAGACATTCGAAAACCCCCGTGTGACAGTGGAAATGGTGACGGAGGACGGCCATCCGCATCATGCCGACTGTCCGAATACCCCCCGGCCCGTACGTTACCGCCCACCGATCCCGGTGAACAACCCGAAATTGATTGTGTTGCCCGAGTGGTCGACTCGCCGTCGTAGGCCGGGACCGGCACGCCACACCCACGTAGCGGAACTCACCCCGCGCGCGAATCCCGATCCCGGGAGAACTCGCTGGTTCCCGCCCCTCGGTGCGCGCGAATGAGCAGGGCTGCTCGCAGGTAGCACAGGCCGGTGACGTCGTTGAGGTCGAAGCCGGTCATCTGGCTGATCCGCTTGAGTCGGTAGTCGACGGTGTTGGTGTGGATGAACATCTTTCGGGCCGTGCGGGAACGCTGCATGTTGGTGGCCATGTAGACCTCGAGTGTCTGCATGAGTTCCGGGTGCGCTTCGAGGGAATCGACGACCGAACTCAGGTAGTCGCGGGCGGGGCCGGGGCGGGTGAGCTGATATTCGAAGGCCAGCTCGTGGGGTCGGTAAACCTTGCTCGGGCCGCCGAGGCGGTGCACGATCTCGACGAGTTCGTGGACTTGTTCCGCGGCGCGTGGGATCTCGCTCGGCGCGGCCGCCATCACCACGGCGCGCACGGGAACCTGGGCCGCTTCGCAGAGATGCACGATCAGGTCGTCGAGTTCGGGTTCGGTGAACTCGGTGGCGGGCAGCAGCAGGGTGCCGCCGTCGACGCTGAGGAGGGAGAGGACCTTGCCGTCGCAGCGGTTGGCGAGTTCGGCCTGCACACGCCGCAACTTGCGCCGCGCAACGACTTTCGCGTTCAGGCCGGGTTCGGACTCCTCCGGGTGCGGGGGGAGTTCGATGGCCATCACGTGGTACTGGTCGGCGACCTCGATGCCGCATTCGCGCGCCATCGTCGAGGTGTTCTGACCGCCGAGCAGCGCGGAGGTGAGGGTGTGTACGGCGGTGTGGTGCTCGCTGACGACGGCGCGAAGTTCGCGCACGTAGGCCGCGGAGACGGCGGAGGTGATCATGTCCTGGGCATCCATCAGGCGCCGCGCCACGCCGACGACGGTGTCGTAGTCGTGATTGGTGACATTGGTGATGACCAGGTCGAAGCCGAGTTTGAAGCCCTCGTGGACGGCGTGGTGGATGGTGTCGATCGGGATCCCCTCGCGCGCCCAGTCGGCGGCGGCGGCCTGCACGCGCTCCACGCGGCCGGGGAGGTCACGGCCGTCGAGCATGCTGCGGGTGAGTTCCAGACAGACACGCGTGACGGTGGTGACGTCGCCGTCGAGCGCTTCGCCGGGCAGGGTGGCACAGGGGACGACGTTTTCGATGAAATGCACCACCATCTGGCGCGAGATTGTACGGACGTCTTTCAGCGGGGTTGAGACCGGGCGGCCCGAAGCGGTCAAGAACGGTTCGATGGAAGTTGTGACAGCCATGATGAATCCTTCCCACCCAGATCGCTGGGCAAGTGACCAAACTACCGCGTAGGCCATTGTGACGTCCGGGGTTCGCTTGTGACAAAGGTCAAGAGAACGATGAAATGATTAGGGTTACGGCAAGTACCGGATAAAAGCCGGTGTGGGCGCCCCGACGCCGCCCACACCGGCTCACCGCGCCGATCTAGCCGGTCAGAGGCACAGGCTCAGCTCGATCGGGAGCAGCGGGATGGGCACACACACCTCGACCGATCCGGCGACGGGGGTGGCCGCGGCCGCGGTGCCGGTGCTGAGGGCGGCGGCCGACAGGGCGAGGGCGACAACGGCGATCGGGCGGGCAATTCTGGAGTTCATACGTACTTCCTCGTGTTCGGTGAACATCCCATGCTCGGGACATCTCGATCAGATCACGGTGACAATCCCGAATTCACCTGCCTGCCGCGACTTTTGACGTTTCCATTCGGAATGCGGCGCCATTGTCGGAGAAATCCACAACAATTCGTCTCGGCTGTCATATCGCCTTGTGTCGCGCGATCAGGTATGGCAGCGGGGTTCGGCGCCCGCCACAACGGGGTTGTCGGAAGCACGAGGGATCGCCGCCGATCACTGTGACCTGTCCACATACCGCGCGCAGTCGACGTATGCGAAGGCATCAGGGCCTACGGTTCGCCCGGAGCACTACAGGTGGTTGGAAGGTGGCAGCGAGCGTGGCGACTACGCAGGCGAAGCTCGACGAGTTGGTCAAGATTCTGGCGATCGCCGCGGAACCCGCGGGCGAGGCCGGGGTCGCGAAGCGGGCGAAGAAGGGCGTGCCGAGCGTACGGGAGCGGCTGGGGATGCTGCTCGACCCCGGAACATTCATCGAGGTGGGCGCGCTGGCACGGCAACCCGACCAGCCCGACGCGCTCTACGGCGACGGTCTGGTGACCGGACGCGGCATGATCGACGGACGTCCCGTGGTGGTGATCGCCCATGACCAAACCGTGTACGGCGGATCGGTCGGCGTGGTGTCGGCGCGTAAATTCATGCGGGCGCTGAAGCTGGCGTTCGACTCCGGCTGCCCGGTGGTGACCATCAACGACTCCGGTGGTGCGCGCATTCAGGACGCGGTCGGTTCGATCGCGTCGTTCGGTGACATCTCGCGAGTGCTCGAGAAACTGTCGGGCTATGTGCCGCAGGTGTCGATCATTCTCGGCAAATGCGCGGCGGGCTCGGTGTACGGGCCGATCAATACCGACGTGCTGATCGGCACCGAGGACTCGTACATGTTCGTCACCGGACCGGAGGTGATCAAAGCCGTCAACGGTGAGGAGATCAGCGCCGAGGACCTCGGTGGGGCCACGGTGCAGGCCGAGCGCGGCACCCTGCACCACGTGGCGAAGTCCGAGGCGGATGCCTATGCCTGGGCGAGGGCCTACCTCAGCTACATGCCGACCAGTTGCCTCGAGCAACCGCCGATCGTGAATCCCGGCCTCGAACCGGAGATCACCGGATCGGATCGTGAGCTCGAGACGATCATCCCCGACTCCGACCGCAGCGGCTACGACATGCACGAGATCCTGCTGCGGATCTTCGACGACGGCGAATTCCATGAGATCCGTGCGGCTTTCGCGCCGAACCTCATCACCGGCTTCGCGCGGGTCGACGGGTTCCCGGTGGGCGTGATCGCCAATCAGCCCCTGGTGTTGGGCGGTTCGATCGACGCGGCGTGCTCGGACAAATCGACCTACTTCATCCGGCTCTGCGACGCGTTCAACATCCCGCTGGTCTTCGTCGTCGACACCCCCGGTGTGCTGCCGGGCCTCGATCAGGAGGCGGCGGGTGTGATCATCCGTGGCGGGCGGGTGCCGAGAGCGATCATCGAGGCGACGGTGCCGATCATCAATCTCGTGGTGCGCAAGTCCTACGGCGGTGCCTACGGGATGATGGCGGCGCGTCAGGTGGGTGCCGATGTGAGTTTCGCGTGGCCGACGGCGCGGATCGCGGTGATCGGCGCGGAGAGCGCCGTGGATCTGATCGGGAAGCGGCAGTTGGCGGCGGTTCCGGAGGAACATCGCGCCGCCGCACGGGATTTCATGATCAATCAGTACAACGAGACGGTGGCCACGCCGTGGATCGCGGCCGAACGCGGCTATATCGACGCGGTCATCGAACCGGCGCGCACCCGCCTCGAGATTCGGCACGCACTCCGACTGCTGCGTGACAAGCCGCCGGTCGCACCGGAATTCAATCCGCGCAAACACTCGGTGTACCCGATGTGAGTGCGGCGAGGCCCGGATCGGACACGGCCGATCCGGGCGCTGCTCGCGGTGCGCTTACAGCGCGGAGGGTGCCTCGTCGGTCGCGGCGACGGCCGCTTCCAGGGTGCTGAACACCGCGAGGAGCTTGTCCAGGCCGGTCAGTTCGATGGGCCGGGCGACCTCGCGGGACGCGACGACCCGCAACTGGCCCGGCGCCGCCTTCGACACGATCAGCAAGGCGCTGAGACCGGCCGATCCGAGAAAGCCGACCTGGGTCATGTCGACGACGAGTGTATTGCCGCCCTGCTGTGCCTTCTCCAGTGCGGCCTGCAACTGGGGTGCCGACGCCATGTCGACTTCGCCACGAACGGTGAGAATTTCGAATCCGTCTTCGGCGCGCGCCTGCACATCGAGGTCGGGGATTCCGTTCTGGTCGCGATTCGCCACTTTTCACCTCTTGCCTCGGTGTCGCCGGGTCGGCGAACACATCTTACTCAACTTACCCGATGAAATCGGACCTTACCGAAGAGGTCTCGCGGGCCCGCGCTATGCTCGCCGGACGTACGCATCACACTTGGGCCCTGCTTAGCAGTGGATCGGATGGGGTAAATGCCAGGAGCGAGACCGACAGCACACAGTTCGGTGCCGAGGCGCCCGTCTGGTCAGGAGAACGCTCTGAATCCCTTCTATCTGGAATTTCCCGCGACCGCCGATCGCTTGATCGAGGTCCGTCGTGCGCTGCGTTCCTGGTTGGCCGCCATTCCGGTCGGGCAGACGCTCGCCGACGATGTGATCTTGGCCGCAGGTGAGGCGTGTACCAATGCGGTAGAACACGCACACCATTGCGACGGCGGACCCGTCGAAATCGACGCATCGCTGACCGATGGTCACATCCTCGTCGTCGTCACCGACCACGGCAGCTGGCGGCCGAGTGCCTCGCCCGCCGACGCGGCCCGGGGTCGAGGACTGACCATCATGCGGGCCGTGAGCAGCGAATTCGATGTGGAGACATCCGAATCCGGCACCGTCGTCACCATGCTGATCGCGTGTGGGTGAGCCGCTCACCGCACCCGAGGGAGCCGGACGACCTGCACGAAGAATTCATCGATCTGCCGGATCGCGGCGATGAACTGGTCGAGGTCGACCGGTTTGGTCACATAGGCATTGGCATGCAACTTGTAGCTGCGAAGAATGTCTTCCTCGGCGGCCGAAGTCGTGAGTACGACCACCGGAATCGGTGACAATTCCGGGTCGGCCTTGATCTTCTCCAATACCTGCCTGCCGTCGTATCTCGGGAGATTCAGATCGAGCAGGATCAGGTCGGGAGTCGGTGCTTCGGCGTAGTCACCGTTACGGTAGAGAAAGTCCAGGGCTTCCTGCCCGTCGCGCACGACGTGCAGGGTGTTGCCGATTTTGTTGTCCTCGAACGCCTCTCTCGTCATCAATTCGTCGCCGGGGTCGTCTTCGACGAGCAGAATATCGATGGGCTGGCCGGGCACGGTCACGCGAATGCCTCTTTCCGGATATCGGATGCGGTGGTGGATTCATCGAGGGCGGGCAGAGTGAAACACAGGCGGGTACCGTCGTGATAGTCGGTATCTATCCAGATCCGGCCGCCGTGGAATTCCACGATCTTCTTGCAGACGGCCAGTCCGATACCGGTCCCGCTGTAGGCGTCGCGGGAGTGCAGACGCTGGAAGATCACGAAAACCTTCTCCGCGAATTCGGCGTCGACGCCGATGCCGTTGTCGGACACGCACACCTGCCAATTCGAACCGGTGTCGTCGAGCGCGCAGGCGATCCGGATCAGCGGTGTCGATCCCGGGGTGCGGAATTTGATCGCGTTGCCGATGATGTTCTGCCACAGCATGACCAGCAGGGTCGGTTCCCCCTCGATGCGCGGCAGGCGCTCCGGTTGCTCGATGACCGCGCCGGTCTCCTCGATACTCGACGACAGTGCCGCGAGTGCGGCGTCGAGTCCGTCGGCGAGTTCGACCGGTTCGGTGCCGTCGGATACGCGCCCGACCCGCGAGAAGGTGAGCAGATCGTTGATGAGCACCTGCATGCGCTTGGCGCCGTCGACGGCGAAATCGATGTACTGCTTGCCTCGGTCGTCGAGCTTGTCGCCGTAGCGTTTGTCGAGCAGCTGGCAGAACGAGGCGACCTTGCGCAGCGGTTCCTGCAGGTCGTGGGAGGCGACGTAGGCGAACTGCTCGAGTTCGGTATTGGAGCGCCGTAGTTCCTCCGCCTGCTCGGCCAATTCCTGTTTCTGCTGGTGCAGGATGGATTCCTGGACGCGCGAGGAAGCGAGTTCGGCGACGATGTGGTCGCGCATGTTCTCGACCGCGGCACAGACCAGGGCGATGTCGGAGGGGCCGACCGGATCGATGCGCGCGTCGAATTCGCCCGCCGCGACCCGCTGGGACGACTCGGTGAGATAGCCGAGAGGCCGGACGACGAGGCGCCGGACCAGGACGGTGAGCGCGATCCCCGTGACCACGAAGGCCAGCACGATGCCCCACAGCACCAGGTCGCGGGTGGTCCGGGCGGCCTCTAGCGTGTCGTTGTCGCGGTCGACGGCGGTGGCGAGGTTGTCGTTCTGGACGGCGAACCGTGCCCGCAACTCACCGAAATAGGCGATGCCGAGGTCTGTGCGGATGGGTGCGCCGCCCTGGGCGATCACCGGATCGGCGTACGCGGTGCGCCACAGATCCGCGGCGGACCGCAGGTCCGCGAGGTCGGCCTCGAGTTCGGGGCGACCGTCGAGCAACTGCTCCAGCCGCTCGATGGCGTTCGTCTCGTCCTGCCTGGCGCCGACGTAGTGCGAGACGAACAGGGGATCGCGGGTGAGTACATACCCCCGGACACCTGCCTCCTCGTTCACGAGTGCGCCCTGGAGTCGTGCGGCCTCGGCGGCGGCCGGAAGCGTTTGCGCCACGAGCCGATCGGTGACCCGGCTGGTGTGGGCGATGACCTGGGCGCCTGCCACCGCACCGGCGATCACGGCGACGATCATCGAGGCGAAGACGAGCTGGAACCAGCCCTGCGCCGTCATCCGGCTGACCAACCGTGTGCGGTCGCGGGCGGTCCTCGTCACTGCACAGGCCTTCCGTTGTCGCGCCAGCCCACATAGAGGATGGCCACGTCGTCGTCCAAGCCGCCTGCCGCGGCGGCCTGGTCTTCCACTCGGTGGATGAGCGCGTCGATGAACGCGTCGGGGTGTCCTGCGGGCAGAGCATTGGCGAGCGCGAGCAGGCCCTCCTCGCCCAGGCGTCGACTGCCGTCGCCGACGTGGCCTTCGAACAGCCCGTCGGTGAACAGCATCAGCCCGGCGTCTTCGGCCAGATGCAGCTCCTGGACCGGCCACTGCCCGAACCCGGGGACGAACCCGAGCGCCGGGCCCCCGTCGACCTCCACCCAGCTCGAGGTGCCGCCCGCGCGCCGGAGCATGCCCGGATGGCCCGCTCGGCGCACCTGAACCTGCCTGGTGGCCGGGTCGAGCCGGAGCACGGTCGCGGTGGCGAAGGTCTGCTCGTCGCGGCGTTCGGCGACAAGCAGTTCCTCGAGCAGTGCCAGCTGTCGTGCGCCGGTGACGCCGCTGAGAACCAATGTGCGCCAAGCCAATCGGAGCGCGACGCCGGTGGCGGCGGCGTCGGGACCGTGACCGGCGACGTCGCCGATCACGACGTGCACCACGCCGTCGGTGTCCTGGACCACGTCGTAGAAATCGCCGCCGAGCAGCGAGTGGTCGGCGCCCGGCCGATACCGCGAGATCACCTCGACCGTGCGGTCGGCGCCGAGCAGGGGAGTCGGCAGCAGACCGCGTTCGAGGCGCGCGTTCTCCTGAGCCCGCATCTGGCTGGCGCGCAAAGCGGCGGTCGTGCGCTCGGCGTGCTTGCGCTGGATGGCGTAACGCACTGCGCGACCGAATAATTCGGGCTCCACCCGGCCCTTCACCAGGTAGTCCTGCGCACCTGCGGCCAAGGCCGTGAGACCGGTCTGCTCCTCGTCGAGCCCGGTCATCACCACGACGGCGATCTGGTCGTCGATCTCGCGCAGCCGGGCCAGTGCCTGCAGCCCGTGGGCGTCGGGTAGGTGCAGGTCGAGCAGGACACAGTCAGGGGTGTCGACGCGCAACCGTTGACCCGCCTCGGCCAAGGTGCGCACCCATTCCAGGCGTGGCCCGGCGCCGAGGTCGGCCACCAGCTCCTCTACCAGCAGCGCGTCGCCCGGGTCGTCCTCGACGAGCAGGATGCGTACCGCACCGCCCGGCAGGTTCGCGGCCTCGGTGACGAGGAGATCGGCGGCGGTTGTGTCACTGTGCGGCACGGCGACCTGTGGGAATGCCGGTATGGACGCTCGCACGGTCGC
Organism: Nocardia caishijiensis NBRC 108228; assembly: GCF_001612825.1. GTDB lineage: Bacteria > Actinomycetota > Actinomycetes > Mycobacteriales > Mycobacteriaceae > Nocardia > Nocardia caishijiensis. The sequence goes on along the minus strand of NZ_BDBE01000039.1, from coordinate 215,230 downwards.
GGCGAGTGGGTCCTCTCCCGCAGCTGGACAGCTGAAAACCAGCGGTGTGCACGAATATCTCCGATCCCGAGCGCCCGCAGCGCGAACTGACACCGTCAGCCGCTGGCTGGACCGACAGAGCTCTGCGATCCTATCCGATCCGAGGACCACCCGATGCCCACCGGATCCGCCGACCGGCGGTGCGACGCGTCACCAGGTCGACGCCGCGTCCCGAAGACGGGCCCGGACCAGGGCGACGTGCGGACGCTCGGTGCGTGTCGAACGGCCGACGAGGTAGGCGGTGTTGATCGGCGGGTCCTGCGGATCCAGCAGCGCGACAACGGTTCCGGTGGCCAACGCGGACGCGCACAGATAGCGGGGCACGACGCTGACGCCACCGCCCGCCGCGACCACGGCGAGCACCGCGCGCAGGTCGGGGACTACCACGGCGGGTCGGCGTTCGAGGCGGCGGCCGAAGACGTGGCGCCAATATCGGCGCAGGATGGGGAGATCTGTGGCGTAGCTGACCAGGGGGACAGGCGTCAGCGCGGAGGCGTCGCCGCGTTCGAGGCGACCGGTGTCGATGCGGGCGGCGGTGGCCGGGTCCGCGACGAGGACGAATTCCTCGTCGGCGAGGGGCTCGGCGAGCACCGCGCGACCGCGAGGGCGGATGGCCGAGATGACGAGATCCAGGGCACCCGTGTGCAATTCGGTGAGCAGATCGTCGGCGAGGCCGGTTGTGACCTGCAAGCGAACCCCCTCGGCGACCAGCGGCGCCAACGCCGGTAGCGCGAGGGCGGCCAGGAACTCGGCGGGTCCGCCGAGCTGCACGGGCGGTTCGGGGGGAGTGTGAGCGGCGGTGATGCCGGTGACCTCGGCGAGGGCGTCGAGCGGGTCGGCGATTCTGGCGGCCAACTCGTGCGCGGCGGCGGTGGGGGAGACGCCACGGGGGAGCCGGTCGAAAAGCGGTCGGCCCACGGCCTTTTCGAGGGTTCGCAGTTGGCTGGTGACGGTGGGTTGGGACAGTCCGACCTGAGTGGCGGCCGCGGTGAGTGAGCCGCAACGGTAGACGGCGAGGAAGGTTCGCAACTGAACCAGGTCGAGCGTGCCATCACCGTGTCGATGCCTCATGGACCTCAGTGTATTGCTGAACGAATACCGCCTGTTCAGGGCGCCGGTGGCAGGAATTCGCGGAGGGGAGGCGGGAGGAGGTCCTCCATGTTGGCGAGGACCGCTTCGACGGGCAGAGTGCGGTCGGGGTCGTGGGTGGGGTTCTCGATCTCGGCGGTGGCGTCGGCGATGCCCTGATCGAGGGCGGCGGGAAGATCGGGGGCGAGCGTCGCGGTCCTGTCGGGGTTGAGGGGCTGGTCGAAACGCAGCGGGGTGGGCGCAGCGTAGTCGGTGCGGTCGTAGCCGGTTTCGATCAGCACCCGCAGTGCGGGCTCGGCCAGGGCGGCGGCCGGTTCCGTGAGGTCGGTGCGGTTCGTGTGCTCGCCGATCGCGCGCAACGGATACAGCAGCGGCAGCGCGCCCTGCGGGTTCGGGATGGTGACATATGTTGTGTCGCCGTGGCTTTGGCAGTGCTGGGGTGATGTGTCGCAGTTCTGTTGCGCGAGGAACTCGGACCGGTCGGGGTACCCGTAGATCGCGGCGCCCGCCGTCGGCTCGCTTCCCGCGCCGTTGCCCTTGGGCTGCAGATACGACGGGTGGATGAGCACCGTGCCGAGCAGCGCGTTGGCGTCGGCGAGCACATTGAGCGGGTAGGCCGGGAAGTCGGAGATGCCGTCGTACTGCATGGCGATGTCGGTGGTCGCGATCCCGGTGTCGGTCGGGGTCGGCGGCCCGAAGGTGATGTCGGCGACCGGAATCCCCCCGAAACGGACCGGCCGCTCGATGATGCCGCCGTTGGGCCGGTTCGGATTCGCGATGAGCACGAACGACAACCGCGCCCTGTCCTGCGGCGACAGTCCGGCCAGTGCGGCCTTCTCTGTGCTGGCGACCGTGGCACCCTGCGAATAGCCGAAGACCACCGCGGTACCCGGCGCCGCGAGCTGTCGGCGGGTGAGCTCGTCGAGCGTGGCCACCCCACCGGCGACCGAGGTGTCCCATTTCGCCGACGACGCGCCAGGGCCCTTGGACGAGATCACCGGCCACAGCGCGGCGTCGTACGGAACGGGAACGAAACCGACACCGGGACAAGCATTGTCGGTGCAGCCCGGCGCGCCGGGATCGATGAAGTTCTGGTAGGCGTTGCTCTCGAAGTTGTGCGCCACGGACGGGTCACTGGTCCCGGTGCCGGGGACGATCAGCGCCGACGTGGCGGCCAACGCCACCGCGCACACGCTCTGCGCCTCGAGCCAGCCGAGACCGAGCGCCGTCACGACCGCCGACGCCGCCCGTGCCGCCGAACGCTTCCGATGCCGCCCGCTCTTCGTCGGCGCCCCGGCAAATCTCGCATTCGGCCTCATGGACTACCTCTTCGGTGTGAGGGAGAAACCTCGGCAACTGCTGAGCAATTGTGACAGCCCGCCCGACCGGGGGACAAGCACTGTGCCCGGATTCGCGAGGACCTTCCGGGTAACCTGTCCGCTGATGGCTCGGCGCGTGGCGTCGAGCGCAGCCATACCGGACGCTCGGCAAGGAGGTTCGATGTGATCACTTCGATCCGCATGGCTGTGCTGGCGCTCGCGGGGACGGCGGTGTTGTGCACGGCGTGCTCGACCGATTCGTCCACCGGGTCCGAGGCGGCGTCCACCACGCGATTCACCACCGCTGCGAGCGCGGCTACGAGCGGGGCGCCGACGTCGCAACCGGTCGACCCGTCGCTCGCCGGAGCGCTGCACGAGGCCGCGGCCGCCGACGACGGTGCCCGCGTGCGGGAACTGCTCGATCGAGGCGCGCCCATGGAAGCGCGGGACGACGAGGGCCGCACACCACTGGTGACGGCGGTCAAGAACCGGGCCGTCGCCGCGGCGCGGGTGCTGATCGATGCGGGTGCCGACGTCGACGCCAAGGACGACCTGCAGGATTCGGCCTACCTCTACGCGGGGGCCGAAGGGTATGACGAGATCCTGCGGATGACTCTCGCGCACGGGGCCGATATACGCAGCTTGAATCGGTTCGGCGGCACCGCGCTGATTCCCGCCGCCGAGCACGGGTTCGTCTCGACCGTGCGAATACTGATCGAGGCGGGTGTGGACGTCGATCACGTGAACACACCGCAGTGGACGGCGCTGCAGGAGGCCGTGGTCTACGGCGACGGCTCACAGAAATACCAGGACACAGTCACCGCCCTGCTCGACGCGGGCGCCGACCCGAACATCCGTGACGCCGAAGGCCGCACGGTTCTCGAGAACGCGCAACGGCTCGGGCAGACCGCCATCGTTGAGATCCTGCACCAGCATTCCTGACTTCGCCACCACTGTCCGGTCAGGCTGATCGGTTGATCGCCGAGGTAACGGGAAGGAAAAGGTAAGGGCGGTAAGGGAACTGAAAAGGATCAGGGTGTGTCGAGCACGCTGACCGGAACCCCGTAGGGCAGAAATCGCACGCGGCGACGCTCATCGACGTTGTCGCGGTGTGCCCGCAGTGCCTCGAGTTCGCTCGGGAAAACTTGATCCACCCGAGCCTGCCCGTCCTCATCGAGCGTGTAGATCGCCCACACCCCGCTGCCGGTGGCGCCGGTCGTCTCGGGCTCCGACTTCGGTTGTGGCCCGGCGAACTGCCCGAACAACGAATTCAACACCGACTGATCAAGAAATCCGCCCGCCTTCCCGATCAATCCGCGAATCTCATCGCTCGCCCCACGCAGAACCCGCTCGAAATCGTCGGCATCGAAAGATCCGTCGTCCGCCATCGCCAATCCTCCTCGAAACATCGGCTCGTTTCTCCCAGTGTCCTCGCCGGACGCGCCACGCGCCACGACCGTTGGCGCGGCCGCTTCCTCGCTAGGGTTTGTCCATGCTGACTGCGCTGCTCTACGGGTTGGGGACCGTGGTTCCGCTGATGATCGGGGTCGCGGTCGGGGTGCGGTGGACGCTGCCACGTGCGGTGTTGGCGAGCATGATGGCGTTCGGGGCCGGGACGATGATCGCCGCCGTGTCCGAGGAGTTGTTCGCACCGGCCTTCCGGCGGGACGGGGCCGTGATCGCGGGAATCGCGCTGTTCGCCGGGGCCGGGATGTATGTGGTCGCGGATCATCTGATCGAGAACAAGCTGGGGCGGGCCGCGATCGGGTGGGCGCTGTTGCTCGGCACGGTGCTCGACGGCATCCCCGAGAACATGGCGCTCGGGGTGTCGCTGGTCGGCGGCGGGGGACTGGTGCTGCTGGTCGCCATCGCGGTGGGAAACGTGCCGGAAGCGGTGAGCGCGGTCGCGTTCCTGCGTGACCAGCACGGCTTCTCGCCGGGTCGGACGTTCGGGCTGTGGGCGGTCACCGCCGCTGTCCTCGTCGCGGTGACCGTGCTCGGCAACGCGCTGGCCGGAACCATCTCGAGCAGCGCGATCAGCGCGGTGCAGGCGTTCGCGGGCGGTGCGACGATCGCGATGCTCGCGGACTCCCTTGTGCCGGAGGCATACCGGGAAGGTGGTTGGTGGGTGGGGATGGCGACCGCGGCGGGTTTCTTCGTCGCGTTCGCGATCGGGTGAGGGCTCAGTCCCGCACGACGGTGGCCGGGTCGAGGTCGATGCGCCGCAGCAGTTGAGCGTTGAGCGCGACGACCACCGTGGACGCGGACATGAGCAGCGCCCCCACCTCCATCGGCATCGTGACACCCCACGGCGCCAGGACACCCGCTGCCAGCGGGACGGCGACGATGTTGTACCCAGCCGCCCACACGAGGTTCTGGACCATCTTGCGGTAGGTGGCCCGCGACAGCTCGATCACCGAGACCACCGCCCGTGGATCGTCGGAGGCGAGCACTACGCCCGCGGAGGCGATGGCGACATCGGTGCCTGCCCCGATGGCGATCCCGACATCGGCCTGCGCGAGCGCGGGCGCGTCGTTGACACCGTCACCGACCATGGCCACGGTGTGCCCGGCCTCCTGCAGCGAACGCACCTTCTCGCCCTTGTCGGCGGGCAGAACCCCGGCGAAGACCTGGTCGATGCCGAGTTGATCGGCCACGGCGCGCGCCACCGGCTCGGCGTCACCGGTGATCATGGCGACGTGAACGCCTCGGCGGTGCAGCGCCCGGATCGCCTGCGCGGATTCGGGACGGACCTCGTCGGCCAGGGCCAACGCGCCGATCAGCTCGCCGTCGCGCAGCACGTGCAACACCGTCGACCCCTGCTCCGACCAGCGCGCCGTGGCCTCGGCGGGCTCGAGGTGGTGCCGGTGCAGCAGGGCCGGTCCGCCGACCTCGATCGTCGCACCATCGACCGTCGCGCGAACTCCGACACCGTTGTGGGCGGTGAACCCGGTGGCGGTGGGAACACGGACGCCGTGGTCGGAGGCGGTGGCGACGATGGCGCGCCCGAGCGGATGCTCGCTCTCCGATTCGGCGGCCGCGGCCAGGGCGAGCACATCGTCGTCGGTGCGGCCCGACCCGGTGGCGGTGGTCCCGACGACGGCCGGTGCGCCGCGGGTGAGGGTGCCGGTCTTGTCGAACAGGATCGCGTCGACCGCGCGCATCGCTTCCAGGGCGCGGCGATCGGTGATGAGTACACCGGCCTTCGCGGCCCGTTCCGTCGCGATCGAAACGACCAGCGGAATCGCCAGGCCGAGCGCGTGCGGACACGCGATGACCAGCACGGTGATGGTTCGGGTGACCGCGTCCTCGGGACGGCCGAGGGCGAGCCAGACGACGGCGGTGATCGCGGCGGACCCGGCGGCGAACCAGAACAGCCAGCCCGCCGCCCGATCGGCGAGCACTTGCGCCCGCGACGACGAATTCTGGGCCTCGGCGACCAGTCGCTGGATGCCCGCGAGAGCGGTGTCGGCACCGACTGCGGTGACCCGCACCCGCAGGGCCGAATCGGTGGTGACGGTGCCCGCGACGACCTTGTCGCCCGGTTCGCGCCGCACCGGCCGTGATTCGCCGGTGATCATGGACTCGTCGACATCGGCGCTGCCCGACTCGACCACCCCGTCGGCGGGCACCCGACCGCCGGGTCGCACGACGACGCGGTCACCGGTGCGCAGGTCGCCGACCGCGACGGTGCTCGTCGCGCCGTCGTCGCCGACCCGTTCGGCTTCGTCGGGCAGCAGGGCGGCCAGCGATTCCAACGCGCTGGAGGCCTGTCCGAGCGAGCTCATCTCGATCCAGTGACCGAGCAGCATGATCACGATCAGCAGCGCCAGTTCCCACCAGTAGTCGAGCTCGTGGTGCAACAGCCCGAGCGTCGAACCCCAGGACGCGAGGAAGGCGACGGTGATGGCCAGCGCGATCAGCAGCATCATGGCGGGCTTGCGCGCCCGGATCTCACCGACGGCGCCGGTGAGGAACGGCTGCCCGCCCCAGATGTACATGACGGTGCCGAGCACCGGCGACACCCACCGCAAGCCCGTCGGCACGGTGTAGCCGACGAGTTCGGCGAACATCATGTCGGCGGCGACCACCGGCACGGCCAGCGCCAGCATCAGCCAGAACAGCCGCCGGAACATGGCCACGTGGTCACCGTGGTGGTGCCCCGAAGGCACGTCGTGGTGCTCGTCGTCGGTGGTGTCCGAACCGCTGCCCCGAGGATGGTGGTCGGCCATATCGCCGACGGTACCCCCGGGTGGTCACCCCGCCGCACAAGAAACGCCCCCGGCCTGACACAGGTCGGGGGCGTCGCGTTCGAGCGGTCAGTGCCCGCGTTGATCGGTGAGGTTGAGGCCCTCCTTGGCCTTCACGCGTCGGTGTTCCAGCAGCAGCCAGGCGACACCGGCCAGGGCGAGGGTCGCGGCGGCGACGGCCGCGATCGCGCCCCAGCCCGCGAAGCCGTACCCGGCGGCGGTCAGACACAGGCCGAGCGCGATCACCGCCAGCGCGCACAGGATGATGCCGGGGAAGTTGTACCCGTCCTCGAGTCCTTCACCGGCGTGGCTGCGGGTCGTTCGGGAGTGGTCGGGGAATTCGCGCCCGGTGCGGCGCGAGATCCGGGAGCCGTGGTGGGCGGGGTACGCCATGGTCGATCCTTCCCTCCGGTGGACTGCGTGTGAGGCTGATACCCACTGTGTCGCGGCCCAATCGGGCCGGACGACGCACGGCCCGAGCCGTAGCATGGTCGCCACTGCCCGCACGGGTGAGGTGAAGGGGTTGAACGCATGCGCACGTTGCTGACATCGCTGATCCTGGCGGCGATCGCGCTGCTCGTCGGCGACCGGGTGGCGCTCGTGGTCGCGCAGAACGCGATCGGACGCCAGATCGCCGCCGAATACCAGCTCACGAGTCGGCCCGAGGTCGACATCCCCGGTTTCCCGTTCCTCACCCAGGCCGTCGACGGCGCGTACCCCACCATCGACATCGCGGTCGGCGACTGGACCGGCGACGACATCACCGTCCGCGACCTCGACGTCACCCTCAACGATGTGTCCGCACCGCTGGGTGACGTGCTCGCCGGTCGCACAGCGAACCTGGTGGCCGCCACGGCGACGGCCACCGCGGTCGTCCCCTACGACACCGTGCGCGGGTTCGCGCCCGACGACGTGGAATCGATCGGATACGGACCGGACGGCCTCACCGTGGTCGGCCGGTTCCCCGTCGCCGGGATCATGGTTCCCGCCACCGTGATCGTCACCGTCGCACCCACCGCCGACGGCATCGAGGTGACTCCCGTGTCCGCGCGGCACTCGGCGGGCGGTCCGACCATCTCCCTGGCCCTGCTGCGGAGCAGACTGACCTTCGTGGTCCCACTGCGGAGCCTGCCCCTCGGCGCGCGCATCACCACCATCACCCCGGCGGCGGACGGCCTGCACGTCACCGCCGCCGCCGAGGATGTGCGCCTCACCGACGGCTAGGTGAGGATCTCCACGTAACCGTCGGTGCCGTTCACGCGGATCCGCTGTCCGTCGCGGATCAGCTCGGTCGCGTGTTCCACGCCGACGACGGCGGGCAGGCCGTACTCGCGGGCGATGACCGCGCCGTGGGTCATCAGCCCGCCCACTTCGGTGATCAGTCCGGCGATGCCGACGAACAGCGGCGTCCAACTCGGGTCGGTGTAGGCGGTGACGAGGATGTCGCCGGGCTCGAGATCGGCCTGACCGATATCGAGGACTACCTGTGCTCGACCCTCGATCGTGCCTGCGGAGACCGCCATGCCGGGCAGCGCGCCCTCGGGCAGATCCTCGCGCCGGTACGCACCGGTCACCGCCTCGCCGTCGGAGGTGAGAACCCTTGGCGCGCTGAGCGTTCGGAAGGTGCGGAACGCTTCGCGCCGCTCGTCGATGAGTGTGTCGTCCACGCGGCGGTCGCGCACCACGTCGCGCAATTCCTCGAACCGCAGGAAGAAGATGTCCTCGGGTCGCCGGAGTAGCCCGGCCGCCGCGAGTCGCTCGGCTTCGCGCAGCAGCGCCTGCTTGTAGACGAAATAGCGGCTGACCATGCCGTACTTCGGGTATTCGCGGTAACCGGCGAAAGTACGGACTCGGTCGATCATCCGCGCGGTTTCCTCGGCCTTGTTTTCGCCGTCCGGCAGGGCACGTAGTTCTCGCAGAATACGAGCGCGCTGCTGCTCGGCATCGCGCAGCCCCTCCTCGAAACGCTCTCGGCCCGCGCCGGGTCCGAAGTTGTGGACATTGCCCAGAATGGTCGGCACGAGCGCGGTGGGGTCCTCGCTCCACCGGGTGCGGGTGATATCGATCTCGCCGACACAGCGCATCCCGTACCTGTCGAGGAATTCGCTGATCGCGACCCGTGCCGAGGGGCCGCCCGAACACTGCTCGAGACCACCGAGGAAATCGCTCGTGCCGTTCTGCTCGATCTCCCGCAGGTACGCCACCACCTGTGGGTGCGGACGGATGGCGTCGGCGACATCGAGCAATGCCAACCCCATTTCCGAGGTCACGTTGCCCGGCACCGACTGGCTGAGCGCATCGGCGGGATTCTTCTCACCGAGCCATTCGCCCAAGCGGTCGTTGAGCCATTCGGTGGCGTCCATGGCGGCTGTGATGATCCGCAATCCGCGCGGGGAGAACAGCACCCGCTGCAATTCCGCGATGTCGGCGTGGATGAAATCGAGCAGTGCCGACCCGGACAGGGCGGCGATCTCGCGTTTCAGGACGGCCAGCGAGGCCTCGCTGTCGGCGATCAACTCCTCGACGATCGCCGGGTCGGTGTCGATCGGCGCGGGCGTCGGCGGTGCCGCGACCGGGTCGGTCTGCGGAACAAGGGGGACGAAGCCGCGATCGAGGACCGTGCGCAACGCGTCACCCATCAGCGGATCGGACTTCCCGAGCGCCTCGGCCACGGCCGGGCCCGCGGTCGGCGAGGCCAATCGTTCGGTGACGTCGACGAACAGCCGCCCACCCGCGTCACGCATGGGCGCGTGACTGGTGAGCTGCCAGAACGAAAGCCCGAGCGGTTTCATGGCATCGGTCATCATCTGCTGATGACCCACCGACACGTAGACGCGGTCGGCGTCGTCGGCCGCGTCGGGAACCGGGAACAGTGTGGTGATCGGCCTGCTCTGGACGAGGCGGATCTCGTCGTCGAGGCACCATTCGATGTCCTGCGCGGCGCCGAAATGCGCTTCGACGCGTCGGCCCAGCTCGGCCAGCCGCAGCACCTCGGTGTCCGAGAGAACCGGTTCGTCGCGACGATCGTCGGCTATCTCACGCACCTCGGTGCCGCCGGAGACCACCGGTTCGACGGCGATCTTCTTGGTGGCGATGGTCTTGTCGATCTCGCCGTCGCGCACCTTGTACACATCGGCGTTCACCAGGCCGGAGACCAGGGCTTCGCCGAGACCGAACCCGGCATCGATGGAGACGACGGTGCGATCGGAGGTGACCGGGTCGGCCGTCATCAGGATGCCCGACGCACGCGGAAACACCATCCGCTGCACCACGACCGCCATCCGGATCATGCTGCTGTCGAACCCGTTTCGCAGGCGGTAGGTCACCGCCCGCTCGGTGAACAGCGAAGCCCAGCATCGCCGCACGTGATCGAGTACCCGCGCCGCACCGATCACATTCAGATAGGTGTCCTGCTGCCCGGCGAACGACGCGGTCGGCAGGTCCTCGGCCGTGGCGCTGGAGCGCACCGCGTACGCGGCGTCGGCGCCGAGCCGGGCGTGCGCGGTGAGGATCTCGGCCGCCACGTCCTCGGGTACCGGCAACTGCTCGATGTCGCGGCGGATCGCGGCACCGGCTGCGCTGATCCCCGCCCGGTCCTCGGGCGAGAGGTCCGCCAGGTCGCGGATGCGCGCACGGACCGCCGTCGCGCCCGCGAGGGCCCGGTCGAAGGCCTCGGTCGTCACGCAGAACCCGTCGGGCACCCGAACCCCCTCGATGCGTGCCAGCTCACCCAGATTCGCACCCTTGCCCCCGACGATTCCCACCTGCGACCGATCGATCTGCCCGAACTCGAGAACAACACCCATAACCCACTCCTCACCTGCGGTTTCAGCAGTACGCGAGCGATTATGGACCACTTTTCGATGTCTCATGAGCGGCCGCGATCGTGTATACAGTGAGAAGGGGATGGGAAACCAGCGCATCCGCCGCCGAGCCGGGCTCGACGACGGTCAGACGCTGATTCAGGCGGGGACAGCGTGGCGACGTGGTTCGAGCGCGGCGGCCACCAGGTAGCTGCCACCACCGGCCAGCGCCAGCACCCAGTACGGGCTCGCCCCGGTGAGGAACAGCGCAGCCGAGGACGTCAATGCCAGCCACGCACCGAGCGCGTACTGCAGCACATCCCGGTAGGCGGCACCACCGGCCAGATACAGCAGGCCGACGACGAGACCGGAACCGGTCGGCCACAACAGCATCCGCAGATTCTCGTCGGCCACTGCCGAACTCAGCGCCGTGATGACGAAGAACTGCGCACCGAAACCCACCAGCCACGAGGCGGCGAGCAGGTTGCCGATCACCGCCTCGGCTCCGGTCGCGCCGCGTTTGGCCCGCATCGTGACAACGCTGGTCACGATCATCGCGATCAGCAACCCGCCGACGAGCAGCGCGCCCGGAACCACGGCGGGCAGCCGCACGAGCGGTGAATCACCGTGCGACACGGCGTAAGCGCCGTGGCCGAGCAGCCACGCGGCACCGAAACTGAGGTAGGACGGACGGTTGTCGAGCAGAACACGCAGAGCGGACATCGTAATTTCTCCAGAATCGTAGGGGTTCAGGACTCGGTGTCGGCGACCAGGACGACCTTGCCGACGACAGTGCTCGATTCGGCGAGCCGCATCGCTCGCGCGGCCTGTGCCAACGGCACCCGCGCACCCACCTGTGCGCGCAGCACGCCGCGAGCGGCGAGGTCGAACACGGCCGCCAGGTCCTCGGCGATGCGGGCACGGAAACGCGGCAGGTCGCGCTTGCCCGCCCAGAGATTGAAGAAGTGCGCGTTGCGCTTGTTGGGCAACGCGTTCCACACCAGTAGTCGGCCGAGCAACCGCAGGACCGGTAGCCGCGAATTGCCCTCGTCGTTCTTGGTCGACGCGGTGCCGTAGGACACCAGGGTGCCGCCGGGCGCGAGCAGAGCGAACGACTCGGTGATCCCCGGACCGCCGATGTGGTCGAACACCGCGTCCACCCCGTCGGGTGCCAGCGCCCGGACCTGCTGCCCCACATCGCCGCGGTAGTCGACCCAGGTGGCGCCGAGCGCCCGGACCGCTTCGGCGTGCCGTGTCGACGACGTGCCGATGACATGAATTCCCTCGGCGCGGGCCAGCTGCACCAGCGTCGACCCCACGCCTCCGTTGGCGCCGTGAACCAGGACGGTCTGCCCGCGACGCGCCTTCGCGATGCGGAACAACATCTGCCAGGCCGTGATTCCGTTGACGACAAAGGTCTCCGCCGCATCGGCCGCGAGCCCGTCGGGCACCGCGACGAGAGCGGCGGCGTCGAGCTCGGCATGGCTGCTCCATCCGCCGATCTTGGTCAGCGCGGCGACCCGCCTGCCGATCATGGTCGTGTCGACGCCAGGACCGACGGCGAGGACGGTGCCGACCAGGTCGTAGCCGGGAACGAACGGGAACGCGGGTTGGTCGTAGTACTTGCCGCGGCGCATCTGCTGCTCGGCGAACGAGACACCGCTCGCCTCCACGGCGACGACGGCCCGACCCGGCCCGGGTGCGGGCAACGAGCGCCGGGTCACCAGCAGGCCCTCGGGCTCCACCCGCTCGGGCAGGACGATTTCGGTGGCGACGATGGACATGGCTCTCCTAGTGTGTGACTGGTCAATCACTCGACGGGTCGAAAAAATGCCCCGCGAGGGGCATTCGATGGTCAGACGGCGTCCGGGTGACGGATGCCCGCGGTGACGATGGTCGCCCACGCGCTGTCGTCGCCGTCGAGGCCGAGGGTGGTGATGAGGTGGCAGAGCTGACCGAAGGCGATGAACCGCTGAACGTGGTCGTCCTCGGCGCCGGAGCGGTGTTTGGCGAGTTCGGTGATCCGGGCCAGTCCGGCGCGCATCGCCGTCCCGATCTCGGGTACATCGGCCACCGATTGGGCGTGGACCTGCAGCATGAGCAAGCTGCGGTCACTGATCAACTGGGCGTAGGCACCGCCCATGTCGTAGAGGATCTGCTCGGGGCTGTCACCGCTCGACCGTGCCGCACCGGCCGACATGGCCGCGGTGATCCGGTCGAAGCACCGCTCGAGCGCGGCGACGAACAGGGCGACCTTGCCGGGAAACAACTTGAAGACGTACGCCGGTGAGATCTGTGCCGTCGCCGCGACCGTGCTGATCGGCGTGCCGTGGTAACCGGTACGGGCGAACTCGATGATCGCGGCATCCACGACGGCGTCGCGTCGGATGTCGGACCGGGAGAGTGTTGCTCCGCTCTTGCTCATGTGAGTGACTGTACACTCACTCTTCCTCGAGCGTCAACCCCGCCCGAGTTTCCCGACCGGCTCGGAACTTCCGAGCCGGTCGGACTCTGTCAGCCGCAGCAGGTCGCCCCCGACGCGACTGCATTCCGCTTGGCGTCGGTGCCGCAGCAGGCTCCTTCGGCCTCCGCCTCCGCAGCGGTGCCGCAGCATGTGACACCGCGCTCCGCTTCGGTGAGTTGTGGTGCGCTGCCGAAGGTTTCACTATCGGCCAGCACGGTGTAGACCTCCCAGCGCTCGGCGTCGGGCGCGCTCACCCACACCTTGTCCTGTGTGGCGAAGCAGCAGGTCGTCGCCTGCTGCTCCTCGGTGAACAGCCCGGCCTGCGTCAGCCGCGCGATCTCGCCGTGGACCAGCTCGGACGACTCGACCTCCACGCCGAGGTGGTTGAGGCTGCCGCCCTGCCCCGCGTTCTCGATCAGCACGAGCTTCAGTGGCGGGTCGGCGACGGCGAAATTGGCGTACCCGGGCTTGCGCTTGGTCGGGTCGGTGGCGAACAGAATCGAGTAGAAGTGCACGGCCTGGTCGAGGTCGTCGACATTGAGGGCCAGCTGGATTCGGGACATGGTCGTACCTCCACTTGTGAGACATATGTCGAAGAAGTTGCGAGCTCGAGTGTGCGCACCTTTTCGACATATGTCAATGCTTCGCGTAGGGTCGATGTCATGCCCAAGGCGCTACCGGTGATCGACATGTCCGCTCCCGTCTGCTGCGCGCCCGTCGCGGCGGCTCCGGTCGACGATGTGGCCGCCCTGGAGGTGGCGTTGCGGCTCAAGGCCATCGCCGATCCGGTCCGGGTGAAACTGCTGTCGCTGCTGCTCACCAGTCCGGTGGGCGAGTGCAACGGTGGCGATCTGGCGGGCGTCGTCGGGCTGAGCGAGTCGACGGTCTCGCATCACCTCGGGCAGTTGCGCAAGGCGGGGCTGGTCGAGTCCGAGCGGCGGGGGATGAACACCTTCCACCGTGCGCGGCGCGAGGCGTTGTCGGCGCTGTGCACGGTGCTCGATCCCAACTGCTGCCGCTGATCCGCGGTTGCTGGGATTCCGTCACCGAATCGCGAGGCGGTCGTCCCCACCGATGTGAACCGGGCCAAAAGCGCGTGCCGGGCACCGATTCGCCACGCGGTGCGCACCTACGCTCGCGGCCATCGACCACCGATGCGAAGGACGAGCCGTGATCGAATACCGTGCCCGCGTGGGCCTGGCACTTTCCGCCGCCGTACTGGCGGGCACCATGACCGGGGTGGTCGCCGCCGCGCCCGCGCGGGCGGCGGGGTGCGTCGACGTGCACGTGGTCGCGGCGCGCGGAACCAACGAACCCGGCGGGCTGTGGAGCCAGTACAAGCTGGGCACCGTCGTCGGCAACCCGGTGTACGCCGCCATCGACGACAGGTTGTCACAGTCGACCAACGCGTATCGGGTGCAGTACCCGGCGGGCTACGAGCAGCCTGCCTCGGTGCAGGCGGGCAACCGTGACCTGGTCGATCACGTCGTCGCGCGGGCGGCGGCCTGCCCGGATCAGCAGTTCGTGCTTGTCGGCTACTCCCAGGGCGCCAACGTGGTGGACAACTCGATCGGCATCAGCAGTGCAGGCGCCCGGGTCGGCGGGCCGATCGTGGCCACCCTGCCCGCCGAGCTGGCGCCGAGGATCGCGGCGATCCTGTTGTTCGGCAACCCGATTCGCGGAGTGGGTCGCGAGGTCACCGGCGTGTACGCCGATCGCACCTACGATGTGTGCAACGACAACGACCCCGTGTGCGATCCGCGAGGTAAGGACTGGAACGTCCACATGCAGTACAAGCGGTACGCCGACGAAGCCGCCGCCTTCGTCGCCGCCCGGGTCCGACCCGCCTGATCGCCGACTCCGGAGGTCCGTTCATGTCACCCTGTCCGGTCGCGATCGTGCTGGCCGCCGTGCTGGCGCTGGGTCCCGTGCTGATCGAGCCGTCGACCGCGCGGGCGAACTCCGCGTGCGCCGAACCCGGCGCCGCGCCGCAGCGCCGCGCGGCCGAGGAGGTGGGCATGGACGAGGCCGCGCTGGCCGCCGCGATGGATTTCGGCATCGGCGCGAAAGCTCATGCCATCCAGGTCTACCGGCACGGGTGCCTAATCGCCGACCACGCCCCGACCGGCGATCTGCCGATGCCCCTGTTCAGCGCGAGCAAAGGGGTCACCGCCGTCGCGGTCGGCCGGGCGGTGACGCTCGGGCATTTCGGGCTCGACGATCCGATCGGTCGGTTCTTCCCGACGGCCGACGCCGCGCACGCCCGGATCACGGTGCGCCAGGTTCTCACCCAGACCACCGGTCTGCACTTCTCCTGGCCCGCCGACGTCGCCTCGATCGCCACCAGCACCGTCGACCGGGTCCTGGCCGCGCCGATCGACTACGAACCGGGCACAACCTTCCAGTACGCGCAGGCAGTGCTCGGACTGTTGCCCCGCATCATCGAGATCACCACCGGTCTGGACTATCAGGAGTTCGTGCGGCGAGAACTGATGGGCCCGTTGGGAATTCCCCGCGATCACTGGGTGTGGCTGCGCGACCGCGACACCACCACCGCCGTCGCGGGTGGTCTGGCGATGCGGCCCGCCGACCTGGCCAGAATCGCCCGGCTCGTCCTGCAACGCGGTGAATGGGCGGGCAACCAGCTGATCGATGCCGACTACCTTCGTCAGGCCACCACGCCGACCCAGGCCAACGGCGGATACGGATTCCTGCTGTGGCTCAACGCGGGAGAGACCTTCCGCGGGGTGAATGTGCCGGTACCCGCTTTGTACGAGCACCGCCTGTTTCCCGGACTTCCCCACGACACGATCGCCTTCTCCGGTGCCCTCGGCCAGTTGGCGGTGGTGATTCCCAGCCGCGACCTGGTGATCATCCGTCTCGGCGTGCCCGCGACCATCGACCCGAACAATCTCACCGGCTTCCTGACGGGCACCAGCAATCCCGACAACCGGATGCTGTTCCACCGCATTGTCGCCGCGGTGGAGAACCAGGAACCCCTCGAAGACCCCGACCTCCCGCCGGACCCGATCCATCGGACCGGCGCGACACCGGAGGAACGCGCACTGCTGCTCGACCCGCACACCACCGCGGCGATCCTGCTCGGCACGGGCGCCTACGGTGGCTGCGACATCGCCGTCTGCCACGGTCGTCCGCTGCCCGCGGACATTTTCGGTCTGGCGCTGGACGTCGGCAACCAGCTCGCGGCGGCCCTGCCCGGCGAGCGCTGACCTACCGGTTCGCCGAGGAGGGTTCGGGCACCCGCTCCGCGGGCATCGGCGGTGACGGCGGCGTGCCGTCACCGAACGGGCGGCCACCCAGCTCCTCGCGGTGGTGCGGGGTGAGCCAGTTCGACAGGTCCGGGCCCGCCGGGACGATGCCGGTGGGGTTGATGTCACGGTGCACCACGTAGTAGTGCTCCTTGATCTGGCCGAAGTCGATGGTGTCACCGAAGCCGGGTGTCTGGAACAGGTCGCGAGCGTAGGCCCACAGCACCGGCATCTCGCTGAGCTTGGTCCGGTTGCATTTGAAGTGCCCGTGATAGACGGGATCGAAGCGGGCCAGCGTGGTGAACAGCCGCACGTCGGCCTCGGTGATGGTGTCGCCGACGAGGTAGCGCTGGGTGCGCAACCGTTGGCTCACGCGGTCGAGCGCGGCGAAGAGCCGGTCGTAGGCCGCGTCGTAGGCGTCCTGCGCGCCCGCGAAACCGCAGCGGTAGACGCCGTTGTTGATCTCGGTGAACACTTCCCGGTTGATCGCGTCGATCTCCTCGCGCAGCGGTTCCGGATACAGCTGCGGCGCGCCCGGGCGGTGGTAGGGGGCCCACTCGGTCGAGAAGTCGAGGGTGATCTGGGCGTAGTCGTTGGTGACGACCTGCCCGGTCGCGATCTCGACCATCGCGGGCACTGTGATACCGCGCGGGTAGTCGGGGAACCGGGCCAGATAGGCATCGCGCAGACGGTGGATGCCGAGCACCGGATCGACGCCGTCCGGATCGAGGTCGAAGGTCCAGCTGAGCTTGTCGTGGGTGGGACCGCACAGGCCGAGCGACAACACCGGCTCGAGCCCGAGCAGGCGGCGAACGATCAGGGTGCGGTTGGCCCACGGGCAGGCGCGGGCCGCGACGAGTCGGTAGCGGCCAGGTTCGACGGGGTAGCCGTCGCGGCCGTCGGCGGTGATGCGTGTGGTGATGTAGTTGGTGTCGCGGCGGAACTCGCCCTTCTCGACGTAGCTGCCCGCTCCGGCGTCGGCTTCGCTCATCGGCCCAGTGTCGCATATCGGACGGTCGAAATCGGTCGGCTGTCGGTGGTGGTGGCTACCCTGGAAATCGAACCTGTTGTGGCGCAGTGACGCTCGCGAACTTGTGCGGGAAGGGGGCCGGGGACATGATGTCCTAGCGAAAATCGTTGTCAACAAACGTGGCTCGGATGGGGGCAGTGTGGAACCGGACCTGATCTTGACGCCGCGAATCGGTGCGTCGCTTCGCGCGGTACTCGACGCTCCCGACAGGCTCGCGGAGCTGGTGACCGCCCTCGGGTCACCGCTGAATGTGGTCGTCCCGCAGCAACTCGAGGACAACGCGGCGAGCTATCGCGCCGTGTACCGCGAGCACCGGCTGAGTGGGGACATCTTCTTCGCGCACAAGGCCAATCGATCGAGTGCGATCGTCCGCGCGCTGGCGGCGGGGGAGTGCGGCATCGACGTGGCCTCCCTCGGTGAACTCCGCCATGCGCTCGAGTCCGGCTTCACCGGTGACCGCATCATGGCGACCGGTCCCAAGGACCGGGAATTCCTGTGGCTCGCGGCCCGGGTCGGCGCGGTCGTCAACGCCGACTCCCGCGAGGAACTCGCCGAGCTCGCCCGGCTGATCGCGGAGTCCGGCCTGCCGCGCACGCGGGTGATGCTGCGGCTGTCCGCGTTCGACTCGCCCGGGGTGACCATCGCCAGTCGACGCAGCCGCTTCGGCCTGCACGCCCGCGAAGTGCCCTCGGCCCTCGACCTTCTCGACCGACATCGCGACACCCTCGACCTGCGTGGCATGGCCTACCACCTCGACACCACCGGCCTCGACGAGAAGGCGCTCGCACTCGAAGGCTGCCTGCTGGCCATGCGGGAGGCCCAGACGAGGGGCTTCACGCCGAGCGCGATCGACATCGGTGGCGGATTCGGCGTCAGCTACCTGCACGATCGCGACGAATGGCATCGCTACACCACCGAACTCGGCAACGCGGTGCTCGGCACGCGTCCTTCGATGACCTGGCACAACCACGGATACGGCCTGCGTGCACAGGCCGGAACGCTGCGTGGCACCCTCGGCCTCTATCCCGCCTACCGCGAACTCTCCGGTGCGCGCTACCTCGACGAACTGCTGAGCCGCGAGGCGCCCTCGCTGGGCAGATCGCTGGCCACCCTGCTCCTGGAAAATCTCTACGACCTGCACATCGAACCCGGCCGGTCGCTGCTCGACCAGTGTGGCCTCACCCTGGCCCGGGTCTCGGAGGTGCGCGCCACCGACGAGGGCGACCTGCTGGTCCGGGTGGCCGCCAATTCCCGTGACATCAGCGCCGAAGACCATGCGGTGCTGATGGATCCGGTGTTGCTGCCCGAGCGTCCCGGTGAACCGGTCGGGGTCTATCTCACGGGCAACCTCTGTCTCGAGGACGACTTCATCACCCGCCGCAAGGTCACCCTGGCGCGCACTCCGGTGCCGGGCGATCTGCTCGCGTTCGTGAACACCGCGGGCTACTTCATGGACTTCGCGGCCGATTCCGCGCTGATGCAGCCGGTGGCCCGCACGATCGCGGTTCGCCCCGGCGAGGGTGGGTGGACGTGGTGCCTGGATGAACAGTATTGGCCCGTGGAAGGGAACCGCGCATGAAGTACGACAGCATTCTCGACGTCATCGGGGACACGCCGCTGGTCCGCATCGATCCGGCCGTGCACGGGCTCGCCCATATCGACCTCTACGCCAAGATGGAGATGCTCAATCCGTTCGGATCGGTGAAGGACCGTCCGGCGTGGAACATGGTGCGCGAGGGGCTGTCCCGGGCCGTCGAGCAGGGTGACGCGGTGGTCGAGCTGTCCAGCGGCAACACCGCCAAGGCCCTGGCGGTGATCGCGGCCATGCACGGACTGCCGTTCAAGAGCGTCACCAACCGCATGAAGGTGCCCGAGATCAAAGAGCTGCTGCTGTTGCTCGGCGCCCGCATCGAGGAATTGCCCGGCCAGACCGAATGTCTCGATCCCACCGACACCGAAGACCCGCTCAGCCGCATGTACCGGATGCTGTCCGAGGACGGCGGCGGCTACCTGCACACCGATCAGTACTTCAACACCCGCAATCTCGACGCCCACCGCACCGGGACCGCGCCGGAGATCATCAAGGATCTCGACGGCGCGGGCCCCGACATCTTCATCGCCTGCATCGGCACCGCCGGGTCCTCGACGGGCGTGGCGGGTGCGCTGCGTGAACACAATCCGGCGGTGTCGGTGATCGGGTTGGTCGCCGACAAATCCGATTTCATCCCCGGTATCCGCAATATCGATGAGATCAACGAGGTCGGGCTGTTCGATCCGGACAACTACGACACCATCGACGCGGTGACCTCCCAGGAGGCGATCGAGGGCATGCTCACCCTCAACCGCCGCTGCGGGATCCTCGGCGGTCCGACGGCGGGCGCCGCCTACTTCGGGGCGCTGCGTCATCTGCGGACCGTCGACGCCGAGCTCACCGACCGGCGCACCGCCGTGTTCATCGTGTGCGATCGGGTAGAGAGTTATCTCAGCTATGTGCGCAAGCGCAGGCCCGATCTGCTCGAGCAACCGGTGCGCCCGAATTCGGTGAGCACGGTGACCGACAACGAGCTCGCGGCGGTGGCATCGATCGACGTGGACCGGGCCCGAGAGTGGATCGCCCGCGACCGACCGGTGGTCGTCGACCTGCGCGGTTCCTTCGCCTACGGCGCCGTCCACATCGCGGGCTCGATCAATATCGTCGACGAGCTGTTCGACGAACTCGTGCACGGCGGACTGCCGTTCGGCGCGGGCACGCCGGTACTGCTCGTCTGCCCGGTCGGGGAGAAGTCCGCGCGCTACGCGGCCCTGCTCACCCGGATGGGGCACCGTGACGCGCGCAGTCTGCGCGGTGGTGTGGTGGCCTGGCGCGACGCGGGCGCACCGCTGGTCAGGGACTGAGCCATGAACACACCCGACGATGTCCTCGACCGGCTGGCCGACTGGCAGGCCGGATTACGCGCCCAGTTCCCGATTCTCGCGCGCAACCCCGATGTGGCCTATCTCGACAGCGCGGCCACGACACAGAAGCCCGGCGCGGTGCTCGACGCGGTGACCGAGTTCCTCAGCACGGGCAACGCGAACGTGGGGCGCGGTTCCTATCCGTGGGCGACCGCGACGACCAGCCGCATCGAACGCGCCCGTGAACGGGTCCGAAACGCCCTCGGCGACACCACGACCGGGTCCTCGGTGGAGTTCGTCGGTGGCACGAGCCACGGTTTGCGTACGGTGGCGCAGGACTGGCTGGCCGATCAGCTCCTCGACGGCGACGAGATCATCGTGCCGTTCGGTGACCACGAAGCCAATCTGCGGCCGTGGCTGGATATGCGAGACGACTTGGCGCGCGGCGGTATCCGTGTGCGCGTCATCGCGATGCCGGTCGATCCGGCCTCCGGTGACTACGACCATCGGGCGCTGCCGTCGGTCGTCACCGACCGCACGCGGTTCGTCGCGGTCACCCATGTGCATCACGTCTTCGGGGTCGACATGAACGTGCACCGCGTCCGTGCGGCGGTCGGACCGGACGTGCCGATCTGTCTTGACGCCGCGCAGAGCGTCGGGCACCGGCCGGTGTCGGTCGCCGATCTCGATGTGGATTTCGTGGTCTTCTCCGGGCACAAGATGCTGGCACTGCCGGGCATCGGCGCGGTGTGGGCGCGTAACCGGCGCGGCCCGCGTTTCGCGCTGCGCGGGTGGGAGGGGACACCGAACACGGCGGGCATCGTCAGTATGGCCGCGGCATTCGACTGGCTCGACGCTGCCGGGACGGCCGAGATCGGTTCCTGGACAGGCGCGTTGACCGCCCGCCTCACCGACGGGCTGGCCCGGCTGGCCGGGGTGCGCGTTCTCGGCTGTCAGGACAGCCTCACCGCCGCATCGACCGTGCAGCGGCGGGAGGCACTGGTGACCTTCCGCCATCGGGCGGTGCGCTCCGACGACCTGGGCTTCGTGCTCGCCGACGAGGGCATCATGGTGCGCGCCGACGGGCACTGCCAGGCGGGCCGCGACTCCGACGACCACGCCGTGCGGGTGAGCGTGCACGTGTACAACACCCCCGACGAGATCGACCGGGTGCTGGAGGTGGTGCGTCGCTGCGAAGGAATGCGCAGCTGAGCCGTCTCAGCGTGGGGTGCGACCACGGAAGGCGGTGCGTGCGCTGAGCAGTGCCAGGTCGTCGCGCGCTCCGAGCCAGTGCTCGTCGTGCGGGTCGAGCAGTCGACGCCAGATCGCGGTGTCGGCGTCGTCGAGATACGGTCCGGCCCGGCGCACCCGCGCCGCGAATTCGTCCAGCACGACCCGGCGCACCTCGACGGGCAGGGGAGCGGGCAGGTCGAGCAGCGCCGTGGAGGCGGTGATGTCGACCAGACCGGCGTCCGCCAGGATCGTCGTCCACGCGCGGCGCGGACGTACAGCCGCCACGCGGTCGAAGAACCAGCGGGTGAACTGCTGGTCGTGCGCCTCGTCGAGTCGTGTCTCCAACCCCGGCCGACCGATGCCGACGTCCCACGGCAGGCACCGTGTCGGCAAGCCGCCTTCGGCGATACCGAGGATGCCGCCGGGGCGCAACACCCGGGCCAGCGACCGCACCGCCGCCTCCCAGTCGTGCGCGTGGTGCACGCACCAGGAGGACCACACCGCGTCGACCGGTTCCGGTAGTGGTGGTGGGCCGTCCTCCAGATCGTGCAGCACGGGGCGCACCCGGTCGTCGACCCCGGCCGCCCGCGCGGACTCGACGGTGAGTTCGAGCATCGCCGGATCGAGATCGACCGCGTACACGCGTCCCGCTTCGCCGACCGAACGTGCCAGTTCGACGGTCGCCGATCCGGCTCCCGGCCCCACATCCACCACGACCTGGCCCGGTGCGATCGCCAGCGGTTCGAGCAGGGCCAGCGTCGCATCGAGGAACACGGCCTCGGCCTCGGCCGGTTCCCCGGTCGAGGTCCCGGTCCCCGTCCGCCCCCCGCGGCGCTCATGAATGATCGTCATGACGCCCATGCTACTGAATATCATTTTCAATTCGAACTCGGACACGCCGATCCGACCCGGCGGGTACCGCGATGTGCGAGCGTGGGTGGATCATCAACCCCCGCAACGGCTTCCATCGAGACTTGTCGGTGCCTCACCCTACTGTTCTCGGCATGGATCTCCTGCCCGACACCCGCTTCGCCGACCTGCTCACGCGGCTGCGCACCGCCGATTTCCGTGCCTGCACTCGCGCCGACATGGATCGGGCCTGTCGCACGCTGGGCGGGACCTTCGCGAGCGACGGTTCGGTCGATATCCCCGGTGTCCCCGATGGGGCCCACACCTTCGGCGACGACGATCCCTACAACGACACCGAGTCGTGCCGACAGTTCTTCCTTCCCGTCGCGAGGATCGAGCCCGAACATTTCCGCACCTATCTCGATCGGGCGATCGCGGCGTGGGGCGAACCCTCCTGGTACAGCGGTCTCTCGGCGGACCTGGACGTCGGCTGGGTCGACGGGCCGACGCTGTACACCCTCGAACTGGCGGCCGACGGCGACCTCGCGGTGAGCATCCGGTCGACCGAGGTCGACGCCAATCGCCGGTGGTGGAACTGGAAAACCCAGTACCACTACCCGGAATTCATCGACGAGGACGAGTGGGCCCCGACCGACGAACACGACCTCGAGCACACCAGCGCCGACGACTACGAGATCGACTACACCTGGTCCTCGGGCCCGGCCGGTCGCGGCAGCGAGATCTGGAGTGTCTACACCCTCGCGCACCTGCGTGGTGTGCTCACCGACCTGCTGAGCAGCGTCCACCTCGCCATGCGTGCCCTCGGCCCCGGCGCTGATCCTCTCGCGGTGGACTTCTACGACCCCGAGGAGTCGCCGGACCGTCACGTCCGACTCGAATTGTCGCTCACCGAGATTCGCGTGCTCGTCGCCACCACCGAGGCCACCCGCGCGCACCTGCTCGCCCTCGGTTTCCACGACGCCGCGGACGGGATCGCGCTCCGCACCTGGCCTGCCGCGAGCACGGATGCCCGGGTCGTCGCCACTGTCGTCGCGGTCCTGTTGCAGCGGCTCGGCCTCGGCACCGAAGATCTCATCATGAACACGTCGGGGGATCCGCTGGCCATCCCGGACTTCTCCGTCGATCTGGATGTGGATCTGATCGATGATGACGACGAGGACGAGTGACCGACCGCGAGAGCGGATCGGCACAGCGTCCACTCCGACAGCGCTGTTGCTGGAACCACCCGGGCCCGCGGCCTAAGATCTGATCCCATGTCGGCCGACAGCGAGCCCACGGACGCCTTCGACGCGGTGATCGCGGCGGCGGACGCGCCGGTCTGGATCGTCACCACCGTCGCCGAGGACCGGCGCGCGGGCTGTCTGGTCGGGTTCGCCACGCAGGCGAGCATCAACCCGCGCCGGTTTCTCGTCGCCCTGTCCGAGAGCAACCACACCTACGAAACAGTCGCCGCCGCAACCCATCTCGCCGTGCACCTGCTCACCGCCGACCATTTCGAGCTGGCCCGGCTGTTCGCCACGACCACCGGGGACGACACCGACAAATTCGCCCGATGTGACTGGCACGCCGGTCCGTACGGGCTGCCCATCCTGGCCGGTGCGGCCGGATGGTTCGCGGGGGAGATCATCGAGCGGGTCGACCTCGGCGACCACCTCGGCGTAGTCCTCGCGCCTGTCGCGGCCGCCGCGCCGTCGACCGACCGGGCGATCCTGCACCTGGGCGCCGTCGCCGAGCTGACGCCCGGCCACCCGGCCTGAACAGCGCAACGGCCCGGAACCGCAGTGGGTTCCGGGCCGTCGTCGAGGATCAGCGCAGATCGAACCGGTCGTTGTCGACCACCTTGACCCAGGCGTCGACGAAGTCGCGCACGAACTTCTCACCCGCGTCGCTCTGGGCGTACACCTCCGACACCGCGCGCAGCACCGAGTGCGAGCCGAACACCAGGTCGTTGGCCGTGGCCGTCCAGCGCTTCGAGCCGGTCTTGCGATCGAAGCCCTCGTAGACGTTCTCCGCCGACTCCGCGGGCTTCCACTCGGTGTTCTGGTCGAGCAGATGCACGAAGAAGTCGTTCGACAACACACCCGGGCGATCGGTGAACACGCCGTGCGCACTGCCGCCGTGGTTGGCGCCGAGCGCGCGCAGGCCGCCGACCAGCACCGTCATCTGCGGCGCGGTCACGTCGAGCATGTACGCGCGGTCGAGCAGCAAGCGCTCGAGCGGCGCCTTCTCACCGGGACGCACGTAGTTGCGGAAACCGTCGGCGCGCGGCTCGAGCACGGCGAACGACTCGACGTCGGTGGACTCCTGGGTGGCGTCGGTGCGTCCGGGGTGGAACGGCACCGTCACCGGATGACCGGCGTCCTGGGCGGCCTTCTCGACCGCCGCGGAACCCGCGAGGACGATCAGGTCGGCCAGCGAGATCTTCTTGCCACCGGTGGCCGAGGCGTTGAAGTCCTGCTGGATGCGCTCGAGCACCTCGAGTACCTTGGCCAGCTCGGCCGGTTCGTTGACCTCCCAGTCGCGCTGCGGTTCCAGCCGGATGCGGGCACCGTTGGCGCCGCCGCGCTTGTCGGTGCTGCGGAAGCTGGCCGCCGACGCCCAGGCCGTCTTGACCAGCTGGGCGACGGTGAGACCGGAGTCGAGCACCGTGCGCTTGAGGGACGCGACGTCGGCGTCGTCGACCAGTTCGTGGTCGACGGCCGGAACCGGGTCCTGCCACAGCTGCGGCTCGGGCACCCACGGGCCGAGATAGCGGCTCAGCGGACCCATGTCACGGTGCAGCAGCTTGTACCAGGCCTTGGCGAAGGCCTCGGCCAGCTCCTCGGGGTGGTCGAGCCAGCGGCGGGTGATCTCGCCGTAGATCGGATCCTCGCGCAGGGCCAGGTCGGTGGTGAGCATCGTCGGCGTGCGGGCCGGACCGCCGAACGGGTCGGGGATGAGTCCCTCGCCCGCACCGTCCTTCGGCTTCCACTGCCACGCACCGGCGGGGCTCTTGGTGAGTTCCCACTCGAAGCCGTACAGGTTCTTCAGGAAGCCGTTGCTCCACTGCGTCGGGGTCGCGGTCCACACGACCTCGAGCCCGCTGGTGATGGCGTCCTTGCCCTTGCCGGTGCCGAAGGAGCTCTTCCAGCCCAGGCCCTGCTGCTCGAGCGGGGCGGCTTCGGGTTCGGGGCCGACCAGGCTCGCGTCACCGGCGCCGTGGGTCTTGCCGAAGCTGTGGCCGCCGACGATCAGGGCGGCGGTCTCCTCGTCGTTCATCGCCATGCGGCCGAAAGTCTCGCGGATGTCGCGGGCGGCGGCCACCGGGTCGGGCCTGCCGTTGGGGCCCTCCGGATTCACATAGATCAGGCCCATCTGCACGGCGCCGAGCGGACCGGAGAGCTGACGTTCCTCGCCGTAGCGTTCGTCGCCGAGCCAGGTGTCCTCCGGACCCCAGAAGACTTCCTCGGGCTCCCAGACATCGGGGCGACCGAAGCCGAAGCCGAAGGTCTGGAAGCCCATCGACTCCAGCGCGACGTTGCCGGTGAAGACCAGCAGGTCGGCCCAGGAGATCTTGTTGCCGTACTTCTGCTTCACCGGCCACAGCAACCGGCGCGCCTTGTCGAGATTGGCGTTGTCGGGCCAGCTGTTGAGGGGGGCGAATCGCTGCGCGCCCTGCCCGCCGCCGCCACGCCCGTCGGCGATCCGGTAGGTACCCGCCGAATGCCAGCTCATGCGGATGAACAGGCCGCCGTAGTTGCCGTAGTCGGCGGGCCACCAGTCCTGGGAATCGGTGAGGACCGCGGCGATGTCGGCCTTGAGCGCTTCGACGTCGAGCTTGGCGAATTCCGTTGCGTAGTCGAAGGTCTCGCCCAGCGGATTGGACTTGGACGAGTGCGCGTGCAGGACCGAGACGTCGATCTGCTCGGGCCACCAGTCCTGGTTCGACAGCGGGCGATGCGCCTTGGGCTCCGGCGACGGGATCGCGGGGTTCTCGCTCTCGCTGGCGCTGGTGGTCTCGGTGTCAGGAGTGGGTGGGCGGCTATCGGAGGTCACGATATTCCTTCCTGGACGGGTGGAGCGGGCTACTCGTTGGGGGTGGACGGTGCGTGCGCGCAGTCGGGGCACAGGCCCCAGTAGATGACCTCGGCTTCATCGATGGCGAAGCCGTGGTCGTCGGCCGCGGTGAGACAGGGTGCCTCGCCGACCTGGCAGTCGACGTCGAAGATCGCACCGCAGTCCCGGCAGATGAGGTGATGATGGTTGTCGCCGACGCGCGATTCGTAGCGGGCGACCAGACCGCGTGGCTGGATGCAGCGCAGCAGTCCGGCCCCGGTGAGGGTGCGCAGCGAGTCGTAGACCGCTTGGTGGGATACCCCGGGCAGCTGCGAGCGCACCGCCCGGATCACCGAATCGGTATCGGCGTGGGGGTGATCGTGGACGGCGCCGAGCACCGCGACACGCGGGGCCGTGACGCGCAGTGAAACTCCCCGCAGCATCTGCTGGAATTCCAGGTCCGTTGGCACGCCACGTAGTCTTCCCCGTTTTCTTGAATCAGTCAAGTATTGGTTTCCGGGGTCAGATCGGGGAGAACACCGCGACCAGGAAGTCGGAGTCCTCGCGGAAGGGTCGCAGATCCCAGGTGGACAGGAGCAGATCGGTGGTGAGACCGGCCTTCTCCGTGTCGTCGAGGAAGTCGGTGAACGTGTAGCCGCGTTCGGCGCCGAAACCGGTGACCAGGCGACCGGTGGGCCCGAGGTGGCGGGCGAACCCCTCGAGCACGGGAACCCGGGTGGACGGGGCGAGGAAGGTGAGCACATTGCCCGCGCACACGATGGCGTCGAAATCGCGGGTGGGCAGAGCCAATTCGGCGAGGTCGCCGACGAGCCAGGTGGGGCCGGGATGATCGGCGCGCGCGGCGTCGATGAGCACCGGGTCCACGTCGACACCGACCACGGTGTGTCCGGCGTCGTGCAGATGGCCGCCGATCCGGCCGGGCCCGCAGCCCGCGTCCAACACGCGGGCGCCGCGGCCGAGCATGGCGTCGACCAGACGCGCCTCACCGACGATGTCGGTGCCCTCGGCGGCGAGGGTGCGGAAACGCTGCACGTACCTCGCCGAATGCGACGGGTCGGCGGCGACGATCTCCTCCCACTGACTGGGCGTGCGGTCCTTCGATGCGCTCATGATCGACTCCTCCTGCGGCCGACCCTAGCGCGACTCACGGACTAGGCGCGGAGATCTCCGGGAAATGGCCGACTGGTCAGGCTGTGGTAGAGCACGCTGAGGTCGAGGGCGTCCCCGGCCGGGGCTTTGGGCTCGGCCGCCCGATCGACCTGGCGGTGCAGGGCTTCCATCTTCTCGTCGAGCTGGGTGGCCGCCTCGGCGGCCTGGGCGAGATCGCTGCGCAGATTCGGCGGCACCTCACCTCGGTACTTGTAATAGATCTTGTGCTCGAGGCTGGCCCAGAAGTCCATGGCGATGGTGCGGATCTGGATCTCCACCGGAACCCGCTGGGTGTGCCCGGCGCGGAACACCGGGATCGACACGATCAGGTGCAGGCTCTGGTAACCGTTGGGCTTGCGGTGGGTGATGTAGTCGCGCTCCTCGAGCACCGTGATGTCGGCTTGGCTGACCAGCAGGTCCTTGATGGTGGTGATGTCGGAGATGAAGCTGCACACCACCCGGACCCCGGCGATGTCGAGCACGTTCTCGCGGATGGCGGCCAGGTTCATCGCGTAGTTCTTGCGCCGCACCTTCTCGAGCACGCTCTCCGGCGACTTCAGCCGTGAGCCGACGTGCTCGATGGGGTTGTAGGCGTGGGTGTTGTTGAAGTCCTCACGCAGGATGTTGATCTTGGTGGTGACCTCGTCGATCGCGAACTTGTACCCGAGCATGAAGTCGACGAACTGGTCGCGCAGCCGGCGCAGGTCGTCGACATCCACCAGTTGTCCGTTGGAGGAGGCCGAGTCGGTGGGTTGCCAGGGTTTCACCCGACCATTGTGCCTGTTACGCCCTCGACAACCCGCGCGCGGGCGTCACAGGCCCGGCTCGTCCTCGTCGAGCCGATGGTGGTTGAGCTGGGTGAATCCCCACGCGGCGAGGGCGGTGAAGCAGGCGATGTAGAGCATGTAGGCGGTGAGGACGAGCACGATGCCGTAGTCGTGCATCCAGTGTCCGAGAGGGAACACGGCGAGTGCTCCGAGGGCGAGCATCACCACCGAGGTGCCGAGTGCGGGCAGCGCGAGCGGGGTGAGGTCGGCGCCGAGCGGCGTCTGGGCGGGGGTGGGTACCGGGGGAGTGATCCGGTCGGGTTGTGCGTCGGTGATCATCGAGAATTCCTCGCGTTCGGGCTCGAAATATCAACGGGGGCAGCGGGAGTGGGGGCGAGTCGGCGGTGACGCGCGAGGATCGCCACCCGCCGATGGGCGGTGACCCGTCATGTATTCGGTCCTGCGGCCGGATGGGATGGGGCCGTTTCGCGTGTCGCAATTTTCCAGCAAAAGCGTGTCGACCGGCGTGGAATCAGTGGTCCCCG
The DNA here is from genome assembly GCF_001612825.1 of Nocardia caishijiensis NBRC 108228. GTDB lineage: Bacteria > Actinomycetota > Actinomycetes > Mycobacteriales > Mycobacteriaceae > Nocardia > Nocardia caishijiensis. The sequence goes on along the minus strand of NZ_BDBE01000039.1, from coordinate 186,452 downwards.
GTGCGTGAGGTCCGCCGCCGCGTGTTCACGGCACTCTGCCAGCTACGGTGTGGCACACCAGTGCCGTTTGCGGCCCCGTCGGAGGGGTAGGGCCACGGCATGACCGAAGCAGACGACACCTATGACCCGCCGCAGGACACCGGCGCGCCCGACTCGGTCGAAACCGATCCGGCCGCACTCAACAGCAGCGAGGACCTCGACGAGGACCGCCTGCGCGAGGACCCGCTCGAGGCGGGCATGGACCCACCCGAGCACTGGACCGGCGTCACGAAATACGGGATGACACCGGCCGAACAGGCCCAGCCGCGTGGTCTGGACGAACGCTTGGCCGAGGAGGAACCCGATGTGGTCCCCGGCTCGGGTCCCCAGGCGGTCGGTTCGGCCCCGGTCGAACTCGATCAGGACGGTAACCAGGTCGCACCGAAGGTCGGTTACGAAGAGGAGCTCGGCATCGCCGCCGATGTGGCCGGTGGTTCCGTGTCCGACGAGATCCGCAGGCCCGATACGCCGGAGTGATCGCGATCCGGTTCAGCCGCCCGCGTATTTCGCGGCGTAGAGAGCTTGATCGGCGCGGGTCAGGATGTGGTCGGGCTCCTGGCCCGCCACCGCGACGAGGACCGCGCCGATACTCACGGTGACATCGATGCTCACCGTGTCGACGGTGACCGGCGCGCCGAGCGCCGCGTGCAGCGCGGCGACCAGCCGGTCGAGTAGGTCGCGGTCGGCGGGCGGTTCGGCGAGCACCACGAACTCGTCACCGCCGGTCCGCGCCAGCAGGCAACCGTGCGCGGTGGCCGCCGACTCCAGTCGGTTCGACACGGCGGCGAGCAGTTTGTCGCCGACGATGTGGCCGAACGAGTCGTTGACCTCTTTGAAGTTGTCCAGGTCGAGCGCGCACACCCCAGCTCGCGCCGCCGGTGTCGATTCATCGATCACGGTGTGCAGCCGGTCGAGCAGATAGCGCCGGTTCGGCAGGGCGGTGAGCGGATCGTGCATGGCCTGCCACTGCAATTGCTCGGTGGCCGTGCGTCGTTCGGTGATGTCCTCACCGAAGCCGAGTAGGTATCCGCGTTCGCCGTCGGTCGAGGCGCACCGGGTGACGGTCCAGGAGGTCCACACCATCGAGCCGTCCTGGCGGGGGAACCGGCCTTCGATCTGGATGCTGCCGGTCGCCGACTCGTCCAGGGCCCGCATCACCCGCTCGCGCACCTCGGTTCGGCGGTCGGCCGGGAACATGGTGAAACCGGTGGTGCTGCGCAGCTCGGCCAGATCGCGGCCGATGAGCCGTTCGAAGGCTGGGTTCGCGTCGAGGATGGTGCCGTGTTCGTCGCCGATGGAGATACCGATCGAGGAGTGGCGGAAGGCGATCTCATACCCCTCGGCATGCGGTGGCCCGGCGCACAGGGCTCGCGCGAAACCGGTGCCGAAGCCGCCGAGCAGGGCGTCCCCGACGTCGTCCGAATCCGCGATGGCGCGCAGTACCGGAACCGAGGCGCCGATGACGGCGGGGTCGGTGAGCCCGAGACCGACCAGCGCTTCCGCGGCCCGTTCGGCGGCCGCGAATGTCGAGTCGTGCGGCGCCGCGCCGAGGGTGGAGAGGATGCCGCGCACCGGTTCGACGAGCGACTCCCACGCGACCGGACCGAGCGCGGCCAGCCGCCGAGCCCACTCGTCTGCGTGGTCGTCGAGGTTCATATCGATGCCGGGTTCCAGGTGTGCGGCGTCCCCGCCGCGGCCGATGCGGTCGGGGTGATCATGCCACGCCGGGACCCGGCGAACGCTCCGCTTCGGCGCGGCGGTGCTCAGGCTCGCTCAGCTGTCGAAGTGAATATCCAGCAATCCCTCGCTCGAGCGCAGATGCTCGGCCATGGTGACGAGCAGGTCGATCGAGTCGCGCGACAGGCCGATCGTCTGCACGAGAAACAGGCGTGGCCGGTCGAGTTGCAGGCGGGCGAGCAGGGTGTTGTCGTCGACGTTCGACCCGTTCAGGTCGCGAGCGAAGAAGTAATCAGGTTCCACCTGGAAGTAATCGGCCAGCGCGGCAACGGTTCTCCAGGACGGATTGCTGCGCCCGCCCGACCGGAGCTGGGACAGGTACGGCGCCGAAATGCGATGCCCCGCCGCCTGTAACGAGCGTGCGACCTGCCGGTTGGTGCACCGGTCCGCGACCTGCTCGGGGGGATTGCGGAAGAGCTCGTTGAGGCGGGTAGCGAAGTGCGACACGGCGATTCCTCGACATCGGATTGGTCAGAAGACCATCTTCTGTCGCTCGCTGTGTCGCTGGCAATAGTGCCAGCTAACTTGTGGCTTCCATCACGAAAATTCGGCCCGGGTGTTTGGTCGGATCGCTAGGCGCGTCCGTGGTCGCGTCGTTCCGGCGGGGGTTCGCGCCGGGTGGGTGAACCCCCGCCGGTCGGATCAGGCGTCGATGGCCTGGCGTTGGTGCCCGTTGGAGTGGGCCACCTCGATCTTGCGTGGTTTGGCCTTCTCGGCCACCGGGATCGTCAAACGCAGGACACCGTCGGTGTATTCGGCGCGGACATGGTCGGTATCGAGTCCCTCGCCGAGGAAGAGTTGACGACTGAACACGCCGCGCGGTCGCTCCGCGGCGATCATCTCGCGGCTCGAGTCGAGGTCCGGTCGCGATGCTCGCACGGTGACAACGTTGCGTTCGATGTCCAGATCGAGTGAACCCGGGTCGATGCCCGGCAGGTCGAATTCGACGACGAACTCGTCGCCCTCACGCCAGGCATCCATCGGCATCACCGTCGGCCGGGCCGCAGTGCCGAGCACCTGCTGCGTGAGTCGGTCCAGATCGCGGAAAGGATCGGTGCGCATCAGCATGGTCGCCACCTCCAACTCACTCCATTTCTCTCTTGTAGGTCAGGTAACCTATGCCATGTGGCATAGATTTGTTTTAGCACTCTAGCCATGAGAGTGCAAGAGAGGAGTGAGATGTCGCTGGATCCGCACGCGGGATCCCCGCTGCCCGACCCGGCGCGGGCGGTATACGGAATCTCGGTGACAGCAGAACTGGCCGGGGTCGGTGTGCAGACACTGCGGCTCTACGAGCGCCACGGCCTGCTCACCCCGGCCCGCAGCGATGGCGGCACCCGCCGCTACAGCGGCGACGATCTGGCACGCCTACACCGCATCGTCGCCCTCGCCGCCGCGGGTGTGAACCTCGCGGGCATCGGCCGCATCCTCGACCTCGAGGACGCCAACGCTGTCCTCCACGCCCGCCTCCGCGGCGACCTGCCCCCGGACTAGCGCCGACCCGGCGGTCTGTTCCTGTGGGTGAGCATGGGGTCGTGGGAGAAGTGTCGTGAATCTTCCAATGACTGCGGTTAACGGTTTTCTCGGGTGCGGGTGGGTCCTACTTTTCGGGGCGGCTGTCCGGCCGAATTCTGCCTGCGAAAGACCGAGTGTGCGTGTAACGAGTTGGGTGTCGATCCTGCGATCGGTGCTGGTGGTCGCCCTGATGATCGGGGCCGTCATCGCCCTGCGCGGCCGGGTCCCCGGGGTGAGCGCGGTGGCGGGGGAGCGCCCCTCCGCGCTGGCGGTCGCGGTGATGCCGGTGCTGCTGCTCGTCTCGGTGGTGATCCTGGCGGCGGGGGTGCTGATCAGCCAGCACCGGCTGCCACTGGCGATGCCGCAGGTCGAGGCCAAGGGCGGGCTGCCACGGTTGCGGTTCGGGCGGTTCTCGGTGCTTCTCCCGGTCGCTGTCGGTGTGTCGGCGCTGGTGTTCGCCGGTGGGATCGTCGCCCTGTTCCTGCTGCCGGGCGCGCGAACCGAGCAGTCGCCGCCCGAGGACGCCCCGGTGCGCGACCGCCCGACCTCACTCGATGCCACTGCTCCCGAATCCCCGTTCAGCACACCGGATCTGACCGGCCTGACCCTCGTGGTCGCCGTCGCGCTCGCGCTGCTGCTCGTGGCGCTCGCGGTGGTCGGGATGGCCGCCGCGTTCGGTTCTGCCCGCCGCGTCCCCGACCCCGTCTTCCCCGTCGACACCGAACTCCCCGCGCCCGAGGTGGATTCGCTCACCAGGGCGGCCGAGATGGGTCTGGCCGCCATGATCGCCCCCGGTCAGGACACCCGGGAGGCGATCATCGCCTGCTACGTCGCGATGGAGCGCGGCCTGTCCGCCGACCGCGCCGCCGCCCCCCTGATCTCCGACACCCCCAACGAGGTGCTGGCCCGCGCGTTCACCACCGGCGTCCTCCAGGACTCCTCCGCCCACGAACTCGTCACCCTCTTCGAGGAGGCGAGGTTCAGCCCCCACGCCATGCTGGGCTGGCAACGCATCCGTGCCGAACAGTCCCTGCGCGCGGTCCTGGCCGACCTTCAACGCCGCACGGCCGAACTCGTCGCCTGATTCCACCGGCGGCTCGGCGAGTTCTGCCCTCGTCCTGATCGGGAAAATGCCTTGTGGTGCGTGCGAGAATGGCCGCACCGTCTCCGTTCGAAAGGAACCGTAGGTGAGCTCTGCCGGTGTCGTACCGCTGCTCGGACGTGTCGCTGCCGCTGTGTCGGAGGCGATCGTCCGAGTCCGTCCGGAAACGGCGGATGCGGACCCGGTGGTACGACGTTGCGAGCGCGCCGACTGTCAGTCCGATGCGCACTGTCCCTGGCGAAGCGGATCGGGATGCCACCGGCCCAGGTCGGTGCCGACATCGCCGCCGCCATCGAGTGCGGCGACGACCTCATCGCCGATGCGCGGGTCTCGGGCCCGGGGTTCCTGAACATCACGCTCTCGGATCACGCGGTGTGGACCGCGGTCGCCCGGCGGCCGACGATCGGCTCGGCGTCGCGGCCACCGAGGAAGGGCGCAGGCTGGTCATCGACTACTCGGGCCCGAACGTGGCGAAGCAGATGCACGTGGGGCATCTGCGCACCACGATCATCGGCGCCAGCCTGGCCCGCGTATTCGGTTTCCTCGGAGCCGAGGTGATTCGCGCCAACCACCTCGGTGACTGGGGAACCCAGTTCGGGATGCTCATCCAGTACATCGACGAGCATCCCGAATCACCGTGGCACACGGCCGAACTCGACCACCACACGAGTGCGGTCTCGGCGCTGGACGCTTTGTACAAAGCTGCCCGGGCACAGTTCGACGCCGAGCCCGAGTTCGCCGAGCGGGCGCGCGGGCGGGTGGTCGCGTTGCAGGCGGGCGACGCGGCCACCGTCGCGCGATGGCGGGAGATCGTCGCGGAGTCGGAGAAAGCATTCGGTGTGATCTACGAGCGGCTCGGTGTACTGCTCACGCCGGACGACTACCTCCGCGAATCGTTCTACAACGACCAGCTGGCCGAGACGGTGACCGAACTGGTCGACAAAGGCGTGGCCGTCGACAGCGCGGGTGCGGTCGTCGTCTGGTTTTCGAAGCGGCACGGCGAGTCGGCTGGCTGACCGAGGCGATCCAGGTCGACCACGTGGCCTACGGGACCATCCTCGGTCCGGATGGTAAGCCGCTCGAGACCCGTGCCGGTGGCACGGTTCGCCTGCGCGATCTGCTGGACGCGGCGGTCGCCCGGGTACGTGACGTGGTCGCGGAGAAGAATTCGGAGCTGACACCGGACGAGCTCGACACCGTCGCCGAGCAGGCGGGCATCGGTGCCGTGAAATACGCCGACCTGTCGACGTCGAGGGTCAAGGACTACACCTTCGATCCCGTGCGGATGACCGCGCTGAACGGCAACACCGGCGTCTACCTGCAGTACGCGCACGCACGGGTGTGCTCGATCCTGCGCAAGGCCGCGGATACGACACACGCGACGGTGGACCCCGGTGTCGCTCTGGAACCCGCGGAGCGGGCACTCGCGCTGACCCTCGACGCCTACGGAACCGTGCTCGACGAGGTGGCCGAGTCGCTCGAGCCGCATCGATTGGCCGGGTACCTCTACGAGCTCGCCCGGGTTTTCACGACGTTCTACGACTCGTGCCAGGTGCGCACCGCGTCGGAGCCGGTCCGCTCCAATCGGATCGTCCTGTGCGGCCTCACCGCCGCGACCCTCGAAAGGGGCCTCGGGCAGCTGGGAATCGCCGCTCCGCAGCGCATGTGACCGCTGCCGCGGCGGGTGCTGTGCCCGGACGAAACGGTCCGCGTCGACTTCCGGGCGATGCGGACCGGTACCAGGTGGGCGGGACGTTGTGCCCGCTCGTAGCGGCGAGGGTGCGGCTGTGCGCCGTCACTTTGCTACCGTGGCGAGGTGTGCTGGTGCACACCTGTTCGGGTAGCAGCTGGTGGCGGGCCCGTGAGGGCGTGCCGCGGTGGTCGGTGGTGAGGTCGGTGTCCCACGACGAGAGGCCGTTCGATGCGTGCGCAGATCAGTTTGACCGTGGACGGGCATACGCGGGAGGTGGGGGTCGACACCCGCGCCACGTTGCTCGACGTCCTGCGGGAGCAGCTGGGGGTGATTTCACCGAAGAAGGGGTGTGATCACGGGCAGTGCGGGTCGTGCACGGTGTTGCTCGACGGGCGGCGCGCGACGTTGTGCCTGGCGCTGGCCGTGGCGCACGACGGCGCCGGCATCGTCACCGCCGACGGGCTGGCCGACGGGGACGACCTGCATCCGGTGCAGCAGGCCTTCCTCGATCACGACGGCTTCCAGTGCGGGTACTGCACGCCGGGCCAGATCTGTTCGGCTGTCGGCATGCTCGAGGAGGTGAAGGCGGGCGCACCGAGTCATGTCACCGCCGATCTCACCGAGTCGATCGAACTCACCGACAGTGAGATCCGGGAGCGCATGAGCGGTAACCTGTGCCGGTGCGGTGCGTATCCGCACATCGTCGCCGCGATCGCGGAGGCCGCCCGATGAGGGACTTCGGCTACGAACGCGCGACCGGTGCCGAGCAGGCGGTCGCGACGATGCTCGCCGAGCCGGACGCCGTATTCCTCGGCGCCGGAACCAATCTCGTCGACCATCTCAAACTCGGTATCGCCGCCCCCGGCCTGCTCGTCGACGTGAGCCGGTTGCCGTTCGACGACATCGTCGAACGCCAGGACGGTGGGGTACGAGTGGGTGCGACGGTGCGCAATGCCGACCTCGCGGCCCATCCGATCGTTCGCGCCCGCTACCCGATGCTCTCGGCGGCACTGCTCGCCGGTGCCTCACCCCAGCTGCGCAATCTGGCGACCACCGCGGGCAATTTGCTGCAACGCACCCGCTGCCCGTACTTCCAGGACGTCACCACACCGTGCAACAAGCGCACGCCCGGCAGCGGTTGCTCGGCGATCGGCGGATACGACCGCGACCAGGCCGTACTCGGCGCGTCGGAGCAGTGCATCGCCACCCACCCCTCCGACATGGCGGTGGCGATGACCGCGCTGGACGCGACGGTCCGGGTACTCGGTGCCGACGGTGAACGCGAAATCCCCCTCATCGACCTGCACCGATTGCCGGGCAACGAGCCCGAGCGCGACACCGTCCTCGCCCACGGCGACCTCATCACCGCCGTCGACCTGCCCGCCCTCGACTTGGCGGCCCGTTCCACCTACCGCAAGGTGCGCGATCGCGCGTCGTACGCGTTCGCGCTGGTCTCTGTCGCCGCGGCCCTCGATCTCGCCGACGGGCTGGTGCGCGACTGCCGCATCGCGTTCGGCGGGGTCGCGCACAAACCCTGGCGCGCCCACGCCGCCGAAGCCGCGCTGCGCGGTCGTCCCGCCACCGAGGCGAGTTTCGCCGACGCCGCCGAGGCCGAACTCGCCGCCGCGCGCCCACAACAGCACAACGCCTTCAAGATCCCGCTGGCGCGCAAAGTCCTCGTCGCCACCTTGCGCGACCTGACCGAACAGGGAGCGCGATGACGCACGCGATCGGTAGTTCCCCCACCCGCGTCGACGGACCGGCCAAGCTGCGCGGCCGGGCACCGTACGCGATGGAACATCCGGCCCGGGATGCCTTGCATGCCTTCCCGATCCAGGCCACCATCGCGCGGGGCCGGATCGGCGCGATCGACACCCGCCCGGCCGAGCAGACGGACGGCGTCGTCGCGGTGCTCACCCATCTCAACGCACCACGGCTCGCCGCCGACGACGACAACGAACTGTTCATCCTGCAGAACGACGAGGTCGCCTTCCGTGGTCAGCTGATCGGGGTGGTCGTCGCCACCGGCCCCGAGGTGGCCCGTGCGGCGGCGGCGCGGGTGCTGGTGAGCTACGACGAGAGCCCCGCCGACGTGGTCTTCGACCCCGACCGCGACGACCTGTACGCACCCGAGGACGTGAGCGGCGGCTTCGCCACCGACACCACCGTCGGTGACGTCGAGCAGGCGCTGGAGCTGGCCCCGGTGACCATCGATCGCACCTACTCCACGGCGATGGTGCACAACAATCCGATGGAACCGCACGCCACCATCGCGCACTGGACCGAGGACGGCCTGGTCCTCTACGACTCGACCCAGGGCCCACACGTGGTGCGCTCGACGCTGGCGCCGCTGTTCGGGCTGGAACCCGAACAGGTGCACGTCATCGCACCGTATGTCGGTGGTGGATTCGGGTCGAAGGGCGAACCGCACGCCAATATCGTGCTGGCGGCCATGGCGGCCCGCTTCACCAACGGCAGGCCGGTGAAGTTGGCACTCACCCGCCAGCAGTTGTTCTCCCTCGCCGGGTACCGCACGCCGAGCGTGCAGCGGGTCCGGCTCGGCGCTCACCGCGACGGAACCTTGACCGCCCTGAGTCACGATGTGATCCAACAGGTTTCGGCGGTGAAGGAGTTCGCCGAGCAGACCGCCATCGTGTCGCGGGTGATGTACGCGGCGGGTTCCCGCGCCACCACCCACCGGTTCGCCGCGCTCGACGTGCCGGTGTCGTCGTGGATGCGGGCGCCGGGACACTGCCCGGGGATGTACGCGGCCGAAACGGCGATGGACGAGCTGGCGGTGGCGCTCGGCATGGACCCGATCGCCTTGCGCATCCACAACGAACCCGAGGTCGACCCGGAATCGGGTCGCCCCTTCTCCAGTCGCGGGCTGGTCGAATGCCTGCGCACGGGGGCGCGGCGTTTCGGGTGGGCCGACCGGGATCCGGCGCCGAGGTCGCACCGCGACGGCCGGTGGCTGGTCGGTTCGGGTGTCGCGGCGGCCACCTACCCGGCCGACGTGAATCCGGGCAACAGCGCGCGGGTGCGTTTCGCCGATGGATGCTACGAGGTGGCCATCGACGCGATGGACATCGGCACCGGCACCTGGACGACGCTCGGTCAGATCGCCGCCGACGCGCTCGGCGTCGACACTGACCACATCGACCTGCGCATCGGCGATTCCCGCCTGCCCGCCGGGACCGTCGCGGGTGGTTCGAGCGGGATGGCGTCGTGGGGGTCGGCGGTGGTCGCCGCGGCCGAGGACTTCCGCCGCCGCTTCGGCGACGATCCGGCCGAGGGAGCCGAGACCACCGTGGAAACGTCGAAAGATCCGGCGCGGGAGAACTTCTCGACGCATGCCTTCGGCGCGCATTTCGTCGAGGTGCGCGTCGACACCGACACCGCTGAGATCCGGGTGCCCCGGGTGGTGAGCGTGTTCGGTGCGGGCCGCATCATCAACCCGAGGACCGCCCGCTCCCAGTTCATCGGCGGCATCACCATGGGCATCGGTATGGCCCTGCACGAGGAGAGCGTGTTCGACACCCGCTTCGGTGCGGTCGTCAACCACGACTTCGCCGGGTACCACATTCCGGTGAACGCCGACATCGGCGAGATCGACGTCAGCTGGATCGACGAACACGATCCGCATGTGAATCCCATGGGCAGCAAGGGAATCGGTGAGATCGGCATCGTCGGTTCGGCGGCGGCGGTCGGCAATGCGATCCACCACGCCACCGGGGTCCGCGTCCGCCACGTCCCGATCCACCTCGAGGACCTCCTCGACGCCGTGTGAGCCCCATCGCCTAGATTCGCCGGATGACCTCCACCGCCCTGTACTGCGGCACGCGCTGGGACGAACAGGGTCGATGGTGGTACGAGTTGCAAGGTGGCGACGGCACCGTCGACCGGCTGCCTGGCGTCGGTACCCGCCTGGCGTTCCGGGTCGCCGAGGGCCGCTACTGCCTCGGCTATCGCGCGTTCGGCGCGGAGCCGGGCCGCCGTCCCTGTCCGCACGAGGCGCGCGTCGACACCGGTCATCAGTGCGAGCGGTGCCGGATCCGGGAGGGGTGGTCGGTCGTGCACAGTCATCGGGGCCCGCTCACCACACTGCCCGAACAGGTGCGTGATTACATGGCCCGCCCGCACCACCTCTACATCGCGTACTTCGGGGACGGAATGGCCAAGGTCGGGACCGCCTCCGCGCAGCGCCGGCACCGCCGCCTGTTCGAGCAGGGTGCGCTCGCCGCCCGGTTCATCACCGATTCGCCCGACGGACTGTACGTGCGCGAACTCGAACGGGTGGTGACCGAGCGGGCCGGACTTCGGCAGTCGGTGCCGGGCGTCACGAAGACGCGGATCCTCACCCGGCCGCTGCGACCGTGGTCGGCCGTGGAAGCCGCGGTCGACGAGGCCGCCGCGCATGCGGCCAGCGCCCTCCCCGACGAGATCGTCCGCACCGACATCGCCTGGTCCGGCGGCCGCGACTTCTACACGACCATCCAGGCCAGCGGCCGATTCCCGGACCCCGTCGAAATCACCTCGGCGGCAGGCGAGTACGTCTTCGACGCCGTCGCCGCCCACGGCCACACCCTCGCCTGCCGCGACCGGGCGGGTGCCGCCGAACTGGTGTTGGTCAACGACTCCCGCCTCGTCGGTCGCCGCATCGAACTCGACCCGACCATCGACGTCACCCCGGAACCGGCTCAGACCAGCCTGTTCTGAAACGCGGGAGCACCCGGGCGGGGGTCGGCGGGCCCGGTCAGTCCAGCACCAATTGCGTGCGGAGGGTGTCCAACCCCATCCCACCCAGCCGCAGGGCACGGGTGTGGAAGTGCTTCAGGTCGAACGAAGCGCCCGCGCGGAGTCTGGCGTCCTCGCGGGCCGCGAGCCAGGCTTGTTCGCCGAGTTTGTAGGCGGCGGCTTGGCCGGGCCAGCCCAGATAGCGGGCGATCTCGTCGCGGGCGGTGGTCGCGTCCTTCAGGGTTCTGGTCAGCAGGAACTCCCGGCCGAGGTCCGGAGTCCAGCGTTCACCCTCGTGGAAACCGGTACCGGACGGAATCGGCAGTTCGAGGTGCAGGCCGATGTCGAGCACGACGCGGGCGGCGCGAAAGAGTTGTTCGGCGAGCATGCCGAACAGGGCCCCGTCCTCGTCGAGGAAGCCCAGTTCCCGCATGAGGCGCTCGGCGTAGAGCGCCCAGCCTTCGCCGTGGCCGTCCACGAACGACAGGAGTCGCTGAAACCGGTTGAGGGACCGGGCCTCCCGTACCGCGGTGGCCACCTGGAGGTGGTGGCCCGGCACACCCTCGTGGTAGACGGTGCTGATCTCACGCCAGCTGAGGAACAGCTCCCGCCGCGGCTCCACCGACCACCACATCCGGCCGGGTCGGCGGAAATCCTCGCTCGGTCCGACGTAGTACGCGCCGACCCCGCCGCCCGGCGGTGCGATCCGGCACTCCAGCGCCATCAGTTCGTCCGGAATCTCGAAGTGCACGCCGCCTAGCGCGTCCAGAGCTCGATCGGACGTCTCCTGCAGCCAGGCTTGCAGGGCAGTGCGCCCGTGCAGGTGGTAGTCGGTGTCGGCGTCGAGGACCGCGGCGGCCGAGGCGATGGACGCCCCCGGTGCGATACGGCCCGCCACGGCGGCCAGCTCGCGATGGATGCGGTCCAATTCCGTCCAACCCCAGGCGTAGGCCGCGTGCGGGTCGACGGCGGTTCCGGTGAAATACCGCGACCACAGCCGGTAGGTGTCCTCGCCCACCGCGTCGGCGCGGGGAGCGTGGGGCGCGAGCTCGGTGCGCAGAAACATCGCCAGCTCGCCGAATGCCCGATCGGCGGCCGAGGCCACGCGGGCCAGATCGGGTGCGCCCGGCACGTGCTCGGCGGCCGCGGTGAAGGTGGCGAAGAATCCGGCTGCCCATGTCTCGGCCTGCCGGGCTGTCTCGAGTACCTGCCGCATCGCGGCACCCCGACCGCGCTGCTGCGCGGTGAGCAGGGAATCGCGCAGGCCCGCGAGGCATTTCGGCACAGCGGCGAGCCGATCGCCGATCATCGTCCAGTCCTCGGCGGTGTCGCTCGCCATCACGTCGAACACCATCCGCACGTCCTGAACCGGCGATGCGATGACATTCAACGCCCCCAGGCGCAGACCGGCATCGTGTAGTTCGACCTCGATGCCGATGCGCTCGGCGAACACCGCTCGCGCGATCCGCTCGTCGTCGTCGGGTGTCGTCGAGGCGATGGCACTCGCCGCGCGGTGGGCGAGGTCGGCTCGCGCCGCGTACCCGGCGGGTGAGTAGTCGGTGAGCTGATCGTCGCGGCCGGTGATGCCGAGCAGGGTCGCCATGACCGGGTCGGCGTCGGCGAAGTCGTCCACATACCGGTCGCAGATCGAGTGGACCTCGGAGTCGGCGCGCACGCTGTCAGCTGTCGGTGCGGCGATTGTGCAGCGCCTCGCGCAGATCGGCGTTGATGCGCTCGGCCTCGGCGAGCTGGTCTTCCAGAATCACGATGCGGCACGAGGATTCGAGGGTGTTGCCCGCGTCGACGAGTCCACGTACCCGCGCGGCGATGCGCAGCTGATATCGGGAGTAGCGGCGGTGGCCGCCGGTGGAGCGCTGCGGGGTCAGCAGTTCGGCGGCGTCGAGGGCGCGCAGAAACGACTGGGTGACGCCGAGGATTTCGGCGGCGCGACCCATACTGTAGGCGGGGTAGTCGTCGTCTTCGAGTCGGTCGGCGGCAGTGATGCCGTCGTCGGTGTCCACGTGCTGCACAGCACCTCTCGGTCAACGCTGGCAGGCCCGGCGCGTGTGGCGCCGGGCCTGGGATCTACAAACGAGGGATTGACTTCACATTCACTCCGCACCCCGACACTCTCCGGGACGCGGGACTGGTAAGTGACTGCTCAGTGACCACCACCTCCTGTGACTGCCGGTTGTGTCGAAGCTCGTGTACATCAGCGACCTTACAACTGGTGAAGCACAATGTCTACAGTTGCCACTGTAGATTTTTTCTTCCGTCGACTGGTCAATTCGGGACCGGCATCGGCGCGGTCTCGGGGAAGGTGACAGGGAGCGACGTCAGGGCCCGATGGAACGGGCCTGGTCGCCAGACCAGCTCCGACTCCGGCACCGCGAGCCGCATTTCGGGCAGGGCGTCGAGCAACTGATCGATGGCTTCCTGGACGATCAGATACGCGGGGGACTTGGCCGGGCAACCGTGCGGGCCGGTGCTCCAGGCCAGGTGGGCGCGGTTGTCGAGGAACTCACCCGTGCCGATGGCCGGATCGGTGTTACAGGCCGCCATGCTCACCACGACCGGCTGATGCGCGGGCAGCCACACGTCCTCGACGAGAACCGGTTGGCGCGGATAGGTGGTGCAGTGGTTGGCGATCGGCGGGTCGGTGTAGAGCACTTCGTCGAGCGCGTCCCGCGTCGACAGGCTGCCGCCGAGGATGCTGCCTGCGAAACGCTGATCGGTGAGCATCAGGCGCACCGTGTTGAGGATCAGGTTCAGCATCGGCTCGATACCCGTGGCGTACATGGTGAGCAGCTGGTTCATCAGCTCCTCGTCGTTGAGGCGGGCCGGGTGTTGTACGAGGCGGGTGGCCACGTCGTCACCCGGATCGAGCTGCTTGTGGCGGATCAGTTCGTAGAGCGCGTCCTCGAGGACCTGACCGCCCTGCACGGCGTCCGCGCCGCCCTCGAGAATCGCCGCCATGCCCGCGGCGGCTCGGGCGCCGATGTCCTCGGGTGCGCCGAGCATCGAATTGAGGGCCGCGAAGGCGACCGGGAAGCCGTACTGACTCAGCAGTTCCGCGCTGCCGTCGGCGCAGAACTCGTTGATCAGCGGGATGGTGATCTGCTCGACGGTGCGTTGCAGCCGGTACAGGTCCACCCCGGCCAAGCTGGCGACGGTGGCCTGCCGGTAGCGCGCGTGCTCGGCGCCCGCGGTGCGCAGTGCGGTGGGACGGTAACGCATCACCGGCAGCACCGGGCAGTCTTCGGGTACCGTCCGTTCCCACACGCGCGCGTCGGCGGGGAAGTGGTCGGGGTCGTTGAGGATGTGCACCGCGGTGCGATAGCCGATCACCAGGGTGGCGGGCACACCGGGCGCGAGGTCGACCGGGACGAGCGAGCCGAAGCGGCGCCGCATGTCGCGATAGGCGCCTTGCGGGTCGGCCGCGAACTCCTCCGAGTACAACGCCATCCTGGCCTGCCCGCTGTTGGAGTCGGGTGAGATGGGAGCGGCGCCGAAGGAGGTCTCGAGGGTCACAGCGAGATCTCCGCTCGACGGAATTCATCGCGCCGAGGCGGGGCACCAAGTTCGCGGCCGACCCGTTCGGCCAGTTCGTTCATCCGGTGCGCGACGAGTCCGAGATCGACCTCCGCCGTCGTCGCGACCCCGAGCAGGGTGCCCGCGCCCGCGGCGGTGATCAGGATCATTCCCTCGTCGTACTCGGTCATGTTCTGGCGCACCGCGTTCGGATACCCGCCGCAGAACTCACCGAGCGCCTTGCCGAGCGAGCGCAGCCCAGAGGCCGCGGCGGCGAATCGTTCGGCCTCGTCCTTGCTGATGCCGGGCGAATGGGCCACCCGGAGCCCGTCGTCGGATAACAGGACCGCGAACCGCACGCCGTCGAGCTCCAGATCGTCCAACAGCCAAGCCAGGCGGTTGGTGCTGTCGGTGAGGGAAGTGCTCATCAGCTGTCCTGTCCGTCGATGGAACGTTCGGCCGCGGCGCGACCGTGCCGGGAGCCGGTCTGCCAGGCGGTGACCAGCTCTGGCCTGCCTGGCAGCTCCGAGCCGCGGGCCCGGTCCCCGGCGGGGGTCACGACTCGTCGTGTGCGTTTGGGTAGACCGCCGGGGGTCGTGTCCGGTTCCGTGGGTTCCGGTGCCGTCGCGACACTCACCGCCGCGACCTCCAGTGGTTCGGAAACATCCTCTCGCACAATGACTTCCGGTGCGACAGCGGCTTGCTCGAGTTCGGTCGAGCGGGAGTCGGACTTGTCGACGAGCAGCGCCGAGGGAATGAAGACCATCGCGCGGGTGCCGCCGTAGACATTGGGTCCGTCGACATAGGCGGCGAATCCGTAGCGCCGGGCCAGCGCCGCCACGCCGGGAAAGCCGATCTTCGGCGACGGTCCGAGCGCGTTGATGTCGATCACCCGCTCGCCCGAGAGGATCTGGCGCGCCTCCTCCATCTGCTCCTGGCTCATCCGGACGCCTGCGTCGTCGATGATCAGGGTGACGCCGTGGTGTCCCTGTTGGAAGGCGACATCGACGAACGACGACGGCGGCGAATAGCGCAGAGCGTTGTCGAGCAGCGTGGCCACGGTGTGCACCAGCGGCTCGACGGCGCGGCTGATGACCACCCGGTCGCAGTGCCCGGTCCGCACCCGCAGGTAGTCGCGCACCCGTCCGGTCGCGCCGCCGACCACGTCGTCGACCGTCTGTTGCGGCCACCGCCTGCCGGGCAGACCGCCGGAGACCAGTACATAGGACTGCGCCTGCCGGATCATCTGCTGCACGGTGTGATCGATGCGACTCAAGGTGCCGTACACCTCGTCGTTGCGGTTCTCCCGCAGCGCGTTGCTGACCACCTGGCCCACGTCGGCGCCGAGACTCACCACGGTGGTGCCGAAGGCGCGCACCGCGTTTCCCGTCGCGGCACGGGCCTCGGCGGCGACCTGCGCGCGGGTCTCGTCGCGGACCGCCTCGACCCGTTCGGCGGCGCGCTCCTCGGCGTCGTGCTCGGCGGCGAGCCGGGTCTCCTCGCGCACCAGGGCGAGGTCCTCGGCGTACTCGGCCGCGATGCGCGCGATCTTGTGCGCGAACGGCGAGTCCCGCAGCTGGGCGGGGACCTCCGCGGTGACGTCCGGTTCACTGTGGCGGCGGATGGCTTCGGTGATCCTCGGTAAGGTCGCTTCGACCAGGCGCGTCATCGCCTCGTCGTGCGCGTAGAGCTCGCGTTCTGCCGTGGACAGCCGCGCGCGCACGTGACGCTCGTTGCGCAGGGCGACCAGCGCCACCGCGACCGCGCCGAGCAACACCACTGTTGCGATACCGAACAAGAACACCGCGATTGTCGGGGTCATCGGTTCCTTAGTCGTCTCACCGGCCGAAGAGCCTGGTGGCCGGAACCTCGCCGGTCCCTCCGACGAGACTGCCGCCGTCGGTGCAACGGTGCGAGTGCGGCCTGTCCCCGTCCCGCTGTGCTGCGCTTCCGGCGAATCCGCACACACCTTATCAGTGCCCTTTTCGCGGTCGGAAAGTGTTGGTGGCGTATGTGATTCGACCTCATTCCGCTCCCGTCGACCGGGTGCGGAAATATATGTGACACGAAGTTCCATCTACACTTGAATGGAACCGCCGGTACCACTAAACTGAGTAGTGGAACCACCGCTAGGAGACACCGATGACGTTGTCCGATTATCACGATATTCTGCAGGGCCTGTCCGAGGGCTCGGTCACCAAACACTTCGATCCCTATGTCGACATCGATTGGGACGCACCGGAAATGGTGGTGCATTCCGACGATCCACGCTGGATCATGCCGACCGAGGACCCGCTGGGACGGCACCCCTGGTATCGCGCGCAGCCCGTGGAGCGCCAGATCGCGATGGGCATGTGGCGCCAGGCGGGCATCGCCAAGGTCGGGATCGATTTCGAGCAGTTGCTCATCCGTGGCCTGATGCAGTACCTCATCTCGGTACCCAACGGTGACCCGGAATTCCGGTACGTCACGCACGAGGCTGCCGAAGAGTGCAACCACACGATGATGTTCCAGGAGATGATCAACCGCATCGGCTATCGCGATGTGATCGGCATGGGATCGATCGACCGCAAGCTGACGATGGTCATCTGGCCCGCGGTCAAGTATTTCCCCGAGCTGTTCTTCACCCTGGTGCTCGGTGGTGAGGAGCCCATCGACCACCTGCAGAAGTCGCTGCTGCGCGGCGGGTTCGACCTGCACCCGATGGTGCACCGGGTGATGCAGATCCACGTGGCCGAGGAGGCACGCCACATCTCCTTCGCACACGAGTACCTGCGCAAGAACGTGCCTGCGATGCACCCGGCCACCCGGTCGGTGCTGTCGGTGCTGTTCCCGATCGTGATGCGGGTGATGCTGTCGATGATCGCCACCCCGCCGAAGGAATTCGTGGACAAGTTCCACATTCCGGCCGAGGTGATGCGCGAGGCGTACTGGGGTAGTGCCGAATCACAGCACACCAAGCGCGACGTGTTCACCGACGTGCGCGCGCTGGCCACCGATATCGGCCTGATGAATCCGGTCGCCAAGCTGGTCTGGCGGGTACTCGGCATCGACGGTCCGGTCTCGCGGTACCGCAGCGAACCGGCTCGCCGGGCCACCGCGTGACCCCGGAGAGCTGGGCGGCGCCCACCGAGGTGCTGCTGCCCGACGCCGACCCGTTCTATGTGCCACGCGACGGATTCGACCAGGCGCCGCCGGGCACACTGTTGCGCTGGCGTCCGGTGGAATTGGCGGCCTTCGGGCTGATTCCCCTGCGGGCGCGGGCCTGGCAGCTGCTGTATCGCAGCAACGATCTCAACGGTGTGCCCGAGGCCGCGGTCACCACAGTGATCGCCCCGGCCGACGGCGTCGCCGACGGCGCGCCCCTGGTGTCGTTCCAGTGCGCGATCGATGCCATCGCCCCGCGTGCCTTCCCGTCGTATTCGCTGCGACGCGGCTCGCGGGCGATCGGCACCTGCGCACATGTCGAACTGCTGTTGTTCGCCGATGCGCTGTCGCGGGGCTGGGCGGTGTCGGTACCCGATCACGAGGGCATGCTCGGTGCGTGGGGTGCGCCCCGCGAGCCCGGCTACCGCGCCCTCGACGGCGTTCGCGCCACCCTTGCCTTCGAACCGGGTGGGCTCGCGCCCGACGCCCAGGTGGGCTTGTGGGGCTACTCCGGTGGCGGGCTCGCCTCGGCGTGGGCGGCCGAAATGGCTCCGACCTACGCACCCGAACTCGATATCGTCGGCGCGGTACTCGGCTCTCCGGTCGGTGACCTGGTCTCCACGTTCCACCGGCTCGACGGCGGTCTGCACGCGGGCCTGCCGACGCTGGTGGTCGCGGCGCTGCGGCGGGTCTATCCGGTGTTCGCCGAACTGGTCGACACCCATTTCTCCGACGAGGGCCGCGCGGTGCTCGACAAAGCGGCGACCTCGACGACCGTCGGTGCGGTGTTGCGGCTGGCCAGGTACAGCGTCGACCGGCACACCGGGATGCCCATGGGCGAACTGCTCGCGCTCGAGGCGATGCTCGAGATGTTCGCCGACCTGACCCTGGGTGACCGGACGCCGACGGCGCCGCTGCTGGTGTTGCAGGCGGTGCACGACCAGATCATCGCGGTCGACGACATCGACGCGCTCGTGGAGCGGTATCGGGCCAACGGTGCGCACGTGACCTATCTGCGCGACCGACTCAGTGAGCACCTGAGCCTGCTGGCGGGTTCGGCTCCGCTGAGCCTGAACTGGTTGGCCGACCGGTTCGCCGGGCTCCCGGTGACCCCGTCGCGGACCAGGACCGTGCTGAGCATCTTCGGTCTCCCGGCGGGTCGGCACGGTCTCGCCGACCTGGCCAGGGCGATGGTGCGAGTCCTGTTCGCGCGACCGATCACCACGGTCGTGACCGGGCGCGAACTCGCGCCGCGAACGACGCGGGACCAGCGCGCGGCCTGACGCGGACCTTAACTTACTCACTGGTAAGATACTGGACCGTAGCGACTGTCGACGGCAGCGGGTGAGTAAAGGGGTTATCGGTGGGGATAGTGACCGATGTGCCGCGTGCGGTACGCAACGTCTGGGCGGTCTCCTTCGGTGGTGGGCTCGAATCCGGCGAGCCCACCCCGTCGACAACGGTGTACGAGCGACCGCATCGCCATCTGAAGCGGTACGACGCCGGTCGCACCGAGGGGAATCCGGTGCTGCTGGTGCCGCCGTTGGCGGTCACCCCGGCGTGCTTCGATCTGCGTCCTGGCCAGAGCCTCGTCCGCCACCTGATCGCGCGGGGCCGCCAGCCCTACGTGATCGATTACGGCCAATTCGGCTATGCCGACCGGAATCTCGGACTCGAGGACTGGACCGGTGACATCCTGCCCGAGGCCATCGCCCGGGTCGCCGCCGAACACGACCGACCGGTCGATCTCATCGGCTGGTCGCTCGGCGGAGTGTTCGCCCTGCTGACCACCGCCGCCAACGCCGACCTGCCGGTGGCCTCCATCACCGCGCTCGCGGCCCCCATCGACCAGCGCCGCACCCCGCTGCTTGCGCCGATGCGGTTGGCCGCCAAGGTCACCGGCGGCAAAGAAATGGCGCTGGCCACCCGGATCATGGGTGGCATCCCGCAGGAATTCGTGCGGCTCGGATTCCGGTTGCAGGCGTTCGACCGTGAGCTCACCAAGCCCGCCTACCTGATCCGCAACGCCCTCGACACCGAGGCGCTCGCCCGGCTGGAGGCGACCGAGCGGTTCATGTCCTCGATGCCCGGCTACCCCGGCCGGTCCTACTGGCAGATCCACCGCAGCCTGGTACTGCGCAACGAGCTCGCCGACGGCTACATCCGGCTGCGCTCGGATCTGGTCATCGAACTGGCCAAGGTCACCTGCCGCGTGCTGCTGCTCGGCAGCCGGGGCGACGCGGTCGTGCCCGCCTCCTCGGTCCGGCGCGGGCTGGACGTGCTGCCCGCCGCGGAGGTCGAATTCGTCGAGGTGCGCGGCGGCCACCTGGGATTGCTCGCCAGTGCGACCGCCGCGCAGACCACCTGGCCGGTGATCGACGAATTCCTCAGCCGGTGACGATCGGCGCCGAGCCGTGCTGGGCACGCAGTTCGTGCTTGACGACCTTGCCGCCCGCGTTGCGCGGCAGGGCATCGATCACGACCAGCGCCTTGGGGTGCTTGTAGCGGGCCAGGTGGGCGTCGAAATGGTCGGCGAGGTCGGCGAGGGTGATCTCGCCGCCGTCCTCGGTGACCACGATGGCCACTGGCACCTCGCCCCACTTGTCGTCGGCGCGGCCGATCACCGCCGCCTCCCGGATCCGCTCGTGGGCGAACAGCACGTTCTCCACCTCGGCGCAGTAGATGTTCTCGCCGCCGGAGATGATCATGTCCTTCTTGCGGTCGACGACGTAGACGAAACCCTCCTCGTCGCGGCGCACCAGGTCACCGGAGTGGAACCAACCACCGGCGAACGCGTCGGCGGTCGCGCGCGGGTTGTTCCAGTACTCACGCATCAGAGTCGGTCCGCGGTAGACGATCTCGCCCACCTCACCGGGGGCCACATCGTTCATCTCGTCGTCGACGATGCGGGTCGCGATCGTGGGGATCGGCTTGCCGACCGAGCCGAGCTTGCGGATCGCGTCCTCGCCGTCGAGCACGCAGGTGATCGGTGACATCTCAGTCTGGCCGAACACGGCGACGTTCAGCGCGTTCGGGAAGGTCTCGGCCATCGCCCGCAGCACGGAGTCGGAGGCGGGGGCGGCGCCCCAGCTGATCACCCGCAACCGCAGATCCCGTTGCGGCACGGTCGGATCGGCGCACACCACCTGCCACTGGGCGGGCACGAGGAACACCGAGGTGGCCCGTTCGCGCTCCCAGGCGTCGAGCACCTCGGTGGCGTCGAAGGCCTTGAGCGGATGGATCACCGTGAGCGCGCCGAGCACGAAACACGAGGCGACGCTGCCCAATCCGGCGATGTGGAACAGCGGCGAGGCGCAGAAGGCGATGTCGTCGACGCGGTACTGCATGGCCCGGATACAGGTGAGCGCCTGCGAATTCATGTTCAGGTGGGTGAGCACCGCGCCCTTGGGGTTACCCGTGGTGCCGGAGGTGTACATGATGAGCGCGGCGGTGTCCTCGGGGACGTCCAGCGCGTCGTGCGGGTCACCCTCCTCGGCCAGCAAGTCGTCGTAGCCGAGCACGCCCTCGCCGGTGGGGGCGCCGACCACGATCCGGGTGGCCAGCGCGTCGGTCTGGGCGGCGACGGCGCCGACCAGCGGGGCGAGGACGGTGTCGGTGATGATCACGCGCGTACCGCTGTCGTTCACCTGGTAGACGATCTCGGGCGGGGTGAGTCGGAAGTTCACCGGAACCGCGATGGCACCGAGGGTGTTGATCGCGAACACTGACTCGATGTACTCGGTGTTGTTGAGCATCAGGATCATCACCCGGTCGCCGGGGGAGACCCCGCGGCGCGCGAGCGCGTCGGCCAGCCGCTGGACCCGCTCGTGCAGCTCGCCCCAGGTCGTCGTCTTGCCGAGGAACCGCAGCGCGGGGGAGTCGGGGATCGTTGTTGCGTGGATCGCGATCTGGTTCATCCAGTGATTGCGTCGCGAGCGCATCGGTTCGGTTGCGGTGAACATCTGATCTCCTGCGAAACGCCGGGCCGTCAGGCCGGGTCGGTGATGGGATGGACGGCGCCCTCGAAACGAGGTGCGCGGCGGGTGAGCATGGCCGTCATTCCCTCGAGGAAATCGGCGGAGGTGAGCAGCTCGGACTGGCCGGTCTTCTCCCTGGCCAGGGCGGCGTCGAGGCCGGTGAGCGTCGCCGCGTTGAGCGCCGCCTTGGTGAGCTGCAGCGCTCGGCGCGGGCCCGCGGCGAGCTTGGCGGCCACGGTCTCGACGTGGGCGCCGAGTTCCTCGGCCGGAACCGCGCGGGTGATGAGGCCCGCCGAGGCGGCGTCGGTGGCGGGCAGCCGGGCGCCGAGCAGGGCGAATTCGGCGGCGCGGGCGCGTCCCATGGACGCCGCGACCACGGCCGTGGCACCACCGTCGGGCATCAGCCCGATGGAGGTGAACGGCAGCAGCAGGTAGGTGTCCTCGGCGGCGTAGATGAGGTCCGCGGCCAGGGCGATGGATGTGCCGACACCGGCGGCGGGCCCGTTGACCTGCGCGATCACCGGCAGCGGCGAATCGATGATGGCGCGGATCAGGTCGTTGGCCCGGTCCATCACCACCTCCGGCGACGCCTCGTTGCCGCCCGCGGCGGCGGCCGCGGCCAGATCCGCGCCGGTGCAGAATGCCGAGCCCGCGCCGGTCAGCACGATCACCCGCACCGACGGCTGGGTGGCCGCGGCGGTGACCAGGTCGCACAGCTCGGTCATGGTCGCCAGATCGATGGCGTTCATGCGTGCCTGGCGATCGATGGCGATCCGCAGGATGCCGTGTTCCTCGGTGGTGAGAACGCTCGCGCTCATCGGGCGACCGCCTCGCCGATCGAGCCCGCCAGTCGGCCCGCGATGAGCTCCTCGGCCTCGCGAACCATCCGCGCGATCAGGTCGGCGCAGGTGGGGATGTCGTGGATCAGGCCCTGACACTGCCCGACGCTCCAGATGCCCGCGTCGATGTCGCCCTCCTCGTAGACCTTGCGTCCGCGCGCACCTGCGACGAGTTCACGCACGTCGGCGAAGGTGCCGCCACCGCGCTCGATCTCGACCACCTGGCGGCTGACGGCGTTGTCGGCGACCCGAGCGGTGTTGTTCATGGTGCGGAAGATCAGCTTCGTGTCGAGCTCGGTGTTGGCCACGATCTTCTCCTTCACGGCGTGCGCGATCGGTGACTCCACGGTGCACAGGAACCGCGTTCCCATGTTCACACCGTCGGCACCGAGCGCCATGGCCGCGACCAGACCGCGCGCGTCGGCGATCCCGCCGGAGGCGATCATCGGGATCTCGAGCTCACGGGCCGCGGCCGGAATGAGGACGAGACCGGGGGTGTCGTTCTCGCCAGGGTGCCCGGCGCATTCGAAGCCGTCGATGCTCACGCCGTCGACGCCGACCTGCTGGGCCTTGATCGCGTGCTTGACGCTGGTGCACTTGTGCAGCACCTTGATGCCCGCGTCCTTGAGATAGGGCAGGTGGGTGGCCGGATTGCCGCCCGCGATCTCGACGATCTTCACTCCGCCGTCGATGATGGCTTGCCGGTACTCCGCATAGGGAGGCGGCGTGATGGACGGCAGGATCGTCAGGTTCACCCCGAACGGCTTGTCGGTGAGATCCCTGGTGCGGGCGATCTCCTCGCGCAGCGCCTGCGGCGTGGGTTGGGTGAGGCCGGTGATGATGCCGAGGCCACCTGCTTCGGACACGGCGGCGGCGAGTTCGGCGCGGCCGACCCACATCATCCCGCCCTGCACGATCGGGTGCTCGACACCGAAGGCCTCGGTGAATCGGGTGCGCAGCATCGCGCTCTCCCTCCGGATTCAGACGTTCTCGCCGGTCGCGGGCAGAACCAGGACGGCTCTGGGCAAGCGGAAAGAATCATGATTAACTTAGCGAGAATTGTGATTAACTTAATGGCGGCCGACGCGGCCTGTCAACACCTCGTGCGGCGAGTTGGCCGCCCACCGGGCCCGCGTATCGACGCCCCGCGACCGAGTGACCTGAAGGAAGGTCGACAATGACCGAAACACCCACCGCAACACCGAGTTCTGCGACAATGATCGCCACCGCGAACCCCGCTACCGGCGAACCGGTCGGTAGCTGGCCGGTCGATGACGCCGACCGGGTCGCCGCCGTCGTCGCCCAGGCCCGCCGGGCGGCCGATACATGGCGCGAACTCGGGTTCACTGAGCGGAAGCGTGCGTTACAACGCTGGGCAGCCCAGCTGGTGTCGCACGCCGACGAGTTCTGCGCGCTGATCCACGCCGAGAACGGCAAACCGCTCGACGACGCCTATCTCGAGGTGATCACCGCCGTCGAACACCTCAACTGGGCGGCCGAGAACGCGCGCCGGGTGCTCGAGCCCAAGCGGGTCTGGCCCGGGCTCATGATGGCCAACCACGAAGCGGTGATCGAACAGCGTCCGCACGGTGTGGTCGGGGTGATCGGCCCGTGGAACTACCCGGTGTACACGCCGAACGGGTCCATCGCCTACGCACTGGCGGCGGGCAACACCGTCGTGTTCAAGCCGAGCGAGCTGACCACCGGCGTCGGACGCTGGTACGTCGAGGCCTTCGCCAAGGCCAATCCCGCGCTGCCCGAAGGCGTTCTGAGCGTGCTGACAGGTCCGGGCGAGACCGGCCGCGCGTTGGTGACCTCCGGTGTCGACATGATCGCGTTCACCGGCTCGACCGCGACCGGCAAGCGGATCATGGCGGCGGCGGCCGAGCGGCTCACCCCGGTCGTGCTCGAATGCGGCGGCAAGGACGCGGCGATCGTGGCCGAGGACGCCGACGTGGCCGCGGCGGCCGACGCGATCGCGTGGTCGGCGATGGCCAACTCCGGGCAGACCTGTGTCGGCACCGAACGCTGCTATGTGGTCGCCTCGGTGTACGACCAGTTCCTCGCCGAACTGACCGCGCGGGTGCGTGATCTCGTCCCCGGCTCCGACGGCGATGCCACCTACGGGCCGATGACGCTGCCCGCCCAGGTCGACGTGGTCGCCGAGCACGTCGCCGCCGCGCTCGCGGACGGCGCGACCGCCGTGGTCGGCGGCGCCGACTCGGTGCGGGCGCCGTTCGTGCGTCCGATCGTGCTGGTCGACGTCCCCGAGGACTCGGTGGCCGTGCGGGAGGAGACCTTCGGCCCCACCCTGACCGTGCACAAGGTCCGCGATGTGGCCGAGGCGATCCGGCTGGCCAACGATTCGCGCTACGGTCTGGCCTCGTCGGTGTTCTCCCGCAAGCGCGGAATGGCCATCGCGCGTGAACTGCGTGCCGGGGCCACCTCGGTGAACAGCCCCGCCGCCTACGCCGCGATCCCCGCGCTGCCCTTCGGCGGGGTCGGCGAGTCCGGCGTCGGCCGGATCCACGGCGAGGCCGGGCTGCTCGGTTTCACCCGTCCGCATTCGATCGCACGGCAGCGCTTCGCGATTCCCGGTATGGCACTGCAGTCCTTCGCCAGGACCGACTCGACCCTCGCGACGGTCAAGAAGCTCACGGTGCGCCGCTTCGGGCGCGCCAAGTAGACCCAGAAATCACGGAAAGAAGAGGAACAGTATGGGCGTCGAATTCACCTCGGAACAGCAGGATTTCGCCGCGGCCGTCGCCGCGTTCGCCAAGCGCGAGGCGGGCACCCGGGCGCAGCGTGACGAACTCACCGTCAACGACCGCGAACAGCACAACCCGTCGGTCTACGCGAAGATGGCCGAGCTCGGCTGGCTCGGACTGACAGTGCCCGAGGAGTACGGCGGTTCGGCGGCCTCGATGGTCGACATGTGCATCCTGCTCGAGGAGACCCACCGGGGCATGCTGCCGATCGGCGCGATCGGGCCGACCCTGATCACCGGTGGCGCCTACGCCAAGTTCGGCACCGAGGCACAGAAGGACACCGTGCTGCGCGGCATCATTCGCGGCGCGTCGCAGTCGATCTCGATGTCGGAGCCCGAGGCGGGCTCGGATGTGGGCAACCTGTCGACCAAAGCGGTCAAGACCGCCGACGGCTGGCTGATCAACGGCCAGAAGACCTGGTGTTCCAACGCCCACATCTCGGAGAACATCCTGCTCGTGGCCCGCACCTCCAAGGAGGGCGGAAAGCACGAGGGGCTCACCATGTTCCACGTGCCCGCCGACACTCCGGGCCTGCAGATCACGCCGATCGAGCTGATGGGCAACCAGAAGGAGACCAACGACCTGTACTTCACCGATTGCGTGCTCCCCGAGGACGCGGTGGTCGGTGAGGAGGGCAACGGCTGGCGTCAGCTGATGACCGGACTGAACTTCGAGCGGCTGATCCTGGCCGCGATGAGTCTCGGTGCGGCCGAACGCGCCTTCGCCGACACCCTGGAGTTCGTCACCCAGCGCAAACAGTTCGGCAGGCCGATCGGCACCTTCCAGTCGCTGCGGCACCGGTTGGCCGATCTGGCCACCGAGATCGAGTGCACCAAGCTGCTGATCTACAGCGTGGCCCGCGAGGCCGACGCGAACCCGGACAAGATGCTGGCGCGCGAGGCGTCGATGGCCAAGCTCAAGGCCACCGAGACCGCCAAGCGGGTGGCGCTCGAGGGTATGCAGATGATGGGTGGCTACGGGTACGCGCGCGAATTCGACATGGAGAAGCACGTGCGCGGTGCCCTGGTGTCGACGATCTTCGGCGGGACCAGCGAGATCCAGCGCGACATCATCGGGCGCACGCTGGGCCTGTGAGCCGCCAGGTTCTCGCCGCCACGGTCGTTGGGGGGTGGCGGCGAGAACCCGCGCGTTCGGCTCTCGTACCGTTGGCGGTATGGCCGAACGCATGGTTGTCATCGGCGCCGACGCCACCGGGATGTCGGCGGCCTCGCAGGCGCGTCGGTCGCGTGACGCCGACGCGCTCGAGATCGTGGTGTTCGAGAAGGGCAGGCACGCCTCGTATTCGGCGTGCGGCATCCCGTACTGGGTCAGCGGTGACGTCGCCAAGGCCGACGATCTGATCGCCCGCACTCCCGAGGAGCACCGTGCCCGGGCGATCGACCTGCGGCTGCGCACCGAGGTGGTCGAACTCGACATTCCCGGACGGCGAGTACTCGCCCGCGATCTCGACAACGGGGCGGAGTACTGGACCGGCTACGACCAGCTGGTCCTCGCCACCGGGGCCACCCCCATCCGGCCCCCGCTGCCCGGCATCGACGCCGCGGGTGTATTCGGTGTGCAGACCCTCGACGACGGTGAGGCGCTCATCGACGCGCTGACCGCGTCGTCCGGACGCGACGCCGTCGTCGTCGGCGCGGGCTACATCGGGGTCGAGATGGCGGAGGCACTCATCCGGCGCGGGTTCCGGGTCACCATGGTGACCCGGGGGCCCGAACCGATGTCGACCCTCGACCCGGAGATGGGTGCGCTGGTCCGAGAAGCCATGGTCGGCATGGGAATCCGGTTGGTCACCGGCACCGAGGTGACGGGTATGCGCGCCGATGCCGACGGGCACGTGCGCGCGGTGACCACCGCCGACACCGAATACCCCGCCGACATCGTCGTGCTCGGCCTCGGCGTGCGTCCCGCCACCGATCTCGCCCGGCGCGCGGGCCTACCGCTCGGTGAATCCGGCGGCCTGCTCACCGATCTCGCGCAACGGGTACGCGGCCACGACGACATCTGGGCGGGCGGCGATTGCGTGGAGGTGCTGGATCTGGTCTCGGGAGCATCGCGTCACATCGCGCTCGGCACGCACGCCAACAAGCACGGTCAGGTCATCGGTACCGGCATCGGC
This sequence comes from Nocardia caishijiensis NBRC 108228, assembly GCF_001612825.1. GTDB lineage: Bacteria > Actinomycetota > Actinomycetes > Mycobacteriales > Mycobacteriaceae > Nocardia > Nocardia caishijiensis. Next base: position 159,230 of record NZ_BDBE01000039.1, on the reverse strand, counting down.
GGCGGGTACGCCACCTTTCCCGGTGTGGTGGGGACCGCCGTCAGCAAGGTCTGCGATCTCGAGGTCGCCCGTACCGGACTGCTCGAGGAGGACGCCGAGCGCGCGGGCCTGCAATTCCACGCCGTCACCATCGAATCCACCGGACGCGCGGGCTATTTCCCCGGCGCCGAACCGATGACGGTGAAGATGCTCGCCGAACGCCGCACGGGTCGGTTGCTCGGCGTGCAGATCGTCGGACGCGAGGGCGCGGCCAAACGGGTCGACATCGCCGCGGTCGCGCTCACCGCCAGGATGACGGTGGAACAGATGACCGCCCTCGACCTCGGCTACGCGCCACCCTTCTCGCCGGTGTGGGATCCGGTGCTCGTCGCCGCTCGCGCCGCCACCCGTGCGGTGGCGCGCGGCTGAGCGTCGGTCAACGGGGGAGCGGCTGACCGAGCGTGACGGTCTGCAGCAGCCGGACCACGAGGTCCTGCGGGCAGATCCCGTCGTCACCGAAGACTCGCCCGAGGTCGACCACCAGGCTGAACGCGGCGTGGACCAGGATCCGTGCCTCACCGATCGACAGCTCCGGTCTGGCCTCGGCGACGAGCTTCGCCCATTCGGTGATGATGAGCTGCTGCAGATGACGCAGGGTGACCTGGTCGGCCGGGTCGACATGACTGAACTCGGCGTAATAGACGAAGGTCAGCGCTCGTTCGTCGAAGGACCCCGCGACATAGAGGTCGATGAGGGTGCCCAGCGCCTCGGCAGGGTTACCGGCGGTCCCGACCGCCGTGGGAATCGCCGCCGACACCCGGTCGGCGGCGCGCCGGAACGCCGCCGCGAGCAGATCGCTCTTGCTGCGGTAGTAGCGGTACACCGCGGAGGCGGCCGACAGGTCGGCGGCCGAGGCGATGTCCTCCATGCTGACGTTGGGGTAGCCGCGCTCGTGGAACAGCTCGACCGCCTTGCGCAGTAGCAGCTCGTGTTTGAACGGCTGCGGCAGTTCGGTGCCCCGCCGGGCGGCCGCGGGGCTCGGACCGCCGCGCAGATCGGCGTCGACCAGTGCCCAGCAGGTCGACTTCAACAGTTGGGCAAGGGTTTTCGCCGACAGACTCGCGTGGTGGTCGCCGATGCTGCTGGCCACCGCGAACACCGACACCGCGCGCACGGCACGATCGTGACCGTCGAGTTCGGGGCGCACCGCGCGGATCAGGCCACGCACCACGGCGATCGCGCTGACGAACTGGTCGGTGAACTCCGTGAAGTCGGCGGGCTCGAGGTAGCGCCGTTCCCAGCGGGCCAGCGCCACCGTCGGCCGGTTGGCCACCGTCGCGGCGATGACCGCCTCGAAGACGTGGTCCAGGCGATCCCGGGCCGACCAGTTCTCGGCCTCGGGCGGCAGGTCGACCGCGGCGAGCGCCAGCCCCGACAGCCGCAGCAACTCCTCGCGGAACAGCGCGTACTTGCTCGGGAAATGGCGATAGAGGGCGGCGGAACTGATGTCGAGCCTGCGGGCGATGTCGTCCATGCTCACGCCGTGGTAGCCGTGCGCCCCGAAGGCCGCGGCGGCTTCGTTCGCGATCTGCGCACGCCGATTCTTCGGCCTGCGTCGGATCTGCCGTGCCGGTGCGGCGGGTTCGTCGATCTGCTTGCTCGTCATCTCGCCTGTCATGGTATCGCCTGTGTGTCCTCGGTCAGCTCAGCTGATCGGGTCACTGGGCGGGCATCGCCGTGAGCGGGGAATTCACCTTCTCGACCAACCAGCGGCCGCCGTCGTTGTGCAGGCTCATCACCATCGATAATTGACCCGGCTTGGCCTTGTGTTCGGTCCCGAGGCTCGAGATGGTCGTGCCGATCACCACGATGGCCTCGGCGGAGTTCTCGTCGCCGGTGCGCAGCGCGCACTGGGTGTCGGTGGCCTTGGAGCTCACCTGGCCCTGGGTGAGGGCCTCGCGCAGTTCGGTGCTCGTCGCTTCGAACTGCTTCTTCCACTCGCCGGTCGCGCCGTCGAGGACGGCCTGGAAGTAGCCGTCGAGGCTCTTGCTGTCGTAATCGGCCAGCACCGGCGCGTAGTGGCAGGCGGCCTCACGGGCGCCCTGCTGGGCGGCGAGCAGGTCGTTGCTCTCCTTGTTCTCCAGGAACAGGATCACCGAGCTGGCCACCGAGGCGCCGACGACGAGCGCCGCGGCCGCGCGCAGCACGAGGGACTTGCGCTCGGCGGTCCACCGCGTGGCCGCGGGCGCTTCCGGCTTCGTGGTCTCCACGGCGGCCGAGTCGGATTCGGTTGCGTCGGTGTCTTTTTCGTCTGTGCTCATGGGATCTTCTCCTTATCGGGGTGCGGGTACCGCGGGCTGGGACAGTTCGTCGCCGGTCACACCGGGCGGTGGACCCGCGCCGTTGTCGGGGCCCGGGGGTCGTGGCGCGTTGGCCGAGCCGCGGACCTGCAGCGCGGGATTGTCGGTGACGCAGTAGTTGTAGAGCCGCACCCTGGTGTCGGTGGTCGGGGTGGTCGGCACGATCGGGACCGTGTCGTAGTCGCACGTCGGGCGCGGCCACGGATCGACCAGGGTGAAGAAGGCGTTGTCGTGGGCCGGGATCCCGACCGCCTCGGCGAAGCGGCTCAGTGACGGGAACAGCAGCTCGATCGCGGGCTGGCGAAGTTTGGCCGCCCGCGTGATGGCCACGAAGTTCGTCACCAGATCGGTGATCGGGTCGTGGGTGCGCGAGACGAAGCCGCCGAGGGTGGCCAGCTGGCCGGGGCCCTCTTCCAGCAGGTGCCGCAGTTCGGCGTCGGCCGCGGTGAACTGCTGGAACAGCGCGCTGCCCGCCTGGGTGATGGTGCCGAGATCGGGTTGGGCGTGCGACGTGGTCTCGGCGATGACCTGGAGATTGCGCAGCAGATGCTCGGTCTGCGGGAGCAGATCGGTGAGCCCGGCCATCGCGCGGCTGAGCCCGGAGATCATGTTGCGCAGTCCGTCCGGCCCACCGGCCAGTGCCTTGTCGAGTTCGTCGACGATGACATTGAGCCGTTCTGGGTTGAGCCCGCTCACCAGGCCCGTCATGTTGGCGAGCACCGACTGCACCTGCACCGGCACCGCGGTGTCGGCGCGGGCGACCACGGCGCCGTCCGCCAGGAACGGGCCCGACTCGGATTCGGGACGGAAATCGAGGTACTGCTCACCGGCCGCCGACAAGCGGGCCACGGCCACCCGGCCACCCATCGGGATGCGGGTGCCCTCCTCGATCTGCGCCACCGCGGCGATGCCATCGCCGGACACGCGCACGTCCTGGACGCGGCCGACCCGGACACCACGGAAGGTCACATCGCTGCCCGCCGAGAGACCACCGGAGGTCGCCAGCTCGACGGTCACCTCGTACGGTGAATCGGTCGGGTCGATACGCAGGACCACCCCGCCCAGGTAGAGGGCACCGAGTACGAGAACGACGACCAGGCCTGCGTTGGCGACGGCGACGCGCCGCCGAACCAGCCACTGCCACAACGGTGAGTTCATCGAGGGCCCTCCTGCTGCGGTGGCTGTGGGGTGCTGCCGAGACGGCCGGTGACCTTGGCGATCACCTCGGCGAGGCTGCCGATGAAGGCGGGTACGTCGGTGCCGTCGGGCCAGCGGCTGCCCTCGGGGTCGGTGACCGCGCCGACATCGAGGTAGGACAGGATCGCCCCGACCGAGAGGTTCGGCCCGCGCACGCTGTCCATCACCGAGGGATAGATCGCGTGGAAGCCGTCGAGTGCCCCGGTCAGGTCGTCGCCCATCGCCACGAACCCCGACATCAGGTTCTGGATGCTCTGGAACAGGCTCACGAACTGTGGGCCATTGGTTGCGCTGAAGTCGCCGAGGGCGTCCATGGTGACCGCGACGCGGTTGATGAGGTCGACGATCGACTGGTTGTTCTCGGCGAACAGGCCGATCAGCTGCGGGAAGCTGTCGGCCGCCGCACCGAGTTCGGCTTTGCGCCTGGCCAATTCACCGGTCAGCACCTGCAAGCCCCCGAGGGTGGCGTCGAGATCGCCGGTGCGTTCGTTGAGCGCGGTGATGACCGAGGTCATCTCGCCGATCAGGTGCTGCAGCTGCGGCGCCTTGCCCGCGAAGATCGAATTCAGTTCGGAGGTGATCTCGGCGGCCTGGTTGATGCCGCCACCGTTGATGAGCATCGACACCGACATCATGAGCTGCTCGACCGAGGCGGCCGAAGCGGTGAGCTCGGTGCCGATGGTCGCGTCTTCGCGCAAGGGTGGCCCGGCCTCCGCCGCGCTCGGCAGGGTCATGGCGACGAAGATGTCGCCGAGCGGAGTCGCCTGGCGCAACTCCACCCTGGTGCCCTGCGGCAGCTCGATGTCCTCGCGGATGAGCATTTCCACGTTCGCCAGGAAGGAAGTGGTCGAAATGCCGGTCACCACACCGATATCGGTGCCGCCGATCTTCACATGAGCGCGATCGGGCAGGTTGAGCGCGTCACGGAAGGTGGCGTGCACGGTGTACCCGGGTCCGCCGATGCCCGGTTCGGGCATCGGCAACTGGGCGACGGTCATCGAGCAACCGCTGCTCGACGCCGCGACGGCGGCCGCGCACAGGGCGACCGCGACGGTGGTACGCAGTGTCATTTGGTGAGTCCCAACAGTGCGGCGGTCAAGCCGAAATCCGGGCCCATGTCGGAGATCTTGCCGGTGCGGCAGCCGTCCAGACGCATCTGCACGCGCTCGCAGAACGTCGCGAGGATCTCGCTGTCCAGCACGATCTTGTCGAGCAGACCGTGCAGCCGAAGGGCCTGGTGTTCGCGGCTGATCGCGTTGTCGAAGTTCTGGAACATCAGCGGGCCCACGTCGATGATCTCGGTGAGATTGCGCGCGTTGGCCCGCATCTGGGCGGCGATGTCGACGAATTTGGTGAGCGCGCCCGCGAGCTGATTCTCGTTCTGGCCCACGAGCGTGGAGGTGTTGGTGATGAAGTCGTCGAGCTGTTTCAGTACCGCCTGCAGGCCGGGGGACTGCTGACCGAACAGCGCGACCAGTTCGGTGATGCGGCCGCTGAAATCGCGCACCGTCTGGTCGTTGTCGGCGATGATCTGGGTGATTTCGCCGAGCCGGATGATGGCGTTGGCGATCTGATCTTTGTTGGCGAAGGTCACCTCGAACGCCGCCGACAGTTCGTCGAGCGTGGCGCGCAGCCGGTCGCCGTTGCCGTCGAGCAGGGGGAACAGCACCCGGCTCGCCATCGGCCCGCTCTGGCTGTCGCCCTTCAGCGCTTCGCCGAGCTGATCGAAGTTGGCCAGGATCCGGTCCAATTCGACCGGGGTCCTGGTCTTTCCGAGCGGCAGATGCGCACCGTCGGCGAGTTCGGGGCCCGACCCGGTGTAGGCGGGCGCCAGCTCGACGTGGCGGTTGGTGATCAGCTGCGGGGAGACGAGCGCGGCCATCGCGTCGGCGGGGATGCGCACGTCGCGATCGACCTTCATCACCACTTCGACGTAGCTGCCGCGCGGTGTCACCGAGTCGACGACGCCGACCGGCACCCCGAGAATCGCGACCTCGTTGCCCGGGTACAGCCCGGACACGTTCTCGAAGTCGGCGCTGATGGTCTTCTGCTCGCCGATCACGCGGTCACCGAGCCCGGCCACGCTGTCGGGTACCAGGGAACAGCCGGTGGCCACGGTGAGCGCCAGGCACAGCGCGGCCAGTTTGCTCGAACGTGTCGTCCTCATCAGTTGCACCCCTGTACGGCTTGTGCGAAGCACAGCCAGTTGTCCGGGAAGATCCACGGTGCCCAGATCTCGCCGTAGGGGCCGTTGCCGAGCAGATTGTTGAACTGCCGCAACGTCACCGGGGCGATCTCGTAGAGCCGGTCCAGGTTCTCCTTGTTCTTGGTCAAGCCGTCGGCCATCGTGTTGAGGTTGGTGATGAGCGGCGCGAGCTCGCCGTTGTTCTCCAGGCCCATCTCCTGCAGCAGCCGCGACATCTGGGCGACGTTGTCGAGCAATTGGGTGAGCAGGGTCTGACGCTTCTGCACGGCCGCGCCGATCGCCTCGCCCCTGGTGAGCAGGACGAGCACACTGTTGCGGTTGTCCGAGACCAGCTGCGAGACCTGATCGAGGCTTTTCAGCAGAGTGTCTACCTCGTCGCGCCTGCTGTTGATGACCTGGGCCAGCGCGCCGATGCTGTCGAGGGCCTGCACCGCCATGGCGGGGGAGTCACCCAGCTGGGTGCTGAACACATCGAGCGCGGTACGCAGTTCGACCGGGTCGATCCGCTCGATCCGCTCGAACGACGAGGAGTACTTCGGGTCCTGGATCACCTTGCTCAGGTTGTAGGGCACAGTGGTGTTCTCGACCTTGATCCGGTTGTCCGGCAGACCTTTTCCGTCACCAGGCCGCAGATCGATGTGCAGTCGGCCCAGAATGGTCGACATCTCGATCGCCGCGTGCGCGTCGGCGCCGAGGCGGATGTCGCGGCGGATGCGCAGCGCGACGTCCACCTTGTCGTTCACCAGTTTCACCGACTGCACCTCGCCGACCTCGATACCCGAGATGTCGACCGTCGTGCCCGGCCGCAATCCGGCGGCCTGCGCGAACTCGACGTGGATCGTCTTGTCGCCCAAGCGGATCTGGGTGAGCAGGTTGGACACGGCGAGCAGCACGATCACCGAGGCGGCCGCGATCAGGCCGAGACGCAGATTCCGGTTGCGTCGCAAGAACTCCGGGAAGCGGGGGCGCATCATCGGCACACCCCCGACTGCGCGGGCCCGCCGACCTGCGAGAACAGGCCCTCCGGCAGCAGAACTCCCCACAGCGACACATCGAGGCGGCAGATGTAGGCATTGCCGTAGGTGCCGTACTGGGTGAAACGGGCCACGCCGTTGAGGAAGTCGGGAAGCTCCACCGCGCCCCGGTCGAGGGCGGCGCCGTTGGCGAGCAGCATCCCCACCCCGGTCGTCGCCTTGCGCTGCGCGTCCGCCAGTCCTGGCTTGACCTGGTCGATGATCGTGACCAGCGAGTTCGTCGCACCGGCCACCCGTTCGACCGAGCTCTTCAACGATTCTCCTTCAGCGTAGAGCCCGTCCATCAGGCTGCGGGTCTGGGTGATCAGGGTTTCCAGCTCACCGCTGCGGTTGGCCAGACCCGCCATCACCGAACTGAGATTGCTCAGCACGTCGCCCAGGATCTGGTCGCGTTCACCGAAGGTGGCGGCCAGCTGCGCGGCCTGGGTGATGAGCGCCGACAGCGACACCTCGTTGCCCTGCAGCGCCTGGATCAGCGTTTCCGACAGCGAGTTGATCTGGTCGGGCTGCAGCACGCTGAACAGCGGCTCGAAGCCCGAGAGCAGCGCCGACACGTCGAACGACGGCTCGGTGCGTTCCAGCGGAATCTCCGAGCCGGGGGCGACGACAGTGCCCCCGTCGGTGCCCGGTGCCAGCGCCAGATAGCGCTGGCCGATGAGATTCTGGTAGCGCACCAGCGCCTTGGTCGTGTCGGTCAGGCGCTGGCGTTCCTCGATCTGGAAATCGACGCGCGCGGTGTAGTTGTCGGCGAAGTCGATCTTGTCGATCCGCCCCACCCGCACACCGGCCATCCGGACGTCGTCGCCGACGCGCAGCCCGAGTACATCGGTGAACACCGCCGAATAGCTGTTGGTGCTGCCGGGCACGCTGCGTTGCAGCGTCGACCAGATCGTGTAGGTGAGCACGGTCGCCAGGACAGCGAAGAGGCTGAACCCGATGAGTGCCTTGGTGGATTTCACTGTCGGCCACCGTCTTCTGTGTCGGGAACGAGGGGAGTGTCACCGAGGATCGCGCTGAGCAGCAGCAGCTGACTGAAGGTCGGCCTGCCACCGACCAGCGCCGAGATCGCGTCGATGCCGGTGAGTCGTGGCTGCGCGGCCGCCGGGGTGACGGCGGGCGCTTGTTCGGCGGCCGGAACCGTGATTCCCGGGATGGCGGGCAGGCCGGGAATCGGCGGCAGGCCGGGGATCGCCGGAATGGTGACGCTCGGCAGGGCGGGCAGCTGCGGCAGCGCCGGTGTCACCGGTGCCGGACCGGCGGACTCGAGCCAGTTCGGCAGCATCCCGGCCGGATACTCCTGCGGTGGCGCGACTTCGGGAACGGTCGGCCCGCCGCAGCGGGGACCGGTCATCTCGCCGTAGCGGGGGCAGTCGGCGGCGGTGTACTGCTGGAACGGTGTGAACGTCACGTCCATGCGCCAGGTCATCTGCTTGCGCGGGCCGAAGTTGAACACCTGCTGCAACTTGCGCAGCGACACATTGAGGTTGGCCGCCGTCGTCTGGAGCGCGCCGGGGTCGCGCGCGATACCGCCGAGCAGGTCGTCCAGACCCGCGACCAGTTCCTTGCCCGCGTTCGGGTTGGCACCGAACAACACGTTCACCGTGTCGACTGTGCTGTTGCCCTGCGTGAGCAGTTCGATCAGGTTCGCCCGGTTCTCGTTCAGGGTGCGCGCGGAATTCACCGAATCGGCGAGCACGCCGACCAGTTCCGGCGCCGACTGACTCAGCGCCGTCGACGCGCGGCCGAGATCGCCGAGCAGATCACCGATCTCGGGGATCTGGTGGACCGTGGTGAGCCACTGATCGAGCCGTTCGATGGTCGATCCGGGCACCCGGCTGGCCGGGTCGAGCGCCGCCGACAAGGTCGCGAGCACCCGGCCGAGCTTCTCCGGTTGGATGGTGGTGAGCACGTCGCGCAGGGTGTTGAGCGTGGACTGCAACTGGATGGTCGCCTCGCTGGTGTCCTCGGCGATGACCGCGCCCGCGCGCAGACCGGAGGTGGTCGCGCCGTTCTCGACCAGCTGGATGGACGAGACACCGAAGATGTTGTCCGGGACGACCCTGGCGGTCACGGTGTCCGGGATCGTCTCGGCCAGACCGGGTTTCAGCTCCAGCGTGGCACGTTGGCGTTCACCCGCGGCCACCATGTCCACCGAACCGACGGCGCCGACAACCATGCCGCGGAACTTCACGTCCGCGCGCTGCGGTAGCCCGTCGCCGGTGCTCGTCAGATCGGCACCGACGGTGACCGTTTCCTCGAACTCGCCGTTGTAGCGCAACGCGAGCAGATACAGCGCGACCGCGAACGCGGTGATCACCGCGAGGCCCGCAAGGGTGAGTTGCAGGGGTTTGGGGCCGCGGCCGCTGAGATCGAGAATCATCCGATCGACCTATCCCGAGATCCGGAACCCGGGGTCGATGCCCCAGATTGCAAGCGTGAGAAACAGATTCGTGAAGACCATGACGACGATGACCATCTTGATCGCGCGCCCGGCCGCCACTCCGACGCCTTCGGGCCCACCGGTGGCGACGAACCCGTAGTAGCACTGGATGAACGCCGCGATCAGGACGAACACCACCACCTTGAGCAGGGAGAAGAACACGTCGGGGCCCAACAGGAATTGGTAGAAGTAGTGGTCGTAGGTGCCCGCGGTCGTCCCGCCGAGGAACAGCACCGACAGTTTGGTCGCCACGTAGGCCACCGCGAGGCCGACGGTGTAGAGCGGGATGATCGTGACGGTCGCCGCGATCATCCGGGTGGTCACCAGATACGGCAGCGGCCGGATCGCGATGGACTCGAGCGCGTCGATCTCCTCGGAGATCCGCATCGAGCCGAGCTGGGCGGTGAACCGGCACCCGGACTGGATGGCGAAGGCGAGTGTTCCGAGGATGGGCGCGATCTCGCGCGTCGTCGCGAAACCGGAGATGGCGCCGGTGAGCGGGCCCATGGTGAGCAGGTTCAGCGCGGAATAGGACTCCATGCCGACGGTGATCCCACCGAACGCGCACAGCACGATCACCACGCCGACCGTGCCGCCACCGACGATCAACGAGCCGTTGCCCCAGCCGACGTCGGCCACCAGGCGCGCGACCTCCTTGCGGTAGTGACGCAGCGTGAACGGGATGGCGATCAGTGCCTGGAAGAACACGATGGCCTGATGGCCGAGTCGCTGGTTGGCCTGGACCGGCACCTTGGCCGTCGCCGCCAGCGCCTGCACCGGGCGCATCACGGGCGGGGTGTATTCGGCGGCCATGTCATGCCACCTTCGCGGGGAAGATGGCGTTGTAGAGCTGGGTGACGATGATGTTGGTCGCGAACAGCATCAGTGCCGAGGTGACCACCGCGGAGTTGACGGCGTTGGCCACCCCGCCGGGGCCGCCCTTGGTGTTGAGGCCGATGTCGCAGGCGATGATCGCGGTGAGCGCACCGAAGAGGGCCGCCTTGAACAGTGCGACCATCAGGTCGTTGGCCACCGCGAACGAGGCGAACGAACTGATGAACGAGCCCGGCGTGCCGTGCTGGGCGTACACATTGAACAGGTACGCGGTGGCGAAACCGACGAACACGATGAACCCGCACAGCAGAATGCTCACCACCACCGCGGCGACGAGCCGAGGTGCGACGAGTCGGCGCACCGGGTCGACGCCCATCACCCGCATCGCGTCGATCTCCTCGCGGATGGTGCGTGAGCCGAGGTCGGCGCAGATGGCCGAGCCGACGGCGCCCGCGATCATCAGGCAGGTGACCAGCGGTGCGCCCTGGCGGATGATGCCGAGACCGGCGACCGCGCCGATGAAGGTGGTGGCGCCGACCTGGTTGACCAGCGCACCCACCTGGATCGAGACGACCACCGCCACCGGGATGGCGACGAAGACCGTCGGCAGGGCCGAGACATTGGCCATGAACGCGCACTGCTTGACGAACTCCTGGAAGGGGAACCGTCGTCGCACCAGCGACCAGAACAGCTGCACGATCGCCGACCGGCCGAGCAGGACCTGCCTGCCCAGGGTCTCGACCGATTGCTGGGGATGCCGTCGCCAGAGCCCGGTGGCGCTGTCGATGATCCGTCCGACCTCGGACGGTTCGGTGGCCGGTTGTGGCGTCACGCCGCACCGATCCTTTCTCACTCGTCGGGCTCGGTGCCTAGAGCGTGCTGAGCCAATGGTTGAGCAGAACGACGAGTCCGGCGACGGCGGCGAGGCCGAGCACGAACGCGCACAGAACGGCGATCCACATACCGAATCGGAGCACCGGATTCACCTCGGTGCGCCCACCGAGGATCTTGACGATGGTCACCACCAGATCGATGACCCAGACCAGTGCCATCATCAGGTCATCGTCACATTCGCGAAGGTGAGCACCGGCCAGCACGCGATCGAGCCGAGGAATGAGATCACCAGGTCCACGCCGTGGAGATCGCGCAGGTGGCTCGTATGGGTGAGGGTCCAGATCACCCCGACGAGGCCGTAGGGGATGCCGAGGATGATCAGCGTGCCCAGAAATTCGGACACCTTCATCTCGTAGCTGAGAAACCTGTCCAGCCGTCGCAACATGGCGTGCCGCTGTTCCTTCCTGCAGGACCGTGGATCAGCGGTGGCCGAGTGGCCGGCCGACGTCGCTGACGGTCGAGTGATGTTGCTGTACGTTCCCGGGGAGATGGAACCGGCTATCCGCGATCTTCCCCTGAATCATCGGATAGCGTGAGGGTTGCCGGTGGTCACCTTGGGTGACGCCCCGACTAAGTTACTACGAATTCTCGGCTTTGTGACGAGAATTACCGGTAACATAGCGCATGTATCGCGGCTTGCCTATAGGGCTGTCGGCTTGGGCCGCATCTGGTTGTCCTCCACGAGAATCATGAGTAACTTATCGCTGGTATCGCCGAAGGGCGGCGACTGTGCAGGAGGAACGCAATGTCCGCAGTGATCGTCGATGTGGTTCGCACGCCCTCGGGGCGGGGCAAGCAGGGCGGCGGGCTCTCGTCGGTGCATCCGGCGACCCTGCTCGCGGGTGTCCTCGCCGAGCTCGTCGCGCGCACCGGGATCGACCCCGCGCTGGTCGACGATGTGATCGGCGGTTGCGTGACGCAGAGCGGCGAGCAGGCCAACAACATCTCCCGCACGGCGGTGCTCGCCGCAGGGTTCCCCGAGTCCGTTCCGGCCACCACGGTCGACCGGCAGTGTGGATCCAGCCAGCAGGCCGTGCATTTCGCGGCCCAGGGTGTGCTCGCCGGTGCCTACGACGTCGCGATCGCCTGTGGTGTGGAGTCGATGAGCCGCACGCCGATGTTCTCCAACACCCAGGGCAAGGACTCCCTGCGCGCTCCGCTGGCCGCCCGCTACCCCGACGGGCTGATCGGGCAGGGTATCGCCGCGGAGATCCTGGCCGCGCGCTGGAAGCTCGATCGCGCCCGGCTCGACGAGTTCGCCGCCCGCTCGCACCGGCTCGCCGCCGCCACCGCGCAGGCGGGCGGGTTCGATGCCGAACTGGTGGCCGCGGGTGAGCTCACCGCCGACGAGACCATCCGGACCGGCACCACCGTGGAGGGCCTGGCCGGTCTGCGTTCCGCCTTCACGGATTCGGCGATGGCAGAGCGCTTTCCGGAGATCGACTGGTCGGTGACGGCGGGCAACTCCTCGCCACTCACCGACGGTGCCTCGGCCGCGCTCATCATGAGCGAGGCGATGGCGAGCAAGCTCGGCTTCACCCCGCGCGCCCGGTTCCACTCCTTCGCCGTGATGGGCGACGACCCGACCCTGATGCTGACCGCGGTGATTCCGGCGACGCGCAAGGCGCTCGACCGCGTCTCGCTGACCGTCGACGACATCGACACCTTCGAGGTGAACGAGGCGTTCGCGCCGGTGCCGCTGGTGTGGCAGCACGAACTCGGCGCCGACCCGGACCGGGTGAACCCGCGCGGCGGCGCCATCGCGCTCGGCCACCCGCTCGGCGCCTCGGGCACACGTCTGCTCGCCACCATGGTCAACCATCTCGAGCAGACCGGTGGCCGGTACGGGCTGCAGACCATGTGCGAGGCCGGTGGCCTGGCCAACGCCACCATCATCGAACGGCTCTGACGCGGTCGCGTCGATCATCGAAACACGGGAGTAGTCATGCGTCGTCGGACCGAAGCTGTACGTCCATCCGCACCGTCGGACGACCGGCGGCGTTTCATGGCCGGTCCGGCGGCGTTTCTCGGTGGGCCCGCCAATGTGATCATGCAATTGAGCTGGGCGCCGGTCGGGCGCGGTGTCGTGGAGAGCACCGTGGACAGCGGACGGTTCGATCTGCGCCCGCGCAAGCGGGGGCGAACCACGTTGACCTACCTCGCGGTCGCGATGCTCGGCACCGACGAGGACCGGGTCGCCTTCCGCGAGGCTGTGAACACCGCGCACCGGCAGGTGCGATCGGGGCCGGACAGCCCTGTGCGCTACAACGCCTTCGATCCGCGGCTGCAACTGTGGGTGGCGGCCTGCCTCTACCAGGGCACGGTCGACTCGCTGACCTACCTCTTCGGTCCGCTCGACGAGGCATCGGCCGACGAGTTGTACGCCGAAGCGGCCAGATTCGGGACGACCTTGCAGGTACCGGAGAAGCTCTGGCCACCGGACCGTGCCGCGTTCGCCGAGTACTGGCGATCCATGCTGCCCGAACTCTCCCCGGACGAGCGGGTGCGGGAGTATCTGCTGACCCAGTTGGTCGACATGGGCCCCTACGGGCGGTGGGAGCGGCGGCTGTTCCGCCGGGTCAACCGGTTCTTCACGACCGGTTTTCTGCCGCAACACTTTCGCGACGAACTCGGGCTGGCGTGGAGCGATCGTGAGCAGCGCGCGTTCGAGGTCGTGATGCGGCTGATCGGCCGCGTGCTGACGGTGGGTCCCGAGGCGTGATCGAGCTGTTCGAAGGTGATCGGTCCCCGGTCATCGATCAGTGCGGTGGCCGAGCTCGCGACCCGGGTGGCGTGGGCCAGCGTGGTCACCGCCGGACCGAGCGCGGTCGCGTCCCGGGCCGTCCGTAAGAGCTCGATCGGGTTCCGGAGTTCGATCGCGCCACGTCGGTGCAGAACGGCGGCAGCGGCCAGCGAATCGGCGACGGCGCGTACGACATCGGTCGGAGCGAAGGAGACGGACGGCACGGATACCTCCGAGGGTCGGTCGTCGGAAAGGAGTCGCCGCCCGTGTGGGCGGGGCGGAATCCAGACTAGCAGCCGTAAGAATTGTGGGTAACTTATTGGCCGAGATGTCCAGGTTGGGGCGCTGGAGGTGGGGTGAAGCCTGTGTGTATTCGGCGAAAACGCGCTCGAATCCTAGAGAATGGGCGGTAACATAGCGACTACGTCGAGGAGTGCTCGGCGGCGATCCGCGTTCGCGAGATCCGGGGCGAGGACGCTTCTGGGAAAGGATGACGATGACCACGGCAACGAAGCCAGGCGAACCCGACTACTCGGACCCGACCAGCGACAGCTACGTCGAGGAGAGCCGAGGCGGACAATGGCGCCCCACCGTCGGTCGGGCCGGGGGGCCCGGACTCGAGCAGGCACCCCGGCAACTGACCCTCGACCGGGTGCGCATCCACATCCCCGACACCTACCGCTCGCGGCGGAAGAAGCCCGCACGGCTGGCCGACGCCCTGGACTTCTGGATGTTCGCGGGCGCCGCCGCGAACGTGGCGATGCAGTTCGCGCACCAGGGGGTGGCCGCGGGTGTGATGGAGAGCCCGGTCGAATCCGGTGCTCTCATGGTGCATCCGTGGAAGCGGCTGCGCACCACTTCGGCCTACCTCGCGGTCGCGATCCTCGGTACCGACGAGGACAAGAAGGCGATGCGCGAAGCCGTCAACGTCGCGCATCGGCAGGTGAGGTCGCGGCCCGACTCCAAGGTGAAGTACAACGCCTTCGACCGCAATCTGCAGCTGTACGTGGCCGCCGCCATCTACATCGGCTTCGAGGACACCCACCAGTTGCTGTGCGGCAAGATGTCCGAGGAGGAGCTGGAAGCGTTCTATCAGGGTGCCGAAACCTTCGGCACCACCCTGCAGGTGCACCCCGACATGTGGCCCAAGACCCGCGCGGACTTCGACCGGTACTGGCTCGAGGCGTGTAAGGACGTGGTGTGCGACGACGAGTTCCGTGCCTACATCAGCGATCTCGTGCACCTGCGGATGATCCACTGGTCGCTGCGGTTGCTGTTCGGCAATCTGCTGCAGTTCCTGACCTCCGGGTTCCTGCCGCCGCATTTCCAGGAGCAGATGGGGATCGAATGGAGTGAATCCGACCAGCGCCGGTTCGAGAACCTCTTTCTCTTCGTCGGTTTCGTCAACCGGTTCATCCCGAAGTTCATCCGGTTCGCGGGTACCCAGTCCATGATGCGTGACGTGCGGCGCCGCATCCGCAAGCACAAGCCGCTCATCTGAGGCGGACCGCACGTCGTCGCCGCTGTCAGCCAGGCACCTCCGCGGCCGCCACCGCGGAGGTGCCGGGGTCGGCCGAACGGGCCCGCGCCGTGTAGGTGGCCAGGATCGACAACCCGGCGATCACAAAACAGGCCACGGTGTACCAGAGGTTGCCGATGGGGTCGCCGTTGCCGGTCTCGCCGTCGGTGGCCGCGAAGAAGTCGGGCAGGGCGGCGAGCCAGAGACCCGCGAAGACCACCAGATACAAGGTCGCGAAGCGCTGGACGAAGGGGTCGGCGTAGCCGGGGTCGGGAGTGGTGCCCCGGCGTAGGTCCGACCACTGGCGGAACATGACGATCGCGGCGACGACCATCAGCACCGCGAGTTCCAGCGCGTACACCACCCCGCGCACCGTCGTGCTGCTCATACCGAGCACGGTCGCCGGTAGTGGCAGCAGGAAAGTACCGACCGAGGCGAGCAGACCGATGACCACGGTGCGCCAGGTCGATTCGAGGCCCGTGAACCGCGTGCCCGCGTCGACATGGCGACCGACGAAATACTGCACACAGAACGCCAACGACATCGGCCACAGCGCGGCGAACACCACCACGCTGCCCATCGGCACCGAATCGAACATCGGCTGGTTGATCGGATTGTCCACCGACCACTCCCACCAGCGCAGTTGCGGCCCGAGGTGGTCGAAGATCTCATAGAAGGCGTGGTGCACGAAGCCCACGCAGGTGGCACCGATCAGTACACCGAACCGGCGGAAGATCCCGAGCATCCGCACCAGCCCGAAGGCCATCGTCGCCATCAGTGGATAGATCGCGACGATGTAGATCGGCAGGCGGCCCCACAGGAAGTCGACGGTGAACACGTTGTGCGCGAACATCGTGTCGACGTGGTCCTCGATACCGAACGCGGCCGGGAAGTACAGCGGCGGCTCGATGATGAACAGGTAGGCGGTCGCACCGAACCACAGGACGAGGTTGGTCGGGTCGCCGTGGCGGCGCAGGCGCACGATCGCGAACCAGAGCGCCAGCACCGCACCGAGCACGATGGTCAGTTCGAGAACGGGCAGGGTCCAGTTCTCCAGCCCGAACGGGCTGCGGAACTCGACGAGTCCACCGGCCTCCTCGCAGGAGAAACCGAGCTGGACCGTGAGGTCGGCGAAGGTGGGGGAACAGTGTTCGGCCATGGGTCGGCCCTTCTAGGAGCTCACGGAATCGGCGGTGTACCAGCGGGTGACGTCGTAGCCCTCGTCGTAGCGGCGAAACCACTCACCGGCCAGGTCGGGCAGCTTCTCGTGGGCGGGATTGTGCCCCGGGGTCTGGCTGCGGACGATGCCGCCGAGGGCGATGAGCTGTTCTTTCAGGCCCAGATCATCGAAGGCGCGCGGCATCGTGCCGTTGTCGGCCGGGCGCAGGCCGGGCAGCAGGCGGCGCAGGGTCTGCTGATTGCGGTAGCTCGCGAACATCGACAACGCGTCGACCTGCCGATCTTCCAGCGGCACGTGCTCGTTGAAGCCCGCGCAGGCCACCCGGATCACCCGCAGCACGTGCCGGAACACCGACGGCGCCACCCGCATCCGGTACAGCTCGCTGTTCACCACCGAGTTGAAGATGATCAGCGCCGAACTCCGGTGCTCGACCTCCTCGACGAAATGCCAGATGAACAGCGAGGCCACCCGGTCGTCGCCGGGGGCGAACAGGGTGTCGTCGTTGTCGAGCATCAGCTTGAACACCGGGGTGAAGGTGGCCTCGAGATCGGCGGTGTAGGCCAGGCGATACTTCACCGGGGTGCTCGCGGTGAGTTCGTCGAACTCGCGGATCACCGCGTCCAGCGTCTGTTGTAGGCCGGGGTAGCGCCGGATCAGGCCCTTCACGTGCTGGCGGTGGGCGGTCGAATGCTGACCCTCCTGACGCATGAACGCGTCGGCCTCCTCGGCCGCCTCGGGGTCGGTGATCTGCGGTTTCGCCTGGTTGATGAGCTGCACGATCATCTTCTCGAAGCCGATCGCCAGGAACGAGACGGCGTTGGCCATCGAGGAGAACGCCGGATTCCGTGGGTTCCACAGGAACGGCACGTCGTAGTCGGCGAACGCGAAATCCATTTTGCGGACGTGAAGTTCGGTCACGGTGAGTACCTCGTTGTTCGGGCGTGCGCCGGTCCGGCTGCCACTCGGTTGGGTGAGGTAATCATACGACTGAACGTCAGTATGTATGATTACTTTGCCTGAATCCGCTGTGACCTGGGCTTGTGCTAGCGTCCACCGGGTGGCGCGCAGACGGGGATGGGGCGGTAGTCCGCCGGGGGACGACGCGGAGGCGACGCGCCGGATCGTCGCGGCGGCAGTCGAATTGATCGGGCGCACGGGCGCGGAGATCAGCATCGCCGATGTCGCCGAATCGCTCGGCGTCATCCGGCAGACGGTGTACCGGTACTTCCCGAGCGCCGACGCGCTGATGACCGCCGCCGCCATGGCCTCGGTGGCCGGATTTCTCGACCGACTGGCGGCACAGGTGCGCGGACTCGATGATCCGGTGGAGGCGATGGTCGAGGCGGTGGTCTACACGCTGGCCGAGGTGCGACGCACACCGCACCTGGGCATCCTGCTGTCGAGTTCCTACTCGAACGTGCGCCCGGACAGCCTCACCTCCGACGAGGCGCAGGCCTTCGGCATGACGATGATCCGGCGGTTCGATGTGGACTGGGCCGCGCACGGCTACGACGAGCAGGCGCTGCGCGAACTGGTCGAATACGTCCTGCGGACCATGCAGTCGTTCTTCCTGTCACCCGGCGATCCACCACGCACCGACGACGAACTCCGCCACTACCTGCGACGGTGGATGGGCACGGCCATCAGCGCTCAGACCGCGGCCGAGGAATTCCTCGAGCGCTGAGGCCGCTGCTGTTTTCTCGTGTCCCGCGGGGGTGGCCGACGCGACTCCGTGCGATGACGTCGTTGGCATCGCGGTGGAGCGTCGGCCGACCCCGCGGGTGCACCGGTGTCGACACCGTAACCGAAAAACATTGCTCCCCCGGACCGTTCGGCGCCTCGTACAACGGGCCGGTCGAGCACCACATCAGTGTGGTTCCCGCTGGGTGACGGCTCAAACGTGACAGGTCGGCCGGGTTGAGGACGGCTGCACCGGGTAGGCGCGGAGTATGGAGATTCTCGTGATCCTCGCCGTGGTCGTCGTGGTTGCCGCCGTTGTGCTGTGGCGCAAGACGCGCGGTGGGCCCAAGCCGCCGGACGAACCCGAATGGACGGGCAACCCGCCGCGCTGAGCCGTCCGGCTCAGGGTTTTCTCGCGACGACCAGGACGTTCTTCCCGAACAGCTTGCCGGTGACCAGTTGCAGGACCCGGCTCAGTGGGAAGACGAGACGGTCGTAGAGCTTCAACGCGCGCACGTTGATGTCGCCGTCGTCGTTGCCGAGCAGTTTGTAGGCGAGAGTGGCGAAGAACCCGATCGGATCGCAATAGCGCGAATCCACCACCTCGAGCCCGGCGTTGCGCAGAATCCGGTTCAGCTGGGTGCGCCGGTACCGCCGGTAGTGCTCGACTTTCACGTCCATCGAGGAGAACAGCATCTCGAGCGCCGGAACGTAGATCACCATCGTGCCGCCGGGCCGCAACAGTGTCGCCAGATGCTCCGCGGCTTCCTGGTCGTTCTTGATGTGCTCGAAGACGTTGAAAGAATAGATGAGGCCGTACTTTTCGGCCTCGGGCGGTTCGGTCTCGCAGTCGACGACCTTGTACCCCTTGGCCAGCAACACTTTCTGCAGGTCGGGATCCGGCTCGAGACATTCGGGGAAGATCTCCCGTTCGGCGAGCAGATCGGCGTAGGTGCCCTGCCCCGCGCCGAAGTCGAGTACTCGCAGCTCCGGTGTGGTGACATGTCTTTCGACGCAGTCGAGGAGAAATCTGTTGTAGTTGATCGCTTCGGCCATCACCTCCAGGTTGTCGCACCCGGTGTAGGCGAAATTGCTGCTGGTCACGCTCGGTCCCCTCAATCCATCGAAATGTGTGAGTCCGTCCGTTCGAGCGGCCATGATGCCACGTCGCGGTCACAATGGTCGGCGAACACCCGTACCGAGCAGGGAGTGACCGTGTCCACCGTTGTCGCAGAACCGGGGGCCGCCCCGGCGCGCCGCCTGAGTCTTCTCCTCGGCGCGGCGGTCGCGCTCGCCGTCGCGTTCGTGGTCGCGCCGCCGCTGATAGCCGGATGGTTGCCGGGTGCGGGATTCGCCGACGAGGCCGCGTTGCGGACGGGGTTCCGGTCGGCGTTCGTCACGTATTGGCAAGCGGGACAAGCGGAATTCACGCCCGCGCTGCGGGCGACGGTGGACTACTGGTCGGCCTATCACGTGGTGAAGGCGGTCGTGGCGGCCCTGTGGTCGATCGTGCTCGTCGCGCTCGGGGTGCTGCTGTGGCGATCGTCGCTGCGCGCCGTCGGGGCGAAGCGAACGATGTTCGCGGTGGCGGGGGTGATCGCGACACTGGTGCTCGCGATCGCCGCGGTGGCGGTGCTCGCCAATATTCAAGGGGCCGTGACGCCGTTCGCCTCCTTGCTGCCGATGGCGATCGACGGTGCGCCCGACGGGGAGCTGGCAGCGGTGCTGACCGAGGTCGGCCAGGCGTTGGCCGGTCACCCCGACGGACCGGCGGCGCTGGCCGTCATGGTCGAGGACTTCGCCCGCTATCACGTCGCGATGGCGGTGCTCGCCGCGGTGGCGTCGGCCGCGCTTCTCGGGCTGGGGGTGGTGCTGTGGCGGCACCGCGAGGGTTCGGCCGGGCGGGTCGTGCGCGCCTACGCCCTGGCCGCGGTGGTGGTCGGGGTGCTGTTCGTGGTGGTCGCTGTCGCCAACGTGACCACCGCGCGCGACCCGGTCCCCGGGCTGGCCGCCCTTCTGACGGGTGGTTGGTGATCAGCGTGCCTGCCAGTTCGGATCGCGCTTCTCGACGAAGGCCATGAGGCCCTCGCGGACGTCCTCGGAGCGGGCGAGTTCGGCGATCTCGCGGTCGGAGCGGTCCCACGCGTCGTCGTCGGGCAGGGCGCCGTCGCGGATGCCGAGCGCCACCCGCTTGCTCGCCTGCACCGCGAGCGGCGCGTTCGTCGCGATCCGCGTCGCCAGCTCCACGGCCGTGTCGAGGACCTGCTCGGCCGGAACCACCCGGTTGATCAGCCCGAACTCGAGCGCGCGTGCGGCGGTGATCGGCTCACCGGTCAGCAGCATCTCCATCGCGATCTTGCGCGGCAGCTGTTCGGGCAGCCGGAACGCCCCGCCCGCGGCGGCGAAGAGCCCGCGCGCCACTTCGGGTAGGCCGAAGGTGGCGGTGGACGCGGCGACGGCCAGGTCGCTGGCGAGCACCAGCTCGGTGCCACCCCCGAGGGCGAGCCCGTTCACAGCCGCGATGGTCGGCTTGCTGATGGGGTGACGGACATAGCCACCCAGGCCCCACTGTTCGTGTCCCTCGGCCAGAATCGACTCACCGCGTCCGATCGCCCGCAGATCCGCGCCCGCGCAGAAGGCCCGGTCACCGGCGCCGGTGAGGACGACCACGCGCACGGCCCGATCGTTGTCGGCCTGTTCCAGCGCCGCGCCGAGCTGGGCGCTGACCTCGCCGTCGATCGCGTTCATGGCCTGGGGCCGGTTGATGACGGCGACGAGCACATGCTCGCGCATCTCGACGAGAACGGCGTTCACGATCGTCTCCCTGCTGTCGTTGTACCGGCCGGTCGTCGCCGGAACCCGACCGACAAGTACCACGCCGCAAGTAGGCTCCGAAAAAAATTCGGGAAAGAATTTCCGGCGGGTGTCGATTCGCGCGGTGCCCGTTCGACCTACGGATGAACGCAGCGCCCACCAGGGCACCGAACCGAAGGAGACACACCATGAAGTACATGCTGATCATGCGCGCCACCGACGAGGCTTTCGCCGAGTTCGAGAACGTGAGCTTCGACGAGATGCTCGACACCATGGGCAAGTTCAACGACGAACTGATCCGCGCGGGCGTGCTCGTCGCCGCGGAAGGGCTGGAGGACGCCGCCAAGGGCGTCGTCGTCGACTACTCGTCCGAGCCGCCCGTCGTCACCGATGGCCCCTACGGCGAGACCAAGGAACTGTTCGGCGGCTACTACATCCTCAATGTGGCGTCGAAGGAAGAAGCCGTCGAGTGGGCCAAGCGGATGCCGATGACGGGTCCCGGCATCAAAACCGAGATCCGGCGGGTGCCCTCCATCGACGAATTCCCCAAGGACAACGTCTGGGTGCAGAAGGAACGGGCGTGGCGCGAGTCCACCGGACAGCTCTGAGGCGATGACCGAGCACACCGGACGCGCGGCGGTCGCCGCCGTATGGCGGATCGAGTCGGCCCGCATCGTCGGCGCCCTTGCCCGCTACACCGGCGACTTCGCGCTGGCCGAGGACCTCGCCCAGGAGGCACTGGCCGAAGCCCTGGTGACCTGGCCGCGTGACGGTGTGCCCGCGCATCCGGCGGGGTGGTTGCTCACCACCGGCCGCCGCCGCGCGATCGACGCGTTCCGTCGTCGGGCCGCCCTGGACGAGCGCTACACCGCCCTGGCCGCCGGACTCGGCGAGGGCGGCGCGCTCACCGGCGGGGAGCCGGTGCCCGCCGCTGAACCGGAGTGGGACCCCGACCAGATCGATGACGACGTGCTCGCCCTGATCTTCATCGCCTGCCATCCGGTGCTCGCGCGCGAGGCGCGGTTGGCGCTGACCCTGCGCGTCGTCGGTGGTCTCACCAGCGACGAGATCGCCGCCGCCTGCCTGGTGCCGACCGCGACCGTGCAGGCCAGGATCACCCGCGCCAAGAAGACCCTCGCGGCGGCCCGGGTGCCGTTCGAGGTGCCACCGCCGAGTGAACGTCGCGAACGGCTCGGCTCGGTGCTCGGGGTGATCTACCTGATCTTCACGGAGGGCTCGACGGCCAGCAGCGGCGGGGATCTGATCCGGTTCGATCTCGCCGGGGAGGCCCAGCGGCTGGCGCGGGTGCTCGCGCGGCTGATGCCCGGCGAACCCGAGGTCTACGGCTTGCTCGCGCTGCTGGAACTCACCGCCGCCCGGTTCCCCGCCCGCACCGGGCCCGACGGCGAACCGGTCCTGCTCGAGCAGCAGGACCGGCGCCGCTGGGACCGGGCCGCGATCCGACGTGGCCGGGCCGCGCTGGCCAAGGCCGAACAGGTCGGCCGCGGACTCGGCGCCTACGGCCTGCAGGCCGCGATCGCCGAGTGCCACGCCGTCGCCGCGTCGGTCGAGCAGACGAACTGGGAGCGCATCGTGCTGCTCTACGAGGCGCTCGGTCGGCTCGCGCCCTCGCCGGTGGTCGAGTTGAACCGGGCCGTCGCCGTGTCGATGGCCGCCGGAGCCGCCGCCGGTCTCGCCGTCGTCGACGAGCTGGCGGCCGGGGGCGCGTTGTCGTCCTCGCACCTGCTGCCGAGCGTGCGCGGCGAGTTGCTGATCCGTCTGGGCCGCACCGAGGAGGCGCGCGGCGAACTCACCGAGGCGATCCGGCGGTGCCGCAACGACCGCGAGAAGGCACTGCTCGCCGGTAAAATTCGGGCACTCTGAGCACATCGACACACAGGCGTAAAGTTTTGCGCGCGCACCGATCGGGTAGTCATGGATGGCGACGACGAGAGGTATGTGGATGTCTCAGGAATCGAAATCGGTGCTGCACCGGGCAATCGGTGCATCGGCGATCGGAAATGCGGTCGAATGGTTCGACTACGGTGTCTACGCCTATCTCGCGACCTATATCGCGGCATCGCTGTTTCCCGGTGACGGCGCGGGTTCCAGTGTCATCTACACGCTGCTCGGATTCGCGGTCTCCTTTCTGATCCGTCCGATCGGCGGCATGATCTGGGGTCCACTCGGTGACCGCATCGGACGCAAACGCGTGCTCGCGATGACCATCATGCTGATGGCCGGTTCCACGCTCGCCGTCGGTCTGATCCCGAGTTACGAGGTCATCGGCATCGCCGCGCCGATCCTGCTGTACGCGCTGCGGATGGTGCAGGGACTGTCGGCCGGTGGCGAATACGGCGGCGCGGCGACGTTCATGGCCGAATACGCGCCCGACCGTAAGCGCGGTTTCTACGGCAGCTTCCTCGAGGTCGGCACACTCGCCGGTTTCACGCTCGGCAATCTGGTGGCGTTGCTGCTGGTGAATGTGCTCGATGACGCGACCATGGAATCGTGGGGCTGGCGAATTCCGTTCCTGATCGCCGCACCGCTCGGACTGATCGGTATGTATCTGCGTAGCCGGGTCGAGGACACCCCGGTGTTCCGCGAAATCGAAGCCAACGACGACACCGAGGAAACCGTCGGGGTATATCGCGACCTGCTCACGAAATACCTGCGCCCGGTGCTGACGCTTTTCGGTCTGGTCATCGCCTTGAACGTGGTGAATTACTCCTTGCTGAGCTACACACCGACCTATCTCGGCAACACCATCGGCATGGAGGAATCCGATGCGTTGCTCGTGCCGCTCATCGGCCAGATCGTGATGCTGCTGACCCTGCCGTTCCTCGGCGCCCTGTCCGACCGGATCGGTCGCAGGCCGATGTGGTTGTTCTCCTGTGCCGCGCTGATGATCGCGGTGATCCCGGTGTACCTGCTGATCGGAACCTCGCTCAGCGGCGCCATCGTCGGCTTCGCCATCCTCGGCCTGCTCTACGCGCCGCAGCTGGCCACGATCTCGGCGACCTTCCCCGCCATGTTCCCCACCATCGTGCGGTTCGCGGGCGTGGCGATCGGCTACAACGTGGCCACCTCGATCTTCGGTGGCACCGCGCCGGTGATCAACCAGTCGCTCATCGACCTGACCGGCAACAACCTCGTCCCGGCCTACTACATGTTCGGCGCGTGTCTGGTCGGCCTGGTCGCGGCCTACTTCCTCATCGAGACCAAGGGCATGTCGCTGCGTGGCACCCAGGTGCCCGGCACGCCGGAAGCCATCGAGGAACAGCGCGAACTCGGCGAACCCGAGGCACCGGCCGCGGGGCTGGACGCACCGGTGCCGGTGAAGTAGCTCGTCAGGACCGGAACACCGCGAGCGCCTCGTCGCCCAGATGCGGGCCGCTCACCTCGATCGACACGTTCGAACTGGCGACCACCTCGGCGCAGCTCAGGGTGAAGCTCGGTCCCGGCCCGAGCATCGGCCCGAACTCCGAGGCCGCCGCCGCGAACACGATACGGCCCACCTGGGCCCACACCATCGCGGCCGCGCACATCGGGCACGGCTCACCGCTGGCGTACACGGTCGCGCCGCGCAGCGCCTCGGCCTTGCCGGTGGCGGAGGCGACGGTGATCGCGACGAGCTCGGCATGGGTGGTGACATCGCCGGTGGTGGCGACGGCATTGGCGGATTCGGCGAGCACCGTTCCGGCACGGTCGACGGTGACCGCGCCGAACGGCCGGTCCCCGAGCACCGCGGCGTGGGCGGCGAGATCGATGGCGCGGCGCAGATGGGCGACGTCGATGTCGGTGAGTGTGGTCATGCGCTGAGCTCCACTTCCGTTCCCCGGCCTTCGGCACGGGCCTTGTCGATGAGCAGGCGGGCGGTGACCAGGTCCTGCAGGCCGATACCGACCGAGTTGAACAGGGTGATGTCGTGGTCACCGACCCGGCCGGTGGCCCGGCCGAGGATCACCTGGCCCAGTTCGGTACTCACCTCGGCTTCGGTGATCGCGCCGTCGGCGAGGGCCAGCAGCGTGTCGCCCGACTTGCTGAGCGTTGTCCCTCGCGAGTCTACGATCACGCGCGCCCGGCGCATGGCCTCCCCGTCGACCTCGCGGTGATCGGCGCGCGGCGGCGCGCCGACCGCGTTCACGTGCAGACCCTCGCCGAACCAGGCGCCGCGCACGATCGGTTCCCGCGACGGTGTGAGGGTGCACAGCACGTCGGCGGCCCGGGTCACCGACTCCGGTGACGGCATCGCCCGCACCGCGACCCCCAGGTCGGCCACAGCGGTGCGGAACCGCTCGACCGTGGCGGCGGATCGCGACCAGACCAGGACGGTCTCGATGTCGCGCACCCGGGCCACGGCACGGGTGTGTTCGACCGCCAGCGCACCGGCGCCGATCAAGCCGAGGACCGAACTCGCCGGTCGGGCCAGGTATCTGGTCGCCACCGCGCTGGCGGCCGCGGTGCGCACGGCGGTGACGAGCCGACCGTCGATCAGCGCCTCGCAGCCACCGTCCGACGCGGAGGTCACCAGGATCACCGAGCGCTGCACCGGTAGCCCACGCGCCTGATTGGCGGGCAGGTCGGCGAGCAGTTTCACGGCGGCCGCCCCGGCGGACCCGGCGGCGGCGACCATCGGAACGAAGGCGGTGCCGTCGAGGCTCACCGCGGGCGGGGCGGGGACCACGGCGGTACCGAGGGCTAGGTCGGCGTGGGCGCGTTCGACGGCGGCGAGCACGTCCGCGCGGTCGATCAGGGCGGCCACATCGGTGTGCGACAGGATCAGAGTCATCGAAGGCTCCTCGAGAAGCGGGGCGGGTCAGGAGGTTCGGGCGAAGGCGACGGTGAGGTCGCGTGGGGCCCGGCTGTTGCCGACCACACCGCTGACGGCGACGATCGCGATCAGGTACGGCAGCATCACCAGCAGTGCGAACGGCACGTCGACGCCGAGCGCGGGCAACGCGAACTGCAACGCCTGGGCGATGCCGAAGAACACCGACGCCCAGATGACGCCGAGCGCCCGCCAGCGGCCCGCGATCACCGCGACCACGGCCAGGTATCCGATGCCACCGGTCATGTTGTCGCTGAACGAATGCACCTCCGACAGCGCCAGCTGGGCACCGCCGAGGCCCGCGGCGAACGCGGCCAGCAACACACAGCCGTAGCGGACGGCCCGCACCGGCAGTCCGGTGCGGTCGGCGGCGACGGCGTCCTCACCGATCGCGTCGATCACCAGGCCGACCTTGGTGCGCCGGGAGAACACGAACGCCAGGACGGCGACGACCGCGAGGCACAGGTAGCCGAGGGCGGTCTGGCCGAACAGTGCCGGACCGACGACCGGGATTCGGTGCAGCACAGGAAGTCTCAGTGCGTCGAAGCCCGGCACGCGGTGGCCCTTGCCGTCGGCGAGCAGCAGGCGGGCACCGTAGGTGGTCGCACCGAGCGCGAGTGCGTTGCTCGCGATGCCGACGACGATCTGGTCGGCACGCAGGCCGATACTCCAGACGGCCTGCAGCACACCGAAGATCAGGGCGGCGAGCACGGCGGTGGCCGCGCCGAGGACGGGTGAACCGGTGGCGACGGCCCCGAGCACGCCCGCGAACGCGCCGGTGAGCATCATCGCCTCGAGGCTCAGGTTCAGCACGCCCGCACGCTCGCTGATCAGCTCACCGCTCGCCGCGACGAGGATGGGGAGGGTGAAGCCGATTCCGCTGGTGGCGATGTCGGTGACCGTATCGAGGCTCATCGCGGCGCTCCTGCCGGTTCAGTGGTGTCGGAAACAGGTTGGGGCGCAGCGGGTTTGCGCGTCCGGCGGGTCCAGAGGGCGGCTCCAGCGATGAAGACGATCATCAGTGACTCCACGATCGAGACGGTCGAGGCGGGCACGTTCGCGGCCAGCTGCAGATTGATCCCGCCGGAGACGAGGAATCCGAGCACCAGCGACACCGCGACCACGGCGGCCAGGGAGCCGCGCGCCAGCAAACCGACGACGAGCCCGGAGAATCCGTACCCGGAGGAGAACCCCTCGGCCAGCACGAACGGCGCCGTGGCCACCAGCAACCCGCCTGCGAGACCCGCGAACGCACCCGCCGCCGAGAGACTCAGAAAGCGCGACCGCCGCACCGGCACCCCGAGCCTGGCCGCCGCGTCGGGATTGAGCCCGACCGCGCGCAGCCGGGTACCGAGTGCCGTGTGCCGCAGCAGGATCGCCGTGCCGCAGGCGGCGATGACGGCGATCCACAGCGCGATGGTCGCGGGGGAGCGTTCGATGCCGAGTAGCGGCAGCTGCGCGGCCGCGGTGAGCGGCTCGGACTGCGGCAGCGTCTCCGAAGAGGTCACCGGCTGACGCAGCAGCGCGGGCTCGTGCACCACCAGCAGCACCAGTGCCAGGCCGACGAAGTTGAGCAGCAGCGTGGTGATGATCTCGCTGGTGCCGCGCGCGACCCGCAGATACGCCGCGATCGCGGCCCACAGCCACCCCGCGGCGGCCGCACCGATCAGCACCGCGGGCAGGGTGATCGCGGCGGGTGCGTCGGTGAGGGTGGTGCCGATCGCGGTGGCGGCGATGCCACCGGCGCAGATCTGTCCCTCGCCACCGACATTGACCAGCCCCGCGCGGTGGGCGATGGTGAAGCCGACGGCCACCAGCATCAGGGTGGCGGCGACGTTGAGCGAGGCACCGATCGCGTAGTCGGTCCCGAACATGCCGTCCCACAGCGCGGTCATCGTCGCGGCGGGGGCGGCGCCCGCGACGGCGGCCAGGGCCAGACCGGCCACGCCTGCGGCGAGCATGGCAGCGAGGGCGACAACGATCGGGTGATGGGCCAAGCGACGCAGATCCGCCGCCTCCGGGGCTCGACCGCTCATCCCGCGACTCCCATCATCAGTTCGCTGATCCGCTGTGCCGCCGCGGGAGCGGCGGTGTCCACCGGTCCGGTGAGGGCGCCGCGATACGCGACGAACACCCGGTCACACAACGCGAGCAGTTCGGGTACCTCGCTCGACACCACCAGCACCCCGCAGCCGTCGGCGGCGGCCCGGCGCAGTCGGGTGAGGACGAAATCGACCGCGCCGATGTCCAATCCGCGGGTCGGCTGGGCGGCGACGAGACACCGCAGGTGCGGGGTGGACAATTCACGTGCGAGCACGACCTTCTGCTGGTTGCCGCCCGACAGCGACCCCATGGGCACCGACGGACCGGCCGCGCGCACATCGAAGCGGTCGAGTTCGGCCTGCGCGGCGCGACGCATCGCCTGCCGGTCGAGGAGGCCGAAGCGGCGGAACCGGGCGAGTCTGCCGAGGAAGAGGTTCTCGGCCAACGTCATGTCGGCGACCATCCCGTCTCGATGGCGATCCTCGGGGACGACGCCGAGTCCGAGCGAGGTTCGCGTGGCGGGGCTCGCGGCGGTGATGTCGGTACCGGCGAGGGTGACGGTGCCCGCGTGCACCGGGGTGCCACCGCCGAGCATCGCGACGAGCTCGCTCTGCCCGTTGCCCTCGACGCCCGCCACCCCGACGATCTCGCCCGACCGCACTGTCAGGCGTGCTCCGTCGAGCGCGACACTGCCGTCGGGTCTTCGGACGGTCACGCGGTCGACAGTGAGAACTGATACGGGCGGGCTCGTGGCGACGGATTCGCCGCGACGGCGCGTGGTCTCGGGATCGCCCGCGACCCGGCCGCCCTGGTTCTTGGCGGCCTTGTCACCGGAAGATTTTGTGGCCGAAACAGTTTGGTTGAGCTCCCGGGTGGGCTCACTCGGATCCACGCCGATCGTCGCTGCCACGGTCGGGTCGAGATCGGTGGCCTTGCCGCCGACCATCGCGGTGAGCAACTCGGCGATGCCGGTCGCGGGCAACGGTCCGCCACCGGCGACCGTGCCACGGCGCAGCACCGTCGCCGCGTCGGCGACCCTGGCCACCTCGCCGAGTTTGTGCGTCACCAGCACCACCGCCTTGCCGTCGGCGGCAATGGCTCGGCAGGTGTCGATCAGCGCGTCGATCTCGGCGGGATCGAGCACTCCTGTCGGTTCGTCGAGCAGGATCAGCGCCGGATCCCGCAGCAGGGCTTTGACGATCTCGACCTTCTGTCTGGCGCCCACCGGCATCGTCGCGACCTGCTGGTCGAGATCGACCCGCAGCCGATAGCGCGTTGCGATCTCGTCGAGCCGCTCGATCAGCTCTGTGCGGCGCAACCGAAGTCCGTGCTGGGTGAGCAGCAGATTCTCCGCGACGGTCATGGTGGTGACCAGGCTGAAGTGCTGGTGCACCATGGCGACACCGGCGCTCATCGCGGCCGAGGGGGAGTCAGGCCGGAAGGGTTTGCCGCCCAGCTCGATTCGTCCCGTGTCGGGCTGGAAGGCACCGAAGACGAGATTGCACAGCGTGGACTTGCCCGCGCCGTTCTCGCCGAGAACGCAATGGACGGAGCCGGATTCGACCGTGACGTCCACGTCGTGCAGTGCCCGGACCGCCCCGAAGCTCTTCCCGACCCTGTGCAGGGTCAATGCGGGAGCGCTCATCAGTACGGCTTCACCGCGCCGGTGGCAAGCGCCGTTTTCGCCTCGGCGAGTGCGTCGGCGACCGCGGCGTCCTTGCCGCACAGGACGAAATCGGTGCCGTCGTTGGGCGAGGTGAGCCCGAACCGCACATTCTCGGCCTTCCACGAGTTGTCCAGGACGGCCTTCACCGCGTACTCGACCTCGGCGCCGATGTCGGTGTGCACGTAACCCAGGTACACGGGGTTGGTGCAGTCGCCGGGGATCGGGCCGCCCACCACCGTGGCACCCGCTTGGGCCGCGGCCTGTTCCAGACCCGCCTTGCCCAGGTTCACGATCTGGCCAAGCGTGCCCGCGCCCGCACCGTAGTCGGCGAGCGCGGCCTGTTTGGCTTTGGCCGGGTCGTTGAAATCGCCGAGGTATTGCGGGGTGAGTACCTCGACATCCGGCTTCGCGAACCGCGCGCCGTTGCCGAAGGCAGTGGCGGCGTTGACGATCGCGGGCAGCTCCACGCCGCCGACGAAGGCCACCGCGCCGGTTTTCGAGCCCACCGCCGACACCGCGCCGCTGAGGAACTCCGCCTCGGCCTGTTGCGGGTCGTAGTAGGCCAGATTGGCCATCGGCTTCGCGTCGGCGGGCCCACCGATCTCGACGAACTTCACGTTCGGGAACTGCGGCGCCACCTTGCGCACATCGGCGTCGGTCTGGCCGCCGAGTGAGATGACCAGGTCGTTGGTCGAGGCGAAGCGGACCAGCGCCTGCTGGTAATCCGCGGCGGCGACCTGTTCGACCTTGCTCAGTTCGACCTTCTCGCCGAGGGCGTCGGCGATGCGCTGATAGCCGAGATACCCCGACTGCATGAAGCCGGTGTCCGACAGCGAACCGGGGAAGAACACGCCGACCTTCAGCTTGCCGCCCGCGGCGGCGGTGTCGGCGGATCCGCAGGCCGACAGCAGGGCGGCGGCGGTGAGGGCGGCGGAGCCGAAGGCGATCGCGCGCCTGGTGGACTTGTGCACGGGGTACTCCTGGATCGAACGAACCGCCTTAGCGGTATACCGTTAAGTGTCAGCGTGCGGTCCGCGCGTGACGGCCGGATTACCGAGAAGTAAGAATCGGTCGCCCGGCGGCCACGCGACTACCGTGGAGTGCGAACAGGGGCGGAAGGGATGGTGCGGTGGCGCAACCGGTGCGGAAATCGCTGCGGGATCAGGCATATGAGGAACTGCGGGATCGGATCATCGATCTGCGGTTGAGTCCGGGACAGCGGTTGGTCGAACGTGATCTCGCCACCGAACTCGACATCTCCCGGATCCCGCTGCGCGAGGCGCTGCATCTGCTCGAGCGCGAGGGGCTGGTGGTGATCGTGCCTCGGCAGGGCGCCATCGTCGCCCCGTTCACGGTCGCCGACGTGCGCGATCTGTTCGACGTGCGCGAGAGCCTCGAGGTGCTGGCGGCCCGGCTGGCCGCCGAACGGGCCGAGTCGGCCGACCTCACCGCCCTGCGCGCGCAGCTCACGGCCGCCCGCGCGGCCACCGAACGCGGCGAACAGGCCGCCATCGCGGCGGCCAACGCCGGATTCCACGCGCTCATCGTGGAGATCTCCGGCAACCCGTTGCTGCAATCGCTGTTGCGGCCCTTGGAGTCTCGCGTGCGGTGGCTGTTCCATCTCACCAGGGAGCGCGACCCGGGCACCCAATGTGACGAACACGAAGCGCTCTACGCCGCCATCGCGGCCAACGACCCGCACACCGCGGCCGACATCGCCCATCGCCATGTGGCGTCCGGCCGTGAACCGAGCCTGGCCCTGGCCGAGCAGTGGGCGACGCCCGCCATCGACCCGGTCAGCGCAACCCGCACCCGTCAGCGCGCCACCAATCGGGACAGATCGGCGTGATCAGGCACCGCGCGCGGGTGCGTGGCGACCGGCGGCCGCGTCGTGGAGGGCACTGCGTGCCGCACGGACGGCCGGATGGTCGCCGGTGCCGTCACGGTAGGCGAGATGGGTGTGCCGACGCATCGACAATGGCGTGAGAACGAGATGCTCCGGCGGTGCGTACAGCGCCAGACCGGGGATGATCGCGATGCCTGCCCCGGCGGCCACCAGGGCGAGCACCGTGTCGAAATCGTCGGCGTGATGACGAACCCGTGGCGTGAAGCCCGTTGCCTGACAGGCACGGATCGTCATCGTGTGGCACAGCGTGCCAGGAGTGCCCGCGATCCAGGGGGAGTCGCGATGGGCGCGCAACGGGTTGTCGGCGGGCACTGCGGCCCTGGTGGCGAGATAGACCGTTTCGGAGTGCAGGGGTTCGGTGTGCAACGCGCGGTCGCGGTCGGCGGGCACCAGGTCGTAGTCGTGGGTGAGCGCGATGTCGAGGGTGCCCGCGCGCAGGGCGTCGGGCACCCCGGCGGGGTCGATCTCGGTGACGGTCAGTTCCAGGTGGGGGTGTTCGGTGCTCAGTGCCACCAGAGCGGGCGACAGCAAGGTGCGCGCGGCGGTGGGGAACGCGCCGATACGCAGCGTGCCGACCAACGCGGTCCGCGCACCGGCCAATTCGGCGTCGGCGCGTTCGAGGGCGGCGAGCACGGTCTCGGTGTGACCGACCAGCAGGTGGGCCGAGGGGGTGAGCGTCACCCGGCGACCCGACCGCTCGAGCAGCGCCACGCCCGCGTCCTTCTCGAGCGCGCTGAGCTGTTGGGACACCGCCGACGGTGTGTAGCTGAGCGCTTCGGCGACCGCCGCGATGGTGCCGCGACGGGCGAGTTCGCGCAGCAGGCGGAGTTTGCGGACATCGAGCATCAGTTCAGCTTATGCTCGACGTCATCAATGTGAACTGGACCTTACGATCATCGGGCCCGACGATGGAGTCATGACATCGCTGCACGGCCTGTTCGTCCCCCTCGTCACCCCCTTCACCGCCGACGGTGCCCTCGCGCCCGACGCGCTGCGCACGCACGCGCACGCGGTTCTCGACGCCGGTGCCACCGGGCTCGTCGCGCTCGGCACGACGGCCGAACCGTCGGCGCTGACATCCACCGAACGCGCCGAGGTGCTCGACATCTGCGCCGCGGTGTGTGTCGAACGGGACGCGCCGTTGATCGTGTGTGCGGGCGGCAACGCCACCGTCGACGCCGCTCACGCGGTGGCCGCCGTGCCGCCGTCGGCGGCGGCGGTGCTGTCGGTGGTGCCCTATTACGTCCGGCCGAGCGAGGCGGGTGTGATCGCGCACTTCACCGAGCTCGCCGCCGCGAGCCCCGCGCCGATCCTCGTCTACGACGTGCCGTACCGGACCGCGCGCCCGCTCGGCGCGGCCACCCTGATCCGGCTCACCACCATCGCGAACATCGCCGGTTTCAAGCACGCCGTCGGCGGCATCACCGATGCCACCGTGGAATTGCTGGCGACCGTGGGGGACCGAACCACCGTGCTGGCCGGTGACGATCGGTTCGCCTCGCCGCTGCTGGCACTCGGTGCCGACGGCGCGATCCTGGCGGCGGCCAATGTCGCGCCCGGTGGGTATGCCGAACTCGTGCGCGCCTGGGGGACGGGCGATCTCGCGCGTGGCCGCGCGGTGGGCAACCGGCTCGACGCGCTCGGTGCCGCGCTGTTCGCCGAGCCGAACCCCACCGTCATCAAGGGTGTCCTCGCCGCCCGAGGCGAGATCCCCAGCGCCGCGGTGCGGCTGCCGTTGCTGCCCGCCGCGCCGGAGTCGGTGGCGGCGGCGCTGTCGGCGGCCGGAACTCAGCCGTAGAGCCGCACGAAGGTCGCGAGCGATCGCTCGAAATCACCGCGCAGCGCCTTGGCGACGGTGGAGCCGATCGGGCCGAACAGCGGTGCGCCACCCAGCTCGACGGTCAGGTCGACCGCCGAACCGTCACCCTTCGGCCGCACGGTCAGATCGATACCGAACTTGGTCCCACCGACCCCGGCGCCGGTCAGCGCGAGCTTGTGCGGCGGCCGGGCGGTACGCACCGTCCAGGTGACCTTGTTGCGGAACCCCTTCACTCGCGCCACGCCGATGAGCACCGTTCCCTCGGTGAGTTCCTCGGGAACCGTGCCGCGCCACGCCTCGTGCATGGCCAGCCAGTCACCGAGGTGCTCCAGGTCGGAGGCGTGCTCCCACGCCTTGTCCGGCGCGAGGGGGACATCGATACTCAACTTCAGTTTGGCCACGCCGGGATAGTATCCGGTACCCCCGGTTCCGCGGCGACCGCGTGGGGTACGCGGAGGACGGTCCGTCGACGGCTGAACAGGAAGGTCGGCGGCAAATCCGATGTCTGACAGGACGTTCCATATCGAAACGGTCACAGTGCTGCTAATGTGTGCGGGTCGCTGGAAGCAGGGGTCGCGTATCGGGTAACCGCGCGGTCCGGGTCGAGGGCGACTGCCCGGGTGGAACGACGACGAAAGAACAGATGAACTCCGGAATCGCGGTGCTGTCGCTCATCATCGGAGCCCTGGTGGTCCTCGCGGCCATCGCCGTGGCTGTGCTCGCCATGCACAACGAGCGTAAACAACGAGCACGCGCCGACAGCGCCAAGCGGGAGCGCGAACTGTGTGAGGCCGCGGTGCATCACCTCGCCCAGATCACCCTGCCCGCCATCACCGATGCCGTACGGCGACACGACATTCCGTCGGTCGCGGTGGAACTGCCCGCCGAACTGCGCGACGCGCCGCTCGGCCAGTCGCTGCAGACGATCGCGACCGGGCACGCCGACGACCTGCGCGTGGTCGCCGAGGAGACCAGGGCCATGGTCGAGCGCTACGGCGAGCAACGCCGCGCCGCCGAGGTCCAGGCCGCCCGCGAGGAGACCCGCACCGAACTGCAGGCTTCCTCCCGTGCGGCGACCAGCGCGGCGGTGCGCTCGTTCGGCACCTCGGTCGTCAGCCTCGGCACCGACCTCGGTCAGGTGGTGAGTACCGCACTGCGCGAACACCGTGACGACGCCGTCTACGAGACCCTCACTCGCATCGACCACACCGTGCAGCAGATGATCCGGCAGGCGCAGTCCTACGTGATCGTCTCCGGTGGTCTGCCTGGTCGTCGCTGGCCGCAGCAGTCGCTCACCGATGTCGCGGGCGGCGCCACCGGGCGAGTGCGTGAATTCCTCCGCGTCCACGCGGCCCAATCCGAGCGCATCGTCATCAGCCGCGCCGTCGAGCCGCTCGTGCACACCCTGGCCACCCTGCTCGACAACGCGCTGCGGTACTCGCCGCCCTCTTCGTTCGTCGAAGTCGGCTTCCAGGAAGGCCACCACGGCGTCACGATCATCGTCGACGACGCGGGCATGCGGATGAGCCCCGAACAGCTGGAGGACGCGCGACTGGTCCTCAGCGGCGAACGCTCCGTCGACATCCACGACCTGGGACCGGCCCCCAAAGTCGGTTTCCCCGGTATCGCCGCGCTGGCACGGCGTTACGGCTTCTCCGTGCACGTCGACGGTCCCAATATCTACGGCGGCATGCGCGCGATGGTCTATGTGCCGTCGGCGCTGCTGGTGAGCGGAGAGGCGCCGAGAATCCCTGAGCCCGAACTGGCCGCGCCCGCGCACATCCCGGTGCCCGTGGCCGACCCCGTCGAGACCGACGGCCCCCGAGCGGCCGTACACGAAATCACCAGCGGTGGGCTGCCCAAGCGGCGCCGCCGCCCGGTCGCCCCGGATTCGGCGGGGGTGACCACGGAAGTGGGGCAGGCTCGCCCCGACCTCGCCGCTGCCTGGCACAGCGGTTCCCGCAGCGGTCGTGCCGCTGCGGCCGAGCGATCCACGGAAGGAACAGCCGATGAGCACACCGGTAGCCGATAGCACCAACCGACTGGCATGGCTGCTCGAGGATCTCGAGATCCCCGGCGTCCGCTTCGCCGTGCTGCTATCCGACGACGGTCTACGCATCGCCCACTCCCGAGGCGTCACCAAGGACGATGCCGAACGGTTCGCGGCGGCGGCCTCGGGGCTACGTTCGCTCGGCAAGGCGCTGGGTGAGTTCTGTGGGTCACCGGCGAACACCGTGCGGCAGAACATGACCGAGTACGACGAGGGCATGATCATGATCACCGCCGCCGGTGTCGGCGCGCTGCTCGGGGTCGCGACCACCGCCGATGTCGACGTGGCGCTGGTGGCGCACCGGATGAACGAGCTGGCCGCGCGGGTCGGCCACGAGATCGGTGCGGCGCCACGGCACGGTGTCAGGTAATGAGCCGAGGCAGGCGTGATCCAGACCTCGTCAGGTCCTATGTGCGCACCGGCGGCCGGACACGGGCCGCGCACGAACTCGATCTGGTGACCCTCGTGCGTGCCGTCGCCGACGCGCGCCCCGATCACCGCCCCGACGAGCGCCGGGTACTCGCGCTCACCAGCCGCCGTGGCGCGCTGTCGATCGCCGAACTCTCGGCGTACCTCGACCTGCCCGCCTCGGTGGTGAAGATCATCGTGTCCGACCTGCTCGACAGCGGACACCTGCATTGCCCCACGCCGGCCGAGGTGAAGCCGGAACTGGCGTTGATCAAGGAGGTGCTCCATGGTCTCCGTGCCCTCGCAGGCTGAGGTCGACTACGTCGCCGAGACGGTGACCAGGTCGGTGAAGATCCTGGTCGCGGGCAATTTCGGTGTCGGCAAGACGACCTTCGTGTGCGCCGTGTCCGAGATCCGGCCGCTGCGCACCGAGGAAACGATCACCGAGGCGAGTATCGGTGTCGACGATCTGGCCGGTCTCGGCAGCAAGGTGCAGACCACCGTCGCCCTCGACTTCGGCAGGCTCACGCTCAACCCCCAACTGGCGCTGTACCTGTTCGGTACGCCGGGCCAGGAGCGGTTCGCGCCGCTGTGGGAGGAACTGGCGCGCGGCGCGCTCGGTGCGCTCGTTCTGGTCGACACCCGGCGCATCGAGAAGGCCGACGACGTGCTCTCGGCGCTGGAACAGCGCGGCGTGCCGTACGCGGTGGCGGTCAACGAGTTCGACGGCTTCCGTCGCTACCCGCTCGAAGAGGTGCGAGAAGCCCTCGACCTCACCCCCGAGACCCCGGTGATCGCGGTCGACGCACGACGCCGCGATCACGGCCTGCGTGCGCTGATCACGTTGGCGGAGTACCTATTCCAGAGGCAGGAAGCGGCAGTTCGGTGACCTTGCAAGACCTCGCGGCCGAAGTCCGGGTGCCGATGTACTCGCCCGAATTCGCGGCCGACCCGCAGGCTGCCTACCGGAAGATGCGGGAACGGTTCGGCTCCCTCGTCCCGGTCGAACTCTCGCCGGGTATCCGGGCCACCCTGGTGATCGGCTATCACACCGCGGTGCGGATCCTCAACGATCCCGACCACTTCCCGGCCGATCCGCGCATGTGGGAACGCAACATCCCCAAGGACTGCCCGGTGTTGCCCATGCTGCAGTTCCGGCCCGCCGCGCTGCGCACCACCGGCGCCGAACACGCCCGCTACCGGCAGGCCAATGTGGCCGGTCTGGCCGGGGTCGACCTGTACGCGATGCACAGCACCGTCGAGCAGTTCGCGATCCCGCTCATCAACAGCTTCTGCGCCAGCGGCTCGGCGGACCTGTTGAGCCAGTACGCGTTCCCGCTGGTGTTCCAGGCGCTGAACTCGATGCTCGGCTGCACACCGGAGATCGGTCAGCAGGTGGCCATCGGGATGTCGCAGATCTTCGAGGGTGGCGCGGACGCCGAGGCGGGCAACAACATGCTCGCCAGCGCCCTGGCCGATCTGGTCGGACTGCGCAAACGCGAACCCGGCGACGATGTGGCCACCCGGTTGCTGCAACACCCGGCGGCGCTCACCGACGAGGAACTGGTGCACCAGCTGCTGGTGCTCTACGGCGCGGGCATCGAGCCCATGCTCAATCTGGTGGTCAACACGCTGCGGTTGATGCTCACCGACGACCGCTTCGCGGGCGATGTCCTCGGCGGCAGCATGTCGACCCGCGACGCCCTCGACGAGGTGCTGTTCACGGATCCGCCGCTGGCCAACTTCTGCATGACCTACCCCCGGCAACCGACCCTCATCGAGGACACCTGGCTGCCCGCGCACGAACCGGTCGTCATCAGCATGGCCGCCTGCAACAACGATCCGGCCATCGCCGGGCTCGACGTGATCCACAATCGCGCCCACCTGTCGTGGAGCACCGGTCCGCACGGGTGTCCCGCGAAATCGGTCGCGTACCTGATCGTGCAGGACGCCATCGACCAGCTGCTCGACGCGCTTCCGGAGATCCGTCTGGCCGTGCCCGCCGAGGACCTGGTCTGGCGCCCCGGCGCATTCCATCGGTCCCTCGCCGCGCTCCCGGTCGTCTTCCCGAGCACGCCACCCTTGCCGATGCCCTGACGGCTCGCTCCCGGCCGCCGGGAAGTCGCTCGACATTCGCTCACACCGCCCACCTCCGCCGCTGCCGGACGGTGGGCGGTGCCGTTCCGTGGGCCGGGGTGGTAGCTGGACGAATGCGGGGATTCGGGTGTTTCTCCCACCATAGCGGTGCCGATGGGGCCAGGATTGGGGAAACCTCGTCGGCCTCGCGTTCGGCCGACCCCGCAGCACAAGGACGTGAGATATGAGTGACAGGGCAGGTGGTGTGGTCGTCGCGGCCGTGGGAACGGCCGTGGCGGCGATGATGTTCGGCTCGCCGACGGCTTCGGCCGGGGTGTCGCAACTGACGGTGAATCCCAGTCTGAGCGTCGGTAGTTCGACGAATTACGGCACCGGGTGTACCCATTATCTCGAGGCCCGGCTGAGTGTCGGCATCGTTCCTGTCGCGTTCTACGACAACGGGACGTTGCTCGCGGTCGTGAATCCCACCGACGGCATCGCGACCATGCCGTGGGTGCCGTCGAGCACCGGAGCGCACACCCTGGCCGCGGTCCAGGACGGCATCGGCCGCGCCGTCGACGTGAGCGTCGGCCGGGGGTATCGCTTCGGCGAGTCCTGCGTGGTCACCGGCGGCTGATCCGCACGACGTCGGTGGCCCGGTCCGTCTTCGCACCGGGTCACCGTCGCGCGGTCACTTCGAATCGACCAGCTTCTTGCCGCCACCCTTCTTCTTGGTGCTCTTCTTCGGTGCCTCGCCGTTGCTCTCGGCCGCACCGGTGGGCATCGTCGCGGTGACCACCAGATCGTCGCCCGCGGTGTCCACCTTCACCGTGCCGCCCGATTGCAGGCCGCCGTCGAGCAGCAGTCGCGACACCCGGTTGTCGAGTTCGCGCTGCACCGTCCGGCGCAACGGCCGGGCACCGAACTCGGGCTGGAAACCCTTCTCGCCCAACCAGTCCACCGCCGACTGGCTGATGTCGAGTTCCACGTCCTGCGCCGCCAGCATCCGCCGGGTGCGGTCGAGGATGAGCTCCACGATCTCCTCGAGCTGTGACTTGTCGAGGCGGTGGAACACGATCTGCTCATCGATGCGGTTGAGAAACTCCGGCCGGAAGTGCGACCGCAACTTCTCCTCGAGCTGGGGAACGATGGAATCGAGATCACCGGCGGGGGCGTCGAGGATCAGCTGCGAACCGATGTTCGACGTCATGATGACGATGGTGTTCTTGAAATCGACCGTGCGGCCCTTGGAATCGGTGACGTGCCCGTCGTCGAGCAGTTGCAGCAGCACATTGAACACATCGGGATGTGCCTTCTCGACCTCGTCGAACAGGATCACCGAATACGGCTGCCGACGCACCTTGTCGGTGAGCTGGGCGGCATCGTCGTACCCGACATATCCGGGCGGCGCGCCGACGAGCCGCGAGACCGTGTGCTTCTCCTGGAATTCGCTCATGTCGAAGCGGATCAGCCGGTCCTCGTCACCGAACACCGCCTCGGCCAGCGCCTTGGCCAGCTCGGTCTTGCCCACCCCGGTCGGCCCGAGGAACAGGAACGACCCGATGGGCCGGTTCGGATCCTTGAGGCCCGCGCGGGCTCGGCGTACCGCCTCGGCGACCGCGACGATCGCCTCGTTCTGGCCGATCAC
This sequence comes from Nocardia caishijiensis NBRC 108228, assembly GCF_001612825.1. Taxonomy (GTDB): domain Bacteria; phylum Actinomycetota; class Actinomycetes; order Mycobacteriales; family Mycobacteriaceae; genus Nocardia; species Nocardia caishijiensis. Next base: position 119,903 of record NZ_BDBE01000039.1, on the reverse strand, counting down.
CCGCTTGTGCAGCACGTTCTCCAGCTCGAGCAGGCGCTGCTTCTCCTCGGCGGTCAGATCGGCCACCGGAATGCCGGTCCGCCGCGAGATGACCTCGGCGATGTCGACCACCTGGACCTCCGGCTCAGTGGCGGTGACGCCGGATTCCTCCAGTTCCTGCTCGGCGGTCGCGATGTCGGCCTTGAGCGCCTTGGCCTTCTCGTAGTCCTCGTTGTCGACGGCCGCGTCCTTCTCGCGGTACAGCCGGGCGATCTCGTCTTCTTTGGCCTTGAGCTCGGGGTCGGTGGTGCCCGAGCGCAACCGCACCCGCGCACCCGCCTGGTCCACCAAATCGATCGCCTTGTCGGGCATGAACCGGTCGGTGATGTAGCGATCCGACAGCTGCGCCGCCGCGACCAGTGCCTCGTCGGAGTAGCGCACCTGGTGGTGCTCCTCGTACACGTCGGCGAGCCCGCGCAGGATCTCGATGGTGTCGGCCACCGAGGGCTCGGCGACCATCACCGGCTGGAAGCGGCGCTCGAGCGCGGCGTCCTTCTCGATGTACTTGCGGTACTCGTCGATCGTCGTCGCACCCACGACGTGCAGGTCACCGCGAGCGAGAGCCGGTTTGAGCAGGTTGCCCGCGTCCATCGAGCCCTCGCCGCCACCCCCGGCGCCGACGATGGTGTGCAGTTCGTCGATGAACACCACCAGTTCGTCCTTGTGGGCACGGACCTCGTCGAGGATCTTGGTCAGCCGTTCCTCGAATTCGCCGCGATACTTGCTGCCCGCCACCAGGGAGCCGACGTCGAGGGCGATCACCCGCCGGTCCGCGAGGCTGGTCGGCACGTCGCCGTTGACGATGCGCTGGGCAAGACCCTCCACGATCGCGGTCTTGCCGACACCGGGATCACCGATCAGCACCGGATTGTTCTTGCGCCGCCGGGACAGGATCTCGATGGATTCCTCGATCTCCTCCGCCCGCCCGACCACCGGGTCGATCAGACCCTCACGTGCCTCGGCGGTCAGGTCGCGACCGTATTCGTCCAATGTGGGTGTCTCGGTCTTGTGTTGTTGACGCTTGGCCTGCGCGGCGGCGGTACCCGGTGTCGGTGCGCCGGTGCTCCGGCTGGCCGCCAGACCGGCGACCAGGGTCTGGGCCGCGACGCTGTCGGGCAGCGAGGCGATGCCGAGCAGGATGTGTTCGGGTCCGATGTAGGTGCTGCCGGATTGCGCGGCCTGACGCTGGGCGGCGCGCATGGCCAGCTTGGTCGCCGGGCTCAGGGTGATGTCGGCGAGGTCGTAGCCGCTCGTCGCGCCGGTGTCGAGATAGTCCTGCATCTGCTCGGCGACCTGGTCGGCGTCGAGGCTGAGTTCATCGATCATGTCGCGGGCAGGTTCGGTCTCGGTGGCCGCGTAGAGCAGGTGTTCCGGGGTGATCTCCGGGTTGCCCCACTGCTGGGCGGCCTGTCGTGCCGCACCGACCAGCAACTTCGCGTCATCGGTCATCAACCGGCTCAGGTCGATGCGTTGCACCGGTGGTTTCGCCGACATCCCGGAACCGAAGAACCGCTGGAAGATGTCGTCGAACGGGTCGTTCGAACCGGGCCAACTCGCTGTCATGTCCACACCTCTTCGCTCGTCGTGCCGCGGCCAGCGGCGACTCTGCAGATCGGGACCTAGCTGCCAGCAATACTTCGGCATCCTCGGGCGCCGTGCAAGCCATTGGGGGGTTTCACATCCGCATCGTCGGACTGCTGGCCGACCGACCAAAATCCTGTAGAAACCGTCCGGCACCACCGGATTTGTCGGATTCTTGGTTGTGGGACGCCGCTCGACGGTAGCGTGACGACCCGCACGGCGGGATCGACCGCCGTGCCCGGTTGTTGGGAAGAGCACGGAGTTTGGTCACCGACGTCATCGATGTCAGCGCGGATTTCACCATCGCCAGGCAAGCCCTCTGGGATGTCCTGCTCGATCCGCAGAGTTATCCCCGCATGTTCACCGGGATCGGCGCCTGCGAACGGATAGATCACCCCGACGGGGCAGTGGTCTGGCAGGTCCGGGTCGGCTCGGTGGACACCGGTATCCACACCCACGAGCTGGTCCTCGGTATCGGCCGCTGGTACGAGAGCTTCGAACTGCGCAGCCCCGCGCTCGGCAGCTTCGTGTCGGTGCGGCTGCGCGGCGACCAGCAACGCACCCGGCTCGACATCACGCTGTTCGCCGCCGCTCGGGTGCACCCGATGCTCGAGCAGCGCGCCAACTCGGTGGTCACCGAGTGGGTGAAGGCGGGCCTGCGTCGTACCGCCGACGTGATCGCGGGAACCCGGTCGTCGGTGGTGGTGAACGCCGAACGCTCGCCGCTGCGCCGCAATGCCGGGGTCGCGCGTTCCATCGCGGCCACCGGTCTGATGCGACCGGAACCGGTGTCGATCCTCAAACAGTTGCGGTCCCTGTCGAAGTGGGGTTTCAACCTGGCGGGCGGTTACGCCGCCGGTGCCGCGCATTCCCCGGATCGGGTCGCGGTGCTCGATCGGTTCGGCACCAGGACATTCCGTGAGATCGATACGCGTTCCGATGCGCTGGCCGGTGCCATGTACGAACTCGGCATGCGCGCCGGTGACGCCATCGGGTTGCTGGCCCGCAACCACGCGGGCATGGTCGAGACGATGGTCGCCGCGGGCAAACTCGGGGTCGACGTCGCGCTGCTGAACGCGGGACTGTCCGGGCGGCGCATCGAGGAGATCGTGCAGCGTCACCGCCTCGGCGCGGTGTTCGTCGACGGTGAACTCGAGACGCTGATCCGCTACCTGCACAGCGAGATCCCACGGTTCACCACCGACGCCGACCCGCCCGACCCGCGGCGCGCCACCACCGACAGCCTGATCGCCGCGGGCAACAGGGACTTTCCGGTGCCCGCCCACCCCGGCAGGCTGATCGTGCTCACCTCGGGAACCAGCGGTTCACCCAAGGGCGCCCGCCGCCCACACGCCAAAGGTTTCGGCACCATCGCCGCACTGTTGTCGCGGATTCCGCTGCGAGTGGAGGAGGTGGTGCTCGTACCGGCACCGCTGTTCCACACCTGGGGGCTGGCCGGACTGCAGCTGAGTACCGCGCTGCGCGCGACCGTCGTGCTCAGCGACGGCTTCGACGCCCTCGCCTGCCTGCGTTCCATCAGCGAACACCGCATCACCACCCTGATCGTGGTGCCGACCATGGTCGAACGCCTCCTCGACGTGCCCGACGACGTCCGGGCGAGTTTCGACCTGTCGAGTCTGCGGCACGTGGTGAGCTGCGGCGCACCGCTGGCCGGTGCCACCGTGCTGCGGTTCCTCGACACCTACGGCGATGTGCTCTACAACGTGTACGGCTCCACCGAGGTGTCGTGGGCCAGCGTCGCCACTCCCGCCGACCTGCGGGTCTCGCCGACCACGGCGGGTCGTCCGCCGCTCGGCACCCGGGTGGCGGTACTCGGGCCCGACCTGCGCCCGGTACCGGTCGGCGCCGTGGGACACATCTTCGTCGCCAACCACATGCTCTTCGACGGGTACGTCAATGCCGCACCGCCGGAGGAGGCCGACGGCATGCTCGACACCGGCGACCTGGGGTACCTCGACGCCTCGGGCAGGCTGTTCGTGGCCGGCCGCGACGACGAGATGATCATCTCCGGCGGCGAGAACGTCTTCCCGCGCCCGGTGGAGGAGGCGCTGGCGCATCTGCCGCAGGTCACCGAGGTGGCCGTGGTCGGCGTCCCCGATCGCGAGTTCGGTCAGCGCCTGGCCGCGTTCGTGGTGAAACGCGAAGGCGCGGGCCTGGACCCGGACATGATCCGCACCTACATCCGCCACCGTCTGAGCCGGTTCTCGGTGCCGCGCGATGTCACCTTCATCCCCGCGCTGCCGCGCGGGGAGACCGGCAAGATCCTGAAGCGGATGCTCGTGCAGCCGGAGCAGGCGCTGAGCGACTGAGCGCGGCGCCTGCCCGGATTCGGCGCTACGTGATCTTCTCCGGGGTGGACCCGTTCAGCAGCGAATGCTTGCGGGAATAGCCGAAGTACACCACGAGCCCGACGAGCAACCACCCGGCGAAGCGCACCCAGGTCTCCCACGGCAGCGACCAGATCAGGTACGCCGAGAAGCCGATCCCGATCAGCGGGATCACCGGCATCAACGGCAGCCGGAACGAGCGCGGCGCGTCGGGCCTGGTGCGCCGCAACACGATCACCGCCACGCACACCACGATGAACGCCATCAGGATGCCGATATTGGTGAGCTCGGCGACGGTGTTGATTGGCAGCACACCGGCCAGGATCGCCGCGCCGATGCCGACGATCCAGGTGACCCTGGTCGGTACCTTGCGGGTGGGGTGGGTCTTGGCGAACCAGCTGGGCAGCAGGCCGTCTCGGCTCATCGCGAACCACACGCGGGTGACACCGAGCATGAAGGTGAGCACCACGGTGATGATGCCGACGATCGCGCCGACGGCGATGATATTGGCGACGCCCGGCATCCCGACCGATTCGAAGGCGGTGGAGAACCCGCTGGTCGGGCTGATCTCGGTGTACTTCTGCATGCCGGTGAGCACCAGCGTGCACAGCACGTAGAGCACCATGGCGATGGCCAGGGAGTAGATGATCGCCTTGGGCAGGTGCTTGCGCCCGTCGATGGACTCCTCGGCGGCGGTACTCATGGCGTCGTAACCGAACACCGCGAAGAACACCGTCGCCGCACCCGTCCACACCGCGCCCGCGCCGTAGGGGAAGTACGGGTCGTAGTTGGCGCTGTCGATGTGGAACACCCCGAGCACCACGATGAGCACGACCAGCGCGACCTTGATGCCGACCGCGACGGTCTCGAACCGTCCGACGCTGCCGATCCCGCGTGACAGCACCCAGGCGGTACCGAGACAGAACAGCACCGCGAACAGGTCGACCACCCGGCCGTCGCCGGTGTCGGGCGCGCCGAGCATCCACTCGGGCAGCGTCAAACCGACCTGGTCGAGCAGGAACCCGAAGTACCCCGACACCCCGATGGCGACCACGGCGGCGACCGCGATGTACTCGAGCAGCAGGTCCCAACCGATGAACCAACCGGCGAGCTCACCGAGCGAGACATAGCCGTAGGTGTAGGCCGAGCCCGCTTTCGGGACCATGCCCGCGAATTCGGCGTAGCACAGGGCGGCGGCCGCGCTGGCGACACCGGCGATGAGGAACGAGATCAGCACCGCGGGCCCGGTCACCGAGTGGGCGACCGATCCGGCCAGGGTGAAGATGCCCGCGCCGATGATGCCGCCGACACCGATGGCGGTGAGTTGCCACAGGCCGAGTGATTTGGCGAGGCGTTCGTCGCCGGGGATCTCGTCTTCCACTTCGACGAGTGGTTTGCGGCGCAGCATCTGAGCGCGCAACTCTGCGAAAGACATCGCTGTTCCTTCCGTCGGCGGCCCTGGCCGCGTGATCAGTACACCGCCGCGCGGCCGTTCCCGACGCCGAGAGTGAATATTGTTCAGTGGTGGTGCCCGAATGGAGAGCGGCTCGTTACCCGCGCCGACCGGCCAGTGCGCGCAGGAAGAAGGCGAGATTCGCGGGTCGTTCGGCCAGTCTGCGCATGAAGTAGCCGTACCACTGGTCACCGTAGGGGACATACACGCGAACGTGGTTGCCCTCGGCGGTGAGTCGCTGCTGTTCGTCGTCGCGGATGCCGTACAGCATCTGGTACTCGTACTCCTCGCACTTGCGCCGCGCCGCCGCCACGGCCGCCCCGGCGGCGCCGATCATCGCCGGATCGTGGGAGGCGATCATCGGGTAGCCCTGCCCGGCGGCGAGCACGCCGAGGCAGCGCAGATAGGAGGCGTCGACCTCGTCGCGGTCGCGGAATGCCACCGCCTCGGGTTCGTCGTAGGCGCCCTTGCAGAGCCGGATCCGTGACTGCGGGCCCGACAGGGCACGGCAGTCGTCCTCGGTGCGGCGCAGGTAGGCCTGGAGAACGGTGCCCAGCCACGGGAAGTCCTCGCGCAGCTCGCGCACGATCGCGAGGGTCGAATCGGTGGTCGTGTGGTCTTCGGCGTCGACGGTCACCCACAGTCCGGCCGCCTCGGCGGCGGTGCAGATCTGGTGGGCGTGCTCGCGGGCGATCGCGTGTCCGTCGCGCGGCAGGGCCTGCCCGAGCGCCGACAATTTGACCGAGACCTCCAGCGGCCGAACGGCTCCCGGCGTGGTCTCGGCCTGGGGCAGGCGTCCCAGCGCGGCGATGAGAACGCGGTACTGCTCGACCGTCGCCTGCGCCCGCGTCAGGTCGACGCTGTCCTCACCGAGGTAGTCGATACTGATGAAACGGCCTGAGCGGAGCAAGGTTTCGGCGGTGGACACCACCTGGTCGGTGGTGGTTCCCGCGACGAACCGCGACACCACGTCGCGGCTCACCGGTAGCCGGGTGACCGCGCGTTCCAGTGGTGCCGAGCGCGCCGCTGCGAGCAGCGCCGAGCGCAGAAGTGCCGACATCAGTTGGCCTCCGATTCCTGGTGGGGATAGCCGTGCTCGGTGGGTGGGGTGAACGTCTCCTTGATCGTGCGCGCCGAGGTCCAGCGCAGCAGGTTCTGCGCCGAGCCCGCCTTGTCGTTGGTGCCCGAGGCCCGCCCGCCGCCGAAGGGCTGCTGCCCGACGACCGCGCCGGAGGGCTTGTCGTTGATGTAGAAGTTGCCCGCCGAGAAGGTGAGCCGCTCGGTGGCGGCGGCGATGGCGGTGCGGTCCTGGGCGATGATCGAGCCGGTGAGACCGTAGGCGCCCGCGTCGACCAGATGCATGGCCTCCTCGAAACCCGACGGTGTCGAGTCGTCGTAGACGTGCACCGCCAGGATCGGGCCGAAGTACTCGGTGTGGAAGATCTCGTCGCCCGCGTCGTCGCCGACCAGCACCGTCGGCTCCACGAACCAGCCGACACTGTCATCGCTGTGCCCACCCGCGACCACGGTGATCCCCTGGGTGGCCTTGGCCCGCTCGAGCGCGGCGGTGTTGCGGTCGAAGGCGCGCCGATCGATCAGCGCCCCACCGAAATTCGCGAAATCGGTGACATCGCCGTAGCGCAGCGACGCCGTCTTCTCGATCAGGTCCTCCGACATCACCGACCACACCGACCGCGGCACATACGCGCGCGAGGCGGCCGAGCACTTCTGGCCCTGGTAGTCGAACGCGCCCCGCAGCAGCGCGGTGGTCAGCACTGCGGGGTCAGCCGACGGATGCGCGAGCACGAAGTCCTTGCCGCCGGTCTCGCCGACCAACCGGGGATAGGTGCGGTAGCGCTCGAGGTTCGTCGCCACCGTGCGCCACAGATGCTGGAAGGTGGCGGTGGACCCGGTGAAATGCACACCGGCCAGGCGCGGATCGGGCAGCACCACGTCCGAGACCTCGGGTCCGGCACCGTGCACGAGATTGATCACGCCCGGCGGCAGACCCGCCTCCTCGAGCAGGCACATCGTCAGATACGCGGCGACCGCCTGCGACCGCGACGGCTTCCACACCACCGTGTTGCCCATCAGCGCGGGCGCGGTCGGCAGGTTACCCGCGATGGCGGTGAAGTTGAACGGTGTCACCGCGTAGACGAAGCCCTCGAGCGACCGGTACTGCATGCGATTCCACACCCCGCGCGAGGACAGCGGCTGTTCGGCGATGATCTGGCGCGCGAACGACACATTGAACCGCCAGAAGTCCACCAGTTCGCACGGTGCGTCGATCTCGGCCTGATACGGCGACTTGGACTGGCCGAGCATCGTTGCCGCGCAGATCTTCTCGCGCCACGGACCGGCGAGCAGGTCGGCCGCGCGGAGGAACACCGAGGCGCGGTCGTCGAACGACATCGCCCGCCAGGCCGGTGCGGCCTCGGTGGCGGCGCCGACGGCCGCGGCGGTCTCGGTGGCGGTCGCGTCGTGCAGGGTACCGAGCACGGCGCGGTGGCGGTGCGGTTGCACGACCTCGAACGCCGGGCCGTCGCCGCGCAGGTGTCGACCGCCGATGACGTGGCAGATCTCGGTCGGGGCAGCGGCCAGATCTGTGAGTGCGGTCTGCAACCGGGTGCGTTCTGGCGTGCCCGGCGCGAAAGTGCCGACGGGCTCGTTGACCGGCGGCGGGGTGGTCGCGATGACGTCCATGAGTGCCTCTCCTGCGTCGTACGGCGATAGCGGGATGTGACGTAGTCAACACCGATCGAGATGGGTCATAATCAGCTGATCGGATGAAGATCCGCCGGTTCGTTGGTCCGAACGGACAAAGGAGTTCGCGATGGAGACCACGCTGGGCGAGCTGCTCGGCGCGCTCGATCACACCGTGGCCACCTTGATCGACGCGCCGACGGGGGAGGGGGTGGTGCTGCGCACCGTCGCCCTCGCCGAGCCCGCCGACCTGGCCGAACACCTCGAGGCCGGTGGCGTGCTCGCCGAGGTGTATCTGCTGGTCGGCGTCGATCCCGAGCAGACCGTGCGATGGCTGCGCGGCGTCGGCGCCCGTCCGTACGCCCGGCGGCCGAGACTGCTGATGACCAAGGGCGCCGACGATTCTCCCGAGGTGCGCACCGCCGCCCGCGCGGCCGGTATCGCGCTGGTTCGGGTGCACCGGCACGCCCGCTGGGATCAGGTGTTCGGCCTGGTCCGCCGCGTGCTCACCCGCGCGCCCGGCGGCCGCACCGAAGCGGGCGAACCCGACCTGCTCGCCCCCGACACCGACCTGTTCGGGCTCGCGCAGGTGGTGGCCGCCGAAACCGGCGGCATGGTGAGCATCGAGGACCCGCACTCCCACGTGCTCGCCTACTCCGCCTCCGACGATGCCGCCGACCAGCTGCGCATCCGTTCGATCCTCGGTCGCGAGGGTCCGGCCGACTACCTGCGGATCCTGCGCGAGTGGGGGGTGTTCGACCGGGTGCGTCGCACAGACGAGGTGGTCGACATCCCCGACCACCCCGAACTCGACATCCGCCGCCGCCTGGTCGTCGGGGTCAGGCGCGGCTCCGACGGCACCGAGGACCGGCTGCTCGGCACGATCTGGTTGCAGGAAGGCCACCGACCGCTGCGACCCGACGCCGCCCGGGTACTGCGGGGCGCGTCGGCGGTGGCGGGCCGGATCATCGCGCGGGCACTGGACGCGCCGTCGACCGAGGCGGTGCTGGTACGCAGACTGTTCGGCGCACACGGTGCGGGCGTTGACGTGCCGTCGGTGGCGGCAGCCCTGCGCCTGCCCGAGGCGGGGCCCGCCGCGGTGATCGGGTTCGGTGCGCTCGGCCCGGCCGCCGAGCTCGCCGCGTCCAGCGGCCTGATCCGATTGCACGCCAGTGCTTTTCGTGGCGACTCGGTCACCGAGGCGATCGGTGACCGGGTGTATGTGTTGTTGCCCTCCTATCATTCCGAGCACGGTGTCGGGTCGTGGGTGCGTGAGCTCGTCGCGCAGCTCGAGCAGGCGCGTGGGCTGGTGGCCCGGGCGGCGGTGGCCGCTCCGGTGGCCGGGCTCACGGCCGTCGCCTCGGCGCGCGCCGAGGTCGACCGTGTGCTGGCCAGCCCGGCCTCCGCCGACGGCAGCCGTGTGACCACGTTGGCCGAGGCGCGAACGGCGGTGCTGCTCACCGAGATCCTCGACCTCATCCGCGCTCGTCCCCACCTGCACGACCCCCGCCTCGCCGCCCTCGACACCTACGACCACGACCACGGCGCCGACCTGCGTACCTCTGCCCACGCCTACGTGCGCGCCCACGGCGAGGTGAGCGTGGCGGCCGCCGCCCTGCGCATCCACCCGAACACCCTGCGCTACCGGCTGCGCCGCGTGGAATCCATCCTCGGCATCGACCTCACCGATCCCGACGACCGCCTGCTGCTCGAGATCCAACTCGCCGCCGGGCCACCTCGCACGCCGTCCTGAGTGGTCGCGATGAGACACCGACCCGCGTGGAGATGTCGCCGAGGCCTGTTCCGGCGTAGACCGCGACCGCTCGATCAGCGCGAGCCGCGTCGTCACGCGCCCGTCGGCACCTCGCCAACCGCCGCGGCCGGGTCGATCACCCCGAGCACCTCACCCTGGGGTGCCCGCAGGATTCCCATGCGCCCGAACGGGCTGTCGTCGGGCCCCATGATCACCGTCGCGCCGAGTCCGGTCGCCGTGCCCAGGGTGCCGTCGGCGTCGTCGACCTGGATCCAGGTGAGCCAGTACGGCGGATTGCCCAGCGCCGAGGCGTCCATCATCCCGCCGACCTCGTGCTTGTCGCCGGGCAGCGAGAAGGTGGAGTACGTGAAGTTCACCCCGTCGCCGATCTCGGTGTAGTTCCAGCCGAACACGCTGTTGTAGAACTCGTGTGCCTGGTCGTAGCCCGGTGTGTGCAGTTCGTTCCAGCAGTAGGCGCCGTGCTGGTTGAACACCCCGGCGCCGATGTGGCGCTTGGCCTCCCAGACGCCGAAGGCCCCGCCGGTCGGGTCGGCCGCGACGAACATCCGACCCACGTCCAGCACGTCGAACGGCGGCACGAACACCTGGCCACCGGCTGTCGCGACCCGCTCGGCGATCGCGTCGGCCCGGTCGGCCGCGAAGTAGGTGGTCCACACCGACGGCATCTGACCCATGCCGTCGGGTTTCGGTCCGATGCCCGCCGCGGGCCTGCCGTCGAGCATTGCCATGAGATATCCACCGGCTCCCGCGTCCTGGATGTCCCACCCGAACAGCGCGCTGTAGAACTCGCGGGCGGCGGCGGGATCGTCGACCTGACAGTCCACCCAGCACGGTGTGCCCTGAGACCACGGTTCGTCACGTGTCGGCATTGTCGATCGTCCTCCTCGTCGATGAATGGCACCGGCCGGGTCGGTCGGCATGCGCACAGTCAACCATCGAGCACCGACAGGTCCGACGCCGCGGATAATGCCCTGAACTGGAACAATGCGTGTTCACAGCGACCCTCCGAGCGGTCCGGCGCTGCGCCCCGCAAGTCGTTACCGCTGTTACAGTTTTCGCGCCGATCCGCGGTGGCTAGGTCAACGATGAACGAACCGGTCGGGAGCGACTCGATGACGTTGAGAGGTTCCGAACGTGGGCTCGTCCGTGTGCTGACGGCGATCCTCGCGATCACAGCGGTACTCGCCTGCGGAGCGGGCGGGGTCTCGGGGCAGCCGGGCGCCGAGGTGCCGGGTGTGCGCTGGACCGCCCAGCACGACGCGCCGGGCACCTACCCGGAGGTGCGCGTGGAACGCGGCGTGCACATCACCATGAGCGACGGCGTCGTCCTCAAGGCCGATGTGTACCGCCCCGCCGACGCCGCGGGGGTGATCGAACAGCGGCCGCTGCCGACGATCGTGAGCCTCACGCCCTACTCCAAACTCATGACCGGCCTGATCGAAGCGGCCGCCGCCACCCCCGGCCTGCAGTCCACGGCCGTCGACATCGTGCGCCGCCTGAACCTGTCGAGCACACCCGTCAGCGGTTTCGGCGATCTGATGCAGGCACTGGACGGCGGCATGATCCAGACCATGCTCGGTGTCGACCGCAAACTCATCGGCAGCGGGTACACGGTCGTCGTCGCCGATGTGCGCGGAACCGGTCTGTCCCAGGGGAAATGGGACACCCTCGGCGCCCGCGAACAGCTCGACACCCGTGAGGTGATCGAGTGGGCCGCGGCCCAGCCGTGGTCCAACGGCCGCATCGGCATGAGCGGCGGCTCGTATTCCGGCATCAACCAGTTGCGTGCCGCCGAGGACGCGCCCGCCGCGCTGCAGGCCATCTTCCCGGTGGAACCGGGCAGCGACCTGATGCGCGACGTGGTCGCCCCCGGCGGCGGCGTCGGCACGACGTTCCTTCCGCTGTGGCTCAATTCGGTCAACCAGCTCAAGCTCGTGCCCGATGTGGCGTCGATGATCCAGGGCACCTTCGACTGGACCTGGTTCAACGATCGCCTGGCCGATCCGACGACCAATTTCGACCTGCTCGCCCAGGCGCTGCTCACCCCGTCGCTCGAGGACATGCCGCCAGCGCTCGATGGTGCGCTCGACGAGACCTCGGCGTTTCGCGAGGCGATCATGGGTCACCCGGAGAAGGTGAACGTGCCGACCTTCGTCTACGGCGGGTGGCACGACATCTTCGCCAACAGCGCGACCAAACTCTACGAACAGCTCCCACTGCCCGCTGGCCGCAAGCAGCTGGTCGTCGGCGACACCTATCACGCCAATCCCGGTGCGGGAACCGGTGTTCCGGGTGCGCCGCCACGACTGGACGTGTTGCAGCGAGCTTGGTTCGACAAGTGGCTCAAGGACATCGACAGCGGGATCGAGTCGTTCGGCCCGGTGACGGTGAAACAGCAGGGCGGCGGTTGGGTGACGCTGCGGCAGTGGCCGCAGCCGGGTGTCACCCATCGACGGGTGTACCTGTCGGCCGACGCCAGCGGAACCACCGAGGACAGCCTGCACGACGGCTCGCTCCGGTCGAACGGCCCCGGCAAGGTCGAAAACCTCACGGTCGCACCGGGTCTGAGCACCGTGTGCTCGAGGGACGCGGCTCAGGGCTCGGCCGGGATGACCGCGGCGCTCGACGCCTGCGCCAAGGACTCGCGCATCGCCGAACGCAACGCGCTCACGTTCACCAGCGCCCCGGTCGCCGAGGAGACGGTCATCTCGGGCCCGATCAATGTGCGGCTCAACACGGTGCACACGGCCGGCGACGGGTTCTGGAACGTCACCGTCAACGATGTCGCCCCCGACGGCACCTCGACGGTCCTCACCACCGGTCAGCTCACCGCCTCCATGCGGGCCATCGACGAGCGGCGCAGCGCCCGGTCGGTCAACGGTGACCTCACCGCGCCGTTCAACCCGCTCACCCTCGACCGGTTGCTGCCCGTGGTGCCCGGTGCGCCGACCGAGATGGACATCGCCGTCATCCCGACCCAGGCCGTGCTCGCGCCGGGGCACCGCGTGCGGATCGACGTGTACGCGGGCAACGCGCCCAAGGCGCTGCCGTTCCGCCCGATGCTCGATGCCTCCGGTCTGGAACCGCAGCAGGTGCGGCTGGACCCGGCGGCACCGAGCTTCGTCAACCTGCCGACCGACAAGCCGATCCCGTGAGGCGGGCTCAGAGCTGCGATGCCACCGCGCTCGCGATGAGTTCCAGGTGGTCGAGGTCGCTCAGGTCGAGGATCTGCAGGTAGATCCGGCGCGCGCCGATCTCGCGGTAGCGGGCGATCTTGTCCACGACCTCGGCGGGCGAACCCGCCAGGCCGTTGGTCTTCAGTTCGTCGACCGCACGCCCGATCGCCGCCGCCCGGCGGGCCACCTCGGCGTCGGTGCGCCCGACGCAGGCCACGAGCGCGTTCGAGTACACCAGTTCATCGGTGCGCCCGGCCGCGCGCACCGCGGCACGGACCCGGTCGAACTGGGCGGCACTGTCGGACACCGAGGCGAAGGGCATGTTGAATTCGGTGGCGTAGCGCGCGGCCAGGCGCGGGGTGCGTACCTTCCCGTTGCCGCCGATCACCACCGGCACCGGATCCTGCACGGGCTTGGGCAGCGCGGGGGAGTCGGTGAGCTGGTAGTGCTCGCCGTCGAAGGAGAACGTCTCACCCGGCTTGGTCGACCACAGGCCGGTGACGATCGCGAGCTGTTCCTCCAGCAGCCCGAACCGGTTGTCGGGGAACGGAATTCCATAGGCGGCGTGTTCGGCGGCGAACCAGCCGCTGCCGAGCCCGAGTTCCACCCGGCCGCCCGACATCTGGTCGACCTGGGCCACCTGGATGGCCAGGGGCCCGGGCAACCGGAACGTCGCGGCCGTGACGAGGGTGCCGAGCCGGATGCGCGCGGTGTCCCTGGCCAGGCCCGCCAGGGTGATCCACGCGTCGGTGGGGCCGGGCAGGCCGTCGGCATCGCCCATCGCCAAGTAGTGGTCGGAGCGGAAGAAGGCGTCGAAGTCGAGATCCTCGGCGGCGCGCGCCACCGTGAGCAGCGTGTCGTAGTCGGCGCCCTGCTGCGGTTCGGTGAAGATGCGGAGGTCCATGATCACCATCGTGCCCGAGACGCGCCTCGGTGTGTGAGGCTGTAGGACACGGGCCGGTACGAGGAGGATGCGGTGGAAGTACCTCTCATTGTCGTCATGGGCGTCTCGGGGTGTGGGAAGACGACCGTCGGGGCGATGCTTGCCGACCGCCTCGATGTGCCCTACGCCGAGGGCGACGACTTCCACCCGCTGGAGAACATCGAGAAGATGGCGGCTGGGATACCGCTCACCGACGAGGACCGGTGGCCGTGGCTCGACAAGGTCGGCGCCTGGCTGCACGAGCACAGCGCGCGGGGCGGGGTGGCCAGTTGTTCGGCGCTGCGCCGGGTCTACCGTGACCGGCTGCGCGCCAACGCGCCCGAGACGTATTTCGTGCATCTGGCCGCCACCCGGGTCGAACTGATGCGCCGGATGACCGGCCGCCTCGGCCACTTCATGCCGACGATCCTGCTCGACTCACAACTCGCCACCCTCGAGCCGCTCGACCAGGACGAGGCCGGAGTCGCGCTCAACGCGCTGCAGCCACCGGGCGTGCTGGTCACCGAGTCGGTCGAGCGCTGGTCCGCCGATCACCGGTGAAACAGATCACCGTTGAAACAACGGGTGCAGCTGTTCGACGGGCGCGAGCATGAACCAGGCCCCGACCACCGCGGCCGCCAGGCACACCACCGCGAAGAACAGCACCCACAGCAGGGCGGGCAGGTGGGTGAGGTGGGCGAGCTGATCGGCGTCGGAATCGGTGCGGCCCGGCTGCCTGCGCCTGCCGCGCTGTAGTTCGAGCACGGGCCGAACGGCCGCGGCCAACAGGAACCACGCGGCCAGATACGCGAAACCGGCCTGGAGCAAGTCGTTGCCGTACCAGGAGACGCCGAACACCAGGGCGCCGAGCACGAGCACTGTCAGCAGGCCGTACACATTGCGCACCTTGATCAGTACCGCGACGAGCATCGCGAGCGTGGCCCACAGCATCACCGACACCCGGCCGGAACCGAGCAGTGCCGCGTAGCCGACGCCGAGCAGCGCGGGCGCCGGGTATCCGGCCATCGCGGTGAGGATCATGCCCGGGCCCGTTGGCCTGCCGCTGGAGACGGTGAGTCCCGAGGTGTCGGTGTGCAGGGTGATCGCGTGCAGCCTGCGCCCGGTGAGCAGCGCGAACAGGGCGTGTCCACCCTCGTGCGCCACGGTGACGGCCGCGCGGGTGACCCGCCACAGCGGCCGGTACCCGACCAGAACCAGTGCCACCGCCCCGGTGACGAGCACCAGCCACCAGGGCGGCGCGGGCTGCGGGGCGAGCAGGCGTTCGAACGACGTGCTGACGGAGCCGGTATCCACCGCCGCACTGTAGCCGCGATCAACGGTCCGCACGGCCGGGTCGCTCGACGATGTGCCAAACCTCCGGTCCCGCAACGCTACCCGCCCGACGATCCTCGCCAGGCGTGGTAGCAATGGGCATGCGAATGCGACCGCACCGATGGACCCCGCCCCGCGCCACCGCACGCGCCGGGCAGCCGAACAGCGACCCCGCGCTCCCCGCGCTTCGTCTGCTGCCGCTGCCAGGGACCGCGCCGGAAGACGTGGTGCTCACCCCTGACGGACACGTGGTCACCGGCACCGAGGACGGCACCATTTGGCGCGTGGACCCCGCCGACGGCACCGCCGAGAAGATCGCGCACGCGGCGGGCAGGCCGCTGGGAATGCATGCCGATGCCGACGGTTCGCTGCTGATCTGTGTCGCGGGCCACGGCGTGTTCCGGTCGGTCGCCGCCGGTGGCGAACTGGAGCCCGTCCTCACCGAGATCGACGGTGAACCGATCATCTTCCCCAGCAATGTCGTGCGCGACGACGACGGCACCATCTATTTCTCGGAGTCGTCGCGGCGCTGGCCGTTCGAACAGTGGATGGGCGACATCCTCGAGCATTCCGGCAGCGGCAGGTTGGTCCGCCGCGATCCGGGCGGGCAGGTGGAGGTGCTGATCGACGGGCTGCAGTTCGCGAACGGGGTCGTGCTGGCGCCGGACCTCTCGTGGGTGCTCGTGGCCGAGACCGGCGCCTACCGGATCACCCGGTACTGGCTGGCGGGCCCGCGCACCGGAACCGTCGATCACCTCGTCGAGAACCTGCCCGGCTCGCCGGACAACATGTCGCTCGGCAGCGACGGTCTGGTCTGGGTCGGGATGGTCGCACCACGCAACGCGTTGCTGGACCGGATGCTGGCGTTGCCGGGCATCTTCCGTCGGTTGGCGTGGGCGCTGCCGGAACGGCTGCGCCCGGCACCCGCCCGCACTGCCTGGGTGATCGCGCTCGATTCGGACGGCACGGTGGTACACGACCTGCAACGGGCGGGTGACGACTTCGCGATGGTCACCTCGGTGGTCGAGCACGAGGGCACCCTGTATCTCGGCAGTCTGTCCGAATCGGCCGTCGCGGTGAGCGCGGTGCCGTGACCTGCGCAGTATCGTCGGTAGCCGACCCGACGAGACTGCGGAGGGATGGCTCGACGATGACCAAGCCCTGCCTGTTGCTTCAGCTGCGCCCCGAACGCGCCGCGTCCGACGACGAGTACGCCGCGCTGCTGCGCGCCGCCGAACTCACCGACGACGAGGTGGTGCGCATCGAGATGGATCGGGGGTTGCCCGAGATCGACCTCGACGACTTCTGTGCCGTGATCGTCGGTGGCGGCCCAAGCAACGTGAGCGCACCCGAGCCGGAGAAGTACGACTACCAACGACGGTTCGAACCGCCGCTGCGCACGCTGATCGCCGAGATCGTCGACCGGGATTTCCCCTACTTCGGCGCCTGCTACGGCCTGGGCATCCTGGCCGACGTACTCGGCGGCGAAGTCGGCTCCGACCGGTACGGCGAGGCCGTCGGCGCGTGCACGGTCGTGCTGACCGACGGCGCCGACGATCCGCTGCTCACCGGCGTCCCCCGCACCTTCCGCGCCTTCGTCGGCCACAAGGAGGCCTGCCAGGAGGTGCCGCCGGGCGCGGTGCTGCTCGCCGGTTCCGACACCTGCCTGGTGCAGATGATCCGGGTGGGACGCAATGTCTACGCCACCCAGTTCCATCCCGAGCTCGACGGCACCGGGCTGGCGGTGCGGATCGAGGCCTACCGGCACGCGGGCTACTTCGACCCGAGCGAGGCGGGCATGCTTGTCGAACTCGGGCGCCGCGAATCGGTGCCCGTACCCAGGGAACTGCTGCGCCGCTTCATCGCGCGCTCTCGCCGCTAGCCCAGACGGTGGACGGCAACGGGTGGTCGGGTTCCAGCGCTGGCAGACCATCGATGCTGGCCGAGTTGTCGCCCGCGATACGCCGCGCGAAATCGTCGTCGGTGCGGCGGGTGTGCGCCTCGTCGAGGACGGAGCGCTCCTCCACCAGGTCCATCCGGGGCACCGACCAGCCGCACGAGTCGGCGATCCGGTCGACCGAGACCACGATCACCGCACGCACACCGGGGTGCTCGGTGCCGAATCGCGCACGCAGCGTGTCGAACTCGGCCGAATCGGGCCGCACGATCCGCCCGGTACCGAGCAGACGCAGGATGCGGGCGACGCGGGAGAACGAGCAGAACATCACGGTGATGCGGCCGTTGTCACGCAGGTGCGCGATCGTCTCCGAGCCGCTGCCGAACAGATCGAGGTAGGCGACGGTGTGGTCGTCCAGGACGGCGAAGGTGTCGCGGTATCCCTTGGGGGACACATTGATATGACCGCCGGACGAGGGCGCGGTCCCCACGAAGTACATCGGTTGGTCGGCGATGAACGCCTGTAACTTGTCGTCGATCCGGTCGAACACCTTGGCCATGACGCACTTTCCGGTCCCGCCGGGCGGCGAGCTCCCCGTAGAGGGAGTCTATCGGCCGTGGCATTGGATTCACGGTGAGAGTTATCGCAGACGGCTCCCACCACCGTGACCGACGATGGCGCTATGACGCAGACCGCCTCCCACCCAGTCCAGCAGCGCTACGCGGACCCCGACGCCGCCGTTCCCGCGCAGTGGAACACCGTGCTCGAGGTGTTGCACGAACACAAATCGGTGCGTCGCTACCTGCCCGATCCCGTCGCGCCGGAGACGATCCGCCTGCTGGTTTCGGCGGCGCAGTCGGCGCCGACCTCGTCGAATCTGCAGGCGTGGAGCGTGATCGAGGTCCGTGATCCGGCGCGGCGGGCGCGGCTGGCGGCGATCGCGGGCGGCCAGGCGCACATCGAGCAGGCGCCGGTGCTGCTGGTGTGGACGGCCGACTTCGCCCGCTTACGGCAACTCGCCGACGATCACCGCGCGCCCCTCGACGGTGTCGACTACCTGGAATCCAGCTACGTCGGTGTGGTCGATGCCGCGCTCGCCGCCCAGAACGCGGTGATCGCCGCCGAATCGCTCGGGCTCGGCACCGTCTACATCGGTGCGTTGCGCAACGACCCCGAGCAGGTCGTGGCGGAACTGAACCTGCCCGCCCACGTGTTCCCCGTCTTCGGGCTGGTGGTCGGGTATCCCGACCCGGCGGAGGGCACGCGGGTCAAGCCGCGCCTGCCCCAGGCCGCCGTGCTGCACCAGGAGACCTACGACCTGCCCGGCCAGCGCGAACCGGTCGCCGCCTACGAGCAGCGGATCGGCGCGGTCTACGGCGACCAGGGGCTCCCGTTCTCCTGGACCGAGCGGGTCTTGGCCCGCCTCGGCTCCGAAGCCGCGCTCAACGGCAGGCACCGGTTGCGGGAGTCGTTGACCACCATGGGATTCCGACTCCGTTGAGGTGGGTCAGCCGTTGATCGCGCGGGCGGTGAGTTCGAGGGAACGGATGCGGGTGTCGAGGTCGTAGACCAGGGTGGTGAGCATCAGCTCGTCGGGCCGGGTGTCCTCGATGAGCTGGGCCGCCTGGGCGCGCACCGTTTCCGGCGATCCCTGCAATTGACCGGCCTTGCGCTGCGCGGCGAAGTGCCGTTCGACCTCGGTGCGCGGGAACCCCTCGGCCTGTGCAGGGGTCGCCATCGCCTGTGGGCGTCCGGCCCGCAGGTTGACGAAGGCCAGGTCGCGCGGTGCGGCGAGCCGGTCGGCCTCGGCATCGGTGTCGGCGCAGATCGCCGACACGGCGACGATGCTGTACGGCTCGGGCCGGGTGGGCGAGGGCCGGAAGTTGTCCCGGTAGAGCGCGAGGGCGGCGGCGGTGTTCTCCCCGGCGAAATGATGCGCGAACGCGAACGGCAACCCCAGGACGGCCGCGACCTGCGCGCTGTAACCGCTCGAGCCGAGCAACCACATCTCGGGCTGCGCGCCGCGACCGGGGGTGGCGACGATTCCGTCGGGGTCCGTCCCCCCGAAATAGCCCATCAGGGCGGTGAGCTCGCGGGGGAACGATTCGGCGCCGAGCCCGTCGGCGTGGCGGCGCAGCGCGCGGGCGGTAGCGGGATCGGTGCCGGGAGCGCGGCCGATCCCGAGGTCGATGCGGCCGGGATGCAGCGCCTCGAGGGTGCCGAACTGTTCGGCCACGACCAGCGGGGCGTGATTGGGCAGCATCACCCCGCCCGAACCGACCCGGATGCGCGAGGTCGAGGCGGCCAGATGGGCCAGCACCACGGCGGGCGCCGAACTGGCGATGCCGGGCATGTTGTGGTGCTCGGCCACCCAGAACCGGTGAAAGCCCAGTTCCTCGGCGCGCTTGGCGAAGCGGGTCGTGGCGTGCAGCGCCGCTCCCGCGTCCGCGTCGGCCTGCACCGGTGCCAGATCCAGCACCGACAACGTGACCGGGCTCATGAGTCTCCTTCGCGTGGCAATCCCCTTCGTAGGCCAACCGGTGCGGCGGCCCGGGTATTTCCGCCCGAGCGGCAGGGGTGATCGGCGGCACGGTTGCGCAGCGGTAGCGTGCAGCACTGATCGACACGAAGGAAGGATCCCGCCATGTCCGTTGACGGCCCCGGCCTACCCACCGCCGCGCCGACCGACGCCCCGACCACACCGTCGGAGGAAGGCTACGCGCGCGGGCTCGATCCGCGCACGATCCAGATGATCGCCATCGGCGGTGCCATCGGCACCGGCCTGTTCTACGGCTCCGGTGCGGCGATCGAACAGGCCGGGCCGTCGCTGATCCTGGCCTATCTCGCCGCCGGGTCGGCGATCTTCGTCATCATGCGCGCGCTCGGTGAGCTGCTCACCTACCGTCCGGTCTCGGGCAGCTTCGCCGAATACGCGCACGAATTCCTCGGCCGTTTCGCCGGGTTCGCCACCGGCTGGTCGTACTGGGCGGTGTGGGTGTCGACCTGCATGGCCGAGATCACCGTCGCCGGGCACTACGTGCGGTACTGGTTCGACATCCCGCAGTGGGTGACCGCGCTGGTCGTGCTGGCGGTGCTGTTCACCGCCAACCTCATCTCGGTGCGCCTGTTCGGTGAGGGCGAATTCTGGTTCTCGGCGATCAAGGTGACCGCGATCCTGGCGATGATCCTGATCGGCATCGGTGTGCTGGTATTCGGATTCGGTCACGCGGCGGACCCGACGGTGACCAACCTGTGGGCCGACGGTGGCGTGTTCCCGCACGGCTTCGGGCAGACCCTGCTGGTGTTGCAGATCGTGGTGTTCGCTTACGTCGGTGTCGAATTGGTCGGTGTGACCGCGGGGGAGGCCCGTGATCCGAAGACCACCCTGCGCAAGGCGATCAACACCCTGCCGTTCCGGATCGGCCTGTTCTATGTCGGTGCGCTCGTGGTGATCATGTCGGTGGCAGGCTGGCGCAGTTTCCACGCCGGGCGCAGCCCGTTCGTCGAGGTGTTCGAGCAGATCGGGATCCCGGCCGCCGCGGGCATCATCAACTTCGTGCTGCTCACCGCGGCGCTGTCGTCGTGCAACTCCGGGATCTACTCGACCGGCCGCATGCTGCGCAGTCTCGCGCTGCACGAGGAGGCACCGGCGGGGTTCGCGAAACTGAGCAAGCAGTCGGTGCCGTTCACCGGCATCTGCGCGTCGGCGGGGGCGATGGTGATCGGTGTGGTGGTGAACGTGATCTCGCCGGACAAGGCGTTCGCCTACATCACCTCGGTGAGCACGGTGGGGATCATCGTCGTCTGGGGCGTGATCCTGGTGTGCCACCTGAAGTACCGCGCCGAGGTGCGCGCCGGTGCGCTGCCCGCCGGCGACTACCGGTTGCCCGGTGCCCCGGTGACCACCTGGGCGGCGCTCGGTTTCCTCGGCCTGGTCGTCGTGCTGCTGCTGTGGACCGACGGCGGACGCACGGCGCTGATGGTCGGCGCGGTGTGGGGCGTGCTGGTGTGCGCGGGCTACTACGCCTTCGGCCGCGAGGAGGTCGCGCGCACGCACTGAACGCGGTGGGTCGCCGTTTGCTGGAAAGCCGCTGGCAGACAAGCGTTTTCTGTCATACCCCAGCGGTATCGTCGAGGTGTCACACAACTGGCCCGGCGAGTGTTGCCGGGCGGTGCGAGAACGGGGGCACGACATGAGTGACGACCACCGCGGCGATCCGCGGCCACCACGGAGGCACGGAACCACCTGGCGCGAATCGGAATACCGCGTCCTGGCCGACGACCTGCGCGCGGGCGTGGACCTGACCCGCACCGCGCACACGCTCGGGCGAACGGAATCGGCGATCCGCACCGCACTGCGCAACTTCGTGCCACCCGAGGACCGGGTGTCCACCGCCGAGCGCGAGCGCTGGGTGCGGACCCGTCTGGTCGCCGAACCCGAGTGGGACTGGTGGGCGGTCGTGATCGACGCCCATCGCCGTTCCGGCAGCCGACTGTGGTTCACCCAACACGAACACTGCGCCCGGATCGGGTGGCGCCGCAGGACTCCCATGCCCGCTCTCGCCCAGGAGCTCGACACCTCGGAACTCTCGGCCGCCGAACTGCTGCGCTCGCTCGGTCTCGTCGAGAGCATCGAGGAAGCCGCCGAGCGCCTTGGCGCGACCCCGGGCCACGCCCTCGCCGACCGGGTCGCGGCCCGCCGCGACCGCGCCGTCGGCGCCCGCTGGATCCTCGTCGTCGACGGCGCCGCGGGCACGACCCACCCACGCAACGCCCCGACCCGCCGCCACATCTCCCTGCACGAAACCCGCGCCGCCGCCGAAGCCGAACGCGACCGCGTACTCGCCTGGCACCAGCGACTCACCTCGTCGGCGCGGCACGGTGCTCCGGACGAACCCGCACCCGGGCCGTCGGTACCGGAGTTGCTCGGCCCGCGCTCCGCCGCACCGGCCGGGAACAACTCCGATGCGCCCTCCGCGCACCCGCGCGGCGGTCCCGGTGACACTTCCGATCCCGGCGAGCCGCTGTGGTCGCAGGAACGGCCGCGCGCCCGCAGCGATACCGCGGCAGCGTCCGGCGTTCGAGAACCCGCTCTGTCGGGCGAGCAGGTGTGGTGGACCATCGCCGAGCGCGGACTCGGTGCGAGCACCGGGCCGACCCGGTGCGGTGAATTCGCCGCACCGACGACCGGCGGTGAGATCGCCGCGGAGGCACTGGCAGTGGGTGACATCATCCGGGTTCCGGTTCCCGACGGGTTCCTCCAGGACCGGATCACCGCGATCACCCGCACCGGATCGGGGACACCGATCACCGTCGACCTGGCTCCGGTCGCGAACTCACGCATCCGCCGCGTCGTCGAATTCGCGCCGCAGGAGCGGGTCGAGGTGGTGCGCGGCACCGAACAGCGATCCGCCTGACCACGTTCGTCGGCACGGACCACCGCCCGAGGCACCCCGCGTCGGGCGATGGCCGCTCGGGCATCGACCGCCGCGACCGGAGGTCAGTCGGCGGTTCGGCCGGGCATGGTGGCCGCGGCCGCGAACATGATCACCGCCATGGCCAGGAGTGCGGCGAACACCAGGTGGATGCCTGAGGCGAGTTCGCCGGGGGTGGGGTGGTCGGGGTCGGTGATGCCGGTGTTGACCACGGCGCCGAACACGGCGACGCCGAGCGCGCTGCCGAGGGAGCGGGCGAACATGTTGGCCGAGGTCACCACGCCCCGCTCCTGCCACGGTGCGCTGTTCTGCGCGGCGATCAGGGTGGGGGAGGCGACCAGGCCCATCCCGCCGCCGATCAAAAAGCACGAACCCGCGATCTGCCACGGGCTGGTCCCGGCGCCGATGAACAGCGTCGTGGCGCAACCGGCCACAGCGAGGGTGCTGCCGAGCAGAGCGGTGATGCGAAAACCCCAGCGCAGGTAGAGCTTCCCCGACAGGGTCGCCGCCAGCGGCCAGCCGAGGGTCAACCCGCCGACGGCGAATCCAGCGACCAGGGCACTGGTGCCCAGCACCCCCTGGGCGAAGGTCGGGACGTAGGAGGTCAATCCCAGCACGACCGCGCCGACGAGCAGCGAGACCGTGCTACTGGCGATCACGATCCGGCGGGTGAAAACCCACACGGGCAGAACCGGATTCGCCACCCGCGTCTCCACCACGGCGAACGCGGCGAGCACCACCGTGCTCCCCGCGAACAGCCCGATCGACACCGGTGATCCCCACGCCCACGCCTGCCCGCCCTCGAGCAGGGCCAGGATCAGCGCCCCGCCGCCGAGCGTGAGCAGCACCGCGCCGAGGTAGTCGATCCGCTGACGGCTCCGTGGCGCCGATTCGCTGAAGTGCCGCACCAACATCCACGCCGCCACCGCGCACAGCGGCAGGTTGATCAGAAAGATCCACCGCCAATCCGCGTGATCGGACAGCAGACCACCCAGCAGCGGGCCGAGCACCGCCGACCCGGCCCAGACACCGGCCATGTAGCCCTGCATCCTGGCCCGTTCGGCCAGGGTGTAGAGGTCGCTGGCGATGACCATCGTCATCGGCTGGATCGCACCCGCGCCGATTCCCTGGACGGCGCGGAACACGATGAGCGCGAGCATGCTCGAGGCCAGGCCACACAGCAGCGAACCCAGCGCGAACACGGCGATCCCGAACAGGATCACCGGTTTGCGCCCGACCATGTCGGCGAGTTTGCCGTAGATCGGCACCGTCACCGCCTGGGCGAGCAGGTAGATCGAGAACAACCAGGGGAACAGGGCGAACCCACCGAGCGAATCGGTGATGGTGAGGACCGCCGTGGCGATGATCGTGGAGTCGAGCGCGATCAGCGAGGTCGAGAGCATGAGCGAGGCGAGTACCGCACCTCGCTCGGAACGCAGCCCGACAGCCGGGTCCGCCGTATCGGTCGCCACTGCGGTCCTTTCCTCGACAAACCACTTTCGCCACCGTATCCGGCGTAACCCCGTGTGCGCGCGGGGTTTTCACCGGCAATCGAAAGGCGTGCTCGACCGGTCTTCAGGCCGCCGCGAACTTGGCGGCGATCTCGGCCGCGGTGACCTTGGCCAGCTCGACGAAGAACGGCACCCGCTCATCGATCATCAACGTGACGGGTCCGCGCAGGCCGAGCGCGAACCGGCACCGACCCCCGGGGTCGAGGATCGGCAGACCGATGGTGCGGAATCCGGGGTCGAGTTCGCGGTCGTTGAAGGCGTAGCCCCGCTGGCGGGTGGTGACGAGTTCGGCGCGGAGTTCCTCCGGCCCGGTGACCGATCGCTCGGTGCCCTCCTCGTAGGGCAGCGAGCGCAACTCGTCGTCGTCGACGTCGGACCAGGCGAGCAGGGCTTTGCCGAGGGCGCTGGCGTGCAGCGGTAGCCGCACACCCTGCAGTTTGTGCCCGTCGCTCTCGCGCCACCGGCTG
Source organism: Nocardia caishijiensis NBRC 108228 (assembly GCF_001612825.1). Classification (GTDB taxonomy): domain Bacteria; phylum Actinomycetota; class Actinomycetes; order Mycobacteriales; family Mycobacteriaceae; genus Nocardia; species Nocardia caishijiensis. The sequence goes on along the minus strand of NZ_BDBE01000039.1, from coordinate 95,265 downwards.
GTGCCGAGGAGCACGGCGTGGATTCCGTGACGGGTCGCGACCGAGCCCGTCGCCCCGGTGGTGGCGGCCAGCTGTTCCAGGCAGGGCTCGGCGAGGTAGATCTTGTGCTGGCGGTAGGCGATCTGGCCGTATTCGGCCAGGGCCCCGCCCATGCGATACCGACTGGACTCGGCGTCCTTCTCCAGAAAGCCCGCCTGCACCAGCGCACCGAGCAACCGGTGGGTGGTGCTGACCGCGAGTCCTTGTGCGCGTGCGACTTCCGAGACGCCGCGTTCCTCGCCGCCACGAAAGCAGTCGAGCACCGACAGGGCTCGGGTCACGGTCTGCACGCTGGCTGTCTCCACGAACCGAAGGTAACACAGGCGCAGGCACCAGCCGGGCCGCGTATTCCGGTAGATGGAAAGGGCTGTGACGCAACGCTTCGGTATTCGCCATAATTCCGCCGATGTGTTCCTGTCAAGCTTTCCGATCCACGGAAAGGCATACCTTGTTCGGGGTCCTGGGCGCTCGTACGCTCCGAGGACATCTACCCCCCCCGAACAGGAGCCCCGAATGTCGCGCAGGCTGTCGGCCTTCTCGCGGATCGCCCTCGCGATCGCCCCCGTCGTCGTCCTCGTCGCGGCATGTGGCTCCGGCTCGACGCCGGAGCAGGGGGCACACGCCACGTACGTTCTCAAGGTCACCGATCCGGGCAACAGCGGCCCGCTGGCGGTCGGCAAACGCGACGGCACCTTCGACGCGGCCCTCGCGCCGCTGGGTGCCAAGATCGAATGGGTCAGCACCACACCGGGTTTCAGCTCCATGCTGAAACTGTTCAACACCGGCGAACTCGACGTCTCGGGCGCCGCCTTCAGCCCCGTCGTCGGCGCGCTGTCCAAGGATGTCGGCGTGAAGATCGTCGCGGTGGCCGACCCGGCGGGCCAGGACCAGAGTGGAATCGTCGTCCGGCCGGAGTCGGGCGTGACCACGGTGGCCGGACTGGCTGGCAAGCGGATCGCGGTGAACCCGGCGGGCAAGGGTGAGTACATCACGCTCAAAGCCCTTGCCCAGGCCGGTATCCCGGCCGATCAGGTCACCCGCGTTCCGCTGCAGCAGAAGGACGCCGCCTCGGCGTTCGCGACCGGCAAGGTCGACGCCTGGGCGTCGTTCCTGGTGCCCTACCAGGAGGCCAAGGCCGCGGGCGCGGTGGAGATCACCACCGAGAAGCAGATCGGTTCCAAGGACAACTCCGTGGTGGTGTTCCGCACCGAGATCCTCGACGAACGCCCGGACGTCGCCGCGAAGTACCTGGAAGTCCTGCAGGGGCTCACCGCGAAACAGAAGACGGCACCGGCCGATTTCGAGAACGTCTTCGAGAAGTCCGGTCCCCGCGCGCTCACCGGTGAACGGCTGGCCGACGCCATCCGGGTGGGCGCGCAGGCCTCCGTACCGCGGCTGCCCGTCGACTCCGACGCGACCGATCTGGCCGACGTGGTGAACACCTTCGCCGACAACGGTGTCATCACCCGCCGCATCACCGCGGCCGACATCTTCTACGACCTGAAATCCAAGCTGACCCCCGAACAGCTCGCCGCGTTGAAGGACAAGTGAAGATGAGCACTCTCGCCCTCGCCGCACCACCGGTGCGGTGCACCAGGCAGCGGCCACGGTGGTTGTCGCTCGGCTTGCGGGCACTGCTGCCCGCCGTCATCGTGCTCGCCTGGTGGGCGGGCACGGCCAGCGGCGCGATCTCGCCACGGGTGATCGCCGGACCCGGCGCGGTCTGGTCGGCGCTGGTCGAGCTGGCGGGCAGCGGCCAGTTGCTCGACTTCGCGCTCGCCTCGTTCGGTCGCGCCGCCGCCGGGGTGGCGATCGGAGTCGGGGTCGGGTTGGTGCTCGGCCTGTTGTCGGGGCTGTCGGCGCTCGGCGAGGAACTGGTCGACTCGACCATGCAGATCGTGCGGGCGGTGCCGTTCTTGGCCCTGGTGCCGCTGTTCATCGCCTGGTTCGGTATCGACGAGCTCTACAAGGTGCTGCTCATCGCGGTGGCGACCACAGCGCCGATGTACGCCTACACCTACCTCGGTGTGCGCAATGTGGACCGCAAGATGGTCGAGGCGGCGCGCGGCTTCGGGCTCACCGGAACCCGGCTCGTCGCCGAGGTGATCGTGCCCGCCGCCCTGCCCGGCATCCTGATGGCGCTGCGGGTGTGCCTGTCGATCAGCATCACGGCGCTGATCGCCGCCGAACAGGTCGGCACCCAGCAGGGCGTCGGCTACCTGGTGACCCTGGCCCAGGAGTACAACCGCACCGACTACATGGTGCTGTGCGTGGTCCTCTACGCGCTGCTCGGTCTGGTGTTCGACGCACTCGTACGGCTCGCGGAACGGTACGCGTTGCCCTGGCGCAAGCAGGTGGCGATCCGATGACGACAACAGCGGCCGCCCCGCTCGACGTGGCGGTTGACCCGGTGGCGGTGTCGATCACCGGTCTGCGCAAGGCCTTCGGCGACAATACCGTGCTCGACGGTGTCGACCTCACCATCCGCCGCGGCGAGTTCGTGGTGCTGCTCGGCCCGAGCGGCACCGGCAAGACCACGCTGCTGCGCTTGCTCACCGGTCTCGAAACACCCGATGCCGGTGCGGTTCTGGTGCCGCCACGCCGCACCACCGTGTATCAGGAACCGCGCCTGATTCCGTCGAAACGGGTGCTGGCCAACGTGATCGTCGGTCTGCGGCGCGGCAGGGCACAGCGCGACGCCGGTCTGCGCGCACTGACCGAAGTACACCTCGACGGCAAGGCGAAGCAATGGCCCGCCACGTTGTCCGGCGGCGAGGCGCAGCGCGCCGCCCTGGCCAGGGCCCTGGTCCGCGAACCCGAACTGCTGCTGCTCGACGAGCCGTTCGCGGCACTGGACGCGCTGACCCGGTTGCGCATGCAGGACTTGGTCGGCGATCTGGTCGCCCGTCACCGGCCCGCCGTCCTCATGGTGACCCACGATGTGGACGAGGCGATTCGACTCGCCGACCGGGTGATCATCCTCGACCGCGGCCGTTTCGCCGTGGACGAGACCGTCGACCTACCCCACCCGCGCGATCACGCCGCGCCCGAAACACTCGGCTACCGAACGCGATTCCTCGCCCAACTCGGTGTCGGACCACATGCAAGGAGCCTGTCATGACCGAAACCCTGTGGTACACCCGCTGCCCCGTGCCCACCGCGAGCGGCCTGGCGCACAGCCTCGGCTGGCTCGGTGAGACCGCCGCGAGCGCGGGTCTCGCGTTCGGCGTCCTGCAGGACGCGGACCCGGAACTCGCCGGACACCACTTCCTGCACGACCTGTCCGGACTGATCCGCGAGGGCGGCAATGTGCCTGCCCTGGCCGCGCGCGCACAGGGTTCGCCGACCCGCCTGATCGGTCTCACCTGGATCGACGAGTCCCAGGCGATCCTGGTCGGCCCCGAGTCGCCGGTCACCGACGCCGCCGGGCTGGCCGGACTGCGTGTCGGGATCCCCGCCTGGGCGCAGGACCAGGCTCGCAGCTTCCCGCGCGCGATGGCGTTGCACGGCTTCGCCAACGCCCTGCGCCCGGCCGGTCTCACGCTGTCCGATGTGCGCGTCGTCGAACTCGACGTCGAGCGGGAACCGCAGGTGCGCACCGAGATCCAGACCGCTCGCCGCTCGGTGACCTGGGGTGTGCCCGAACTGCTCGACGGCACGGTCGACGCGATCTACGTCAAGGGCGCCCGTGCCAAGGAGGTGGCGGTCGAACACGGCCTGCGGGTCGCGGTCGACCTCGACGCCTCGGCCACCAAGCACCTGCGGGTCAACAACGGCACCCCGCGCCCGATCACGGTGCACGCCGATCTGCTGGAATCCCGGCCCGAGGTCGTCGTCGGTTTCCTGGCGCAGAGCCTGCGTGCCGCCGACTGGGCAGCCAATGACCTCGACGGGGTCCGGACGGTGCTGCAGCGCGAAACACTGTCCGGCCCCTCGGGCGTCGTCGCCGCCTACGGTGCCGAGTTCCATCGCGGCCTGCACCCCTCGCTCACCGACGAACGCGTCGAACTGCTCGGTGTGCAGAAACAGTTCCTCTACACCCACGGCTTCCTTGCCGCCGATTTCGACCTCGAATCCTGGGTGGCCCCCGAGCCGTTGGCGCGGGCGCACGAGATCGTCGCCGCCGAGCGGGTGTCGGCATGACCGAGTTCCTCTGGCGGCTCCCCAGCCGGGGCGACGGCCGACGCGCCGATCCGGCGCGGCGTGGACGCGGCGGGTTCGGGCCGCGGCCCGGTGGCGTCGAGACCACCGATGTGCGCCCCGACCGCTTCGGTCCGTTCGACGAGCTCGCCCAGATCGTCGACGCGGCCGAACTGACCGGCTTCGACGGAGTACTCGCACCCTACGATCCCCTCGGCGAGGAATCCTGGATTGTGGCGGCCGCGGCCCTGCGCGCTACCCGCTACGCCCGCGTGACGGTCGAATTCCAGCCCGCCTTCGGCACACCGGTGTACGCGGCCAAGGTGTCGGCGACCCTGCAGCGGCACTCGGCCGGTCGCCTGAACTGGCGATTGGCCGTCGACACCGACGAGGCCGAGGCCCGCACGCGCGGTGACCTGCTCACCGGTGCCGAACGCTACGACCGGGCCGCGGAGTTCCTCACCGTCGCGCGCGGTGTCTGGAACGAGACCGAGGTCGGCGCAGCGGGATTCGCGGGCACCGGCTTCGACTACGCGGGCCGCTACTACGACGTGGCCGACGGTGGTTTCCGGGGAATCCTGTCCGGGCTGCCGTTCCCGGAGGTGCAGCTGAGCGGGACCACGCCCGCCGCGCTCGCGCTCTCGGCCGCGCACGCGGACCTCCACCTGTTCGCCGAACAGGTGGAGGGAATCAGCGGTGTGGTCGCCGACTTGGCGCAGCGGTCCGCCGCGGCCGGTCGGGACGTGCGAGTGGGGCTCGAGCTGCCGATCATCGCCAGGGAGACCGAAGACGAAGCCTGGGCGCGCGTGCATCGCCTCTGGAACGAACTCGACCGATCCGACACCGTCGCCGACCACGCGCTCGGTGCCGGACGCTGGGCCGGTTTCGAGGCGTTCGGCTACGACCAGCGCATCGGCCTGGTCGGTAGCTACGCGCAGGTGGCACAGCAGCTGTCGACGTACGCGGCCGACGGCGTGCGGACCTTCGTGCTGTCGGGCCACCCCGCCATCGAGGAGATCCACCGCGCGGGCGAACATCTGCTCTTCCTCGCCGACCCCTCGGGTCGCACACTCGCTCAGGAGCTCACCGCATGACCATCGACGTCTATTGGCGCATCGGCATGGAGGGTGACCACGCCTCGCTGCGCACGCCGCGCCGCTACAACCGGGGCAACGCGGGCGGCTACGGTCCCGGCAATATCGCCCCGGCCGTCCGGGGTGGCGCACTCGACCAGTACACCTACCTCGACCACGTCGCCGCGGTCGCCAAGGCCACGGAATCGGCGGGCTTCCTCGGCGGGTTGCTGCCGTCGTTCCCGGTGACCGACGACCCGTGGGCCTTCGCCGCCGCGCTCGCCGCCGAGACCACCACCTACCGCTTCATGGTCGCCTTCCAGCCGGGTTTCCTGCATCCCGTGCAGGCGGCGCGGATGTCGGCGAGTCTGCAGCGCGCCACGGGTGGGCGACTGGTCTACAACATCATCAGCGGTGGCGGCGGTCCGGCCCAATTGTGGTGGGGCGACAAGGTTTCCCACGACGACCGCTACGCGCGCACGAGCGAGTTCCTCGACGTGTTGCGCGGGGTCTGGGATGGTGAACCCTTCGATCACGACGGCCGCTTCTTCCGCACCGAAGGTGCCGCGCTGCCACCTGGACTGGCCGGTCAGCCCTTCCCGGAGGTGTACTTCTCCGGTTCGTCGGGTGCCGCCGTGGCCGCCGCAGGTCGCCACGCCGACTACTACCTGTCCTGGCTCGAGCCCTACGCCGACCTGCGCGCCAAATTCGACGGTGTGCGGCGCAACGCCGAAACCACCGGACGCACACCGAAGTTCGCCGTCCGCATCGACATCGTCGCCCGCCACACCGAAGAAGCCGCGTGGGCCGAGATCGAGCAGGGCTGGGCTTTCGTCGACCGCGACGCCGCCAACCGTGCGGCCCAGGGTGACTCGGTCGGCGCCGCCCGGATCAAGGGCTGGGTGCCCGAGAACATCACCGGCTACCGCGATCTGGAAGTCCAGCCCAATGTCTGGTGCGGTTTCAGCCTGATCCGGGGCGGCCCGGCCTTCGGCCTGGTCGGCAGCTACGAACAGGTCGCCCAGCGGCTCGACGAATTGATCGACCTCGGCGTCGACGCCTTCATCCTCGCGGGCAACCCGCACCTGGAAGAGGCCTACCGGGTCGGTGAGGAAGTGCTGCCGCTACTCGGCCGTTCCCGGCTCACCGCCCCGCCCACCGACACCGTCCTCGCGACGTCCCGATAACCACAGGAGTCCCCATGACCACCACCGAAACCCTGCTGCCGGAGACCGTGACAGCCTTCGTCGCGGCGGCCACCCACGACGCCGAGACCGCGTTCCGGGTCTTCCGGGAGACCGGAACCGTCACCGGCAACGGCACCGTCAACTTCGTCGAGCGCGTGCCGGGCACCGAGATCGCCGTCGCCCTCAACGAACCGGGCCCCTGGGCCACGGACCGCACGGTCGAACCCGTCGTGGCCTCCTTCGACGGAGAGGTGTTGTCCGGCAAGGGATCGGCCGGATTCGTCACCGGCTACGCGAAGGTCTTCCGCGCCCACCCGGAGATCACCTCGGTCGTGCACATCCACACGCCCTGGCTGGGTGGCTGGGCCCAGACCCACCGCACCCTGCCCATCCGCTACGCCGCATCCCAGCGGCACACCCTGTCGCGCGAGATCCCGCCGCACATCGACCGCACCATCGGCGCGGGCGACTTCATCCTGAGCAAGCTCGAGACCGATCCGCACCTGGCCGCCATCTTCGAGGCGAACGGCGGGGCCAATGTGATCGGCCGTGCCGGTCTGCTGGAACTGGCGAAATTCGTGGTGCTGCTCGAGGAGGGCGCGCAGTATCAGGCGATCGCCGAAACCCTCGGCGGTTCGGTGGAATTCGATCCGTCGAACCTGGCGGTGCAGTGGCAGCGCAGCGGGCTGGCCGACGAAGCCCGCCGCCTCGGCCTGATCGGAGACGCGCGATGAGCATCCGGGTCGGCTACTTCCCACACAACAACTCGCTGTTCGTCCTGCGCCACCGCGGCATTCTCGAACGGCTGCTGCCCGAGGTCGAATGGGTCGACCTGCGCGCGCTGCCGCGGCCCGCACGGGTCGATCCGAAAACCGCACTGCCCGGCGAACATTCGGACTGGCTGTTCACCGAGGGCGGCTACGACATCATCGGCACCGGCTTCACCCCACCGCTTACCGCCCTTGCCAACGGCCGCGACATCGTCTACCTCGGCATCTCGGGCCCGCGGGTGGAGAACGGCAGGCTGGTCGCGACCGCCGCGAGCGGTATCACCTCCGCCGCCGATCTTCGGGGTAAACGGGTCGGCATCGCCCACGGTTCGTGGCAGACCACGCTGCTGCTCTTCGCCCTCGACAAGGTCGGGTTGACCTGGGCGGATGTCGAACCGATCGACGTGGACGTGCGCGGCGGCGGTGCGGCACTGCTGGCCGGTGAGCTCGACGCCTGGGTCGGCACCTACCCCGGTCTGCACGAGATCGAGGCCGCCATCGAACTCACCACCCTGGTCGACACCGCCTCGGTCTTCAGCCACCCGTCCCTGTGGTTCACCCGCCGCGACCTGGCCGAAGGCGATCCCGACACCGTGGAGGCCGTGCTGGCGGCGTTGCGGGAATCCGATGCCTGGATCGTCGAGAATCCGCGGGCGGCGGCACAGTATTTCGTCGACGACGCGCTCCGCCATGGGATCCCCGCCGATCTCGACGCCTGGGAAGCGGCGCTGCGCGGGCGGCCGTTCGGCGTGCACCCCGTGACCGAGGACTTTCTCGACGAGCAGCAGCGCGCCGCCGACCTCCTCGTCGCGAACGGGCTGCTCCCGCGCTCGATCGAGGTGCGCTCGGCGGTGCTCCCGTGGATCGGGGAGCTGATCGACGAACAGGCCACCACCACGGTCTGAGCCTCCGCATCCGATGCCCTGGCCTGCCGGTTCGGGCGCCCAGGGCATCGGATGCGATCGCAGTCCGCTCTCGACGCGGGTCTCGGCGCGTGGCCGACGATTCGCCGCCGCCGACGTGCGGCGGGCCGGTCGGCGACGGTTCGCCCCGGATCAACTCCGCCGCGACCCCGTCACCCACACCGGTCCGGTGAGCAGCCAGATCATCGTGATCACGCCGAGCGAACCGAAGATCCCCATCAGCTGTTCGCGCTGTTCGGCGTCGGCCACCGTGTAGCTCAGCACCAGGGTGAGCGCGCCCGCGATGGCGGCCGCGCCGAGCCAGCGGGCGAAGTCGGCCCACTCCTTGCGGGTGCGTTCGGGCCCGTACTTCGGTACCCGCACCGGCGCGGGGCCGCCCGCGAACCGGTGGGCGAAGCGCTCGTCGAGCCACCGGATCATGCGCGGTCCGAACATCACCGTGCAGCCGAGGTAGATCCCGGCGATCCGGTGCGCGAACGTCACTTCGCCGCCCCGGTGCAGGTCGATCGCGACCGCGACCACCAGCACCACGTCCAGCGCGGGAACCAGCGCGAGGGTGACTGTGCTGGCGCGCCGCAGCCGCAGCAGGTATCGCAGGGCCAACCCGCCCACCACCAGCACCCAGAAGCCGATTTCGCACCCCGCGATCGTCAGCAGTACCGGGTTCGTCAGTTCGTTCATGCGTTCAGAGTGTCGAACCGGATGCGGTGGGCACATCCGGCTTCCGGTCGCGGGCGGGTCCGTCCTTCGGGGGACGTCTAGCACCGCCCGATGTGCTGGAATGAGCAGATGCCCACCGTCCGCGCGCCCATGGACCGGCTCGTGGCGGCGTTCGACAGCGCTACCTCCGCGGCCGTCGGGGTCTTCCTCGTCGGATTGCTGCTGTGGGGGGTCGGTGGCTGGTCCATCGTCGTCGACCGCGATCTCTACCCGCCCGCCGCGAAACTGGCCCTGCTCTTGGCGGCCCTCGCCATCCAGCTCACCGCGCAGCGCAGGCCCGCGCTCGCCTTCGGCCTGATGATCGTGTTGCTGGCGGGCGACTTCGTCTATGGGCCCTCGCTGCCGCTGTGGATCGCGCTGACCGACGTGATCTTCCTGGCGGTGAGCACCGGGTCGGCCCGGCTGTCGGTGGTGGTCGGCTGGTTCGCGTTCCTGGTGACCGTCGGTGGGGCGCTGCTCGCCCTGGCCCTGCTCGGGGTGCGGGCCGCGCTCTACGCCGGTCTGATCGGGGTCGCGCTCACCTGGTCGCCCCTCGGCTACGGCCGCGCCGTGCGTGCCTCCCGGCGAATGGTCGACGCCGAACGCGACGCCGGTCGCGCCGAACTCGCCGCGCGCGACGCCGAACGATCCGCGGCCATCGGGGAGGAGCGCAGACGCCTGGCCCGCGATCTGCACGACGCGGTCGCCGGTCACGTCTCGGCCGTGGCGATCCTCGCCGAGGTCGCGCAGCGCGACCCGGGCAATATCGGTGTCCTGCAAACGATCCGGTCGAGCAGCCTGGCCGCCATGGAGGAGATGCGGACCACGATCGAACTGCTCACCGGACCCGACGACAGCGCCGTCACGACTCGGCTGGCCTCGCTGGACGGCCTGATCGAGGCGGCCGAGGCGGCGGGCGGGTCGGTGACGCTGCGACGACCCGACGACCTGTCGATGCCGCTGGCGATCGAGGCCGTGGTCACCCGGATCCTCGGCGAGACCATCACCAACGCGACCAAACACGCACCGGGCGCACCCTTGGACGTCGAACTGCGCCGGGAGGGCGCCGGGTTGGTGGTCGAGGCAAGCAATCCCCTCGGTTCCGAGGTGGTGACAGGCCACGGAAACGGATTGCGCAACATGATGTTCCGCGCCGAATCGATGGACGGCACCGCGACGGCGGGTGTCCGCGACGGCCGATGGCATGTTCGGGTCCGGATCCCACTGGAGGCCCGATGACGGTGACCGTGCTCGTGGCCGACGACCACGCCGCGATCCGCGCCGGGCTGAAGATGCTGCTCGAGGCCACGGGGGAGGTGCGTGTGGTCGGCGAAGCCGCCGACGGCGCCGCCGCCGTGCGCCAGGCCAAGGCGCTGAGCCCCGATGTCGTCCTGATGGACGTGCGCATGCCTCGGGTCGACGGCCTGGCGGCCACGGCGGCCGTCGTCGCGGAGACCAGCGCGAAGGTCCTCGTGCTCACCACCTTCGCCCTGGACGACTACGTGCTCGGCGCGCTGTCGGCCGGGGCGAGCGGATTCCTGCTGAAGTCGGTGGGCGGTGACGAGCTGGTCCGTGCCGTCCGAGCGGTGGCCGAGGGCGACGCGGTGCTCGACCCGAAGGTGACCCGCGCGGTCATCGCGGCCCTGCCACGCGCCGAGGAAACCGCTCCACCCGACCTGTCGGCCCTCACCGACCGCGAACGGCAGGTGCTCGCCGGTCTCGGCGCGGGCCTGTCCAACACGCAGATCGGCACCCGCCTGCGGATCGGGGAGGCGACGGTGAAAACGCACGTCTCGCGGGTGCTGAGCAAACTCGGTGTGCAGTCGCGCGTGCAGGCCGCCGTCATCGCGGCACAGGTCGGTCTCGAATTTCCCTGACGCCGGGTCGTGCCGTTTGAAACGGGCACGCCGGTTCAATACCCATGTCAGGGCGCGGTGGTGGCCTGCGGAGTGTCGTGCACGCCACCAGACCCGCCTGAGGTTGAATGTTCAATAGATCTGGCTCTACCGCGTCATGCGTTCTCGACATCGGCGTCATCACGAACAACCGACGAAGGAGCAACGATCGTGAGCATGATCCTGGCCGCTGTACACGACACCTACGGCATCGTTCTCGCGCAGGTGGGCAACCCGACGCCGGAGGCGCCGCCCATGGCCGACAAGGTGCTGCAGCTCGGCCGGTACTTCACCTGGATGATCCTGCTGTCCGGCGTCACCGCCATCACCTACGGCGGCGGCCGCTTCGCGTGGGAGAAGTGGAACGGCGGCGGCCTGCAGTCACCCAAGATGATCGCCAGCGCGATGGCGGGCGGCGCCGTCGCCACCAGCGCGGGCACCATCATGAACGCCGTGATCGGAGCCTGACACCTCAGGGTCGGAACAGTCGTTCGGTCGGTGGTAGTGGGCGCAGGATTCTCGACACCTGGGCGACCAGCTGCCACGGCCGGTCCGTGTCGGTGGAGGCTTTTCCACTGGTGAGGATCGCACCGGCAAGGTCGCGGTCGGGATCGGCCCAGCCGTACTGGGTGGTCAGCCCGCTGCGACCGAAATGGTTGGTGGTGTCCGGCCCGAATTTCGACCGGCGAGCGCCCAATTCGAATCCCGCCCGGCTCACCCGGCCCGCGAGACCCGGCATCCGGTCGGCGGGCTGGATCGCGGTGCGCACCGTGTCGGGGTCCATGATCCGTACGCCGTCCGATTCGCCACCGCGGGCGAGGATCTCGTAGAACCGCGACAGCTCGGCGGCGGTGGTCACCAGATTGCCCGAGGGCAGCTCGGCGGTGAGGAACGCGTCATTGGTGGCCTTGGACGCCTTGTCCATCCGGCCGCCGACCGCTTTGTTCGTCAGGAACAGCATCAGGCGCGACGGTGGGGGACCGGTTTTCACGCTCGGTACCACCTGGTGAACGTCGGCCGGGTCGACACCGAAATTGGTCCACCGGAAGCCCAACGGTCGCAACACCTGCTCGGCGAGATGGTCGCGCATCCGCTTGCCCGTCGCCCGCCGCACGAGCAACCGCTGCACGAGTCCGCTGGTCAAGGCGTGATAGACGCGGAATCGGCCCGGCGGCCAGCTCGGCCGCAGCGCGGTGAGCGCCTCGACCGCGAGATCCTCGTCGATCGCCAGTTCCGCCCCCTGATAGGGCGGGGTGATGAACGGGATACCCGCCGAATGCGAGAGCACGTCACCGATGGTGATCACGCCCTTGCGATGCGACGCGAACTCCGGGATGTAGTCGCACACCGCGTCCTCCGCCGCGAACGCGCCCTGCTCGATGAGCATCGACATCACCGTCGCGGCGACGCCTTTCGCGGTCGAGAATCCGCAGAACGGTGTCTCGGTCGTGACGAGCACCTTCGCCACGTCGGGCCCATCGCTCGGCGCGTTGCCCCACCCGTGCCCGATGGCCCGGTTCAGCACGATCTTCCCGTTGCGCCGCAGGCACACCTGGATGGCGGGCGTGGTTCCCATCGAGTACCAATCCCGCACCGACGACCACAGCGCCTCGACCTCGGCCCGTGAGCACCCCGCGTCGACCGGATCGTCCTCGTACCCGACAGTCGTCACCGAGTCCAGATCCTCGGCGATCCTCACCACTGCGCCAGCGAGTGCGTTCATCGGGCCAGCCTACCGACGCCGACTCCTCGGCCGCTGCTGTCGACGACGCACCACACACGTGAGCAGGCTCTCTTCGAACGGGTCACAGTGCTGCCGAGTGGTGAGCGGGCGTCGTCGACCGACCAGTTGTCAGGCGACCGCGTCCGCCGGGGCCGTGTCGGAGACAGGTGTCCGACCTGCCGCTGTGACCGCCCGGCGGGCGTAGGCGCGGACATCGGCGTCGGGGTCGGCCACCGCCGGTTCGAGGGCGTCGAGCGCGGCGGTGCTGTCCGGCCAGGTGGACAGGGACAGGACCGCGGCCTTGCGGACATCGAGGTGGCGATCGGCCAGAGCCGCACGCAGCGGTTCCACCGCCACCCGCGGACTCGCGCCTGCCAAGCCCTTCGCCGCGCCGACCCGCACCTGCCAGGCCGAATGCCGCAGTGCGGCGACGAGGTCGGTGATGTCGTCGGTACCGAGGGCGGCGTAGGCGGTGAGCGCGGCGGCACGAACGAGGGGATCGGGGTCGGCGACCAACTTCGCGACCACCTCGCGACCACCCGTACCGATCGAGGCCAGACCGTGCGCGACCGCGATGCGCACCTCCCGGTTGACATCACCGGCGATCGAGGCGACGGCCTCGGCGTCGTCGAGCGAGACCAGCGCCCGCACCGCCTCGATCCGCACCCGATGATCCGGATCGGCCAGGGCCGCACGGAATTGCGTGCCAGTCCCGGCCCGGAGCGCACGCAGCAGATCGACGACCGTCGCGCGCACCAGCGGATCAGGGGAGCCGAGGTGATCGGCCAGCGCGCCGGGCCCCGGCAGAACCTCAACCAGTTCCCGCAGGCTCTCGGTGGCGGCGCGACGCACCGAGGCGCCCTCGTCGGCGAGCGCGCGCACCAGTTCGTCGGCGAACCCCTCGGGTGTGTTCTCGGTGAGCACCGAAAGCGCCGCCACCCGGACAACCGGATCGGCATCGTCGAGGTAGCTCGAAACATCTTCGAGTACAGGCGAATCCAGGGCGAGCAGGGCGACCAGCCGGGGTGAGGACGGCGTCACCGGCGCGGTCGGGCGCGGGGCGGGCTCGGCCCGTTGGGGAGCCCGGGTACCGACCAGGTCCGGCTGGGCGATCACCTCGACGATCGGCTCGGCCGACGGCACGTCGTCCAGGCCGGGCACCGGCACCAGATAGGGCGCCACCGACCGCTTGACGAACTCCATCTCCCCGTCGGCGGCCTTGCGCAGATTCAGGTGGAAATTCCACGACTCGTCGTCGCGCTCGGGCAGGTCGGCGCGATCGTGGTAGAGACCCCACCGCGATTCGGTGCGCGTGAGCGAACTGCGCGAGGCCATCTCCGCGCAGTCCCGGATGAACTGCACCTCCACCGCGCGCATCAGCTCGTGTGGGGTGTGCGCGCCGATGCCGTCGACCTCGGCGCGCATCCGCTCGAAGGTCTCCACCGCGATCGACAGCTTCGCCGCCGTCTTCGGCGGCGCCACATAGTCGTTGACGAAACGGCGCAACTTGTATTCGACCTGGGTCTGCGGCGGACCCTCCGGCTGACGCAACGGTCGGTAGATCAGTTCGTGCGCCTCGGCGAGCTGATCGGTTGGCAACGCCCCCGGTGCGTCGACCTCGGGCAGCGTGGACGCCGCATGCGCCCCCGCGAGGTCGCCGTAGACGAACGCGCCGATCATGTAGTTGTGCGGCACGCAGGCCAGGTCGCCCGCCGCGTACAGCCCCGGCACCGTGGTACGCGCGTTCTCGTCGACCCACACGCCCGACGCCGAATGCCCACTGCACAAACCGATTTCGGAGATGTGCATCTCGATGTCGTGGGTGCGGTAGTCGTGACCACGATTGGCGTGGAACGTGCCACGGGTCGGCCGTTCAGTGGTGTGCAGGATCGATTCGAGGGTGGACAGCGTCTCGTCCGGCAGATGCGACACCTTCAGATAGATGGGTCCGCGCGCGGACTCGATCTCCTGCTTCACCTCGGCCATCATCTGCCCCGACCAGTAATCGGAGTCCACGAACCGCTCGCCCTCGGCATTGACCTGATAGCCGCCGAACGGATTGGCCACATAGGCGCAGGCCGGGCCGTTGTAGTCCTTGATCAGCGGGTTGATCTGGAAGCATTCGATGCCCGAGAGTTCGGCTCCGGCGTGGTAGGCCATCGAGTACCCGTCGCCCGCGTTGGTCGGATTCTCGTAGGTGCCGTAGAGGTAGCCGGAGGCGGGCAGCCCGAGCCGACCGCACGGGCCCGTCGCCAGGATCACCGCTTTCGCCGCCACCTCGACGAATTCGCCGGTGCGCGTGTTCAGCGCGGCCGCGCCGACCGCCCGCCCGTTCGCGGTGAGCACGCGCACGGGCATCAACCGGTTCTCGATGCGGATGCGCTCGCGCATCGAACGCTGTCGCAGCACCCGGTAGAGGGCCTTCTTCACATCCTTGCCCTCGGGCATGGGCAACACGTACGACCCGGAGCGGTGCACCCGGCGCACCGCGTACTCGCCGTACTCGTCCTTCTCGAACTTCACGCCGTAGCGTTCGAGGCGCTGCACCATCGCGAAACCCCGTGTCGCCGTCTGGTACACGGTGCGCTGGTCGACGATCCCGTCGTTGGCGCGGGTGATCTCGGCGACGTAGTCCTCCGGCTCGGCCTTGCCCGGGATCACGGCGTTGTTCACACCGTCCATGCCCATGGCCAGTGCCCCGGAATGGCGCACATGCGCCTTCTCCAGCAGCAGCACGTTCGCCCCTGCTTCGGCGGCGGTGAGCGCGGCCATCGTGCCCGCGGTGCCGCCGCCGATCACGAGCACATCGCAGTCGAGGCGGACACGGTCGTCCAGATCGGGAATGTTCACAGCGACTCCAGGATTCGGGACCTCAGCGCGGTGCGGTCGACCGTTTCGCGCGGGTCGGGCACCTCGACGAGTGCCCGCAGCGTGCCCGCGCCGAGCACGGCGATCCGGTCGCCGAGGCGCAGTGCCTCGTCGAGGTCGTGGGTGACGAAAACGACGGTGGTCGGGTGCGCGCGCCAGGTGTCGACCAGCAGACGCTGCATCTCGGCGCG
Organism: Nocardia caishijiensis NBRC 108228; assembly: GCF_001612825.1. Taxonomy (GTDB): domain Bacteria; phylum Actinomycetota; class Actinomycetes; order Mycobacteriales; family Mycobacteriaceae; genus Nocardia; species Nocardia caishijiensis. The sequence continues at coordinate 79,757 of NZ_BDBE01000039.1, read as the reverse complement.
GGTCTGGCTGTCGAGCGCGCCGAACGGTTCGTCCATGAGCACCGCGCGCGGTGAACCCGCCAGGCTGCGGGCGAGTTGCACCCGCTGGCGCATCCCGCCGGACAGATCGCGGGGCAGGAAGTCGGCGTACCCGGTGAGCCCGACCTCGCCGAGCCAGCGCAGCGCCTGTTCCCGGCGCTCGGCTCGCGCGACACCGCGAAGACGCAGGGCCAGTTCGACATTGGCACGGGCCGTACGCCACGGCAGCAGCGCGTCGTCCTGGAAGACCAAGGCCCGGTCGGCCGAAGGTCCGGTGACGGCGTCGCCGTCGGCCCGGATCGTCCCACCGCTCGGCTCGCGCAGGCCCGCGATCGCGCGCAGCAGGGTGGACTTGCCGCAGCCGGACTTGCCGACCAGGACGAGGATCTCCCCGGCCCCGATCGACAGATCCAGATCGCGGACAACGGTTCTCGAGCCGTAGCCGACACGCACCGATTCCAGATCGAGGCGCATACCGAGCGAGACGGCGGTGGCGGTGGTCATGCGGAAACCTCTCTCGGCAGCCAGCGGGTCGCCCGCCGACCGGCCAGTTCGACGATGCCGGAGGTGAGGAAGCCGAGGACGCCGATGGTGATCATGCCGACGAACACGGCCGGGTAGTCGACGATGGTGTAGGACTGCCAGGTGCGGTAGCCGATGCCGAGTCGACCGGAGATCATCTCCGCGGAGATGAGGCAGATCCACGCCACCCCCATGCCAACCGACAGGCCGCTGAACACGCCGGGCAGGATGCCGGGCACCACCACCCGGGTGAGCACCTCCCGCCGGGACGCGCCGAGGGTGCGCACCGCGTCCTCCCAGATGGTCGGCAGCGCCCGCGTCGCGTGCCTGGTGCTCACCAGCACCGGGAACAGCGAGGCCGTGAACGTGATGAACACGATGCCCGATTCGTCGCTGGGGAACAGCAGGATCGCCACCGGGACCAGCGCGATCGCCGGGATCGGCCGCACCAGTTCGGCCAGCGGACCGAACACATCGGCCAGCAGCCGGGACCGACCGAGACCGATCCCCGCCGCCACGCCCACCACGGCGGCCAGTCCGAATCCGGTGACGATACGGATCAGCGACTGTGCCACGTCCAGGTAGTACTGGCCCGCGCCGAGGTGCTCGCCGAACTCGGCGACGATCTCGGTCACCGTCGGCAGGGTGTCGAAGCGCAACCCGGCTCGCACGTCGTTCGCGGTGAGCAGTTGCCACACCCCGATCGCCGCCACCACCGAACCGACCCGGATCAACCGGGACGTCCACCCGGAGGTCTCGGTGGCGCTCGCGGGGATTGCGCTGTCGGCCAGCGGCTGCGACGCGGGAGCTGACGCCTCGCTGTCGATCAGGGGAACGTCGCGTTCGGCGCGCAGCGCCGTGGAGTCGGGCAGAGCCGTGGAGTCGGGCAGCGTGGTGGTGTCGGGCGGCGCCGGGTGATCCGAGCGGGCGGTGGTGCTCATCCTCGGACCTCGGCGACGGCCTGGTCGTAGGTGACAGCGGTGGCCGTCGGGTGCGTGGCCCGGTACCGGTCGGCCGCGGCCTGGGTGGTGAAGGGCAGGTGCCGGGCGCCGTCACGCAACCAGATCGACTTGTCGGCGAACCAGCGCGTGCCGAGCTCGGCATCGGGAACGTAGGCCGCGCGCACGGTCTTGCCCTGCGCCCGGGCCGCCTGCACCGCCCGCAGCAGGCAGTCGGGGTTCGCGGCGGGCTGCGGCTTCTCGGCGCCGTCGACCCACACCTCACCGGCGAGGGCCGAATCGGTCACGGGCACAGCGCAGATCGGATCGGTGCCGGTGACCGTACTCGGGTTGGTCGCCGCGGCGAGGTTCGCGTCGTAATCGCGTCCGGTCTCGGCGAACGCCTGGCGCAGCGGCCCGTCCTGCACGAACGCGTCGATATCGAGGTCGGCGAAGTCACCGATCGACTTCAGGTAGTTCACGTCTCCCTTGAACGCCTCGATGAGCGTCCCCTTCAGGGTGGTGTCGAAGCTCGTGCCGCCCGGACCGTTGTAGAGGTACACGACCTCTTGCGGCAGCCCCGAGCCCTTGGCGACGAGATCGGCTGCCTCGAACGGCTTTTCGTTGAGGAAGGCGGTCGCGTCCAGTTGTGCGGCCAGAAACGCCTGCAACACCTCGGGGTGCTCGGCCGCGTAGGCCCGCCGCGCGACGACACCGTGGAAGGTCGGCACATTCAGTTCGGCGCCGTCGTAGAGCAGCTTGGCCTTGTTCTGCTGCACCAGCAGCCCCGGCCAGGCCACGAACTGCGACAGCGCACTCACCTGATGCGATTCCAGGGCCGTCGCCCCCACCTGGGGCTGCTGGTTGAGCACCTCCACACCCTTGGCCGGGTCGATGCCCGCACGGCTCAACGCCTGCACCAGAGTGCCGTGCCCGGCCGAACCCACGCTGGCCGAGATCTTCTGCCCGGCCAGGTCGGTCAGCGAGCGCGCCGGTGAATCGGTGGGCACCACGACCATGTTCAGCGCGCCCTTGGGGTTGTAGCCGGTGATCGACACCAGTTCGGTGCGGGAGCGCTCGGCGGCCTGGGTGCGGGAACCGTTGATCAGCAACGGGTAGTCACCCATCGAACCGATGTCGATCTTCTCCGCCACCATCTGGGCGGTGATCGGCGCGCCGGTGTCGTAGTCCTGCCACTCCACCTGGTACTTCGCGCCGCCCGCGTCGGTGATGTGCTGCAGCCGCCGCTCCAGGTAACCCTGTGCGCGCAGCAGCGTGCCCGCGGTGACGGTGTTGATGGTCTTGGACTGGTAGCCGATGACGACCTTGACGGTGCCCGCGGGTGCGGCCGTGGAGCTTTCGAGCGAGCACCCGGCCACGGCGAGTGCGACGGCCAGGGCGACGGGCAGGAGGCGAGTGATCTTCATGCGTGGGATTCCCGGGTTCAGCGGAGCAGATAGGGCATGTTGACGGTGACGGCCCCGGTGGGGCAGCGCGCGGCGCAGGGCCCGCAGTACCAGCACTCGTCGACGTGCATGTAGGCCTTGCCCGAATCTTCGTGGATGGCAAGGGAATCGAGTGGGCACATGTCGACGCACAGCGTGCAGCCGGTGATGCACAGGGATTCGTCGATCGTCACGGGGACGTCGGCGCGCTGGGGGACGAGGGCCATCTAACGGACCTTCCATTCGGGTGCGCCGCGCACGAGGCTGCCGCGCATGGTGATTCGGTCGCCGCGCATGCGGATGTACTCGAGGTCGACGGGCCTGCCGTCCTCGAGTCGGGTGAGTCGCTCGAGCATCAGCAGCGGCGCACCGGCCGGGGCATCGAGGGTGACGGCGGTGTGCGGGTCGGCGGCCACCGCCTCGAGGGCGATCTCGGCGTCGCCGAGTGGGCGGCCGGTGATCTGCTCGAGCAGGACGAAGACGTCGGTGTTGGCGAGGTCGTGGGCGAGCACCTCGGTGCCGATGTCGGGAACCAGATAGGTCAGGTCGAGGCTCAGTGGCAGATCGGCCAGGAACCGCAACCGCTCGATGTAGACCACCTGTTCACCCGGTGTGAGCCCGAGCTTGCGGGCCACGGCGGGCGGCGCGGTGACGGTGCCTGCCACGCGCACTTCGTTGCGCACCGTGCCGTGCACGGCGAGGGTCTCCTGCAAACCGAGCAGTACGTCGAGGCCGTGATCGAACTTGCGGGCCGCCACCCGGGTGCCCACCTTCGGGGCGCGGTCGATGAGGCCCTCGTCGCGCAGCAACGCCAGCGCCGCGCGGACGGTGTTGCGGGAGGCGCCGTGCTCGGCGGCCAACTCCTGTTCGCCGGGAACCGTGCCGTCGAGCGCACCCGACAGGATCTGGTGGCGCACCACGTCGGCGACGCGACGAGCCCGATCGGCGCGCCGGTCGGGCCCCGGCTCTTTCGTGCCTGTTCTCTCGCTGACCTGCATGAACAGCGACGATAGTGGCGATTACGCCGGTGCGGGCGGCGTGCGGAACAGCGCGCGACGGACCGGATGTCTCTGCGCCGGGTGCCGGGTCGCGCGACCTGCGCGAACCCGGCCCGTCCCGGCTATTGCGCCACCCGGCGCGTCAGTACCGGCCTTGGAATCAGGCCGATCGTAATGTCAGGGCTGGCCCGGTTTGAGCACGATGAAAAGGCCGTTGGCCTCGGCGCAGAGCCGATCACCGTCGTGCAGGGTCGCCTTCAGGTACACCTTGCGGCCGTCGCGGCGTTCGGCACGGGCGCGCACGGTGAGTTCGCGCTCGAGCGGGGTGACGGAGCGGTAGTCGACGGTCAGCGAGGCCGTCCGGGTCACCGCGCCGGTGGCCAGGGCGGCGGTCATGCCGAGGATGTCGTCGAAGGCGAGCGAGATGTGCCCACCGTGCGCGGCCTGGTTGCCGCCCAGGTGGAACGTGCGGAAGGTGACCGTGGCGGTCACCCCGTCGCGGCCGCCGCTGACGACCGTGTACGGCGGCAGCGTGATGTTGCCGCGCGCGGGTAAGTCCGTGCGCGTCCAACTCGGTGAGGACCACTCGTCGACCACGGCCTCGTCGAGGCGGGCATTGAGCTGTTCGAGCGCGACGATCGTTTCCTTGGCCAGCTCGTCGGACGGGTTCGCCAGTCGCGCGCGGTCCATCAGCTCACGCACCTGCTCGATGAACTCGCCGTAGTGCGGTCCGCCGACCAGGGTGTCGCTCTCGCTCGCACGCGCCTCGATCAGCTCCGCCATCGGCCGGAAGCCGCCCTCGTGCTGCGTCTGGTCGGGTCGCGGGTCGCCGACGTGATTCTCGTCCATATGTAACACGTTATCGTTTCCGAGCTGGGCGTTCGCGCGGGGGATCGGCGCTTCTCGGTTAGGCTCGATGCCGATCATCATCGACGGCGAAAGGCTTGGTATGAGTATCGCGGCGGTTGTGTTCGACATGGACGGCGTGCTGATCGACTCCGAGCCCGTCTGGGAGAAGGTCCGCAAAGACTACGTCACCGTCAATGGTGGTCGCTGGCAACCGGATTCGCAGCAGCGGATGATGGGGATGTCCACCGTGGAATGGTCGTCGTATCTGGCCGACGATCTCGGTGTCGCCCAGCCCGCCGACAAGGTCGCCGCCGACGTCATCGATCTCATGGCCGACGAATACGCCCAGCATCTGCCGCTGCTGCCCGGCGCCGTCGACGCCGTGCGCCGCTGCGCGGATTCCTGGAAGCTCGGCCTCGCCAGTTCCTCGCCCGCCTCCCTGATCGCCCTCGTCCTGGAGAATGCGGGGCTGATGGCGAGCTTCGCGACGGTGCTGTCCACCGAGGAGGTGGGTCGCGGCAAACCCGCGCCCGATGTGTACCTCACCGTCGCGCAGCGTCTGGGGTTCGACCCGGAGAACTGCACGGCGGTGGAGGATTCGACCAACGGGCTGCGGTCCGCGCACGCCGCGGGGATGCGGGTGATCGCCGTGCCGCGCCCGGAGTTCCCGGCCTCGGCCGAGGCACTGGCGCTGGCCCAGGCGGTCATCGACGGTCTGGACCAGCTCACCACGCAGGTGGTCACCGGCTGATCACACACTGCCGGTGACCCCGTCGATACGTTCGCGTAGCAGGTCCGCGTGCCCGTCGTGGCGGGCGTACTCCTCGATCATGTGCGGCTACACCAAGTGAGTGGTGGTGCGAGGCTACCGCGTGGGGCGAACGCGGCCTAGGGCGCGCCGTCGAGGATCGAGCGGGCGAGTGCGTCGGGGTCCTCGAGCATCGCGAGATGCCCGACGCCGCGAAGGTGGTGCACTTGGGCACCCGGCACCACCTCGTAGTCGTGTGCCGATGCCGGATCCCAGCGCGGGTCACGATCTCCGAAGATCACCAGCAGTGGCTTTCCGGCTTCGGCGAGGCGCTCGGGCACAGGCCGCGTGGCGATGTAGTCGACATTGGCGGCGAGAATCGCCCGGAAGGCGCGATAGGACGTCCTGCGCATGTCGGACACCGCACTGTCGGGCACCGTGATCGGGGCCGCCGCGGTCGCCGCCAGGCCGCGTCGGATCATCGAACCGGTACGAAGCGCCCACACGAGTGGTCCGAAGGGCGGCGCGGTGAGCGCCCGGATGATCGCCGGTTCCGGGAGCAGCGCCGCGTGACTCGGCCCGGTGCTCACCAGCACCAGTCCACCGACCAGATCCGTACGCCGCTCCACGAGGGCCGTGGCGACATATCCGCCGCTGGAATGACCGACCACCCGCAGGTCGCCGACGCCGAGTTCGTCCATCGCCGCGGCCACCCGATCCGCTTGTCGCGCAACGGTGTACGTCGACATCGGCGCGGACCGGCCGCATCCGGGAAGGTCGATCGTGATCACCCGATACCTCGTCGCGAGCGAGGCCACCACCGGTGCCCACATCGAACCGGTCGCGCCCGAGCCGTGGACGAGCAACAGGGGTGGGGCCGCTGGTTCCCCGATGATGACGACATGTACCCCGTGGACCGTCACGTCCTCGGATGCGGGGGTAAGACTCGATTCGCTCATATCGACAGTGTCGACGCGACGCGTCGCGCCGTATTGAACGAATGTCACGTTTTCGGCCGCGGTTACCCTGGATTCATGACCGTGACGGGCCGGTGGGACTGGAGTCGGGTCGACGTCGCCGTCCCGCTCGGCCCGTCCGTACCCGGAATCCGGATGGCGGGTTTCCGGTACCGGGAAGACGCTCCCGTCGACATCACGATGATCCCGCATCCGCTGGTGACCGTCCTGCTCGACCTCAGCGAGCACGGTGTCGTTCACGACGTTTCCGGGGGCCGGGTCACCGGAAACGCGGTCATCGGCCTGCGGGCCGGTGCCTTCCGGATCACCAGCGCCGGGGTCGGCGACGTCCTGCAGATCCGCATGTCACCTGTCGTCGCGGCCGCGATCCTTCGGGACACCGACATCATCGGTGGCGCTGTGGCACCGTTGACGGAACTGTGGGGCCCCGCTACCACTTTCCTGATCGAGCGCCTCCGTGCGACGCCGTCGTGGGACGACCGGTTCGCGATCACCGCCGCGTTCCTGCGCAGCCGGTTTCCCCGCAAGTCCGGTGTCGCACCGGAGCTCGCGTACGTCTGGGACCGGACCGTCCGTGCCGGTGGCCGGGTCCGCATCCACACTCTGGCCACCGAAACCGGTTGGACCCGCCAGCGGCTCTGGTCCCGCTTTCGCACCCAGCTCGGAGTCTCGCCCCGGCACGCGTCCGAACTGGTCCGCTTCGATCGTGCCGCTCATCTCCTGGCAGGCGGGCGACCGCTCGCGGAGGTCGCCGCCGAGGCGGGTTATGCCGACCAATCTCATCTGCACCGCCGTACCAGGGCGGCTACCGGGACGACTCCCACCGTCGTCGCGAGGGCACCGTGGCTCGCGATCGATGACCTCGCGTGGCCGACGACCTGATCGTCGGATTCTTCGCAGAGGTTGTGCGCGCGGACCGGTTTCCCGGGGACGCCGGTGGTCGGCTGCGGGGCCGCGTCCGGCACACTGGCCCGATGGGTGCCGAGCATGTCGACCTGCCCGAGGTCGTGGTCCACGTCGGTGACGGTTCGGGAGCGCCGCGCGCCGTCGACCCAGCCCGTCCGGGCGCGGATGCCGTCGACCCGGCCCCCGACCACCCGTTCCTGCTGCTGACCCGGGGCGCGGATCACATTCAGGCCCGTTATCTACCCGACGGCAGTTACGAGCTCGAACACACCGCTGACACCGACCGTCGCCACCTGTTCACCACGGACGCCGTGCTGGTCCGCGACATCGTCTGGTCCTGGATTCAACGCGACAGCTGGTGGTCCGACACTGTCGCCTGGACCACCGTCGACCCCGCCCTCGCCGAATTGGACGCGCTGCGCGCCGAACTCACCGACATGCTCGACGGCATGTCCCTGCTCGATACCGTCACCGACGACCTCGACGCGGCCCTTGCCCGCGCCGACGAACTGCTCGCCGACCCGGACCTCCCCGACTGCTGACGACCTCGTCGGCGGCAGGTCGCCGCAGACCGGTCCGCGGCGACCCGTCCGTCAGTCCTCGTCGCCCTCGCACCAATCGTCGAAGGCCTCGAATTCGGCCTCGTACTGGGGCGGGACGGAGTCCTCGACCGCGTCCTCGATGGGATCCCACACCTGATCGCAGTTCTCCGGCGCGGGCGGCCACGACTCGATGTACTGGACCAGCGGGGTCTTCGGCGCTTCCGGTTCCTCGGCGCTCGCCACCGCGGCCGAGCTCGAGGCGAAGGCACCCGCGACGGCCACGGCGGTGATGACCCGGTAAACAGCTCGCACAACATCCTCCTGTCTTCGGCGGCACTCGATGCCGCGTCGATTCTGCCTCGGCCTTACCCCTGGACCGCCGACCCAAGCACGCGGGCGAGCCCGTGTCGCGGCTCATAAGCCGCACTTATGTGCTCGTCGTGGTTCGGGGTCTACCCGGCGGGCCGGGGTCCGGCGATGGTGGGAACGTGAATCGTGTGGGGATCGTCGGGCCGGGGCTCGCGCTGGCACTGCTGCTGGCCGCCGTCGCCACTCCGTTGGGCAGGCTGCTGCCGATGGCCGGAGCGCCGGTGGTGGCCTTGCTCGCGGGCGCGGCGACCGGGATGTGGTTGCGGCGCCGCGGCAGCGCGCGGTTCGAGGCGGGCCTGGAGGTGGCCAGGCAGCGGGTGCTCGGTTGGGCCATCGTGCTGCTCGGGCTCGGTCTGCCGATGGGCGCGGTGCTCGGTGTCGGCCGCGAGACGGCGGCGGTGCTCGTCGGCACCCTGATCGCGGGTGCTGTCGCCGCGTTCGTCGTGGGGCGGATGCTCGCCGTCGACCGCGAATCGGCGACGCTGGTCGCCGTCGGGTCGACCATCTGCGGTGCCTCCGCCATCGCCGCCGCGACCGCGGTGCTGCGCCCCGACCGTCAACGGGTGGCCTACGCGCTCGGCACCATCTTCGTCTTCAACGTCGTCGCGGTCCTCGTCTATCCGCCACTGGGCCGGGCCATCGGGATGTCGCCGGAGGCCTTCGGGCTCTGGGCGGGCACGGCGATCAACGACACCTCCTCGGTGTTGGCCGCCGGTGTGGTGTTCGGGGCGGGTGCCGCGCAATTCGCCGTCGTGGTGAAGCTGGTCCGCAGCCTGGCCATCGTCCCGCTGTGCCTGGGTCTGCACCTGGGGCAGCGTCGCCTGGCCGAGCGGAACGGCACCGCACCCGGTTCCCTGCGGGAGAGTTTTCCGCTGTTCGTCGTGCTGTTCGTCGTGGCCTCGGTCGTCGCCGCCACCGGCGTCCTGCCCGCCGGGCTCACCGAGCCGCTCGCCGCGATCAGCGGCTGGCTGATCACCGCCGTGCTGGCCGCCATCGGCACGTCCCTGAGCCTGGATCGCCTGCGTTCGACCGGCCCACGCCCGCTGCTGCTCGGCGGGGCCATCGGGGTGGTGCTCGGTGTCTCGAGCCTGGCGTTGATGGCGCTCACCGGCTGGTGGTGAATCCCGAGGTCAGGTGGGCAATCCCGGCCGGAACGAGATCATCGTGGTTTGCTGGTGGGGTGCGCAGACGAAGCCGGATCGCCGTCGCCGCCCTCGGTGTGATGCTGTGGGGCGAGTGGGTGAACCGCCGCGCCTCCCGCACCGACGTGCACACCGACACCGGCGGTTCCGAAGCGGTGGTCGTCCTGGGATACCGCAATGCCGGGCCGCGCGCCAATGCCATGAACCGTTGGCGGGTCCGCGCGGGCCTGCGGTCCCTCGACCCCCGGGCGAACCGATCACGTCTGGTTCTGTGCGGTGGTGCCTGCGCGGGACCGGACACCGAGGCAGCCCTGCTGGCCCGCTACGCGCGCGAACGTGGATACACCGGTGAGCTCGTGCTCGAGGAGGACAGCCGATCCACCTGGGAGAACATCGCCTTCGCCCGGCCGTTCCTGACGGACGTGGATCGGATCAAGATCGTCTCCCTCCCGACGCACGCCGCCGTCGCACGCCGCTATCTCGCGGAACAGAGCCCCGAACTCGCCGCACGCCTGGTCCGAGGGCGCGACTACCGATTCGGCGAGTGGATGCCGCTCAAACCGGTGATCGCGCTCTACGGGGTGGCGAAGAACCTGGGTCGCGCACCGGCGAACGGCGCGTGATGCTGCCACCGGGAACCCCCGACCTCGAGGTCCTCGACCTGCTGGTCTCGGTCGCCGAGCTGGGCAGTCTCGGCGCCGCCGCGCGCAGGCACGGCATCACCCAGCCCGCCGCGAGCATGCGCGTCAGCGCCCTGGAACGGCGGATGCGGGTCACCCTGCTCGACCGGGGTCCCACCGGGTCCGAACTCACCGCCGCGGGACGCGCCGTCGTCGAGCACGCACGGCCGGTGCTCACCGCCGTGCGCGAGCTCGTCGACGACATCGAGCGACTGCGGGCCGCCCAGGCCACGCGTCTGCGCATCGCCGCCTCGAAAACCATTGCCGACCACCGTATTCCGCACTGGCTGGCGGCCCTGCGTACCGACCATCCCGAGGTCGTCGTCGCCCTGCACGTCGAGAACTCCACCCAGGTCGCCGCGCTGGTCCGCGACGGCGCCGCCGACGTGGGCTTCGTCGAGGGACCACACTCACCCGCCGGGCTCGGCAGCCGGGTGCTCGGTTCCGACGAACTGGTCGTCGTCGTGGCGCGGGATCACCCGTGGTCACGCAGGACGACCCCCGTGACGCTCGCGGAACTGGCCGACACCGCCCTGCTCTGGCGCGAACCCGGCTCCGGCACCCGCGACACCGTCTGGGACCTCCTCAGTGCCGCGGGCGCCCCGGCCGGACCGGCCGCCGAACTCGGCTCGGCCGCCGCCATCGTCGCCGCCGCCCGCACCGGCATGGCTCCGGCGGTGCTGAGCCGACTCGTCGCCGCACCCGATCTGGCCGCGGGCACCCTGGTCGAGGTGGCCTCGGCCGAGGCCACCCGGCTCACCCGCAAGTTCCGCGCGATCTGGCGGCGCGGCACGCCACCCACCGGCCCCGCCGAACTCCTCGTCGACCGCGCCGCCCGCCTCGAAGCGGCCCGGCGCTGACGAAATCGTCCGGGGTGTACCGCTCGGTCCAGCGAAATGGTGCGTCGGCGGCGCGGACGGCTCTAGGCTGTATCCGCTACACACTGTGGAGGTTGGATCTATGACGGTCGACATCGTGACCGAACCGGCGACGGAGGAACTGTGGACCGGATCGGGCCGGTCGGCCGGGACGCCGCCCACGTCGATGATCGAGCGGATGACACTCATCCTCGACGCCTTCGACGCGACCACCCCCACGCTCACCCTGCTCGGCCTGGCCGAACGCACCGGTCTGCCCCGGTCCACCGTGCACCGCATCCTCGACCAGATGATCCGATTGCGTTGGCTCGCACACACTCCCGGCGGCTACCGGCTCGGGTTGCGGGTGCTCGAACTCGGCGGTCTCGCCGCCGAACACAACGAACTGCGCGAAGTGGTCGGCCCACTGCTCTACGACCTCAGCCAGCGCACCGGTCTGGTCGGGCACCTCGCCGTGCTCGACGGCCGCGAGGTGCTGTTCCTGGATCGCGCGGGCAGACGCGGGCAGGTGGCGATCCCCACCCGCATCGGCGGCAGGCTCCCGGCCCACTGCACCGCCGTCGGCAAGGCGCTGCTCGCCACCCTCGAGCCCGGCATCGCCGAGGCGTCGCTGCGCGGCAACACCGTCGCCCGCACCGCCCGCACCATCATCGACCGGGTGGAACTGCACCGCGAACTGGCCCGCATCCGGCACCGCCAGGGCGTCGCCGTCGACACCGAGGAATCGCTGCCCGGCGTGGGATGTGTCGCGGTGCCGATCCGTGGCCGTGGGGTGGCGGTGGCGGCGATCTCGTTGTCGGGCACTGTGAACGGCGACCGGGCCGCCCTCGACACCGCGCGGCTGGCGCGCGCCCTCGCCGAGGTGGCCAACGAGGCATCGCGCGCCCTCGCGCCCCGGCACGGGCGCGGCTGACCTAACTCCGGCGCGCCATCGCCCGGCCCGCCGCGCGGCCGGAGAAGACGCACCCGCCGAGGAATGTGCCCTCGAGCGCGTTGTAGCCGTGCACGCCACCGCCGCCGAATCCGGCGACCTCCCCGGCGGCGTACAGGCCGTCGAACACCGAACCGTCCGGCCGGAGCACCTGCGAGTCGAGGTCGGTCTGCAAGCCGCCCAGCGTCTTTCGGGTGAGCACATTGAGCCGCACCGCGATGAGCGGGCCATGGGCCGGGTCGAGGATGCGGTGCGGGGCGACCACCCGCTGCACCTTGTCGCCGATGTATTTACGGGCGGCGGTGATCGCCGCGATCTGCGCGTCCTTGGTGAAGGGATTGGTCACCTCACGATCGCGGGCGACGATCTGGCGTTCCAGTTCCGCGGCATCGAGTTTCGGACCACGCGAGATCTCGTTCATGCCGTCCACCAGGGCGGTGAGCGAGTCGGCCACCACGAAATCGACACCGTGCTGCTTGAACGCCTCGACCGGGCCGGGTGCGCCCTTGGCCAGGCGGCTGCGCAGGGTGAGCTTCCAGTCCTTACCGGTGATGTCGGGATTCTGCTCGGAGCCGGAGAGGGCGAACTCCTTCTCGATGATCGTCTGGTTCAGCACGAACCACGAGTAGTCGTAGCCGGTCGAGAGGATCCGGCGCATCGTGGCGTTGGTGTCGAACCCGGGGAAGCACGGTGCGGGCATGCGCTGACCGTTCGCGTCGAACCACAGCGGCGACGGTCCGGGCAGGATGCGGATGGCGTGGTCGGGCCACACCGGATCCCAGTTGTTGATGCCCTCGGTGTAGTGCCACATACGGTCGCGGTTCACCAGAGACGCACCGGCGTTCTCGGAGATGGCGAGCATCCGGCCGTCGACGTAGGCGGGCACCCCCGAGATCATCGTCTCCGGGCAGGGGCCGAGGCGCTCGGTGGGCCAGTTGCGCCGGATGATGTCGTGCGCGTGCCCGATACCGCCCGTGCTCACCAGCACCGCCGGTGCGTGGACCTCGAACGCGCTCACCACGTCCCGGTTCGAGGCCACACCGCGCTCGGTGTCGCTCGGCGCGAGCACGCTGCCGCGCACACCGGTGACCGCGCCGTCGGTGACAACCAGTTCGTCGACCCGGTGGCGGAACGCGAACCGCACCAGACCCTTCGCCTCACCGGCCAGCACGGGCTCGAGGAACACCCGGAGTACTTCCGGACCGGTGCCCCAGGTGAGGTGGAAACGGGGCACCGAATTGCCGTGCCCGTCGGCGAGCGAGCCGCCGCGCTCGGCCCAGCCGACGATCGGGGTGATCCGTAATCCCAAGGCGTGCAGGTAGTCACGCTTCTCGTCGGTGGCGAAGCGCACGTAGGCGCGCGCCCACTGAACGGCCATGCTGTCCTCGTCGTCGAGGCGATCGAACCCGGCCGACCCCATCCAGTCCTGCAGGGCCAGTTCGTAGGAATCCTTGATGCCGAGCCTGCGCTGCTCGGGCGTGTCGACCAGGAACAGCCCACCCAGGGACCAGAACGCCTGCCCGCCCAGGTTGGCGCGGTTCTCCTGATCGACGACGAGCACCTTGCGTCCGGCCAGCACCAGTTCGTGGGTGGCGACCAGACCGGCGAGCCCGGAGCCGACGACGATCGCGTCGGGGGAGAAGTCATCGGTGGACTGAGGTGCTGCGCTCGACATGTAGGAAAGCTAGCATTGCGGCGACGGTGACCGGGGGGAGTCCTGGGAATCACCTGACCAGCGATGTTTCACCGAAGAAAGGCTCCAGCAACCATGAAGGTCCGCAACCGGGCGGGTGCCGCCGTGCTCACTCTCGCCGTGCTCGCCTCCCTCGGCGCCACCTCCTGCGGCAAGTCGCGCTGGTGTGAACGCGACCTCGGCGACGTGCACGTGGCCGACTCGTACTGCGAGAAGAACACCCCCGGCTACGAGTGGGAACCCGACAACGACAAGCCCAAGTACAAAAAGAAGTCCAAGAAGAAGTAAACCCACCGAGCGGCGCTGTGCCGCAGGCGATCCGAGACGCAACCGTGGCACAAGGGATGCGCAACGCATGCCGTGTCGATGCCGATGATCGGGTATCCCACCTCTGAGCACGTCGAATGCCGTTGAGGCAGACGGTAACTGCTCGATTCTCGATTCCTCACAACGGCGTGAGCAGGTGGTACCGATGAACTGTCGGAAGGTAATGCGTATCGGTTGGAAGCGCACAGCGACGATGCTGTCCGTGCTGCTTCTCGCCACGGGACTCGGTGCGGCGATCTCGCCGGGACCGACGGCGTGGGCACAGGGCTGTGCCGCAGTGGACGTCGTGATCGCCCGTGGCACAACAGAACCCGGGTATCTAGGGGCCGCCGTCGGCGACCCGCTCTACGCGGTACTGCGCGAGCGACTGGCGGTGGACACCAGCGCCCACCGCGTGGACTACCCCGCCGACCTGCTGGTTCCGTCCTCGGTGAGCGACGGGACCCGAGCGATGACAGGGCATCTCGTCGCCCGTGCGGCCGCCTGCCCGGACCAGCGGTTCATCCTGGTCGGCTATTCCCAGGGGGCGGTGGTCACCCACGGTGTGCTCGGTTCCCCTGCCGCACTGCTGCTCCCGGGGATGTGGACTCTGCCGCCGGAGTTGTCTCATCGTGTTCTCGCGGTGCTGCTCTTCGGTGACCCGTTGCGACTCGTCGGCGCAACCGTCCACCCGTGGTATGCCGATCGCACGCAGAATTACTGCGCCGCAGGGGATCCGGTGTGCGCGGGCGGCATCTTCCCCGCCGCCCACGGCACCTACGAGTGGGCCTTCGCCGACGCGGCGGGTCAGGTGAACGCCCGCCTGTGACGTCGGCCGCACCCGCTGTGCCGAGGGCCGGTGGTCCACAATCGTCGGATGGCGAGCGAGAACATGATGCTGATCCACGATCCCGACCTGCTGGAGCGAGGCGAGCGGGTGCTGGCTAACCGCCACTTCATCACCATGGGGCACCCGGTCGATCCCGAGGAGCGACGCAGGTTCCTCACCGGCGCACCGATCGAGGTGGCGGACAATGTCTGGATCGGTGCCGGGGCGACCATCCTGCCAGGCGTCACCATCGGCCGCGACGCGGTGGTGGCGGCGGGCGCGGTGGTCGCGGACGACGTGCCCGAGCGGAGCCTGGTGGCGGGCCCCAAGGCGGCGGTCCTCCGTCGTTGGTGACACCCGCGCCGCGCGGACGGAAACTGGCCGCGATGGGTCCTATCGTGCGGTGATGGGTCATCGAACGAAGAGAATCGTGGTCACCACCCCTACCGGACACGTCGGGTCGCGGGTGGTGCGGTTGTTGGTGCAGGCGGGGGTACGACCCCGGGTGCTGATGCGGCATCCGGGGCGGCTCGACGGTGCGCTGCGGGACCTGGTCGACGTGGTGCCGGTCGACCAAGGTGACGCGGACGCCGTGGTACGGGCCACCGAGGGGGCCGACCGGTTGTTCTGGGTCGACCCACCCGCACTGGTGGACGGTGATCCGGTGGCCGGGTACGCGCGCATGGGTGCCTCGGCGGCGCGGGCCGTGGTCGAGAACGGGATCGCGAAGACCGTGTTCCTCAGCAGTGGGGGAGCCGAGAAGCGTCGCGGCGCGGGGGAGATCGACGGACTCGGCCGCACCGAGGAACTGCTCGACGCCACCGGTGCCGATGTGCTGCATCTGCGGTGCGGGTACTTCTTCACCAACCTGCTGCCTCAACTCGACGAGATCCGCGCGGGCACCCTGTCCACGCCGTGGCCGCTCGACCACGCCATGCCCTGGGTCGATCCACGCGATATCGGTGAGGTCGCCGCGGTGCGGCTGCTGTCCGAGGACTGGTCGGGCCGCGTCGTGCAGGCCGTACACGGGCCGGAGGACCTCACCTTCACCCAGGTCGCCGCCGTCCTCGCGGCGCGACTCGGGCGCGCGGTCACCCCGATCCACCTTTCCGACGAGGAGTTCCGCGCCGCCCTGGCCGGGACCGGGCTCGGCGACGGGCAGATCGACGGAATCGCCGGGATGGCAGCGGGATTGAGTTCGGGCTACGTCCCGCAGGACACCCGAACCCTGCTCACCACCACCCCGATGACCCTGGCCGAATGGGCGTGCGGTCAGCTGGGATGACCACGCCTCCCGGTCACGCCACCCCCCGACGCAGCGAGTGCCGTGACCGGGAGCGGGTCACCAGTGCACGCCCGGCAGCATCCGGCTCACCCTGGCTGCCGGACTCGGAACGACCATCAGCGGGGCGAGGACCGGACCGAGGACCGTGAGCGGCCCGCGCGAGGACTCCTCGGTCTCGGCGGGTTCCGCGATCGCCGGTTCCGACGTGCCCTGCGCGGCAGTCGATTCGCCGAACAGGCGGTACCCGGTGTGCATGATGGTGCGCTTGAGCGACGGCAGGAACATCTCGACCGCCTGCGAGAACGTGCCGACCGGGGTGTCAATCCGGTCGGGGCGCTCGAGCAGGGCACGGACCACGATGCCCGCCGCCCGCTCCGGGTCCGGCAGCGGCAGTGCCCGGTAGAGCTCGGTCGGCGCGATCATCGGGGTGCGGACCAGCGGCATCCTGATCGAGGTGAATGTGATTCCCGCGTCACGGTTTTCGACAGCGGCGATGTCGCTGAAGTTGTCCAGCGCCGACTTGCTCGCGGCGTACGCGGCGAAGCGCGGCACCTTGGTCTGCACCGCGATCGAGGAGATGTTCACGATGTGCCCGAAGTGGCGTTCCCGCATCGAGGGCAGCAGTGCGAGGATGAGCCGCACCGCACCGAAGTAGTTGACCGCCATGGTCCGCTCGAAATCGTGCATGCGGTCCACCGAGTTGGCCACCGACCGCCGGATCGAGCGGCCCGCGTTGTTCACCAGGTAGTCGACGTGACCGTGCTCGGCGAGCACCGTCTGCACCAGCGCGCCCACCGCCGTCGCATCGGTGATGTCGCACGGGTAGGCGAAGGCGGACCCACCGTCGGCGCGAATGGATTCCGCTGCGGCATCGAGCTCCTCGACGCCACGGGCCACCATCAGCACCACCGCACCCCGACGCGCGACCGCATGCGCGGTGGCCAGCCCGATGCCCGACGACGCGCCGGTGATGAGGACCGTCCGGCCCGACAGCGGATGCGCCCCCGACCCGACGCGACCACGCTGCGGATCCAGATTCGCCCGCCAGAAGTCCCACAGCCGCTCGGCGTAGGTGTCGAACGCGGGAACCTCGAGTCCGGGCAGCAGCGCTCGCGTGGAATCGGAGACGAACTCGGCGGTGAAGCCGACGTGCGGGGCGACCTCGGCGGGAATGCCCGCCTGTTCGAACAGGAAGTCGCGCACCGCGTGTGCGCCGGGGACCTGCCCGAGCCCGCGCAGCGCCAACGCACTGCCCGGCACGGTTCCGATCCCGGTCGGTCCGCCCGCCGCGCTCGCCAGCGCACGGTAGATCTCACCGAACGGCTGCGGCCGCGGGTTGACCAGGTGGAATGTGCGTCCGTCCAGACCCGGACGGCGCACCAGGCGGGCCATGGCCTCGGCGACGTAGTCGACCGGAACCACGTTGGTCGCGCCCAGGTCCGGCAGGGGCAACGGCAATTCGGCGGGCAGGTCCGACAGCGCCGCGATCGCCGGGAAGAAGTAGTACGGGCCGTCGACCTTGTCCATCTCGCCGGTGCGCGAATCCCCGACCACGATCGCGGGGCGGTACACCCGCCACCGCACATCGGTGGCCTCGCGGACCAACTTCTCGGCCGCGAACTTGGTGCGGTGGTAGGGCGAGGTGAGGTTTTGGCCGAGGTCGAAATCCTCCTCGAAGAACTTGCCGTGGTGATCGCCCGCCACCGCGACCGAGGACACGTGGTGCAGCACCGCGCCGAGCCTGCGGGCCAGCTCGATCACCGCGCGGGTGCCGTTCACATTGGCCGCGTGGGCGGATTCCTCGTCGGCGGTCATGTCGTAGACCGCGCCGAGGTGCACCACGTGATCGGCGCGCGGCGGCTCGTCACCCAAGCCGAGCCCGTCGGCGGTCAGGTCGCCGACCAGCGCGAACACTCGGTCGCCGTCGGGATGCTGCGCGTTGAGCGCGGTGAATTTGGCCAGCGATCCGGCGCGCACCAGCACGTGCACGATCGCGGCCGGATCGGCGGCGAGCAACTCGCGAACCACTCGCCGACCCAGAAAACCGGTACCGCCCGTCACGATGTAGGAAACCATCGCCCCTCCTGAAAATGTCTCGAAACACGGTGTGCGCAAAGTGATCCGGCATGCGGCGGTGGATGTGGGGATCACGGGAACCCGGGAACGTCGTCGTCCGGGTGCGGCTAACCGTACTCGCCGGTAACAAAGGGGGCAAGCGACGGGGTGTGTGTCACCGTGTGGGAATTGTCACCCGTCGTCGCAGGTCAAAGGGTATGTGTGACAGTCGATTTCCGTAACCGCGAGTTTCGGGCAACTTCTCGCTAACGATGCGCGGCCAGTACCTCGGCGACGGTGTCGGCCATGCGCGCGCGGAATTTCTCCGGCGCGAAGCTGTCGGCGTGCGCGCGAATCTTCGCGGAATCGTAGGTGCCCGGGTCGAAGTGGCGCATCCGCTCGGCGAGGGCCGCGACCACCGCGTCGTCGCGACCGGGCGGGACGTATTCGCCGGTCACGCCCGGTCGCACGGTGTCGAGCGAGCCGCCCGCGCCGACCGCTAGCACCGGTGTTCCACAGGCCATGGCCTCCACCGGGACGATGCCGAAGTCCTCGATGCCCGGCATGAGCAACGCCCGGCAGCGTCGGTACATGTCCTGCAGCACGTCGGCGGAGGTGGCGCCGAGGAACGTGGTCTCCGGTCCGGCGATCCCCGCGAGTTGGTCGCGGAAACGGCCGTCACCGAGCACGACGAGCCGCACACCGGCGCGCTGCGCGGCCCGGATCGCCAGGTCGGCGCGCTTGTAAGGCACCAGTCGACCCGCGCACAGGAAGAAGTCCTCACGGGCAAGAGCCGAATCGGGGGTGAAGCGGGCGACCTGCACCGGCGGATTGACGACCGAGGCGGGCAGCCCCCACCAGTCGCGCACCCGGTCGGCGACCGCGTGCGAGTTGGCGATCACGTGGGTCAGGCGCGGCGCGGCGCGCAATTCGCCACGGCGAGCCAGTGTTCCGAGCGCACCGAGCGCGAGCTGACCCACCCGGCCACCCGCCTCCTGGGCGCGGAACTCCCGGTCCCATGCCCAACGTGCCGGGCTGTGGACGTAGGCGACCACCGGCGCGTCGGTGGCGAGAGCGGCCTGGGTGGCGAAGGCGTGATGGCTCACCACGACCACGTCGAAGTCGCGAAGCGGCATGCGTCGCAACACCGATGGCACCAGCGGCAGCAGGGGAGCGTGTCGACCGCCGGTGTAGCCGTGGGCGCGGCTGAGCCAGGTGTCGTGCACCGAACGGACCGGTTCGCGCAGCCCGCCGGGCGCCACGATGGGCGCGAAAACCTCGGCGTCGGGCCAGGTTTCGACGAACTCGCCGACCACGGCCTCCGATCCGCCGAATTCGGTGAATCGTTCGTGGACGATGGCGACACGGGTCATGGGAGGGTTCTCTCTTCGATCCGGCGGGGTGCGGCGGTGCGGCGCAGTGCTGGGGCGACGGGTCGGCCGCGCAGCAGCCCGTCGACGCGGCCGCGCTCGATCGCGCGGCGATACACCCGCGCGGCCTCGGCGCAGGCGGACACCGTGTCGGCGACGGCGTCGGCGTCGTGGGCGGCGGAGGTGACAAAGGACTGCCCGAGTACCCCGTGCTCGAGCAGTTCCTGGAGGAACAGGGTCCGAAAGGCCTGCGACGGCAGCCCTTCGGCGTCGAGGGTGCGGAAGATCAGGCACGACGGCCGTCCGCGCACCTGGAGGTGATCGGCGATGCCGTGTGCGGCGGCGACGGCGTTGACGCCGTCGGCGAGGGCGCGGCCCGCCTCCTCCATGCGGGCGATGGGGTCCTCGGTGCGGTAGGCCCGCACGACCGCGCGGAACGCCGCGAGGGCGGCGGTTTCCGGGCCGTGCGTGGTGGAGAGCAGGAACACCCGGTCACGATCGGTGCGCAGGCCGCCGAGTTCCATGTACTCACGCTTGCCCGCGAGCGCGGACAGTGGGAAGCCGTTGCCCATCGCCTTGCCCCAGCACGACAGGTCGGGTGTCACGCCGTAGACCGCTTGGGCGCCCCCGGCCGACCACCGGAAACCGGTGATCATCTCGTCGAACACCAGCAGCGTCGCGTGTCGATCGCACAGTGCGCGAACACCTTCGAGGTATCCGGACAGCGGCTCGGCCAGGGCGGTCGCCGCCTCGAGGAAGACCGCCGCCACGGTGCCGCTCGCCAGGATCGTGGCGAGCGCGTCGAGATCGTTGTAGGGGAAGGTCACGGTGTCGACGGCGGGGATGCCGCCCGACATCTCGGTGGTGCCGATGAACCAGTCGTCGACGGAGAAGAACGGTTGGTCGCAGACCGCGACTGTGGTGCGTCCGGTGACCGCGCGCGCGAGCCGAACGGCGGCGGTGGTGGCGTCGGAGCCGTTCTTGGCGAACTTGACCATGTCCGCGCCCGGAACCAGATCCAGGAAGTCCTGCGCGGCAAGGAGTTCCAGCTCGGTGGGCCGGGAGAAGCTCATGCCGTCGGCGGCGGCCTCGGCGGCCGCGCGCAGCACCGGTTCATAGCCGTGGCCGAGGGTGACCGACCGCAACCCCATCCCGTATTCCACGAACTCGTTGCCGTCGGCATCCCAGACGCGAGCGCCCTTGCCGCGCACCAGGACCGGTGCCATCGACTCGGGGTACTGGTCGACGCCGCGGGCATAGGTGTGCGCGCCACCGGGCACGAGGTCGTGCAGGCGTGCCTGGATCTCGGCGCTGCGAGTGAAGTCGCGCATCAGGTGAGCCCCCACAGATCGTGATCGACACACAGCCCGCTCGGCCCGCGATGGGCGGTGAGCAGGCCCTCGTGGGCGAAACCGGCGGCGGCGAGCACCGCGGCGGTGACCGTGTCGCCCACGGGGACCTCGGCCGCCATCCGCTGTACACCCAGCTCCGCGACAGCGTGCTCGATGACCGAGCGCAGGGCCACCGCCCACAGTTCGGGTTCGACACGGAGCGGATCGACCCAGGTGTAGAGCCCGGTGGCCTGGCAGGGCAGCGGTGAATCGTAGAGGTGGAATTCGCCCGCGTAAGTACCGTTCACGTCGAGTACGAGGCGCAGTCCGCTGGGTGATCGCAGGCCGAATCGGCTGTGCCACACCGTGCGATACCACTGAGCGCGGCTCTTCGATCGGTCTTGTCCGGCCGAGGAACCTTCCCCGGTGCCGAGCCTCTCCTGCCCGGACCGGGGGAACGAGCTCGTCGCCGTAGCCCTTGTGCGTCCCACCTGAGTCCACTGCGCCCTGTCCGTGCGAGTCAGGGTGCGCACCACCGTGTTCGGACTCGCCCGGACGGTCAACGCCACCGGGGCGGCGGGACGGTAGTGCCGCAGTTTCTCCCGCACAGACCACACCGACCATCGCAGGGCGGCCAGCGCGACCACCGCGCGCGGTACGCCGCTGTTCGCCGAGCCTGCGCCCGGTGCGGTGCTCGGCGGGTAGGTCGGCGTGGAAGTCCTCGGCTCCACGCCGGGAACGTCCGCGGGATCGGCCGGAACGAGCGGCGACAGCTGCGCGGCGGCCAGATCGGCGGGTGTCAGTGCCCACAGCGTGTGGTCCTTGCGCGCACCACCCGCGTCGTAGGCCCGGGCCATCGTCGCCTCGTGCCGAAAGCCGAGTCCCCGCAGGCAGCGCAGCGCCGGGTCGTTGTCGATGGACACCGGAGCGAGCACCCGCGCCACCCGGTGCACGCGGAACATGTGGTCGCACAACAACAGCAGGGCCCGGCCGATCAGCCCACGACCGGCCGCACCGGCATCGATCCAGGCACTCGCCTCCGCCGTCGCCGCCTCGGCGTCGATGATCGTGTACTCGACCTGACCCGCGAACCGCCCGTCGACCTCGATGACGCCGACGAACCGGCGACCGGCCCGCATATCGGCCCAGGCCACCAGGCACTCGCGCGCCCAGATCCGTGGCGTGTGCCGCTGCTCCCAGCTCAATGGGGAGGTGCCCCAGTGCGGTTCGATCCAGGCGCGGTCGCGCAACCGGATCTCACGCCACCGGTCGAAGTCCGACAGTCGCGGCGGGCGCAGGCGAACGAGACTGTCCCCGTGCCGGACCGGGCCGAAGGTCGGGCTCGACAACGCGGTCGGCGCCTCGGTGATCGTGCGCGACACGCCGCGCCTCAGTTCTCGCGCGGACCGGGCGACTTGGCGACCGGCGCGGCCCGCACCGGCCACTGCCGTGGCAGCACCGTGGTCTCGGGGTCGTAGTGCACGCTCGCGGAGCCGGTCACGTGTGGCACGGTCGCGGTGTCCGTGCGCGAAGGCGCGGCGGTGGGTTGGCGGTCGGTGGATTCCGCCTTCGTGAGATCCGGTGGCGCGGCCGCCGGTCGCACCGGTTCGGGACTCGTCGGGTCCGGCTTCGCGCCCCCGCGCCGCAGACCCCCACGCCGCGCGATCGCACCACGCGCCAGCACCACCGACTCCGCCACCACGATCAAGGTGGCCAGGGCCGCGAACAGCCCCTCCTGCACCGGATGCGGGGCGACCAGCTCCGAGCGGGGATTGGCCACCACCGTCAGGCGCGGCATGCCGAGCACCTGTCGGAATTCCATCTCGCGGGCCACGTCCCTGGCGTCGAAGCTCAGTTCCGGGCGCAACGGGTCGTCGGACAGGCGTTTGGTGAACGTGTCCTCCACCGCACGCCGGTGCGTCTCGAGATCGGCCGCCGAACGGGCGATCGCCTCGGTGCGCATCTGCGAGGCGACACTGTCCAGGGACTGCTGCACCGCGAAGACCAACTTCTCGGCTTGTTCGGGGGAACCCGCCTGCGCCTTGATGATCAACAGCGAGGGCGCGGGACCGGTCATGGCCGACACCCGGGGACGCAGATCCTGTTCCGACGGCGCGAGCCCGTTCTTCACCACATCCGAGAGCACCCGGCTCTCGGTGACGAGCACGATGTAGGGCTGGGTGAGTTCGTTGAAGACAGCGCCGATGGACTGCTGTGAGATCTGCGCCGTCAGACTCGCCTCATAGGTGCGGGAGCTTCCGTCACGGACGACCCACACCACGCCGCCGACGATCGCGGCGACCACGAGGGCGATCGGCAGGGCGCGCAGCAACGCGCGCAGATGGTCGGCGATGTTCACCCCGGACATGGCGGGGGTATCGGCGCCCGTGTCCGCCGGGTCGGTCTCGCTCACGCTGTCCCCACATTTCGCCGATCTTGTGCAGCGATGTTAGCTGGGGTTCCGCTGCGGAGCGAACTCTGAGCAGTGTGGCGAGCGTCATGAGTACCCGTACTGGGAATTGCGAAACATTCTTGCTCTGCTTCTCGATGTGAATGTCGATTGCCCGGCGGGTACTGTGCACGCGAACGGGCACCCGCCGCGTGACGCGGGCCCGCTGAGTGTCTTGGAGGATGTGCTGTGGTGGGGGTGCCTGTCTCGGTGTGTGTCCCCGCCTTCAACGCGGCCCGCACCATCACCGAGACCATCGACTCGATCCGGGCTCAGGACTTCGGCGACATCGAGATCGTCGTTCTCGACAACGCCAGCACCGACGGCACCGGCGACCTGGTGCGATCCATGCGCGACGAACGCCTCCGGCTACACACCAACGACACCGTGCTCCCGATGACCGAGAACTGGAACCGGGTGATGAGCCTCGCCGACGGCGAGCTGGTGAAACTGGTCTGCGCCGACGACCTCATCACCCCGGATTGCCTGTCCGCGCAGGTCGAGACGTTGCGTGATGAGCGAATCGCCGTCGCGGGCGCGAAATTCGACGTCATCGACGACGAGGGCGCGGTCCTGGCCCGTGCCCGTGGGCTGGCCGGGCTGATCGGGCGCAGGTCCTCGCGGGCCGCGATACGGACCTTCGTGCGCAAACTGCCCGACGACCTGTGCCCCACCGCCGCGTTCCTGTTCCGCCGCCGCGAATTCGAGGCGACCGGCGGTTTCCGCACCGACTTCTTCTACGCGATGGACATCGACCTGGTCGCCCGGTTGTGCGCTCGCGGTGGGTTCTTCGGGCACAACCGGCCGCTGGCGGTGAGCCGGGCGTCGATGTTCAATCATTCCTCGACCACCTCGACCCTGAGCAAGTTCTCCGACGTCGTGCGTTTCAACCATCACGCCCGCCGCGAACACCGTGAGCTGGTGCGCCCGGTCGATGTGTTCGCCGGTGATGTCACCGTGGCGCGCCAGGCCGTGGTCCGTCTCGGTGCTCGGGCCAGGCAACTGGCCGGGCGGGGCTGAGGCGCGATGAGCTCGCTGCTGTACCTGGCCGCCATCCCGGTGGGCTGGGTCTTTCTGCGCTGGATCCGGTTCCGCCCCCAGCGCGGGGTGTTGCTGGTCGCGGCGCTCGTCCCGTTCAACGGTCTGCTCGAGATCGCTCCGGGGTGGATGCAGGTGGCGGGCTGGAAGGAAGCGTTGCTGTGCCTGACGCTGGTGGTGGCCCTGTTCGTGCCGCACCGCCAGACCGAACCGCGTCCGACGCTGCCGTGGGTGCCCCTCGGTGCCGCGCTGTGTGTGTTCGGGGTGGTCTCGGCGTTCGTCACCGCCGGAACCCTCGGCCTGTTCGCCATCAAGATCACGTTCTTCTACTTCGTCGTGGTCCCGCTGATCCTCTACCTGCGGCCGTTCACTGCGCGCGACCGCGACCTGCTGGTGACGATCATGATGGTCGAGTCGGTCGGCATCGCGGCGTTCGGCCTGGCCCAGCAGGCGATCGGCGGTGCCGGACTGGCGAAGATGGGCTACGAGTACAACGAGACGATCCGCTTCGCCGGTGGTCTCCTGCGCTCGTTCAGCACCTTCAACCAGCCGTTCCCGTATGCCTTCTACCTGGTGACAGTGTTGCTGGTGGGCGGCTCGGTGGCGCTGGCCGATCCACGGCGCGCACGCAATCGGATGTTCCTGATGACCACCCCGATCCTGGTGCTCGGCGCCGCCGCGAGCGTGGTGCGCGCGGCATTGGCCGGATTGCTCGTCGGCGCGCTGCTGCTGGCGGTGGTGCGGTACCGGCGCCAACTGATGCCGGTGATCCTCGGGTCGGTCGCGGTGGTCGTCGTCGGCGGCATCGCGGTGTCGTCGCAGGCCAGCAGTTCGCTGTTCTCCTCGTCGAGCCTGGCCGATCGCAGCACCGGTTGGAACACCGTGATGCGCACCGTCGGCAGCCACCCCTTCGGTGACGGGCTCGGCTCCACCGGTGCGGCGGCGGCGCGACTGCTCGTCGAGGAACTCGGGCCGATGGCGGAGAACATGCCGTACGCCACCGGGGAGGTCCAGATCTACGGGCGCCCCTATCAGCCCGACAACTACTACGTGAAGCTGCTCATCGAGCTCGGGCCGATCGGGGTGTGGCTGTTCTGCGCCATCCTCGTGGTGATCTTCCTGCTGGCGTTCCGTGGCGCCCGCGCCCTGCGCGGCCCGGATTCCGCGCTGGCACTCGGCGTCGCGGCGTCCGTGCTCGCCAGCGCGGTCGCGGCATTGGCGTCCAGCTACTTCGAGATCTTCCCGACCGACTTCTATTTCTGGCTGCTCGCCGCCGTCGTCGGCTGTGCGGTCACGCAACGACGACCGGTGACCGCCGAGCCGAACTCTGTCCCCGAACAGGTGGCGTCATGATCGAAACTTCCAGCGGCGCACTCTGT
Source organism: Nocardia caishijiensis NBRC 108228 (assembly GCF_001612825.1). Taxonomy (GTDB): domain Bacteria; phylum Actinomycetota; class Actinomycetes; order Mycobacteriales; family Mycobacteriaceae; genus Nocardia; species Nocardia caishijiensis. The sequence goes on along the minus strand of NZ_BDBE01000039.1, from coordinate 54,079 downwards.
TTCGGTGCGTTGGCGTTCCGGCCGAACGGGGCGGGCGTCGCCACCTACCAGCGTGAGCTGCTGGCGAGGATGGCCGGGCTGCTGCCGGGAACCGCGTTGACGGCACTCGTCCAGGCCGATGCCGCGCCCGTGTTGCCCGAGGGCATCGCGGCGGTGACCCGGCCGGTCTCGGCGGGCGCACGACGGGCCTGGCACGGCATCGCTCCGCAGCGCGGGACCGACGTGTTCCACGGACTCGATGTCGACATCCCGCTCACCGGCCCCCGCGCCACCGTGAGCACCGTGCACGACCTGTCGGTGTTCGACGTGCCGTGGGCATTCAGCCGCTACCGGGCGCGCGGCGAGCAACTGCTGCTTCGCCTGTCGCTGACCCGCGCCGACCTGCTCATCGCCGTCTCCGAATTCACCGCGCAACGCATAGCCGACCGTTTCGGCCGCGAGGCCGTCGTGGTCCCGCTGGCCCCGGCGGCCTGGGCGACGGTGCCCGACGAGACCGCCGTGGCGCGGGTGCGCGCCCGGTACGCACTGCCGCCACGCTTCGTGCTGCAGGTCGGCACCGTCGAGCCACGCAAACAGGTCGGCATGCTCGCGCAGGTGGCGAGCGAACTCGACATCCCGCTCGTGCTGGCGGGCGCCGGGTCCGACGGCCCGCAGGCACCGGCCTCGGCGATCGGGCTCGGGTACGTCGATCTCGCCGACCTGCCCGCCCTCTACGCGGCCGCGACCGTGGTCGCCTACTGCTCGGAATACGAGGGCTTCGGGCTGCCGCCGGTGGAGGCGATGGCCTGCGGCGGCGCCGTCGTCGCCAGCGCTGTGGGTGCGCTCCCGCAGGTCTGCGGCGACGGCGCGATCCTCGTCGAGGGCAGGAATCCCGACGCCTGGGTCCGTGCCCTACGCCCGCTCCTGCACGACGAGGCGGCCAACCGGGAGCTGCGCGAGCGCGGTCTGGTAGCGATGGAGAAGCTGAGCTGGCAGGCCACCGCCGAGGCCACCGTCGCCGCGTATCGCACCGCTGGACTCCTGCCGTGACCGAGCAGAGCGCCGCTCTCGACGAGCAAGCCGAGAGCAGGCGCCGTGCGCAATCGGGTCGCGCGGCGGCCAACAACTCCGCCGCCATGCTGGCCGCCCGGATCTTCGCCGCGGCGCTCGGCCTGCTCGGCACCACCCTCATCGCGCGCTCGCTGCCGACGGTCGAATGGGGCTACTTCTCCTTCGTCTTCGGCCTGCTCGGCATGCTGGCGATCGTCACCGATCTGGGTGTCGGACGCGCGGTCATCGGCAAACTCGTGCACGGCGACCCCACCGAGGCCTCCGAGGTGGCCGCCTCGTTCATCGTGCTGCGCACCGTCCTCGGCCTGCTCGGCTACGGCCTGGCCATCGGTTACGTCCTCGTGTTGCGCTGTCCCGCACCGGTGGTCGCGGCCACGGCGCTCGCGGGCCTGGTGGTGGTGATCGCCACGCCGAGCCACGCGCTGACCATCCTGTTTCAGTCGACGATGCGGCTGACGCTGGTCGCTGCCGCCGAATCCCTCGCGCGCTGTGTGCAATTGGCGCTCACGATCGCCGCAGTGCTGTGGGCACCGACGCTGCTGTGGGTGGTGGTGCCCGCGATCGCCTACGAGGTGGTCGCGGTCGCGGTGAAGATCGTCGCGGTGAGCCGCGGTCTCGGCGGACCGATCCCGGCCCGGCGCGTCGAGCTGCGCTGGTGGGGACCGATGCTGCGCGAAGCGCTGCCGCTGAGCATCGGCCTGGCGCTCATCATCATGTTGCAGAAGGTCGGCCTGCTGCTGCTCGGGCACGCCGACAGCTTCGAAGCCGTCGGCCTGTTCGCCGTCGGCATGAAATTCGCCGACCTGCTCGACACCGCCGCCGTCTCGGTCGTCGCGCCCCTGACGACCCTGCTCATCGCCCTGTGGCCCGACGACCCGCCCCGTTTCCGTCGCTACTTCCGGCAGGCGAACACCGCGCTGATCGCCCTCGGGCTGCTCGCGGTCGTAGCTTTCTGGCCGGTCGCCGGTCAGGTGATCGGTCTGCTGTTCGGCGCGGATTTCGTCCAAGCCGCCGACGCGGGCCGGATCCAGGTGACGGCGGGTCTGCTCGGCGCGGTGGCGAACCTCGGACTGGTCGCGCTCATGGCGACCGGGCGCAACACCCTGATCCCGTGGATCGCCGGGCTGGCGCTCGCGGTGAATCTGGCGACCGCGTGGCCGTTGATCGACCGGATGTCCTACGAGGGTGCCGCGATCGCCGGGCTGATCGCCCAGGTGGTGCTGCTGATCTCGGTGTGGGTCGCGGTGCTGGCGACGGTCCGGTTGCGTCGGTTGCTCCCGGTTACGACCGTCGCCGCGATCACCGCTGTCGCGGTCGCCGTCGTGGTCGCCGCGAGCCTCGCCCAGCGGCACTGGGCGCCCCCGTGGATTCTCACCTGCGCGCTGGCCTGCCTGATATACGTTCTCTTCGCCGGAAGCATCATGCGAAGGACCGAGGGATTGACCATACGAAGTTTGCGAGGACCGGACACCGATGACACTGTGGCGAATCGCTCGGGCGGGACTGACCGCCGTGGTCGTCATGGCGACAGTCCTCGGGTGCGCGCCGGAGCCGACGGCCGAGACTGATCCGGTGGTGCGCAACGGTCTCGGTATCTCGGGCGGACACAGCTGGCTGCAGCTCGACGCCGCCGAACTCGACCGGCAGATGGGACTGGTCGCGCGGACCGGCGCCACCTGGGTGCGCATCGACATCGACTGGTCGGTGATCGAACCCGTTCGCGGCGAACAGGATTGGACGGCCACCGACCGTGCGGTGCGCGCCGCGCGCGCCCACGACCTGTCGGTGTTGGCGATCCTCACCTACGCGCCCGCGTGGGCCGGGCAGCACGGTGGCGACGGCGGCAGCAAGACCGCGCCGCAACCGGTGTTGTTCGGGCGGTTCGTCGGCGACGCGGTGGCGCACTACCGCGACCAGATCTCGCACTGGGAGGTCTGGAACGAGCCCAATGTGTCGGCCTTCTTCGCCCCGAAACCCGACGTCGCCACCTACGCGCACCTGCTGCGCCAGGCCGCGCTCGCGGTGCGCGCACGTCAGCCGCACGGGCAGGTCATCGTCGGCGGGCTGGCACCGGCCACCGACGACGGCCGCGACATCGCCCCAACCACCTTCGTCGAAGCGCTGTACGCACTCGGCGCCGCGCCCGACTTCGACGCCGTCGCGGTGCATCCGTACTCGTACCCGGAGCTGCCGGAATCACAGAGCTGGTACAACGCCTTCGGCAACCTCATGCGGATCCGCCGCATCATGGACGCCAACCACGACACCACGATGAAGTTGTGGCCCACCGAGTTCGGTGCGCCCACCGGTTCCGGAGCCCGCGCCGTGAGCGAGGACGTGCAGGCCCAGATCATCGATCAGGGACTCGGCATGGTCGCCGCCATCCACGATGTCGGCCCCGTTTTCGTCTACTCGCTGGTCGACGCGGGCGGCGACCCGCACAACCTCGAGGACAACTTCGGGTTGCTGCGTCGCGACTACTCCGAGAAACCGGCGGTGACCGTGGTGCGCAACCACGCGGAGGTGCTGCGTGCCGGGCGCTGAGCGGGACCTGCTGTTCGTCGCCCACAGCGCGCAGGCTTCGGGCGCCGAGAAGGTGATGCTCGATCTGATCGAGGTGGCCGTCGTGCGTGGGTACCGAGTGCGGGTGGCGTGTCCGGTCGGCGCGCTCAGCGAGCGGCTGCCCGACTCGGTGGGGCATGTTGCGATCCCGGAACTCGGCCTGTCGGGTCAGCAGGGCGGTGCGCGGTTCGCGGCCGCACTGGTGATGCTGTGGCACTGGGTGTCGGCCGCCGCCGCGTTGCGCAAGGCCTCGCGCGGTGGCCGGGCACGGCTGGTGGTGAACTCGACGATGGCCCTGCCCACCGTGGCGATGTCGGTGCCCCGGCGCCGTGACACCGTGTGGTTGGTACACGACATTCTCGCCAGCACAAGACAATTCGCGGTTGCGCGGATCGGTCGGATGGCGCTGGCACGGGCCGTCGCGGTGTCGGAACGGGCGGCGGCGCCGGTGCGTGCGCTCGGGATCGAGACCGAGGTGGCCTGGCTCGGGGTGCCGTGGCCGGTCGAGCCCGCACCCGTGGTGGTTCGCTCGCGACCCGTGGTCGGCATCCTCGGTGTGATCACCGAGTGGAAGGGCCACCACGTGCTGCTGGAAGCCGTCGCGGCACTTCCCGACGTGAGTGTCGAGATCGCGGGACAGGCACTGCCCGGCGACGAACCGTACCTGGCGCGACTGCGCGACCGCGCGGCCCAGCCCGACCTGGCCGGTCGTGTGCGCTTCCTCGGCCACGTCGACCCACTGCCGACCATCCGAGGCTGGGACGTCCTCGTTTCGGCCAGTGTCCTCCCCGAAGCGGGACCACTGGTGGTGCTCGAGGCGATGAGCGTGGGCGTCCCGGTCGTCGCCACCGACCACGGCGGCAATGTGAGCACCGACGCCGCGGTATGCGTCCGCCCCGACGACCCACACGCCCTGCGCGAGGCGCTGAGCCGGATCACCGAGGATCACCCACTGCGCGCTCGGCTCCGCGAAGCGGGACTCGCGAAGATCGCCACCAGGCACAACCGCACCCGGACCCGCCCGCACATGTTCGACACGGTGGTCGGCGACGGGGACCGAGCGATGTCGACACCGGCCGGGAACTCGACGTCGGCAGCACCGGACTCACCGTAACCCTCGGTGAGTCGGCCCGGTGGGCCGTGGCGTACCGGCCGTCCTTCGATCGGTGGGCCCATCAACCGTGCGCGCTCGGCGTGGGTTTCCGGTGGGTCGTGTGGACAGGAGACGACGAGTTGCCGGGAATCGGCTACCGGTCGACCTTTCGCGGGCGGACGGGATCGTCGACGAACCAGCGGCCGTCGAGTTGCGGGAGGGAAGTTCGGACTTCGCGGAGGAGATCGGGGAGCGTGAGCAGGACAGCGTCGGGCTCGGCCGCAACCAGATCGGTGGGGGAGATGATAGGGACGTCGGTTCCTGGCATGCGTCGACCCTGTTTGCCGGGCGAGGCGTCGGCTACCCCGGCGAGGAGTTCCCGGTGCGCGCCCGCCATCGCCAGGAGGGCGACGGCGCGGGAGGCGGCACCGTAGGCGAAGGTTCGAAGCCCCCGCGAGGCAGCGCTTTCCAACCAGTCGCGAAGCGCGCCGACATGATTGTCCACCACTTGCTGCAGCGCGCTCGCGCGCTCGAGCACCCGCGCCTCGGCGGCCAGCAGTTCCTCGACAGCCCGATCGGCGGGATGCTCTCCGTGCCGGGCGGCCACCAGCACCGTCCCGCCGTAGAGGTCGAATTCCCATGCCGTCACGACGCTCATCCCTGCCGCGGCCAGCAGGCCACGCAAGGAGGCCAGCGAGTAGTAGGCGAAGTGGCCGTGCCGCAACGCATTCCACTGCCCCTGCGCCACGATCGCGGCCAGCGAATGGAACTGCACGAGCAGCACGCCCCCGGGTGCGGTCGCGGCGGCGCGGGCGGCGAAAGCGGCGCGCTGGTCGGGTTCGTGCATGATGCCGAAACAGTCGAGGACCACATCGGTGGGACCGGCGGCCGCGGTGAAACCGGGAAGCGGCAACCAGGTACCGCCGTGCGGACTGCCGAATTCGGTCACCGTGGCGCCGAGGAGCAGTCCGGCCGCACGCACCCGGCCGATCGCGTCGGCCGCCTGATCGCGCAGCGCCTGCGGTTCGATTCCGCGCGGTTCCGCGGTGACGGTGTCGTCGTCGGCGAGCTGGGCCAGTCCGCACGCCACACAGTGGTCCATCCGCAACGGGTGGCCCGACTCGGCGGCGCGCACCGGCGAATCCCGAAGGGGGAAGTGGTCGGCGGCGGGCACGGTGCCCAGGTCGAGCAGGGTGCGCAGCGCGGTGTCACCGCAGCCTCGGCATCGGCGAGTCATGGCAGGATGTCCTCGTGCGTATCGAAACGACCGAACTGGCCGACGTGGTTGTGCTCGTCCCCGAGCCGTTCCGCGACGACCGCGGCTTGTTCACCCGCACCTTCGACGCCGCCGAATTCGATGCCCACCTCGGAATCGATGGTGCGGCAGCGGGATTCGTGCAGGACTCGCAGTCGCGGTCGGTGCGCGGGGTGATCAGGGGCATGCACGGGCGCGGCGGTCGCGGCGAGGCCAAACTGGTGCGTTGCGCCCACGGCGCGGTCCACGACGTGCTCGTCGACATCCGCCCCGGGTCGCCCACATTCGGTGCGCGGCAGGCCTTCCGCCTCGACGACGAACTGTTCCACCACCTGTACGTGCCGCCGGGGTTCCTGCACGGTTTCCAGGCGCTCACCGACATCGCCGACGTGTGTTATCGCATCGATCGCCCGCACGACCCGGCCGAAGACCTCGGGGTCGCTTACCACGACCCCGAGCTCGACATCGACTGGCCGCTGCCGGTGACGGTCGTCTCCGACCGTGACGCGCGCGCGGGCAGCTGGGCGCGGCTGCGCGCTACGCTGACGCCCGCGCACTGATTCGGCGCAACCGGTCGTCGAGCACACCCGCCTCGCACAGTCCCCGCAGGTGCGGCAGCCGGGTGAACCGCTGGAAGAACGCCTCGGACCTGAGTCCTCGAGCGGTGTATTCGTCGAACAGCTCCGCCGCGCCCGCGGGCACCGTCCACGCCGCCTCGAAACCGAGAACCGCACGCGCGGCCGAGAAGTCGACCCGATACGAGCGCGGATCGGCGCCGCTCTCGCCGGTGATCACCAACCGCGAACCCGGCACCGCGTCGACCACGGCCCCCGCGATCTCGGCGACGGTGAGGTTGTTGACCTCGGTGCCGATGTTGAACGCCCGGCACGACACGTCGGCCGCCGGTGCGGTCAGGCACATCCCGAAGGCGGTCGCGATGTCGGCGGCGTGGACCAGCGGACGCCACGGCGTGCCGTCGGAGAGCACCTTCACCGCACCGGTCAGCACCGCGTAACCGACCAGATTGTTGAGCACGATGTCGGCGCGCAAACGCGGCGAGAAACCGAATGCCGTCGCGTTGCGCAGGAACACCGGCACGAAGTCGCTGTCGGCCAGCGCCGCCACGTCGTCTTCGACCCGCACCTTGCTCTCGGCATAGGGCGTGATCGGACGTAGGGGCGCGGCTTCGGTGACCAGGTCCTCGCCCGCCGCCCCGTACACCGAACACGTGGAGGCGTACAGGAACCGACGCACCCCGGCTTCCTTGGCCAGCCGCGCCAACCGCACCGAGGCGTAGTGGTTGATGTCGTAGGTGATCTCGGGCGCCAGCGCACCGAGCGGATCGTTGGACAGCGCGGCCAGGTGGATCACCGCGTCGAATCCGCGCAGCTGCTCGACCGTCACCTCCCGCAGATCCACCGCGAGACCGGGCGGGTCGCCCGCGAATTCGCCGAGCACACAGTCGGCGAAGTACCCGATGTCCAGGCCCGTGACCTCGTGGCCCGCCGCCCGCAGCAGCGGAACCATCACCGTGCCGAGGTACCCCTGATGTCCGGTGACCAGTACCCGCATGTTCACGTCTGTTCCCATCTGATGATCGCTTTGTCGAGCACGAACGCCTCGGCATACGGTGCGTGGCACTGCACGCCACGCATCCGGGCCAACCCGAGGAAGGCCTGTTCGTCGAACCAGTCGCGGCCCGTCTGCGACGGATAGTGTTCGTGCAGCAACCGCGACTTGCGGTGCAGCAGTTCGGCATCCATCGGGTGATACAGCGTGGGCGCGGGAGTGTCGGTCTCCCACTTGAGGATCTCGTAACCGAGGATCAGGTGGTCACGGAACTCGGTTGGCACCAGCTCGGCGAGCAACCGGTGATCCTGGTGGGCGTCACCACGATGCGGCGCGAACACCACCTCGGGTTCACCGCCTCGACGGAACGCGGCGAGCGCGTCCTTGATCCGGTCCCAGTGCGCGGGCGCGCGCCCGTCCGGCACGTGGAGCACCTCGAGCTGGGGTGTCGTGCCGGAACAGAACGCGGTGAGCGCCGCCCGTTCCTCGTCCTCGCGCGCGGTGCCCCCACCGGAGAGCACCAGGGCACGCACCTGCACCTCCGGGTCGGCACCGGTGAGCGCGAGCAGGGTGGCGCCCATGCCGATGGCGATGTCGTCACAGTGCGCGCCGAGCACCGCGATCCGCTTCGGCGGGCGGGTGAACAAACCGATCACGCCGATTCCCACACCATCCACGGCCGCGATCCGTTGCGGTAGGCGTCGTCGAGTTCGGCGCGCTCCTTGAAGGTGTCGGCGGGCTTCCAGAAACCCAGGTGCCGATACCCGAACAGGCGGCCCTGCCCGGCCAGCGTCCCGCACGCGTCGGCGACCAGATCGCCACCGGGCGGCAGCAGATCGAAGATCTCCTGACTCAGCACGAAGAATCCGCCGTTCTCCCACAGGGGCATCCGCGCCACCGGCATGATGTCCTTCACCTCGCCGCTGTCGGTGATGTCGACACAGTGGAACGACGACTGCGGCGGAACGACCATCATCGACGCCGCCGCCCCCGAGGCGTGGAAACTCTCGATCATGGTGTCGAGCGGTGCGTCGGTGAGTACATCGGCGTAGTTGGCCAGGAAGTACTCGTCACCGTCGAGATGCTCGCGCACCCGGCGCAACCGCTCACCGATCGCCGATTCCACCCCGGTGTCGACGAAGGTGATCGACCAGTCGCTGATGTCGGTACCGAGCAGTTCGACCTGCCCGTCCCGGATGACGAAGTCGTTGGACGCCGTCTCCTGGTAGGTGAGGAAGTAATTCTTGATGTGCTCGGCCCCGTAACCGAGGCACAGCACGAACTCCTTGTGCCCGAAGTGCGCGTAGTACCGCATCACGTGCCACAGCAGCGGTCGCGGGCCGACCAGCTGCATCGGCTTGGGCACGATGTCGTCGGACCCGCCACGCATGCGCATGCCGTATCCGCCGCAGAACAACACGACCTTCATCGATTCACTTTCGTTTCCAGCTCGGCGCGGTGCAGCACCGGCAGCGGGTAGACCAGTTCGCCGCCCCATTCGGTCACGTGGCGCAGCTGCGCGGTGATCTCGGTTTCGAGATTCCAGGGCAGCACGAGCACCACGTCTGGCCGGTCCGCGTCGATGCGTTCCGGCGGATGGATCGGGATGCGGGTGCCCGGGGTGTAGCGCCCGTGTTTGTAGGGGTTGCGGTCGACGGTGTACTCGAGCAGGTCGGGTCGGATGCCGCAGTAGTTGAGCAGGGTGTTGCCCTTGCCGGGAGCACCGTAGCCGACGACCCGCTTGCCCCGCGCACGGCAGTCGAGCAGGAAGCGCAGCAACTCTTGACGCACCGACTGCGCGCGCGGTGCCAGGTCGGCATATCCGGCCGGGGTGTGCAGCCCGGCCGCCCGCTCGAGGTCGAGCACCTCGGCGACCCGGGGTCCGGGCTCGGCGACGGCATCGGGGCGGGCCCACAGCCGCAGCGACCCGCCGTGGGTGTCGAGCAACTCCACATCCACGACCGTCAGGCCGCCGACCGCGAGCGCGCGCTGCGCGGAATACACGGTGTAGTACTGGAAATGTTCGTGGTAGATGGTGTCGAACTGGCCGTGGCGCACCAGATTCAGCGCGTGGTGTACCTCGATGCTGAGCCAACCGTCGTCGCTGAGCAGGGTCCGCAACGCGCGGGTGAAGCCGCGCAGATCGGGGATGTGGGCGTAGACGTTGTTGGCGACGACCAGATCGGCCGGACCGTGCTCGGCACGCACCCGCGCCGCCGAATCCTCGTGCAGGAACGTGGTTTCCGTCGGTACCCCGGCCGCGCGGGCGGCGGCACCGACATTGACCGACGGCTCGATGCCAAGGCACGGGACACCGCGTGCCACCGCGTGCCGCAGCAGGTACCCGTCGTTGCTCGCCACCTCCACGACGAACGAGTCGGCACCCAGCCCAAGGCGGTCCACCGCCGTCTCGATGAAATCCTCGGCGTGGCGCACCCAGCTGTCGGAGAACGACGAGAAATAGGCGTATTCGGTGAACGTGTCCTCAGGGGTGATCAGCGCCGGGATCTGCAACAGCAGGCATTGTTCACACAGCCGCAGATGCAGCGGATAGGTCGTTTCGGGAGTCTCCAGCAGCGCGGCGTCGAGGAAGCTCTCACACGCCGGGGTGGCGCCCAGGTCGAGCACGCTCGTGAGCCGCCCGGAATCACACAGCCGACATTGCACGGGGCCACCTTCATCAGACACGAGAATTGTCGCGGCCGATGCCGGACATGCCGGACTTCGGTCCTGCGGGACGAGACGTTACAGCGCACCTCCGGCAATAGCCGACAGGAAGATTTGCGACCTGGGAGACACGGGAGTGGTCTTTTTCGGGAAAGTGCCAGGTGGCGCCATGATCGGCTAATTCTCGGCGAAGGCGACCGTTCCTCGATGGAATGTGATATCACCCACTCGATGAGTGTATTTTCCTGTATTCATGCCGAAAAGCCATCGACCTCACGAAGTCTCGTCCACCGTTTCCGCATCCGCTGGGCTAATCTTTGGATCGCATTGCGGCGCTTGCGCTTCGATGTGGAGGAATTTCGGCGGTGTGTAACGATCGTCCCACGGGTTTCGAATCGAGGGGCGTAGCGGCCATCGCAAGGTCGCGTTCTGGTCGCCGGCGATCGGAAGGGTTCGACTCCCGATAGGGGAGGTGTGTCGGTTCATGAGCTACGAGCTCACCAGTAGTGGCGAGATGGATGCCGTCACCGGCGTGCACGCGGTGCACGACTCGCGACGGGAGACCTGGCAGAGCGCGTTCGTGCGCCGCCTGGTCGTCACCGATGTCGTCGCCGTGGTCGGTGCCGTCGGCACCGCGCAGGCGCTGCGATTCGACGGACCCGTCGACTCGACACTGGCCTGGCCCTTGCCGTACGAGATCGGCTACTCGGCGGTGTCGCTGGCCCTCGCGCTCGGCTGGCTCGGCCTGCTGCACGGGTACGGAACCCGCACACCCCAGGTGATCGGTACCGGCAGTGAGGAATTCCGCCGCCTGGTCTCGGCAAGCCTGCGCCTGTTCGGTGTGCTCGCCATCCTCGCCCTGCTGTTCCGCATCGAATTCGCCCGCGGCTACCTGGCCATCGCCCTGCCCGCCGGGCTGTTCGGGCTGATCGCCGGACGGCTGGCCTGGCGCTGGCAGTTGCGCAGCCTGCGCGCCGAGGGCCGCTGCCATACCGCGGTGCTCGTCGTCGGCTCACCCGAAGCCGCGCACGCCATGGCGACGGCGTTCACCGACGATCCGGCCTCGGGGTACCGGGTGGTGGGTGTGTGCGTGCCGACCGGGTCGGGGGAGCGGGTCGAAACACTCGGTGGCGCATCGGTTCTCGGTGACGACCGCTCGGTGCTCGACGCGGTGCGCCGCAGCGGCGCCGACTCGGTGGCCGTGGCCGCGACCGACCATCTCGGTCCGGCCGAATTGCGGCGCATGGCATGGGAACTCGACCCGCTCGGCGTCGATCTGATCGTGGCACCGGGTGTGGTCGACATCGCCGGGGTGCGCCTCAATCACCGGCTGGTGGCCGGGATGCCGATGCTGCACATCGATCGGCCGCGCTACGGACGGGCCAAATCCACTCGAAAGGCGCTGTTCGACTTCTGTTTCGCCGCCACGGTGGTGCTGCTCAGCGCTCCGGTCCTGCTCGCCATCGCGATGGCGGTGAAGCTCAGCAGTTCCGGTCCGGTGTTCTACCTCTCGGAGCGGATCGGCCGCGACGGTGTGCCGTTCCGGATGATCAAGTTCCGCAGTATGCGCCCCGACGCCGATACCGTCGTCGACGAGCTCATCGCCGAGCACGGTGGAAACCCGGTGTTCTTCAAGGTCAAAGACGATCCACGGGTGACTCCGGTCGGTCGGTTCCTGCGCAAGTACAGTCTCGACGAGCTGCCACAGTTCTTCAATGTGCTGCGCGGCGAGATGAGTGTGGTCGGGCCGAGGCCGCAGGTGCAGCGCGAGGTCGACACCTACGACGGCGAGATGCGCAGGCGGCTGTTGGTGAAGCCGGGGCTCACCGGCCTGTGGCAGGTGAGCGGGCGCTCGGACCTGTCACCGGAGGATTCGGTTCGCCTCGACCTGTCGTACGTGGAGAACTGGTCGATGGTGCTGGATGTCGCCCTCATCGCGCGGACCATCGGCGTGGTCACCCGGGGCGAAGGCGCGTACTGAGCCGGTGCGCCGAACGCGCACCGGCCCGATCGTAGTCAGCGCAGATCGCGGCGACGGTAGCTGACCAGGCCGACCGCGATGCCGGTTCCCGCGACCGCGAGCAACCACGCGACGGGCGTGACGGAGAACTCCGCACCAGGCAGCTTCGGCGGATGCACGAACGGCACGAGATCGAGTACCCACTGCGGGAATCCGCCCAGTGAGCCGAGCAGGAAACCCACCACCATCGCACTCAGCACGCCCCAGCTCAGCGGCGCGAACCGGGGCAGCACGCCGACGAGCAGCACCGCCACGGCGGTGACCACCCACACGGCGGGCAGTTGCACGGCCGCCGCCGCCAGCGCCTGACCGATCCTGCGCCCCGGGTCGCCACCCGTCGCGCCCCAGACGATCCCGATCGCCAGCCCCGAGGTCAGCAGGACCACCGCCGGACCGCCGAGGGCGAACAGCAGATGGCTGCCCGCGTAGCGGATGCGGCCGACGGCGGCCGCCAGCACGCTTTCGGTCCGGCCGGTGTTCTCCTCCTCGTGCAGCCGCAGCACCGCCGACACCGAGTAGGCCGACGCGGCGGCCGCGAGCATCGCGACCGCGTAGGCGATGAACGACTGCTCCAGATCGTCCGAACCGCCGAGCGTGGTGATGGCATCACGCAGCGATTCGCTGCTGTCGAGCATGTCGCCGACACCCGTCACCGCGCCACCGATGAGCAGGCCGTAGAGCACGAAACCGAGGGTCCAGGCCGTCAGTGAGCCGCGCTGCAGCCGCCAGGCCAATCCGAACGGTCCCGCCAGCGCCGTGCCCGCCGTAGCCGGTCCCGGCCGGTCGGCCAGCAGACCCGCGCCGAGGTCACGGGTCCGCAGCAGGTGGTAGGCGAGCAGTGTCGCACCGGCGCCGAGGGTGAGCAGTGGCACGAGCACCCACCAGCGTTCCTGGGCGAAGGGCCGGATCTGCAAGCACCACCCCACCGGGGAGAACCACGACAGCACCCCGTTACCCGCGTCACCGACCGCCCGCACCGCGAACGCCGCACCGAGAGAGCCGAGGGCGATACCGCGCGCGATCCTCGCGCCGGTGCTCAGCTGCGCGGCGACCGCGGCGACCGCGCCCCAGACGACACCGGAACCGGCCAGTGCCGCACCGAACGCGACCGACCCGGCCAGGGGCAGATCCGTCGCGAGCAACGAAGCCGCACAGACGATTCCAGCGACAACGGACGCGCCGTAGGTGAGCAGGAGCGCACCGGTGAGACCGGCGAAGCGGCCGATCCGCGTCGCGCCGACCAGTTCCGCCCGCCCGGTCTCCTCCTCGACCCGGGTGTGCCGGACCACGGTGAGCGCGGCCGCGATCGCGATGAGCGCGTACATGGCCCCGGCCTTCCAGGTGCCGATCGACCCGAGGGCCGAACTGAACACCGGGCCGTACATGGCGACCAGCGCCGGGCTGGCGGCCGTCGTCGTGGCGAAGCTGTCGAGCTGTTCCTGGGTGGTGTAGAGATCCTTGATCGACACCACTTGGATCGCGGGCATCAGCCCGATCAGCACCGTCCACAGCGGGGCGACCACCCGGTCGCGGCGCAGCGCCAGCCGCAGTATCTGCCCGGTTCCGGTGAATTCGCTTGCGGCACGCGATGTTTTGGTGAAAGGTCCGGTGGCGGTGAGCGTGCTCATGCGCGCACCTGCTCGGGCTGGTCCACGTGGTAGTGGCGCAGGAAGAGGTCTTCGAGCGTCGGGGGAGTGCTGGTCAGGCTCCGGACGCCCGCATCGCCGAGTACCCGGATGAGGGCACCGAGGTTGTCGGCGTCGACCTGGCAGCGCAGGGTCGAGCCGTCGCGCTCCAGATCGTCGACACCGGCAAGCGCGCTCAGATCCCCTGGGTCGCCGATCAATTCGGCGGTGATCGCGGTCCGGCTCAGATGACGCAGTGCACCGAGCGAACCGGATTCCACGGTGCGCCCCGCGCGGATGATGGTCACCCGGTCACACAGGTGTTCCACCTCGGAGAGGATGTGGCTCGACAGCAACACGGTGGCACCACGCGCGGCCGCGTCGCGCACGCATTCCTGAAAGACCTGCTCCATCAACGGATCCAGGCCCGAGGTCGGTTCGTCGAGGATCAGCAGATCGGCCTCGGCGCAGAACGCCGACACCAGCGCCACCTTCTGCCGGTTGCCCTTGGAGTAGGTGCGTGCCTTCTTGGTCGGGTCGAGTTCGAATCGCTCGATCAGCTCGGCTCGGCGCGTCCGGTCGAGGCCACCGCGCATCCGGGCGAGCAGATCGATGGTTTCCCCGCCCGACAGCGAGGGCCACAGCGTGACATCGCCTGGTACATAAGCGATCCGCTCGTGCAGCGCCACCGCGTCGGCCCACGGATCGCGGCCGAACAACTGTGCCGAACCGCCGGTCGCTCGAAGCACGCCGAGCAGAATGCGGATGGTGGTGGACTTGCCAGCACCGTTGGGTCCGAGGAACCCGTGGATCTCACCGGGCCCGACCTGTAGGTCGAGTCCGTCGAGAGCGGTGAAGCGACCGAAAGTTTTGCGCAGGTCCCGGGTTTCGACGACCTGCTGGGAGGGGGACGGCATGGCTACTCCTCGAGGAGAGAGTCGAGCAGAGACGGGTCGGTCAGCATGCCCTGGGTGTAGAGCTCGACGGCTGGGAAGGTGAGTTCGGTGGACAGCTCGCGAATCGCCTTGCGGTAGTCGAGTTTTCCCTCGCGCTGACTACGCATCTGCAGATAGAGGTTCATGGCTCCGACATGGCAGAGCACCAGATAGCGGGCGCGGGCCACGGGATCGTGGCTCGGTTTGATGCGGCCTTCGTCGACGGCGGTCTGGGTGTACTGGACGGCGTCGTCGATCATGTGCTCCAGCAGTGACTCGGCCAGCGGTCCGCCGGCCTGGAAGCTGCGCAGCATGTAGGCCACCAGGGGTGCGTAGATCTCGATCTCGGCCAACGCGTCCAGCATCCCGGTCGGACCGGTGGCGCGGATGGCCCGCAACTTCTCGTCACGGATGATCTCGATCACTCGTTCGTCGCACGCCGCGCGCAGGCCGTCCTTGGATCCGAAGTGGTGATTCACCAAGCCCGGTGATACCCCGGCGGCGGTGGCGATGGCACGCACGCCGACGCCGAATCCCAGCTCTCCGAACAGGTCGATCGCGGCGTCGCGGATACGTGCGGCGGTGCTCAGGTCGGCGGCGGATCCTTGCGAAACGGGCTGTTGGTTAAACACATGTTCAATATACTAAACGAGTGTTCAATCGGTCCACAAGAGGTGCCGTGTCAGAGTTTCGCCGCCACCGGCGCGCCGCCGACCGGGCTATGGTCGAAGGCATGGCTACCGGCACATCGACGACGGCAGAACACCTCCGCGCAGCGCTGGACGGACCGTGGCGCGCGGTCAGGGAACAGGCACGTACCCAGCTCGCCGACAACCGCTTCACCGGCGATCCCGAACTCGACCTGAAGCAAGCCCGCGCACGGGTACTCGAACAAATGCGGGTCATCGCCGAAATGGGTTACCCCGAGCGCGGATTCCGACCCGAGAACGGCGGCACCGGCGACCCGGGCGGCGCGGTCACCGGCCTCGAGATGCTGGCCTACGCCGACCTCTCGCTGTGGGTGAAGTCCGGTGTCCAGTGGGGGCTTTTCGGTGGCGCGGTGGAGAACCTCGGTACCGAGCGGCACCGCGACTACATCAAGCGGCTCATCTCGCTGGACCTGCTCGGCTGTTTCGCGATGACCGAATCCGGGCACGGCAGCGACGTGGCGGTCCTCGAGACCACGGCCTCCTACGATCCGGCCACCCAGGAATTCGTGGTGAACACCCCCACCCCGTCGGCGCGCAAGGACTACATCGGTGGTGCCGCCGAGCACGCCCGGATGGCGGCCGTGTTCGCCCAGCTCGTCACCGACGGAACCAACCAGGGCGTGCACTGCTTCCTGGTGCCCATCCGCGACGAGAACGGCGCCGATCTGCCCGGTGTCACGACCTCCGACGACGGCCGCAAGGGCGGTCTGCCCGGTGTCGACAACGGCCGCATCGTGTTCGACAACGTGCGCATCCCGCGCGAGAACCTGCTCAACCGGTATGCCGATGTGGCGCCGGACGGCACCTACAGCTCCGAGATCGAGAACCCGAGCAGGCGCTTCTTCACCACGCTCGGCACGCTCGTGCGCGGCCGGGTGAGCGTCGGCGGTGCCGCCGCGGCGGGCGCTCGCGTGGCACTGAGCATCGCGGTGCGCTACGCCCTGGCGCGTCGCCAGTTCGCCGACCCCGACACCGGCGCGGAAACCTTGTTGCTCGACTACCGCAGCCACCAGCGCAGGCTGCTACCCCTGGTGGCGAAGTCGTTCGCGCTCGCCTTCGCCCAGAACGACCTGGTGCGCCGGATGGATCTCGTCCAGCGCGGCGCCGACGTCGAGCCGGGAGCGCAGCGTGCGCTGGAGAAGCGCGCGGCGGGCCTGAAGGTCGCCCAGACCCGGCACGCCACCCGCGCGATCCAGGAGTGCCGTGAAGCCTGCGGCGGCGCCGGGTATCTCACCGAGAATCGTCTCGTGACGCTCAAGGCCGACACCGATGTGTTCACCACCTTCGAGGGCGACAATGTGGTCCTCACCCAGCTGGTGGCCAAGGAACTGCTCACCGCCTACGCCGACGAGGTCCGTGACCTGGACGCCCTCGGCTGGGTGCGTTTCGCCGCGACGATGGCCGGTGACGTCGTGCGCCGTAATACCGGTGTGCGCCAGCTCATTCAGACGCTGCGTGACCGCAATGACGAATCCGTCGACGAGGGCGACCTGTCCAAGCGTGACGTGCAGTTGCAGCTGTTCGCCGACCGCGAGGACTACCTGCTGCGCACCGCCGCGCACCGGCTGCGCGCCCGTGCCGAGGACACCGGCCCGTTCGAGGCGTTCAACAACGCCCAGGACCACATCCTCGCCGCGGGGACCGCCCACATCGACCGGCTGGTGCTCGAGGAGTTCGTCGACGGGATCGCCGCCATCGACGATCCCGACGCCAGGGCGCTGGCCGAAACCGTCTGCGACCTCTACGTGTACTCCACGCTGGAGGAGAACCTGTCCTGGTACATCATGCACCGGTTCATGTCGGTGGAGCGGGCCAAGGCGGTGCGGCGCGGAGTGAACGAGCTCGTCGACCGGTTGCGCCCCGACGCGCTCACGCTGGTGGAGGCGATGGGTGTGCCGGAGTCGATGCTGCGGGCCGCGATGTTGCACGACGCCAGCGTGTTCGACCGCACCTGAGGGCCCACACCCCCGCGACGGCGAGGGTGACCGCTGCCGCCGCGCCACCGAGCACATCGGTGGCGTGGTGGTAGCCCCGTTCGATCATCCCGAGGGTGATCGGGATCAGGAGCAGTGCGGTGAGCGCGACGACCGCGAGCCGCGCCCGTGCGCTCGTCACCAGACAGGCGAATGTCGTCGCGACCGCGACCAAGTGGACGGTGTGCCCGCTCGGATAGGCGAGATAGTCGTGTAACTGCCTGTCCCACAAAGGTTTCAACAGCCACGTGTTGATCATCACCGCGACCCCGGGGACGACGAGCATCGCCACCGCGCGCCACCGTTGTCGCCGCAGCAGAAACCAGCAGCAACATGCCAGCAAGCCGATCAGCACGATCGCGTTGTGGCTCGGTGAGACGAGAATCGAGCCCCACTCGGGGGAGAGCGAACGCCGCACCGGCTCGGCGACGGCGCGGTCGATATCGGTCGGTCCGTCGTCGGCCGGGAACGTCAGCGGGATCAGCGCCGTGACACTCGCGCAGGTCGTGAGGACGGTCGCGCGCAGCGCCTGGTCGGGGCGGATCACGGCCCCGACGATAGCGTCCGGCTCAGGCGGGGCCGTAGGTGAGCACGGCGGTGACCACGAACCACAACACCCACACGATCGCGATGATCATGCCGACGGCCAGAACGATCCGCAGGAACGCGCGCCCGAAATCGAGATCACCGTCGACGCGCGGATACAGCTTCCAGGGGCTGTACCAGGGCGCCACCAGACCACGGCGTGACTGCGCCTCCTGCTCGAGCCGCGCCTGCTCGTCCGCGTACGCCTCGGCCTGCGCCTGGGTGGGACCGCCGTGCCACAGGGTCACATCGATCGGCCCGAGGAATCCCTCGTTGAGCAGGTCCTGCGGGGCGGGCAGGTACGGCAGGATGCCGAGGCCACGAAAGGCGATGGCGATGTCGTTGGCCGTCCACCGATTGTGTTCCTTCTCGGCGAGCACCTCGAAGTACTGCTCGAGCCGGTACGGATCGTCGGTGACGACCACGTCGAAGCTCGGGTCGTGCCAGCCCTGATGGATATCGATATCGGCACCGGGCTGCGGCACGATCAATCCGAGACCGTGCACCGCGCGCTGCCCGAGCCCACGCGCGGCCAGGTAGTCCTGCAGTGCGAACGTGTGCTCCCGGGAGCGTTCCAGCGGCGTCGACTTCTCGCCACCCGCGAACCGCGCGAGCTCACCGGAGACCATCCAGGGACCGTTGAGCGGGATCTCGAGCACACCGTCCTGGGCCACGGTGAACGTCTCGGCCTCGATCACCACACAGCTGGTCGGTGTCCAGACCACCGCGTCGAACTGGTGCAGCCGATCGTTGTGGAACAGGCTGCAGTTGATAGTGGCGACGCCGTGCGGATGCGACGGGTCCTTCCAGGTGCGCAACCAATTGATCAGTGCCCGCTCGGCATCGGTGCCTGCCGCATTCTGCACGCGCACGAGCATGGAGGTCCGCCCTTCTTGGTCGGTGGCGCCGCAAGCCGAGAACCGTTGCCCTACATCGTAGCTCGCTCGAGTTCCGAAGCCGGTCAGGATGCGGACGGTACCTGGTCGGCGCCGCGCGGCTCAGCGGGAATCGGCGACGATCTCGCCCGCCTCCACCGCGGCGACCAACTCCGCGTGATCGGCTTCGGTGCGGTCGGCGTAGCGCACCGCGAAGCGGGCCACCGCCTCCTCGAAACGATCGTCGTCGTCACCGTCGCCGTCCAGGTATCCGGCCAGCGTGCGCGGGTCGAGCGAACGCGCGTGCGCGCGGGCGAGCAGGGCGCCCGCGAGCCTGCCGTAGTCGTCGAGATCGTCGGCCGACAACCCGGCCGGGTCGATGGCGCCCTTGAAGTTGCGGAACTGACGCACGATGAACGGCAGCGGCGTGTCGAGGTCGATGGTCGTCCAGCCGAGCAGGATGTCGGTGTCGGACTGCACGCTGCGCGCCCCGGCGACGATGCGCTCGCCTTCGTGCCGGTGGGTGGTCTCGGGCAGGAACGGGGCGAGTGCGGACGGCCGGGCCTGTTTGGCCTGCAGCACCAGCGACTCGCCGTCGTTGCCGTGCAGCAGCACCACGTAACTGTGCAGCCCGACACTGCCGGTGCCGACGACCCGGAACGCGACATCGGAGACCGCGAACCGCGACAGCAACGTGCGCCGCGACTCGCGGATGGTGTTGGCGTAGCGTTCCAGACCGTCGATCACCGCTTCGCGGACATGCTCGTCGACCGCGGTGAGCACCGGTGGGTCGCTGATGAAGCAATGCCTGCGGATGCCGGTTTCGTGGTCGTCGATGTGCTCGGTCAGTTTCGCGACCACTTTGGCGCTGGTGTTCTTGCGCGCCTTCTTCGCCGCCTTCTTGAAGTCGTCGTGCAGGTCCTGAGCCTTGGCCTTGGTCAGAATCGACTCGTCGTGCAGATCGGTCCAGGACTGCAGGAACGGCAGTTCGGCGAGCCCGGCGACGGTCCGGCGGTAGGAGCCCGCGGCATCGCGGGCCGCGCGCAGGCAGTCGTCGGAATCGGCACCGCTCTCACGTCCGGCCAGGACCAGGCTCGCGGCCAAGCGCTCGAGATCCCATTCCCACGGACCCGAGATCGTCTCGTCGAAATCATTGATATCCATCACGATCTCGCCGCGCTGGGTGCCGTAGAGGCCGAAGTTGGCGGCGTGCGCGTCGCCGCAGATCTGGGCGGGCAGGCCGCTGTCCGGACCGGCCGCGAGGTCGGCCGCCATCAGGCCTGCCGCGCCGCGGAAGAAGCTGAACGGCGAGGCCGTCATCCGGGCGATGCGCAGTGGGATCAGGTGTTCGAGCCTGCCCTGGTTGCTCGCTTCGACGAACTCGAGCACCCCGGGCCGGTCGGGGCTCTCGGCCGGGCGATCACGCTCGGTCACCGGCACCCGTTCGGCGGCGGCACGGCCGCGCGCGCGGGCCTGCTCGGGGGAGACGGAGGAGCGCAGATCAATACCACTGTCGGACACGACTGTCGAGGTTAGCGGGTTTCCCGGGCCGACAGCGCCACGATCCACCGCCCGCACCGAAATGGGCGCGCGTTTCGGCGTGGCCGGATGGCGCGCCGGGGGGTCGGTGCGGTATGCAGGGGCGTGGCAACCGAATCGGGAACGCCGGGCACACGCGACACCGACGGCGGTGGCGTGTTCAGCGACCGCATCCTGACCGTGCCCAACGCCCTGAGCGTTGTCCGTCTCATCGGCATCCCTGTTTTCCTGTGGTTGATGCTGGTCGAACACGCCGACGGCTGGGCTTTCGCCCTGTTGATCGCCAGCGGCTTCACCGATTTCCTCGACGGCAAACTGGCCAGGCTGCTCGATCAGTCCTCGCGCCTCGGTGCCCTGCTCGACCCGTTCGTCGACCGGCTGTACCTGCTGACGACCCTGGCCGCCTTCGTCCTGCGCGGACTGATCCCGTGGTGGCTGGCAGTGATCTTGGTCGCTCGTGATCTCGTGCTCACCCTGACGCTGTCGGTGTACAAACGGCGCGAGCTGCCCGCACCGGAAGTGATCTACCTGGGCAAAGCCGCCACCTTCGCGCTGATGTCGGGCCTGCCGTGGCTGCTGACCGGGGAAATGGACTGGGTCGGGGCAGGTTTCGGCTGGGCGTTCGGTTGGGCACTGTTGGTCTGGGGCACCGCGCTGTACGTGTGGACGGGGGTGCTCTACGCAGGCCTGGCGGTCGCGGTCGCACGATCGATACCGCCTGTGCCGCACCGAGGGAGCTAGCCGTTACTGTTGCGTGCAACGTTCACGACGAAAGGACGTCCTGTGACCCGGACCCCTGAGGATCTGCACTACACCGAGGAGCACGAATGGGTGCGGCGGACCAGCCCGACGGCGGTCCGTGTCGGCATCACCGACTACGCCCAGTCGCAGCTCGGTGACGTGGTGTTCGTCCAGCTTCCCGAGGCCGACGCCGACGTCACCGCGGGCGAGAGCATCGCCGAGGTCGAATCGACCAAGAGCGTGTCCGACATCTACGCCCCGCTGTCCGGCAAAGTCGTTGCGGTGAACGAGGATCTGGTCCAGGCGCCGGAGACGCTCAACAGCGACCCGTACGAGGCGGGCTGGTTGTTCGAGCTCGCGTTCGACGACGCCGCGAGCCTGGACGCCGCACTCGCCGAACTGCTGGATGCGGCGGGTTATCAAGGAGTTATCGGGGGCTGACGAAGCCTTCACAGTTCTCCCTGCACGGGCACGCCCCGGCAGGGTACGGTCAATGCCGAAGACAGCACCTGCTTGCATGGATAATCAGGTTCGAGGAGGAGAGAAACGGTGAGCGAGAACAGGGACCCGGGTTACGGGGAGACCGCGGCCGAGACGACATCGGTCTTCCGCGCGGATTTCCTCAACGAGGTCGATTCGTCGCGCTCCGGAGAGCCGGCCGGTGAACAGCCGGTGCAGGGCGTCGAGGGCCTGCCGGTCGGTGCCGCCCTCCTGGTGGTCAAGCGCGGCCCGAACGCGGGTTCGCGCTTTCTGCTCGACCAGCCGACCACGTCGGCCGGTCGTCACCCCGACAGTGACATCTTTCTCGACGACGTCACGGTCAGCCGTCGGCACGCCGAGTTCCGGCAGGACGACGACTCGTTCCAGGTCGTCGACGTGGGCAGCCTCAACGGCACCTACGTCAACCGGGAGCCGGTGGACTCCTCGGAGTTGCAGAACGGCGACGAGGTGCAGATCGGCAAGTTCCGGCTGGTCTTCCTGACGGGTCCGCGCGCGCAGGCCGGTGAGTCGTCGACGGGCGCGGGTTCGCGATGACCCGTCCGGTGCTGGTGTCCGTGCAGGGCACAGTGCTGTGACCGGGGCGGCGCAGTGGGCGCGCGGAGGGATGTCGATCGGCTCCGTGCTCGACCTGCTGCGACCAGATTTTCCCGACATCACCATCTCCAAGATCAGGTTCCTCGAATCGGAGGGCCTGATCCGGCCGGAACGGACACCGTCGGGATACCGGCGGTTCTCGGTGGCCGACTACGAACGGCTGCGCTTCGTGCTCACCGCACAGCGCGATCAGTACCTGCCGTTGAAGGTGATCAAGGAGCAGTTGGAAGCGATCGACAGCGGTGCTGCGACGCTGGGCGTGCGTGAGGCGCGAGCGCGCGCGCACTCCCTGCGTGGTGTCACGGATGCCGGGCGGCGGTCCGGCTCCGTGCCCGACAACGACGAGGACGACGCGCCCGCCGCGCCGCGCCGCCTCGGTGTCGTTCCGGGGGAGATCACGCCCGAAGAATTGCGTTTCGATGTCGCGGTGCGGCTCACCCGCGCCGATCTGCTCGCCAAGGCGGGCATCGAGGACCGTTTCCTGGACGATTTGCTGCGTGCCGGTCTCATCGTCCCCGGCGCGGGCGGATTCTTCGAAGCCGACGCGGTGACGCTGGCGCGCGCGGCCAAGGCGATGGCCGAATTCGGTTTGGAGGCACGGCATCTGCGGGCGTTCAAGCTCGCCGCCGATCGGGAGGCGGCGCTGGTCGCCCAGATCGCCGCACCGATCGCGAAGAGCCGTGACGCCGACGCGCGGGCTCGCGCGGAGGAAACCGTGCGCGAATTGGCCGCGTTGTCGCTGAACCTGCATGCGGCGCTGGTGAAAGCCGCCGTGCGCAACGCGTTGGGTAGCTGACACGCGCGAGCGCCGGGTGGGTCGATTCGCCTAGACTCGGTGATACCGGGCGGGGCAGCGGTCGTGCCGTCGGCGGCGAGTATGGGAGGCAGGACTACGCATGAGAGGTCAGCGGCCGGAGGCGGCAGCGGAGCGTAACCACGGAGGCCGCCCGAGCATGCGAGGTGTGACAGCATGAGTGAGATGCGTGTTATCGGCATCCGTGTCGAGCAGCCACAGAACCAGCCCGTGCTGTTGCTGCGGGAGGCGGCGGGCGAGCGGTATCTGCCGATCTGGATCGGGCAGGCCGAGGCCACCGCGATCGTGCTCGAGCAGGAGGGGGTCACCCCCATTCGTCCGCTCACTCACGATCTGATCAAGATTCTCATCACCGAACTCGGGCACACCCTCAAGGAAGTGCGGATCGTGGATCTGCAGGAAGGCACCTTCTACGCCGATCTGGTCTTCGACGGCGACCTGCGGGTCTCGGCCAGACCGTCGGACTCGGTAGCCATCGCGTTGCGCGTGGGATGCCCGATCTTCGCCGAGGAACCGGTGCTCGCCGAGGCCGGGCTGGTGATGCCCGACGAGCGCGAGGACGAGGTCGAGAAGTTCAAGGAATTCCTCGACTCGGTGTCGCCCGACGACTTCAAGGCCACCGACAGCTAGGGCCGGACTATTTCCTGACCCTGAAGTAGAGGTCGAGGGAATCGCCGCTCACGGTGCTTGGTCCGATGACCGTATGGGTCCGACAATGACAGGAGTAACCTCGAAAGTCGGGCAACATCCGTCGTGACTCCGGTACTCGAGAACGTCGGCAGAGCAAGGAGCGGTCAGTGGAAGAGCAAACGCAGGATGTAGTGCAGCCTGGCTTGTTCCCGGACGACTCGGTTCCGGATGATCTGGTCGGTTACCGGGTGCCGAGCGCGTGTCAGGTCGCGGGAATCACCTACCGTCAGCTCGACTACTGGGCGCGGACCGGGTTGGTCGTCCCGTCGATCCGGGGCGCGGCGGGGTCGGGGAGCCAGCGGCTGTACTCGTTCAAGGACATCCTGGTCCTCAAGATCGTGAAGCGGCTGCTGGACGCGGGCATCTCTTTACAGAACATTCGGATCGCGGTCGATCACCTGCGCAGTCGTGGCGTGGGTGATCTGGCCGGGATCACGCTGTTCTCCGACGGCACCTCGGTGTACGAATGCACCTCACCCGAGGAAGTCGTCGATTTACTGCAGGGCGGGCAGGGTGTCTTCGGAATCGCGGTCAGCGGCGCCATGCGGGAACTGACCGGCGCCATCGCGGACTTCCCCGCCGAACGCGCCACCGCCATCACCGATCGCCCGGAGGACGAACTGTCCTACCGGCGTAAGGCCAGGGAGAACCGCAAGACGGGTTAGCGCGAAGTCTCGCGCGTACGCGGCGACCCCGTGTACGCGCGATCACGTGTGTGGGGTGTCGTTCGGCCGTCGGTCGAGCAGTCAGAAGGTGCCGTGGGCGGGCGGCGGAGTGCCGTGGAGTAGGGCACGGCCGAGGTGATGGTATTTCCAGCGGACCGGGTCGTGCAGAGTGTGCGTCCTCGCGTTACGCCAGAAGTGGTGCAGGTTGAGATCCGCTGCGGCACTGCGGGTTCCGCTCACCTCGAACAGTGCGCTCGACACGTCCATGGCGGCGCGGTCTGCGACGATCTTGGCCGTCGCGACGGCGAGGGACGCCTGACCGGCCGCGCTCTGTTCGTCGGCTCCCGGGGCACGGATCGCCGAATCGACGGCGGTCGCCGCAGCGGTCAGGGTCGCTTCGGCGGTCGCCACCGTCACCACCAGCTCGCCGAATCGCTGGATCAGCAACGGGTCGTCGATGGCACGGTCGACCCCGGCTTCGAACCACGGCCGGGCATGTTCGCGCACGAATTCTGTTGCCGCGGTGAGGGCTCCGCGTGCGATACCGGTATCTATCGCGGCGTGCAGGAGCTGGGCGTACGCGCCGTAGGCGGTGGGCCCGGCGAGGGCCTTCGCCCGGGGGACGAGCTGCCCGGCGCGCACCCGCACACCGTCCAATTCGACGGTGCCGCTGCCGGTGGTGCGCTGGCCGAGGCCGTTCCAGTCGTCCACGATCCGGACGCCTCGCGTGTCGACCGGTAGGTAGGCGATGTATTCGCCCGCGGGCAGGCCACTGCGCGCGTCCGGGTCGTCGAGCCGGGTCAGCACCGCCAGCAGATCAGCGAACAACGAGCCGGTGCAATAGTATTTCGTGCCGTCGATCCGGAATTCGTCGTCCACCGGACGCAGCGCGGTCGAGATATCGGTGATGGTTCGGCCGCCGCGTTCGGATTGGGCATTGGCGATGCGCGCACCGCCGAGCACCGATCCGAAATATTCGCGTCGCTGTTCGTCGGTACCGGCCAGGCGTAGCAGATTCACATACACGAGATGGCTGTGCGGGATCTGCGCGATGTTCGGATCGGCCACCGCCAGCAGCCGCACCACTTCCGTGACCACGCTCGGCGCCAGATCGGCCCCACCGAATTCGGCGGGAACCGTGATCGCGAGCAGACCCGAGGACGACAGCCGATCAAGCTGCGCGTACGGCAACTCGCGGTCGCGATCACGGGCGGCGGCGCCGGGCGCGAACTCGCGAGCGAGCTCGGCCGCGACGGTCAGGGCCTGGTCGGCGGAGGTGATGCGTCCGGCGGTGGCCGCGGTCATCAGCCGACCACCGTCGCGGGCACCCGGGCCGCCTCGAGTTCACGAACCAACGGCAACACCTTGGCTCCGAAGTACTCGATGTCCTCCTGGAAATGCAGGAAGCCGCCGAGGATCAGGTCGACCCCGAGGTCGCGATAGGCGACGATCCGCTCGGCCACCTGCTCGGGTGTGCCGATCAGCTGCGTGCGGAATCCGTCGTTGTATTGCACGAGGTCCTCGAACGACGAGTCCGCCCACATACCCTTGCGGTCGCTCGTGGACGCACCTGCCTGCTGCACCGCGTCGCGGAAACCCTCGACCGCGGGCTTGTTCGCCTTCTCGATGATCTCGCGCAACGTATCGCGCGCTTCCTTCTCGGTGTCGCGGGCGATGATGAACCCGTTGAGCCCGAATTTCACCTCACGATCGTTTTCCCGGGCGACGGTTCGCAGGTCGTCGAGCTGTTCGGTGACGCCGTCGAAATCCTTGCCGTTGGAGAAATACCAGTCGGCGTAGCGGCCGCCGTTGCGTCGGGCCGCGGTCGAATTGCCGCCCTGGAACAGTTCGGGATTGGGCCGGTCCGGGGTGTTCAGCGGTTTCGGCTTCAGGGTGAAGTCGCGAATGCGGTAGAAATCGCCGCCGTAGTTCACCTCGTCCTCGGTCCAGATCTTGCGGATCACCTCCAAGAATTCGCCGCTGCGCCGATACCGTTCGTCGTGCTCGAGCCACGGTTCGCCCAAGGCCTGGAATTCGCCCGCGAACCAGCCCGACACCACATTGATCGCGAACCGGCCGTTGGAGAGGTGATCGGCCGTCGCGCCGAATTTCGCGAGCACCGCCGGATGCCACAGCCCGGGATGAATGGCGGCGATCACCTTCAGCCGTTCGGTGGCCAACAGCAAGGCCAGGCTGAACGAGGTGGACTCGTGTTGGAATTCGGCACCGTAGGAGGCGGTGTAGCGCACCTGCGAGAGGGCGTAGTCGAAGCCGTTGCGTTCGGCGGTCTGCGCGAGCTTCTTGTTGTATTCGTAATCCCAGCTGGTGCGCTGTTCGATATCGCTGGTGACCAGGCCACCACTCACATTCGGCACCCAGTAGGCGAACTGGATCTGATCGGCGATCCGCTCGGTTGTCATAACTGCTCCAGAGTTTGTGCGGACGGGGGCGGGCTGTCGCTATCCGACGGCGACCGGGGCGTAGGTCGAGCGCTCGAAGCGGCCCGCCGGTGCGAACTTCGCCAGCAGTTCGCCCGCGTCCACGCCGGTGACCTGGGTGATGTAGGCGGCCGCGTCGTCGGGGGTATCGATGGCGAGGAAGGGCTGCGGCCGGTGCAGCAGCCCGACCAGCGCCGAGGCGAAGCGCGGGTCGACGGCGGCGGTGGCGAAGAACTGGCCGCCGATGTCGGCGAACTCGGGGTCGCTGAGGAACAGCCGGGTCACCTTGGCGGCCGCATCGCTACGAGCGGCGAGGAACGCGGCGTACTGCTCGGTGATCCACTGCTCGTCGAAGGGTCCGTCGTGCACGGCAGCGGCCGCGACCAAGCGCTGGGCCTGGATCAGTCCACTCTGCGCGCCCTGCCCGGCGACCGGGTCGTAGGCCACGGCGGTGTCACCGAGGGCCGCGACCGGGTGGCCGCTCTCGGTGCGTCCGACGCCTGCCCGCACGACCGGTCGTACCGCGCCTTTGAGCCAGGAATGCGGGTCTTCGGCGATCACCTGGGTGGCCTGCACTTCCGGCAGATCCCAGTCGATGTAGTCGCGGTAGAGGTTTTTGACGATCCGCAACGCCGATTCGGCGGAATCGGCGGCGGCGAATCGGGTCTCCCAGTCGCTGCCGGGACGGGCCCACCCGAGGAAAGCCCAGCTCGGGCCCACATCCTTGTGCAGGTACGGGCCCCACCACGCTTCGCCCTGTTCGGCCAGGATGGAGAACAGACTGTGCGCGCCCCCGGCTGGGCCGCGGTGGGCGAACACGCCGGAGTCGTAGCCGAGGCCGGTCACGGTGACAGTGAGCAGCGAGCGTTGCGGCTTGTCGTAGACGGTGCGGGTGGTGTCGATCGGGAAGAGATCGGACAACCCGCCGCGACCGGTGGCGACCAGGGTGAGGTCGTTGGCGGCGGCGATGGCGTCCAGGGACTGCGGGGTGACGTTGTCGACGACGAACTGGCCGCCACGCGCGCGGAAGGCGGTGAGTCGTTCGTCGGCCTTGAGTCGGGTGTCGACCGCGACCCCGACATAGCCGTCGAAGGTGCCGTCGAACGCGATCAACTCGGCGTTCTCCGGCCCGGCGATGCGGACACTGAGTCCGGTGTGACGGGGTGCGCGTGCGGTGTAGCTGTCGAGCCCCAGCGCGGCCTCGGCCTGCTGAGTCTCACCGAATTCGAGAGCGGTGCCGGTGGCGGGGACCTCGTCGCGCAGTGCGCGTTGATCTCGGTCGCTGTAGAGGGTGACGGTGAAACCGGCGTCGAGTAGTCCTAGCGCCGCAGTGACGCCGGTTTGACCGGCGCCGATCACCGCGGCCGAACGAGTGGAGCGGGAAACGGAAGTCTGCGATGTCATACCGGAATACTGCGCTGACCTGCACCGAATGAAGAGTGTTGCGATCAGCGCGAATTCATTCCCGCGTGCCCGCGTCGCTCACCGTTCCCGGCCGTGACACCGCGTGCGGCAGCACGGTCGAACGCGGACCGCCGACGCGGTATTCGGCACCACGATGGTGCGCGGGCAATCGATCACCGCTGCCGAATAGCGCGTTGCGCAATGTTCCCGGCTCGTAGTCGGTGCGGTACACGCCGCGCTCGGTCAGGACCGGAACAACGTGGCGCACGATGTCTTCGAACGTGCCGGGAGTGATGGCATAGGCGAGGTTGAATCCGTCGAGATCGGTTTCGGCGACCCACTCCTGCAGCAGGTCGGCCACCGTTTCCCCGGAACCGGTGAACACCGGTCCCATACCGCCGATACCCGCCCAGCGTCCGATGTCGCGCACGGTCCACTCGCGGCCGTCGTCGTCGAATTCCTGGAACGCCGCCACCGCCGACTGGATGGCGTTGCTGTGCACCTCGCCGATCGGGTCGTCGAGGTCGTAGCGCGACAGGTCGATGCCCATCCAGCCCGACATGAACACCAGGCCGCCCTCGACGCTCGTGTACGACAGGTACTCCTCGTGCTTGGCTCGGGCCGCGTCGTCAGTCTCGTCGGTGATGATGGTGGCCAGCGCGTAGATCCTGGCCCCGTACCGTCCGCGCCCGGCCGCCTCCAAAGCGTCGCGCACCCGGGAAACAGTCTGGGCCAGAACACGTTTGGACGGGCCAGCGATGAAGATCGCCTCGGCGTTCTCGGCCGCGAACCGCACACCGCGCGGTGAGGCGCCCGCCTGATAGATCACCGGCGTGCGCTGCGGCGACGGTTCCGAGACGTGGATTCCCGGCACGGTGTAGTGCTTGCCGTAGTGGCCGATGTGGTGCACCTTCGCCGGATCGGTGTAGACGCCGCGATCGGCATCGCGGACCACCGCGTCGTCCTCCCAGGAACCCTCCCAGAGCTTGTAGAGCACCTCGAGGTATTCGTCGGCCCGGTCGTAGCGTTCGTCGTGATCGAGTTGATCGTCGTCACCGAAATTTCTCGCCGCCGAAGGCAGATACCCGGTCACCACATTCCAGCCGAGGCGCCCGCGCGTCAGGTGATCGAGGGTGGACATACGGCGCGCGAACGGGAACGGGTGCTCGAACCCGGTGCCGGTGGTGATGCCGAAGCCCAGATGCTCGGTCACCGCGGCCATCGCCGACACCAGCAGCAGGGGATCGGCGACCGGGGTCTGCGCGCCCTGGCGCAGCGCGGCGGTGTCGTCTTCGCCGTACACGTCGTAGGTGCCGAGCACGTCGGCGATGAAGATGCCGTCGAACCGCCCGCGTTCCAGGAGTTTCGCCAGCTCGGTCCAGTAGTCGATATCGGTGTAGCGGTGGGACTGGTCGCGCGGGTGCCGCCACAGTCCCGGTGACTGGTGTGCCACGCAGTTCATGTCGAACGCGTTGAACCGGATAGGTCTGCTCATCGAGTCACCTGGTCGGTCACGTGCGCGCCGCGTTCGCCCGCGCTCCAGCCGAACGGCAGCTCGGTGCCGTTGAGCAGGTGGTCTCCGACCGCGCGGGCTTTGAAGATCGCCGGATTGTGCACGGCGACCGTGCGCGCGTTGCGCCAGTGCCGGTCCAGGCGCAACTGTTCGGACACGATGGACGCCCCACCGAGCTCGAACAGCTGTGTGGTGGCGGCGAGGACGATGTCGATCACCGCGAGTTGGGCTTGCGCGGCGGCCAGTTCGGCCTCGGCGAGGTCGCCGTGGTCCTCGGCCCCGGCGGCGAGGACGCGGTCGAGAATGTCGGTGACGGCCAGGACGGTTGCGCGTGCGGTGAACGCCGCCGCCGACAACCTGCCGATCACCTGCTGGACGAGGGGGTCCTCGCGCGGCAGATCAGCCGAGGCGTGCGTATAGGTGCGGGTGCGCGCGCTCACCCAGTCCCTGGCGTCGCGCTCGGCGCGAGCGGCGATCCCGGCGAGCACCGCGAGCTGCACCAATTGCAGGTAGGCGGTGCCGTAGGTGGGGCCCGCGACACCGTAGCCGGGCCCGAGGATGCGGTCGGGCGCCACCACGACGTCGGTGAACTCGGTGGTACCGCTGGCGGTGAGCCGCTGCCCGAAACCGTCCCAGTCGTCGTGCTGTGTCACCCCCTCGGCGTTCGCGTCGACCAGCACACCGACGCGTTCACCGTCGCGGTCGGCGGCGACGAGAATGTGGTCGGCGAACAGCGACCCGGTGCTGTAGTACTTCACCCCGTTCAGGAGCAGCCGGTCACCGTCCTCGGTCAGCCGGGTGCGATACCGGTCGACCGCGCCCACGCCCGGCTCGGTGATCGCGTTGCCGACCAGGGTGCCCGCGGCCACCGCCCGCAACCACCGCTCCCGGCGCGGGTTCGGCTCGGCCAGCCGCTGATCCTCCACGAACGACCAGTGCACCCGCAGCGCCTGCGGCAGATTCGATTCGGCGGCCGCCAGGTCGATGAGCAGCCGGAACAGCTGGCGCACGCTCGCACCGTAGCCGCCGAACTCTACCGGTACCCGTAGGGCGCCGAAGCGGGCTTCCTTCAGCCAGGTGACCTCGTCGAACGGCAATCGCCGGTCGACCTCCCGTGCCACCGCACCTGCGGCGATCCGGTCGAAGATCGGGGCGAAGACGGCGTCGAGCTCGGCATCTGTGATCGCGGACGCGGTGGTGGAAGTCATGTCCTCACGATCGCCCAGCGCGATGCCGGATTCACCGGTTGCGCGCAGCGGGATCGAAACGTCCGCCCATCGCGGTGGGTGCGCGACAGTGACCAGCACTACACCCCCGCCGTGCCCCTGGTGGCGCGGCCGAGGGTTTGCTGCCACTAGACTGTTGGGGCGTCGCCGTCGTGCGGGAGAGTCCTGGGATCGTAAGAATCCGGGCGCCGAAGGAGCAGCACCTCCCCGTCAATCTCTCAGGCAACAGGGACCGCGCGGTGATTCGACGCCTCTGGAAAGCGGTGGCATCCGGCTGCCCGCCCACGGGGAAAGGGACACGGCCGAGTGGTCGGGTCGCCGAATCTCTCAGGCGCACAGACAGAGGGGGAGGGCTGGTACCCGTCGGCCACGAGGCCGACCCGCCCGACCTGGAGCTGCCGTGACCCGTTCGTTCGCCGACCGCCACATCGGACCCGATTCCGACGAACTCGCCCGGATCCTCGCGACCATCGGTGTCGAGTCCGTCGACGCGCTCGCGACAACGGCGCTGCCCGCAACCATCCTCGACGAGTCCGGCCTCGCCGCGCTGCCCGCGCCCGCGTCCGAACACGAGGTGCTTGCCGAACTGTCCGGTCTGGCCACGGCCAACACCGTCGCCACCTCGATGATCGGGCTCGGCTACTACGACACGCTCACCCCGCCGGTGCTGGTGCGCAACCTGCTCGAGAACCCCGCCTGGTACACCGCCTACACCCCCTACCAGCCCGAGATCAGCCAGGGCAGGCTCGAGGCGCTGCTCAACTTCCAGACCATGGTGTCGGACCTGACCGGCATGGACGTGGCCAACGCGTCGATGCTCGACGAGGCGACCGCCGCCGCCGAGGCGATGACGTTGCTGCGCCGCGCGGGCAAGTCCAAGTCCAACCGGCTGCTGCTCGACACCGATCTGTTCCCGCAGACCAAGACCATCATCGGCACCCGCGCCGAGCCGCTCGGTATCGAACTCGTCGAGGCCGACCTGTCCACCGGGGTGCTGCCCGAGGGCGACTTCTTCGGCGTGATCGTGCAGACCCCCGGCGCGTCGGGCCGCATCGTCGACTGGACCGAGGTGTTCACCGCCGCCCACGAACGTGGCGCGCTGGTCGCCGCCGGTGCCGACCTGCTGGCGATGACGCTGGTGACCCCGCCCGGCGAGCAGGGTGCCGACGTGTGCTTCGGCACCACCCAGCGTTTCGGTGTGCCGATGGGCTTCGGCGGCCCGCACGCGGGGTACCTGGCGGTGCGCACGGCGTTCGCTCGTCAGCTGCCGGGCCGCCTGGTCGGTGTGTCGGTCGACGCCGACGGAGCCCCGGCCTACCGCCTCGCCTTGCAGACCCGTGAGCAGCACATCCGCCGCGAGAAGGCCACCTCCAACATCTGTACCGCCCAGGTGCTGCTGGCCATCGTCGCCGCCATGTACGCGAGCTACCACGGTGCCAACGGACTGCGGGCCATCGCGCGCCGGGTGCACGAGCACGCCGCCGCCGTCGCGACCGGTCTCGGCGGTGCGGTGGTGCACGGCGCGTTCTTCGACACGGTGCTCGCGCACGTGCCCGGTGGTGCGGAAGCCGTTGTCGCCAAGGCGAAGTCGAAGGGCATCAACCTGCGGCTGGTCGACGCCGACCACGTCTCGATCGCCTGCGACGAGGCGACCACCGACGCCCACGTCGCCGCCGTCGTCGAATCCTTCGGCACCGCACTGACTCCCGAGTCCGGCGCGGGCGCCGAACCGGTCGCCGTCGAGACCCGCACCTCGGACTACCTGACGCACCCGGCGTTCACCCGCCATCACACCGAGACAGCCATGCTGCGCTACCTGCGCTCGCTCTCGGACAAGGACATCGCCTTGGACCGCAGCATGATTCCGCTCGGTTCCTGCACCATGAAGCTCAACGCGACCGCCGAGATGGAGGCCATCACCTGGCCCGGTTTCGCCCGGCTGCACCCGTTCGCGCCCACCGAGGACTCGCCCGGCATCCGCAAACTCGTCGCCGATCTCAAGCAGTGGCTGTGCGAGATCACCGGTTACGACGCGGTCAGCCTGCAACCCAATGCCGGTAGCCAGGGGGAGTACGCGGGCCTGCTCGCGATCCGCCGCTACCACCTCGACCGCGGCGACGATCACCGCGACACCTGCCTGATCCCGTCGAGCGCGCA
The DNA here is from genome assembly GCF_001612825.1 of Nocardia caishijiensis NBRC 108228. Lineage (GTDB taxonomy): Bacteria > Actinomycetota > Actinomycetes > Mycobacteriales > Mycobacteriaceae > Nocardia > Nocardia caishijiensis. Next base: position 20,878 of record NZ_BDBE01000039.1, on the reverse strand, counting down.
CGGCACCAACGCCGCCTCGGCGGCCATGGTCGGCATGCGGGTCGAGGTGGTGAAGTGCCGCGAGAACGGCGACATCGACCTCGACGACCTGCGCGCCAAGATCGCCGACCACGCCGAGCGGCTGGCCTGCATCATGATCACCTACCCGTCCACCCACGGCGTGTACGAGCACGAGGTCGCCGAGTTGTGCGCGCTGGTACACGACGCGGGCGGTCAGGTGTACGTGGACGGTGCCAACCTGAACGCCCTTGTCGGACTTGCCCGTCCGGGCCGGTTCGGCGGCGACGTGAGCCACCTGAACCTGCACAAGACCTTCTGCATCCCGCACGGTGGCGGCGGTCCGGGCGTCGGCCCGGTGGCGGTGCGCTCGCACCTGGCGCAGTACCTGCCGGGCGACCCGCTCGAGAACGGTTCGCACGCGGTGTCGGCCGCCAACTACGGTTCGGCCTCGATCCTGCCGATCACCTGGGCCTACATCCGGATGATGGGCGCCGAGGGACTGCGCGCGGCCACCCTGACGGCCATCGCCTCGGCCAACTACATCGCCCGCCGCCTCGACGCCCACTTCCCCGTGCTCTACACCGGCGAGAACGGGATGGTCGCCCACGAGTGCATCCTGGATCTGCGCGAGATCACCAAGCAGACCGGCGTCACCGTCGACGATGTGGCAAAGCGACTGGCGGACTACGGTTTCCACGCACCGACCATGAGCTTCCCGGTGGCGGGCACGCTGATGGTGGAACCGACCGAGAGCGAGAACCTCGAGGAACTCGACGCCTTCATCGACGCCATGATCGCCATCCGCGGCGAGATCGACCAGGTCGCCGCTGGTGTCTGGCCCGTCACCGACAACCCGCTGCGCGGCGCACCGCACACCGCGGCCTGCCTCGTCGGCGAGTGGGACCACCCCTACAGTCGGGAAACCGCCGTGTACCCGCGGGGTGTGGGGCACGCCCGGCCGAAGATCTGGCCTGCGGTGCGCCGCATCGATGGCGCGTTCGGCGACCGCAACCTCGTCTGCTCCTGCCCGCCGCTCGACGCGTACCAGGACTGATCCCGCCTCATCCGGGCCCCGCCGAATACTGTTCGGCGGGGCCCGGATCGATACTCGCGGGCCTACTGCGACGGGCTCGGTGTAGGTGCTTGCGGCATACCGCGCCAGGCTCGGACTCGCTCGTGCCTGACCGCGCCACGTCCGGATTGTGCGAGGTATCCCGCGCAGGTTCGGATTCGTGCTCGTGCCTTACCGTGGCGGGCCGGGCTGGTGTTCGCGGCCTATTGCGGCGGGCTCGGATCAGTGCGAGGTTCTATCTCGCCACGCCCGGATTCGCGACGACGGCCGAGCATCATGGCGTGAGCACGAATCCGAGTGTGGCGCGGTAGATCCCACGGACGAATCCGGTGCCTGCCTCAGTACGGGCGAGCACTCTTCGGGCCCGGGACGCGGAGAGGGTTGCTTCCTGCTATCGGCTCGGCACTGCGTGGGCGCGATCTGCCCGAGATCGCGGCGATCGGTACGGTGGCGGGTGGGGCGGAGATGATGTTCCCATGACCAGGAGGGGATCGAATCGTTGAGTATCGGCGAGATAGTTCGGGAGATCGAGGTAGCCGGAGCACCGTACGGGGTGACGGTCGGACCGGACGGGGCGTTGTGGTTCACCCTGGTGACCCAGGGCGCCATCGGGCGATATGCCGAGGGGCAGATCGAGACATTCGCTCTCGACCCCGTCGGCGGACAACCGACGGTGATCGTCGCGGGGGACGACAACGCCTTGTGGTTCACCGAGTTCCACGGCGGCCGCTTGGGCCGGATCACACTCGACGGCGTGGTGAGCAGTCTGGCGATGGACGGGCCGTACGGGGTGTGTACCGGGCCGGGCGGGATGTGGTTCACCGAATTGCAGGCCGGTCGAGTCGGCCGGATCGCCTCCGACGGTGCCGTTCAGGGCGCCGCGGTCGACGGCATGCCGTCGATGATCACCGCGGACTCCGATGGCGCGGTCTGGTTCACGGTGAACCAGGGCAACGCGATCGGCCGCATCGACACCGACCTCACGGTGACACTGCACCCCCTGCCCATCCCGTCGGCGGCACCGGTCGGCATCAGTGCCGGACCGGATGGCGCGGTGTGGTTCACCGAAATCGGTGTCGGTGCGATCGGCCGGATCGACAGCGCGGGCGCGATCACCGAATACGCCCTGCCTGACCGTGATTCACGCCCACACGCGATCATCACCGGCCCCGACGGCGCGCTCTGGTTCACCGAATGGGCCAGCGGGAACCTCGGCCGGATCGACCCCGACGGCAAGATCGACCACCTCGCCCTCCCCGGCGCCGAACCCCACGGACTCACCGTGGACTCCACCGGCCACCTCTGGGTCGCCATGGAATCCGGTGCGCTGGTCGAGGTTTCACCGAGCTGACCTCGGTGGATCCGCACGGAAACGTCCCCGACCGTGAGCCTGAACAGTGCCAACGCAGGTGCGGTGCTGTGCAGTGACAAACACCCCACGCAGCGCCGACAGTTCGAACACGTCTCCGTCTTGGGCGGCCGGTTCGCCGCGGACCGGCAACCTGCCCATGTGGTGCGGGTGCCCCTCCACCATCAACGTGCCGTGATCGTAGCGTCGGTGATTGCGACGAAATCCGCGTAGCGCCCGCCCTTTTCGACGAGTCCGTGATGGTCGCCCTCTTCGACGACATGGCCCCTGTCGAGGAACAGGACGCGGTCGGCGGTGCGGACGGTGTGCAGGCGGTGGGCGACGACGATGACGGTTCGTCCGGCCATCAGGCGTTCGATGCCGCGGTGGACGGCCGCTTCGTTGGCGGGGTCGAGTGCTGAGGTGACTTCGTCCAGCAGCACGATGGGTGCGTCTTTCAGGAGCGCTCGGGCGATCGAAACCCGTTGGCGCTCACCGCCGGACAGCAGGGCACCGCCCTCGCCGACCGCGGCCGACCAGCCGCCGGGGAGGCGGCCGACCACCTCGTCGAGCCCGGCCGCGGTCGCCGCCACCCGCACCTCGGGGTCGGTGGCGTCGGGGCGACCGAGGCGGATGTTGTCCTCGATGGTGCCGTCGAACAGGTACACGTCCTGGAAGACGATGGCGACCGACGACATCAGGGTCGCGGTGTCGATGTCGCGGACGTCGACACCGCCGATGCGCACCGCGCCCGAGTCGACATCGTGGAACCGCGCCAGCAGTTGGAGCACCGTGGATTTCCCCGCACCGGAGGGCCCGACGATCGCGAACCGCTGACCTTGCGGCACCTGGAACGTCAGCCCGTCCAGCACAGTGCGGCCGTCGCGCACGAAACCGACCGCGTCGAATTCGAGATCGTGGCGAACCGGCCGCACCGGGTCGCGCGGTACGGGCAGGGGCGCGGTGCTCAGCAGTTCGTCCAGGCGGCTGAGCTGAGAGTGCGCACTGCGCAGCTTGCCGCCCAGATCGGCCAATGACAGCAACGGTTCGGCGCATCGGGCGGCGAGTACCAGGATCGCCAGCAGCTCGGCGGCGCCGATCCGGCCGCCGAGGGCCAGGTACGCGCCGAGCGCGAGCAACGCGGTGAACATGGTCTGCACGACCAGGGTGAGACCGACCATTCCCGGCAGTGCGGCGCGCACCGACCGACGAGTGGCACGTTGCAGATCGCGCAACGCGTTGTCGAGCAGGCCGAACCGTTCGGTGTTGCGCCCACCCGCGCGCAACACCGGCTGGGCCCGCAGGTATTCGATGACGCGGCCCGCTGCCTCGTGGTCGCGGGCATGCCGTTCGGCGTCGGTGGCCGCCAGCGCACGGCTCGCCCGGATCTGCACCACGGCCACGAGCGGGACGGCGATCAGCGCGGCGAGTCCGAGCCGCCAGTCGAAGAGCGCGATCACCACCACGATGGTCGCCGGTGTCAGCGTCGCGGTGATGAACGGGCTGAGCAGGTGCGCGATCACCCCCATCGCCTCGAGCACGCCTCGGCTGGCCAGCACCGACACCTCACCCACCCGGTCGGGGCCGAACCAGCCGACCGGCAGACGGGCGAGGTGGTCGCCGATGCGGTGGTAGGTGCCGCGCAACAGCGTTGTGCCCGAACGGAATCCCGACAGGTCGCTCACGTAGCGCAGCGCGGCGTAGATCCCCACGGCGCCACCGAACCCGATCAGCCACGGCCAGGCTCGTCCGGGGTCGGTACCGAACAACTCGCGCAGCACCGGGACGAGCAGCAAATACGACAATCCCTCGAGTACGGCGGTGATGCCCATCAATACCACGGTCCGGCGCACCGGGCCCGCGTACTGATGCCCGAGCACCCGTAACAGCGTGCGGATCATGACAACTCGCTTCCTTGTTCGGCCCGCCGCAACGCGGCGAACGCGCCGTCCTCGGCAAGCAACCCGCTCGGCGTGCCACGCTCGATGATCACGCCGTCCCGCAGCAGGACGACAACGTCGGCGTCGGCGATGGTTTCGTGTCGGTGGGCGATGACGAGCACCGTTCGGGCACCGCGCAGCGTCGCCATCGCCCGGCGCCACGCCCGCTCCGTCTGCGGGTCGGCGAAGGCGGTCGCCTCGTCGAGCACCAGCACCGGAGTGCCGGCCAGCAGGGCACGCGCAAGCGAAAGACGTTGTGCCTCACCGCCGGAGAGGCCCGCCTCGGCGCCGAGGACGGTGTCGTAGCCGTGGGGCAGCTCGAGGATCCGTTCGTGGATCCCGGCCAGCCGGGCGGCCTCGATCACCCGTTCGCGGTCGGCGTGGGGCTCCGCGAGCGCGATATTGTCGGCCGCCGAGGCGCGCAGCAGTCGCACATCCTGGAAGACGAACGACACCGAACGGTAGAGCCGATCGCTGCCGATGTCGCGCAGATCGGCGCCACCGAGGACGACGCTGCCGTGACTCGGGTCGAAGAATCGCAGAAGTAGTTGTGCCAGTGTCGATTTGCCGCTGCCCGATGGTCCGACCAGCGCGGTGACGGTACCCGGCTCGAGGACCAGATCGATACCGCGCAGCACCTCCCGGTCGTCGTAGCCGAAGCGCACGTCCCGTAATTCGATCCGGTGCCCGCGCGGAGCCACAGGTCGCGTGGGTTCGGGTAGTGGTCGCACGGCGAGCACCTCGTTGATCCGGCCGATCGCGTGACCGGCCGCCTGCAGATCGTCGAAACCGTGTTGCAGTGCCGCGACCGGTGCGGTCAGGCCGAGCCCGAGCAGCAGGAACGGCAGCAGATCGACGGCGGCCAGTTCCCCACGGGTGAGCAGGAAGGTGCCCCCGCTCAGGATCACCAGCAGCACGAACGGGGGCGACAAGACCAGCTGCATCCCGGCCGCCACCGGGGCGAGGCCGCGTACGAAACGCAGAAAGGTGTCGGCGAATTCGTCGGCGGCCGTGCGGAATCGGCGATGCGCGCGATCTCCGCCGCCGAAGGCCTTGACCACCGCGATGCCCTGCACGAACTCCACCACCGCGTCGGCGATACGTCCCATCGCGGCGTCGAACTCCCGCTGTTCACGTTCCCGGGCGGGCAACAGGAGCAGCGGTACGTGCAGGAGTGCGAGCAGGACCGGGGCGAGCGTGATGAGGGTGAGCCGCCAGTCGATGGTGCACAGATATGCCAGCGACACGAGCGGCACCACGAACGCCGACACCAGCTCGCCCGGTGCGTGGGCAAGCACCGGGTGTACCGCGCTCACATCGTCACCGACGACCTTGGCCAGTTCACCGGTCCGGCGCCCCGAGAACCAGCCGATCGGGACGCGCCCCAGCTGGGCGGCGAGCTGCCTTCGGAACCCCAACTGCACCTGGCCGTCGAGAACATGCCCGAGCCCCGCCGCCGCACCGGTGAACACCAGCCGCACCAGCAGACCGACCGCCCCGACCAGCACCGCGAGCCACACACGGTCGTGATCCACCGGACCGGCCGACAACAGCACCCGACCCACCTCGACCACCGCGAGCAACGGCGCCAGCCCGGCCAGCGCACCGATGACCTGCGCGATCATCACTACGGCGAAGCCGGGGACGTAGGGGCGGACCGATGTCGCAAGGGTCGGCGGCGGGGCAGGCGTCACCGGCTCCGCCTGGGGACCTTCGATTGTTATCGTCATCGCACACTCGATTCAGAAAGTCACTGTCTCTAGACAGCGACTGTACGAGCGTTGTTACAGACAGTCAATGTCTGAATGAAAGTGGCAGTCACCAGACAGTGACTTCCTGATAACCTGGCCACATGGCTGGACTACGCGAACGCTGGCGGCTCAACGCCATGCACACCGTTCAGGAACGCGCCCTCGACCTGTTCGACGCGAAGGGCTTCGCCGCGGTCACCATCGAGGAGGTCGCCGCCGCGGCCGAGGTCTCACCCTCGACGGTCTACCGGCTCTTCGGCACCAAGGAGGGCATCATCGTCGCCGACGAGTTCGACAACCTCAGCGACGAACAGCTCGCGAAGGTCGTCGACCCGCACGATCCGATAGGCAGTCTCATCCGGTCCGTCCGCGAGTACGACACGGGCGCGAACGAATCGGGCACCGAACCGGGCCCGTGGCGGCGCAGCCTGCGCTATCACTTCACCGAACCCTCGGTTCGGCGCGCGGCCTATGCCTCGGCCGACCGCACCAGCCAGCGGCTGTCACCGCTGCTCGCCTCGACCGGCCGCTTCACCGAGGCGCAGGCCAAGGTGGCGACCAACGCGCTCATCTTCGGCTACCTCGCCGCGCTCGAGCAGTGGTTCCTCGACGGCGGCGACCGGCCCGTAGCCGCCTATGTGGACGAGGCGCTCGACCCTTTACGAGCCGTCTGGGGCGGCTGACTACGGGGTGGTCAGCGCCTTGACCACGGCCGTTCCGAAGCCGATATCGTTGCTGGTCGGCATCCGGGTGTAGGTGCCGCCCGTCTGTGCGGACAAGTCCTGCAAGGTCTGGGTGCCTTCGCCGCCGACCACGATGATGTCCACCCGCACCGGCTTGCCCGGCTGGTTGGCCGCCGCGATCTGGGCGAGCAGGTCGGCGCCGGTCAGCGAGGAATCGTCGTCCGGTCCGTCGGTGATGAGCAGGATCGAATTGGTGCGGCCGGGGGAGTGGTTCGCCACCGCCGCGCGGTAGGCCGCGAGCAGACTCGGATACGCCTGGTCGGTACTCGCCGTGCTCGCCTTCAGTGAGGTGACCGCCGATCCCACGGCATTGCGCTGGGTGTCGGTGAGCAGGCCGGTCGGCACGTTCACCTGGTAGGGGTCGGTTCCGTCGAGGTTCTTGCCGAACGTCCACAGACCGAGCCCGAAATCGGGCGGCATCACCTGCAGGGTCGAGGCGAGCGCGGCGCCCGACGTGGCGAGGCGCGTCATCGAGCCGTCGGTGGCTCCCATGGACGACGAGACATCGAGCAGCACAGTGGCATTCACGCCGAGCACAGGGTTGTCGATGGTGGTGCGCACCTTCTCGAGTGCCGCCTTGCCCGGATCGGCGGGTGCCGAGCCGATGGCCGGGCCGAAACCGTCGGCGGCGAGGGCGGCCGCCTGCTCGGGGGCGCGCAGGAAGTCGATGAAGCGCGAGGCGATGAGGTTCTGGATCGTATCGACCCACGGACCGGACAGCACGGCCGCCGGGTAATCCGCCAGCGGCGCGGTGCCCGCCGGACGGAACGCGGTGAGCCCGCCGGTCCCCAGTTGCTGGGCGGTAGCGGCCACGGCGTGGATGTCGTTCGCGGCCGGATCCGCGCTGATCGCGGCCATCGCGGTGGTCAGGTCGGCGGGCTTCTCGGCAGCGGCGGCCAGACCGGAAATGGCGGCGACCACCTGTCCGGACGCGGCGGCCTGCTCGGTGAGCGGGTCGGTGCCCGACACCGCGGAACCGATCGCGGCAGCGGCCGCGGTGGTCGCGTCACCGGGTGGCAGCGCCATCCGCAGCCCGCCCCAGCCGGTCAGCCCGATCTCGTCGAGCGAGCCCTGCTGCAATCGGGGCAGGTCGGCCCAGGTGATCTGGTGCTGTTCGAGTGCCTGTCGCAACTGATCAGGCACCGCGAGCACGATGGGACTCGTCGCGATGGAGGCCGGGGTGCCCTCGATCAGCCCGGGCACCCGGACCAGCTCGATCGACCGGCTCGAATCGGCGATCCACAGTCCGGGCTTGGGGCCGAGCGCGGGATCCCAGGTGCTGGTATCGGCCAGCGCGCCGCCCAGTGCCGCCGACGGGCGGGCCGTCACCTCGACGCGCGCGCAGTGGTCACGCACGCGCGGCTTGGTCGCGTTGAACCGTTCCGCGGCCGCGCGCACCGGACCGGCGACGGCCGGGTCGACGGTGACATCGAGCGCGGCGGGCCCCTCCACGCATTCCGCGGCGGCGGCCACATCGGATTCGGCGGCGCGATCACGCAGCTGGAACCAGGCGAACACGGCTACGAGCACGAGCACGAGCACCGCTGCCGCGATAACCGGACCTTTGCTGATACTTCGAGATCTGGTCCCGCTGCGATGTGTACCCACGCGGCAAGTTTAAGGACTCACGGTCCGGGCGGCGCACCGCGCATCCCTCGTCGCATCGCCGCAGCTCACGGCCGGGGGCCGGGCGTCGTGGTCGACGCCCGGCCCCCGGTGGGTCATTCGCGGATCACGCGGCCGCGATCGTATTCACGGCCACCCCACACCCCGGACTGACCGGTGCGCGCCGCGTACTCGGTGCACCCCGCGAGCAACGGGCAACCGGCGCAGATGCGACGGGCGTAGTCGAAGTCCTGCGACGGGTAGGGAAACCACGCCTCGTGGTTGGGGTCGCCCCGGCAGGCGGCGCGATGCCACCGACCGGAGTCGGACAGGGTGAGCAGGTCGGTCAATGCGGTGGTCACGGCGCGTACTCCTTCCAGATCCGGCGCTGTGTGCGGGCGAGCGGGTCGGGGGCCTTGGGCTCCCACAGCAGGCGCATCCCCGCCTCTTCCGGGGTGCGGTCGGCCTTTGCCGTATTGCAGGGGGCGCAACAGGCGACGAGATTGCCCCAGGTGTTGGGACCACCTCGGCTGCGCGGGCGAATGTGGTCGACGGTGGCCGCCCAGTTCGCGCAGTAGCCGCAGCGGTGCTTGTCACGTCGCAGCACCCCGGCCAGGGTGGCGCGGCTGTCTTCGCCGACCGGCCGCACATGCGCCAGGTAGACGTAGCGCAGCAACCGGATCGTCTCCGGCAACGCCACCTCGAGGTGCTGCGAACGAATCGGGAAGCGTGGCATCCGGTCGATGACGGATTCGGCGGCGCCGCTGAGCAGCAGTGTCACCGCGCGATCGGCGGTGATCTCGTCGAGCGCCTCGTAGCTGGCGTTGAGCACCAGCACGCGGCTGTGTATCCAGTTGTCGGCAGCGGGCGCCGTCGGCACGACGGCATGACGAATCATCATCGGAATCACCATGTTTCGAAGAAGCGAGCGGAAGGGAGAGGTGGGGTGCGCTCAGTGCGCGATGGGGAGACGACCGGCTTCGCGCGTCTCGGTGGTGCTCTGATATCCGAACTTCGAATCATGCTGTCGTACAGCTGGTTTCACGGTCGTCTCCTCCTCTCTACGTGCTCTGCCGGTCTCGCCTGACGCGATACACCGTCGTGAGAATCATGGTGACACACCGTGTCCGGAATGTCGGCTCATTTATTTTCGGTCGGCGACAGCGCATCCCACCGGCGCCGAGAGTGATTCCGGCGGAGCTGTGACGCCGACGCGTGCGAGTTGGGCCACCGCCCACGCAGCGAACCCGGCCAGGGCGTAGAGCGCGCCGAACAGGCAGGACGCCCACCAACCCCACATGGCGTATGCCCAGGTCGTGGTGACCGCGCCGAGCGCGGAGCCCAGTGAGTAGAAGGCCATGTAGGCGCCGATGACGCTGCCCGCGCGGTCGGGATGTGCGGTGGTCAGCACATGCTGACTGCTCACGTGCACAGCCTGGACAGCGAAATCGAGCAGTACGGCGCCGACGACGAGCAGTGCCGCTGTCCCGGTTCGCGCGATGAACAACCAGGACACGGCGAGCACCAGCAGGGCCGAGCCGGTGACCCGCTGCGCGTGACCGGCATCGGCCCACCGCCCGGCCCGGCCCGCGCCGAGAGCGCCCGCGAGACCGAACAGCCCGAACAGTCCGATCTCGGTCGTGCCCAACGACCAGGGGTGTGCAGCGAGGGGGAGCGCGAGGCCGCTCCACAGCGATCCGAAGGACGCGAAGACGAAGAAGGTGATCGAGCCCCGGCTCAGAAACAGCCGGTCCGTGGTAACCAGCCGTCCCGTGGACCGCAGCACCTGGGTGTACCGATCATCGCGGGTTCTGATGTCCGGGCTCAAAAACTTCCGGGTGAGGGCGGCGAGCATCGCGCAGAGCACCGCGAGCGCCGTATAGGCCGCCCGCCAGCCGAGCGTGTCACCCAGCAGACCGGCGACGACACGGACCCCGAGGATGCCCATCACCACGCCGGAGGTGACAGCGCCGATATTGCGGCCCCGTTCACCGGGCGCGGAAACGGCGGCGACATATGCCACGGTCACCTGGACGACAACCGCGAACACCCCGGCGACCGCGAGCCCGCCGACCGCGACGACACCGGTGGGCGCGAGGGCGGTGATCGCGGCCCCGACCGAGGTGAGCGTGAGCATGCCTCCGATGAGCCGACGGCGGTCCATCAGGTCGCCGAGCGGGACCAGCAGAATCAGCCCGGCGAAGTACCCGATCTGCCCGGCGGCGATCAAGACACCCGACGACTGCGGCGACAGCCCCAATTCCGCCCCCGCCACGGCGAGAACCGGCTGGATCGCATAGATCGTGGAGACCGCCGCGGCGCACACCACCGCCAGGGTTACCCGTTGTGCTCGCGTCAGTCGTGTACCCACCGGACCTCCAAAGAGTAGCAAAATGAAACCAAATCAAAGGTAAGCAATAATGGTTTCGAATTGCAACCAATCAGGAGGTGGCTCATGGCTCCGATGACCCGTGACGACCGCGAATGGACCGATGCCACCTGCCCGGTCGCGCGAACTGTCGACCTGGTGGGTGATCGGTGGAGTCTGCTCATCGTGCGCGACGCCATGGACGGACCGGCGTCGTTCACCGAGCTGCGGCAGCGGCTCGGGATCGCGCGCAACATCCTCGCCGACCGCCTCCGCCGACTCGTCGACGACGGCATCCTGGGCACCAGCGCGACCGCCAGCGGCAAACGGTACGTCTACGAGTTGACGCCCGCTGGACTGGACCTGTTCACCGTCGTCGTCGCGCTGCGGCAGTGGGGGGAGAGTCACGCCTTCGCTGACGACGAGCCCCGCTCGACACTCGTGGACCGCGACGGTCGGCCACTCGCCGAACTACGCCCGCGCGATCGGGCAGGCGCGGTCGTCACCGCCGCGACCACCGAAGTGCGGCGAGTGGACTCGGAGTGAACTACTTTCGGCTGGCGGCCACCAGTTCAGCGCACCGCTCGCCGACCAACATGACGGTGATGTTCGGATTCACCGTGGTGTGTTCCGGGAACACCGAGGCGTCGGCCACGCGCAGGCCCGCGACACCCTTCACCCGCAGTTCGGGGTCGAGCGGGCTCATCGGGTCGTCGAGTACGCCCATCCGCACAGTTCCGACCGGGTGGTAGACGGTGTTGTGGGTGCGGCGGATGTAGTCGGCCAGTTCGGCATCGGTCCGTACTTGTGGTCCCGGGTATAGTTCCCGCTCGACCCACTCCGAAAGCGCTGCGGCGGAGGCGATTTCGCGGGCCTTCCGCAACCCCGCGATCATCACCCGCATGTCGTGTCCCTCGGCGTCGGTGAAGTAGCGCGGGTCCACGCGCGGCTTGTCGCGGAAGTCGCGCGACCGCAACCGCACGGTGCCGCGCGAACGAGCGTGGGTGACGTTGGGCGTGAGGCAGAAGGTGTTCTCGGCCGTCGGATACCCCTGGCGCAGGGTATGCATGTCGAAGGGAACGCTACCGTAGTGCATCATCAGATCGGGCCGGTCGAGGCCGTCCACGGTGGTGGTGAAGATGCCCGCCTCCCACCACTGCGTCGAGGTGCGCACCATCGGCTGCTTGGTCTCGAAGCCGATCACCCCCTCGGGATGATCCTGCAGGTGCGCCCCGACGCCGGGTGAGTCGGCGAGCACCTCGATCCCGTTCTCGCGCAGGTGATCTGCCGGTCCGATCCCCGACAGCATGAGCAGCTTCGGTGAGTCGATCGCCCCGGCCGAGACGATCACCTCGCGCTCGGCGGTGACCCGGCTGGACCGGCCGAAAGCGTTGTCGGTGTACTCCACACCGACCGCGCGCCCGTCCTCGATGAGAATCCGCTTGGCCCACGCACCCGTCCGGATGGTGAGATTCGGCCGGTCCAGAATCGGGTGCAGATAGCTCACCGACGACGAGGAACGGGTGCCGTCGGTGCGGCTGTTGATCTGGAAGAAGTTGGCGCCGTTGACAACCGTGCGATCGGCATTGAACTCCGCACGCGGAATCCCGACCTCCGCGCAGGCGTCGAGCACCGCCACACCGCAGGGGTCCTTCGGTGGCACCGTCATGATGTGCACCGGCCCGCTGCGACCGTGGTGCTCGCCGGGGGCATCGTTTGTTTCGATGCGGCTGTAGAGCCGGTACACCGAGTCCGCGCCCCAACCGGTCGCGCCGTGTTCGCGTTCCCAGCTGTCGAGGTCCTCGCGTGGTGCCCAGAACGCGATGCAGCTGTTGTGCGACGAGCAGCCGCCGAGCACCTTGGCCCTGGCGTGGCGCATGAACGAATTGCCGTTCTCCTGCGGCTCGATCGGGTAGTCCCAGTCGTAGCCGGATTCCAGCAGTTCCATCCAGCGGTCCAGGCGAAGGATCGCCGGATCGTCGACATCGGACGGGCCCGCCTCGAGCAGACACACCGTCACCGACGGGTCTTCCGACAAGCGTGCGGCCAGCGCCGCACCCGCCGAACCGGCGCCGACGATCACATAGTCGTAGGAATTCACCGCTGGTCCTCCCGCAGCTCGAACCAGCCGGTGATCCCCGGCCGGAGGTTCTCGTACACGTGCTTGGCCTCGCGATATTCGTGCAGCCCGGACGGCCCGAGTTCGCGGCCGACACCGGAGCGACCGAAACCACCCCACTCGGCCTGCGGCAGATACGGACCGAAGTCGTTCACCCACACCGTGCCCGCGCGCACCCGGGCCGCCACCCGCCGCGCCCGCGCGGAATCGCTGGACCACACCGCGCCCGCCAAGCCGTATTCGGTGTCGTTGGCGATGGCGATCGCCTCTTCCTCGGTGGTGAAGGTCTCCACCGTGACCGTCGGCCCGAAGGCCTCGTCGTGCACGCACGCCATCGTGCGATTCGCCCGATCGATGACGGTCGGCAGATAGAACCAGCCGTTGTCGAGCGTGCCCGACCCCTGGTCGCCGACGGCGAAGGTGCCGCCGGTGCGGATATCGGCACCGTCCGCGCGGGCCTGCTCCACATAGGCCGCCACCTTGTCGCGGTGCGCGGAGGAGATCAGCGGGCCGGTCTCGGTGCCGTCGGCGAACGGCAGGCCGAGGCGGATCTGCCGGGTGCGTCGGACCAACTCGTCGACGAACCGGTCGTGGGCCGACTCCTCGATCACCAGCCGCGCGCCCGCCGAACACACCTGACCGGAGTGCAGGAAGGCCGCGTTGAGGGCGTTGTCGACGCAGACAGCGAGGCGCTCGTCGGTGTCGCAGGCGTCGGCGAAGACGATGTTCGGATTCTTGCCGCCCAGCTCGAGAGCCACCTTCTTCACCGTCGCCGCCGCCTCGCGGGCGATCACGCGACCCGTGGACAGCCCGCCGGTGAACGACACGAGGTCGACGTCGGGATGCGATGACAGCGGCGCACCCGCCGTCGGCCCGGCGCCGAGAACGAGATTGGCCACGCCCGGCGGAACCCCGAGATCGTCGAGGACGGTCATCAGCAGGATCGCGGTGTGCGGGGTGAGTTCGGCGGGTTTGAGGACGAAGGTGTTGCCAGCGGCCAGCGCCGGAGCCACCTTCCACGCGGCCTGCAACAGCGGATAGTTCCACGGTGTGATGAGCCCGCACACCCCGACCGGCTCGTAGACGATGCGCGCATCGATGTCGGCGTTGCCCGCGTCGACCACCCGGCCCGCGTCCTCGGCGGCGAGCTTGCCGAAGTACCGGAAGCAGTTCTCGATATCGGTCATGTCGATCTCGGACTCGTAGGGCCGCTTGCCCGTGTCGAGGGTCTCGGCGCCGACGAACTGTTCGCGTCTGCGCTCGATCGCGTCGGCGATGTCGAGCAGCAGATCACCGCGTTCCCCGGCGGTGGTGGTGCGCCACGGTCCGGTGTCGAAGGCACGCCGGGCGGCGGTGATGGCGGTCCCGGTGTCCTCCGGTCCTGCCTCGGCGACGGTGCCGACCACGGAATTGTCCGCCGGACAGCGGATTTCACGGGTGAGGCCCGACGCCGCCGCGCGCCAGGTGCCATCGATGTAGAGGGTCTGGCTCATGGTTGTCCCTTCACGATTCGTCGGTGTCGACGGATTCGGGTTCGTGGTGATCAGTGGCCGAGCGGCGCAGGTACAGATAGCCGAGATGACGTTCGTACTGGTCGAGGATGTCGCCGATCACCTGTTCGCGGCTGTACCCGTTGAGCGCGTAGCCCTGCGAGCCCTCCGCCAGGTACACCTCGCAGCGGAAGTACCGGTCACCCGAGCGCTGGGCCAGCACCGCGTACGACGGCGCGGGCGCCGAAACCGGCCACACCCCGTATTCGAAACCGGTCTCGGTGCCCTGGTCGACGATCAACCTCGGATACGGCAGTCCCTCGTGGGTGCCCGACTCGTCGACGTGCGCGGTGAGTCCCATCCTGGCCAGCTCCTCGGAGACCTCACGCATGGCCGGGACCACGGTGTTGTTCAGGAACTTCCGGGTCGAGGCCGGGCCGGGGTAGTGGACGGTGGCGAGCAGTCTGCGCCGCCAGCTACCGTGCTCGCTCGGTCCGCGTCCCGCGGCGATGGCGTTGGGCAACGCGGCGCGGTAGCTGTCGATCTTGAACGACTCGTTGCGCACCGCGCGCAGCATGGCGATCCCGATCAGCGCCAGCACGAACGAGAACGGCAGACCCATGATGATCGTCGCGTTCTGCAACGTCGTGATGGATCCGCCCGCTCCCGCGAACAGCATCGACAGGGTGAGCAGCCCGATCGCGGCCGACCAGAAGATGCGCGTGCTCCGCGCGCAGTCCGCCATCGGATCGGGCAGCTTCGAGGTGAAATTGCCCATCACGAGCGAGCCGGAATCGGCGCTGGTCACGTAGAACAGCAGCCCGGTGACGGTGGCGATACCGAGCAGGAAGGTGGCGCCGGGGTACTGCTCGAGCAGGGAGTAGAAGCCCAGTTCGGCACGGGCCGCGGTCTGTTCGGCGAACTGCTCGTCGGTGCGCGCCACCTGCAACGCGCTGTTGCCGAACACCGAGATCCACAGCAGGGTGAAGCTGAACGGCACGACCAGCACACCGAAGATGAACTGGCGCAGGGTGCGTCCGCGCGAGATGCGCGCGAGGAACAGCCCGACGAACGGCGCCCACGCCACCCACCAGGCCCAGAAGAACAGCGTCCAGCTGTCGAGCCACGTCGAGGGCTGATTGGGCGTCTCCGGATTGCGTTCCCACGCGAAGGTGTTCAGGGTGCGGTCCAGAAACGTCGACAGGTAGTCGCCCGCGTTCTGGGTGAGCCCGTTGAGCAGGAACGACGTGCGACCGGCCACCAGGATGTAGATCAACAGGGCGATCGCCATGATGACGTTGAGTTCGGACAACCGCCGGATGCCCTTGTCCACGCCGGTGGTCGCGGAGATGGTGGTGATCGCCACCGACAGGGCGATCAACCCGATCTGGGCGGCCTTGCCCTGTGGCACGCCGAACAGTTCGTGCAGGCCGTAGTTGAGCTGGACGATGCCGATGCCCAGCGAAGTGGCGATACCGAAGATGGTGCCGAGCACCGCCGCCACGTCGATGGCTTCGCCCCAGCGCCCGTGCACCCGCTTGCCGAAGATCGGGTAGAGGGCGGCGCGGATGGTCAGTGGCAGGTTGTGCCGGAACGCGAAGTACGCCAGCGCACCGCCCATCAGCGCGTACATCGCCCATCCGGTGATGCCGTAGTGGAAGATCGTCCAGGTCACCGCTTCGCGGGCGGTGTGGTCGGTCCGGGCTGGCCCCTCCGGCGGGTGCAGGTAGTTGTAGACCGGTTCGGCGACGGAGAAGAACATCAGGTCGATGCCGATGCCCGCCGCGAACAGCATCGACGTCCAGGAGAACAGGCTGTACTCCGGTCGCGACTCTTCCGGCCCGAGCCGGTACCGGCCGTACCGGCCCGCGCCGAGGAACACGACCAGTCCGAGGATCACGGTGGCCAGCACGAAGTACCACCAGCCGAACCAGGTGGAGATGAAGGTCTTCACCTCGCCGACGACACTCTCCGCGCTCGTCGGCGAGGCCAGGGCCCAGACCGCGAAGGCGAGCACGAGCCCGGCGGCGGTGAGGAACACGGGCTTGTTCACCGAGCGCTTGTCGGCCACCGGGTGGATCGGCCGTTGTGTCGCCCCGCCGGGCGTGCTGTCGTCGCCGGGATTGCTGGGGGCACCCATGCGACGAAGGTTAGTGCGTCCACCTCGCCATTTTGTGGACCTCCGGTGGTTGCTGTACCCGTGTTCGGCCCGGCACGACGCCAGTGGGCGGGAACCTACAATCGAGAGGTGGTTCGCCACGCCCAGCCGTCGGCCCCCGACGATTCGGCGTGGCGGAATGCGTGACGTCCGCCGGGCGTTCCACCCACACGCGATGTCACCTGTACCCACGGGTAACATGACATCGACTTTTTCCAGCCGGTTTTCAACCGAAGTGAGGCAGTAGATGACAGAGCGGATTCAGGTCGGCGGGCTCGGAGTGGCGAGCGTTCTCCACGATTTCATCGAGAACGAGGCGCTTCCCGGTACCGGCGTAGATTCCGCCGCGTTCTGGGCAGGCGCCGAACAGGTCATCAACGACCTTGCCCCGCGCAACCGTGCCCTGCTGGCCGAACGCGACGAGATCCAGGGCAAGCTCGACGCCTGGCACCAGGAGAGCCCCGGCGCGAACTACGACAAGGGCGCCTACAAGCAGTTCCTCACCGAGATCGGGTACCTGCGGCCCGAGCCCGCGCCGTTCCAGATCGGCACCGGCAACGTCGACGCCGAGATCGCCACCACCGCGGGCCCGCAGCTCGTGGTGCCGGTGATGAACGCGCGGTTCGCGATCAACGCCGCCAACGCGCGCTGGGGTTCGCTCTACGACGCGCTCTACGGCACCGACGCCATCTCCGAGGCCAACGGCGCCGAGAAGGGCACCGGCTACAACCGCGTGCGCGGCGACAAGGTCATCGAGTGGGGCCGCAACTTCCTCGACGACGCCGTCACCCTGATCACCGGTTCGCACATCGGCTCGTCGTACTACAAGATCGTCGACGGCGAGCTCGAGGTCGGCCTGGAAGACGGCACCGACATCGGCCTGGCCGATCCTTCGCAGCTGGTCGGCTACCTCGGTGACCCCGAGGCCCCCACCTCGGTGCTGCTCAAGCACAACGGTCTGCACATCGAGATTCAGATCGATCCCTCCTCGCCCATCGGTTCCACCGACACCGCAGGCGTCAAAGACATCGTGCTCGAGTCCGCGCTCACCACGATCATGGACTTCGAGGACTCGGTCGCCGCGGTCGACGCCGAGGACAAGGTCGTCTGTTACCGCAACTGGCTCGGCCTGATGAAGGGCGACCTGGCCGAAGAGGTCACCAAGGGCGGCAAGACCTTCACCCGCACCATGAACCCCGACCGCGTCTTCACCGCGCTCGACGGTTCCGAACTGGTGCTGCACGGCCGCTCGCTGCTGTTCGTCCGCAACGTCGGCCACCTGATGACTTCCGACGCGATCCTCGACGCCGAGGGCAACGAGGTCCCCGAGGGCATCATGGACGGGCTGATCACCTCGCTGATCGCCGTCCATTCGCTCAACGGCGACACCCAGCGCCTCAACTCGCGCACCGGCTCGGTCTACATCGTGAAGCCGAAGATGCACGGCCCCGACGAGGCCGCATTCACCAACGAGCTGTTCGGCCGGATCGAGGACGTCCTCGGCCTGACCCGCAACACCCTCAAGGTCGGCATCATGGACGAGGAGCGCCGCACCACGGTCAACCTCGCCGCCTCGATCGAGGCCGCCAAGGACCGCGTGGTGTTCATCAACACCGGCTTCCTGGACCGCACCGGCGACGAGATCCACACCTCCATGGAGGCCGGGCCGATGGTCCGCAAGGCCGAGATGAAGACCCAGACCTGGATCACCTCCTACGAGGACTGGAACGTCGACACCGGCCTGGCCAAGGGCCTGCCCGGCAAGGCTCAGATCGGCAAGGGCATGTGGGCCATGCCCGACCTGATGGCGGGCATGCTCGAGCAGAAGATCGGCCACCCCAAGGCAGGCGCCAACACCGCGTGGGTGCCCTCGCCGACCGCCGCCACCCTGCACGCCACCCACTACCACCAGGTGGACGTGTTCAAGCGGCAGTCCGAGATCGCCAAGGGCGGCCCGCGCGCCACCGTCGACCAGATCCTCGAGATCCCGCTGGCTCAGTCCACCGACTGGTCCGACGAGGAGAAGCGTCAGGAGCTGGACAACAACTCCCAGGGCATCCTGGGCTACGTGGTCCGCTGGATCGATCACGGTGTCGGTTGCTCCAAGGTGCCCGACATCAACGACATCGGCCTGATGGAAGACCGTGCCACCCTGCGCATCTCGAGCCAGCTGGTCGCCAACTGGCTGCGCCACGGCATCGTCACCGAGGCCGACGTGATCGCCAGCCTCGAGCGCATGGCCCCCGTCGTCGACCGGCAGAACGCGGGCGACAAGTCCTACCGCCCGATGGCGCCGAACTTCGACGACTCCATTGCGTTCCAGGCCGCCAAGGAACTGGTCCTGGAAGGCACCAAGCAGCCCAACGGCTACACCGAGCCGATCCTGCACCGTCGCCGTCGTGAGTTCAAGGCTGCGCAGAAGTAGTGATGGCGAGTGATTGAAAAGTAGCTCGTAGCAGCACTTTTCGTTCGAGGCCCCGCATCGGAGACATCCGATGCGGGCCTCCGTCGTCACCGGAGATCACCGCGGATACCGGCGTGTCTCGCTCAAAACGGTCACAAAAACGGTCACAGACGGAACGCGCTGACACGATCCACTTGGGTGGTCTAGCAGCGGGTTCGAATCTCAACTGCGGGCCCACCTTACGGTGATCCACTGGTCGCGTCGCAGTTCGGTGTTTCCGCAGGACCGCTTCAGCCCCGACTCTCAGCTGCGCACATGTAGGCGCTTGTGTTCAGGTCACCCGGCCATCGGCGTGTCGGAATATCGACACGCGGGGGAGATTCAATACCTAGCGATCAGGCGGCTAACTAGATGGCTGCCGCAGCCGTGTTCTCGCTCAATTGCTGCGCAGGCTGCTTGCCAGCCATGGTTTCGGTTCGATTTCGTGTGGGGTCGGCAGAATAGTTAGAAGTGGAGATATGCGTATCTAACTATAAATCGCACCGACTTAACCGATCTCAGCCCGGCCTTTCGACAGAAGCGCGCGTCATGAAGTGGCGGTCAGCGACGCGGTGCCGCTCATCAGTTCAGTCCTATCACCGGTTCGATCGAAGGCGAAGCGGGCGGGTAGCTGTGCCCCCATGCTCCGGTCGGCGACATCGGGTCAGAGTGGGAAGGATTCTTCCTAGGCACTGTTCTGCCCTTCTATCACCGTTGAGGCGGCCGTAGCTTGTAGTTATAGCCAGTGAGTAGCTAGCGAATGGGAGAAGGAAAGGTCATGGCAGACAACATCAAGACAGTGGCGGTCAAGGGCTGGGCCTGGGACATCGCGACCGATATCTACTTCCCGCCGGGTTTCGACGAGTCGAAGGTGTATCCCACCATCGTCTCCGCCCATCCCACCGGCAGCTGCAAGGCGCAGACCTCGGGCAACATCTACGGCAAGGCGCTGGCCGAGGCCGGCTTCGTGGTGGCGGCGTTCGACGCCAGTTTCCAGGGTGACAGTGGTGGCGATCCGCGCTCGGTCGAGGATCCCGGTTTCCGGACCAGCGACTTCAGCTTCGTGATCGACCATCTCGTGACCCTGCCGTACGTCGACGCGGACAACATCGGTGTGCTGGCGATCTGCGGTGGCGCGGGTTACGCCGTGGCTGCCACCAAGATCGACCGCCGGATCAAGGCGCTGGGCACCGTGGTCGGCAGCAACGTCGGTCGGCTGATGCGTGAGGGGTTCTCGGAGTACAACCCGATGGGCATGCTCGAGGCCATCGCCGCGCAGCGCACCGCGGAGGCACGCGGTGCGGCCCAGGTGATCAACGATCTGCTGCCGCCGTCGGTCGACGCGGCCAAGCAGGCGGGCGTCAATGATATCGATGTGCTCGAAGCCACCGACTACTACAAGACTGATCGTGGTCAGGCCCCCGGTGGCAAGACCAGCTTCAACTTCGGCCGCCAGGCCGCCCTCGCCGACTGGGATGCTTATGACCGCGTCGAGGTCTTCCTGACCCAGCCGCTGTGTGTCGTCATCGGCGACAAGCCCGGCGCCTTCGCGTCGCAGCGGTTGAGCATGGAGCTCTACGGTCGTGCCGCGTCGAAGGAGAAGCAGCTCGTCGTGGTGGAGGGTGCCTCGCACTACGACCTTTACGACCAGCCCGGCCCCACCGGCGAAGCGCTGGAGAGCCTGGTGCCGTTCTTCCACAAGAACCTCGGCTGATCCAGCTCGACACGGAGCCGGGGCCACCGGACACCGGTGGCCCCGGCTTCGTTCGTGTCTTATCGTCGACTGGGACTTCCCTCGACCTCGATGGAAGTTGCGACACCCTCGATAGTGCTCCGCTGGG
>NZ_BDBE01000038.1 GCF_001612825.1 Nocardia caishijiensis NBRC 108228 | reverse complement strand
ACAGAAATTCAACCACCGGCAACAGCCGGAATGATCATCACCTCGGTCCCTTTCTCGACCGCGGTATCCTGCCCTTCGAGGATCCGGCATTCGTCACCGTCGACATAGAAATTCACGTACCGACGCAGCGCTCCGCGCTCATCGCGCAGCCGCCGCTCCAGCGCCGGATACCGCTCGCGCAGTACATCGAGCACCTGGCGCAGATCCGTACCGTCGATGTCGAGTTCCCTTGCACCGTCCACGTATGTGCGAAGCACCGACGGCAGGCAGACCCGTGCCACGGCGTTATCCGATCACCGCGGCGCGCACACAGAGCACGTCCGGAAGCTTGTCGGCAACCAGCTGCCAGCGGTCGCCTTCGTCGGCACTGGTGTACACCTCGCCGTTGCGTGTGCCGAAGTAGATGCCGGTCGGGTCGGCATCGTCGGCGCACATGGCATCACGCATGACCGCCGCCCAGAACGGCACCTCGGGCAGCCCGTCGTTAAGGGCAGTCCAGGTCTGCCCACCGTCCTCGCTGCGGTATACGGCGCACTTCGCGTCGGGCGGGAACCGAAAGCGATCCATGTCGGCAACCAGCGGGAACGTGTAGATCACCCCGGGCCGCCGAGGATGCGCGACGATCGGGAAGCCGAAGTTCGACGGTGGAAGTCCACCATCGATCGCCTGCCAGCGTTCGCCTGCATCGGTGCTACGGAACACGCCGCCGTGGTTCTGCAGGTACATCGTGTCGGGATCCGCGGCGTCGAGCGCGACTTTGTGCACGCACTGCCCCCATTCTGGTAACTCGCCCGGCATGAAATCCGCAGTGACCCCCTTGTTCGTCGGCCGCCACGATTCGCCACCATCGGTGGTCTGATACACCCCACCGGTCGACATCGCGACAGCCATCCGCCGGGTGTCCTGCGGATGCGGAAGGATCGTGTGCAGTGCCAGCCCACCGCCACCCGGTTGCCACTGCGTCCGATGCGGGTGGTTCCACAACCCGCGCACCAATTCGAAACTGCGCCCACCGTCCTCGGAACGGAACAACGCCGACGGCTCGACCCCCGCGTACACCACATCCGGCTCCGCCGCGGTCGCCGGTTTGATCTGCCAAACCCCTTGCAGCGCAGCGTCTGTTCCGTCCGGAAAGGCCAGCGGCGCATCGTCGGGCTCACTCCAGGTCTGCCCGAGATCGTCACTGACCACCATCGTCGGCCCGAAGTGGCTGTTCAACACCCCCGCCAGCACTCGCGGCGTCTCCGATCGCGTGTCGATAGCCAATGCCTTCACATCGGCGACCGGAAACTGCGGCGGCGACACATCCCAGGTCTTGCGCCCGTCCCGGCTCCGCGCCAGAAACAGCCCCTTACGAGTCCCTATCCCGAGCAACACGTCCATCGCAGACCTCCAGTGGTAACCGCAACGCCGACGCCCGTCACGCTACTCCGGACCACCGACAATCGGAATGTCATTCGGGTGGAAACGGGGGATGGCGAGGCTCGGCATAATATCTCCTGGTCCCGATCTCGACTCAGCGGAGGGGAGTATGAGAATGCGCGAGTTCGTCTATGCCGCAGGGTTATTCGTGGTGGCGACAATGCTGGGATGCGGGCGCTCGATCGAGGGAACTGCGACAGCAACAGACCCCGACGCCACAAATGCAAAGGCTCTCGGGGGGACATGGACCGGTTCTTACACCTGCGCGCAGGGCGCCACCGGCCTCACCTTGACCGTGCGATCGCCTGACCGCGCGGAGTTCGAATTCTATCCGCTGCCGGAAAACCCCACGGTCCCGAACGGCCGCTTCGCCATGCAGTGGCACATCGAGCCGACCCGTTTCGTCTTCCGCCAAACGTCGTGGATCGACAGACCGGGTTCCTACCGGATGGTCGACCTGGTAGCCGACCGCACGGACAGCACCACAATCCTCACCGGAACAGTGACCGGTGAGGGCTGCACGACCTTCTGGCTGAGCCGCGACCTGACCTGAGCGAACAACGCGCCGAGCTCACGGCACCGAGCGGCCGGGTGTGATTTCGAACATGAACATTTCATGGATCCGGCCTTCGAGCGGGGAAACCGGCATCGGTGATAATTCCCCCGATTCGCGCACCGCGCTGGTCACCTGACAGGATCACGCGCGTACGCACGGAAAGGAACACAGGGGTTGACGACGGACGCTCGAGCTGAGCTGGCGAATTTCCTGCTCGGCGACCGATTCGCCTGTCTGGCGGGTCGCTCCGCCTGGCGTCAGGGCGGAATCACCCATTGCCACTACGACGTGCTCGGCGGTGCCGAAGCAGCTCGGCTGATGGCCGCTGATCTGGCGGAGTTCGTCGGCGCCGCCGACTGGAGCTCACGCAAGTTCACGAGCTTCATCGCCACCTTCGAGCAGCCTCGCGGTGTGGACGAGCTCCGCTTCGAAGAGCTCCTGTGGCGGCACCTACAGCTCCTCCACGAGGCCGACGCGGACCGCTTCGCCTGGGCGGAAGGTTGTTCCTCCGACCCTCAGTCCGAAGAATTCAAATACAGCGTCGCCGGCCACAAGTTCTTCGTGATCGGCCTCCACGAAACCCACCGCCGCCTCGGCCGCCGCCCACCCTTCCCCATGCTCGCCTTCAACTCCCACGACCAGTTCGCCCGCATCAAAGCCGACGGCATGTGGGACCGCCTCGCCGACAAGATCCGCAAACAGGACATCATGCTCCAAGGCGACATCAACCCGAACCTGATGGAGTACGAAACGCTTTCCGAGGCCCGCCGCTACTCCGGCCGCCCCAAGCCCCTCGACTGGCAGTGCCCGTTCAGCGTCCGTCCTGCGGCGGAAGAATCCGGCCCGGCCGAGGTCCAGCGCGCCTATATCTGACGG
Source organism: Nocardia caishijiensis NBRC 108228 (assembly GCF_001612825.1). Taxonomy (GTDB): domain Bacteria; phylum Actinomycetota; class Actinomycetes; order Mycobacteriales; family Mycobacteriaceae; genus Nocardia; species Nocardia caishijiensis. The sequence goes on along the minus strand of NZ_BDBE01000038.1, from coordinate 260,135 downwards.
AATAATGTGGCGAGAGTGCCCACCACGCTGCTGTTCTGCTGTGACCCACTGAGCCCGCGAAAGGTCGACGACCATTTCGCCGAACAAGCGGCCATCGCACAAGCCATCGGTGCGATCGTCGCGCTGCTGGACCATGATGCGCTGCTGGCCGGGCACACCGCCGCGGCCGTCAGCCGCGTGGCGCGCGACAGCGGAGAGCTGTGGTATCGGGGCTGGATGATTCCGTCGCAGCGATATCGCGAGCTGGCCCAAGCGCTTTCGTCGCGCGGCTGCAGCCTGGCGGTCGCGCCGGACCAGTACGCCTCAGCTCACGAGTTGCCTGGCTGGTATCCCTCGTTCGAGGAATTGACGCCGCGAACTGTGTGGTCGCCGTCAGGGCCTGGCGAGATCCCCGATGAATCGGCGCTCGCACAGTTGGTCACGCCACTCGGTGACGGTCCGGGTATCGTCAAGGACTACGTGAAATCCCGAAAACACGAGTGGGACACCGCCTGCTACATCCCCGATCTGCGCGATACCGCCAACCTGAGACGGGTGGTCGAAAATTTCGTCGAACTACAGGGCGAGTTCTTGGCAGGTGGTCTCGTGCTGCGGCAATTCGAAGACTTCACCGATACGGCAGACACCCCCGCATCGGAGGCCCGAGTCTGGTGGCTCGACGGCGAACCCATCCTCATCGGCCCACATCCCGACAACCCGACAGCCCACGTCGAACCGGACCTGACCGCAATAGCGCCGGCGGTCTCCCGCCTCGGTTGCCGCTTCATCACCACCGACGTCGCTCGTCGCGTCGACGGGGTATGGCGGGTGATCGAAGTCGGCGACGCCCAGGTCAGCGACCTGCCCTCAACCGTCGACCCCACCGCGCTGATCGGCCCGCTCGTCAAACCCTGATCGAGGTGAGCCAGGACGGCAGCGATTCGCGGGCGGCGAGCCAAGCCTGGGGTACTCCGTTCGCCGTGCCGGTTCCGGGTATACGCGGCGACGATCCCTCCGGTGATCGCGCAGGTGGTGTCGACGTCGCCGTCCGCTTCGATGCACGCGGCGACAGCAGCCGGGTAGTCGTCCAAATATGTTGCGGCGGAACACAAGGCGAAGGGCACGGTGTCCTGTGCCATCACTCGCGATCCGTTGCCCAGTTCGTGTGCGGCTTCGGCAACAGTGGCGCCGAGCAGCTCACGCGCCCGGTAGGTGCCATGCGTCGTCTCGCCCGGTTCGAGACGTTCCAGGACGGCGGTGAGGAATCCTGTGGGGGTGGGCTGAGAGTGGATGCGGCGGGCATAAGCGGCCTGCCCGGCCGCGACGGCCACGGCGACCGCCCCGACCACGCCGTCGGGGTGCATGTGCGTCACCTGGGCGGACCGTGCTGCTCGCAACAACTCGTTGCGGATCGTCCCAGTAGTAGGCGCCGAGGGGCGCGACCCGCATAGCCGCGCCGTTGCCGTAGGAACCACGACCTTCGAAGGTGGCTGCGGATGTCTCGCGCCAGGGCGCTCCGTTGCGGATCCGACGAAGCGTCGTGGCCGTCGCGTGCCCGTAGTCGCGTTCCGGGGAGAACCGGCGCGCGAACTCCGAGGCCAGTCGATCCCGGTCGACGTGCTGGTGACGTCGCAGTTCGGCGATCAGCACGCACGCTGTCTCGGTGTCGTCGGTCCAGTCCCACGGAGCGTGTGGCCGCCTACCCGACCGAAGGTCCGGAAGTGACCTGCCCATGATGAAGAACTGGGCCCCCAGTGCATCGCCGACCGAGAGCCCGTCGAGCGAAGCGAGCATTGGTCCCACACGATCATCGGAAGTACTCGACCGCCATCCATCGGATCATCGTGTCAGGAGCTTCGTCTGATCCGGAAGCGGTCTGTTTTGCGTCTGTATAAGTGAAAGGGCCTGGGGCGAAGCGGCTTCGGTGCAGATTGGTAAGGGGAAGACATGTCCAATCTCGATGAACGGATGAGACTGGCGGTCGCATGGTTCGAGCGTTACCAATTCTCCGATGGGGCAGGTGGGGCCGGGTGGGGCTGGATTCACGACGTGCCACCGAATCCGCAGAACACGGCCGAAGTGGTGTGTGCGTTGGCTGCGGCGGGGATCCCGGTGCCGCGGGCCGACGAAGTGCTGCACCTGGTGCGCAGGCAACGCATCGTGCCGCCCACGGCAGGCGCGGGAGAATTCACCGGGCCGATCGACATCGCGTGGCAGTTGCGGGCGATGCATTGTCTCGGAGTGCCGGACACAGATCCCGATGTGGCCGAATGTATTCGGCGGCTCATCGAGGAACAGGACGCGGAGTCGGGCGGATACCGGATGTCGGGGTCGATCGGTCCGGTGTCGCTCACCGCGACGTCCGCCGCGATGCACGCCCTCGCGCCCTATGCGGCGGCGAACGAAGAGGTCGCCAGGGTCACGCTGCGCGGTGTCACGTTTCTCGCGTTGACGATGCTGTCCGATGACGTCCGCGCCGAACCGCTGTATACCGCTGCGCACATCGTGTCCGTCCTGGCCCGCTCGGAATTCGCGTCGGTCGGCGGCAAACGGGCGAGGCGAGCATCGGAACTGGCGATCGAACGGATCCTCGACACCCTGGCCGACGGCGTGAATTGCAATGGGGACGAATACTTTCTGCGCGGCGACATCGCACATACATGGCGTCATCTCGGCCTGCACTCGGCGGTAGGTGCCCTGCTCGGCGCGGACGGCACGTTGATCTTTCATCCGGCGGTTCGTGCCGCACTGACTTCGCTGTTCGAATTGCAGGAGATGTCGGTGCGGCTCCCGAGCCGTGGTGGGTTCAGGACGTCGAGCGAGGGTTTCGTCACCGCCTACTCGACGACCTCGGCATTCGAGGCGATGGTGCACGCCCGGGCCGCTGTCGGCGAAACAGCCAATCCCGGAAAGATTTTCGACCTGATCTGCCGAGCGGACGGCGCGCATCACAGCGACGGGCAGGTGCTGGCGAAATGGGGACGGCAGCGGTTGATCATGAACAGCTTTGCCGGCTTCGCGGTCTTCCTCTTGGCCATGACAGCAGGACTGACCATTGTGGCCCATGGTGCGGAGCTGAATGCAAGGTACGAAAACCCGGACTGGCCGGTAAAACTGGCAGCGAGAGCGCTCGTGATCTGGGGGACGACGGTGATCGCGTTCGGCACGCTCACCTGGCTCACCAGCCGTTTTCCCGCGTCGTCGACGCGGGTGGTTGCGGCGGCCGTCTTCGGCGGGTTCACTGCTGTGGTGCTGCCCATCGTGACCTATGCGATTTGACCGTAGCCCGGTCCTCCTACACCCGAGCGTCGCCGTGGATAATGCTCACGGCGACGCTGGTGTGGGGTGCCTCGAGCGCCGCGTTGGCAGCCGTTGAAGGTGCCCTGACCTCCTCGGCATTGGTTGCCGCAGGCGGTGGCGCGACGTTGCTGCTCATCGCGGGAGTTCGTCGTCAAGGTCCGCTGCGAATCTTGATGGAATCGCCGACTCTCTACCTGCGGCTCGGCGCACTCGAAGCGGCCAACCTCATGCTCTTCGTCGCCGCTCTGAAATGTGGCCCGCTGCCCGTTGTCGTTGCGCTGCATCTGATTGCGCCGTTGCTTTTACTCGCCACCGAGATCGTGCGGGGGAGACGCCTGCTCACGCCGCTGGTAGCGCTCGAGTTTCTCTTGGTCGGTGCTGCGGTGGCGGTTGCAGTGCCGAGTAGTTCAGCTGAAATCCGGATGGACAGAGCGCTCTTGGGTTGCGTGTTGGCGGTCGGCAGTGCCGTGTGCGTCGCGATGCTCGTCAGCCTGATCGCCCGCGAATCGGCGCAACGGCCGACGATCGCATCAGCGGGTTGGCAACTGGTCGTAGCCGGGTTCCTCGGTGCCGCACTGATATTCACTGATCCACCCGACCCACGCACAGCAGGTTCGCTCGTCCTCGTCGGCGCGCTGCTGCTAGCCCCGGGATTTGTGCTGTATTGGCGGGGGCTGCGCGGACTCGACGCGACGAAAGCCAGCATCATCGGCCTCAACGAAGCGGTCTTCGCCGCAGTGGTGAGCGCGATATTCACCAATACACCGATCACTCTCGACGCGGTGGTCGGCGGCGTGCTCGTCCTCAGTGCTGTTGTGCTGGACGATAAGTCGAGGCAGCTTCCCTAGCGGCCTCGACGAACGCGACGCAGGCAGCCTCGGATTTGTCGCCTTCGGCGTCGTCGACTCCGGAGTTGACGTCGACACCGAAAGGTTTGACCGCGTCGATCGCCGCACGAACATTGTCCGGATCGAGCCCACCGGCCAGGACTACCCGCTTGCCCCGATCCTTTTGCGACTCGACGATTTTGTTGCTGATGCGCCAATCATGGGTTTGTCCTGTGCCGCCGAGGCGGTCCGGTGTCCGCGAATCGAGCAGGATCACGTCGCAGTAATCCGCGACTGCCTCCACATCGGCAAACGCGCCTTCATCGAGAACATGCACCGCCCGAATGATCTCGCGGCGTCCGTCGGTGCGCGCATACACCTTTCGCAGATTGTCCGTGCTCACCAAACCGTGAACCTGAATCGCGTCTACGCCTATGCGGTCGGCGAGTGCGAGGATGTCATCGGCGTCCTCGAGATGAGTCACCAGCACGCGCTTCACCGGCACCGCGAGCTCGGCCACTAGCGCGGACAGCTCCACAGCCTCCTCCGCGCTGACCTCGTCCTCGCTGAAGGCGGTAACCCCGCAGATGAAGCCCACGGCATCAGGCTCGGCGCGTAGAGCCCGGCGCAGATCGCCTGCTGACCTGATGCCACAGATCTTCACCTGAACGGACTCTGTCATGCCGCCCAGCCTAGTGACGTCGCAGGCTGTCCAGCCACCTGGGAGGGCTGAATCTCGGATGCTGTTCGACACTGTCCGTCGATTCTGATTCGACTGCGGCTCGTTGATGAACCAGTGCGGCTGTCAGTGTCGTTCACGGGCCCAGGCACCATCCTCGAACCAGTAGACGCAACCCAACTCGTACCCGGCGGCCCGCTCGCGCAATTCATCGAACGGAAGCCAGTCGGGCCCACCCGCCAGCATGTCGATCTGCGGCTTGTGCCACTTCACCCCGCTCGATTCGTCCTCTCCATAGAGCACGAACCGCCCCTCGCCGACCCGCAGCATGGCCCACCAGGTGCAACCACCGTCTTCGTAGTGAAGGCCATCGTGATCGACCCACATGCCAGTGCGATAGGTGCTTGCCTCGGCCTCGGTGGTTGCGTCGATCGCGGCCGATAATGCCCACCGAGCCCACAACAGATGCGCGATCCGGTCCGGATCGTTGTCCCACTCATCTTTCTCGTGGCCGAAGTCGACTGCGAGCCCATTTCGGCGAAGTTCGCCGGCGATGTCGGCGATCGCGTCGAACCTGGCCTCGCCCATCCGCAAGCAGTGCAGGTCTGATCCTTCGGCGTACCACCGGCATCCCGGGGGCGGATTCTCGGAGATCGCGCGCACCTGCGCTCCACCGTTGCTCCAGTCGAAGAACAGCGTGAATGCGTGCACTCTCGCGCCGCTCGCATCTACGAGGACGAGTTCTTGGCCGATCTCGTACCAGCGATCGGGGTGCTCCCGACCTTCGGATCGCCCATGACCTGCCGAATCGCCACCGGCTCAGCCTGTCGATTTGTAGCGCCGAGGACCTTCCAGACGATAGCGTTTCAAGGGCTGATGGTCAGGGCGAGGAGTGGCGGTGCGGGGCGTGGTGGACGATGCGGATCTCGTAGATCGCGCGGCGCGGTTGTTCAGGTTCCTCGCTCGGGTGCAGGGCGTGGGGGTGACGAGGGTCCAAGATGCTGCCGACCTCGGCGTGATCGAGTGGCTCGGTGCAGTACCGGGCCATCCCTCTGTCCGGTTCACGCCGAACAACGCCGACGCCCCATTTCTCTTGCTGGACAAGGTGCGTCGAACTCCGGCTGTCGACGCACCTGAGGTAGCAGTCCGGGCTTGGTTGGCACCTGGCCGATTGGACGACCCCGATGACGAGCCGTCCTTGCTTCAGCGTCGACTGGACGGTACAGGTACTCGGACGTTGCTGTTGAGCGACCATCCGAACGTTGTGGAGGAGTTCGACGCCTGGCTTGCTCGATGGCGGGAATGGGCGGCTGGGGCGCGCATCGAGGAAGCCGCGCTGCGCCTGTACCGCGCCGTCTACCAGATGTACTCGGACGTGAATGCCTCGGCGGAATCCAAGGAAGCGGTGCTCGCGCTCGGCTGCCTGGTCTGGCGCAGGCCAGGATGGGGAACTGCCCGCCGCCATGTGCTGACCTTGCCGGTCAAGCTGGATTTCGACACCGATTCGGGGCGGTTGACGGTACAGGTGGACCGTGATGGCGGCCGGGCCGCGGTGGAACTCGCCGATTTCCTGGATCCGTCCGAGATCGCTGATCCGGGTCTGCTCCGAACAGCCGAACGTGAGCTCGTCGACGAAGGACTCGAACCGTTCGATCGAGCGACGATCGCCGGACTGATGCGCCGCCTGCTACACAGCCTCGGTCCTTCGTCGAGCTACCGAGACGAGGACGTGCCCGCCACGGCCACTGACGAGCCGGTCGGCTTCTATGCCCCCGCGCTGATCATGCGGTCGCGCGGCAAGCGGGGCCTGACCAGGGTTCTGGACTCGATTTCCGACCGGGTCCAGGACCAGCGGGAGGTGCCGAGCGGGATTCGAAATCTGGTCGACCCCGCCTATGCGCCGACCATGGTCAGGTCCGAGGAGAGCGGCGCGATCGTTCGTGACGGGGACGATTGCTTCTTGCCGCTGCCGTTGAACAGCGTGCAGCTCCAGATCCTCGAGCACGTCGATTCGCATGCGCACACGATCGTGCAGGGACCGCCCGGCACGGGCAAGACGCACACCGCCGCCGCGCTGATCACCCACCTGCTCGCTCAGGGCAAACGCGTGCTTGTCACTGCCCACACCGATCGTGCGCTGGAAGAAGTTCGCGGCAAGTTGCGCGAAGAGATGCGTGGGCTGTGCGTCTCGGTGGCCGGTGCGTCACGCGACAATTTCGACGACCTGAAACGTGCCATGGAGCGCATCGCGCAGGAAGCCGACCGCCACAACCCGCATCGTGCCCAGACAACGGTGAAAGCCGCGCAGGCCCGCGTTGCCGACCTGCGCGCTGAGCGGGCGGATATCCGGAAACAACTGCTGCGGCTACGCGAAGTCGAGGTTGTGCAGCACCAGTGCGGTAGATATCGGGGGACGCTCACCGAACTGGTGACGCGCCATCGCGACGAAGCCTCGCGTTTCGACTGGATCAGCGCTCTGGATCCAGTCGAACCCGGCACCGCGCTGCCGGTGTCGGCGGCGGACGTCGCGCAGTGGCGGTCGTTGCTCCTGGATTCCGCGCTCGATGACCCCGAAGCGCGGGCACCGGACCTGATTACCACTCATGATGTCCCGCCGGTCGATCAGATTGCGCTGTGGTCCGAACGACTGCTGCAGGCCGAGGCGCGCGTCAGGTCCTGCTCGGAACAGGGTGCGCCACAGTGGACAGAGCGCATTGCCGCGTTGAATCCGCCGACGCGTGCGGAATTGCTGGCGATGGTACGGCGGCTGGACCAGGAGTTGGGTGACCTCGCGGCGAGTCGAGACGCCTGGGTTCGAGAAGCCTTGGCCGACATCAGTCTTGGGCGCGCCGCCCTGTGGCACGACCGGGCGATGCGCCTGGCCGGTCTCACCCAGCCGGCGCAGCAGTTGGTCGCACAGGTCGGAATATCGCAAGTGCGCGTGAACGGTGGCGATACCGCTGCCCTGGTGTCGCTCGCCGAAGCTGTTCGCGCGCATATCGAGACGGCTGGTCCGCTCAAGGTCGGTGCGGACGGAATGCCGAAGGCCGGTTTCGCGTTCGGTAAGAGCCGGGTGCTCAAGGACGCGGCGCCGTTGTTCGAGCACGTCCGGGTCGACGGGCGGATCCCGACCACGGCCGAGCAACTCGATGTATTCCTGCGTTTCGAGGAGATCGACCGACTGCTCGGGCAGCTCGACGAGGTGTGGGTGGGAACTCCGGCCATGCCTGTCACCGGGAGTCCGACGATCCGGCTGACGTGGCATCGCGAACATGCCGAACAGCTGAGGCGGTTGCTGAGCTGTGGCGCCGAGCTGGCCGAGGCAGGTAGGCAACTGCGCACCTTCGGCCTCCCTGAACCGGACTGGGCCGACGCGAACGCGCGCAAGCCGATCTTCGCGTCGTTCGAGGCCGTCACCGCGATCGACGAAAGACGAGCAGTACAACATCTTTTCGATACGGTGTCGGTCAAGCTGAATGCTGTGCGATTCCAGCCGCACGCGACGGCGAATCTGCAAGAGCTGCATGCCGCGATAGAACGCGGCGATGTCGAAGCCTACCGTCGCGCCTATCAGCGCCTCGGTGATCTGAACACGGTGCGGCGCAGGTTCGTTCATCGGCACGAGCTCGGGGCACGAATGGCATCGTTGCCGCGCCTGCGGGACGCGATCGCGGCAACGGCATCCGATCCCGCGTGGGACAACCGCCTCGTAGAGCTCGAAAACGCCTGGGAATGGTCAGGTTTGGGCCGATGGCTCGCGGCGCACGAAGACGACGCCGTCAACGAGCTGTTCGGTCGGCTCGACGACATCGAGGCGTCCTTGCGCAACGAGGCATCCGAGCTCGCGGTGACCAAGGCCTGGGACTACGCGGTCGGACCCGAGCGGCTCACCGCGAACACCAGGGTGGATCTGCGTCAGTACGCCCAGCTGGTCCGGCGCCTCGGCAAGGGCACCGGCGCGCACGCGGATCGCCGTCGTGCCGAGATCCGGGAGACCCTGGCTCGTTGCCGCTCCGCGGTACCGGTATGGATCATGCCGATCTACCGGGTGGTCGAGCAGCTCGACATCGAACAAGACATGTTCGACGTCGTCGTTGTCGACGAGGCCTCACAGGCGGGTGTGGAGGCGGTGTTTCTGCAGTACCTCGCGCCACGGATCGTGGTGATCGGCGACAATCGTCAGGTTTCGCCGTCCGGTGTGGGCGTGAAGATCGACACCGTGAATGGGCTCGGCGAGCAGTTTCTGGCCGACAACCTGCACCGGGCCACGTGGACCGACCCCAAGCGGAGCCTGTTCGACGAGGCCGCGATGCGCTTCCCGTCGCGGCTCACCCTGCTCGAACACCGCCGCTGTGTGCCCGAGATCATCGGCTTCTCGAACAAGATCGCCTACGAAAAAGACGACGTGCGTTTGGTGCCCGTGCGGTTGTACGGTGTCGATCGGTTACCGCCGATCCGAACCGAATACGTCCCCGACGGCGTCAGCACGCCGGGCAATGTGAACGAGATCGAAGCCGATCGGATCGTCGCCCGCATCCTGGAGTGCTTGGCCGATTCGCGATACGACGGGAAGACCTTCGGGGTGATCTCCCTGCTCGGCACCGCGCAGGCGGAAGTCATCTGGAAGAAGATGCTGGTCAAGGTGTCTCCGGAGGAGATCGACCGGCGTCGGCTGCGCTGTGGCGACGCGGCCGACTTCCAGGGCGCCGAACGGGATGTGATGTTCCTGTCGATGGTGAAGTCGGCCGGACCGGAGACCAGGCTGGTGGCCCGAGCCGACGAATCGGCGACCCAGCGGTACAACGTCGCGGTGTCGCGTGCGGCCGATCAGCTGTGGTTGTTCCACTCGGTCACCGCCGAGCAACTGAAGAATCCGGCCGACCTGCGCTACCAACTGCTCGACTACTGCCGAACGATCGAGACCGCGCCGCCGGAGATCACCACCGGGGTTTCGGAGCCAGTCCCCGAGAACAGGCCGGTGGCACCTTTCCGTTCGTTGTTCGAGCAATGCGTTTTCAACCGGATCGTCGGTCGCGGCTACCGGGTGGTCGCACAGTACGACGTCGGCGGACACGCGCTCGACATGGTGATTGTCGGAGGCCATATCCGGGTCGCTGTGCAGTGTGACGGCGACAGGTGGGCAGGGCCGATCGAATACCAGCGGTCGATGGCGTGGCAGCGTGATCTGCAACGGTGTGGCTGGCCGTTCTTCCGAATTCGGCAGTCGCGCTTCGTGTCCGATCCGGAGTCGAGCCTCGGGCCACTGTGGCAACTGCTCGACGAGGTCGGCCTGACGCCGGTGTCGGCCGAGGACCTGGTGCGAGCCGATGCGGCACCGATCGCGTCGGCGACGAGTGTCGGAACCGCTGAGCCGGTGATACAGCAGCCTGTCGTGGATCCGCTGGCCGACTTCGATTGGCGCAAACCGGAACCCGATACGGGGGCTGGCGAAAACGAGCAGGTCTGTCCAGTCGAGGAGAACGTCGACAGCGACGTCCCGATCGAGCCTCCGAACGCTGCCCCCGCACCCTCTGTTGTCACGGAAGAAGCTGGTGAGCAAGAATATTCGGTGTTCAATGGATTGGTGTCACCGCTGTCTGCCGCGTCGCCGATCGAGACGGTCGTGAGTGATCTGCTGCGCGTTGTCGAGGTGGAGGGCCCCGTGACCGCCGGTCGTCTGCGTTCGGTGTTCTTTCGCAACGTGGCGGACGACGACGAGCGAGGTGGCAGGGCAGCGTTGGACCGTGCACTGTCGGTGGCTGTCGAGCGTGGCGAGCTGATCGTGGACGACTTTCTGGAACTACCTCAGCCGCAATGGTTCACCTACCGATCACCGAGCCAACCGGAGGTGCGACGGCGGACGCTGGGAGCCCGTTCCATCGAGGAGGTGCCGCCGCGCGAACTCGCCCGAATCCTGGCCGATGCTGCTGAGACGACCGGTTGGGGCGACCGGCGTGGACTGATGCAGACAGCCGCGAGCGAGCTGGGTCAGGCACAGTTGACCGATCGGGCCATCTCGATGTTCGCCCTGATGCTTTCGAGCGCGCGTACGGCGCCCGCCGGATGAGGCGAGATCAGAGCAGGCCCGAGGGTGTTCGCCCGCGGAGGAACGCGGCGATCTGGATGAGCCGGTGCGGCGGCACGGTGAGCGCACCAACCTGCGACATCACTGACCGCAATTCGCCCACCGGATCATCGGATTCGGCCGCCCATTGTGCGATCGCCGCTGCGGCCTGCTCACGTGTCGCCCTCGTGCCGCCCACGGCTGCCGACACGAGCAGCAGGTCCTCAGTGGGTTCGCCGAGTGAGCGGTAGGTCAGCAGCCCGGCGTCGGCCGCGGCTTGGACTTCGTCGAGCAGCTCACGAGGATCGGTGACCCCGATCAGGTCGCCCACTTCGTCTCCGGTGGCAACGAATTCGAGTTTGGTCAACTGGTCAAGCAGGTCGTTGTACTCGGGCACCGCCTCGGCCATGTCCTCGACAGAGTCATCGTCGTCGGGATCGTGCGTGTCGGCACCTTCGCTGTCTGCGTCGTCGTGCGCCACCAGATGAACCCCGGATGGCGCGGCCGCTCCGACCGCATGGTCTTCTGCCGCGACGGCAGCTGCCTGACCGGCCCATTCGGTCAGGAACTGCGTCAATCCGGCGACATCCGTGCGCACAGTGTTGTCTGCCAGTCGATGGGCAACCGACAGGAAGGAACCATCGACGCCGGCGGCCGGATCTTCGATGGATCCGACCACGTAGGCGATGACGATGACGTGGGGCCGGCCAGCATGGGCAGAAGTCACGACGCGACCCAGCCGCCGGATCATCTCGGTGCGGTCGTGGCTGCGGGCGAGGAACAACCCGAGTTCGGCGTGCGGCACGAGCACCGTTTCGTCGGGCACGCGTTGTTCGACGAGCACCCGCACCGACCGTTCACGCAGGCCGGCCGACAGCGCCGATCGCTGCTCGGGCCGCAGCGCGGGGCCCGAGATAGCGGCGGCAACTCCGGCGGAACTCAGAAACTGTGCCACTGTCCCCGCCGCCACCGCTCGGCCGGCGAAAACCACGGTCTGGGTCTCGCGGAGTACGTCGATCGGCAGCGAGCGGACGAGGTCCATCTTCGCCCGGCATTCCGCCAGCAATGCCGCCCGGTCGCCGAGCGCTTGCACATAGCGGTTGGCATGGTGGGCCCCGGAGCCACGGCCTTGCCGGAGCTGTTCGACGAAAACGTGGAATTCCTCGGAGCGATCCGGTGCGCCGTAGCTGCCGGTCAATGTGTCGATCTCGCGCTCGACCAGTGATTGTGCCTGATTGAGGCGGGCACGTTCTTTGGGCGTCAGCTCGACACCGACCTGCACGACCATGACCGGCGCGAGATGGCCGTCCGCGCGGGCACGCGGGTAATCACAGCCGGCGATCACGGAGCCGAAGTAGGGGAGAAGCACCGAGTCGACGGTGCGATCCCCGGGCGGGAGGGGATCGGTGAAGCCGAGCCGGTGTGGGAAGCGCTCCGTCAATGCCGTCGGCCAAAAACCCGCGCCGTATCGATGCAGGTCATCGACGATCAGCAGGGCCCTGTGGTGATCGAGGTCGGCGGTGCGCAGGCGCGCCACTGTGTTGGCGGTGAGCACCGCTACGTGCCAGGTTCGGCTCGGCATAGCGAGGCTGCCGATCCGACACGACGGCATCGTCTCTTCCATCGTTGCGAGCCAGCGTTCACGGGCGGCGTCGTCGGGGACTACGGCAACGACCGGGCTGCCCGCCTCGACCGCTTCCGCCGCGGCTCGCACACCGAGCACGGTCTTGCCCGTACCCGCCACGGCCTCGACGATGCCTCTGCGGCCCTTACGGTTCCACTCGTCGTAGGCAGCCTGTTGCCACGGGCGCAGCACCCTCACACCCTCCTCGCCAGGCCCGAACGGGGCCTCCGCTGACGAGGGTAGCGGCTCGAAATCAGCAGCTTCGGTCTGCGCCCGGAAACTTCCGATCGGTGAGATGATGAGAATCGGTTGATGGAGGTTTGCCAGGCGCCCGAAATGGGTAACAGGCGCGGTGTGGAGGGGGTGTGGCACGAATGGCCGAGTCGTTCGTGTGGGTCCAGGCCGGCGACGAAGAATTTGCTCGCGCCGGGCAGTTGGACCGGGTGTCGCTGTTCGTCGAGCTCAACTTGGACCACGACGAAATCGTCCGGACCCGCGACCTGTTCGGCCAGCTCATCCGGGATCACCGACGCACCCACGGTCTTGCCCGGTTGATCGATCGGTTTCCCGCGCTCACCCTGACCACCCTGATCGGGCATGCGGGTCTGGCCTATGAGCAGGGGAAATACTGGGAGAGTTTCTGGGCGGAACTGGCGATGGAGCGCGAGCAGGAGTTCGAGAACCTGCTGCGGACCAAGCTCACCTCGCTACTGCGCAAGTTCAAGCTGCGCGAATTCCCGGAGATCAGTAACCAGCAGTACGTGCAGACCATGGCGGTGCATGCCGGAGTCCCGGTGCACTGCCTCAACGACCTGGTCGACGTTATCGAGCAGCACATTTCGCTCGGACGTGAACCGAGTGGTGCTGCCGTGTTCGAGTGGCTCACCCAGCCCGGTCTCGAGTACCGGATGAACCACCTCGATGTTCCCGTCCGCAACTTCCTGCAGTTCGGTGGTGAGGCCGCTGTCGACATCGTCGACCGGATCATCGAGTTCGCCGAATACGCCCGCGAGCATCCGGAGGTCGCCAACGACCTCGATCTCGATACCTCGACCACCGGGCTGCCGAGTGTCATGCTCGAAGCGTTGATCGACCGGTTCGAGGAGCGGCCGTTCGGGTCGAGCACTGCCGAGCCCGGTCGGGTCGGTCGATCACGCCGACCGGTGATCGCCTATTCGCGATCCGATGACCAAGTCGTCGTCGAGGTTCCGTTTCCGGACCGGGGCTCCGAATTTCCGTGGTTGGTTTCTTTCGACGGCGACAGCACCGAGGTGTACGCCGAACGAGGTTGGGGCCTGAGTGAAGGCGAGGTGCACCCGCCGACTCGGGTTCGGGTCCCACATCGAGTGCGCGAGGTGGTCCTGCGCCATGACGCCTCCGAGGCGCATCATCGGATTTCCTTGGTGGACAAGGACAATCCGCTCTTGCTGTTCGATCACAACGGCAAACCGATCTCCCGGCATCTCGCCCTGCCGCGTGGCGAGGTGATCGGTGTCCATCCGGCGACCGCGTCGCTGGTCGACGGGCACAGTGGGGCGCCGGTGTCGTTCACGGCCGAAGCTGTCCCCGCGGGCTGGCGCGACTGGCGAGCACGGGTCTACGACCTCGCGGCGATCGACTCGGTGCGGTTGCGTCGGGATCACCTTCTCGGCCCGGTGCAGCAGGTTCGCCGGGTCGGTGCCGCCCGACTCGATCCAGCCGACCCGGTCGAAGGGGTCTTCACCAGATCGGGCTTGCCGGTGTACAGCGAACGGCCCGCCGTAACGCTGCCCGTCACAGGTGCCGAGCCGGTTGCCTGGCGCGTGCGGGTGCGCCGGTCGGGGACCACCGACTGGCTGGCCGACGACGAATGGGAATCGGATACCGAACTCACCGAGCTCGACCCGTTCGACGGTCTCGCGCCGGGCCTGCTCGGCATGTTCGACATCGTCATCAGTGGGCCACTGGGGCAAGACATTCGACACAGCATGTTCATGGTGGAAGGCCTCTCGGTCGAGCACGACAGCATCTTCCGCATACCGACCCCGGACGGATTGTCCCCGGCGGCGACCGCGCTCGAGATCGCGCCGCCGTTGGCCCTCGACCGTGCGTACGTCGAGTTTCCCAGTGCGCAGCGTGATTCGGAGTTTCGGGTATCAGCAGGGCAGACGGTCGAACGCCTGGTCCTTCGTCCGCCACATATCGAGTTCCGGGTAGACGACATCGGCGCCGCCGCCCGCTGGCGCACGGTCGCGCCGGTGCTGACCGTCGACGATCTCACCGAGCACCTGATCGTGGCGGTTCGGGTCCCCGGCGATGTCGAAGTCGACATCGCACTGTCGGATTCGGTGGGCCGGATTCGGCAGACCGAGGAGCCACAGGTCAATCGCGACAATCTCTTCCAGGTGTCGAGCCGGACCTTTGCCGACACCGCGCGCTCGCTGCGCACCGCGACACTGCTGGCCAGGATAGATACCGCGGACGGTCGGACCACTCAGGTCACCGTGGCCCGTGTGCAGCCGCGCCTGCTGTGCTCAGGAATCCGGTTGGACGGCGGCGTGCTGGTGTTCGAGGGCACCGACAGCGACGACCTCGCCGCGTTCGTCTGGCCGGAGACCGCGCCGTGGCGGCCACCGACGCAGGTCGAGATCGTCGAGGGAAAGGCGCGCCTGCCCGCCGAATTCGTCGATGCTGGACCGCTGACCGTGCAGGTTTTCGTCGATGATCCATGGGCGGTGATCACCGCCCCGAGCCGCCCTGATGATACGGCGTACCACGTTCCGCAGCACGGCTGGCTGCGGGATTCGGACCCGGCACGCACAGAGCTGGCGAAATTCCTGGCCGGGGCGGGGGATCCGCCCGTCTCGGGCAGTGCGCTCGCCGAGGTGTGGTCCGCTTACGCGAACTGTTACTCCGACAGCTCGCTCAGCCCGCTGGTTCGCGGTGGACTGCTGCGAGTTCTCGGGGCCGATCCTCGAAGCTCACTTGAGGCGTTGGAACGCAGCGCCCTTCCGCAGGCCCAGCTTCCAGCACTGCTGATCCGTACCGGACTGGTGGACAAGGATTTCAGTTCGTACTTCCGCCTGGGTAAGCACGCCAATCCGTGGCTCGGCTGTCTGATCGATATCGCCGACCTTCCGAATGTCGTGTTGCAGTCGGCTGAGGAGAGTGCCGAAGCACTTCGCGCCGACCTGGCCACGCACGGCGGTCCAGCCCTGGTCGAGCTGCTGTCGGGGAAATTGCGGGAGGTCTACACCGGCTACTTCGAGCGAAACACCATCGGGATGCATCGCATGGCGCCGGAGCAGATTGCCGCGCTCAGGGACGCGTGTGAGATCGTGCCCGGGGCGTTGCTTGATCCGGATACCCGAAGGGCTGCGATGTTCGAGGCGTTCGCCCGGCGGCTCGACTGGCAGTCCGATCCGGCCTCGCATGCCATGACCACCCACTCGGCTGCGTTGACGACCCCCTTGCGACGGGCCTCGCCGTGGGTATACGACGTGGTCAAAGCACGCAGTGATGCGCTGACAGGGGTAGACACCAGCGAATTCCCCTGGATGCTGATGTCGATGCAGTCGCTGCTGTTCGCTGTCGTCGCCCGGTTGCGGGCTCGCTCGCTGATGTCGCATCCGGTGTTCACCGCGCCCATGCGGCAGTGCTGGGCCAGGCTGGCCGAATTATGTCCAGGACTGGTCGCTGCCGACCTGCTGATCGCCGATGCGCTCGCGTCCTACGTTTTGCACCACGATGTCATCAACAAGATCGGAGACCATCGGTGACCGACAGGCTGGATCCCCTTGCCGCCAGCGCCGACATCGAAGCAGGCTACAAACGCTATCTGAAAACGTTGCTGGCGCCGCGTGATCCGGCGTTGGCGAGCGCGTTCGACCAGGCGGTGGACGAGACCTCGCTGCTCACGAAGGGGCCGATGCTGGAGCTCACGCCACCGTACGCACCGGGTGCGTCTTTGCGATCCCTGATCTCCGAGGGCGTCTTGCACCCCGGCTTCACAGAGTTCGGCACAACCGTGGACCTGGACCGGCCGCTGTACTTGCACCAGGAGACCGCCGTTCGCAAGGTCGTGAGCGGTCGCAATCTGGTCGTGAGCACCGGCACCGGATCGGGTAAGACGGAGAGCTTCCTGCTTCCGATCCTGAACTCCCTCATCGCCGAGAAGTCCGCGGGCACCCTGGGGCCAGGTGTACGCGCTCTGCTGCTGTATCCGATGAACGCGCTGGCCAATGACCAGCTCGAGCGCTTACGCGAACTACTCGCGGCCACACCCGAGATCACATTCGGGCGCTACACGGGCGAAACGAAACGGCGCCGCGCCGATGCCGAAGACGGCTACCACGCGATGTTCCCCGCCGCCGAGCGCCTGCCGAACGAGTTGCTCAGCCGGGAGGAGATGTGGGCGAGCCCGCCACACATCCTGCTCACCAATTACGCGATGCTGGAATATCTGCTGCTGCGCCCGCGTGACTTGGAGCTCTTCGACGGAAAGCACCGGGACACTTGGCGATTCATCGCCCTCGACGAAGCCCACGTCTACGACGGGGCCCAGGGAAGCGAAGTCGCGCTGCTGCTGCGCCGGCTCCGGGACCGGGTCGCCGGAGCGCGCTCGCTGCAGTGCATCGCCACCTCGGCGTCGTTGTCCGGAACCACACCCGAAGCCCAGGGTGTCGAGGCGACGGCGTTCGCGCAGAAATTGTTCGATGTCCCCTTCGAGTTCGTCGCCGACGATCCGAGCCGCCAGGACCTGGTGACCGCCACCCGGACGCCGAGCCGTCCACCGGCGACCTGGACGATCGAAGACGACAAGCTGCTGACCCTGGCCGCGCCGGACACCGATCTGACCTGGATCGGTACGAAGTCGCCCTCCGGTGACATCGCGGACGCGTTGCACAGCGAACGCCGAATCGCCGATCTCAAGAGTTACGCGGCCGCCGGGCCGCAGAGCGTGCGTGAGCTCGCCGCGAAACTGTGGCCGGGCGACGACCACGCCCCGCGGAAACTCGAAGCCCTTGTCACGCTGGGATCCAAGGTCACCGACGACACGAGGAATCCGGTGCTGTCGGCGCGATACCACCTGTTCGTCCGGGCGACAGAGGGCGCCTACGTCAGCTACGACGACAACGGCCCGACCGTTCTGCTCGGCCGCCACGAAGTAGATCCGAACACCGGACGCGCGGTCTTCGAGTTCGGCACCTGTCAGCGGTGCGGCGCTGTGCACCTCGCCGGTCAGCGGGAGCTGGTCGACGGCCGCGAGTATTTCCGCCCGGCCAAGGGGGAACGCAAGGTGAGCTGGCTGGTGGTCACCGACAGCGACATCGGCGACCTCATCGACGAGGACGACGAAACCCTCGACGAGCAGCAGAGCAGCGCCACCAGCACCGGCCTCGGCACGCTGTGCACCGGTTGTGGTGCACGAGGCGGTTGCTCGCCGAAGTGCCCCGGCGGCCGGGTTCTACGGGTCCGTGAGCACCGTGCCGCCGCGCGGGTGATGAGCAAGTGCACCGAGTGCGGCGCACGATCACGGCAGGTCATCCGGCGGCTGCGGACCGACACGAACGCCGCGCCGGCAGTCATCACGACCGCGCTCTACCAGCACCTACCGGCGGCCGCGGACGGTACGGCCGACTTCGTAGGCGGCGGGCGGAAGCTGTTGATGTTCTCCGACTCCCGGCAGGCGGCGGCCTTCGCCGCTCCCTATCTCGAGCAGACCTACGGCCGGATGCTGGAACGACGCTATCTCGCCGAGGCACTGGGGCAGCCGAAGAATGCCGGTGAGCCCCTGTCACCCGAAGACTTGGCCGCTGATGCGAAAGCGATCGCGGTACACGCGCAGCATTTCGGGGAACGCGCCACTCGCGCCACGACCATGCGTGCGGTCAACCCCTGGGTGATGGCGGAACTGATGGCGATGGACCAGCGTCAATCGCTGGAAGGCCTCGGATTGATGGCCGTTTCGTTGTTCCGTTCCCGAGATACGCCGATTCCGAAGGGATTCCGCATTCTAGGACTAAGTGATGACGAAGTGTGGGCGTTGCTGAACGAGCTCGTGAAGACGATCCGGTTGCAGGGCGCGATGAGTCTGCTCCCCGAAGTCGACATCACGCTCCCGATCTTCGAGCCGCGCGCCAGCCGCATCCGCATCCGTTCCAGGGATTCGGATCGGGGCCGTCGGATCATCAGCTGGCTTCCCGGCGGAAGACCGGGCACGGCCAACAATCGAATCCTGCTCCTGCGCAAGGTTCTCGCCGAGCTGGGCAGACCGGAACCGGCCGAGAAGGTGCTCGACGCGTGCTGGAACTTCCTGCTGCAGAACAAATATTTCCTCGAGGAGAGCGACCGCGTCGCCGGTGTGCTGTATCAGCTGGACCAGGAGCAACTGCGTATCCGTCGCGGTGGCGACTGCGAATGGTTCCAGTGCGGCGCGTGTCGTCGCATCACCGTCCACAATGTGCGCGGCCTGTGCCCGCAGGGCAATTGTGACGGTCGGCTCGTGCCCCACCGGATTCCGGACCGCGACGTAGACATCAATCACTATCGAACCGCGTACCGGTCACTGGCCATGGTTCCGCTGTCGTCGCGCGAGCACACTGCGCAGTGGGAGGCCACCGCGGCCGCGGACATCCAACGACGGTTCATCTCCGGCGAGGTGAACGTGCTGTCGTGTTCCACGACGTTCGAGCTCGGTGTCGACGTGGGTGATCTGCAATCGGTGATGCTGCGCAATATGCCGCCGAAAACGGCGAACTACGTGCAGCGAGCCGGCCGCGCCGGGCGCCGGGCCGCATCGGCGGCGCTCGTGGTGACCTACGCCAAGCGCAGTTCGCACGATCTGGCGAAGTTCCAGAAACCGGAATCGATGATCGCCGGGAAGATGCGGATTCCCTGGATTCCCATCGACAACGACCGAATCGGCCGCAGGCACGCCCATTCCATCGCGCTGGCCGCCTACTTCCGGGACTGCTATGACAAGGAAGGCCGCGAGTGGGTCACGGCCGGGGACTTCTTCACGCCGGAGAAAGACGAGACCGAGTCGGCAGCCGCTCGAGTGCGCTATTTCCTGACCCCTGTCCCCGGTGCGGTGCGAAGCTCGCTGCGGGCCGCATTGCCTCCGTACGTGCAGCGCGAGATCGGAGTGGAAACCGACGCGTGGGTCGAGCTTCTGTGTGCCCAGCTCGCCGATGCGGAAAACGACATCCGCACCGACATCGCGACTTTCGAGGAACTGATCCAACAGGCGATCGACGCGAAGAACCTGGCGCTCGGCAGTCGGCTGCAGAAGACCCTGCACACTGTCCGCAGCCGCCAGTTGCTCGGTTATCTCGCCAACAAGAACGTGCTGCCCAAGTACGGGTTTCCCGTCGACACCGTGGAACTGCGCACCACACACTGCGAAGGCACCGTTGGCGCCAAGCTGGAACTCGCGCGAGACCTGGGACAAGCGATCTACGACTACGCACCGGGCAACCAGGTGGTCGCGGGTGGCAAGTTGTGGACCTCGCGCGGTCTGCACAAACTGCCCAAGCGTGAGCTGGAAACACTGCAGTACCGGGTGTGCAAGGAGTGCAACCACTTCGAGTCCGGTCATGTGCTCGACCCGTTCTCGACCTGTCCGAACTGCGGTGCGGAGTTCGATGCGGCAAAAACCTGCGTCCTGCCGGAGTTCGGCTTTGTCGCCGATCGCAAGCCCGAGGATGTGAAAGCCGAAGCGCCGCAACGGGCCTGGTCGGGCGCCAGTTTTGTGGAGACGGTCGGGGAGGGCTCGGAGCCGGAAGCCTGGCCGTCGAAAGACGATATGCGGGTGTGGGCACGATCGGGCACACGCGCCAAACTCGCTGTCATCGGTGAAGGCGCGGGTAACGGATTCCGGCTGTGCGCCTGGTGCGGATGGGCCGAGCCGATCAGGTTCGGTCGCGCGCCGAGCACGACGCATGAGCGCCCGGCGACCGGCAGTCCGTGCGGCGGACCGCTCGACCAGGTCAACCTGGCCCATCGCTACGAAACCGACGTCGCGGAATTCACCTTCGCGGATTTCCACTACACCGAGTCGGAAGACAAGTGGCTGTCGGTGCTGTACGCCCTGCTCGAGGGTGCCTCGGAGGCACTGGAGATCAGCCGCGACGACATCGACGGAACGCTGTCCTGGAGTGCCGACCACCGCCGCAGCATCGTCTTGTTCGACACCGTGCCCGCCGGTGCCGGGGCATCGAAACAGATTGCCGCGGAACTGGATCGGGTGTTGCGGGTCGCCGCGCGACGAGTCGCCAGCTGCGACTGCGGTGTGGAGACCTCGTGCTACGGCTGTCTGCGGTCCTATCGCAATGCCCGGTTCCATGATCAGCTGACCAGAGCGGGCGCGCTGGAGGTGTTCCAGCAGCTCGGACTGGTAACCGAAGTCACCGACCTGACAGTCGACAAGGCACCGGAATCCTGGGACGACGACCCGCTGTATTCCTCCCAGGCCGTCCGGGACCTGCTCGCGGAGCTGCAACAGGCCGGTGTTCCCAAGCCCGAGGTCGGGATCGAGGCCGGACGGGCCTACTGGATGGTCGACATCGCCTGGCCGGCGGAGAAGGTCGTGGTCGTCGAAGGCGTGGACGACGATCGCGATTCCGGCTTGGCGGCCGACGGCTTCCGGGTCGTGCGGGTGGATGAGGCCGACGTCGACGAGCTGGCTGCGATCTTGGCCGGCGTGTAGATGCCGCCGGGGCAGCGGTTTACGCTGCCCCGGACGCTCTAGCGATTGAGCAGTTCCGACTGCTGCCCGCTCCAGGTGACAATCAGCTCGTCGCGCGCACGACTGGCCGCCACATACAACAGCGAACGTTCGCGCTGCTGCGCCTCGGCCTGTTCCTCCTCGGGAATTCCCCGCAGCTGCGCCTGCGACGGCACATGCTCACGATCGACCCCCGCGAGCACGACGCAACGAAACTCCATGCCCTTGGAACGGTGCATCGTGAGTACCTGCACGTGCTCGCCCCCGGCGGGCTCGGCATCGAGCACGGTGGCATCGACACCGCGCTCGACCAGCGCACGCACTATCAGGTTCCGTTCGCTCACGCCACGGGTGAGCACCGCGATGCTCGACGGCGGCACGTCGTCGGCGAGCCAGCCCTTGATCCGATCGGCAATCGTCTGCAACTCCTCCATCAGCGACCGGCATTCGATCAGCTCTGGGTTCGGACCGAGCCGAGCACTGGTGTATCCAGCGGTCGACTCCTGCCCTTCCTCCAGGTCGCGATAGTCGGCACCGGCGAGAATGCTCACCGCGAAATGCAGGTTCTGCGCGGTGGTTCGATAATTGAGCGTGAGCTTGCTCGACCGACCACCGCGGATATTGATGCCGAGCCGGTTCAGCACCACCGGCTGCCCGTAGATGCGCTGATGAGAATCCTCAGCGATGAACAGGTCGTTGGGTCCCTCGGCGACCAGTGCGCGCAGCAACGCCCAATGTGTCGCATGAAGGTCCTGCGCTTCGTCGACGATGACGTGGTCGGCCAATGTTTCACCGGTCGTCTGTGCGTGCCACTGCAAGTAGGCGGCGGCGACCGCGAGGATTTCGGGGAAGCTGATGCGCCCGCCGGCCCGCCCCTGTTTTCTGAACTGTTCGACGAGCTTCCACACCGAGGCGCGCTGCTGTCTGGTCAACCGCACACCGCGACCGGCTCGGGGAACTTTGAGGTATTCCTCGAGTGTGGTAACCCGATTGCCGAGCACCACGCTGGTGTATTCGGCCGACAGGAAGCCCGCATGCAGCAGCCGAGGATCCAATGTGCTGCCCGCGACGACATCGGACCAGCCGACATCCGGATTGGTGCGCACTCCGATCCGAGTCGGCGTGCCAGGACCGAACACCGCGTCGAACGCCGCATCGAGGTCTTTGCGACGGCTGAGTATCGCTGACGCAAGACTGTCGATACCGGCTACATAGACGCCCGGATCGCCCGGCTTCGCCGCGATGGTGATGTCGGGATCGAGCGTGAGAAGGTCGTCCTGCATCGCCTTGGCCAGCGTCTTGTTGAAGGTGGTGACAACGATCCGGGCGCCGGGATTCCGGGTGGCGAGATGCCGCGCACGGTGCAGGGCGACCACCGTTTTCCCGGTACCGGCTCCGCCCGAGAGCCGGAACGCCCCGCGGTGATCTTTCTCGACGAACCGGCGCTGATTGGGATGCAAGAAGGTGCGCCAGGCTTTGAAATCGCCCTCTTCGATGACACGACGCAGCTCGTCGTTGTCGTCGACGAGGGTGAACTGCATCTTGGTCGCGGGATGCTCCAGGGCTGCGAGGATCTGCTCGTTCTCGTCGAGGGAGTGGTCTACCGGCTGCTCGGTGAAACCGAGTGCGTCGCGGATGTCGTCGATCGCCCGGCCGACGGCCAATTCGAGCACGGCGTTCTGCTGCCAGGCTACGTCGGTGGTCTGCGCGACCGCGAAGACCGTGTCCTGATCCGGGGCGGCAAGCACCTGGGCGGCGAGTTCGGCATCCAGGCCGAGGCGGTCGGTGAGTTCGGTGAGGGTGTAGCCGGCGTTGGCGAGGTATCCCGCCGTTGGTTCGGCCGCGAGCGCTGCCGCCAGCACCCCGCCCGGGTCGGGGATCACAGTCCGCTTCTTACGGTCGGCGTTACCGTCGAGCTGACCGACGATCCCCTCGAGAACGCCGTTGATCGGATTCACCCGCAGTGTGGACTTCTCGGCGAGCTTGTTCGCCACGTCGTGTTTCCACGTGCCGAGGTAGATGTAGGTCGCCTCACCGAACCGGTCGTCGATGCGGAACATGATGGCGCGGTAGTTGAGGTCGACCCGTCCGGTGCGTACCCGCGGGTCGACCGCGCCCTTCAACGGCTCGATGTGCAGGCCGGGTGCGGTGTCGTCCGCGCAGACCTTCTTGAAGTAGTCGTAGACCTTGGCTTTGATCGATCCGTCGAGCTTCGGCATCGACTTCGTGTTCTGAGCCAGCACAACATTGGCCATTACAGCGCCCCTTCGGTCAGCTGGTTGAACTCCTGAGCCGCGCCGAAATCGGAGTCGTCGATGCCGATGAGCGCGTCGACGAATTCCTGCCCGATGGCCAGCGGCGCCGATGCTGCGAACGTCTGGTTGGTCAAGGTGACCGGCGGAGCGGTGAGCTGCTCGCGCGCGAGTAGCTGCTGAGCAGTCGCCTGAACCTTTTGCGCGACTTTGGATTGCCAGGCGGTGAGGGGCCTGGCGAATTCGATGGTGACGGTGATCAGCGATTCGGCGCCCGACTCACGCACGGTGATCTTGCTGCCGTTGCCGGTGACACCGGACTGCACTTCGACCGCCGAAGCCGACCGCGTGCTCGGAGCAACCGGCCCTGACACTCCACGTGGCGGCACGACGGCTGGTGGCCCGGTGAGCGCATCGCCGGAGAGTTCATGAGCCTTTTGCGCGCGCAAGGACAGCGTGGCCGAAACAGCCGACGCAGTGAGCATCGCCCGGGCGGCGGTGACCCATCCGCGTGCGCCGAAATGGTCGATCGCGGGGAGGTACTTCTCGCTCATGGCAGGGGAGAGCTGCCCGACACGGTCACTGTCGATGCGCACCTCGACCACCCGTTTCGTCGAACGCGCGCTCGCCTGATCCACGGCGACCAGGCTGACGATGACAGGCCGTTCGCCACCATCGGTGTGGAAGCGGGTCAGGACATCGGTGTGCTCGCCGGTCCTGAGTACCTGTACCGCGCTGCCCTCGGGCAGCATTGTGTACGGCACGACCGGTGGGTCGTTGAGCGGAAACATCGTTTCCGGGCTCGCCACGTAGAGATGGACATCGGTGCTGAGCCGTCGTTGCTCGCGCCCGTGATCGTCCCACTCGGAGTACTCACGTGCCCATATCCGGCCCTGCGCGACAGGGATGTACCCGCGGTTCATCAACTCGAGCAACGGGCGGTGGTAGCGGATGGCGTCCTCGCGCGGGAGGTAGCCGATCGTCTGGTTCGCGAAGCGAACCGCGACAGCGTTGCGGTCGTACGGGTTGTCCGGTTCCGGTACGAGCTCGACCGTGCGGCGGGTTTCGGTTCCGCGCGGATCGAAGTCGTCGCCGAGCATTCCGAGGAAGTTCGGCAGATACGACTGGGTGCCGACGACGTCCTGCGCGGCCCAGCCACGACTGGTCGTCCACAGTGAGTAGGGCTGGCGAGGTGTCGCTGGGGGATTCATCTGTTGCTCCGGGTGTGCAGGTGGTATTCGACGATTCAGGTGTTCGCCAGCAGTTCCGAACGGCGCCCGTTCCATGTCACCACCAGCTGGTCGCGCGCGCGGCTAGCCGCCACATACAGCAGGGACCGCTCCCGTAGCTCGGCCTCGCCCCGTTCCTCTTCCGGTGCTTCGTTCAGCACAGATTTCGCGGGCACGTGCGCGTCGTCGACTCCGGCCAGGATCACCTTGGCGAACTCCATACCCTTGGACCGGTGCATGGTCAGCACCTGCACATGCCCAGGTCCGGCGGGGTTGTCGTCGAGCACCCGGGCTTCGATGCCGCGTTCCCCGAGGGCGCGCACGAACTGGCTCCGGTCGTTCTTTCCCCGGGTGAGCACAGCGATGTTCGAGGGCTCCTCGCCCCCGTCGAGCCACTGCCGAACCCGCCCGGCGACCTGCTCGAGCTCAGCTGCCAGCGAATCACAGGCCAGCAGCATCGGTTCGGGCCCGGTTCGAGCACTGCGATATCCGTGCGTGGACTCCTCGGCCTCTTCGAGGTCGTGGTACTCGCCGCCGGAGAGGATGTCGATGGCGAACCGCAAATTCTGTGCCGTCGTACGGTAATTCAACGTGAGCCGCCGTGAGCGGCCGACAATTTTCACCCCGAGCCGACCGAGCACCACCGGTTGCCCGAAGATCCGCTGATGGGAGTCCTCGGCGATGAAAAGGTCGTCCGGCCCCTCCGCGACAAGAGCGCGCAGCATCGCCCAGTGGGTGGCGTGCAGGTCTTGGGCTTCGTCGATGATGACGTGGTCGGCGATGAATTCACCTGCGGCGCTGCGCTGCCGCAGGTATTCGGCCGCCAACGCGAGCACTTCGGGAAAGCTGACGGTTCCATCCATCCGGCTGCGGCGGCGGAACGCCTCCATCAGTTTCCAGACGGCGATGCGCTGCGCACGGTTGAGCCGTACACCACGCCCGGCGCGCGCGACCTTCGCGTACTCGGCGACGGTGGTCACTTTGTTGGCGAGCACCACCGCGGTGTACTCGCTCTCCAGGAAACCGGGCGTTACCAGGCGTGAATCCAGATCTGTCTCAACAGTTCTGGTGATCTCGCGCCAGACCTTGCCGGTATCGGTGCGACGAGGCGGCAGCGTCGTCGCGCTCCCGAGAACCGTCGCGGAGATCGGGGCGAGATCGCCTGCCCGTGCCAGTACATCGCTGGCCAGCTTGTCGACACCATCGATGTAGATGCCGGCCTCGCCGGGCTTGCTCGCGATCCGCACGCCCGGATCCAGTGCCTCGAGATCGGCCTGTAGCTGGCGCGCGAGCGTCCGGTTGAAGGTGGTGAGGACGACGCGGGCATTCGGGTTGCGCCGCCAGAGATTGCGCGCGCGGTGCAACGCCACCACGGTCTTGCCGGTTCCCGCACCGCCCGACAGCCGGAATGCGCCGTTGTACCGCTTTTCCGCGTACGCACGCTGTTCGGGATGCAGGAAGGTGCGCCATGCGGCGAAACTGCCACCCTCGATCACGCGACGCAGTTCCTCGGTGTTGTCACCGATGTAGGCGAACCGGATCTTCGACGCCGGGTGCTCGAGCGCCTGCAGGATCTGCTCGTCCTCGCCGAGGGTCGGGTCGACCGGATTCTCCGTGAGTCGGAGTTTGGCGCGAATCTCGTCGATGCTTGTGCCACAGGCCAATTCGAGGACCGCGTCCCCCTGCCACCCATCGATCTGCGCGGCGATCTCGTTGATCAAATGGTCGTCGGAAGCCGCAAGCACTCGTTCGGCGAGTTTCGCGTCCAAGCCGAGGTCGTCGGTGAGCTGGGTGGTGGTGAAGCCGAGGTCGGCGAGATACCCGGGCTTCACGGCCGGTTTCGGCTGCTGGGTCGGCGCAGGTTCTGCGGTGTCGGCGATGATGAGCTCGAGGACGCCGTTGACCGGGTTCACCTTCAGTCCCGCCCGGGGTGCGAGCTCGGCGGCGGTAACGTCCGGCCACGCACCCATGTAGACGTAGGATCCCTCCCCACCCGCGGGCGCGACGTAGAACAGAATCGCACTGTGCCCCAGGCCGATTCGTCCGAGCCGCACGCGCTCATCCGTGGCTCCGGGAACTTCCTCGATGAGTGTGGACGCGGCAGGTTCGTCGTCCTGCACGCTGTAGAGGAAATCGTGCGCGCGCCGTTTGATCGCACCTTCGAGCTCGTCCGCGGACCCGCTGGTCTTGGTCATGATGACGTGCGCCATCACATCACCCCGTTCGTTTGCAGTGCTCGGACGAGTTCCGCCGGATCGGCTGGGCAGATCGTCCAGCCTTGTTCGGTCATCGTATTGGCCGCCTCGGGCTCCGCGAGGAGAACTCCGAGACGGACGTCGGGCCAGCCCATGTCGATCACGTCACCACGGTCGGTCTCCACACCGAGCACCGGCACCGGGACGCCTGCCGCGGCCAGAGCGAGGACGAGTTCGCGTTCGGCATCGGAAACGGTGTCGTCGTAGAGCACCTGCCAGTCGGGCGTGAGCTCGGCGCTGCCTGCGTCCGGTCCCCGCTCCGGCACAGTGGAGTTCGCCTGGAGCAGGGTTCGGGTGGTGATCACGTGGTCGGCAAGTCCGAACCAGTTGGACAAGCGCAACCACTCCTTCCACGCGCGACCGCCGTCGAGTTCGAGCTTCTCGTCCCGGTCATCGAGCGCGAGCACCGCGTCCAGCGTCTTCATGCCCTTGTTCGTGGCGGCGGTGATGGTCAACGGGCCGTCGCTGTAGGACCAGCAGTTGTACTCGCCGTCCGCCGGAGTCGAAGCGGTCCCGTCGATGAGGTCGAGCGCCCAGCTCGCGATGGCGTCGGCGTCGCCCTGGTGGCGGCCGTTGCGGAGGAACATCAGCGGAAGCCATCGCCCCACTGCTTCCCATGGCTCGCGTTCAGGCTCGAGCATGTACTCGATCAGCTGGGTGATCGGGTCGGCATGCAGCAACTTGAACAGTTTCGGCTTCAAGTTGCCGTGTTTGCGGGTCGGGCCTTCCAGCTTTTCGGTGAACCAGGTCGGCTTTTCCGTCCGCGCGGCTCGAAAGCGCTCGAGATCATCGTGGGAGAACGACCAGACCACCACGCCGCCGGAGCGCAGGATCTCACGTTTGTGGGCGTCGTCGGCCACCCGGTTGTGCTCGGGTGTCGCGTGGTAGCGGCGACCGTCGGCGAACACGGCGATGAGCGGGATATCGGGATCGCTGGTGCGCAGTTGGAAGTCGGGTTGGCTGTTGCCCATCAGCACTTGTGGCTCGAGCTGCCAGGTCCGGATCTTGGTGCCGGGCAGTTTGATCGTTGCGGTCGGGCCGTAGGTGCCCGGTTTTTCGGTGACCGTGGCGCCCATGGTGGTGAGCCGCTCGGTGAACGCGCGGTAGAACTCGCGTTCCAACGGCGACTCGGCGCTGCCTTTCGGTACCGGGGTTTCTTCGGTGACCGAGTCCAGCCAGCTTTTCGCGTCCGGCTCGCCGTCGCGGCATGCGAGCAGATCATCGAGCACCTTGGCTGCCGTGATCCGGGAAACCTTGTCGAGTTCCCGTGGCGGTGCGAACGGCAGCAGGCATTTGTGGCAGGCGAGCCGGTCGGTGCAGTCGCAGTTCTTGACCACTGTGCGTGCCGCCGCAAGTACCTCCCACACTTGACGTGGGTTGGCGAAGTCGGCCAGATAGCCGGTGCCACCGGGCACGGTGTCGTGGATGAGCAGGGCCCGCTGGTTCGGGTTGTGGAGGGCGTCGGTGATCGCGGCGACATCGAGATGTTCCGGGGAGCCACCGATCACCTGTCGCAGGCCGAGCAGGATCGCAGCGCTGAGGCTCGGATGGGCGAACGAGTCGTATTCGAGCCAGCTCGGCAGGTGCAGCAGCACAGCCTGGGTGCGTAGTGTCCGAGCCAGCGCGATCTCGCGAACGTGCTTCTCGTCATCGGCTTTGCGGTACCGGCACCAGCTGCGGTGCTCATGTGGCTCGTTCCTGCCCGCTACCTTGTCGAGCTGCCCGCACCCGGAACACACGCGGAACAGCGAACCTGTGGTCGTGTTGCCCGCAATGGTTCGCTTGCCGCCCTGCGAGTTTCGCCTGCCCATGTTCAGCCAGCGAATGTCCATGCGCCGCAAGTACTCCGCGCCGAAGTCCTGCTCGGCGACGAACCACCGTTTGGTGACGTTGTCGGGGTCGATGTCGGCTGCGGCCAAGACCGTGAACGATTCCTTGCGCCGTTCGTCACGGATGTCGTTGATCGCCGCCTCGTCGCGTCGCACCTCGGCGGACACCTTGGCCATCTCTACCACTTGAAGCTGTTGGCTCACGTCCGCGATTGCGCTGGTGTGGCATCGAGGGCACTGATTCGGTGGGGGTGTCGGGTCTGCGGTGTGGGTGATGCCTGCCCAGCCGCAGGACGGGCACAGCCGCCAGATCTGGATCGCGGATTCGCCCGCGCCGAGATCGATCGCGTCGATTTCCACGGCCAGCCCCTGCGCGTAGAAGGTCGCGCCAGGAGCCAGCTCGGTGAGTGCGACCCGAGAGCCGCGCTGGTAACTCGCTGTGTCCTCGGCGTATTGATTGGTGTCGGGATCGATCCAGGTGATGCCGACATCCAGCAGCACCGCGTCGTCGAGCAGCGTGTAGTTGGGCAGCACGCCGTACCGTTCGAGAACCCCGACCCAATGTTCGGTTGTCAGCGCGCTGATCGACTTCGACAACAGACGCAACGTGCCTCGGGCCGTGCGCAAATCACGCTTGTCGTCGTCGGTGGCGGCCGGGGAGTTGGCACGCTGTTCGAAGTCGGGAATGGCCGCGTCCACTGCCGTTCGCCGGTGCCGCAACTCGTTCACATCTCGATTCCAGCGATGCACGGCGTCGCGCAGCAATGCTCCGAGGCCGCTGTGCTCGCCGAGCCCTGGCGGGGTCGCCCAGTCGCGGAGGTTCGCTGCGGTTTCCGTCCGGAGCAGATCGCCGAACTGCCCGAGGAATTCGTCGACCAACAGGTCGGCGTCGTCGTCAGCGGTCTCGATGAGGGTGCCCATCCAGGTACCGGAGTCGAAACTCGACAGCACGTTGGTCGCGTTGCCGGGATCTTCGGCTCCCGCACGCCGCGCGAGCCGGTCGATGATGTGCGCGATGTACTGGCGCTGCAGGATTTCCTCCGCGGTGAGGAAGGTTGCCGGGGGACGCACCTCCCCTTGGATCACCGACGTCGGGTCACCGAGTTTCGGCAGGTGCTCGCCGCGTCCGCGGACGAAGGCGAGCGCGAGTGAGTTACCCGTGAGGCGTCCTGCGCGGCCGACTCGCTGGAGATACGACGACACCGTTCGCGGCATGGAGCCCAGCATCACCGTCGACAGGTCGCCGATGTCGATACCCATCTCCAAAGTCGGCGTCGCGACCAGCACGTTCGGTGCGGTGGGATCGCTGGCCGTGGCCTTGAATTTGTTCTCGTACTCGAGCCGTGTCGCGGTGGGAAGCAAGGAGGTGTGTTCACGCGCGACCACCCGCTTCATCTCCGAGTTGTCGTAGAGGTCGCGGTAGAAGTTGTTGTGTTTGGCGGCCCGTGCCAGCCTGCCCGGGCATCGGGTCAACAGGCAGGGAGCACCGTCGAGCTGGTCGACGACGGCCGCGCTGCCCGGCGTGGGCGTCTGGCAGACATCGCAGACGAGCAGGTACCGCATCCCGGTGAGCCCGGCCGGGTCGGGGATACCCACCAGGACCGAGTCGTGCGTCAAAAGATAAGCAGTCAGCGACTTCTCGGTGTTCTCGGTGATCACCACGCGTTCTTCGGCGAACACTTCGAACAGCGCGCGTGCCAGTGATCCACCCTCGATGGGCGAGACGTTCAGGCAGCGCGAAGCCCAGCGGGCGTACCACGAGGCGGAGACGGTGATCGGGTCGAAGCCGTCAGGGATGGTCCGGCCGCCGAGCGCCGGGAAGGCCGGTGCGGGGCGTCCCTTGGGGAAGGCGGGCATGCCCTGGCCCTTGGGGCGGCCACCCCACACCCAGCGTCGGTTCGCGTCGCGCTGAACGTATTTCGTCAACCAATCGTGGGCGATCGCGCCACGGGTGCGCATGCGTTCGGCGACACCACGAACCCACTGGGTCACCGCGGCCTCGTCGGGCTCGGAAAAGGCGAGCTGATGTTCTGTTCGCTTCAGCGCGTCGGCGCCCAGCTGCGCGACGCGCCGGGGAGAGCCGAGATCCACCTCCGACACCACACTGCCGGTGAGCTCGAGCGTACGACCGAGGCGAGACTGCAGGCCGAACTCGAGGTCGATATCGAATTGCAGGCGCCGGGCAACAGTCCTGGCCGCCTTCCGTCGAGCCTGGGCGGTGCTGTCTGGGTCCCAGAACGGAGCGAACTCGTCACGCTCGACGATGTCGGGCGCGAGGAGGTGATAGCGCCGTCGCGCGTCTTCACCTGCCCGGTCGAGTACCGAATCGCAGAGCTCGGCGAGGGTGAGCATCTGCTCGCCACTCACCTTGTCGCCCAGGGCAGTCCGTAGGGTCGACCGGAGGCTGAGGGTGTGCGACCTGGCCTGGACGAATCCGGCACGGTGGGCGGCGTCTTGGACGCTGTCGGTGAAGACGAGGGCCTTCTTTTCGCCGTCGGCCAGTTTCGCGTCACCGAACAGGTTCGACAGCGCCACCGACAACTGGGTGGCGATCGCGCTGCCGAGGAAGCGGATGCCGTCGTCGGCACCACACGCCGGGCACACGTCCCTACGCGAATTCTCGTCCGCCTCAGGGCCGTTCAGGAACAAGACCGGCAGCACCCGCCCGTCGAGTACCTCATCGCTGTCGGCATCGGGTCGTTCGTCGACGATCTCCCGGTCGTCGACGCGGAACCAGCGCAATCCCTCGACCGGAGTGTCGATTTCGGCCTCGGCGGGCGCGGAGATCAGCGCTCGGAACCGTGGACCACCGGTCGCGTGGTAGCTGCGCACGTCTTCGTCACCGGCATCCAAGGTGTGGCCGGTCGGTCCCAGCCGAACACCCCAGCCCGACCGACCGCAATGCCTGCAGTAGAGGGAGGGGTAGTAGTCGACGGTGGTTCCGTCGAGTTTTCCGTCGTCCGGCCAGCGGAACTGCGGGGTCACCTCGGCCGCACGATCGATCCGGGACAGCTCCCGAAGCCACAGGTGCACATCGACATTCAGTGCCGACCGGCCGACCTCGGCGCGCACGTGCGAGAGCGCGGCGAGGAGATAGCCGACGTAGCGCTCGCGGTTCGCGAGGCCACGGGTGAGGTCGCGTTCGCCGGTCTGGGCGGGCAGAACGGTGGCGGCCAATTTCGCGGTCGAGATGGCGTCGACCGCACTACGCAGGACCCGCGCGAAGGTTCCGTGCCGTTTGATCAGATCGAGCATCTCGGATTCGTCGAGCTTGTGCAGGCTCGCGGTGATCCGCTCGTGGGTGTCGTCGATGTCGGAGGTGTGCCGGAACAGCGTGGCGAGTACCGCCGCCGTGAGTCGCTTGTTCGTCACGGTTTGTGCTGTGGTGCGGTCGAGTTCGGCAAGGGCCTGATCGATCACCGGCTCGACTGGTGAGAATGTGCGATCCAGGTCGCGACGGCGCTGCGCGAGCCAGTCCTCGGTATCGAGCCGCGTTTCGCCGATGAGGGTCTCGGGTGTGAACGTCTCGCCGAAAACGGTTTTCGCGAAGTCGAGCATCGACGTCGGCGATCCTTTGGACCCCAATGTCGCGGAGGTGGCAACCGGCGTGATCTTCCCGAGGGGCCGCGCCCGATCTGCTTCTGTGACAGGGGAACCGGCGTTCCAGTGTGATTTGACGGTCAGACCGAGCCGTCGCAGCAGCATCGCCACATCCGTGCCCTGCGCACCGTCATAGGTGTGGAACTCGTCGAGCACCACGTACTGCAGCGAGTCCGCCGACTGCCGCCACATCGCCGCCCGGTCCGGCCGCAGCAGCATGTGGTCGAGCATCTTGTAGTTGGTGAGCAGGATGTCGGGCGGAGAATCGTGCATCAGCCGGCGATCGGTGATCAGCCCCGACTCCGACACCATCGTGCGGCCGCCGGAGGATTGCTCACCCGTGTACAGACCCGCCGTGATGCCGGACAGCTCCGAATGCTCGGTGATCATCTTCGCCAGCCGCTGCTCCTGGTCGTTGGCCAGGGCATTCATCGGATAGATGATCAAAGCCTTCATCCCGACCACGCCTGCCTTCTTGGCCCGCAGCACGTGGTCGAGGATGGGAATGAGGAACGACTCGGTCTTACCGGATCCGGTGCCCGTGGTGACCAGAGTGGGCAGCGGCCGGCGTTGAAACTTCGTCGACAGCCGTTCGAACGCGGCGGCCTGATGACCGTATGGTTCGAAATACTTCGGCCACCAGTCCAGGTGCATGCCCCAGTTGCCGCGCGCCGGGGCGAAAGGCAGCCGCAAGCGCACATACGGACCCTTGAAAAGTCCGTCCGCGGGATCGCCGATGAAGTCGGTCAGCGCACCCTGGGTGTCCGGATCGGTCAGCGCGAAGGTGGTGGTCAGGTAGTCGGTCAACCCTTCCCTGAGCCGTTCGGCCTGCAGTGTCGGAAGCAGCGCCCCCACGTGTGTGCTCCTCATCGTGCGTGACCGGCATGCGGTTCGGTCGGGTGTCGACCTGTGTTCATCTGGAACTATCGGGTTCGGATGCTAGTTGATTACGGGATTCGGGATTTCTCGATCGCGGTCGGCGGCTCGCTGACTGCGGAGGATGATCTCGAACGCCCATTGCCGGTAAACGTACACCAACCTTTAGTAGGTTGACAATGTTTTCCCGTTGTCTTACGGTTTCGTCGTATCTGCACCGCGGGTCTCCGGATTGGAGCCTGTGCGCCTCGAAGGGATCTGCCGAATGTCGTTCGACCACTACGATTTCGCCCCACCCCCACCGGCAGCCTTCGGTCAGCGACAGCTCATCGAATCGTACTTGGACGCGATCCTCGACTTACGCCGCAAGAACCTCCCCGGCAAGGATGATCGCCGCGCTCATTTCGAAGGACTGCAGCGGTTGTTCGAGGTGGACCTTCCAGTGGAGCGGCCGGGCATGGAGAGCCGAAATATGCTGCGCTACATGCTGTTCAGGACAGCAGACTCCTTCCATTCGATCACCACACCGTGGAGCGGGATCCTCGAGGGCGGGCTCATCATCCGGCAGTTCGACAGCGCGGGCATCACTGAGTCGGCCATGTCCATCAGCCGCGAGATCAGTCGGTTGGCCCAGGACTCGGAGCGAGAACACCACAACCTGATCGCCGTCCTCCTGCGCGGCCTCTACGGTGAGAATCTCGACCGAACCTTCACGCTCGACGAGCTCCGAGCTGCCGACATCCCCATCCCGGTCCCGATCCGCTATCTCCCTGACTGACAGCGGGTTTCGTGGTCGCGGCCGCAGTGTCCGAAGGCCGGGGCGTGGGATCGGAAGACTCCATTGGTCAGGAAGTCGTGGCAGCCGTGGTCCAGGCAAGGAACTGATCCGCAGTGAAATCGGTTTGCCGAATTCGGTGGCCTTGAGGTTCCCCTGCTTTCTCGGAGGCTTGGTCTTCCCCGGCTTTTCCGGAGTTGCGTTGCCAGATTCTTGTGCCACCCCGATGTGAAGGAGTGGGATGGGCTCACGATTCCGAGACCAATGGAAAGGTGACGAGGACCGTGTCTTGGGAGCTTGGTCAACCTCCGTCGGCTGCGACCGTGTCGGAAACATCCGTGACAGAGCGTAATCCGGGGCGAGAAGATCGAGTAGACAACCGTGACTCCAGTGGACCCCGAACGCCGGTCGAGAACAACGACGAATCTGGAAGGCCACTAAAATGACTGCACGACAACTCGTTCCGCTTCTGGCGGCGATGCTCTTGGCTGCAATGGGTTGTAGCTCACCGGCCTCGGAATCATCTGAGCCCTCCGCCGAGGTTCGTCATGACCAAGAGCCGCTGACGAAGCGGTTCCCGTTGATAGATGAACCCGTATCGGTCAGCTGGATCACTTGGAACAACGAGGGGGGTCGTGTGCCTGGCCCGACTACCTACTGGATCCAAGCTGTCGTAGAGTTGCGACCCGAGATTGCCGACGAGATGCGATCGACGTTCAAACTCTCCTCCTCGCAACCGAAGCCGTTCGAGCCCGCGCTTGAATCGAGTGTGCCATCGGTGAGTTATGTGTCCGGCCCTGAAATAAATTCTGCATTCAGCGTGAATGGATGGAAGTCCAGCGTGTACTTACAAGCTGATGGGCAGACGCTCCTCATCGACACAGTGGACTGAAGGAGGAGCAATGAGTGTGCCAGGGAGCGAGGACCAACTCGGATCAAAGGTTCGCCGAGCCCAAGAGGCGTTGGCCGAGATTCGCGGCGAAACCGTCGTGGGTGGCGCTGATCGACAGCGTAGGCACCTTGTCGCCTACACCCGGGTATCACGTGCTACCAGCTGTCGATCTCGGCCGGAATATGCTGTGGACTACGGACCTTGAGCCAGTTGCCATCGGCCTGACGATCGAATCGGGAGGTCCCCACGTCTCCTGAATAGACCCACAGCTGCTCGGGCTCGCTCGAAATCCAGCCGACGACATAACGGTGATGCCGACTGGTGCTGTACTGGTCGGTGTCACGGAAGACGATCTGACCGGTTCCAGTATCGGTGATGGACACGAACATCGAAAGTGGCTCGCTCGGGTTCACCTCGGCCTGGAACCGCCCACTCGGCGACACCGCGGGTTTGCCTGGCTGCGCAAAAGTGCTGTGCAGAGGCGCCTCTGTCGTCGTCTCAACACCATTGGCCCGCGAATGATCCGGGCCTGCACACGCTGTCGCACTCACCGTGGCGAGCGCCAACAAGGGGGCGACCAGTCGAAATCTACTCATTTCGGGTACCCGGTCTGGCTGATTACTCGTCCCGAAGCGTCCATGATCAGGGTCGTGTTGGCATTCCAATTGATGTGAATGTCGTACGGATCCGCCTGTCCGAGGCTGATCGCTTCTGCAACTCTGTTCTTGTCCTGGTCGGACTCGTACTGCTTGTTGGCATCGATCGTGTCGTTCCAGGTGTAGCTGTTGAACATCGTCACTTCATACGTGGCGTCGCCTCTGTCGCGGACGGTGGAATTCGGAACGAATGTGAAGCCGCCGACGTCGTCGTTGGTGCCATGGAGGTACTGGTATCCGATGATCTGCTCACCATTCTCGATCTCCATTTGGAGTCGTTGTGGTGTGCCGGCCTGGGATGCGTTGCCGTTCTGCAAATACCCTTGCACTGCTGCCGCTGCTGCTGTCGTGACCGGTTCTTCGAGCTGGTTGCGGAGCAGTTGGTTGTTCATCATGTACTCCGACCACTTGGGGTCGCTGTTGATGTACCAATCCCCGCCGCCGGTCAGGTATCGCGCCAGGATCGCGCGGCCTTGCTCATCGGACGTGGTATCCCAGATGTCCCGGTTTATCGACTGCGGTGCGCCGGTAGCAATGATCGGCGACGCGTCGGGAAGATTCGTGAACGCTGTGGTGATCGCCTCGTCGACGGCTGCCGCAGCCGAGTGTGCCTGTGTCAGTGCTTGTTTCACCGTGACTGTCGACGCATCCGCGTCCACCTGGAGTGCTCCGGCTGCGGTCGAGTACGACGACGCGTCCGGCAACTGCGACAGCAACGTCTGGTGTGTACTGGCCGAGATCGTCACTGTGCCGTCGTCAGCGACCTCATAGCCGTTTGCCTCTGCGGTTTTCACCGCGTTCACGACGGCAGATTTGGCCGACTCCAAGCTGCTCGCACCCGACTGGGCCGCCGCCGCGCCGTCCTGTAGGGCCGCTATGAAGGTCCTGGCTGATGTGCGGATCTGATCGTGCTTGGTTCGCATTGCTTCTGCCGCGGTTCCGGTCCAGAAATCTCGTCCCGCATCGACAGCGCGATCTTGGTTGTCGTCGAAGGTGAGCAGCTTCGTCGCCTGGGTGGTCCAGGCAGCGGCCCGCGCGGTCAAAGTCGCTGTGTCCCACGCGAGTACCTGCGCAACGGTCAACCCGGTGGCCTCGGCGACTGCCTGCTGCTCGGTGGTGCCAAGTGTCGTCACGACAGCGCCGACTGTGCTGCTGCAATATTGCCGGCGTTCTGGGTGTCCTTGCTCTGGAACTCCGTGACTGCGGTCGAGGTAGCTGTCGACAATGCCGCGTACTCGATGACCAACGACTGCGCTGCCTGTGCGATTTTGCTGAGCGCAGTGGTCGCCGCATCTGGGATCTTTGTGCCGGGAAACGTCAGCGCAGTATTCTCGGTTTCCCCGGCGAACACCGCCGTCACCTCGGACTCGGCCTTGGCAAGAGTTGTCGCGAGCTCCCGTGTTCGTACCGGATCGAGATCCAGACCCTTTGAATCAGACACGATTTCCCCCTTCGCACGCTCCCCGGTCGGCGGCTACGCTATCGGCTGCTCAACGCCGTCGCAACAGTTGACGGATCAGCC
Organism: Nocardia caishijiensis NBRC 108228; assembly: GCF_001612825.1. Taxonomy (GTDB): domain Bacteria; phylum Actinomycetota; class Actinomycetes; order Mycobacteriales; family Mycobacteriaceae; genus Nocardia; species Nocardia caishijiensis. The sequence goes on along the minus strand of NZ_BDBE01000038.1, from coordinate 223,069 downwards.
GACAAACACGAACACTCAACTCGTGGTGATCATCTCAGCCCGCCACGCGTCGTTGCAGAAGCGGTAGGCTCAGCGGTGGAGTAGCTAGAGAAGGTAGCTGTATGGGGGATATCGACCCGGTCTCGGGGCAGATCGAAAGGCTCCAACGCGCCCTCACCGATGCCCGCGGTACGGCGACCAGTGCCGACGGAACAGTGCGGGTGGAGGTCGGCGCGAACGGTACTCTGCACCGTATCGAATTGGGCGTTGGCGGAGAGGATCTCGAACCGCAACAGTTGGTCGAGATGATCGTTGAACTACATCGACAAGCCACTGTCGACGCGTCGGCATCGGTGCGCGACGCTGTTGCTTCGCTGAGTAGCGACCCCCGTTTGCGGGAAGACCGTCAAGAGATTGTCGATCAGTTGGCCCGGCCACCATCGGCGAATGGAGGCTCCAGCGAACCGGTTTCCTCCGCATCGGCTGTTTTACCGAACGGTGGGGGAGCGGAGGACAGCAGGACTCCGTCAGCGCGTCGGGTATCTGTGCCCGGACCGGCGCAGGACACAGGCTGCGGCCGAGATCGCGAAATTGCGCCCAGGATCATACGATCGCCGTCGCCCTCGGCATCTCGCACCGCACCCCAATCGCGGTCACCAAGTCGCACTGGCACCAGGACGAGCTCGGTATCCCCCTTCGACCCGGTCGCGTTCCTTCCGACGGCCAGTCGTCATGTGAAGAACTCCGAACCGCACATCGATGGCACCGACCGAAGACCGCTCGATTCGAAACTCACTGCCGACGCGGATCGGACTTCGCCGGAAGCCGATCGGGTCATTGCCGCGCAGATGAATGACGTAGGCCAAGCCGATCATGACACTGTCGACTCGGCGCCCAGGGACTCAACCGCCGCGTGGGGCGATCCGGCGGACGAGTCCGATGCCGCCTGGGCATCCTGGCCGCAGGACGACTATGTCCCGACTTCCTGGGAATGGTGGGCTTTGCCCTCCACTGACTGACGGCGGTCGCCGGTAGGCGCAGTCTTCGTCAGCTATTAGCGATCTGGAGATCGTCGTCCGGGCTCCGGTCGACGATCAGTCGTTGAGATCGAGGCGATTAGGATTTCTGACCAGCTGGGCGATTCAGTCGCCCATTGGACTCTCCATGTGGTGCAACCGGTTACGCCTGCCAGAACTGCTCGAACGCTGTCTGATCCTGGTCCGGCGCTCACGCGTTGTCTCGTTCCCCCGCTCGACAGCGACGACGGCGCTGTTTCCGACTTCGAGTCGACTTGGTCTTCCCCCGGTTTCACGGAGTCACGTTGTTAGACCTCATGCCACAATGATTGCGTTCTCGTACTGCACGCCCTGGTCTGGATGGATGATCGCGCGCTTGCCCGGGCGGCGGCTGTCGACGGCCATACCCAGCGCGTTGGCGAATAACGCCGCAGTCTGGGAGGAGTCGATCGCCGAGGAGCTTCGACTTCTGAGCTTCGAATTTGAGGAGAGGTGCGGCCCGAATGATCGGATCGGTGCTCGTTACCACCACCAAGGGATGCTGATGCGAGAGTGGATGGACGCGACCCGTCCCCTCGGACGTCTACGACTGGCGGCAGTGCGGGTCGGACAGTTTGACCGAACTGATGCCGAATAGAGCAGACTCGTATGCACGCCAGATGTATTCTTTCTTGATGGATCTCAGCCTGGCAACATCTCGACATTTGTGGCCGGAAGACGGGATGTGGTATGTGGAAAGTGATCAGTCACCGCTAGGCACCCGAGATGATTTAGACCTGACTGGCTATAACCGACTACAGCCGATTATCGAGAACGCTGTTCTGGAGACAATTGCTGTCGAGGGGCCGCTAGGCATCTATCCGCTGATGGATAAAATTGTATATAGGTTCGGCTGGGAGCGGACGTCGGACAAGCGAAGGGGTCCGGTGCTGGTTGCCATTCCGCAGGAGTTAAGACGCGGGCTATATGTATGGCCGCCAAATCTGGATCCGAAAACGTGGTACGGGTTCCGGGCCAGCCCTCCCGGCACGCGTCGAACGCTGGAATGGATTTGCCCCGAAGAAATTGTCAATGCATTGTGTGCAGTTGCATCGAACGCGCCGGTAGGTCTCACAGAAGAAGCACTCTTTCGTGCGGTGTTGCGTGTATTCGGGCAACGCAGGATCTCTGATGAGGCTCGCGCGCACCTCTTGATGGCGAAGGATCGAGCATTGGCATCTGGTCGGCTACTCAAAGACGGTGCTGACTATTGCGCGACAGTGCGAAAACGATACAGCTGGCGGCCTGGGCAAATCTCGCTCGTGGCGGAGGGGGTATCGCTGGACGTGTATCCAGCAAAACTTCAGACTGCGCCATCTTCATCTGGAGTCGTGGCCCCGCGATTCCAGCTTCCACGTACATTGGAAGAGCAGCTGGCGTTCGAATTGTACCCTGGCGAACAGCTTTGGGCTTTGGTGCCGGTTCAGGGGGTTCAGCGGATGATAGACCGGGTAGCAATCACCAATTCGAGAGTTCTAGGATTCAGTTCTTTTGACTTTCCGCGCCTTGGTGTCAAGTGTTCTATCGAAGCAGATGACATTGCCAGCTTCGACATTTATAGAACCGCGAGTGGCGGCATCATGACGGTTGCCACACGCCATCGGGATGATATCGGGTTCGGCGAGATCGTCGGTGAGGAAAATGTCGCGACCGTACATCACAATCTCGGTCGCTTGGTCGTCGCGGGTTTTCCGCCGGAAATACGAGCAGCGTTGGGCGCCATAGCCGCAGCGGAGTGCCTACCCGCCCCTGCGCAGGGCGACCGACAGGATGCGTCGACAGGGCACGACGGCGTAGGCGCGTTGTCCGATGAAATGTCAATTCTGACTATTGCAGACCTTCAGTTCGATTCTCTGGGAGATGAAGAGTCGTTCTTCGGCTGGTTGCAGCGAATAGGGTCGGTCCTTCATTGGGAATGTCGGCACCGCACGCTGGAGGTCATGGTGGGAAGGCCTGCCACCAGTGAATCTCTGTGTGAGCTACGTGCGCTTTTCGGTAGGTACAATATCAGTATGGACCTCCTACGTGATCTTTCCGATCTACCGCGTAACATTTGACGTTAATTAGAGTGGGTCTCAGTCGAGATTCACGCGAGCGCCGGAGCTGAAGAATCCGCTCTTGAATATGACGAGCTTCGGTGTGGTCCCCTTTGGAACATCGAATGCGATCGACTCTTCTTCGGAGAAGCCAGGATTCAGGCTTGTGTGGCCCGATGATATGGGCTCGAACTCCCTCCCCTCGCCATCGATGAGCCTCTGGCTGCTCAGGGAGTAGGATTTCGGCTCTTTCGCGACGTTTGTCACGGTGAATTTCACGATTACGAACTCGCCCTGGGCTTCGTCGAAAAGAAGACCATCGCGGGTCTCGGTAGCGCCTTGCCCCCACGATATGACTTCGAATCTTATCCCGTCATCATGAACCGCTGAGCCAGCCGCCGCTGTCTTCGAGTTCCCGTTGGCGTCGAAGAGAGATCCAATACAAATCAAGCCAACGACAACGAAGATCAGGACTACTGCCCACCTCGGCACACCCCGTGCAGGAGGGCGCGGCGGATAGTAATTCGGCTGACGTAATGAGGGAAGTTGCCCGGTGGTGGTTGTTGATTCATCATCTCGTTTGTCTGTCGTGTCGTCGCGTTCAGGTGGTCTGGGCAGCGTCGAGGCGGGTGAAGTGTTCGTGGGCGAGGAGCATGTCACGCTCGCGGTCTACGCCGGTGAACGGCTCGACGTACGTGATGCCGTCGACTGTCAGGTCTGAGTAGGGAAGGGAGCCCTTCTTGCGGTATTCGGAGGCCAGTTTGGTGGGGAGTTGGCGGCCGTTGGCGTCGTAGAGGGCTTCGCGTTCGTACTTTTGGAGGACGGGGAATTGGGTGCGGTAGATGGTTAGGAGTTCTGCGGCGGTGATGTTGAGCATTACGGCGACGATGGCGTCGATTTCGATGAGGGCTTGGCGGCGGTCGGCGTCGGTGCGGAGGGGGGTGTGCCAGGTCCAGTCCCGGGAGGTGCTGGCGAGGGCGGTTGCGCGAGGGTAGCCGGGGTTGATGCCGTGGGTCCAGCTGTCGGTCGACCACTGGGGGTTGTAGAGCTCGGACCACATCGGGGCATAGGCGCTGGTGAGGCAATTGAGGCGTAGGGCTCGGTGGAGCAGTTCGGACTCGAGGGCGTGTCCGACCACGTGGGGAAGGCGGCTGATGATCCCGATCTTGAGGTTCGCGACGCCGGTCAGCTTGACAACGAAGTCACTCAGGATCGACGCGGTGAACCCAGCGGCGATAGGGATGTCGCGTAGGTTCTCGAAGGTCAGCGAGAAGAGCCCCAAAACATGGGCTGGTCCCGGTGGCAGGATCGCGGAGTGGAGGGTACGGACAGTGGCGGGGTCGGCCATAGCTCGCCAGGCGAGGCGGAAGTAGGAGGAGCTTGGTTCGTTATTCCACTTCGGGTAGGCGGCTTGGTATTCCGGGAAGGGGCAGGCCACCTGGTAGTTGGTTCTCGGGATGAAGTCTGCGGGGATCGAGGTGAGGTCGATGGGGGAGTAGTCGACGTTGCTGCGCATCGTCGGGTTGCCCTGCTGGTAGATCGGGGTGGCGACGGTGAGATGGGGGCCTTGGAGGATGGTGTTGTCCAGGGTATCCGGGATGGCGGAGCGGGATTCGAAGAAGCCGAGCTTGCGGTCAGTCGTTTCGTTCCAGCCGAATGTCCACTGGAATCCGATGTCACTGAGTCGGGGGGATTCGGAGATCTTGTCGAGGACCGCCGCGCTCGCGCGGTTCACTGGGTAGAGCATGCGCGCCTCGGCGCCTGGAGTGCCGGGTTCGTCGATGAGGGTGGCCCAGCCGGCGAGATCGGATTCGGTGATCTCAATTATGCGCTCGGGGTGGGGCCTGACGTCCCACTTTCCGTCGGGATCTTTCACACCGGGGACGATGGTGGAGCTGTCGTAGCCCGACCGGCGGGCCTGGAGGGAGCGGGCGGGGACGTCGGGGTGGTACAGCGCCGAGCCTTGGAGAAATCGGACATCGGAGTCGCTACCGTAGACATGGACGCCGTACTGACGGGTGTTGTTGATTTCAGTGAAAAGCTTGAATTCGTTGCGGAACTGCCAGTGCCGCTTGAGCCTTCGATAGCAGGCTCGCCGAAGTCCGTGCGCCCTCGCTTCGGTGAAATGGCTCTCGGGGTGGATCAGTGACGTGATGCCCCGCGTGGACGACGATCGCCAGGTCCTCTCCATAAAGCAGCGGTAAAGGTCTGGTCGGAGACCTGCAAGGATCGGATGGTCAATGGCAGACGCCAGGTACTCGACCTGGCCAGCTTGATCCGCTCGCTCATCGAGCAGCGTCGCCCGTACAGCGGGAACGGCGAGCGCCCACGCCGCTTTGGCCTTCTTCTCCGCCTCCGACGGTTTGTGCGCCAACTGCCACCACGGATCGAACTCGGCCAGCACCCCGGACTCGTCCCAGTCGGGCCGCACCCACGGTGGGTTACCCACCTGCAGGTCGAAACCCCCGCGCGCGAAGACTGGTGCGAAATCCAGCTCCCAATGGTGGAATCCCTGCGCCTGGGCAATCCGGGAAGCGATGGTCAGCCAAGGGAACTCGGCGACTGCGGACGCGATGGATTTCGCCTGGGCGAAGACGCGGTCGTTGTCCTCGGCGATGTCGAGTTCGTTCCAGTCCAGGTCGGAGGCGAAGCTCGTCTGGCCGTACTTCTCGAACTTGCCCGCTTTGGCGGTGGTGCCGAGTAGGGCCTCGAGGCCGCCGACCCACTGGTCCCAATCCGGTGCCGCGACATTGCCGGTGGCCGGCCACGACCACAGGGCACACCAGGCGTCCATCACCCGGCGCAAGCGCTGGTAGGAGCCGTTTTGGTCGTTGAGGACCGCTTCGATCTGTTCGCGGGTCACCGCGGAGGCATGCTCGACCGGTTCGCTGCGCCATAGGTGCAGGTCGCGGCGGATCTCGGACTCGGCGATGGTGAGGCGGCGCAGGGTGAACTCCCAGAGGGTCTCCACACGCAGGGCCAGCGAGGCGAGGCGTTTGGTGATGTCCTTGGACGGCGACTTGCGGATCTCGTTGCGCCACAGTCGGAGTTCTTCGCGCTGGTCGGGGGCGTAGGTTTTGGCTTCGGCGGTGTCGACGATCGCGCCCCAGCCTTCGGCGGGGAGTAGGAAGTGGTGGATGCCCTCGCCGATCTCGGAACCGAGGGGGGCATCCTTCGGGACGGATTTGAGCCAGGCCTTTTTGGACAACTCGCTCGGGGCGTAAACGGCCCGGCGCACGCCGATGAGGGAATTGCCCCGGCGCAGGTGCAGGCCGAACCAGGGGGCCTGCAGACCGGCGACCATGGTGTCCAGCCATAGCGAGATTTCGGCCAGTTCGACTGCCGTCGCATTGAGGTCGACGCCATACACCTGGTGAAGCGCGATGTGCGCCTTCACTTTCTGCAACTCGACCGTGTACTGGTCGGCGTCGATCAGTTCGCCCAGGTCCTCCTGCTTGCGCTTGAGGTATTCGGCGGCGAGTTGGCGGACGGCCTCGATGGCGAAGGCGCCGGAGCCGAGGGCTGGCTCGCAGATGGTCAGGGACAGGATTTCGTCGGGGGTGGTGCGGTGGCCGTCTTGGTCGAGGAGTTCCTCGAGGGCCTGGGAGACGACGAACTTCGTCAGGACTTCGGGGGTGTAGTAGGACGCTGATTGCTGGCGTTCGCGGCCGGCGAGGCGGAAGACGAAGGTGCCCTTGGGGTGCAGGACTGGTTTGAGTTCGCCGGTTGTTGGGTCTTCGGCGCGGACGAAGTCGGATTCGGAGAGATGGTCGGTGCGGTGGACCGGGACTACCCAGGAGCCCTTTTCGGGATTGCCGTCTTTGGCTACTTCGTATAGGTCTTCATCGGCGAAGAAGCCGGTGTAGGACATCAGGCCCTCGTAGACGGCGCCGAGCTGGTTGATGCCGAGTTCGGCGTAGCTGATGAAGCCGCGGTCGGCGCCCTTGCGGTTCTTGGATTCCTTGGTGAGCAGCAGGTGGGCGAGGACCTGTTGGGTGGCTTCGTTGCCGAGGCCGACTTCATCGATGAGGGCGGTTGCCTTGGGGGAGAACAGGTCTGCGCGCAGAGGGTTGAACTCGAGGCCGGGGGCGGGGTCGTCGGTGACGTTCTCGCGGACGGCGGGCTTGTGGCCCTGATCGACCAGGTCGAACAGGCGCTTGAGCGACTCGTACAGGTGGGTGCCGGTGCGGGCGTGGTGGGAGACGAGTTCGGTGAGGGTGAGTTCGCGGAGGCGGTCGAGGCCGTAGCCCTCTTCGTATTCGGCTGCGCCGGTGGGCAATACCTGCATTTCCGGTGATGCTTCGGCATAGAGCAGGAACAGGATTCGGTACAGGAAGCGCAGGGAGTGTTTGGCGAGTTCGTTGCCGTCGATGCCGTCCATCGTCAGGCCGCGGTCGTGGCGGCGGCGAACGACCTCGTTGGCGATGATTTCGATGGACAGGCGAATGCCTTCGCGCAGGTCCTTGGAGACGCCGACGGTGTGTTTCACCGAGTCTTCGAGGACGCCGGTCCACCAGATGTTGCCGTCGGCGTCGGGGCGCAGGGACTGGTGGCCGAAGATGGCTGCGGCGCGGTCGATTTCGCCACCGCGGGCCTCGTGACGACGTTCGACGACCACCAGCAGGTCCATGGCGAGGTAGCGGCCTTCGGCCCAGCGTTCGGCTTCGGCGAGCAGGAGCCAGCGGCCTGCCTGGACGACGATGAAGGCGGGTGGAGTGTCAGAGCGGAAGGCGGCCGACACTGTTTTGGAGGCCGATTCGAGCGGTCTTCCGTCTTCGGTTGCAGTGGTGATCAGGGTGCCGGTGCCAAGGAAGTCTTCGATCGACTCGACGGGATTGGCTTGCAGGAACAGCACATTCGGGGTGCCGACGAGTTGGGCGTCGGGGATCAGTAGTTCCGATCCGGCGCGTTCGGCGGTGAAGGGGGTGAGTTCGCCGTCGAAGCCGAAGCCGGCGCGCACCTGGGCGTGCGCCTTCGGGGCGGCTTCGGGGTTCTCGGCCAGAGCGCCCAGGGCGGTGTGCAGCTCACCGGCGCTGGACAGCAGGGAGCTGCGGACTGTTTTGCGGCCCTCTTTGGCCTCGACGTCCCACCCTTTGCGCAGCTCCATCACCTTGCCGTGGAACGACTCCTTTACCGAATCGGTGGTGAAGTAGTGTTCGCTGATCCAATCCTCGCCGACGACGATGGAATCGAAAGAGGCCATGATCACTGGTCCTTGTCTGCGACGATCACCAGCAGCGGGCGCACCAGCTGCTGGGTGGGGGCGAGCGATTCGGCGAGGCGCTGTTCCTCGGCGATGCGGCGGGCGTAGGTGTCGACCTTCTTCTTCTGGCTGCCGAACAGTTCGAGTTGTTCGGCGCCGCAATACCAGCGGTCGGCGCGTTGGCGCCATTGGGCCAGACGCTCGTTGGCGGAGCGTTCCTGCTGGTCGAGGACGAGTTTCATCGACTGGGTGGCCTTGTCGACGGCTACCGGGATCAGGTACTGGAAACGGTCCGGCTCGGGAATCGGGCCGGGGTTGGCGGTGTTCGGCTTCAAACCGGTCTCGGTGAGCAAGAAGTCGAGGCTCTCCAGCGGGCTGGCGATCGCGAAGTTCGGTCGGGCCGGGTCGGGGAACTCGACGGTGGAGAACACGCGGGACACGAGCTGGCCGCGGCGGTTCATCAGAGTGCCCATGAGCACGACGGTGACGGCGTCGACCTTGCCGCGGATGGCGAAGATCTGATTGCGGCCGAGGGCCGACAGGGCGCGGTCGCTTGCCCAGTCGAGTACCGGGTGCAGCGGGCCGAGGTAGTGGGCCTCGGGCCAAGTGGTGTCGTTGATGCCTTTGCCCTGGCGGGCGGCGCGCAGTTGGGCATCGCCGACCTGGGTGGAGGTGGCGAGCTTGAGGCGCTTGTCGATCTGGCCCTTCTCGCGGTAGTTCTGCGGGAGCTGCGACAGACGCTGGCGAAGGTCCTTGGGGGGAATCAGTTCGGCGATACCGTGATTGGCGTGCACGGTCCAGCCGACGCCGCCCTTGCCGGGTTCGGCTTGGGGGACATCGTCGAACGCGGCGCGCAGTGCTTCGTCGAGGTAGCTCACGTCGTCGGGGTAGAGGCTCTGGCGGGGGAGCTCGGGGAGGGTCGGGGTGAAGTCGGTCTCGAGCTGGGCGAAGAAGGAATCGAAATCGTCGCCGTCGAGGACGTCGTCGATGGTTCGGACCTGTGCGTCGAGTTCGGCCTTGCCCGCGAGGACGTCCCGGATCGCCGATTCCTCCTCGGTCACACTGTGTTTGCCCATCAGCGAGGCCACGTCGCCGAGGGTGGTGTGGGCCTGGTTCTCGCGTTCCAGCAGGCGTGACAGCACCCGCAGGTCGCCGGAGAACTCCGGGTCCGACGGTTCGAGGATGAGCGAGGAGATGACCGGCGAGAACTTCTGGCCGTAGCGGTCGACGCGTCCGTTGCGCTGTTCGATTCGGATCAGCGACCACGGGATGTCGTAGTGGATCAGGTGGTGGCATTGGGCGTGCAGGTTCACACCCTCCGAGGCGACATCGCCGGTGACGAGCACGCGAATCGGGGAGGTCTCCAGTTTGAAGCTCTCGACGATCTCCTGCTGCTCCACATCGGACAGGCCGCCGTGCAGCATCGCGATGTTCTCGGACTTCAAACCCAATGCGGCGGGCAGGGATTCGGTGAGCCATTTCAGCGTGGCGACACGCTCGGCGAACACTACCGCCCGCATCGCGGACTTCGGGCCGACGCCGATCTCACGCAGCCGATCCACCAAGGCCGCTTGCTTGCCTGCTGATTCGGTGAATGCCTTGTCGTTGAGGTCGGCGAGGGTGTTCAGCGCTTCCAATTCGATGCGCTGCTCCGGGGTGCCGTCGCGCAGTTTGGCGCGGCGCTGGTCGATCGACTCGCGCAGGGCAGCGGGGGAGGACAGGAAGGCTTTGGCCAGCGTCCACGGGAACAGGCCCTTGGTCTCACCGGAGTACGGGCTGCCGTTCTCGGGGTGCAACCAGACCTGCGAAAGTTCGCGGGCGACGGCGTCTTCGGCGGGCGAGGGGGTGACGAGTTTGTGGACTGGTTCCGCGCGTTCGGCCCAGTCGCTTCCGACCTCGGCGGCGACCTCGTCGTGGTGACGGTGGCGGCGGATCAGCAGGTTCTGCACATCGTCTTTGGTGAACGAACCATCGGCGGCCACGGCGGTGGGGTCGAGCAGGCGAAGCAGTTCGGCGAAGGACTCCTCGCGACCGTTGTGCGGGGTCGCCGAGGCGAGAATGAGGGCCTCGGTGTTGGGGGCGAGCACGCGGGCCAGCTCGTTGTTCTGGGTGCCGACATTGGTGAGGTTGTGCGACTCGTCGATCACCACCGCGTCCCAGTGCTGGCGAGCCAGGTGGGCCTTGTAGCGGGGGCTCTTGAGGGTGTCGATCGAGATGATCGCCCGCTTGTAATAGGTGAACGGGTTGCGGGTGGCTGGCAGCTTCTGGCGGACCTTCTGGATGCCCGTCGAATCGAGGCGCACGAACGGCAGGGCGAAGCGGCACCACAGTTCGTGCTGCATCTGCTCGAGCACGTGCTTGGGGGTGACGATCAGGATGCGCTCACCGCGGCCACGGCGCACCAGCTCGGACAGGATCATGCCGATCTCGAGGGTCTTGCCGAGACCGACCGCGTCGGCGAGCAGGATACGTGGCCGAATGTGTTGGGGGTCGAGGGCTTTGGCGACAGCGGCGCGCTGGTAGCCGAGCGAATCGGCGAGCATGCGCGTGGAGACGGTAAGGGTTTGATCGCCATAGGGGAAGGGCGTCTTGCGCAGCAGTGCTTCGAGCCAGAGGCGGGAATCCCGGTAGCCCGAGGACCCGTCGGCGATCACTCGTGCTTGGGCTGGATCGAGAACTTCGATGTCGTCGAGGCTGTCGTAGAACGTCGCCGTGGTGTCGGCGACGAGTTCGGACAGGCCGCGCACGCGCAGCAGCCAACCGTCGGAGCCCTGTTCCGCTGAGGTGACCAGCCACTCCTCGTCACGAACCACGACGATCGAGCCGGGGGCGACGTTGAGCGGGCGCGGCTCGACGGCGTTGGTCATCAGGGGTACTCCTGGTTGGTCGACGGTAGAACGGTCCAACTTAGTACCCATTCGGGAGTAATTCGCCGTTCTGCATGTTTAGGTTCGCGTTGTGTGGGATCTGGCTGATGGAAGGGTCGCCGACGGCCACGCTACGTGGAAGTGAAAACTATGGCAATCGCTAATATGGCAAAGTTTTCGCATTCACCCGATGGGTTCGGCACCCGCCAGACGCACCTGGCGCTGCTACCGTTATGCGTTCAGAGGAAGGTGAGCGATCGGTGGTTAGAGACTCGGCCAGCGCGCCGACCGAGCCGGGCGACAACTCCTATGTCGCTCGTCGCGCCGATGTTGTTGCGTTCTCCCTGCCATCGGTACCCGAGCTCGAGATCCGCCCTCGTGTGCTGCCGGCAGTGACGATCGGTGAGCTCGTCGGAGCGGGCACAGTGGAGGTACTCGAATCACCGCCCACGCTCCTCCCCGTCGACACCGGAAGTCCGATGTTGAGCGCCAAGGATATTCGGGTCGACAGGTCGCCGTCCACATCGGGCGACCCCAGCGTTCCCGGTGCGGTCACCACTCGACCCGGCGACGTCCTTGTGGTTACCGGCAGTGGCCCGACAATCGTTCGTGTGTGCACGATTTCAGCCCTGCTTGCGCCGCGAGTGGCGCTGGTTCGGGCCAACCCGGCAGTGGTCGACCACCGATTCCTCGCCGGTGTACTCCAGGCCGCGGCAGACAGTGAAGACGGCAAGCTGCCGGATCTGTTCGCCGTGGGCTTTCCCCGCATGCCGCTCGCCGAGCAACGCCTCGCAGGCGCCAGCGTTGTCGAGCTGATGGCGCTCGACGACGCGTGGCGGCATCAGCGGTCCGCTGTCGAGCAGCTGGTACGCGAGGGAATCGCGGGGCTCGCCGGAGGTCGGTTGTCGCCGGGGTCGACGGCATGACGCCCCGCATCGTCGCTGGGCGATACGAACTGATCGAAATCATCGGTCGAGGCGGAATGGGGCAGGTTTATCGAGGGTTTGACAGGCAGCTCAAACGACGGATCGCAGTGAAGTTCATCCATCCGGGCCTGGCTGACAGCGAAGAGTGGGAGCGGCGGTTCGTCAGGGAAGCCGAATTGATGGCGCGTATGAGTCATCCCGGGATGCCAACCGTCTTCGACGCGGGCATCGACGCCGGTCCCCCGGAGCAGCCGTTCCTGATCATGGAATACATCGAGGGGATCACGCTCGACAGCGTTCTGGCCAAGCGTGGCAGCCTGCCCGTCGGCGCGGTCGCGTCGATTGCCGCGCAAACCGCCGCGGTCCTCGCGGAAGCTCACAACCACAGCATCTTTCACCGCGATCTCAAGCCGTCGAATCTGATGCTCTGTCCCGATGGGACGGTTAAGGTGCTGGACTTCGGAATCGCCGTCGCGATGGATGCGAACCAGACCCGGCTGACCAGAACCGGATCGGGAATCGGGACGCCCGAGTACATGGCGCCCGAGCAGGTTCGTGGGAAAACGGTTGTGCCGCAGACTGATCTGTATTCACTCGGGCTGGTCATGTACGAGCTTCTCACCGGAGTACGTGCCATGCTTGGCGCTTCGGAGATCGACACCATGATCAACCAGATCAATGCGGACCCGCCGGTGGTCCATCACGCGCGCGGTGAGGTACCAGAGGAACTGGGCGTACTGATCACGAGCATGCTCGCCAAAAATCACACGCACCGTCCGGCCGATGCGACCGCCGTGTACTCGGTGGTGATGCGTTACGTGGGCGCCTTGGACGGGCTGCATGAAAACCCCGATCCGACCAGTCCTACTCGGTTGTACGCCACAGCGGTCGGCGCTTCGGCAGCGACGAGGACGGCGGCTACCCACCATCATCGTGCCCCGAAGTCCCCGGCTGAGTCGGACTTCACTCGTGGCGACCTCGAGCGGGCCGTTCGGCAGGCGCGCGATCTCGCCGACGAATCACGGTATGTGCCGGCCATCGGTCAGCTGAACACTGTGCTCGAAGTTGCAGTGCCGCAACTCGGTGCGCGTGATGCCGATGTTGTCGACGCTCGGGTGCGGTTGGCTGATCTGTGCATGGAGGCAGGGGATTACAAGCAGGCCATCGCTCACTACAGCGAACTGATAGACGACCTCACCGCCGAACGGGGACCGTACGACGACCAAGTGATGTTCTGCCAGCGGCAAATGGCGAACTGTCAGGTGCACAACGGGCAGGTGCGTGCGGCGTTGACTCGATTGCGGCGGTTGCACGAGCAGTTGGCTGCTTGGCATGGGGAGGATGATCCGAGGGTGGGGCAGTTGGCTGAGATGATCGCTCAGATCCGAGCTGGGAATCGATGACCGGCGTGGGGTAACCAGTCGCGAGACCGAACGAGCGAGCTATCGCTAGATCCGTTCGTCCGCCGCTCCGCACGTAGTCACTGACACGGAGATGACCATCGCGCATCGAGCTTCCGCCCGGGCTAGCCGGAACCCTGCTAGCTGTCCCGAGGTGGTGAAAGTCGCTGTGCCTCAGGATAAAGACGGGTGCGCAAAGTAGACACGGCTTGTCGGTCGAGCGGTGGCCGTCGTCGACAGGCGGCTTTAGTGATTCAGAGATTTGAACGTGCTGCCCTACATGCTGATTCGGTGAGGTTCGAGGTAGCTGAGGATGGACTGGTTGGCTTCCCAGCCGTCGGGGAATTTGACCGGGACGCCCAGGTGGACTGGTTCCGTGGACGGGTAGGCGTCCAGGAGCTCAGCGATCCCTGCTCGGGCGACCACGATGCAGGCGTGGCGGTGGCGGGATGTCAGGACGCACAACCGTCCGGCTTCGAGGTGGAAGGAGCTGGCGTCGCGGCGGCCGGAGAGGGGGTGGAGGACGATGGTGATGTCGTATTCGCGGCCCTGAAGGCGGTTGGCGGTGTCGACGGTGACCGGTTCGGCGAGGGTGCCTCGGAGGGCCAGGCGGATGGCTTCGGCTTGGTCGCGGTGGGCGGTGCCGATGGCTAGGCGGTCGGCGGTGACGGGGTGGGTGCCCTGTTCGGAGGTGGCGGTGGCGCCTCGTTCGAGGATGCGGACAGCGAGAGAAGCGATGGCGGACACCGCTTCTCGGTCGGTGCGGAGGGTGTTGCGGGCGGGGAGTTCGTAGAGGGCCCAGCCGTGGTCGGCGGCTTCGTCGAGGCACCGGTCTACGGGGGTGCGCAGGCCGTGGGTGACGTAGGTGAGTTGGCGGGTGCCGGGGTCGGTGCCTGCGGTGAAGGGGGTGAAGGGGTAGAAGGCGGCGGAGATGACGTCGGCGGCGCTGGTGGGGAGGCGCCAGGAGACGGGGAGGCGGTGGATGGGGATGTGGCGGTCGCGGTTGTTGGCGAGCATGACGGGGACTGCGCTGCGGGTGGGGTCCCAGTCCAGGCCTGCCCAGCGGTCGGATTCGACGGTGGCGAAGGGGTCTAGTTGGCCGGGGTCGCCGACGAAGAGGCCGCGGTCGAAGCGGCCTGCGATGCGCAGGAGCATTTCGGAGCGCATCTGGTAGGCCTCGTCGACGATGGCGTGTTCCCAGGTGCCCTCGGTGAGGGTGGCCCATTTGGCGGCGGTGCCGATGAGGATGGTGCGGTCGGCGAGGTCGTCGACCTTGGCGGCGGCGCGGACGTTCGGGAGGGCGATGCGGTCGCTGGGGCGGTAGTCCTGGGCGGACAGGCGGCCGATGGGGAGGTCGGGGTGGGCGGCGGCCAGGCGGGCGATGAGGTCGTCGACCTGTTCGTTGGTCTGGGCGACGATCATGCGCTGGGTGCCGTCTCGGGCGAGCTGACCGGCGGCTTTCACGACGAGTGTGGATTTGCCTGCGCCGGGCGGTGAGTCGACGACGATCGCCTTGTGGGAGGCGTCGGCCAGGTCGGTGAGGATGTTGCTGACGGTGGTATCAGCGGCGTGTGCGGCGGACATCAGTTCTCCTCGTCGGTTTCCGGTGGGCCGCCGTGGGTCCAGGGAGTTTCCTCCGGGGGCGGGAGGGTGGCGGCGCGGAAATTGCCGTTGGGGCCGAAGCGGGCCAGGACGATGCGGTCGCCTTCGACGTTCACGGTGCCTTCGGCGGGAACCTTTGTGCTGCGGCCCATTCCGCCGCTGAGTTCCAGGACGATCGTGTCGTCGTCGACCTCGAGCACCTTGGCCTGTTGGTTCTTGACGGCGGCGTTGTGCAGCGATTCGCCGACGGTCGGTGTGAAGGGGTCGGTGGTCGTGACGCGGAGCAAGGGGCGTAGAACGTTTTTGCCCTTGTCGCTCAGCGTGATTCGGGCTGGCTCGGAGTCGATGACGGTGGCGAGGCAGGCCTCGCCACCCAGTCGGCGTTCGATCATCACGTACGGGTCGTCGTAAGCCATTGCGGCGGTGAGCCGTTCGAGTGCCTGTTCGCGGGCGAGCAGGCGCCGGACGGCGGAAGTGGGGGAATCGCGCCGCGACTGGGCCTGGGTTTCGGCGATCTCGGTGTAGTAGGAGAAGGAGCGCACGTCCTCGGCCCAGCGGGCGGGCACGCTCGCGCCCTCGGGGAGGGCGCGCAGGAGCGAGATGCCTTGCCACATCAGCTGCCACGTGGGTTCCAGCTGGGTGCGCAGTGCCTGTTCGAGGCGCTGGACGGCGCGGGTGCGGGCGATGTCGTCGGCGACGGTGTCGTAGGCGTTGATGAGCGGGGCGAGAACGACATTGTCGAAGCCGGGGTCGGTGGCCGGACCGGCCGGTGGACAGATGGTCGGGTCCTCGGCGCGGGCGGCGGCTTGGGGGCCGGTGAGGTTGTCGGGCGGGGCGATCCAGCCCAGGAGGGCGGTGAGGTTGGCGTCCTCTAGCGCGGATTGCCCGGTGGTCCAGTGCGTGCACAACTGTGTGGTGAGGGCTGCCAGCGCGGTCGAGCCTGGGTGTTCGGCGCGGTCGCAGAACCAGGTGAGCCACCGGCCGACCAGCGGGATCGCCGGGGCGACCGCGTCCTCGCCTTCGGTGCGGCGGAAACGCAGGGACCGGCCCAGGAGCTTCAAGAACGTGACGGCGGCCTGGTTGGGCACCCAGATCTGCGGGGCGTCGACACAGCGGTCGATCGTCTCGTTGGTCTTCTTGTCGATCACGACGGGTTCGGTGTCGTCGGCGTACCTGTCAATGTGGGGCAGCAGGATTTCGGCCAGTTGCTCGGCGAATCGCAGGCGCAGGACGCGGTCGCGGGGCTGCGGGACGACGAGGAGCCGGGGATTGTCGGGGTCGGTGCCGACGAGCACTGCCAGCGGGGCGGCCGCCTCGCCCGCGAGATGCAGGGGGATGACGACGAGGGGCTGTTCGGCGAGGTGACAGTGTCGGACGGTCGCGGTTCGGACAGCGCGGCCCGCGTCGACCGCCTCGACTTTGGCGAGGGCCGACAGCACGCTCACGCGATCTCCTGACGCAGGCGGTGTGCGGTGCGCAGCAGTTCGGCGATGTCTGCCTGGTCCTGGGTCGGCGCGCGCGAACCACGGGCGAGCGCGAGGACGTCGTCGATGTCGTGCAGGCCGCCGAGTTCGTCGCGGACGCCGCGACCGAGGGCGTCCACGGAGCCGCAGGCACGGGCCTGCGAACGGCAGAGGAAACCGAGTTCGCAGGTGGAGATGCATTCGGGGGCGAAGCGGGCGGGGATCGCGGAGATCACCTCGTCCAATCGCGGGCCGGGCTCGAACGTCGCTCCGGGAGGCACCAGGTCGACCAGGGACTCGATCGATGTCAGGCGCGACAACTGGCGGGAGACGACGGACAGCTGGTTGCGCAGATCGACGAATGACGCGGTGGGACGGTTCGAGAAGTCCTTGGTGCACACCAGGATCGCGTTGTGGGAGACCAGCTTCTCGGGGTCGGCACCCAGATCCTCGAGCAGGCGCCGCAACGCGATCACGTACACCGCGGACTGCCGGGCCGCGGCCGCGACCTGTGCGGGGTCGGCCTGACCGTCGATCATGGGGAACGACTTGATCTCGACGATGTGGAACTTGCCCTCGATCTGGAGGGCGACCAGATCCGGCTCCAGATAGGCGAGCGCACCGGCGATGTCCAGGCGCAGCATCGGGTGGTCGAACAGGGTGCCCTCGCCGGTGTCGAGCGCCTGCCCGAGTAGTTGCCGAGTGCGCTGATAGCGCACCGCGTTTCCGTTGTTCTCGCCGACCGCCTCGAGGTTGTGATATGCCACTTCGGGGATGGTCAGGCCGAGGACATCACGCAGCAGCGCGAGCAGATCGGCGCAACCGTTCGCCTTGACCATCGACTCGAAGGCGTTGCCGCGCGTGATGGCGAATGACGACTGACCGTACTGGGGCGGATGACCGAGTTCCCGGGCGACAACGGCCTTGTCGACAGCGGCGGCATCGAGGAGCGCGCGCCGGGCGCAACCGGGGTTCGCGGTGAGCGCGGCGATGGTCCTGGCATTGTGGCGGATCGACGGGGCGCCACCGCGCAGCTCCTGCAGGCGGGCCGAAAGTTCCTTCATCCCATCTCTTTTCGTGAGGCGGCCAGGCTCAGCCGGGTGCCGAACAGTTGGGCGGGCTGATCGAGCTGCTGTGCCGCCCTGGTCGCGGCCTGCTGCCGCTGGAAAGCGTCGTCTTCTTCATGGACCGCCAGTTCTCGCTGCGCGGCGGCCTTCACGTCCTCGGCATCGATCGAGTCGGGGGTGCCTGTTACGCCGGGGATGGAGTTGGCCAGGCGCCACATCAAGCGGATGCCGTCCGGGGAGATGTCCGGCTGGCCTCGGACGTGGTCGGCCAGGCGGACCGCCGAGGTCAGCAGGTTCACCCGGGGACTCAGCGGTCCGATCATGCGGTGGGGCAGTGTCCAGCTGCTCAGGGCGAGAAGTCCTCGGGCCGGAGCGAGGAGGTCGGTGGTGAGTGCCGCGCAGAGGTAGTACGGACGGGCGAAAGGGGCGGCGCGGAACGACCGTTCCTCGTCGCGACGCAAGCTCGTCAGCCGTGCGGGGGCTAGGTCGCCGGAGAAGAACGCGGTGTGGACCTGCATCACCAGTTTCGGTGCCGAGGGCGCGCCGAGGAGGGTGAGTGCGCGGTGCACGTGCTCGCGTACCGGGACGTTCGGGTCGGGGGCGGGTGCTTCGCCGGGACCGAGAACGGCCTCGTCCCATTCGGTTTCGACCGCGCGCAAGGCGTTGCGCAACTGGCGGGCAGCCGAGCGGTCACCGGTGGCGACGGCGCGTCGAACTGCCGCGCGCAGCTCGTTGATGCGGGCTTCCAGCTGCTCCGCAGCTTCTGACATGGGGCGAGAGTATGTGGAACTTCCAGTGATGTCCAGTATTTTCCAGTAATAGCGACGACGTTGCTGTCGGGAGGTACTCGCAGACCACGGCCGGGTCGGACGATCAGCCGGTGGGTGTGCGCGAACAGTGTGGCGACGGCGACGATCATGGTGAACCCGAGGACGGTCGAAAGGCATCGCTACAGGTGTGTTCTCTTCGACTGCGCCTGATGCCTGGAGTCTGATCCAGGAGTTGTTCAGCGATCAGCCATGGGTCGTGTTCGGTGCGGGGCTGCTCAGCTGGGTGGCGCTCGGCGCTGGCATCGTGCGGGCGTCGCGGCATGGGATAGGGCTGCTCGCCGCACGAGATGATCTGCTGGGCAACGGGCTACGCATCGGGGTTGCCGCGGTGTCGATGGTGGTGCCGATGGCGTGGGTTGTCAGTGCGGTGGTGTGGGGGAATTTGTATCAGTACATCTTCGCCGGGCTGTTTCTGGCAGACGAACCGACGCCACCCGATTCCTGGTTCGGCGTTTCGGTCGGGGCGGTGCTCGTCGCCGGTTACGCGGTGACGGTGTGTGCGCTGGCCGCACGGGAATTGGTCGACGGCAAGATCCGGGATGGGCTGGTCACGGCGGTGGCCTGCGGTGTGTGGCCGGGTCTTCCCGCGTCGCTGTTGACGTTCGTCCACCGCGACGACCCGGGACCGGGATGGGCGGTCGCGAGCGGTGTCGTCTTCGTCGCGGGCTTTCTGGTCGCCCCGATGATCGTGGCGATCTGTGTGCGGTTGTGCAGTCGCCGATGACGCCCGGCGGGATCAGTGGTAGCCGATGATGTCGAGGGTCGCGTCGCCGATTTCCTCGTTGTTCTGGCAGATCACCAGGATCGATGAGGGGGCGGGGAGGAGGGTCGGTTGGGTTGCTTCGGGGCGGCAGGTGCTCTCGATCGGGAGAACGGTGGGCGAGGCCGGGTTTCGGCGTGGCCAGCGGGAGAGTCGGAGCGAGGTGTGGTATTCCAGGCTGAGGATTTCGTCGGTGAGGATCTGGACGGTGCCGTTGTTCGGGTCGCTCGGTGCCATGGTGGGGACAGGCGTCGTCGTGGAGTTGTCGACGGTGGTCGAGTCGACATGGAAGCGGCGAGTCGTCGGGTCGAAACGTCCGACGAGGATGTCGGAGCCGTCGACGGCCGCCGCGAACGGGCCGCCCGAGGTTCGGATCGGGGTGGTGGCGAGCTGGTCGGGTTCGGTGAGAAGTAGATGCGTGTCGTGGTCAGGGGACCACAGGTCGATGAGCACGGTGTTGTGCAACAGCGTGAGTCTCGGCTCGTGGGATCGGGTACGCGGTAGGTCTCGGTGGCCGACCACGTGGCCGGTGCCGGTGTCGATCGCCACGACCCGCCATGTCGAATCACCGCACCGCAGCAGGCGATACACGGCATTCTCGCTGGCCACCGTGCCGATTCTCGTCGGACGGCAGTCGCCGTCGGTGATCGGTGTCAGCCACCGCCGCGACGCCGTGCGTGGGTCGTAACCTTTGACGTCGGAATCGGTCTCCACGATCAACGTCTCCGCCGCGGGAGCCGCCACGAGGCGGGCGGACTGTTCGGGATCGTCGGACGTGAAATCGGTGTCGTCGGCGGAGGTCCACAGCAGGTGCCCGGTGACGGCGTCGAAGGTGGTGATGCGCTCGAAACCGCTCGGGCCGGACCAGCGGGTCGTCACGACGGCCCCGTCGGCGGAGGTGAAGACCGAATCGCGGTCGAGTCGCAGTGTGCGAGTACCGGATTGTGGGCGACGCACATAGTGCCAGCGTGGTTCGCCGGTCGCGCCGTCGTAGGCACGGAGGCCCTCGATGCCGATGACGAGGAAGCCGGTGCCCGCCGGGATGACGGCACGGCCGGTGGCCTCCGGCCGATTGTTCAGCGGTGGCAGCCGCAGCCGAAAGGCCTCGGTGCCGAATCTGTCCGCTGTGGCGGGGATCCGAGTGTGGGGGACGGTGCGATGGTCGACGTTGACGCTGTCGTCCCCGGCGCGCACTGCCAGGACACCCGCCGCAGCGGCGACAACGAGGCCGACGACCACCGCCGCCGTCGAGGTCCGTCGACCGATCGTACGGGCGACACCCATGTGAAAAATGAGCGGCAACACCAGGATCGAGCCCACGGCGACCGACACGGTCGCGCCGACAGCGGTGGTGAGCTGCGCGAAATACGGCCACTCGGCGCGCAGGGTGGTGTAGCGGCTCGGAAGATGCTTGCTCCACGACATCGCGCCGAGGACGACGAGCGCGAGCACGACGGCCGCGGTGGCACCGAGTTCCCAGCGATGATGCGTGCTCCACAGGTCGACCGTCCGTGCACGACCGGTGAACCACGCCCCGACGGCGATCGCGAGCACCAGTCCGCCGAGCAGACTGGCGAGGACCGCGAAGATTCCGACTTCGGCGCCCGCCGGGACCGACCTGGTACCGAACCAGCCGTAGAGGCCGAGGCCGACAGCGCCGACCAGGATGCCCGCACCGACAGCCGCCGCCAGCGCCTGGAATCGTGCTGTCCGGCCGAGGTCACGGGCGAGCGTCGGCAACGCTCCCTCGCGCACCACTGTTTCGGTGTCCCCCACGAAATCCCCTCCCGGCCGGTGCGCGGTCGGCGGTACGGCCGTGCACAGGATAGTCGGCGCCGCTACCTTCCGTCGGACAGCAGGTCGGCGAATTCGTTCTGTTCGCACCGTTTCGCCTGCACCGCGAGCAGGTGCCGCAGACGATCCGGAAGCTCGGATCGGATGTCGACCACGGCTTCCCACACCGACGAGTCCGTCGGTGTGAACGTGGCCACCAGGGCTTCGACGTCGCCGGATTCGTCGAGGAGGGCGAGGGAACGCGAGCGGGCGGTGGCGTCCTGGCGCAGGGCGATCCGCACCAGGGTCGTGGTGCAGTCGGCGGCCGGGGCGGCGGCGATCGCGGCGATGAAGTTGTCGTCGGACAGGTCGGCGATCGCCGTGGCGAGGGTGTCGTGTGTGGCGTCGGGCAGGATGCCGAGCAGGGGGAGCGCTTCGGCCCAGAGATCGTGGGTGGCTGCTGTGGTGACAGCGGTGGTCAGGGTGTCGGAGCGGTGCACGACGGGCAGGGACGCGAAACGGCGGCGGGCGTCGGGCTCGAGGGCCAAGGCCACGGGGAAGAGGGTTTCCCAATGGTTTCGGGCCTGTTCGATGAGGGTGGTGAGGACGTCGTCGGGTTCGGTGGAGATCCGGGCGGCGACCGTGCGGAGTTGGGTGGCGGTGAGATGTTCGGCGAGGGGGAGCAGATCGAGCCAGAGGTCGTGGGTGAGCGCGAGGTCGGCGATGGTCGTCAGGACGGCGGGGTCCTGCATCGACGGCCGGGCAGCCAGGCGTCGCAGCCCTTCGGGTTTCATTCCGGCGGCGACCGGCAGCAGTGTGTCCCAGGCGTCGAGGGTGGTGACGGTGGTGAGGAGACCGTCGAGGATCTCGGTGTCCTCGGCGGCGACCTCGTCGGCCAGGCGGGAGCGTTCGGTGGGGCCGAGGGTGTCGAGCAGGGCGATGGCTTCGGGCCAGTGGCCCTGGGCGTTGGTGGCCTGGATGAGGCCGGGAACGCGGTCGGTGATGAGCGACAGGAGGCGGTCGGCGGCGGCCGGGTCGTCGAGGTGGTAGCCGACGTGGAGGAGATCGATGTCGGCGGCGTGGGGCAGGGCTACGCGCAGGACGTCGTCGGGGACCGAGGCAGCCAGGCGGCCCATGGTGAGATAGTCACGGCGGCCCAGCAATTCGCGGGCGACGTCGGCGGCCATCCGATCGGGGATCTCGGCGATCACCTCGGCGGCGCGGCGGGGGTCGAGGGTGACGGCGACGTCGGCGAGGAATATCGGGGACAGGGCGCTCGCGATGGCGACGGCGCGCGCCGGATCGACCGACCCCGCGATCGCCGCGGCCAGGACGGGCCCGAAGGCGGCCTCGGTGATCTTGGCGGCGAGCCGAGGCGGCACCAATGCGGCGGCCGCGGCGGTCTTCTGCATCCGTCGGGCTTCGCGCGCCGAGATCCGGTCGCTGATCTGCTCGCGGAAGGTGCGCAGAGCGGACGGGGGCAGCGCGGCGAGGAACTCGAGGTCGGCGGCGGGGCGGCCCAGCGCGGCGGCGAGGCGAGCGATCTCGGCGGCGGTGTGGTGGGAGGCGGTCATAGTCCGAGCACCTTCTTCACGGCGGGGCGGGCCAGGCGGGGGATGAGGCGCATGCCGGACTCGAGTGCGTCGTCCAGGGCCGCTTTGCGCTGGTCCAAGGCGCCACGGACGTAGGTGTCGAGGAGGGTGAGCTCGTCGGGGGTGAGGGCGGCGAACTCGGGTGGGGGTGGGGTGCCGAGCGTGGTCGTGAGCTGGTGCGAAGCGTCCGGCACGGGCGTCTCCATTCGATCGGTAGATGATGTGCCGGTGACGATAGTGGGCGCCGGACCGGTTCGGCATTTCGGTGGAAGCGAAAAGCACTCGTGCAGTAGGTGATTGGCGTGGAATCGACCAGCAACCGGGCCGGGCTCGTTGTCGACGTCGATGTGGCGGACGACGGAAGTCGGGTGCTTCGGTCTCGGGCGCGGGCCGTGCGGGGTGGCCGATGCCGAGGTGCGGAATCGACGTGAATCGTCGGACGCCGAGTAGTCCTTCGATCGAGATCGCCGCGTGATGGTTGCGCGATCGTTCGGTATACGGGATGCTTTTCCAACCGCACGTCACGCGTGCGGCGTGACATTTCCGCGACCATTTCGTAATGTAGCGGTGACCTTGTCCTCTATGAGTAGCTGGTGATCGACATCGTGCGTGGTCAACATCGCAAACCGGCGCCGCCGCGTGGGCGCGCTCAGCTTGCCGTGTGGAGTGTCGCTGCGACAGTCCCGGCCATGCTGTGGATGACGATCCGGCCGGGACCCGCGGTCCAGGAGGCCGCCGCGGTCGAACCGCAGACCACCTCGACGGTGGACCCCGATCCGATCGCGGCCGCCGCGGCGTTCGTGGAACCCGAACCGGCACCCGTGTCCGCCCACGACGAGTCGGCGACGCTGTCGCTGATGCATGCCACCACACCGTGTGACACGGAGTGGAAGGGCGTGCGGCCGCACGTGGCGCAGGTGAGTCACCTGCTGCAGAAGATGTTCGGCATCAGCGATATCGGCGGCGCGCACGGCCGCTACGACGGTGACCACGGCGCCGGGCTCGCCCTCGACGTGATGACCAGCGGCGGCGTGGGCGACGCGATCGCCGAATTCGTGCTCGCCAACAAGGAGCGCTTCGGCGTCACCTACGTGATCTGGAAGCAGCGCTACAACGACGGCGGCGGCTGGTCGTTCATGGAGGACCGGGGCAGCCCGACCCAGAATCACTATGACCACGTGCACATCTCGTTCGAATCCTCGGGTGCCACGAATATTTCCTGCTGAAATCACCTGTTACCAGCGGTTTCGCGGATTCCGGGCGGTGCTGGAACCGTGCCACTCGGGCGAACCCGGCAACGTGTGCGTCCTCGATCGACCATGATCGGGGGATGGCCCCCAACAGTGCGAAATTCTTGTTCAGCAACGGCACCGACGATCGGGTGTCGCTTTTCGACGACGGGCGGGTGAAGGTCTGGTCGACCACGCACCTCTGGTCCGAGATGAGCCGCGAACGGCACAATGCGCTGGGCGAGACGGTGCTGCTCGGCATCGGTCGCACCCTCGACGTACCCGGCCCGGTGGACCGGCGCCAGACCTGCGATGCCGAATTCGCCCTGACACCCGACCTCGGACACACGGTCGCCGCGACGGTGGCCGCCGACAACGGCACCTTCGTGCAGTTCTTCCACGACGGGACCATCGCGGTCGGCAACGACGGACGTGATGTGGCGACAGTGTTCAACGCGGGCCGTGAAGCGAATTCCGAGCGCGGCGTGAACGGCGTCGGCGGGTCGGTGATGGTGACCTTCGGTGGCAGCTACCGACCGAAGACGATGCGGCAGAGCGACTTCCAGGTGGCGCTCAGCGAGTCGACGGCGCCGCGACCCAACCGGCTCTACAAGGACGAATTCCTCGTGAAATAGCCCGAATCGCGCCGAGGAACCCGGTGCGCTCGTACGGTGTGAACGGCAGGGGCAGGCAGAAGGATTCGTGGCAATGGGACGGTTGACAGGCAAGGTCGCGGTGATCAGTGGCGGTGCGCGGGGCATGGGTGCCGCGCACGCGCGCCGATTCGTCGACGAAGGTGCCTCGGTGGTGATCGGCGACGTGCTCGACGACGAAGGCACCGCCGTCGCCGCCGAACTCGGCGTGCGCTATCAGCACCTCGATGTGCGCGAACCCGAGCAGTGGCAGGCGGTCGTCCGCACGGCCGTCGAGGAGTTCGGTGGGCTGCACGTGCTCGTGAACAACGCCGGGATCGTCAACGGCAACCTGCTCGTCGACTTCGCGCTGGCTGAATGGCAGCGCATCATCGACATCAACCTCACCGGTACCTTCCTCGGGATGCAAGCGGCGGTGCCCGCGATGACCGGTGGCGGGTCGATCGTAAACGTCTCCTCGGTGGAGGGGATGCGGGGAAGTCCTGGGCTGCACGGGTACACGGCGACGAAGTTCGCGGTTCGTGGGCTCACGAAATCGGCGGCGCTGGAACTGGCGCCGCACGGGATCCGCGTGAACTCGGTGCACCCCGGGCTCATCAGCACCCCGATGACCGAGGGCATCCCGGCCGACTTCCTGCAGATCCCGCTGGCACGTGCGGCTGAGCCCGACGAGGTGTCGGCGCTGGTCGCGTATCTGGCCTCGGACGAGTCCTCGTACTCGACGGGTGCGGAGTTCGTGGTGGACGGTGGGCTCACCGTCGGCGTGCCACACAAGAGCTTCTGACACCGGGCGCCTGGACCGGGTCCCGGCACGGCGCCGGGATCTGGATTAGCCTGCACATGCAGACGGGCGGAAAAGCACAGGGGGAGTTGCCGTGACGAGTGAGCAGCAGCCGACGGGTGGTGGACCGACACATCTGTGGACGATCGTCGGCAGTGTGGCCGGAGTGCTCGGGGTGGTGGCTACGGTGCTCGTCGGGGTGGCTCAGTGTTCGACGAATTCCGGGGGTGCTGGCACGGGCCCGGTGTCGACGGTGACCGTGCAGGCGACGACTGTCGCGCCGTCGACGACAGCCGCGCCGACCACGTCCGCTCAGGCGACGACGAGCGCGCCGTCGACCGGAACGACCACGAATTCCGGTGCGCTGCCGTCGGAATCATCGAGCCCGACGACGCTGCATTTCGGGCCGTACGGCAACGAACGCGTCTGCCAGAGCGAGCTCGACAAGGTACTTGTCGGCTCGGCGAATTTCATCACGCGCGGATGCCACGAGGGCGACTACGAGCGCGGGCCCGGGTGGTACTTCAACTACAACTGACGGGGTGCCGTCGGTGGTGACGGCACCCCTGGCACATCAGCCGTAGTGGCAGATGTAGTGCATGGTGTCGACGACCTCGATGTCGAACGAGCTGTCGCCGGGGACCTTGAACGACTCGCCCGCACGGTAGGTGATCGCGGTGGAGTCACCGGCCAGAGTCACCTTCGCCTCGCCCGCGACCAGTTCCATGATCTCCGGTGCGCCGGTGGTGAAGGTCAGGCTGGACGGCTGGATGACACCCACCGACTTCGAGGTGCCGTCGGGCAGCTCGAGGCTGTAGCTGACACACTTGCCGTCGAAGTACACATTGGCCTTCTTGCTGACGGAGACGTTCTCGAACTTCGACATGGGTCCTTCCAGAAAGTTAGGGGAGGCTCAGTCTAGCCAAGGGGGCTTGTGTGTAATGACGCGCGCGGCCTCGGCAGGGTCGCGTTGTGCCAACAGTGCCAGAATGCGAGCGGCCAGCTCCGGCACACTTTTCGTGGCAGCGTTGAAGACGATGATCAGATCGGCATCAAAATACTGGTGCACCAACATGTTTCGCATGCCGCGCACCAATTTCCAAGGGATCTCCGGTTGTGAATCCCGGGTCTGCTGCGTCAGCGAGGAGGCCGCTTCGCCGATAATCGACAGTTGCCGGATCACGCCGTCTTGGCGGAGGTCGTCCTTCTGGAAACCAGAGAAGTCGAGGCCTTGGAGGTAGGAGGCGATTCTGTAGTGGGCAGTGACGATGTCGGCAAGATACAGATCTTCACGCCGCGACATGCAGCTCCTTCGCTTCAGCCAAGACGGCATCACGAATGAACCAGTGTAGGTACTTCTTCGGAACGACATCGACCCTTCGGCCGAGAAGCTTCTCCAGCTCTTCTTGGAATCCGAAGAATTCCAGCCCGATATCGGTGCCCGGCTTCAGGGAGTAGAGCAGGTCGACGTCGCTGTCCGGTCTGTCGGATCCGCGGGCCACAGACCCGAAGACCGACAGCTCGACAACGTCGTATTTCTCGCACAGCGCCCGCAGCTGCGGCATGAGCGCGTCGAAATCGATCGCCATCTCGTCTCCTCCGGGGACGCAAGGTCAGGCTGTTGATTCCAGCTTAACGGGGCGTGCCGCAGTGTCAGCTGCCGTAGCGGGCCAGGACCGAGCTGGCTTCCTGGGAGGCGGTGCCTTCCTGGGCGAGGTGGCTCATGGCTTCGGGGATTGCGCGGCCGTGGTGGGTCATGGCCTGGGCGTAGAGGCGGCCTGCCCGGTAGGAGGAGCGGACCAGGGGGCCTGCCATGACACCGGCGAAGCCGAGTTCCTCGGCGACCTTGGAGTGTTCGACGAATTCCTCGGGCTTCACCCAGCGGTCCACGGGGTGGTGGCGCGGCGACGGGCGAAGGTATTGGGTGATGGTGAGGATGTCGCAGCCCGCTTCGTGCAGGTCGCGCATGGCCTCGGTGACCTCTTCGGGGGTTTCGCCCATGCCGAGGATGAGGTTGGACTTGGTGACCAGACCCGCTTCGCGGGCCGCGGTGATGACGGCGAGGGAACGCTCGTAGCGGAAGGCGGGGCGGATGCGCTTGAAGATGCGCGGCACCGTTTCCAGGTTGTGGGCAAGCACCTCGGGGCGGGTGGAGAACACCTCGGCGAGCTGATCGGGGTCGGCGTTGAAGTCGGGGATCAGCAGCTCGACACCGGTGCCGGGGTTGAGGGCCTTGATGGCGCGCACGGTTTCGGCGTAGAGCCAGGCGCCACCGTCGTCGAGGTCGTCGCGGGCCACGCCGGTGATGGTGGAGTAGCGCAGGCCCATGGCCTGCACGCTCTCGGCGACGCGGCGGGGTTCGTCGCGGTCGAGGGCGGCGGGTTTGCCGGTGTCGATCTGGCAGAAGTCGCAGCGGCGGGTGCACTGTTCGCCGCCGATGAGGAAGGTGGCCTCCCGGTCTTCCCAGCATTCGAAGATGTTGGGGCAGCCCGCTTCCTCGCAGACGGTGTGCAGGCCTTCGCGTTTCACCAGGCCCTTGAGCTCGCTGTACTCGGGGCCCATGGTGGCGCGGGTACGAATCCACTTGGGTTTGCGCTCGATCGGCGTTTCCGCGTTGCGCGCCTCGATGCGCAGCAGCTTGCGTCCGGCGGGGGCAGAGGCGTCTACGGAGCTCACCGCACCGACTCTACGCTCGGGGCCCGCTCGGGGGCGGGGGCGGTGGTGCGATCGATCTCATGCGGGCGAACGGGAATTTCTCCGTCGAGCGCGGCAACGATCGCGGTGGCGACCAGCGGCTTGAGCTCGGCGACGGTGACCTCGCGGCTCAGCTCGCGAGTCAGTGTGGTGACACCGGCGTCCTTGATGCCGCAGGGCACTATGGCCTGGAAACCGTCGAGGGCGGAATTGCAGTTGAGCGAGATGCCGTGCAGGGCGACACCACGCTGCACGCGCACGCCGATCGCGGCGATCTTGCGTTCGGCCAGGTAGTCGGTGGCGGGCAGCCACACGCCTGACCGACCCTCGACCCGTCCGCAGACGATGCCGAGGCCGGAGATCACCTCGATCAGTGCCTCCTCCAGGCGACGCACGTACTGCACCACATCGACGGGCTCGGCCAGCCGGACGATCGGGTAGCCGACGAGCTGCCCTGGGCCATGCCAGGTGATCTTGCCGCCCCGATCGACCTGCACCACCGGGCTGCCGTCGATGGGCAGATCATCGGCCTCGGTGCGGCGACCCGCGGTGTAGACCGACGGATGCTCGAGCAACAACAGGCGGTCGGTGCCCTCGCCTGCGGCGCGTTCGTCGGCGATCTGCCGTTGCAGCTCCCAGGCGGCGTGATAGTCGATGAGTCCGAGATCCTCGACCACGATCGGGGTCGTATCGAATCGGGCGGACGCGGAGGGGCGCGTGTCGTTCACGATCCTGACGTTACGCCCGGCGACCGACGACGCCAACGGATGGTCGCGACCGCCGTGTCGCCCCAGCCAGGTGGTTGCCGGGTTCACATGCCCGCGACGTCGAGCAGCGGTGGGGGATAGGTGGAGTGGGGCACGTCCGCGCGCCACGGACGGTGGATGGACGCGCCCGGGAGGTGGGCGAGTTCGGGCAGATGGCGGCGGACATAGGCGCCGTCGGGATCGTGCCGGTCCGCCTGACGGAGCGGGTTGAGGACCCGGTTCGGGCGGGTGTCGGTTCCGGTGCCCGCGGCCCACTGCCAGTTGAGCTGGTTGTTGGCCAGGTCGGCGTCGACGAGCCAGTGCAGGAAATGGGCGGCGCCGATCCGCCAGTCCAGCCGCAGGGATTTGGTGAAGAAGGAGGCGGTGAGGAGTCGGGCGCGGCCGGGCATCCAGCCGTCGGTGACGAGCTGACGCATCGCCGCGTCGATGATCGGGTATCCGGTGCGACCCTCCTGCCACGCGGTGACAGCCTGGGGATCACGACGCACGGGGAACGGACCGGGGCGCAGGCTGGTGGCGGCGGTGTCGGGGCGGGCGGCGAGCAGTTGATGGTGGAAGTCGCGCCACGCGAGCTGACGGGCGAAGGCGTGACCGCCGTCGGTCGACAGATCGGTGCGGTGCACGACCTCGACCGGGGACAGACAGCCGAAGTGCAGGTACGGCGACAGATGCGAGGTGGCGTCGGCGGCGAGGTCGTCGTTGCGCTCGGCGTAGTCGTCGATCGGACCGGCCAGCCACTTGCGCAGCAGCGCCCGACCGGTGCGCTCGCCACCGGTCGGGCAATTCGGGGAGGGTTTTCCCGGCGCGAGATCGGTGCCGGAAGGCAGTGTCGCACTGGCAACGTCAGGCACAGCGAGATGGTGCGGGCGACCGAGTGGGCGGCGTCGATGGGTGTCCACCCACCGGCGGAAGTACGGGGTGAACACGGCGTAGTAGTCGCGACCGGTGGCGGGCGCCAGGGCCGACGGGTCGACGGCGGTGATCACCGCCGAGTGCGGGTGCACCGCGCAGGGCGTCTCTCGCGATGAGGAGGCACTGTTCGACAGCGCGGCACGCAGGGCTTCTTCGCGCCGGGCGGCGAAGGCGCTGACGTCCTGGGCCACGTGCACCGACTCCGCCCCGGTTTCCGCGACCACCCGGGCGACCTCGGTCGCGACATCGCCACGGCGCACGACCAGGTGTCCGCCGATCTCGCGCAAGCCCGCGTCGAGCTCGGCGAGGGCGCTGGCGAGGAACGCCGCCCGGTTGGGTGGGCAGCGGTCGGGCACGATGCCGTCGTCGATGACGAACAGGGGCACGACCGTGTCGGCGGACCGGCGGGCGGCGTCGAGAACGGGATTGTCGGCCAGGCGCAGGTCGCGCGTGAACAGGGCGATCGAGGCGGTCATCGGGTGCACAGCGGAGCGATGTCGGCGCGCCCGCCGGTGGTCGGGGTGGTCAGGTACAGGCAGGTGTTCTGGCCCGCCGCCTCGATCGCGGTGTGGATGTCGTCCCACGCGGCGGTGTCGAGGGTGGGTGTGCGGGACAGGACGAAACCGGACAGGCGGCTCGGCGAAGTGACCAGCGCCCACGCGTACTCCGGGCCGAGCGCGGTGACGATGTAGTTGGTTTCGCCGTCCTGGCCGGGTACGCCGGGAAAGGAGACGTTCAGCTGGGCGTTCGTGGCGGGATCGGTGACGGTGGCGGTGCCACGGATCTCGTCGATGCCGCCCGACCAGGTATGACAGCGGTTGTGCACGGCGACATCGCCTCGCTCGTCGAGCGAGTAGGTGGCGGTGGTGTCCCGCGCGCACGCGAGGTTGAACGGTTGGGGTACGGCGGCCAGCTGGTGCCAGACGCCGAGGTACCGGTCCAGATCGAGGGAGGGAACGGGAGTCGGGGGTGCCGCGGCCGCCGTGGCCGAGGACACAGCGCTGGCCGCAAAGGCGACGAGGGCGGTCGCCGCCGAACGGCGGAACGCGGACATCAGGGCGATACGCACAAGGGCTCCTCGAAATTGTCGGTAGCGATAGCTTACCAATAAGCGATGCATAAACGATGCATCCTCGGGTGGGGTTCCACCGGCAGCCCGACGTCGGCATATCGACGCCCGACGGGCAGCAAAGAGCGCTCTGCGACTCGATCGCGGGAGCGCGTTCTGTGAGCGGCGGGTCCCGGTGGGCGGCGTCGGGGTACGTCGGTAAGGCGGGATGATCGGGTTATCGGCAAGAATGGAGCGATGTCCGCCGGTTCAGCCCCTGTTTCCGATGCGGCCGGTTACACGGTGCGCGCCGTGGCGGACCGGCTCGGGATTCCGACCGCCACTCTGCGCAGCTGGAACCGGCGCTACGACATCGGTCCCGCGCAGGATCGCCCGGGCAAGCACCGCCTCTACACCGAGGCCGACATCGCCGCGCTCGAACGCATGCTCGCGCTGATTCGTGGCGGTGCGAGCCCAGCCGGTGCCGCCGCCACCGTGCGTGGCATCGCTGTGCTGCCCGGCGATCGCTTACCGCTGCTCGATGCGGCCTTCGCTCTCGACTCGGGTCGGGTGATCGCCCTGCTCGAGGCGCATGTGCGCGCTGTCGGCATCGTGGGAACCTGGGACGGTTTGTGCAGACCCGCCTTCGCCGATGTCGTCGCGCGCCAGACCGACGGCGAGGGCTGCATCGATGTCGAACACCTGCTGTCGTGGTGCATCACGTCTGTCATGCAGCGCACCCATGCCCCGCCCGCTCGCCCCGACCACACCATTTTGCTGGCCTGCACGGGTGGCGAAACCCATTCGCTGCCTCTCGAAGTGCTGCGCGCCGCCCTGGCGGAGCAGGGGGTGGGCGCGCGCATGCTCGGCGCGGATGTGCCGACCGTCGCCCTCGCCGACGCACTGGCTCGACCGGGCGGGCCGACCTCGGTGCTGCTCTGGTCACAACGAGAATCCACCGCCTTGACCTCGGCAGTCGTCGCCGGCGTAGCCGCCGGGGCGCGGGTGTTCGTGGGCGGGCCGGGGTGGCAGGAGGTGCTGCTGCCGACCGGGGTGCAACGCGTCGACGGGCTGGTCGAGGCGGTCGCTCTGCTCGGTGCGGACGCCTCTCGACTCACCGACACCGAAGCCGCCGCGAATCGACGACAGTGACGCCCAGGCCGGTCTGGGTCAGCGGCCGAGCAGGTGCCGCAGGGTTTGTTCGAGGTCGGGGGTGCGGAACGGGTGGGCGGCGGTGGTGAGGCGGGTGGGGTCGACTCGTTGACCGGCTTCGGCGAGTTCGCGGGCGCCCTGGCGGCCGAGGAGTAGGGCGGGGCCGAAGGAGGGGACGGGTAGCAGGGCGGGGCGGTGGAGGACGTGGGCCAGGGTGTGGGTGTAGTCGGTGTTGCGGACGGGGTTCGGGGCGACCGCGTTGACCGGACCGACGAGCCCGGTGTCCCAGAGCGCGCGGTGGTAGATGTCGAGGAGGTCGTCGATGCCGATCCAGGACTGCCACTGGGTTCCGGGGCCGATACGGCCGCCCAGGCCGGCGGTGAAGAGGGGGCGCAGCAGGCGCAGGGTGCCGCCTGCGGGGGATTGGACGATGCCGGTGCGGATGCGGACCACGCGGACGCCCGCGTGCGCGGCGGGTTCGGTGGCCGCCTCCCAGGCCGCGACCACGTCGGCGAGGAAACCGTCTCCGCGCGTGGAGTTCTCGGTGAGGACCTCGTCGCCACGGTCGTAGCCGTAATAGCCGATGGCGGAGGCGGAGACGAAGGTGGCGACACCGCAGCGGGCGGCGGTTTCGGCGAGGGCGCGGGTGGGGCCGATGCGGCTGTCGGCGATCGCGTGGCGGTGCTCGTCGGTGAAACGACCCGCGATTCCGGCGCCCGCCAAGTGGACGACGGCATCGACGCCCCGCAGCAGGTCGGCTGCGGGATCGTCGGGATTCCAGTGGCGTTCGCCGGGATCGTCGGTTCGATGGCGGACGAGGCGGATCACCCGGTGACCACCGGTGGACAGGAACGCGCACAAGGCGGTGCCGACCAGCCCGGACGCACCGGTGACCGCGATCGTGCGAGCGGCGAAACCTGTTGCGGCAGCGCGCTGATGCGCCGCGAGATCACCGGCGAGCTGGCGATAGCGGTAGTCGAACATCGGTTGGAGCAGGCGGGTGGGAATCGGGGTGTCGACGCGGTCGATCACCTCGGTGTGCTCGGCGTCCACCTCGGCGAACTCGTGGGTGTGCCGCCACGGCAGCAGACGGCCGAGCGGCGCCGAGGCCGCACCGTCGACGGCGACCTCGTCGGCGAAGCGTGCGGGCGGATCGTAGGCGGCGGGGTCGTGCCGGGCGATCCAGCGCAACCCGCCGGGAAGACCGAGGACCGCGGCGCCGCTGCCCAGGTTCGAGGATTCCGCCAGGAGCCGCACCGGTTGCCAGGGCGGCGCGAGCCGGGCGAAAGCCCCCGGCCGCTCGAACCAGCGGAACACCTCGGCGCGAGGTGCGGTGACGACGCTCGAACTATCGATGCCCATCACTCGACTGTAGCCCGCAGCGAGCGGAAGCTGAAACGTTTACGCATCGTTTATGACGGTGACGACGTAGCGTTGGTTCGCGGGGTGGAGTAGACGCGAAAAGGTCGGCGGCTCAGTGCGGTTCGAGGGGGAACAGACGCTGCATGAGCGTGAGATCCATCCATCGGCCGAATTTGTGGCCCACCTCGGGCAATTCGCCGACAACACGGAACCCGAAACGCTCGTGCAGCACGATCGACGCGGCGTTGCCGGACTCGATCGCGGCGATCATCGCGTGCACACGCCCGGAATCGGTTGCGCGCACGATCAATTCGGTGAGCAGAGCGGTGGCCACACCACGACGCTGGAAACGCTCGCCGACATAGACGGAGTTCTCGACGGAGAAGCGGTAGCCGGTTTTGGGTCGCCACTGGCCGTAGGACGCGTAACCGGCCACCGCGCCGTCGATTTCGGCGACCAGCACCGGCATGCCCGCCGCGGTGCGGTCGGCGAACCAGGTGAGCCGGTCGTCCAGATCGACCTGATCGGTGTCCCAGATCGCGGTGGATTCCGCGATGTTGGCGTTGTGGATCTCCAGCACGGCGGGCAGGTCGGCTTTGTCGGCGTCACGAATCAGCATGGGCGCGTTCATGATCGGCCGATGGTCGCGGCGAGGGCGGCGCCGATGGTCGGATGCTGGAAGGTGTAGCCCGCCTTCTCCAGCGCGGCGGGAATGGCTCGCGGGCCGGTGAGCAGCGCCTCGTCCGCGAGCTCACCGATCGCCGCTCGCAACGCGAACGCGGGCACGAGGAGCGGAGCGGGGCGGTGCAGCGCGCGACCGAGCGCGCGGGTGAATTCGGCATTGGTGACCGGGGCCGGGCCGACGGCGTTGACCGGGCCGGACAGTTCGGGGTCGGTGAGGGCGAAGAGGATGGCGCCTACTTCGTCGTCGAGGGAGATCCAGGGTGTGTACTGGCGGCCGCTGCCGAGGCGCCCGCCCAGGCCCAGCCAGTACAGCGGGTGCAGCATCGACAGCATCCCGCCGTTGCGGGACAGCACTACCGCGCTGCGCACGAGCACCGTGCGCACCCCGGCGTCGGCCGCGGGGGCGGTGGCCGCCTCCCAGTCGCGGCACAGGGTCGCGAGGAATCCGGTTCCGTTCGACGCGGTTTCGTCGACGATCGAGTCGCCGGTGGTGCCGCCGTAGTACTGTGCGCCGCTGGCGTTCACCAGCGTCGGCACCCCGGCGGCGGCGACCGCTGTGGCGAGGACATCGGTGGGGGTGATCCGGCTGTCACGCAGCAACTGCTTGTAGCCGCCGTTCCAGCGGCGCGCACCGATGCTCGCACCGCACAGGTTCACCACCGCGTCGGCCCCGCGCAACGCCCGCTCGTCGAGCTGGGCGCGCGCGGGATCCCACGCGAATTCGTCCGGTGCCGCGGGAGCGCGGCGCACCAGCCGGGACACCTCTTGCCCGTCGCGGCGCAGTGCCGCGACGAGCGCCGTCCCGATCAGACCGGACGAACCGGCGATGACCACCTTCATCGAATCGCCGTGCTACAGACCGAGATCGGCCTCGAACGCAGCCTCTTCCAACCGGTGCCGGATGGTGGTGAGGAAGCGACCCGCGTCGGCACCGTCGATGAGCCGGTGATCGTAGGTGAGCGGCAGGTACACCATCGACCGCACACCGATGGACTCGCCACCGGTCTCGTCGGTGACGACAACCGGACGCTTCACGATCGCGCCGGTACCGAGCATGCCCGCCTGCGGCGGGAGCAGGATCGGGGTGTCGAACAGCGCGCCCTCGGAACCGATGTTGGTGATGGTGAAGGTGCCACCCGACAACTCGTCCGGCTTGAGTCCACCGTTGCGGGCGCGGTTGGCGATATCGACGATCGCCCGGGCCAGCCCTGCGAGGGACAGGTCGCTGGCGTTGTGGATGACCGGCGAGAGCAGACCCTGCTCGGTGTCGACCGCGATACCCAGGTGCACCGACGCGTGGTAGGTGATCTCCTTGGTGTCCTCGTTGTAGGAGGCGTTCACGTTCGGGTGCACACCGAGGGCCTCGACGACGGCCTTGGCGAAGAACGGCAGGTACGTCAGGTTGACGCCCTCGCGGTTCTTGAACGAGGCCTTCGCGAGCTGCCGCAGATGCGCGATCTTGGTGACGTCGGCCTCGTGGACCTGGGTCAGCTGCGCGGTGGTCTGCAGCGATTCGCGCGTCTTGGTCGCGGTGATCTGCCGGATGCGGCTCGCCTTCTGGGTGGAACCGACGAGACCGGCCAGCTTCGGAGCCGCCGACTGCTTGGCCGGGGCCGCGGCGGGGGCCGACGCGGCGGCGGGCGCGGGCTCCGGCGCCTTCTTGGCCTCGGCGGCGGCGAGCACGTCCTGCTTGCGGATACGGCCGCCGACACCGGAACCGGTGAGGGCCGACAGGTCGACGCCGTTCTCCTCGGCCAGCTTGCGCACCAGCGGGGTCACGTACGGGGTGCTGCCGTTGCCGGACGACGCGGCCGGGGCGGGCGCGGGCTTGGCGGCGGGCGCGGGTTTCGGCGCGGGAGCGGGTTCCGGCTTCGGCGCGGGCGCCGGTGCGGCTTCCTGTTTGCGCTCGGGCTTCGGCTCGGGTTCAGGTTCCGGCTTCGGCGCGGGCGCGGGGGCGGGGGCGGCGGCGGGCTTGCCGCTGCCGATCACACCGAGCTGACCGCCGACGGCGACGACATCGTCCTCCTGCGCGGAGATCTCGAGCAGCGTGCCCGCGACCGGCGAGGGGATCTCGGTGTCGACCTTGTCGGTGGAGACCTCGAGCAGCGGCTCGTCGACGGCGACCTCGTCGCCGACGGCCTTGAGCCAGCGGGTGACGGTGCCCTCGGTGACGGACTCGCCCAGCTCGGGCATCTTCACGGGGGTGCCGGACGACGCGTCGGCCTGAGCGGGCGCGGCGGCGGGCTCGGGGGCCGGTGCCTGCGCGGCGGGCTCGGGCTCGGGTTCAGGTTCCGCGGCCACGGATTCCTCGGCGGGCGCGGATTCCTCGGCGGGCGCGGGGGCGGAAGCGGGCGCCTCACCGGCGTCGCTGATCACGCCGAGCTCACCGCCGACCTCGACGACATCGTCTTCCTGGGCGACGATCTTCGACAGCACACCGGCGGTGGGCGACGGGATCTCGGTATCGACTTTGTCGGTGGAGACTTCGAGCAGCGGTTCGTCGACCTCGACCGTGTCTCCTTCCTGCTTCAGCCACCTGGTCACCGTTCCCTCGGTGACGCTCTCACCAAGAGCCGGCATCTGGACGGAGAAGGCCATGTCCTCTGACTCCTCTGACTGTTCGACGGGTAATACAACAGTGCTTCGACCCCGGCGGGCAGTGCGCCGCGGGTCGCGGCGTGTGTCCACCCCGACCGTGTGGCGGGACTCCCGGGAATCGTTGGTTCTTGTTCCGGCAACCATCCTTGCACTCGCCCGCCGCGTCTGTGGCGCTGGGCGGCAATCCGTGCGGAGCTGGCACCATGGAATGTGCGGCGGTGAGCAGAATTCCGTCGGAAAGCAGAAGGGCTGGACCGGTGGGTTTGCTGGATCGTTTCCGCGGGGTGCGGGGCCGGAGCAGGTCAGTCGCCCGCGAGAGCGCCTCGGAGGTGCGCGCGCTCGCGCAGTGGGCGCGGACGCGGCACGGGGTCGAGGCGTTCATCGAACCCAAGACTACTGTGACCGATGTCACAGCGGTGTTGGTGGCGGCGGACGGTGAATGGACGCGCCGGATCGTCGGCGAGCACGGTGCGCGTCGCCTCGCCGACGCCCTGCGGGTGCCGGTGTACGACGTGAACAAGACGGGCTACCCCCAACGGATGCGCGACTTCGACGCCCGCCGCCGCATCGAGCAGCGGCGGGCCCGCGACGCCGAACTGGGGGAGTGACTACTCCGCGCCGATCTGCTCGATCACCGCGATGAGTGTGCGCACCGGGACACCGGTGCCGCCCTTGCCGATGTAGCCGAACGGACCACCGGTGTTGTAGGCCGGACCGGCCACGTCCAGGTGCGCCCACTGCACGCCCTCGGGCACGAATTCCTTCAGGAACAGTGCCGCCGCGAGCATGCCGCCCCACCGGTGCGGGGTGACGTTGGCCAGGTCGGCGACCTTGGAGTTCAGGTCCGCGCGCAGTTCGCTCGGCAGCGGCATGGCCCAGCCGTTCTCACCGACCGCGCGCGAGATCTCGGCGACGCGGTCGCGGAAGTCCTCGGTGCCCATCACCCCGGGCGTGCGGGTGCCGAGCGCGACCATCTGCGCCCCGGTCAGGGTCGCCACGTCGATGAGGTAGTCGGGGTTGTCCTCGACCGCGCGCACGATGGCATCGGCGAGGATGAGCCTGCCCTCGGCGTCGGTGTTGATGACCTCGACGGTGGTGCCGCCGTACTGGGTGAGCACATCGCCGGGGCGCTGCGCGGTGGCCGACGGCATGTTCTCGGCCATCGGCACGGTCGCGGTGACCGTGACCGGAAGACCGAGGCGCGCGGCGAGCAGCACGGTCGCGATGACCGCCGCCGCACCGGCCATGTCGGAGGTCATGTTCTCCATGTTCGCCGCGGGCTTGATGGAGATACCACCGGTGTCGAAGGTGATGCCCTTGCCGACCAGCGCGACCTTCTTCGGACCACCGGCATAGGTGATGCGCACCAGCCGAGGCGGCCGCGAGGAACCCTGACCGACGCCGATGATGCCGCCGTAACCGCCTGCGGCCAGCGCGTTCTCGTCGAGCACCTCCACCTCGAGCCCGGCGGCTTCGGCGAGCACCCGGGCCCGGTCGGCGAACTCGGCGGGGTAGAGCGCGCTGGGCG
The DNA here is from genome assembly GCF_001612825.1 of Nocardia caishijiensis NBRC 108228. Lineage (GTDB taxonomy): Bacteria > Actinomycetota > Actinomycetes > Mycobacteriales > Mycobacteriaceae > Nocardia > Nocardia caishijiensis. Next base: position 185,108 of record NZ_BDBE01000038.1, on the reverse strand, counting down.
GGGTGTTCACGAAATCGCGGGCGGTGGCGACGGCTTCGGCGACGAGCTGGGCGCGCAACAGGTCAAGCACACCGAACTCCGGTTCCGGGACGAGCAACTCGACGCGAACCACCGGCTGCTCGTCGGGCTTGGGTGCGCTCTTGGCCGACTTGAACGCCGAGAAGGTGTAAGCCCCGAGGTAGAAGCCTTCCGCGGCGGCACCGAGGTCGATGCCGGACAGGGTGGTGGCGACGAGTTCGGTCCCCGACAGCGCGCGGGCCGCGACGCCCGCGCTGCGGCGGACCTGCTCGGCGTCGATCTTGTCGGCGGCGCCGAGACCCACGGCGAGCACGCTGGTGACGTTGTCCAGGGCTGCCGGTGCGGGCACCCGGGTGAGCTCCTCGGGCTTGCCCTTGGCGCCGACCGCGCCGAGCGCGTCGAGCAGCTCCGCGCGGACCTCCTCGGTGAGCACGTCGCCGAACAGGTCGGCCGGGGCGACGGCCGGTCCGTTCTCCGAGGAGGTCAAGCCGATCACCAGCACATCGGTATCCGCGGTGAGGGATTCGATGCGTGCCAGTTCCGGTCCGAGTGAACGATCTGCGACAGCGGTCATCGCCCCAGATTATGTGGTGGGCCGCCGCGCGCGCACGGCTAGGTGAGCTTCGCCGCGAGCCGCGTCGCGTTCATGTAGCCGATCGCCTCGATGGTCACCATCGGGTTCACGCCGGGCGCGGTGGGGAAGCAGGAGCCGTCGGCGACGACGATGTTGCCGACGTCCCAGGTGGCGCCGTCGGGGTCCGTCGCGGACTGCCCGGCCGTGCCGCCCATCCGGGCCGAGCCCATGATGTGCAGCGCGCCCATCGAGCACCGGCCCGGACCGTACCCGGCCTGCTGGCACGCGGCTTCGAACTCGGCGAGCGAGCCGCTGGTGCCCGGTGTGAACGAGATGCCCGCCTGATGGCCGGAGTAGATCCGCTGCGCGCCCGCGGCTTCGAGCATCGTCGCCGCACCGACGATGCCGGTGTGCAGATGACGGGCGTCGTAGTCGGAGAGCCGGTATTTCACCACCGGTTCGCCGCCGCGGTCGACGGTCACGGTGCCCGGGTCCCGGTCGCGCGTGATGACGCCGATCGAGGTGGTGCGGGCGAATTCGAGCATCGCGTCGCGGTGCCGGCGCGCGCCACGCCAGTTCATGAATCCGGTGGCCAGGCCGGGATGCACCGGGCCGGTCTCGTAGATGACGCCGAAGCCGTCGCCGTCGAGGTCGGCGTGGTGCCTGCTGATCCGCGCCTGCAACGCGCCTTCCCAGGGGCGGATCTCCTCCTCGAACACCCCGAACACGGCGGCGGCGGGATGCAGGCGCAGGTGCCTGCCGATATTGGGATTGCGCAGACCCGAGCGGCGCAGCAGCGCGGGCGTCTGCACGGCACCCGCCGCGACGACCACCGCACGGGCCCGCACCGTGATCTCGACGCCCTCGGAGGTGCGCGCCGAAACCGATTCCGCCCGACCCGCTTTCACCGCGATGCTGCGGACATCGGCGTCGACGACCAGCCGGGCGCCGTGCTCGGCGGCGTCGCGCAACCAGGTCTTGGTCGCCGACTGCTTGGCGCCGAGGCGGCAACCGTAACCGCAGCGCCCGCACTCGACCGCCGCGTCGCAGGCGTCACCGACATTGCGCGGCAGGGTGTCGACGTCCCAGCCGAGCGCTCGCGCGCCGCGTTCTAGCACGCCGTCACGGGCCGAGATGGGCGATTTGGCGCGGGTGACGCCGATCCGCTCGCTCACCACTTCGAGCGCCTTCCCGAACTCGTCGCCGGTGAACTGGGGAACGCCGAGGTCGGCCCATTCCGCGCGTACCCGGTCGGGGACCGGCAGCGAGGTGCTCCAGTTGACCACGGTTCCACCGCCGAGGCAGCTGCCCGCGACCAGCGTGAGCTGCCCCTCCGCCGTGGTGGCGGGACCGGGCGCGTACAGGGTGGTCAGCGCGGCGAGCTCGCCGCCGCCGAAGTCCTTGTCGTCGTAGTAGTCGCCGCGCTCGAGGACGACCACGTCCAGCCCGGCCCGCGCGAGCACGGCGGCGGCCGTGCCACCACCGGCGCCCGATCCGACGACGACGACATCGCAGTCGAGGGTGGTCGGCGCGGTGAAGCGCTCCGGCTTCAGCTGCGGCGCCGCGGCGTCGGCCGAGGGGCCGGTCGGTGCCGGGTAGCCGATCCGTTCCCACAGCGGATTCGTGCCGGTGGGGCCGGGGGTGACGTTGTAGGCCAGCAGGGTGGCCTGTTTGAGGGCCTGGAAGATCGCCCGGACGGGGGCGAGCCGGGAATCGGCGAGCCGCAGCAGGGCTGCCTCGCGCTGTTCCTGCGGGAGGGTGGAGAAGCGCCGGAAACCGGTACCCGTGATCGCGCCGAAGGCGCGGGTGTCCCACAGATCGAGCAGGGTCGCGAATTGCTTGCGGTCGGCCGCGCGGGGATTGCGCCCGAGGATCGTCAGGATGGTGTCCACCGCGCCGAGGTCGGCGGAGCTCGGTAGCCCGCTCGCGTCGCCGGGTATGAACGTGTTGCAGATCGCGGCGAGTGTCGCGCGCTGTGCGGCCGTCGGTTCCATGCGGAGACCACCCCTTTTCCACTTCGGGTGATGTCTATCACGGGCCGCTTGGACGCGCTGGCTGTCAACGGGTTTCGGGCCGGACGCGATCGCCCGGCCCGGCCCGTCAGCCCGCGACGAAGCGGACCGTCTTGGTGCTCGGGGTGTCGAGAGCGACCTCGGTGGACGTGATCGGCTGCGCGTCGGAACCGCGGGTGTAGGCGGTGAGCTGATAGCGCCCGGGCTGCAGACCACGGAAACTGGCCTGGCCGGACGTGCCGGTGACGAGATGACGATGGATCGCATCACCGCAGGCATCGACGCCGACCAACATCACCTTGCCGCCCGCGACCGGTGCCTGCGTGTCCGCCTCGACCAGCAGGGCGTCGATCTGGCCGACCGCCGCGCGGGTGTAGCGGTCGTGATAGAGCGTTTCACCGCCCTGTTCGCAGCTGGTGGTGGTCTGACCGACGGTGTCGTCGTGCGCTCCGGGATGCGCGGCCGCACCGCCCGCCGTACTCGTGAGAAGAGCTGTCGCGATCACTGCGATCGCCGAACACTGTGGAACCCCGAACCGTGGCATCGCGCCGTATTCCTCCTCGACTGTGGCTAACACTGGGGTTGGTGTTGCGTGAACTCTCGGGCCGAGACTGTAGCGAGTGGAATTCCGGAGATGAATTCGGCGTTGCACTCGCTACGGTTGTGCGATGTTCGTGCGACCACCAACTCTCATCGAGGAGGATCTGTGAGCGAGACCCGCACGGCGATTCTGGCTGGTGGCTGCTTCTGGGGCATGCAGGACCTCATCCGCCGTCGACCGGGGGTTCTGTCGACTCGTGTCGGCTACACCGGGGGCGAGAACGAGCACCCGACCTACCGGAACCACCCCGGTCACGCGGAAGCCGTGGAGATCGTCTACGACCCCGAGCAGACCGATTACCGGGCGCTGCTCGAATTCCTGTTCCAGATCCACGACCCGACCACCAAGGACCGCCAGGGCAACGACATCGGCGCGAGTTATCGGTCGGCCATCTTCTATCTCGACGACGATCAGCGGCGCGTCGCGCTGGACACCATCGCCGATGTGGACGCGTCGGGGCTGTGGCCAGGCAAGGTGGTCACCGAGGTCACTCCGGCCGGTGAGTTCTGGGAGGCCGAGCCCGAACACCAGGATTATCTGGAGCGTTATCCCGACGGATACACCTGCCATTTCCCGCGCCCGGGATGGAAGTTGCCCAAACGCGAGAATGTGAGCTGATAACCGACGCCCGCATATGCCATGATCGGCGATGTCGGCGTGAGCGCGATGACGCCGGATCGGAATGACTCATGACGGCGACCGTGGTCGCCGCGGACGATGAGGAGATGCGGTTCGGATGACGTATGGACAGCAACAACCCGGATATCCTCCGGCGAGACCGGATCTCAGCGTAGGCGCCGCACTCGGGTACGCCTGGGAGAAATACAAGAACAATGTCGTCGTCTGGATCGGTATCGTCCTGATCTTCGCGGTGATCCAGGCGGCGCTCACGTTCCTCTTCGGGCTCGGCAATTCCACCGATACCGATTACAACGGCAACTTCAGCGTCGGATTCGGTATCTGGCAGTTCATCGGCAGTGTGGTGAGCACCGTCGTCGGTTATCTGATCTCCGCGGCGATGGTGCGCGGCGCATTGCACGAAACCGACGGGCGCAAACCGGGATTCGGTGATTTCTTCAAGTTCACCAATGTCGGTGCGGTGATCGTGGCCTCGCTGCTGGTCGGTATCGCCACCGGTATCGGTTTCGTGCTCTGCATCCTGCCCGGCATCGTGGTCGCGTTCTTCACCTGGTTCACGCTGTACTTCGTGCTCGACCGGAATCAGGACGCGATCACCGCGATCAAGTCGAGTTTCTCGGCGATCTCGGCCAATGCCGGGCCGCTACTGCTGTTGGCGCTCGCGCTGTTCGGCATCAATATCGTCGGCGCGCTGCTGTGCGGTCTCGGTCTGTTGGTGACGATTCCGTTGTCGGTGTTGGCGACGGCCTATGCCTACCGGGTGATCACCGGTGGGCCGGTGGCCGGTGGTCAGCGCGTCGCCGATCCGGGTTATCCGCCGTACGGCGGTTCCGCCGGTGGATTCGGTGAGCAGCCGGGATACGGCGCTCCGGGTACGGGCGGCTACGGTGAGCCCGGCTTCGGTGGACAGCAGCCCGGCGGTCCCGGTTACGGTCAGCCCGGGTTCGGTGGTCAGGAGCCCGGCTACGGTGGTCAGCAACCCGGTGGTCCCGGTTATGGTCAGCCCGGGTTCGGGGGGCAACAGCCCGGCTACGGCGGGCCCGGTTCCGGTGACCAGGGTTACGGCGGCCCAGGCTCGGGGCCCGATCTCGGTAAGCCCGGCGACGAGGGTTGGGGCAGGCCCGAAAACCGCTGATTACGCCGAGGGGCGTGCGATGATCCGTCATCGCACGCCCCTCGTGCTGTCTACTCGCAGCCGTATCCGTCGCCGTCGCGGTCGAGGCCGTAATCGTCGGGGCCGATGACCTTCACCTTGCCGGTGTAGACGGGTCCGTTGCCGCTGCCACCCTCGCAGTCGACGTCGCTGACGATGGGTAGGCAGGGAGAGTACGAGCCGTGGCAGTCCGAGGACTGCTGGGCGCTGGCCACGGCCGGGGTCGCGATCGCGAAGGCGAAGGCCGCGACGGCGGCGGACCCGAGAGTGACGGCGAATTTCATGTGGTGCTCCGTTCAGTTGTGCAGCGGCGCACAGTGTTTCACGCGTGGGCGATTTGCCGGAATTTTCCCTGTCGGTACCGGCCGGTAGTATCGGGGCGTCGTCGATGGGGGGGGAGGGACAATGCGGGGGAAGTGGCGTGCGTGGTCGTGGTGGATGCGTGGCGTCGTCGTCGTGCTCGCGCTGGTGGCGGTGGTATCGGTGCCGGTCGCGGGCATACTCACCGCGCTGCTGGTGTACAACGTCGGCGAGCAATCCGAGCAGGCGCGCAGCCGGGGTAAGGACGCGTTCTGGCTCGGCCACGCCTGGGTCGACGGGCGCCGCACCGACGCCGATATCGACGGGCTCGCGAAGTTGCTGGCGGGCACCGGCATTCGTGATCTGTACGTCCACACGGGTCCGCTGGAGCACGACGGGTCGTTGCGCGACGATCTGGCACCCAGGGCCCGCTGGTTCGTCGACGCGGTGCACACGAAGTTGCCCGGTATCCGGGTGCAGTCCTGGCTCGGCGACATCGTCCAGCCCGAATTCGACGGTCTCGACGTGGAATCGGCGGCGTCGCGGGAGCGGGTGGTCGCGTCGGCGCGGCGGGTGCTCGACTACGGGTTCGACGGTGTGCACTACGACCTGGAACCCATCCGATCGGGGTCGCCGGGATACCTGGCCCTGCTCGAGCAGACCCGCGTGATGACCGCGGCCGCCGAGGTGACCTTGTCGGTGTCGGCGCCGGTGATCGATCCGCTTCCCGGATTGCACTCGGTGGGGATCGCGGTGGCCGATCACGGGAAGTGGTGGAGCCAGGCGTATTTCGCGGAGGTGGCGCGGCGGGTCGATCAGGTGGCGGTGATGTCCTACGACACCGCGATGCCGACGCGCGCGCTCTACAGCGGCTACGTCGCGCAGCAGACGGAGCTGGCGCTGGAGGTGACGCCCGCGGCGGTCGATCTGCTGATGGGCGCACCGGCGTTCTGGGCCGATGATCCCGGCCATCACGGGGCGGCGGAGACCGTGGCGGCGGCGGTGCGTGGGATCCGATTAGGGCAGACGCGCACCGATGTGGGTCGCGCGAACTTCGGGGTGGCGTTGTACGTGGATTTCGCTGCCACGCCCCAGGATTGGGCCGATTATCGGCAGGGGTGGTGCGTCACTGCGTAGTCGAAGGGGCCGGTAGTTCGGCGAGCCAGCGGTGGCCGGGGTGGACTCGGGTCAGCCAGTCGTGCAGCCGGGTCGAACGTTCCGGGGTGAGCAGTGGCAGTACGTGGTGGAAGTCGGCGGAATCCTTGGGGCGGTCGGCTTTCGCCTTGAACAGCAGGACCGCTTCGGGGATCAGATAGGGAATGCCGGTGGGGGTGGTGCGGATCAGGTCGCGGTAGGGGAGCGTGATGGTGGGGTCTCGGCGGCAGATCCAGGTGTCACCGTCGTGTGGTTCGCGGAACACGTCGAGGTGGTAGGCGCCGGTGAACGGATCACGCAACCAGGTTTGGTGCAGGTCCGCGTGTTCGGCGGCGGCAAGCGACCACAGCGCGCCGTCGCCCACGACATCCCACTCGTACTCGGGGAAGGCGGCCGCGATCGTCGGGAAAGCCGCACGGGGAACGGCGATCTCGATGTCGGCGTGGGCGCGGGAGATGGTTCCGGCGAACAGGTCGAGGGCCCACCCACCCGCCACCGCCCACGGTGCCGCGCAGGCACCGAGACGAGCGGCGACCACGCTCGGCGTCCAGGGATCCCAGCGGCGGGTGGCTTCGAACTCGGTGATCGGACGTCCACCGTCCGGAAGGCTCATGACCCATCATGTGCACAACCCGACGCGGTGGCGCAAGGCTGTTGTGGGCGATGGTGATCGAGGTGAGACGGGTTCGTGAGAAACCCGGTTCAGCGGCGTCGATCGGTGAGCCAGGCCAGTGGTCGACGGTGGTGCGGGCGGGCGCGGTTCTCCCAGCGTGGGTTCTCCTCGTCGCGGCGGTACACCGTCACCCGACCGGCCACCGAGAACCGCAGGGTGCTCGCCGTGCCGACAACTTCACCGTCGGCGGCCACCGCGATCGGGGCCCGCGAGGTGATGGTGAGTTCGTGGGTCTGGCGTTCGCCGTACACCCGGCTGTGCCCGATCGCGGCGAGCATCAACGCGATCACCGCGCGGGTCCGGGAGAACCGGACGTCGGCACGCAGCCAACGCACGTCGAGCAGGCCCTCGTCGAGGCGGGAACGGAAAGCGGGCACCGCGCCGTGCGGGTGATAGGGGCCGTTGCCGATGAACAGGAACCACATGTCGTGCCAGCGGTCGTCGATACGGATGTGGATCGGTTCGGCCCGGCGCAGGGTGACCACGAGAGCGGCGGCGAAGGCGGGCCACTTGCCCCAGCGGTCCTCCCATTTCTCCCGCAACCGCACCAGTTCCGGGTAGGCGCCGACGCTGGCGGTGTTGATGAGGTGATGGGTGTGCGGACCGTCGGGGGTGTCGAATTCGACCGCGGCGATGTCGACTTCGACCGCTTCACCGGTCCCGGTGGCGTCGGCCACCTCGCGCAGGTCGTAGACGCCGAGGTCGCGCGCGAAGTGGTTGAGAGTGCCCGCGGGCACGACGACCAGCGGCAGATCGTTGCGGATCGCGACCGCGGCGGCCGCGGCGATGGTGCCGTCGCCCCCGGCGGCGCCGACCGCGAGCACGGACGGGTCGATCGCCTCCTGCAATACCTCGGCGGCGTCGCGACCTGGCACGGTGTGCAGCAGTTTCGCGGCGGGCAGCGCCTCGGCGATATCGGCGGTCGGGTCGTAGGTGGAGTCACCGGAGCGCGGGTTGATCAGCAGCGCGAGGCCTTTGCCGTCGGCCAGGATCGGTGCGTCCTGCACGGCGTGCGCCTCGGCCTCGTCGGATTCGCGGATCGGCCACCAGCGGCGGGTGGTGAGCGCGACGGCGGTACCGACGCTCGCGCCGACCAGCACGTCGGAGGGCCAGTGCGCGCCGGTGTGGACGCGTGAATAGGCGACCGCCGCCGCGACCGGCGCCACGGCGAGCGCGGTGCGCGGGCTCTCGAGCGCGACGGCGGTGGCGAACGCGGCGGCATTGGCGCTGTGCCCGGACGGGAACGACGACGACACCGGCGCGTCGACGAGCCGACGACCGTGCGGCATCAACTCGGCCGGTGGCCGACGCCGGGGGATCAGCGTCTTGAGCACCAGATTCACCGCGATGCTCGTGCCCGCCAGCGCGATCACCCCGCGCAGCGCGGCCCGGCGCGGCGGGCCGGGTGTGGCCGCGAGCACCGCCGCCGTCGCCAGCCACAGGCCGCCGGTGTTCGCCGAGCGGGTCAGCCGCAGCATGCCGCGATCGATGGCGGTTTCGGGAATGCGGGACACTGCCCGGCTCATGGTCTCGTCCATCCGGGCGACATGACCGAACCGGGCGCGGGGCAGATCACTCACACCGAGAACACTACCGCCGTTGCCCGTCTTCATCTTTCGCTCGCGACCGTCGCGACCCGCGCACCCCTCGAAGCCGGGTCACGACGGTTGTCGATCAGGGGACCGGGATCTGGACGGGGTCGCAGTCGGCGGTCGGACTCTCGCCGGACAGCGACTGCAGGATGCAGCCCACATTGATCTGGCTGCTGCCGGTCTCGGCGTGCGCGACCGGCTGGGTCAGCAGCACCGCCGCGCTGGCGAACATCAGGACGGAGACGGGTCTACGGAGATTCATGGCGTGATCCTCGCATGCTCCGGTGTGCCGAGATGCCTGGTGAGAGCCCCCAAATGCAGGGGCACGCCGCGATGTCGGGTCCGCCGGATAAGCTCGCCCCATGACCGACAACGTCCTGCTCGAAGGTCCCATCCATGCCGTTCATGTCGAACTGGGGGCGACCTTCGCCCCGTTCGGCGGCTGGGAGATGCCGGTGCAGTACGCGGGCACCGTCGGCGAGCACACCGCGGTGCGGACGGCGGTCGGCCTGTTCGATGTGAGTCACCTGGGCAAGGCGACGGTGGCGGGGCCGGGCGCCGCGCGATTCGTGAATTCGGCGCTGACCAACGATCTCGGTCGCATCCGCCCGGGCAAGGCCCAGTACACGCTGTGCTGCGCCGAGGACGGCGGCGTGATCGACGACCTGATCGCCTACTACGTGAGCGACGACGAGGTGTTCCTCGTCCCGAACGCCGCGAACACCGCGGCGGTCGTCGCCGAACTGCGCAAGAGCGCACCCGAGGGCGTGACGGTGACCGACGAGCACCGGGACTACGCGGTGTTCGCGGTGCAGGGGCCCAAATCCACCGAGGTGCTCGCCGCGCTGGGCCTGCCCACCGACATGGAGTACATGGCCTACGCCGACGCCGAATGGGATGGTCGGCCCGTGCGGGTGTGCCGCACCGGCTACACCGGCGAACACGGCTACGAGCTGCTGCCGACGTGGGACGACGCCGAACCGGTGTTCCGCGCGCTGGTCGACCAGGTGCGCGCCGCGGGCGGTCAGCCCGCCGGGCTCGGCGCCCGCGACACGCTGCGCACCGAGATGGGCTACCCCCTGCACGGCCACGAACTGTCCCTCGGCATCACCCCCAACCAGGCCCGCACCGGCTGGGCCGTCGGCTGGCAGAAGCCGCAGTTCTGGGGCAAGGAGGCGCTGGCGAAGGAGAAGGCCGACGGACCGCGTCGCACCCTGCTCGGTCTCAAAGCGCTCGACCGTGGCGTGCTGCGACAGGGCCAGAGCGTGCTGCGCGACGGCGCACCGGTCGGTGAGACCACCTCGGGGACGTTCTCGCCCTCATTGAAGGTCGGCATCGCGCTCGCCCTGCTCGACACCGACGCGAAACTCGCGCCCGGCGACGAGGTCGAGGTCGACGTGCGGGGGCGCCGCCTGCGCTGCGAGGTCGTCAAGCCGCCGTTCGTCGACACCAACACCAAGTAACAGTTACCGCCGGATAGGATCGCATCATGACAGTCGCTGCACAGTTCACCCGTATTCCGCACCCCGCGCCCATCTCGGCGCAGCAGCGGGAACAGGTACTGGCGGCGCCCGGTTTCGGGCGGTACTTCACCGATCACATGGTGTCGATCGACTACACCGACGGCCAGTGGGGCAACGCGCGCGTCGAGCCCTACGGCCCGCTGTCGATGGACCCGGCCACCATGGTCTTCCACTACGGGCAGGCGATCTTCGAGGGTCTCAAGGCCTACCGTCAGCCCGACGGCGGCATCGCCACCTTCCGGATCGACGCCAACGCGGCGCGGTTCCGCCGGTCGGCGGCCCGAATGGCCATGGCGGAACTGCCCGAGGAACTGTTCATCGAGTCGGTGCGGCAGCTGCTTGAGGTGGACGCCGACTGGGTGCCCGCCGCCGGTGGTGAGGACTCGCTGTACCTGCGTCCGTTCATGTTCTCCACCGAGGCCGGTCTCGGCGTGAAGCCCGCCGCCGCCTACAAGTACCTGCTGCTCGCCTCGCCCGCGGGTGCGTACTTCCCGCGCGGGGTGAAGCCGGTGCGGGTGTGGTTGTCCACCGAGTACGTGCGTGCCGCGCCGGGTGGTACCGGTGAGGCCAAGGTGGCGGGCAACTACGCCGCGTCCCTGCTCGCCCAGGCCCAAGCCACCGAGAAGGGCTGCGACCAGGTGGTGTGGCTGGACGCGTGCGAGCGGCGCTACGTCGAGGAGATGGGCACCAACAACCTGTTCTTCGTGTACGGCACCGGATCGCAGGCCCGGCTGGTGACCCCGGAACTGTCGGGTTCCCTGCTGCCCGGCATCACCCGCGACTCGCTGCTCACCCTGGCCGCCGACTCCGGCTACCCGGTGGAGGAGCGCAAGGTGTCGGTGGAGGAATGGCGCAAGGGTGCCGAATCCGGTGAGATCAGTGAGGTTTTCGCGTGCGGAACCGCCGCGGTGATCACCCCCGTCGGCTGGGTGCGTTCCCACGACGGCGAATTCGCGATCGGCGGTGGGGAGCCCGGTGAGGTGACGATGGCGTTGCGCGACACGCTCACCGGGATCCAGCGTGGCACCTTCGCCGACACCCACGGGTGGCTGCGCACGCTGTAATCGACAGACAAAGAGCGGGCCCTGATCGTGGGCCCGCTCTTTTCATCTGTCAACCCGGCATCAGGGCTTGCCACTGCTGCAGCGACTGAGGGCGCAGCACATAATTGTTGTCGCGGATCGAGGACAGCTCGGCGCTCGGCGCCTCGGAGTACCAATGTCCCGGGTAGACAACGGGATTGCCGCTCAACCCGGCCAGGTGGCGCAGGCTGCGGAACATCTCCTCGGAGTCGCCGCCGGGGAAGTCGGTGCGGCCGCAGCCGTCGACGAACAGGGTGTCACCGGAGATGAGACGGCCGTCGAACAGGAAGCACTGGCTGCCGGGGGTGTGGCCCGGGGTGTGGAGCAGTTCGATGTCGAAGGCGCCGACCGAGACGGTGTCGCCGTTGTCGTGGCCGGTCAGTTCGCTCGGGGCGATGCCGGTGGTCTTGGCGACCCAGTCGAGTTCCTGCTTGTTCACATGCACGGGCACGCTGGTCTTCTCGAGTAATTCGCGCACGCCGCCGAGGGTGAAGCCGAGCATGGTTCCGCCGACGTGGTCGGGGTGGTGGTGGGTGGCGAGCACGCCGCTGACGCGCATGCCGTCGGCGGCGGCCACGTCGACGAGGTCGGCGGCCTGGTAGGCGGGGTCGACGAGGAGGGTCTCGCCGGTCTCCCGGTCGCCGATGAGATACGCGAAATTGCGCATCTGTGTCGCGATCGGATCGCCGACGGCGTAATCCCGGCCCGACAGCAGCTGACGGAAGTAGAGGCGCTCGGAAGACATAGCGTCCACTGTATTGCCACCGGTGTGCTGGGGGTGTAGGCGAGTACCGATGACCGGGCAGTCTGTGCGAGCGCACAATGGCCACGCACGCTGGTTGTGAACAGTGCTGGTTTCACAAGGTGGCGCGGCGGGGATTCAGAGCGTTGACGAGAAGCCAAGAGCCGCAAGGGAACTCGTGATCTCCACGGTTGCCCCCAGGACGTCGCCCGACAGACCACCGAAGCGGCGCACGCAGTGGCGGGCGACCAGCAGCGACCCGGCGAGCGCGCCCACGACGACGACCGGACCGAGCCAGAAGTTGCCGGGAACGGCGAACACGCAGCCGGCCAGCGCGAGAACCGGCCAGCAGATCACCGGGGCGAGCGGCTGGGTACCGGCGACCAGCGTGCCGAAACCCGACTCCGGGGCGGCGGGAACGCCGCGTCGGCACGCGATGACCACCGCGACCCGGCCGAGCGCGACGGCGCACACGATCGCCGCCCATCGTCGCTCGTCGACTAGTGCGGCGAAGGCGAAGGCCTGGATCCCGATGGCGAAGATCAACGCCGCCACCCCGAACGGGCCCGCCGCACCGGACTTCATGATCTGCCTGGCCCGCTCGGGCGGCCCGTAACTGCCGAGACCGTCGGCGGTGTCGGCGAGCCCGTCGAGGTGCATCCCCCGGGTGCCGAGGGCGAGCAGGCCGACGGCGAGCAGTCCGGCGAGCGCGCTGGTCAGTCCGGCCCGATCGAAGACCCACAGTGCTGCGGCCGTGCCCGCGCCGAGCAGCAGTCCGACCAGCGGCGCCAGCGTGATGGCCCGGCCCGCGAGGTGCCGGTCGACCGTCGACGGTCCGCCGACGGGCGCGACGGTGAGCCAGGAGATCGCCAACCGCACCGCGTTCACGACAGCCGACCCGCGCCGTTCACTTGACGAGGTCGACAGATGTTTCGTCGGCCGTGCTCACGCCCGCGTCGGCGAAGGTCGACATCTCCGACAGGGTGGCGACGGCGGCGCGGAGAAGGGGGAGTGCGGTCAGGGCGCCGGAGCCTTCGCCGAGGCGCATGCTCAGGTCGAGCAGGGGCTGCAGGCGCAGATGTTTCAGGGCCAGATCGTGGGCGGGTTCGGTGGAGCGGTGCGCGGGCAGCCACCAGGCCTTGGCACCCGCGGCGAGGTCCTCGGCGACCAGGGCGGCGGCGGTGACGACGACACCGTCGAGCAACACCGGGGTGCGGCGGGTCGCGGCCTGGGCGAGGAAGCCGACCATGGCGGCGAAGTCGGCGCCCGCGGCCACGCGCAACAACTCCACGGGGTCGGCGGCGACCGGGCGGGCCCGGCGCATACCGTCACGGATGGCGGCGACCTTGCGGATCCAGCCCGCGTCGTCGACGCCCGTGCCGCGTCCGACGGCGGCGACCGGCTCGGTGTTGGTGAGGGTGGCCACCAGGACGGTGGCGGGTGTGGTGTTGCCGATGCCCATGTCCCCGGCGATGAGCAGATCGGCGCCCGCGTCCACCTCCTCGTCGGCGATCGCGCGGCCCGCGGCGAGCGCGGCCGCGACCTCGGATTCGGTGAGCGCGTCCTCCCGGTCGATGGACCCCGACCCGCGACGCACCTTGTGCTGGGCGACGGTCGGGTCGGTGTCGCCGTCGACGCAGATGTCGACGACGCGCACGGTCGCGCCCGCGACGGCGGCCAGCGCGTTCACCGCCGCCCCACCGGCCAGGAAGTTCGCGACCATCTGGACGGTGACCTCGCTGGGGTAGGCCGAGACGCCGTGCTTCGCGACACCGTGGTCACCGGCGAACACCACCACGCGCGCACGCTCGAACTGCTTCGGTGGGCACACGCCCTGGCAAGCGGCGACCCAGTTGCCCAGTTCCTCGAGTCGTCCCAGCGAACCGGCCGGTTTCGTCAGCTGCGTCTGGCGCTGCTCGGCCGCGCCACGCACCTGCGCGTCCGGGGCCGCGACCGGGCCGAATCCGTGTGTCACTGGGAAGCCTTTCGACAAAGTGTTTCTTCGGTGCTCATCTTGCCCGGACCACGGGGCGCCGGGCGACCCCGGCTCATTTCAACCGGACCGGCAGCCCGGCGACGACGAGGAAGGCTTCGTCGCACACCTGGGCCAACCGCTGGTTGAGCGTGCCGATCTCGTCGCGGAACAACCGCCCCGACCGCGTCGCCGGGATGACACCCATGCCGACCTCGGGCGAGACGATCACCAATCGTCGCCGATAGGCCGCGACGGCGGCCACCAGTGCGTCGCAGTCCGGGGCGACGGCGCCGCGCGGTTGCTCCCACGCCTCGCGCGCGTCCAGGCGCGCGGTGAGCCAGGTGCCGATGTCGTCGAGCAGGGTCGCGAGCGTTTCGGTGGCGAGAACCGTTGCGGGGTCGGCGTTCTCGACCGTCGACCAGTGGTCGGGGCGTCGGTCGCGATGCCGATCGATCCGCTCGGCGAATTCGCGGTCGGCCGGGTCGAGCACCGCGGTGGCGAGGTAGCGGACCTCGGGCGCCTCGCTCAGCAGTCCCTCGGCGAAGGCGGACTTTCCCGACCGGGCGCCCCCGAGAACGAGCGTGCGCGAAGGTGTGCGGTCGACCGGCATGTCAGCACGGTAGCAACCGGCCGCGCCTCGCGGTCGGCCCGTCCTCCGGCTCGTCGGCGCCGATCGACCGTGGTCTCGGCGTGGGGGGCGCCGCGCCACGGAAAGCCGGGCCACCTCGGCGTAGCCGTCCCGAAACGGGCCGCAGTGCCTCAGGACGCGCCGAGTGCCGCCAGGATCATGGGGCGGGCCGTGGCCAGGGACTGCTGCCAGTAGGGCCAGGTGTGGGTGCCCGCGGTGATGTCGACGCGGGCGGGGATGCCGAGGGCCGTTGTCCGTTCCCGGAATATGCTCGCGGCGATCACCGCCAGCGATTCGATGCCCATCGCGTTGACGGTGTTCCCCACGGCGGAACTCGCGTCGAGCGGGCCGGGGACACCGTTGCCCGAGGTGATGTAGAGCGGCAGGCCGCGCAGCAGCTCGGCCTGGACGGTCGCGTCGTTGCGGCGCCAGGCGGGATCGCCGACCGGGCCCCACATGTCGTCGAGATTGAACCGACCCTCGTCGAGCATGGCGGCGCGCATCGTCAGATCCCACCCGGGGAAGGTCGGGTTGAGGAAACCGGAGAACGCCCCGGCGAACCGGAACTGGTCGCGGTGGTGGGCGGCCAGCGTCAAGGCGGCGTTACCGCCCATCGAAGCGCCGACGACCGCGTTGTTCGTCCGCGAAACTCCATACTGCGCGAGGAAATCCGGGAGCTCACGCGTGAGGAACGTTTCCCACCGGTAGGTGGTGCTCTGCCCGTTGGTACTGCTCGGCCGGTACCAGTCGGTGTAGAAGCTGGCGTGACCGCCCACCGGGAACACCAAGGTCACGTCGTCACCGGCGAAGCGGCGCAGTACGTCGGTGTCGGTGGTCCACTGGCTGTGCCCGGCCGGGGCGCGCAGCCCGTCGAGCAGGTACAGCGCGGCCGAACCACCCCGGGCCGCCCACTGCACCTGCACCTTGATCGGCCCCATGCTCGACGGGACGGACAGCTCCTCGAAACCGCCTGCGGGTGCGCGCAAGACGGGGCCGGGCGGTACCGCCCTCGCCGTCGCGAAACCGACTCCCGAGACCATCACGGCTGCCGTCACGACCGCCAGAACTGTCCTCAACCGCACGAAACTTCCCCGCCCGCTACGAAACACCACCCGAGCTGATCAGGCGCACCACCCCCGGGTCAAGTCGCTACGGCATCTCGACGAACCGATATGTTCACAAACTGTGAGCCGTCACAGGTGATTCGGAGCGCAGGTGCAGATGTACGGCTGCGGCTCGCGAAGTCAATTGCCTTGCGACAGAAAGATTTTCCGAGTCCCATCGGGAAGACATGCTGCGCTTGGTCGCCCGGGCGATCGGCAATCTCGATCGTGGCACGTAACCACCGAAAGGGTTGATCATGCTCTCCCGCATCCATCCCGTGGGCACTGCCGGTGCTGGGCGACGGGCTGCGACTCACCGGGCGGTGGCGGACATCGAAAACGGTGTGGTCGTTCAGTTTCCGGTGCCGAAGCGGCGGCGGTAGTCGGTGGGGGCCACGCCGACCTGGCGCTGGAAGTGGTGGCGCAGCAGGGCGCCGGAGCCGAAACCGCACTGGTCGGCGACGCGTTCCAGGGGCAGGTCGGTGGCTTCGAGCAGGTGTTTGGCGAACAGGACGCGCTGGGTGGTGAGCCATTTGACCGGAGTGGTTCCGGTTTCGGCGGCGAAGCGGCGGGCGAAGGTGCGGGTGGACATGCTGGCGCGGGCGGCGAGTTCGTCGACGGTGTGCGGGTGGGCCAGGTTCTCGGTGAGCCAGGCGAGCAGATCTGACAGGCCTGCTGCGTGGCATTCGGGGACCGGCTGCTCGATGAACTGGCGCTGACCGCCGTCGCGCTGGGGTGGGACCACCATGCGGCGGGCGATGCCGTTGGCCGCGGCCGTGCCGATCTCGCGACGCACCAGGTGCAGGCAGGCGTCGATGCCCGCGGCGGTGCCCGCGCTGGTGATGAGGTTGCCCTCGTCGACGAACAGCACGTCGGGGTCGACGGTGGCCTCGGGGTATTCGGCGGCGAGCGTGTCGACATAACGCCAGTGGGTCGTGCACTTGCGTCCGTCCAGCAGGCCCGCCGCGCCCGCCAGGAAGGCGCCGGAGCAGACGGTCAGCACGGTGGCGCCCGCGTCGGAGGCCGCGCGCACCGCGTCGACGACGCCGGGCTGATAGGCGTGTTCGGTGGTGAACGGGAAGGCCGGGATCGCCACCAGGTCGGCGTGCGGCAGCTCGTCGAGACCGTATTCGGGTGTCACGGTGACGCCGGGGGTCGTCGAGCGCAGCGGCTTGCCCGGCTCCGCCCCGCACACCCGAAAATCGAAACCGGGCAATCCATCGCCGGTGCGGTCGAGCCCGAAGACCTCGCAGACGACCCCGAACTCGAACATCGCCAGCTTCTCGTTGAGGACGACCGCGACCTTGGACAGCATCACTCCATGCTACTGGCCGAATTTTTACGCACAATGTCAGAACAGCCACTTTCGGCTGAAAAACGACGCGCGCAAAATTACTGCCATGCTTACTTTTCTGATCCTCCTCTCCGTCATCACCGCACTGGCCGTCCTCGTCGGACGTGGCAGCGCGGGTGCCACCGGCGTCATCGACCGCGATGCCCAGCGCATCGATGCCGAACTGCGCGCGATCGCGGGCTACGCGACCGACATGCGGCCCGGTCACTTCTGAAACGACGAATGCCGTCCCATCCGGCTGGACGGAACGGCATTCGTGCAGGTAGGGGGTACTACACCGCGTCGCCGGGGCTGACCCGTGGCTTCGGGGCGCGCATCTTCCGGATCTGGGACGCGCGGACGAAGGCGTACCAACCCAGCTTGAAACCGGTGTCGGTGGTGTCGGGGAACCGCGCGAGCACCCGGTTGTTCACGATCCTGCCGAGCACGAAACCCTCGATGATCATGAACAGCATCATCACCAGCATGGCGAGGGTGACGATGCTCTGCAGCTGCGGCGCCACGAACATCGACAGGATGAGCACCAGCGCCATCGGCATGAACAAGCCGACCAGGTTGCGGCGCGCGTCGACCAGATCGCGCACGTACGCGCGGACCGGGCCCTGATCGCGGGGCAGCAGGTATTTGTCCTCGCCCGCCAGCATCCTCGCGCGACGCTCCTGCACCGCGGCGCGGCGATCGGCGGCCGCCGCCTTGCGGTCGGCCTTGGTGCCCTTGGTGGCCTTGCGGCGGGCCCGCGCCTCCTTGGCCGTCAGCGGGGCGGGCGCCACCGGTCCACGCCGTTTGCCTTCGGCGTCACGCCTTTTCGGGGTCGGACGACCCTTGCCGGGGGTGGACGATGCGGGTGCGGCGGCGGTCTTCTCGACGTCGGGCACCGAGGGGTCGACGGACTCGTCGATGGTGCTGGACTCGTCGCGACGGAACAATTTCACGTTCACCAGGCTATTCGATGGGGGCGAACAGGAGGAAACTCGGTCTCCTCAGCGGTGCCGGTGGTCTCATGGCAACCCCGATGAGAGCTGGATCACCCCCGGTGGGCGGGTAGTGTGGGCACGAGCACCCGGGGCGGGTCCACACGCGCCGGTATGGGTGGCAAAATGGAATAACGCAGCCGGTGCGATGTGTTGATTTCAGTCGTGCGCTGTGCACCTGAGGTCCGTTGACGGGCTGAGCCGAACTAGGAGTGTCCATGACTGTGCAGAACGAGACCGCCACCGAAACCCACGGTGCGACGCTGACCGACGCTGCCGCCGCCAAGGCGAAGGCGCTGCTCGACCAGGAAGGTCGCGACGACCTCGCCCTGCGGATCGCCGTGCAGCCGGGTGGCTGTGCCGGTCTGCGGTACCAGCTGTTCTTCGACGACCGCGTCCTCGACGGTGACATCGTCGTCGAGTTCTCCGGCGTGAAGCTGGCGGTCGACCGCATGAGCGCCCCCTACATCCAGGGCGCCTCGATCGACTTCGTCGACACCATCGAGAAGCAGGGCTTCACCATCGACAACCCGAACGCCACGGGTTCTTGCGCCTGCGGCGATTCGTTCAACTGAGGTCGGCTGCCGCGGGTTTGCGGGCTCCGTGAACCCGCGCTCACGTGCGGTGCGGCGACGCGGCGAGGTGACCAAGAGGTGAACTACCGGCGGTCACGCTTGCTACGGTTGAGGTCCGGGATCGGGTGATCCCGGGCTTCTTTGTTTCCGTCTAGCGCCGAAGGGGCTTCGCCTCGTGTCTGTAGCCGTGTCCGCGTCCATCGCCACCGACCACCTCATGCGTTTCCCCGGCAAATTCGCCGATGCGCTGCTCGCCGATCAGCTCGACCATGTGTCGCTGAGTTTCCTCGTCGACGATCTGCAGATCCGCCGCGGCGGCGTCGCGGGCAACATCGCCTACGCGATGGGCCTGCTGAAGCAGCGTCCGCTGCTCGTCGGCGCGGTCGGCGCCGACTTCGCCGAATACCGGAAGTGGTTGGAGGACAACGGGGTCGACTGCTCGGCCGTGCACGTGTCGAGCAAGTCCCACACGGCCCGCTTCGTGTGCACCACCGACGAGACGATGGCCCAGATCGCGTCGTTCTACCCCGGCGCCATGAGTGAGGCGCGCGAGATCGACATCGCCGCGATCGCCGCCGAGCACTCGGTGGATCTGGTGCTGGTCGGGGCGAACGACCCCGAGGCGATGATCGCCCACACCCGCCAGGCCAAGGCGCAGGGCATCCCGTACGCGGCCGACCCGTCGCAGCAGCTGGCCCGCCTCGACGGCGAGCAGGCCGCCGAACTCGTCGACGGCGCCGCGTACCTGTTCACCAACAAGTACGAGTGGGCGCTGCTGCAGTCCAAGACCGGGCTGAGCGAAGCCGAGATCACCGCCAAGGTCGGCATCCGGGTCACCACCCTCGGCGCCGAGGGTGTGCTCGTGGTCGACACCGACGGCACCGAGGTCCGCGTCGGTGTGGTTCCCGAGCTGAGCAAGGTCGACCCGACCGGTGTCGGCGACGGTTTCCGCGCGGGCTTCCTCACCGCCCACCGCGCGGGCCTGAGCCTGGAGCGCGCCGCCCAGCTCGGCTCCCTCATCGCCGTCCTCGTCCTGGAAACCACCGGCACCCAGGAATGGACTCTCAACACCGAGGACGCCCTCGAACGCCTCACCAAGGCCTACGGCCCCGAGGCCGCCGACGACCTGTCCGTCCTCCTCTAGAGCACGGTAGGGCTGAGCCCCCGGGTGGCTGATGGCACCTCGGGGGCCGAGGCGCAACAACTGATTTCGTGACGACATGGGTAACTCGTCGGGAACGCCCAAGACGTGATCGTTCCCGACCGGCGGCCCGGTCGATCAGGTGTTACGCACTTACGTCCGGCTGAATATTCGGGGAGGCGGGCCGGACGGGGTAGGTCGGTTCCTGGATTTCTGGCTTGATGCGGTCTTCGACGAAGATGCCGTGCCAGACCATGAAGACCAAAAGGGTCCACAGGCGGCGACTGTGGTCGGAGACGCCCGCCTTGTGGTCACGCAGCATCTGGAGGACGGCCTGCTTGTTCAGCAGGTGGTCGGTCTGGGACTCGGCGATCTGGGTTTCGGCCCAGTCGTAGAGTTCGGTGCCGCGCAGCCAGTGGCGCAGGGGGACCGGGAAGCCGAGCTTGGCGCGGTTGAGGACGTGGTCGGGGACGATGCCGTCCAGAGCCTGACGCAGCGCGTACTTCGAGGTTTCCTTGGTGATCTTCTGGTCGTAGGGGACGCCCTGGGCGACGCGCATCACCTCGTTGTCCAGGAACGGCACGCGCAGTTCCAGGGAGTTGGCCATGGTCATCTTGTCGGCCTTGACCAGGATGTCGCCGCGCAACCAGGTGAACAGGTCCAGGTGCTGCATGCGCGCGACCGGATCCCAGCCCCTGGACTGGGCGTAGATCGGCGCGGTGACGTCCTGGTGGGTCCATTCCGGGCGGAACTCACGCAGCACCGAACGCAGCTGGGCATCGTTGAAGCTGCGGGCATTGCCGTAGTAGCGGTCCTCGAGGGTGAGCGAGCCGCGCTGCAGCAGCGACTTACCGCGCTTGCCGTCGGGGATGCGGTCGCCCAGCTTGCCGACGAGCTTGCGCACTCCGGCGGGCAGGTACTCGAAAGGCTTGAGCGACAACGGTTCCCGGTAGATGGTGTAGCCGCCGAACAGTTCGTCGGCGCCTTCACCGGACAGCACGACCTTGACGTGCTTGCGGGCTTCCTTGGCCACGAAGTACAGCGGGACGAGGGCCGGATCGGCGACCGGGTCGTCGAGGTACCAGACGATCTCGGGGATGGCGGCGGCGAACTCGGCGGGGGAGACCACCTTCACGATGTGGCGTGCGCCGATCAGCTCGGCACTCTCGGCGGCTACGTCGACCTCGGAGTAGCCCTCGCGCTCGAAGCCGGTGGTGAAGGTGATGAGCTTCGGGTTGTGGCGCATGGCCAGCGCGGCGATGGCGGTGGAGTCGATGCCGCCGGACAGGAACGACCCGACGGTGACATCGGCACGCATGTGCTTGGCGACGGAGTCCTCGAGGGCAGCGGCGATCTCGGCGTAGCGCGCCTGCTCGGCGCCCTGGGCGAACGGGCGCACCCGGAAGTCGGGACGGAAATAGCGGGTGGCCTTCGGCTCCTGGCCCACCCGCACCGTGGCGTAGGTGCCCGATTCGAGACGACGGATGTTCTTGTGCAGCGACTCGGGCTCGGGCACGTACTGCAGCACGGTGTAGTGCTCGAGGGCGCGCGGATCGAGCTCATCGGAGAGGCCGAGCGGGCTCAGCAGTTCGAGGACGCTCTTCTTCTCGCTGGCGAACGCGGTGCCGCCGGGGCCGGTGGCGTAGAACAGCGGCTTGATACCGAACGGGTCGCGGGCCAGGAACAGCTCCTGGGTCTCGGTGTCCCAGATCGCGAACGCGAACATGCCGCGCAGCTTCCGTACGGCCTCAGGGCCCCAGAAGTGGAAGGCGGCCACGATCGACTCGCCGTCGCCGTCGGTGGCGAAGATCTTGCCCTCGGGGAACTCGGGGCCGTGCTCGGCGGCCAGCTGTTCGCGCAGTTCGAGGTAGTTGTAGATCTCGCCGTTGAAGGTCATCGCGTAGCGCTGCGGGTTGTCCGCGGGGCCCCAGCGCAGCGGCTGGTGCGAGTGCTCGATATCGATGATGGAGAGGCGGTTGAAGCCGAAGATCATGTGATCGTCGTGCCAGGTGCCCTTCTCATCGGGGCCGCGGTGGCGCTGGCAGTGCAGGGCGTCGTAGACCTGATCGACCACCTCGGTCGTCGCCGCATCAGCTGTCAGGAATCCGAGCAGTCCGCACACGGTGTCGGCAACCTCGTCTCTGGGATGGAGCGCGGTAGGTGCGCTCGAGCGTCTGGCAGGGATCAGAACTGGGCTCTCGCCCGAGTTGCAATGCAATGTAGTTCTCGACATCGCGTTGTACTTCAACGTCCTCACCATACTTTCGTCGCCCGGTGACGGCATCTCTCGCTCCCCGTTATGGGCGTGCCTGGTCGAGGGTGAAAGCCGGTGCGGCGGTTGGCGCGTCCATTGATCAGACCGGCCGGGCAGCAGAACCGCAGGTCGCGCGGTCCCGTCGGATCAAGGCGGAGTGTCGAATCCGACCCCGCGACAAGACAGCGCCCGCTTTGGTCTACGCTGCGTAGTACTCAGGTCCTTCTCAGGTGTGCACGCCTCGCGGCGGCGATACTCGGGACGGACCGAAACGTGCTGGAAATCGTGTCGGACGGGCGGATCGCGGCCCCGAAGACGCAAAGTGTCGGAATGTGTAGCGACCAGGAAGGCGTGAGCGTGGCGCACAAGGCGAGCGAAGAGATCGGGGCTCGACCCGTTCGGGGTCGGCAGGGCCGTATCCTTCGGCGGGCCGGGCTGGCGGTGTCCTTGGGGATGACTGCTCTCCTGGTCTCGGGCTGCTCGATCGACAATGTTTGGCTGCGGTTCGGCTGGCCCTCGGGCATCACGCCGCAGGCAACCCGGATGCGGGAGCTGTGGACCTGGTCGGTCCTGGCCGCACTCGCCATGGGCGTGCTGGTGTGGGGTCTGACCTTCTGGACCGTCATCATGCACCGCAAGCGCAAGGACTCCCCGGAGTTCCCGCGCCAGACGGGCTACAACGTGTCGCTGGAACTGACCTACACCGCGATCCCGTTCGTGATCATCGCGGTGCTGTTCTACTTCACCGTCGTCGTGCAGAACTACGTGCACGAGAAGACCGACAACCCGGACGTCACCGTCGACGTGACCGCCTTCCAGTGGAACTGGAAGTTCGGCTACCGCAACGTGGCCAACGTGGGCGGCCTCACCTGGAACGGCATCGACACCGAACGCGAGCTCGTCAACGAGGAGCAGCTGCGGGCGTACGAGGAGCGCGAGGGCGAGCACGGCCTCAAGCAGCCGGGCCCGGTCCACGGCAAGCCTGCCAACGACATCCTCTCGTACCTGCACTACGACAAGGTCGAGACCGTCGGTTCCAGCACCGAGATCCCGATCCTGGTGCTGCCGACCGGTAAGCGCATCGAGTTCCAGCTCGCCGCCGCCGACGTGATCCACGCCTTCTGGGTGCCGGAGTTCATGTTCAAGCGCGACGTGATGCCGAACCCGAAGGAAAACCAGTCCGACAACGTCTTCCAGATCTCCGAGATCGAGAAGGAAGGCGCGTTCGTCGGCCGCTGCGCCGAGATGTGCGGCACCTACCACTCGATGATGAACTTCGAGGTCCGCGCGGTCTCGCCGGAGAAGTTCGCCCAGTACCTGCAGGCGCGTATCGACGGCAAGACCAACGGTCAGGCCCTCGAGGCGATCGGCGAGTCCCCGGTGGCCACCTCCACGTACCCCTTCAACACCAAGCGCGATATCAAGAGCGCTTCGGTGAACGAGAGCAAGTGAGGATTCTGATATGAGGATCGAAGCACGGATCTTCGAACTGCTCACGGCGTTCTTCATCCTGGTGGGCATCGTCTACGGCTTCTTCACCGCGCAGTCGCGCACCGGCATCGAGTGGGCCGGTACCACCGCGATCGTGCTGACCGCGGGCCTGTCGCTGATCATCGGCACCTACTTCCGGTTCGTCGCCCGCCGCATCGACCTGCGGCCCGAGGACTTCGAGGACGCCGAGATCGTCGACGGTGCGGGCGACCTGGGCTTCTTCTCGCCCGGCAGCTTCTGGCCCATCACGCTGGCCGCCGCTGGTTCGGTGACGGCGCTTGGCCTGGCGTTCTTCCAGTTCTGGCTGATCGGTCTCGGTGTGGCGCTGGTCCTCGCCGCTGCCGCCGGTCTGGTCTTCGAGTACTACCTGGGCGTCGAGAAGCACTGACGCGCTACGCACAATCGCCGCAATCCTGTTGAACAGGATTGCGGCGATTGTCGTTTCGGGGGTTGTGCGGTGATGCCGGGTCAGGAGCGGCGCGTTGTGGCTCTGGCCGCACCGGCGCTGCCGATCACGAGCAGCAGGATCGCCAGCGCCCATCGTCGTTGCTCCTCGACGACCGGGCGCGCGTCGACGACCTCGGGTTCTCGTTCTCGCGAGACCGGGATCTTCATCGGTGACCTTGTCGGGGCTGTCGACGGCGGCGGACTGGTCGGGGAGCTGGGGCTGGGTGGTTCGGCGCGAGCCGGTGGTGCGGGGAGTGCGGGTGCCTGTTGTGGTGGCGCGGGTGCCGGGGGGTCCGGCACATCCGGTGGTGGCGGGGGTATCGGGGCGGGCGCCGGTGGTGGGTCCGGGTGGGGGAGTGCCGGGGCCGGGATGTCGAACGGCGCCGGTGCGGGTGGGGGTATGTCCATCGGGGCGGGTGCCGGTGGTGGTATGTCGGGTGGGGCGGGTGCCGGTGGCGGGAGGAGGTCGGGAGGGGGTACCGGAACGGGGCCCAAGGGCATCCCGGGCTCGGGGTGCGGGGGTTCGGGGGGCACCGGGATTCCCGGCAGGTCGCCAGGGTTCGGTGGGGCGGGTTGCGGGAGCGGCGGTGGTTCCGGCACGGGACCGAGCTCGGGTACAACGGGCGTGGGCGTGGTGGTCGGGGCAGGCGGAGGTGCGGGGGGTGGCGACGGAGGTGCGGGGGGAGCGTCGCGTCTGGGTGCGGGCCCCGGGATGATGATCTGGGCGCGTGGGCCCTTCGGGCCCGGCGGGCCTTGCGCGTCACTGTCCGGTTCCGGGGCGGCGACTTCGGGCGCCGCGGGTGTGTGCGGCGTCCGCGGACGTGGCGGGGCTGTCGGACGCTCGTCGATCGGGGCCGTGGGGTGCTTGTCGACCGGCGAGGGGATCCGGATGTCCGTGGACGGTCGGTCCGGCCGGATTCCGTCGCCCGGATCGGCGCCGGGAACGAACGGCAATCCGGGTGCGGCGTCGACCGCACCCGGCAGCCACAGGCTGGCACCCACCGCTATCGCGCAGAATCCCGTGCGCATCGGTGTTCTCACGTGAGCTGACCCAGAACCGTGGTGAAGGCGTCCGGACCGATCTTCGCGGCCCGCCCGTAGGGGTTCTGCAACTGATAGATCGTGTAGATCATGAAGGTCACCACGGCGGCGAAGCTCGCGACGACCACCACGTGCACCCGCGCGCTCGTACCCGCGAACAGCAGCGACAGCCCGATCGACAGCAGCGCGCCGAGCATCAAGGCCACCCACATCATCGGCGACAGCGTGCTGCCCGCCGCTTCCACCCGGGTCTGCCTGGCCTCGTAGACCTCCCACAGCCGGTCGGCCGCCGCGATCTGGCGGGAACGTTGCCATTCGTCGGCCGCCGGTGTGGCGGCGATGGCGGTGCGGACCTCGCTGAGTTCGGTCCAGGCGGTGTCGTCGACCTCCTCGGCCGCCGTCATGGCGGGCCACTCCACCTCGATCACTTCGCCGGTATAGCGCCGCACGGATGCGGAAATGGTGCTGCGGGCGGGTTCCGGCAGTGAATCGCCCGCCCACTGCAGGGCGAGCAGCCGGTCGGCCTCGTCCGAGACCGCCTTCTCGGCGGCGGAGTTGGTGTCGAGCAGACCGATGAGCAGGAACGAGGCGAGCACCACCTGCAAACCGGCGACGAGGGTGAACACCTGGCCCACCGACTCGTTCACCGATTCACCGTCGTGACCTTTCCCGCGCCTGCGGAGGTAGTACGCGCACGTACCGGCGAGCCCGGCGATCAACACGACCCACAGCAGCGCTTCCCACAGCATGTCTCAGACATCCTTCGTCGGGTTTCGAATGTGACCGGAAGTGGATCCAGGCAGATGTTCCCGCCAAGTGGTAATTCGGATACCTGGCGAGTTCGGCTGGGGCCGAGGCGAATTCCTGCCGGGCGACGTGTGCGCCGGGGCGGCAGTGGCCGCGGCTGAAGGTGCGGTGTCGGATCGGATGGTGGAAAGCGTCACGAAACTGCAAGGGGGACGGGCGATCTCGACGTTAGACCCAGCGCAACCATCAGTGCAATGGTCCAGCTATCGCCTCGACGAGCTGCCCTGCCGCGCGTGTGAGACAGAATCGCCAGGCCGAAGGCAGGTTGCCGACGTACGGGCGGCACGTCGGTCCGTGCGGTTTTGGCACGGTTTTCCGGTGAAGATGGCACGGAAGATCAGGGTGCGTGCGTTGTGTGAGCTGGTGCCCGATAAGCCGGATCGGAACGCGAGTTCTCCTGTTATGCTTGTGTTTTCGCAGCTTGGGAGTTATCGGCACGGTCGAGCTATCGGGGACAGGCGCGGAGGTGGGGTATGCGGATCAATGCTGGTGTGCACGAAACCGATGAGCGGCCGGGCGATGGTCGAGAGGTGCTCGGCGAGCGGCGACGCGGACATGCGGAGGGCCGATCCGGTGACGCGGAGCCTGATCTGTCTGGTTCGCCCGATACGTGGCAATCGGTGGGCGAACCCCGGCGCCGTGAAGCCGCGTGCCTGCTCGACGTGGCGGGCCGCGGCGGTGGGGGAGGGGTCGAACTGCGCGGGCCACGCGACGTGAACCGGCTGGCCTTCGGGTGCCGGGTGCGGGCCGACGAGGACTTCACCGCCACGCTCTGGACCTCGAGTACGGGCTCGGTGCTGGCGGCCCGGCTGCGCACCTCGAACATCACCGCCGAGCGGGAGGGGAACGCCGACCATGATCACTATGGGCGATATCTGCAGCTGAGCTTGGTGATCGGTGGTCGGGTCGCCCTCGAACAGCGGGGCTCGCGTGCCATCGCGGCGCCGGGGCAAGCATTCGCGATCTGCCTCGACCGGCCCTTCCGATCGGTGCTGTCGCGGGGGGACGCGGCCGCCGTCGACGTGCTGCACCTCTACGTCTCGATCGGCGCGCTGACCGCGTGGGGGCTCGAACCCGCCGCGGCGGGCGGGCAGGTGTGGGCCCTGTCCGGTGCCGCGGTGGCGGCGCTGCTGCTCGCTCGCGATCTCGCCTGTGGCGCGACGAGTCCCGCGCATCTCGGGATCGCCGCGCGGATCGACGAGATCGTCTTCCGTTCGGCCGTGGTGGCGCTGCTGGAACGCGACCTGGCGGGCGCCGCGATCGAGATGTCGGCGGAAGAATATCTGCGGCGCCGCGCGATCGACATCATCGATCGCGGCTTCACCGACCCGGGCATGAACCCCGACGCGGTGGCGCAACTTCTGCATGTGAGCAGAAGGACGCTGTTCCGTGCCTTCGAGTTGCAGGGGCTGTCGGTGGCCGGGCTCATCCGCACCCGCAGGCTGGTGGACGCGGCGACCGCGCTCGGCGAGAACTCACGCAGTATCCGCGAGATCGCCGAGACCTGCGGATTCCGCACGGCCGATCAGTTCTCCCGAGCCTTTCGGGCCGAATACGGTGTCACACCCGCCGCGTACCGGACCGCGCGACGTCGCGACGCGCTCGCCGCCCACTGTGACCGTCGGGCACTCGCACACACCACCCGAAGCGCGCTCTGATGGTCGGCGGCGGCCCGACGGCGACCACCGGCACCGACCTGTGCGGTCGGTGCCTGGGGTGGCTGGTCGGCGTGCTGACGCGAGCCGCGATGTCAGACGCTGTAGCGCAGCGCCTGCTCCGAACGGCAGATGTCATCGATGCCCGCCACGATCTCGCGCAGCTGTTCCGAGGGCAGGGCCGACGGACGCAGACGGCAGGTGAAGGTGATGAGACCGTAGTCGGCGGGGGTGAGGCCACGGGCGGCGGCCTCGGCGCGCAGATACGGCGAGCGCACACCGTAGGTCATCGCGGAGATGACGGTGAAGCAACCGGACCGCTCGCGGTGCTCGGCGAACAGATCGTGCAGACCGTAGAACACCGAGCCGTAATTGGCGAGCGGAGCGAAGACACCCACGCGGTAGGCGGGGCCGCGTTCGGAGGAGTTGATGACGGTGTCGGCCAGGTACTCCGCGTCGCGCATGGTGAGGACCTTCGGCGCGAACATCAGCGCGCCCGCCGCCGCGTTGCGGACCGGCATACCGGCGCGCCCGCCCGCCGCGGAGGCGATGGCGCCCAACGACTTGCGGGTACGGGTACCGACCTCACGCCGTGCCCGCAGACCGCGGGTGGGTGCGGTGGGGTAGAGGCTCGACCACTGACCGAACCGGACCGCGCCGAGGGTGACCTGCCCGGTGCCGACGGGACGGGTGACCTTCAGCGGCGCGGTGTCGACCCAGCGACCCACCTGCAGCGCCGCGCTGCCGGGGTTGGTGATCTCGGCGGTCGCGTGCTCGACGAAGGAATCGAAGTCGAGGAAACGGTCGGCATCGGTGGTGAGCCAGGTGTGGTCCTTGTCGACCTCGACCACGTCCAGGGTGAGGGCGGTGATGATGCCCGCGCGCCCGCCCGCGCCGAGGATGCGCTGGAAGCGTTCGGTGTGGTGGCCACGCCCGCAGGTGCCGATCCGGCCGTCGGGATCGACGTACTCGAGGTCGACGATCTGATCGATGAACATGCCGTAGCGGTGCGAGGCGGTGCTGACGCCACCGACGGAGGCGAAACCACCCGCGGTGATGTCCCGGTGGTCGCCGACCACCGGGAGGCCGAGACCGTGCGCACCGAGGCGCCGGTCGATCTCGGACAGCTTCGCCCCGGCCTGCACCCGCACGGTGCGGCGGCCGAGGTTGATGTCGAGGACCGAGTTCATCTTGCGCAACGACAGCACGGCACGCTGATCGGCCAACCCGAAGGACTCTTCGGTCAGTTCGCCGCCACGCACCGTCAGACGTTCGGCGCGATCACGCGAATCACGCACGGTGCGAACGACATCCGCAGTGTCGGTGGGGAGATATTCTTCGGAGGTGACGGTATGCGGCGTGCCCATGACCGCATAGCTAACCACAGCGCGGCGATTATGGCGACGGGTAGTTCGCACCTATTTCCCCGACGGCGCGAGTTGCTTGCTGAACAGCGCTTTTCCGGTCGCATCGCACAGGTCCACCGTCAATTCCCCGGTGCCGCCGTCGATACGGACCGCGCCGAAATGCTGGTATTCGGGATCGAGCGGCGAGGTGTTCGGCGCCGGGGGCGCGTGCACGAACACGGCCTCGGGTCCGAAGGTCGGGTCGAGTGGGTTGGGACCGAAGGCCCCGGCGTTGAGCGGACCGGAGACGAACTCCCAGAACTCGTCGAAATCGGTGCTGTTCGCGCGCGCGGGCGAGTAGTGGTGCGCGGCGGTGTAGTGCACGTCGGCGGTGAGCCAGACGACATCGCGCACCTTGTTCGCCTTGATCGCCGACAGCACCCGGGCGATCTCGGTTTCGCGGCCCGACGGCGCGCCCGGTGCGGCGTTGGCGACGCCTTCGAACGCGGTCTTGCCGTCGGGGACAACCACACCGATCGGGAGGTCGGCGGCGACGATCTTCCAGGTCGCCGTGGAGTGTTTCAAACCATCGATGAGCCATGCCGTCTGGGCCGCGCCGAGCACCTGGCCCTGGGGTCCGGTGTTGGCGGTGTTCGCGTCTTTGTATGCGCGCATGTCGAGGACGAACACGTCGAGCAGCGGCCCGTAGGCGATCTTGCGGTAGAGCCGCCCGTCGACGGCCTCGCGCGGCTCGAGCGGCATCCACTCGTGGAAAGCCTGCCAGGAGCGGGTGGCGAGGGTGTCCATGCCGCGTTCGGTGTAGCCCTTGTCGGCGGCGACCGTGCCACCGGGCGACCAGTTGTTGGTGGTCTCGTGGTCGTCCCACTGCACGATCTGGGCCACCGAGGCGTTGAAGCGGCGGTAGTTCTCGTCGGTGAGGTTGTAGGCGTAGTTGCCCCGGAACTGGTCGAGGGTTTCGGCGGGCTGGTTCTTGGCCTCGGCGGTGATATTGCGCCACACCCGGCCGTCGGGCAGGGTCACCGAATCCTCCAGAGCGTTGTCGGCGTAGACGCAGTCACCGGAGTGCAGGAACAGGTGCGGGTCGCGACCGGCCATGGTCGCGAAGACCTTCATGCCGCCGACATCGGGGTTGATGCCGAAACCCTGGCCCGCCACGTCACCGGACCACAGCAGCGAGATATCGGCGGGCGCGGTCGGGGCGGTGCGGAACACACCACTCAGAGTTTCCGAGGTGGCGCCGTCCTCGCCTTCCAACCGCACCCGATAGTGCACGAGCTGCCCGGCGGGCAGGCCGTTCACCCGGACGCGACCGGTGCCGTCGGTGGCGGGGGTGAGCAGCGGCCCGGTGAAACGCCGGACGTCGTGGAACTTCTCGGTGGCCGCGGTTTCGACGATCAGCGTCGCGGGACGATCCGAGCGGGCCCAGATCAGCGCACCGTCGGTGCGCGGGTCGCCGACGGCGAAGCCATGGGTCAGCGTCGGGCGCGCCCGCACCAGGCCGGGTCCGTCGCCGCACGCGACCAGTGCCGGGCCGGTGAGCAGACCGAGGGCGGAGGCACGCAGCACCGTGCGGCGGGACATCGTGAAATCGACCATGCCCTGCACGGTGCCCGCAACAACCGAACAGGCGGTCGTGTGTACGGCAACAGTCGGTGAACGCTGCCGGACGGAAAGACTCGTCCACCTGCGGATACATCGGTGTGAGCGCGTATCAAAGTCCCACTGCCGCAGCGGTTTCCGGGTACCAGCGGGTGCATTCGGCCCGTAACGGGACAGCCGTCTGGAGTTGGCACAGGATGGCGACCCCGCCGAGGAACGACCGCAGCAGCGGCGTGTCGGCCGGTGGCATGGTGAGCTGGCGCAGAATGTTCGACAGGCTCAGATCGGTGGCCAGCCGGACCTGCTCGCGCAACCAGTCCGCCGACAAGGGGTAGGTCGGGGACATCAGCGCCTCGCGAACGGGACGAAGGCGCGCGGCGACGGTGCCGATGTCGAGATCACCGCCGGGGGCGACGTAGCCGTGGCGGCGCAGCGCGGCTTCGAGGTCGGCCACGGATTCGGCCACGACGGCGGCGCCCACGTCACCGGCGACGGTGAGGAACGCGGGCGACCACGGTGTGCACGCGCCGAAGTCGACCACGCCGAGGCGGCCGTCGGGCATGCGGAGGAAATTGCCGGGGTGCGGGTCGCCGTAGATGAGGGCGGCGCGGGCGGGCGCGGAGAACAGGAAGCGCAGGATGAGCACTCCGAGGCGGTCCAACTCGGCCGGTTCGGCGCGGGTGATCAGGCGCGACAGCGGTATTCCGTCGAGCCACTCGGTGACAAGTACGTCACCGCGCTGGGCGACCACCCGGCCGACCACCACGTCGGGATCGTGGCGCAGCGCGGTGCGGAAGTGCTCGAGGTTGGCGGCCTCGCGGGCGTAGTCGAGTTCGGCGCCGATCTCCTGGCACAGCGCGTCGATCACGGGGCGGGTCTCGGCGCCCGGCAGCAGCGCGGTGAACAGGGGAGTGGCGCGGCGCAGGACGCTCAGGTCCGCCTCCACCGCCCGGCGGGCCCCGGGGTACATGACCTTCACCGCCACCGGGGTGCCGTCGTGCCAGGTGGCCCGGTGCACCTGACCCACCGACGCGGCCGCGGCGGCACGGTCGTCGAACTCCAGGAACAGTGAACGCCAGTGCGGACCCAGATGGGTGGTGAGTTCGGTGTGTACGGCGGCGGGCAGCATGGCCGGTGCCGAATCGTGCAGGCGCGCAAGGGCTCGGCGATACGGTTCGGCGAGGTCGGTGGGCAGCCCCAGTTCCAGCAGGCCGAGCAGTTGACCGAGTTTGGCCACGCACCCTTTGAGTTCGCCGAGCACCTGGAAGAGGTGCTCGGCGGTGCGGGTGCGGATCTCGCGTTCCACCGCCGCCGGATCACGACCGGCCATCCGCCTGCCGATACCGGCGACGCGCCTGCCCGCGTAGGCGACGGGCACCGCCGCCAGCCGGGTGCCGCGGGCGATCCGACCGGTCGGTGGGGCGCCTTCGCTTGCTGGTTTGCGCCGGGGAAAACGCACCACACGGCCGTCGGATTCATCTGCGGCCATCGTCACCTCCCGTCGACGCGCGCCCGCCCGCGTCGGCTCCATGTCCGGAACACGGTACCAACCGGGCATCGCGGCGTCCCCGACATCACGACCGGGCGGCAGGAGGACTCGGGGATGCCGACCGAGGACCGGACCGATGGTCAGCCGAGGGCGCCCAACCGCTGCAGGCTGTGATGGATCTCCTGGGTCCAGTCCCGGTGCGCCAGTTGGGCGTAGTCGACCCAGAACATCCCGATCCCGTCGCGGGTTCCCCGCAGCAGGCCGCCCCCGATATCGGCTTCCAGGACCACCGCCATGCCCTGCTCGGCGGCGACGAAGGTGACCTCGAGTTGGTTCACCCGGGGAAAGTGCGGGGAGCGACCGAATTCCAGTTCCTGGTAGAACGGCAGCCGCTGCGGTGTGCGGTTGATCCGGCCCGCCTCCACATCGGTGCGCAGCAGCGGAAAACCCATGCGCCGCACCGCGTCGAGCACCACGTGTTGAGCGGGCAGCGCACCGATGCCGATCGGATCGGTGTCGGTGGAGTCGACCGCTCCGTGCAGATCGACCACCGTGCGCAGGGCCACCGCCGCACCGGGCAGGTGATGGCCGTCGAAGAAGGTGATCGGAGTTTCCAACGGAACCGGTGCCGCGAAACGGAACTCGCTGATCCGACCGGCGCCGAGCGTGAACGGCCCGGTGACCACGACGCGGCCGAAAGCCTGATCGGCGACGCGCTCCTCACCGTCGGAGTATTCGCGCTCGACGCGGGTGATGAACTCGACGGCCACCTGCCCGACCGCCTGATCGACCCGCCCGCCCCGCAACCGGATGACACCCTCGACGAGACCGCCCGGCTGCACACCGGGAGTGAACAATTCGGTGTCGACCTCGGCGCCGCCGACACCGGCCGCGGCCAGCAATTGCTTGAACATATGAGCAGTCTGGCCGACTGGCCTTACGAGATGCTTATCGGGAGCCGCCCCACGACAGGCGGGTCCGCGTCAGCTGGCGGCGCGGTCGGGAATGCGGGTGGCGTCGATCTGGTGATCGGTCGGCGTCACACCCTTCTTGAGGCTGTGGGCGTACACGTCGACGTATTCCTGACCGGTCAGGCGCATCAGCTCGTACATCACCTCGTCGGTGACGGCGCGCTCGACGAAACGGTTACCGCTCATGCCCTCGTAGCGCGAGAAGTCCAGCGGCGCGCCGAACTTGAGGGTGACCCGGTGACGACGCCACTTGAACGGTCCGGGCGGGGACACCTTGTCGGTGCCGATGACCGCGACCGGGATCACCGGGACACCGGTCTCGAGCGCGAGGCGGGCCATGCCGGTCTTGCCCTTGTAGAGGCGACCGTCGGGCGAGCGGGTGCCCTCCGGATACAGGCCGACCAGACGGCCTTCGTCGAGCAGTTTCTTGGCCGCGTTGAGCGCGTCCTCGGCGGCGGTGGCACCACTGCGGTCGATCGGGTACTGGCCGGTGCCGGAGAAGAAGAACTTCTGCAGGCGACCCTTGAAACCAGGGGTGGTGAAGTACTCGGCCTTGGCCAGGTAGTTGATCCGGCGCGGGCTCAGCAGCGGCGCGAACAGCCAGTCGGAGAAGGAGAGGTGGTTACCCGCCATGATGGCCGGCCCGTCGGTCGGGATGTTCTCCACGCCTTCCACCACCGGGCGGTTGTAGAGGTGGATGAAGGGTCCCACGAGTACGAACTTGAGCAGCCAGTAGAACATGGCGTCCTTTCCCCGGGGGACCGGGATGGTCGTGTGCAGCCTCGTCGGAAAACGACTTTACCGCTGGTCGCAGGTCACAACCAACCAGGACGGTAGCCGACGGGAATGGCTGTGACCCTCATCTCCCAGGAGTACCCGCCAGCGGCGT
Source organism: Nocardia caishijiensis NBRC 108228 (assembly GCF_001612825.1). Classification (GTDB taxonomy): domain Bacteria; phylum Actinomycetota; class Actinomycetes; order Mycobacteriales; family Mycobacteriaceae; genus Nocardia; species Nocardia caishijiensis. The sequence continues at coordinate 151,287 of NZ_BDBE01000038.1, read as the reverse complement.
GCCAATCGCGGCACGGGCCAATTCGGCGGCGCCGATCATGCCCGCGGCCTCGCCGAGCTGGGTGGTGCGCAAGCGGGCGAGCGGGCGGTGACCCGACCCGGTGACGGCACTCGCGTAGTGTTCCCTCGCCTCGTCGAGGAACAGCGGTGCCGAGCTGCTCACCCCACCGGCGATCACCACCAGATCGGGGTCGAAGATATCGCTGACGAAGGCGAGACCGAGCCCGAGCCAGCGGGCGAAGTCCGACATCACCCGCACCGCGAGCCGATCACCGTCCTGCGCGGCGCCAGCCACCCGGCGGCCGGTGAGCGAGCCGGGATCGCGGATCACATCGCGTGCGAGCACCGAACGCACCGGATCGGTGGCCAGCATCTCGATCGCGGTGTCGGCCAGCGCGGTTCCGCTGCAATAACGCTCCCAGCAGCCGCGCTTGCCGCACGGGCAGGCCCGGCCGTCCGGAACCACCTGCAGGTGGCCGAGTTCGGGCGCGACACCGTGACTGCCTCGGTAGAGCCGACCATCGATGAGCAGGGCCGCGCCGATACCGGTGCCGATGGCGACCAGCACCACGGTGTGCCCGCCCGCCGCCGCGCCGAAGCGGTACTCGGCCCACCCCGCCGCGTTGGCGTCGTGCTCGAGGATCACCGGCAGTTCCAGCCGGGCGGTGAGCCGCTGGGCCACCGGCGCGTCCTGCCAGGGCAGGTGCGGGGCGAACCGGACGGTGCTGCGGTCGGCGGAGATGAACCCGGCCACCGCCAGCCCGACCGCCGCGATGACATGCCTGCGGGCCAGTTCGCGCACGGAGCGGTCGATGGCGGCCTCGAGCGCCCGGGCCGAATGCGGGGTCGGCGCCTGCACGGTGTCGAGCACCTCGCCGTCGGCGTCGACGACGGAGGCGCGGATGTTCGTGCCGCCCACGTCGACCCCGACGGTCAGTGGGTGGGTACTCGACTGGCTCATCCCCGGATCGTGACCGGAATATCGACATAACGCGAGCGTGGCGCGCGGGTGTTCGCCGACCGCTCCTTGTCGGCGGCCGGACGTGCGTTCGCCTCGGGGTCCTGCTCGGTGGCGAACAGCCCTGTGTCGGACGGGGATTCGTCCGCGTCCGGGGAGATGTGCGGGGTACGGGCCGTGAATTCGTCGACCCGACGCGGCCGTGGTGTCGGTTGCTCGCCCCGGCCGCTTGCCCGGCGTGGATCGTCGTGCGGGCCGGACCCGCCGGTCGGGCGGTTGCCGTGAGTGGTCTTGGCACGGGTCGGTTGCCGCGAATCCGGGTGGTCTCGGAACGTCGCGAATCGTCCGTCCGGCTGAGCGCCTGCCGCGCCACCCATACCGCTCACCGACCGGGCGTCCGGCCGGTCGCCGCGTGCGGTCCGATCGTTCGCCGACCGATCGTCGTGTGTGGTCGGATCGTTCGCCGACCGGGCATCCGGCTGAGCGCCGTGTGCGCCTCGGCGGCCAGTTGTGGCCTGCGACTCGGCGGTCGGGTGTCGCGCTGCCGCAGAACGGTTCGCGCCGGGATGGCCTGCGGCGTGATCGGCCCATTCCGGAGGCAGGACCGGCTCGACCGGCACTCCGGCGAGAGCTTCGCGCAGCACGGTCACCATCGAGGTGCCGTGTTCGGCGAGGGCGGCCACGACGTCGTGGTGGTCGCCGCGGACCAGTGCCGCGGCCGCGCACACCGGGCACCAGGCGCAGCCGCCGAGGTCGGCCGCGCCGTCGGCGGCGGTGCGACGCAACACCGGTTCGACGCGGGCGAGCAACACCTCGGCGAGCAGACGCAGCTCCTCGGCGAACTCGGCGAAACCGTCGTGCTGGCGGCGATCGGACTGCCTGTCACTGCTCATGTGCGCCTGTCTTCGTGTAGTTCGGATCGGCGGGCCACACCTGCGGGTCGGGTCGGAACCGGACAACGAGATGACCGTCGTCGAGCTCGGCGCCCGCCACCACGCAGCGGCGAAGCACCGGCGCGAGCCGCACCCTGGTGCGCACCCCGTCAGCTCCCACGATCAGATCGTCCTCCACTCGGCCCAGCCGCACGGTGCCGGGATCGACTATCGGCAGCCGCATCCGCATCGCGTACACGGAGTCGACGCCGGAGCCCGACTCCCATCGAACCATCGGTTCCCCCGATTCCGCAGCCCCGAGCGACGGGCGGGGCAGCGTGTCGACCGAATAGGAGAACGCCGACAGCGCGCTCAGCCCCACCGGTTCGGCCCCGGCGTGCTTGGCGACGAGGATCGGGACATCGGTGAGCTGCTCGTGCAACCGCGCGACCACCTCGAGTTGTTCGGCGCGTCGATTCAGGTACCAGTGCACCGCGGGGTGCGCGTCCTCGCCCGGCGGCGGCACCGGGGCCAGCACCTTGTTCACCACCACCGCGTCCAACCGCAGGCCGAGCAGCGCCGCGGCCGATCGCACCCGCCGTGCCTCCGCCACCGCGACCTGCTCCGGCCCGGTGACCAGGCGGGCACCGGTGCGGGCGCGGTCGGCGAGCAGGTCACGCACCTGGGTGACGGCGTTCACCACTCGCTCCACGGCCGCCGCGAGCACCGCCCTGCGCAGATCGGTGCCGATCGCGCTCATCGTGCGGGCGTGCTTGGGCCAGAGCCGTTCTAGGTAGTTGAGCAGAGTGTCGGGGGCGGTGACGATGCGCAGCATGTCGGCCGAGGGCGGACAGTCGACCACGATGACGTCCCAGTCGTTCTCCTCGGCGAACTGCCCGATCTCGACCAGCATCAGCAGTTCCTGCACACCGGGCAGACCGGTGAGCTCGGCGGGGTCGAGCGCGGCCAGGTCGACGCCGTGATCGTGACCGCTGCCCTTGTCCAGCATCCGCACGACGTCGCGGAACCGGTCCTCGAGCAGCGCGAGGGAGTCGATCTCGATCACCTCGAGGCCCGGCGCCACCCGCGCGACACCGGCCACCGTGCCCGGATCGTGCGGGAAACGGAAGCCGAGCGCGTCACCGAGGGAGTGGGCCTGATCGAGCGATGCGATGAGCACCCGCTCACCGGCGCGCGCGTAGGCCATGCCCGTCGCGCAGGCCAGCGTCGTCTTCCCGACCCCGCCCTTGCCGACGAACAGTTCGACGCGGGTGACGCCCGGGGCGCTCAGCCCTCGACCCGCTTCTTCAGTTCGTTCAGCGCCGTATCGGTGATCACCTTCTCGGCCTTGCGCTTGAACATGCCGATCATCGGGATGGTCAAGTCGACGGTGAGTTCGTAGATCACCTCGGTGCCGCCGTCGGGACGGTCGAGCAATTCGTAGCTGCCGTCCTGAGCTTTCTGCAGGTCACCGTCGAGCAGGCGCCAGCTGACGGCCTTGCCGTCGGCACGCCAGGTGTAGCTGAGTATGTAGGTGTCCTTCACCACGCCCGCGTCGAGCACGAAGCGCGCGGTCGCGGCCCGTCCGGCCGCGTCGGTGTCGAGCACCTCGACCGATTTCGCCGCGGCCACCCATTCCGGGTAGGACTCCAGATCGGCGATGACGGCCATCACCTGCTGCGACGGCGCCTCGATGACGATCGATCTCTTGGTCCGGTCGGGGGCCATGGATTCCTTTCGTTACCGCGCCGAGGCGGGCGCGACGCCCGCGGGGCGCCCTGCTTCCAGCCGTGCCTTGAGTTCGAACGACATGTTCTTGCCCGCGACCCGGCGCGCGCGGTTGGCGGCGGCCAGGGCGCGCGGCGCGAGCGGTTTGGCCGAGGTCGGCTCGGCGTGCAGGAAATAGTGCAGGATCGCGCCGTCGGCGGCGGCCTCGAGCCACACCTCCATGGTGCCGGTCAGCGGGCCTGCCACGGTCCAGCGGATGCCCTTGTCGCCCCGGTCCTCCCGCACGTCGAGGTGCAGGTCGGGCCACCAGCGGCGCCAATTGTTCGGGGCACCGAGCACCTCGGCGATCGCGGCGGGTGGCGCGGCGAGAAAGGTCTGATCGGCGACCTGGATACTGCTCACCTCGCTGAGAGTAGTGGACGTGGCATCGCGACAGTCCGGGGTGTCACCCGAGCAGTTGTCGCAGGCGGGCTCCCTGACGGTCCCAGTGCCAGTTCCGCTGTACCCACTCGCGGCCCGCGGCCCCCATGCGCGCGGCCTTGTCGGGGTCGTCGAGCAGCTCGACGACGGCGTCGCTGATCTGCTGCACCGAACGCCCGTGCACCACCAGACCGGTCTCGCCCTCGCGGACGGTCTCCGGTGCCCCACCGGAATCGCCCGCGATCACCGGGACACCGGTCGCCGAGGCCTCGAGGAACACGATGCCGAGACCCTCCACGTCCAGACCGGCACCCCGGGTGCGGCACGGCATGGCGAACACGTCGGCGATGGTGTGGTGGGCGGCCAGTTCGCCGGAGGGGACGCGGCCGGTGAAGACCACGCTGTCGCCGAGGTCGAGGGCCTCGGCGAGGGCGCGCAGCCGGTTCTCGTACGGACCGCCGCCCGCGATGACCAGCACCGCGCCGTCGACGCGTTCCTTGATCTCGCTCATCGCGACGATGAGCATGTCCTGGCCTTTGCGCGGCACCAACCGCGACAGGCACAGCACCGTCGGCCGGTCGCCCAGGCCGTAGCGGGCGCGCAATTCGGCGCGAGCGGCGGGATCGGGCCGGAATTCGGACGGGTCGACGCCCGGCGGCAGGTATTCCAGGGCCGCGCGCGGGCCGAAGGCCGAGGCGAACCGGCCACGGGTGTATTTGCTGACGTAGGTGACCACATCGGTGTGCTCGCCGATCGCGCGCAGCACCTGCCGCGCGCCGGGCAGCATCGACCAGCCGACCTCGTGTCCGTGGGTGCTGGCCAGGATGCGCTCGGCGCCCGCGCGGCGCAGCGCGGGCGCCATCACGGCCAGCGGTGCGGCGGCACCGAACCAGACCGTGTCGCACTCGTTGTCGCGCAGCAGCGCGCTCGCCCGCCGGATCACGGCCGGGGTGGGCAGCATGAGCGTCGTCGGGTGGCGGACCACCCGGAACTTCTGGGTGGCGTCGAACTTCTCGTGGCTGTCTCCGCGCCAGCGGGGGGCATAGACGACGAGGTCCTCGGGGGGCAGCTGCTGGGTCAGTGCCTGCAGGTAGGACTGGATTCCACCCGGCCGAGGTGGGAAATCGTTGGTAACCAGGAGAGTTCGGGCCATAGTGAACAACCTAATGTGTCGGGGCCTCGGCGAGGGGCGGCGGTCGGGCGAGGTGACCGATGCTCAGACGGCGTGCGCCCGCAGCCAGGAGCGCCAGCCGTCGAGCAACGCGGACCGGGAGCTGTCGAGCACGGTGCCGAACGCGGCGTCCTGCGCGGCGCCCGACTGTGGGCCCTGCGCGAGCAGGCGGTAGAGCTGGGTGAGCGCGGCGGGACCGTGCTGGTCGGCGATGTAGGCGCACACGCTCCACGCCGATTCGTAGGCGAGGGGAGCGTCGGTTCCGGTGAACTCGGCGTCGGCGACCAGGTCGGACGGGAGGGTGCCCGCACGTAATCGGGTGGTCAGCGTCGGTGCGATCTGCGAGAACGTCTGGCCGCTCGCGCGCTGGGCGACGTACTCGGCGAACCCCTCCAGCAGCCACTGCGGTGCGCCGTCGAGGGTGACCGCGCGGGTGGCGACGTGGGTGAGTTCGTGGCGCAGCAGCGTGGCCAGGCCCTCGTCGCCGACACGGCGGCGGGCGTCGGGGTTGAAGACGATGCGCTGTTCGGTGGGTTCGGCCCCCGGCGCGTAGGAGCCGGTCAACGACACCGCGGCCACGTCGGCGGTGGTCGAGGCCCCGGCTCGGCGGGTCAGTGCGGTGAACTCGGCGCTGTTGCTCGCGACCACCACGACGGGCGCCCGGTTCCACTCGGTGCCCCAGACCGCGCTCACCTCGGCGATCGCGGGCGCGAGTTGGGCCTCGAGCACCTCGAGGTCGGCCTCGTGACCGGGATGGGCGACCACAAGCGCGGTGTCGACGGCCCCCGCGTCGACCTGACGCACCAGAATCGGGCCGAATGGCTGCACCTCCCGCCGGACCGGCGCCAGCCGCGGGTCGTCGAGTCCGACGGTCGTGCCGAGCACCTCGGCCTGGTCGGTGGCCAGCTGCAGTGGTCCGGCGTTGCGCGGCACCAGGATCAGGGCGGCGCACGCCCCGGTGAGCAGGGTGACCGAGGCGAGGGTGAGACAGAATTCGAGTCGGCCACGCGCCGACAGCCAGGTGCGCACGTTCACGGCTTCAGTATCGCCGGGCCGAGTGATAGGGGGTGGTGTCGATGGGCGCGACGGCGACCGGCACACCGAAGGTGGAGGCGTGCACCATCATGCCGTTGCCCGCGTAGATCCCGACGTGCGAGATCTCGGGATAGAACAGCACCACATCGCCGGGTTGCAGGTCGTCCTTGGCCACGGGCGTGCCGTAACCGGCCTGTGCGGAACTGGTGCGCGGAACGTTCTTGCCGACCTGTTTGAAGGCCCACTGCACCAGACCGGAGCAGTCGAACTGGTCGGGGCCGGTGGCGCCCCACACGTACGGGTCGCCCACCCGGGTGAGGGCGGCGGCCAGCGCGCTCGTCCCGCTGCCGGGGACCAGGCCCGCGAGCAGGCTGTCGCGATCGAAGCCGGGTGGGAAGGGGGAACCGGCGAGGGTGGACTTGTCGCGCGCCGACAGCGCGCCCCACGCCTCGACGACCTGGGTGGTCGCGGCCGCGAGGTCGGCGCGTTTGCGGTCGACGTCGGCGCGTACGGCCTCGGCGGCGGCGGTCGCGGCGCGCGCGGTGTCGGCGGCGGTGCGGGCGGTGGTCTCGGCGGCGGTCGCCGCGTCGGCGGCCTTCTTGAATTCACGCACCGAGTCGGCGGTCTGCTGGGACAGCACGTCGAGGGTCGACATCTTGTCCAGTAGTTGCTGCGGCGAGTTGCTCGACAGCACGGCGAACATGCGGTCGGTGCGGGCACCGGTGTAGGCGGCCACGGCGGCGCGGTCGATCATCGGCTGGAACTTGCGCACTTCGGCGCGGGCGGCATCGGCCACCGCCGTGGCGGCGGCCAGCTTCGCGTCGACATCGCGCTGGACGGCCAGTTTCGCGTCGAGCTCGGCCTGTGCGGTGAGGGACTGCTGATTGACCGCCTCGGCCTGCCGGGACAGGTCGACCATGCGGGCGATCGCGTCACCGGCGGTGGTCGGCAGGGCGACCGGGTCGGCGGCGGAGGGGCCCGCTACGGCGGCGGTGCACACCAGGACGGTCGCGGACAGGGCCCCGGCCAATCCACGCGCTGCGTGAAATCTCCGGTGTTGTGGTCTCACAGTGCCCCGTGCCCCGTTCTCTCGATATCCGACGATGCCAAGCGCCTTACCTGAACCCGGACTTCCTCGTCCGCCACGAAGGTCTCGATCAGATTACGGAAGGGTGAGGGTTCGTGTCCAGTGGGGCACGAAAGGGTCACGGTGCGCCCTTCCCCGAGAACGACGCACCGTGGCCGTGGGATCAGAAGCGGCGCGCGCCCGCGAACGGCATCGAGTCGAGGGACGCGACGTGCACCGGCGAACCCGAGGTCGCGGCGTGCACGACGTTGCCGTCACCGGCGTAGAGGCCCGAGTGGCCGCCACCGTAGAACGACACCAGGTCGCCGGGCTGCAGATCGGCGATCCCGACCGGGGTGCCCGCGCCGAGCTGGGCGTCGCTGGTGCGCGGCAGCTCGACGCCCGCCTGGCGGTAGGCCCACTGGACCAGGCCCGAGCAGTCGAAGGCGTCCGGACCGGCGGCACCGTAGACGTAGGGGGAGCCGACCTTGCTCAATGCGGCGTCGAGGGCGATGTCGGCGGCGGTGGCGCGCGGTGCGGTGAACACCTGCGGCGCGGCCGGGGTCTCGATGCCGGGGATGCCCGCCGGAATCGGGATCTCGTTGGGCACCTCGAAGGTGCCGATGCCGGGCACGGTGACGGGCGTCGCCGACGCGGGAGCGGCCGGCAGGAGGAACGCGCCGATGGTGGCAGCGCCGACGGCTCCGGCGGCAACGGCACGCTGCGCCTGACGCTTGACGGTGTTGTTCGCCATGATGCGGTACTTCCAATCTGCCCCACGACGTCCCGTCCGTATGACGGGGCGGACTCCTCGCGCCGGGCCGGTCGGCCTGGCGGACTCCGTGAGGTCTCGAAAAGGTTACGAACCAATCACGGTGGTTTGTAAAGTCGGACATGCGTCCTGGAAGGGAATTCGTCGATTCGACCGGAACGAGTGTGCGACGTGGGTCACATCGAATCACGAAACGATAACGCCAGGTCGAATTCGTCGGGCCCGGTCATCGTCGCCGGGCGTGCTATGCGGTCTGCGTGTCTGTGCGACACGCCGCGAATTCTCAGGGAAGTCCCAGGTTGGGTGAGTGGGGCTCGGGCGCGACCCGCCGGTCGGTGCCTGGTCGACACACCGGGCGTGCCGTCCGTCGTCGCGTTCGGAAACTGGAAACATCGCTTATCCGATGGATTCGCCGACGGTGATGCATAAGTGGAATATCTGTGAGCCCGGTCTCAATTGGGTTTGCGCGCGGGCATTTTGTTCGCATCGGTGCGAAACATTCGCGGCGAATGATCGGCATCGGGTCGGGCGCCATGCAGGCGGGCCCGGTTCCGGTGGGTGGGACCGGACTCCGGCCCGATTCAGCGAAATACGTTGCGCCGGTTACGGTACGGTCGAATGTTCGCGGTTCGAAGGGGGAGAGGTGGCCGACGACCAGGTACTCGCCGACATGCTGACGATGCTGGACCGCAGTCCGGGGGTGCTCGCGCTGCGCGTGTGCGTCATCGAGCTGCTGATCGAGCGGGAACGGTATGCCGACGCACTGGCGCACTGCGGTGTCGCACTCGGCGAAGAGCCGGGGAACGCGCAGGTCCTCGCCCTGATGACGCGGTGCAGTAGCGCACTGAGTGGCGGCTCGCCGCAACCGGTGCCCGCCGCCCCGCCCGCTGCCGTGCCGACCGGCTACGACTGGGCGGCCGCCGAGAGCCAGGTCGGCGACATCATCGCCCCCGCGTTCGTCGATGCACCCACGGAGTTCGTCACCGACGACGACGCGGCCACCCTCGAACGCCCTCACTTCGGCTTGGCCGATGTGGGTGGCATGGACGAGGTGAAGCGGCAACTCGACCTCACCCTGCTCGGTCCGCTGCGCAATCCCGAGCTCGCCAAGGCGTTCGGCACCTCCGCCCGCGGCGGCCTGCTGCTCTACGGTCCACCCGGCTGTGGCAAGACCTTCATCGCCTCGGCGGTGGCGGGAGAACTCGGCGCCAACTTCTACCCGATCGAGATCGCCGACATCCTCGACATCTACACCGGGTCGAGCGAACGCAATGTGCACAGCATCTTCGAGATGGCCCGCCGAAACGCCCCGTGCGTGCTGTTCCTCGACGAGGTGGACGCGCTCGGACACAAGCGCAGCCAGATGCACGGCTCCTCGGCGATGCGCACGGTGGTGAACCAGTTGCTCACCGAGATGGATTCGGCGACCCACAGCAATGAGGGCGTGTTCGTGCTCGGCGCGACGAACCACCCGTGGGACGTGGACGTGGCGCTGCGCAGGCCCGGCCGGTTCGACCGGATGATCTTCGTCGGCCTGCCGGACGCGGCCGCGCGCCGCTCGATCCTGCACTACCACCTGCGTGACCGTCCGATCGCGGGCATCGATCTCAGTGCCCTCGCCGCGCACACCGAGGGCCTGTCCGGCGCCGACCTCGCCCACATCTGCACCTCGGCCACCCAGCTGGCGATGGCGGACTCGATGCGCACGGGTGAGGTGCGCCCGGTCGGCATGGCAGATGTGCGGGCCGCGCTGGCCCAGGTTCGGCCGAGTACCGGTGCCTGGTTCGAATCCGCCCGCAATGTGGTCGAATTCGCCAACGGCGACGGGAGCTATGACGATCTCGCTCGGTATCTCAAGCGCGTCAAGCGCTGAATCGGCACCGATGAGCGAACCGCGACTCGACCGGGCCGTCGTACTGATCGAGTTGGACCGGCTCGAGGCGGCCCGCGCCGAACTGGCCGGTGTGTTGGCCGTCGAACCCGACAACGCCGATGCCCACGCACACGTCGCGCACACGTGGCTGAGGTCCGCGGACTTCGCCACCGCGAGCGCGGCGGCACGCACGGCGCTGCGCCACGACCCCGAGCACCTGTTCGCGTGGATCCTGCTCGCGCTCAGTGAACACGGATTGTTCGACCGGCTCACCGACACCGATCGGATCGCCGCGCTCGCTCATCAGGACGAAGCCGTGCGCGCGGCGTACACCTGCGTGGACCTGAACCCGTGGGCGGCCGAGTGTCACCGGGTACTCGCGGTCGTGCTGGCGCCGCGGGATCGCGAGGCCGCGCTGGCCGCCGTCGACGCGGGCATCGAACTCGACCCGCAGGAGCCCCTGCTCTACCTCACGCGTGCCCGCGTGCTGTGGCACGGCGGCGAGGCCGACGCCGTGGCGTTCCGTGCGGCGCTCGAGCAGGCGTTGCGGTTGGAACCGGACAATGCCGAGGCGATGTATCTGCTCGGCGCAGATGCCGCGCGGTCGGGGCGGCGGGCGGATGCCGAGCGGTGGCTGTTGCGGGCCGCCGAACTCGACCCGGCCCACGGGCCGGCGGCGCGGGAACTGCTGCGACAGGTACCCGATCCTTCCGGCTCGTTGCGCGACCCGGCGGTGCGCCGCGAGCACCTCGGCGGTCCGAGCACCGGCGGCGCCAGACGATCGAGCACACGCACGATCGCCGTCCTCGTCTTCTTGTTCGTCGTCGGACTGGCCCGCGCTGTGTCGGGAGTCGACACCGACGACGCCTCGACCCGCCCCACCACCACCCTGCGCCCACCACTGACCTACTACAAGCCGCAGCCGCTGCCCACCTTCCCACAGTGGAGCCGCTACTTGACGGCTCGTCCCACCCCACCCCACCCCTTCCCCTCCCCGACTGGCCACAGCACGTGCCCCGCTGAACCCGCGCACCCTTCGCCGAGGCAACCTCCTGGCTAGGCAACGAGTCATACACCCGAAGCCCCCGAACAATCTGCCGCACCCCACAGCGCCACCACGTCCGGGCCCACTCGACGCAGCGTGCGTCACCTACCGTCGTCACGCTCGCGCGCCCTTCGACCAGAGCTACTCGAGTCATGCCCATAACCACCGATCCGGTCCCGCACATCCCGACCTCGAGGAGGGATCGCCGCGCAGCGGCGGTCGGCGGCCGTCCCGACGATCAGGTGCCGGTGCGTACGCGACGAAGGAGCAAGCACCGGCACCTGATCGTCGGGACCGCAGGGGCCGCCGACTCGAGCGCGCCAGCGCTCCAACCAACACTGTCGGACCCTTTCCTTACTCTGCTGTCCGTGCCCGACCCTGTACTCCCGACCGCGCGGCAGTTGGCCTTCGACGAGCTCGATACGCCGTTGTATGCCACCACTTTCGTCGTCGTCGATCTGGAGACCACCGGGACCAGTCCCGACGGTGACGCGATCACCGAGATCGGGGCGGTGAAGGTGCGTGGGGGAGAGGTGTTGGGGGAGTTCGCGACCCTGGTGAATCCGGGGTACGAGATTCCGCCCGCGATCGTGCGGATCACCGGGATCACCACGGCGATGGTGTATGCCGCACCGCGCATCGAGGCGGTGCTTCCGGGGTTTCTCGAGTTCGCGGCGGGGGCGGTGCTGGTGGCGCACAACGCCCGGTTCGACACGGCGTTTCTGAAAGCCGCGGCCGCGCGCCAGGACATTGCGTGGCCGAATCCGCAGGTGTTGTGCACGGTGAAGCTGGCGCGGCGGGTGCTCACTCGCGACGAGGCGCCGTCGGCGCGGCTGGGGGTGCTGGCACAGATCCTCGGTGCGTCGACCACGCCGACGCACCGCGCCCTCGACGATGCCCGCGCCACCGTCGACGTGTTGCACGCGCTGATCGCCCGCGTCGGTAACCAGGGTGTGCAGAGCCTGACGGAGCTGCTCGACTACTTGCCCGGTGTCACCGGAACGCAGCGCGCGAAGCGTACTTTCGCCAATGATCTGCCCGCTGCCCCCGGCGTGTATCTGTTCCGTGGCCCGTCCGACGAAGTCCTCTACATAGGGACGGCGGTGAATCTGCGCCGCCGCGTACGCAACTACTTCACCGGGTCGGAGACGCGAGGCCGGATGAAAGAGATGGTCGCCCTGGCGCAACGGGTCGACCATGTGGACTGCGCGCACGGCCTCGAAGCCGGTGTGCGCGAGTTGCGCCTGCTCGCCGCCCACGCCCCGCCCTACAACCGCCGCTCGAAGTTCCCCAAGCGCGGCTGGTGGCTCAGCCTGACCGACGAACCGTTCCCGCGTCTGGTGGCGGTGCGTACTCCCACCCGAACTGCCCTCGGCCCCTTCAACTCTCGGACCGATGCCGTCGATGTCGGCCTCACGATCGCCGAGTTCGCCCGCTTGCGCACCTGCGCCACCCGGCTCACTCGCGCCGCGAAACACACCTGTCAACCGGCGCTGGTCGGCGGGTGCCCGGCCGCCCGCGAAGACGGCGTGGACGCGGCCGGGTACACACCTGCCTGCGATTCGGTGCGTGACCTGCTCACCGGCCGGTCCGACGCCCTCGTGCGCGCGATGCTTGATCGTATCGAAACCTATTCGGCCGCAGAACATTTCGAGGCCGCAGCGCGCCTGCGCGACCGTGCTGTCGCGGTCGTGACCAAACTGGCTCGCACCCAACGCCTCTCGGCGCTGGCCCGCCTCGCCGAACTGATCATCGCGCTCCCCGATGGTGCGGGCGGCTGGGAATTCTCCGTCATCCGCCACGGCCGCCTCGCCGCCGCGGGCGTCGCCCGTCGCGGCACCCCACCCATGGCCGTCGTAGACCAGATCGTGGCCGCCGCGGAAACAGTCGTGCCCGATCTCGGCGACGCGGCACCGAGCAAGGAACGCGTACCGTCCCGAGCAGCGATGCCGATCCCGGGAATCGTCGACGCCCCGGCGACAACCGATCCGTCCGAGCCTCCCGCGTCGCCGATCATGGCTCCGTCGCTTGCCGAGCCCGCCGGGTCGCGCGCCGACAGGCCACCCATGTTCGCCCACGACGTACCCCCGCTCCTCGGTGCGCCGCCGGAGGAGGTCGGCGTCATCGCGCGGTGGCTCGCCAAACCCGGTGCCCGAATCGTCCGGACCAGCGACGGCTACTGCGAACCGCTGCACGGTGCCGCCCGCTGGGTCGCCTGGGCGCAGCTGGCGCGGGAGGCGGCGGAAGTGCGGTCCGAGCAGGAGCAGTATCTGGCGCAGCGGTGATCGCCCGAAACCGCAGCGGGCGCACGTTGTGCGCCGAACAGTCCGGGAACGACGCGGAGCGACCGGCGGTGTCACATCAACCTGGCCGAGACGTACCTCGGCAGTCCTGGATCATGGTCGGTGACGTTCACGGTGGAAAGGACTGGTTGCGGTGTTCGTGAAGGTGTGTGGGTTGACCACCGAGGAACAGATCGACTGGGCGGTCGAGCTCGGCTACTCGGCGATCGGTGTCATGGTCACGCCCAAGAGCAAGCGGTACCGCACGCCCGAGCAGGCCCGTGCCCTCGCCGACTACGCGCGCGGCCGTATCACCACCTTCGCGGTGGCCCTGGAACACGCGGAAGTCGCCGAAGTGGCCGACGCCTTCGACGTCGTCCAGCTCTACACCTGGGCCGACCTGCCGAACCTGGCCTTCTGCTCCTCGACCCCGCCCGCACCCGATCAGACCAGCGAGTACTTCTTCTACGACGCCAGCGTGGGCAGCGGCGTCTTCGAGGAATTCCCCGACTGGGTGCGGGCCCAGCCGGGCCGAGTCGTGCTGGCCGGTGGCCTCGATCCGGACAATGTCGCCGACGTCATCACCCGCCACCGCCCCTACGGCGTCGATGTGTCGAGTTCGCTGGAAACGGCGCCCGGTGTGAAGAGCTACGACCTCATGCGACGGTTCAAAGCGGCCACCGAGCGACCCGAAGTTCTAGGCTGATCCCATGATTACCGCGATCGTGCTGATCCAGGCCGAGAACTCCCGTATCCCCGAGACCGCGCAGGCGCTCGCCGATACCGCTGGAGTCGCCGAGGTGTACTCCTGCGCGGGCGATGTGGACCTGATCGCGATCGTGCGGGTGCGCGACCACGCGCGCATCGCCGAGGTCGTCACCGAGGGCATCGACAAGGTCGACGGGGTGGTGCGCACCACCACCCACATCGCCTTCAAGTCGTATTCCAGTGCCGACGTGGAAGCCGGATTCTCCCTGGGGGAGTAGGGCTTTCAGCTTTCGTCGAGGACCTGGGTGAGTTCGGCCCAGGTCTGCAGCAACTTCGCGGACGCGCCGCTGTCCACCGCGGCGGCGGCGCGTCCCATCGCCGTGGACAGCGCGGCCTCCAGATCCAGATCGACGTCGCCGACCCCGCGCGACAGGTCGTAGGCGACGATCGCCGCGGCCGAATTCAGCAGCACCGCGTCACGCACCGGACCCGGTGTCCCCGCGAAGACCTCCCGCGCGATCCGCGCGTTCTCGGTCGCGTCGCCGCCGCGCAACTCGTCCAGATCGACGCGGGCGATGCCGAGCGCGGTCGGGTCGAGCACGGTCTGCCTGATCCGACCGCCACTGACCACCCACACGTCGGTCAGGTCCGAGGTCGTGATCTCGTCGAGCCCGTCACGTCCGCGCACCACCAGCGCGCTGGCGCTGTATTCATCCGGCGTACCCGTCGCACCCGGTGCCGGGTCGGCGAAGCGGCGCCGGGCGAACACGCCCGCGATCACCGGCGCCAGATCCGCGAACGCGCATCCGATCAGACCCGCCCGGGGCTGGGCCGGGTTGGTCAGCGGGCCGAGCACATTGAAGACCGTCGGAATGCCGATCTCCTTGCGCGCCGCCCCCGCGAAACGCAAGCCCGAATGGAACAGCGGCGCGAAACAGAACCCGATCCCGGCCTCGCGGACCGAGCGCGCCACCGACTCCGGGCCGAGCGTGAGCTTCACCCCCAGCGCCTCGAGCACATCGGCGCCACCGGCCTTCGAGGAGGCCGCGCGGTTGCCGTGCTTGACCACCGGCACACCCGCCGAGGCAACGACCACCGAGGACATGGTCGAGATGTTCACCGAGCCGGACCGGTCACCGCCGGTGCCCACGATGTCGACCGCGTCGCCGTCCACGTGCACCAGCCGTGCGTGCCCGAGCATCCCCGACACCATGCCCGCCAACTCGGCCGGGGTGGGGCCCTTGATCTTCATGGCCACCCCGAAGGCCGCGATCTGGGCGGCGGTGGCGTTGTCGGTGAAGATCTCGTCGATCACCCAGGCCGTGTCGTCGGCGCCGAGGTCGCCGCCATCGGCGAGGGTCCCGAGCACCTGGGGCCAGCTGCGCACGCTCATCTGCTCTGCATCTCCGTTTCGACGACGGGCGCAACGGGGTTGCGCATACAAGGTGCGCAACCGGACCGAACCGCAACCGAGTCGCGCTACCGAGTGGCGCTACCAGGTTGCGCTACCGAGTAGCGCTCGATCGGCCAGTTTAGGCGGCCGGACGTGGCGGCTGCAGCGCGTCCCACCCGTCGGCGACGCCGTCGTGGCGTTGCGCGAGCCCCGCCATCCGTGAGCGTTCTTGCGAGATCGTGAGCGGGTCGAGCATCTGCACCCGCTGCAATACCACCGGGACCAGATCGTCGGAGACCCCGCGCACCGCCTCCGCGCGCTCGTAGCCGTCGTATCCGGCGATCTCGCAGGCCTCGTCGATCCGCTCGGCGGGCAGCCGCAGATGATGCCGCAGCACCGCCTGCGCGCCGCGATCCAGGTCGACGGCCCGGTCGAGCGCGACCGAGGACGCCTCGGCGTCGTCGAAACTCGACGCGACCACGACCAGATCCGCGCGCGTGGGATCGAGCCCACCGGGTTGCCCACCGAAGAGCCGCCGCCACATCCGCACTACGACCATCGTCGCCTCCTCGTCCCCACGCCTCGTCTCAGCCTATCCACATCCAACGCTGTCACAATGAGTTGTCACGCGCTCGTCGCCAACACGCCGACAGCTCCGCCGGACCCCCTCTGTACGTGGGTTTTCCGGTCCGCGCGACAAACTTTCGTACCCGGGTACAGCTGTCGTACTACGAAGAGTCATACTTACCCCGTGACGACCGCAGTAGGCACCCCAGGATCGGCCATTACTCAGCGTGTGCATTCGCTGAACCGGCCCAACATGGTCAGCGTCGGAACCATCATCTGGCTGTCGAGCGAGCTGATGTTCTTCGCCGGCCTCTTCGCCATGTACTTCGTTGCGCGCGCGCAGGCGCACGGCAACTGGCCCCCGGAGCCCACCGAGCTGAACCTCGCGTTGGCTGTTCCGGTGACGGCCGTGCTGATCGCATCGTCGTTCACCTGCCAGATGGGCGTGTTCGCCGCGGAGAAGGGCGACGTGTTCGGCCTGCGCCGCTGGTACACGATCACCCTGCTGATGGGTGCCTTCTTCGTCGCCGGTCAGGCGTACGAGTACTACCACCTGGCGCACGAGGGCACGACCATCGCGGGCAGCTCCTACGGCTCGGTCTTCTACATCACCACCGGCTTCCACGGTCTGCACGTGATCGGCGGTCTGATCGCGTTCGTGTTCCTGCTCATCCGCACCACGCTGAGCAAGTTCACCCCCGCGCAGGCCACCGCCGCCATCGTGGTGTCCTACTACTGGCATTTCGTCGACATCGTCTGGATCGGGCTGTTCGCCACGATCTACTTCGTCAGCTAGCCCGCGGGCACACAAGCTTTTGCACAAGTCGGTTCCGTCTACTCCAAAGGGACTACAGATGAGTTCATCTCCCCCGTCGGCCCCCGAGCCCGCAGGCGCCGGTCAGGCTGCCAAGACGCGCAAGCAGCGTCGCGCCCGCCGTCGTATCGCGGGTGCGCTCGCGCTGATGGTCGGCCTCGTCGGAGCCGGCTTCCTGGCGAGCGCGCTCACTCCCGAGCCGCAGATCGCCACCGCGCACGAGGACCAGTCGGCGCTGATCCGCGAGGGCAAGCAGCTCTACGAGACCTCGTGCATCACCTGCCACGGTGCGAACCTGCAGGGTGTGCCGGATCGCGGCCCGAGCCTGATCGGTGTCGGCGAGGCCGCCGTCTACTTCCAGGTGTCCTCCGGCCGTATGCCGATGGTGCGCAACGAGGCCCAGGCCATGCGCAAGCCGGAGAAGTTCGACGCGCATCAGACCGACGCGCTCGGCGCCTACGTCGCCGCCAACGGCGGTGGCCCCTCGGTGATCCGCGACGCCAACGGTGAGATCGCCCAGGAATCCCTGCGCGGTGACGACATCGGTCGCGGTTCGGAGCTGTTCCGCATGAACTGCGCGTCCTGCCACAACTTCACCGGTCGTGGTGGCGCGCTGTCGGGCGGTAAGTTCGCTCCGCCGCTCGAGCCGGCCAACGAGCAGCAGATCTACGACGCGATGCTCACCGGCCCGCAGAACATGCCCAAGTTCTCCGACCGGCAGCTGACGCCGGACGAGAAGCGCGACATCGTCGCCTATGTCAAGAACGCCGCGGAGGAGAAGTCGCCCGGCGGCTGGGATCTCGGCGGTTTCGGTCCGGCGACCGAGGGTCTTGCCATCTGGGTCATCGGCATCACCGCCACCGTCGGTGCGGCCATGTGGATCGGTTCCCGCACGTGATCGGGCAGGTCGCGCTTGGCGCGTCGGATAGGACACAGTCATGAGTGGACAGGAGCGAAGCGACATGGGTCGCGAACCCACCGAAGACGAACTGGACGCGATGTCGCGTGCGGAGCTCGTCGAACTCGGTACCGCGCGGGACGACGTCGAGGTCGTGTACCGCGGCGAGCGCTGGCCGGTGGCCGGTACCCGCGCCGAGAAGCGTGCCGAGCGTGCCGTCACGTTCTGGTTCGCCGTTTCCGGTCTCGCGGCCGCCGCGCTGATCGGTGTCTTCCTGTTCTGGCCGTGGGAGTGGAAGGGCAAGGGCGACGAAGGCCACGAGGCCTACTCGCTGTTCACCCCGCTGATCGGTCTCACCTTCGGTATCTCGGTGCTGGTCATCGGTATCGCGGTGGTGCTGATCCGCAAGCGGTTCATCCCCGCCGAGATCTCCATCCAGCAGCGCCACGACGGCCCGTCCGACGAGGTCGAGCGCCGCACCCTGGCCGCCGAGCTGCAGGACGCGCTCGAGACCTCCACCCTTGGTCGGCGCAAGATGATGCTCGGCACCGCCGGTGCCGGTGTCGGTGTGCTCGGACTCGGTGCCGCGATGGTGTTCATCGGCGGGATGATCAAGAACCCGTGGGCGAAGAAGGACAAGTCGCCGCTGTGGGTGTCGGGCTGGACCCCGGACTACGAGGGCGAGACCGTCTACATCCGCCGCGACACCGGCCGCCCCGACGACATCGTCCTGGTGCGCCCGGAGGATCTCGACGCGGGTGCGATGGAAACCGTCTTCCCCTGGAAAGAGAAGTGGCGCGGCGATTCGCACGCCACCCTGCAGTCGCTGCGCGGCATCCGTAACTCCGTGATGCTGATCCGGCTGCGCACCGAGGACGCCGAGAAGGCGATCAAGCGCAAGGGCCAGGAGAGCTTCAACTACGGCGACTACTTCGCCTACTCGAAGATCTGCACCCACCTCGGCTGCCCGACCTCGCTGTTCGAGCAGCAGACCAACCGGATCCTGTGCCCGTGCCACCAGTCGCAGTTCTCGGCGACCGAGTGGGGTAAGCCGGTCTTCGGTCCGGCCGCCCGCGCGCTGCCTCAGCTGCCGATCACCGTCAACTCCGAGGGCTTCCTGGTCGCCGCGGGCGACTTCATCGAGCCGCTCGGCCCGGCCTTCTGGGAGCGTCGTTCATGAGTGTCGGAACAATCATGGCCAACCAGGCCGACGAGATGGACGAGCGGTATCGCGCCGCCGCGTTCGTGAAGCGCTCGATCAACAAGGTCTTCCCGACCCACTGGTCGTTCCTGCTGGGTGAGATCGCGCTCTACGCGTTCATCATCCTGCTGCTGTCGGGTATCTACCTGACGCTGTACTTCGACCCGTCGATGGCGCACGTCGTCTACGACGGTGCCTACCAGCCGCTGCGCGGTGTCGGCATGTCGCGGGCCTACGAGACGACGCTGAACATCTCCTTCGAGGTGCGCGGTGGTCTGTTCGTCCGCCAGATCCACCACTGGGCGGCACTGCTGTTCGCGGCGTCGATCATCATCCACCTGTTCCGTATCTTCTTCACCGGCGCGTTCCGCAAGCCGCGTGAGGCGAACTGGGTGATCGGCTCGCTGCTGCTGATCCTGGCGATGTTCGAAGGCTTCTTCGGCTACTCGCTGCCCGACGACCTGCTCTCGGGCACCGGTCTTCGTGCCGCGTTCTCCGGCATCACCATCGGTGTCCCGGTGGTCGGTACCTGGCTGCACTGGCTGATGTTCGGCGGCGACTTCCCCGGCGACATCATCATCCCGCGTCTCTACATCGCGCACGTGCTGCTGCTGCCCGGCATCATCCTGGCGCTGATCGGTGCCCACGTGGCGCTGGTCTGGTACCAGAAGCACACGCAGTTCCCCGGCCCGGCCCGCACGGAGACGAACGTTGTCGGTGCCCGCATCGTCCCGGTGTTCGCCGCCGACCAGGGCGCGTTCTTCGCCTTCACCCTCGGCATCGTCGGCATCATGGGCGGTGTCCTGCAGATCAACCCGGTGTGGAACCTCGGTCCGTACAACCCGTCGCAGGTGTCGGCGGGTTCGCAGCCCGACTTCTACATGATGTGGACCGACGGTATGGCACGTCTGATGCCTGCCTGGGAGCTCTACCTCGGCCGGTACACGATCCCGGCGGCGTTCTGGGTCGCGCTGGTCATGGGCCTGGTGTTCACGTTGCTGATCGCCTACCCGTGGATCGAGAAGCGCCTCACGGGCGACACCAGCGCGCACCACAACCTGCTGCAGCGTCCGCGCGACGTGCCGGTGCGCACGGCGATCGGTGCGATGGCCATCGCGTTCTACGTGGTGCTCACGCTCTCGTGTGTCAACGACATCATCGCGCTGAAGTTCGACATCTCGCTGAACGCGACCACCTGGATCGGCCGCATCGGTCTGCTGCTGCTGCCGCCGCTGGCGTACTTCATCACCTACCGGTTCTGCATCGGCCTGCAGCGCAGCGACCGCGCGGTGCTCGAGCACGGCATCGAGACCGGTGTGATCAAGCGTCTGCCGCACGGTGAGTACATCGAGGTGCACCAGCCGCTGGGCGGGGTCGACGCACACGGCCACGCCATCCCGCTGGAGTACCAGGGCGCTCCGGTGCCCAAGAAGATGAACCGCCTCGGTTCGGCGGGCAAGCCGGGCACGGGTAGCTTCCTGCGCCCCGACCCGCGCGCCGAGGGCGAGGCCTGGGCCGAGATCGACGAGGCGGAGGAGCACAAGATGCTCGGTGCCCTCGCCGAGCACCAGGCACGCACCGGCGACGGTGACCACAGCGGTCACTGATTCCGCGAACAACGAAGGCCCCGAGTCGTTCCCGACTCGGGGCCTTCGTCGTATCTCAGAGGCGCGGTGTGCGGCGGTGGGATTCGATGGCCTCGAACTTGGCCAGGTTGTGGCGGGCATCGGCGAGGGCGTCGTGCGCGTCGTCGGGGATGGGCGGCAGTTCAGGACTGCCGTGGGCCACCCAGTGCTGACGCAGTTCGTTGGTGTAGCGCGGCATGTTCTTGGGCAGGGCGGTCATGTCACCCCACAGTTGGCACAGCGCCACATGGTCGTAGGCCCCGACCCAGGCCCACAGCTCGGGATATATCCCGGCCCGGGGCAGGAAGAACGCGAGCAGGTCGTCGCGGATCTGGGCGCGGGTGCGATACAGCGGCGAACCGACTGGTGGCAGCTTCGGCAGCACATTGCGGCGCACCCACGGCCCGGCCCGTCCGGCGTCGAATTCGGTGGAGACGGCATAGTACTCACGTCCGTCCTCGCAGACGACGCCGATCGAGATCAGATCGATCGTCACGCCGTCCTCGACGAATTCCGAATCGTAGAAATATCGCAGGGAGATCGCCTCTTCGTGCCGGTGGGTGTCCGTCCCGTCCGACGCGACGAGGCGGGTGGGCCCACGATGAATTGAGTGAAACCCTATGCGGGCACTTCGCGCGAAGCGCGCAGGGGTGCCGCCCGGCCCGTCGCAGGTACGCCGGGTATTCCCCGGCATCCGCGAGTCCGTATCCTTGACTGGTGACCTGGACCGTCGACGTACCGATTGACCGCCTGCCGGAACTGCCGCCGCTGCCTGCCGAGCTGCGCAGTCGGCTGGACGCCGCCCTGGCTCGCCCCGCCCTGCAGCAGCCGTCCTGGGACGCCGACGAGGCCACCACGATGCGCACCGTGCTCGAGAGCGTGCCGCCGATCTGCCTGCCCGCCGAGGTCGAGGACCTCAAGGCCCAGTTGGCGCAGGTGGCGCGCGGCGAAGCGTTCCTCATGCAGGGCGGCGACTGCGCCGAGACCTTCGCCGACAACACCGAACCGCACATTCGCGGCAACATCCGCACGCTGCTGCAGATGGCGGTCGTGCTCACCTACGGCGCGAGCATGCCGGTGGTGAAGGTGGCCCGCATCGCGGGGCAGTACGCGAAGCCGCGATCGGCCGATGTCGACGCGCTCGGGCTGAAGTCCTACCGGGGCGACATGATCAACTCCCTGGTCGCCGACGAGAAGCTGCGCCGCCACGACCCGTCGCGCCTGGTCCGCGCCTACGCCAACGCCAGCGCCGCGATGAACCTGGTCCGCGCTCTCACCAGCGCGGGCACCGCCGACCTGCACCGCCTGCACGACTGGAACCGTGACTTCGTCGCCCAGTCGCCCGCGGGTGCGCGCTACGAGACCCTGGCCGAGGAGATCGACAAGGGCCTGCGGTTCATGGCGGCCTGTCAGGTCAACGACCCGAGCCTCAAGACCGCTCGCATCTACGCCTCGCACGAGGCGCTCGTCCTCGACTACGAGCGCGCGATGCTCCGGCTCAGCGAGAGCGAGACCGGCGAACCGCTGCTCTACGACCTGTCCGCGCACTTCCTGTGGATCGGTGAGCGCACCCGTCAGCTCGACGGTGCCCACATCGCTTTCGCCGAGTTGCTGGCCAACCCCATCGGCCTCAAGATCGGCCCGACCACCACCCCCGACCAGGCGGTCGAATACGTCGAGCGGCTCGACCCGAACAACGAGCCCGGTCGACTCACCCTGGTGGCGCGGATGGGCAACGGCAAGGTGCGCGACGTGCTGCCCCCGATCATCGAGAAGGTGCAGGCCACCGGCCACCAGGTGATCTGGCAGTGCGACCCGATGCACGGCAACACCCACGAGTCGTCCACCGGGTTCAAGACCCGCCACTTCGATCGCATCGTCGACGAGGTGCAGGGCTTCTTCGAGGTCCACCACGCCCTGGGCACCCACCCCGGCGGCCTGCACATCGAACTCACCGGCGAGAACGTCACCGAATGCCTCGGTGGGGCGCAGGACATCTCCGATCTGGATCTCGGTGGTCGGTACGAAACCGCCTGCGACCCCCGCCTCAACACCCAGCAATCCCTGGAACTGTCCTTCCTGGTCGCCGAGATGCTGCGATAGCGCTGCGGCGCTGCTGATTTCGCGCCTCGCCCGAAACGTAGTGGCGCCCGCGAAGCCCGGGGCGACCCGGTACAGTTGCCTACCGGCCGACGCGGACAGGGGAGTGGTCAGTCTGATGGACAACGACGGGGTCGACGCTCGCGCGACGGTCACACGCGACCTCAGCGCCGGGGGCGAACTGGTCGACATCGAGCGCGAGGATGTCGGGACAGCCAACGGGGAGCCGTACGACCCGGAGCGTATCGACGTCGTGACCCGCACCCCGACGGTGGCGCTCATGCTCTCCCGTCTGCGCCGAGGAACCATCGACCTGCAACCCGATTTCCAGCGGCTGGCCGGAATCTGGAGCGAGGAGAATCAGAGCCGCCTGATCGAGTCGATCCTGCTGCGGATCCCCTTGCCCGCGTTCTACGCCGCCGAGGTGCCCGATGACGACGACGGCGTCGATCGGTGGGCGATCGTCGACGGCATTCAGCGGCTCACTGCCATCGTGCGGTTCATGGCACCGTCGTCGGAGTTCTCCCCGTTGACACTGCGCGGCCTGAACTATCTGGATTTCAACGGCAAACGCTTCGACGATCTGCCCGGACGACTGCAGACCCGGCTCGAGGAAACCGAGATCGTGCTGCACCTGATCCGCAAAGGCACACCGGACGAAGCGAAGTTCAACATCTTCGCCCGCCTCAATACCGGCGGGTTGCCGTTGACCACCCAGGAATTGCGACACGCACTGATTCCGGGCCGGGCCCGAACGCTGCTCGGCGAACTCGCGGACTCCGCTGAATTCCGCGCGGCCACCAGTGGTTCGGTGGCGAAGGGTCGGATGGCGGATCGGGAAATGGTGCTGCGGTTCCTGGCCTTCTCGATCAGTGACCCGCTCGAATACCGGGAGAAGGATTTCGACAAGTTCCTCCGGGATTCGATGCACCGGATCAACCACCTGGGCGAATTGCGGGTCGCGCAACTGCGCACCGCCTTCACGATGGCGATGAACACGAACCTCGCCGTCTTCGGAAAATACGCATTCCGCAAGCAGTACGAGTCGAATGCCGCCCGATACCCGGTCAACAAGGCGCTGTTCGAGGTTCTCGCCGTCGGCTTCGCTGCTCGTCCGCGAGCGGCGCGCCGAATCGAGAACTCACCGCGGTCGTTCGTGAAGGGCTTCCGGAAATTGTTGAGCGACAACCCGAGGTTCGATCGGGCGATCTCGGTGAGCACGGGTGACCCGGCATCGATCCGGTACCGGTTCGCGATGATCGACGCGCTCCTCGCCGACTACGATCGGGGATGAGAGGTGCTGACCAGCATTCTGCTGCGCAACTTCAAGGCGTTCGCCGAGATCGAGATCCCGCTGAGCAGACTCACCCTGCTGACCGGCCTCAACTCCTCGGGCAAGAGCACGGTGTTGCAGGCATTGGCGCTGCTTCGGCAAGCGCAGTTCGGGCCCGGCGTCGAGTTCGCCTTCGCGCTGAACGGCGAGTTCGTGGAGCTCGGTCTCGGCCGTGATGTCCGGCACGAGGCGTGGATCAAGGGGACGACCACACCGGGGGCCATCGAGATCGAGTTGCGCAGCGATCTGAACGATCCGGACAACGAACTGCGCGGACGGGCCTTCTGGTCCGCCGAGTACGCGGCCGAGGAAGACCTCCTGCGGATCTCGCGGAATTTCGACCTCGGTTCGCTCATCGATCGCGACGATCGTCGGCTGGACAGAGATGCGCTGGGACGGGACGAGAAGTTGCGCCGCGAGCTCGACCGGGATTTCCGCGCACACGAAACGATCGACCGCGCGGCGTTCTTCCAGTACCTGCGTGCCGACCGGATCAACCCAGCGGTGAGCTATCTGCGCTCGACCGCGGTTCAGCACGGTTTCCTCGGTGCGCGCGGCGAACACGCGGTGAACTACCTGCGTATCCACCAGGACGACGAGGTCGCCGAGGACCTGCGGCACAGCGAGGCGGTGTCGAACACACTGCTGCGCCAGACCGAGGCCTGGCTGGGCTACCTGTGCCCCGGGGTGAACCTGCAGGCCACCGGTATCGATGGCACGGACGCGGTGCGTCTGTCCTACAGCCAGGGCACGGGCGGCCTGTCGTCGTCGAACAGGTACCGACCGACCAATGTCGGTTTCGGGCTCACCTACGCGCTGCCGATCGTGATCGCCTGCCTCACCGCGCGACCGGGGAGCCTGATCCTGCTGGAGAACCCGGAAGCTCATCTGCATCCGCGTGGGCAGTCGGCGATGGCACAGCTCATCGCCCGCGCGGCTGCCTCGGGCGCGCAGTTGATCGTCGAATCGCACAGCGACCACGTTCTCAACGGCCTGCGGATCGCGGTGAAACGTGCGATTCTCACGCCGAAAGACTTGCAGCTGTTGTACTTTCGCACCGACGACGTCGGTGTCAAGCATGTGGACCCGATCGAGGTCCGGCCGAGTGGTTCGATCGAGAACTGGCCGCCCGGCTTCTTCGACGAGTGGGATCATGCGCTGGATGTGCTGATCGACTGACACGAACACGGTGGGGGAACGATGTCGGTGCTGCTGTGCCTCAACGAGCATTCGTGCACGCACGAGTTGCGCGAGGACGAAGTGACCGCCGCGATGCGCCGGTTCGTCACAGCGGTCCGCGCGATACAACCGCGTGCGACGTTGGTGACTCCGCTCAAACTGCCGCACATCGAGCTCGCTCCCGGGTATCCGATGGCCAGGTGGGCCGATCGCAACAAGGATCTGTGGCGCGCCCTGCGCATGCTGCAGGATCGTGCCCCGTATTCGTACGCGGAACTGGTCTCGGAACGCGACCGCGACGTGGAGTACCACCTCGAGGGCACGCGGGCGGAAGGGCTCGGCCTGGCGCACAGTCACGACGGGCTTGCCGTGAGTCTGCCGACGGCTCACCGGTGGGATCGCACCGAGATCCCGATCGATCGGACGTGGTTCGACGAGGCGGCCGATGCGGTGGGCGAGGAAGTGGTCGAGGTCCGGCACCTGTCCGCGACAGAGCATCTGACGGTCCACCGTGCGTGGTTCGACGAGGTGCGCTACCGGGCGGCCATCACCGAGGGATCGCAACTGTGGAGCGGGCACGCCGAGCTCTTTCCAGCGCTGACCTTTCTGCCCGGTGTCGCCGAGCATCTCACGGCACTCGATCCGCGCTGGGTACAGCCGGTCTTCGGGCGTTTGAAAGAGCTGCAGGAGATGGTGGTGGAGTGGCGGACCGACGGATCGACCGAACCGCGATGGCGGTCGAAGGTCAGCCCGGAGCACGATGGGCGACGCGATCTCTGCTGGTTCGAGGATCTGGACGGCGTGACTCGACTCTTCGACACCCATCTGCGGTTCACACCGGGTGCGGGCCGCCTGCACCTGCGGGTGGTCTTCGAGGACAGGACCGTGCGGATCGCCTGGATCGGCCCGAAGATCGGATCCTGACCGGTCAGCGGTTACCGCCGCGACCGGGCTTTTCCTTGTCGTCGTCCTTGTCGGGCTTGTCGTCCTTCTCCGGGGCGCGATCTCTTCAAGGTAGGGCGGTGAGGGAGACGACGGTGCCTGCTTCGACATTCGTGTTGATGCCGGGGACCTGGCCGATCACCAGGGAGTTGTCGGAGTCGGTGAGGGATTTGACCTCTACTCGCAGGCCGAGTTGCTGCAGTTTGGCGCGGGCGTTGCCGACGGTCTGACCCATCACGTTGGGGACCTTGACGGCGTTGGAGACCAGCAGGGTGACGCTGTCGCCGGATTGCAGGGTGGTGCCGACGGCGGGGTCGGTGCCGATCGCCTTGTCGCCCTCGATGCTCTTGTCGTACTGCACCGTCACCTCGCGGACGGTGAGACCGGCCTTGGTGAGGGCCTGGTTGGCTTCCTCGGTGGTCTTGCCGCGCACGTCGGGCACGTTCACCGGCTGCGAACCCTTGCTGCGGTACACCTTCACCTGCGCGCCCATCGGCAGCACGGTGCCGGGGGCCGGTTCCACCCTGGCCAGCGAACCCTTCGGTGCGGTGCTGGCGGCCTCACCGCTGTCGATGGGTTGCAGACCCATGTCGCGGATCGCGGCGTTCACGGCGCTGATCTGGTCGCCGGGCTTGATGTCCTCGGGTACGCGCGGTTTGCCGTTGGAGATCAGCACCGCGATGGTGGAACTCTTGGTGACCCGCGAACCGGCCGACGGATCGGTGCCGACCACTCCGCCCACCGGGATCGTGTCGGACGCCTTCTGCCGCAGCACCGTCTCGAATCCGGCCTGTTCCAGCACGGCGACGGCCCGCTCGGTGTCCATCCCCGCGATCGGTGGCACCGCCGTGTAGCGGCCGACACCCACCCACCAGCCGCCGATACCGACCAGCAGCGTGAGTGCGGTGACGATGCCGACCCAGACCAGACCGGTACGGCGGGTATGGGTTTCGGCCGGGACGAACGGGTTGTGCACGGGATCGGCCGGATCGTCGAGCCGTGGCCGCTGCGCGGTGACCACCCGGGTGTGCTGTGGCTGGGCGACCGGGCGCGGCGACACCGGCTCCCGGTGGGGCGTCACGGGATTCATCGCCGCCGGGTCGGGGCGGAAGGCCTCGCTGAGGTGTTCGGCCGAATCCCGTGGCGCCGGAACGCGATACGGCGGCAGCTGCAAGCTCATCGCCACCGATTGCAGGTTGGCCGCCATCTGGTTGGCGTCGGCGAACCGTTTCGCGGGGTCGCGGGAGGTGGCCTCGGCGACGAGTGCGTCGAACTCGGCGGGCACACCGTCGATGAACTGGCTCGGCGCGGGCACGTCGTTCTCCACCCGCTGATAGGCCACCGACAGCGAGTTGTCGCCGGTGAACGGCACCCGGCCGGTGAGCAGTTCGAAGATCAGGATGCCGAAGGAGTACACATCCGAGCGTGCGTCGGCGGTGCCCGAGGTGACCTGCTCCGGCGAGAGGTAGGCGGCGGTGCCGAGGATCACGCTGGCGGAAGTGGTGTTGGCGGCGGCCACGGCGCGGACCAGGCCGAAGTCGGCGATCTTCACCTCGCCCGCGTCGGAGATCAGGACGTTCTCCGGTTTGATGTCGCGGTGCACCAGACCCGCGTCGTGGGCGGTGCCGATGGCGCGCAGCACCGGTTCGGCGACGGCGCGCACGGCGTGCGGCGGCATCGGGCCGCGTTCGCGCAGCAGTTCGCGCAGGGTGCCGCCTTCGACCAGTTCCATGATGAGGAACGGGTATTCGCCGTCGATGCCCTGGTCGTACACCGCGACCAGCGAGGGGTGCTTGAGTTTGGCCACCGCACGGGCTTCGAACTCGAAGCGGCTCAGGAACTGGGGGTCGCCGGCGAACTTGGGGTCCATCACCTTGATGGCGACGGGGCGGTCGAGCCGGGTGTCGGTTCCTCGGAACACCATCGACATTCCGCCGCGAGCGATCGGCGCATCGATGCGATAGCGCCCTTCCAGCATCTGGCCGATCACAGGTGTCCTCCGGCGTACGACGAACTGGCCACGGTGGTGCGGCCACCACGATGGTAACCGGGTGTGACGGCATGCCAGCCGATGGATGCGTCGCGTCACGTACTACCGTTGTATGGGTGAGTGCCTTCCCCTGCAGCGACGACGTGCTGCCCGACACCGAAACCCTCGTCTCCCTGCCCGAGGCCGCCGACATACTCGGTGTCCCGGTGACCGCGGTGCATCAACTGCTGCGCGATCACCAGCTCCTCGCGGTGCGCCGGGGCGGTGTCGCGGGCATTCCGTCCCGCTTCTTCGACGACAACGACGAGATCGTCCGCATGCTGCCCGGCCTGATCACGGTGATGCGTGACGGCAAGTACAGCGACGAGGACATCCTGCGCTGGATCTACACCGAGGACGACTCGCTGCCGGGCCGTCCGGTCGACGCCCTGCACGGCCCGCTGGCCCGCGAGGTCGTCCGCCGCGCCGCCGCCGAGCCTTTCTGAGCTCTCCGCCGACCCTCGATCAGCGGCGTGGGACGGCGAAACCCTTGGCGGCCACCAGGATCCGACGGTGGTTCGGGACGGTGGCGCGGGTGGCGAAGATCTGGAAATCCGCCGCTTCGATCCGATCCAGGATCTCGGCGTAGAGCACCGCGGCGGTCCGGATCGCGGGACGGACCCGGGGAGCCAGCAGGTCGATGCCCGGGAGCGCGCGGCGGTAGATGTCGCGGTTGACGGCGATCAGATGCGCCAGGGCGCGCCGCGTCGGCTGATCGGTTCGCCCGGCGGCCCGGCACGCCCGCAGCCGCGCCTCGTCCACGTCGAAGGCGGCCAGTTCGTCGGCCGGTAGGTAGACGCGGCCGCGATCGAGGTCTTCGGCGACGTCCCGCAGGAAGTTGGTGACCTGGAACGCCTCGCCGAGGGCGGCGGCCGCGGGCTCGGCCTCCTCGATCGGGACCACGGTGCCGAGTACCGGCAGCAGCTGTAGACCGATGGCGGCCGCGGACCCGCGCATGTAGCCGCGCAGTTCGGCCATGCTCGCGTAGTGCGTGCGGTGGACGGTGGTGCCGGGGACATCCATGCGCATGGCGTCGAGAAACGTCCAGATGTGCGCGTGCGCGATGTGGTAGTGAGCGATGGTCTCGGCCGTCGCGGCGATGATCTGGCGACGCCGCGGATCGGTGGTGTCGACATCGCCCTGCTCGATGGCCAGGCGAAGCTGCTTCTCGACCAGATCGAGGTGCTGAGCGGGGGATGTGCTGTGGTCGCCCGCGGGCCCGAACGCTGCCCGCGCGGTCGAGTATCGCGCCGCGTCCCCGGCCATCGGTGTCTCGGCCCCCGATGTCGGGGCGAAGCTCGGTGGGAGTGCTGCTGTGCGGTCGACGGGGTCGAGGACCCGCCCGGGGTCGTCGGCGTGGTCGACGATGTCGTCCACCATCCGCGCGAACGCGTACAGCGCGTGGACGGCCCGGCGTCGCCGCGGGCTCAGCAGGGCGGTGGCGAGGTAGTAGGTGCGGCCGTGTTCGGCGGCGATGCGGCGACAGGTCGCGTAGGCCTCGTCGAGTTCGGATCTCCGGGGAACGACCGGTCCGCTCATGCGGACAGGGAGCGCGCGTGCTGCTGAGCGACCGCGCGCGAACCCGCCGACCGCAGATGCAGCGGGTCGACGTGCCGCAGCGACACCGCGGCGACGACCGCGGCGAACGTCGCGACGGCGACGTGCCCGATGCTGTAGAGGCCGTTCGAACCGTCCGGGTGGAACACCAGCATCAGCCAGGTGCAGATGCCGACCAACCACATCAGGGTGCGGGTGGAGAGCGCGAAGGCCGCGGCCAGCGCCAACGGCCAGGAGTAGTACCAGGGCAGCGCGGCGGGGGAGAGCACCACGATCGCCACGAACGCGATGACGATGCCCATCACGGCCTCGCGCTCGCTGTGCCGGAACCGCCACCAGGTCGCCACCAGGAGCAGGACCAGCGCCACCTGGCACAACTTACGGGTCAGCCACAGCACCGAGTCGAAGTCGAGCGGGGTCACCAGGGCGACCAACTCGGCGAACAGCGTCGGAAGCGACAGCCACTGGATGATCTTGTTGGAGCCCTGCAGGGCCGTCACCCACCCGAACCCGACACCCGCGATCACCGAGGCCGCCCCGAAGACCGCCGCGAACACACCGACGCCGATCCCGGCGATCTTGGCGAACACCAGCAGTGGGTGGGGCATGTCCGCCGACGGGCGAGCGGCGTCGGGATGCTTCTGTTCCTCCGACAGCGCCGCATCGGAGTCGGCGCGGTCCCGGCGTTCGGCCGCTCGTCGTTCCTTCTCGTGCAGGATCCAGATCCACACCAGGAAGGGCAGCGCGACGCCCGCGGTGGCCTTGATCGCCACGCCGATGGCGACCACGACGATGCCCGCCACGTGATGACGCTCGAGCACCAGCGCGATACCGGCGCACATGAGCCCGACCATCAGCATCTCGTTGTGCACGCCACCGATGAGGTGGATCAGCACCAGCGGGTTGAGCACCGCCAGCCACAGCGCCACCGTCGGCTTACCGCCCAGGTGCTTGGTCAGGTACGGCACGGCCCACATCATCAACACCAGCCCCGGCAGCATGACGATGCGCAGGGCGATGGTTCCGGCGATCACGTTGTCGCCGGTGATCGAGGTGATCGCGCGTCCGATCAGCAGGAACATCGGACCGTAGGGCGCGGTGGTGGTGGTCCACACCGTGCTCACGTTGTCCAGGAGGATGCCGGGATTGGCGACCGGGCCCACCTGATAGGGGTCGAACCCGTCGCGCAGGAGCGCGCCCTGGGCGAGGTAGGAATAGACGTCGCGGCTGAACATCGGCGCCGCGAACAGCAGCGGTGCGGTCCAGATGCCGACGATGGCCCGTAGTTCGTTGAGGGTGACCGTCGATTCACCCTTGCCGATCGTGTTGCGGCCGAGTCGGACCCAGGCCGTGATCATCATCAGCACACCGGCCCAGATGATGATCGTCGACAACGCGTAGCCGTGCCCGAACCGCAACCAGGACAGGTGTAGCGCCTCGAGCAACGGATCGCGCTTGCGGACCGCGCCCGCACCGAAACCGCCGAAAGTGATCAGGATGGCGCCCACGAAGCCCATGAGGGCGGCGTGGCCTTCCGGGCTGCGGACGAAATCGCCCGCCGTGCGCAGCCGTGTCCGCACCCCGGGATCGGTCCCGGCGGGCAGATGGCGCTGCGGTTCGAGGGTGCGCGTGGTGTCCATGGGGCCTACGGTCGTCTCGGGGGGCGGCATCTTCGGTCGGTCCCCCCGGATGGTCGGCGGTCGCAACCGCGAGTGATAAGTCGGCCGCCAGTTTACGGCTTCAGTTCCGAACACTAACCCGGTGGTCGCCCCCGGTGTGCGCCCGGCTACCGGTGATTCGCGCCGCCGCCAACTTGCCCGACAGCAGTGTGGTGGGTACACCGACCCCAGGAGTGGTGCCGCAACCTGCGAGAACGACGTTGTCCACGCCCCTTGGCAGGTTCCGTGGACGCAAGGGTCCGGTCTGCCGGAAAAGGTGCGCCACCGAGAACGGTGTGCCCGCGATCATGCCCTGGCTCGCCCAGGTGGCCGGGGTATCGAACCGGTCGACGCGGAAGTTGGTACCGATGCCGGTGTAGCCGCGCTGTTCGAGCGTGGCGAACAGTTCACGCAGGTAGGCCGGGCCGATCCGGTCCCAATCCAGCGGCGCCGAGGTGAGGTTCGGGCACGGCGCGAGCAGCGAGAGCGGCTCCCAGCGGCCGTCGACGCGGTCGACGAACAGGCCGGGGTCGCTGAGCGCGGGGCGGGTGAGCAGCAGCGAGGGGTCGCTCATCAGCGTGCCCCGGCCCTTGCCCGCCGCGATCTCGCGGAAGGTCTGCTCCCACGCGGCCCCGAATTCGATCGTGTGATGGGCCTGCACGGGCCACCGCGCGGCGACCTCGGCGGGCACGGTGCCGTGCGCGACGACGGCCGACGGCGAGGCCCGCAGCCCGCGTCGGTTGCGCAACCCGAAACGGCGGATCGAGCCGAGGTCGGCGGTGACGACGACGGCGTCACAGGCGATGCTCCGGCCGTCCACGGTGCGGACGGCTTCGGCGTGCCGAGCGCCCGGCGACGCGGTGCCCTTGCCCGTCGCGTAGTCGATGCCGACGACCTCGGTGCCGAGTTCGAGGTGCCCACCGGCGGTGGTGAACGCCTCGGCCAGCGCCGTGGTGACGGCCCGCATCCCGCCCTCGGGGAAGTACACGCCGAGGCAGGTGTCCATGTGCGGGATGGCGCCGTAGACGGCCAACGCCTGATCCGGCGCGGTCCCCGCGTAGAGCGCCTGGAAGGTGAACAGCCTGGTCAGTCGCTCGTCGCGCAGGTAGGAGCGCACCCGTGGTCCGAGCTTGCCGAGCCCACCGAGCCGCACCACCCGCGCCAGCGCGGAGCGGGCGGCCGGTGTGCGGACCATGTCGAGCGGCGAATCGAAATCGGCGTTCATGAATTCGTCGAACTCGGCTTCGTACATCCGTCCGAGCCAGTCGCGCAGGCGTCGGTACCCGCGGGCCTCGCCGGGGCCGCAGGTGCGCGTCACCTCCTCGGCCATCTGCTCGGCGTCGTCGTAGACCCGGATGTCGCTGCCGTCGGCGAAGCGGGCGTGATAGGCCGGTGCCAGGCGGTGGATGCGCAGCCCCACATCCTCGCGGGTCCGCCCGACCGCCGCGAGCGCGTCGTCGATGGTCTCGGGCAGGGTGAGAACCGTTGCGCCGCTGTCGATCTCGTAGTCGTCGAAGCGGTAGCGGCCCACCCGGCCGCCGGGATGGTCGGCGCGCTCGAGGACGGTCACCGCGAGTCCGGCGCCCCGCAGGTGGAGCGCGGCGCCGAGACCGGCCAGCCCGGCCCCCACGACGACGACATGGTTCGGTTGTCCCACAACAGTTTTCACAAGGTCCTCAGGCGGTGCGGCGAGTGGCGGCCAGCGCCATGTCGTGCAGCAGGTGCTTGGCGGCGGGGGTGGCGGTACTGTGCGCGATCGCGGCCAGGCCCGTCTCGGTGAGTTCGGTGATGCGGCGCTCCACGTCGTCGACGGCACCCACGTCGACCAGCACCGCGCGCAACCGGTCGACGGCGGCGTCGTCGAGGTCGGTGCCGAGCCCGGCGCGGATCAGCGCGGCCGACTCCGCGTCGGCGCGCCGCAGCGCCTCCGCGATGAGCACGGTGCGCTTGCCTTCGCGCAGATCGTCGCCCGAGGGTTTGCCGGTGACGGCCGGATCGCCGAACACCCCGAGCAGGTCGTCGCGCAGCTGGAACGCGATGCCGACATCGGTTCCGTAGGTGCGCAGCGCCGCGACGAGGGCGTCGTCGGCGCCCGCCAGCGCGGCTCCGAGGTGTAGCGGCCGCTCGATGGTGTAGGCGGCGGTCTTGTAGCGGTTGATCCGCAGCGCGGCCGCCACCGACTCGTCGCCACCGGCCTCGCCGTTGATGTCGAGCAGTTGCCCACCGAGCACCTCGGTGCGCATCCGAGCCCACACCGGGGCGAACCGGGCGAAGGCGGCGGTGTCGAGCCCGGCCGCGTGCACCAGGTCGTCGGCCCAGGCCAGCGCCAGGTCACCGATCAGAATGGCGACGGCGCAACCGTACGCCTCGCCGTCGCCGGACCAACCGGAGGCGCGGTGGCGGTCGGTGAAGTCGATGTGCACGGTCGGGAACCCGCGCCGGGTGCGGGAGGAGTCGATGATGTCGTCGTGCACCAGCGCGCAGGCCTGCACCAGCTCGAGCGCCGCGCAGGCGGTGAGCACCGAGGCCGCCTCGGGTGCGGCCGGGTCGCCACCGGCACCGAGCCAGCCCGTCCAGGCGAAGCCGGGACGGGTGCGCTTGCCGCCGCGCACCACGAACTGTTCCAGGGCCTCGGCGGCGTCGACGAACACCGGACCGAGCGGTTCGACGATCTCGCGTCGGGTCGCGAAGAACTCCGTGAGCACCTGTTCGACCACCGCGACGAAGGCCGGTGTGCCGGGCGTGAGCGCCACGAGGTCGACCGAGGTCGACACGTCGGCGGCGGGCCGGGCGAGCGGGGTACCGATTCCGGCGGACAGGGCGGCCTCCAAATGCGAGCGTCAGGATTCGGATGACGCACCCTCGCGGTGCGTGCACAGCGTCGTCTCGAACGATACGCGGGCCGTGTCCGGCGTCGGCGGGCGCACACGGCCGCTGCGACCGATCCCACACCCGGCGTTTCCTCGGGGCCGAGGCTCCCGCGCCCGGTTGTCCATCCGCCTTGACATTCTCCGCTCCGAACAGGGGATTTCCACTCGGCCGGTACCGGGGCCTGCGGTGTTGTGATCGGAGGGGGTATGGGCTGTCCGGTATCGGAGATCCCCGGTCGGCGCCGTCGGCCCGTGACGTCCCACTAGACTGAGCCGGTGACTTTCGACAGTGGACGGGGACGTTCGACCCCCGATCGGCCCGCCAAACAGCAGTCGATCGTCTCGAACACGCCCTCGGTGGTGCGGAGTCTGCGCACCCATGCGGGGACGGGCGTGCCGTTCTCGGTCGAGTTCAACCCGCCCCGCGACGCCGCCGGAGAGGCCAGGCTGTGGCGCGCGGTGCGCGAGTTCGAACGCATGCACCCCGCCTTCGTGTCGATGACCTACGGCGCGGGTGGCTCCACCCGTGACCGCACCGTCCGCATCACCGGCGCGCTGGCGCAGGAGACCACCCTGCTGCCGGTCGCCCACCTGACCGCCGTCGGCCACAGCATCGCCGAACTGCGCTCGCTGGTCGGCTCCTACGCCGACTCCGGCATCTGCAACGTCCTCGTGCTGCGCGGCGACCCGCCCGGCGACCCGCTCGGCGAGTGGCGCAAGCACCCCGAGGGTGTCGAGTACGCCGAGGAACTCGTGCGCATCGTGCGCGACCTCGGCGACTTCCACGTCGGCGTCGCGTCCTTCCCGCAGGGCCACCACCGCTCACCCGACCTGGACCACGACACCCGCCACCTGTGCGCGAAACTGCGTGCGGGCGCGGAGTATTCGATCACCCAGATGTTCTTCGACGTGGAGCACTACCTGCGGCTGCGCGACCGCGTGATCGCGATGGACCCTGTCGAGGGCGCCAAGCCGATCATCCCGGAACTGATGCCCATCACCTCCCTGCGCACCGTCGCCCGCGCCGAGGAACTGTCCGGCCGCCCGGTGCCCGCCGACATCGTCGCCCGGCTCACCCGTGCCGCGGGCACCGGTCCGGAGGAAGACCGCGCCGCCGTCCGCGCCGAGGGCATCCAGATCGCCACCGAAATGGCCCAGCGGCTCATCGACGAAGACGCTCCCTGCCTCCACTTCATCACCCTCAACTTCGCCAAGGCCACCAGCGAGGTCCTCACCAACCTCGGCTACGGCGTCACCGCCGCCCCCCTCAGCGCCTGACCGCCGCCCGGCGACGTCACCGCGTCGTGGCGGCGAGGTTGCGCCAGATACGCTCCCACGTGCGGGTCATGGCGGGGTAGACGATGAGGTACCGGAACGGCTTGATGAGGGCCATGTAGAGGCGGCCGAGGCGACCGTTGGGTGCGACCAGCACCGCCATCCGCAGGTGGTAGCCGGTGTCGTCGGGAACCCAGCCGAGGTGCATGACGCTGTGCACGGTGCCGTTGGCGATTTCGGCGGCGTATTCGTTGTCGAGGACGTAGAGGCCCGTCAGGGGGTTGCCGACGGCGGCGGGCACGGGGGTGTCTTTCAGGTCGGCGGGGAGCCTGGTGCGCAGGGAGGTGACGCGGGCGCCGGTGCCCGCGGATTCGTCGTCCCAGCCGAAGATCTCACCCAGCTTCCAGCGAATCCTGAACAGGATGCCGCTGATACCGGAGTGTTCCCAGGCCTGCTCGGCTTCGAGCGCCGCGAGGAAGGCGGGGAAGTCGTCGGGGCCAGCGCCCGGAGTGTGGAACTGCCAGACGTCTTCGATGTCGAAGCCCTGGGCTGTCTCGTGGATACGCCACGGCTGGGCGGTGTGCGCGGAAGCGGGAAGTCGCATCGGATGACCTCGATCTGTACGGGTGCGTATAACAACAGATTACCGCTGTTATACGCACCCGTATAGAGCTGGCGGAGTGCCGGGCGCCGTGGTGTGGACCACTTCCGCTCACGCGGCCAGCGCACCCCGCAGTCCCCACGCCTCGGCCAGCAGCCGATGCGATTCGAGCCGGTCGGCGTGTGCGTGGGTGATGGTGGTGACCAGCAGTTCGTCGGCACCGCTCACCCGGCGCAGGGCGTCGAGCCGTTCGACCACCGTGCCGGGTGCGCCGACGATCTGGGCGGCCAAGCGGTCCTCGACCAGGCGGAACTGGTCGTCGGTGAGCGGGGGAGCGGTGTCGGGATCGAGGTACTCACCGGCGCCCGCCCCGCTGCGCACGCTGTGCACCCAGTGCCCGTAGGTGCTCGCGTGCCGCCGGGCGGTGTCGTCGTCGGCGGCGACAACCACATCCGCCGACACGACGACATACGGCGCGGTGAGTACCGGCGACGGCCGGAACGCCGCCCGGTACGCCGCCACCGCGTCCAGCGCCGTACCCGGCGCCACGTGATAGGCCGCCGCGAAGGGCAACCCCAGCCGACCCGCCAGCTGTGCGCTCTCCCCGGCGGAACTGCCGAAGATCCACAGCTCGGTATCGATCCCTTCGCCAGGAACCGCGTGCAGTGCGATGCCGTTGGAGGTGGTGTAGGTGCCGTCGAGCAATGCCCTGATCTCGGCGACCTGCTCCTCGAAGTCCAGGGATCGGGCACCAGGCTGTTGCAACGCCTCGAGGGAGGCGAGGAATTTCGACCGGTCCAGGACCCGTCGCGGGTCGAACGGCGGCGGCACGACCACCCCGTCGCGCACCTGGGTGCGTCCGACCACCGCGTCGAGCACCGGACGCCCGCCCTTGGCCGTCGCCGCGGCGGCGCCGTAGTGGGTGCGGCGATGCCCGGACCGACCGATGCCCAGATCCAGCCGCCCCGGATGCACCGCGTCGACCGTGCCGAACGCCTCGACGATCGACGTGGACGTGTGCTGCCCGACCTGCACCGCCCCCGTGCCCACCCGAATGTGGTCGGTCGCGGCGGCGACCAGCCCGAGCAGCGTCAGTGACGCCGAGCTGGCGACGGAGGCGAAATGATGCTCGGCCAACCAGAATCGGCGGTACCCCCACCGCTCGGCGTGTCGAGCCAGATCGATGCTGTTGCGCACCGCCGCCGCGGCGCTCGAGCCCTGGCTGACGGGGGCCAGGTCGAGGATCGACAGCGGCACGGTCATGAGCGCGGATCCTGTTCGCCCGCTTCCACCGCCACCCGCAAGCGGTTCTCGCGCGGGGCGATCGGGCAGGTGGCGAAGTCGGTGAACGCGCACGGCAGGTTGATCGCCCGGTTGAAGTCCAGGGTCACGGTGCCGTCGGCCTCGACCGCGCCGACCGCCAGCGACCGCGCCGCCGGATAGGTGGTGATGCCGCTGGTCGCGTCGGTGAACAGCAACTTCAGGTCGGTCGGCGTGCCGAAGGCGAGCACGGCTTCCCGGCTCTCGCCGAGCTGGAACTCGATGATGCCCGCCGCCTGATGGTGATGCTCGAGCCCTTCGACCACGGCCCCGGTGGTGACGGTGCGTGCCTGCTCGAACGGGGTGAAACGGCCCGTCACCACCCAGCGCGGATCGGCCGGGTAGGCGGGGACGCCGGTGAAGTAGGCCAGGCCGGGCGCGGCCGGATCGTGCACGCGCACCGCGAATCGCCCCGAGCGGCGGATCACTTCGAGCACCCGCTCCTCGTTGTGCACGCTGAGACCGGGTGCGCCCTCTACGGGTTCGAGGATGCGCACCCCAGCGATGCGCTCGCCGTCCACATCGAGGCGGTCGGCGGGTTGGGCGGTGATGAACACCTTCTCGTCGGTGACCCACCAGGTGCCGGGAACGCCGTCGAGGTGGTCCGGGCTGTCGGTGAGCCAGTGCAGCCCGGCGAGGCTGAGCCAGCCGAGGGGGTCGCGCAGGCCGTCTTCGCGGGCGTGGTGCCAGCGTGCCCAGTCGTCGGCGAAAGCGGTGGTGGCCGTGGTGTTCTCGATGGTGACGGTCATGACGCGCGGGCTCCTTCGGTGACGGTGCGGTGACGGGGGTGGCGCAGACCGAGGTGGTCGCGCAGGGTCGTGCCGGTGTAGGCGGTGCGGAAGCTGCCTCGGTCCTGCAGCTCGGGCACCACCTTGTCGACGAACTCGTCGAGTCCGCCGGGGGTGAGGTGGGGGACGAGGATGAACCCGTCGGCGGCGTCGGACTGCACGTAGTGGTCGATCTGATCGGCCACCTCGGCGGGTGTGCCGACGAATTGCTGACGGGCGGTGACCTCGATGACGAGTTCCCGGATGCTGAGGTCGTCCGCCTCGGCCCGTTCACGCCAGGCACGCGCCACGGCCAGTGGATCTTTCGTGTGCCTGACCCGGCCACGGGTGATCTCGGTGGCGGGATCGGGTTCCACGTCGGGCAGCGGGCCGTCGGGGTCGTAGCCGGAAAGCTCACGGCCCCAGACCTGTTCGAGGAAGGCGATGGCGGTGGCCGGGCTCACCTGCTGGTAGCGGATGTGGCGGGCCCGCTCGTGCGCCTCGGCGGCGCTGTCGCCGAGCACGAAGGTCGCGGCGGGAAAGACCAGCAGCTCCTCGGGGGTGCGCCCGTATTTCGCGAGCCGCCCCTTGATGTCGGCGTAGAACCGCTGGCCCGCTTCGAGGGTGCCGTGGGCGGTGAAGATGGCGTCGGCCGTCTTCGCGCCGAACTCACGCCCCTCGTCGGAATCGCCCGCCTGCAGCAGCACCGGATGCCGCTGTGGGGACGGCGGGACGACGAACGGCGAACGGATGTCGAATTGCGGACTCCGGTACGAGGTTTCGGGAATCTCGCGAGCGAAGACGCCGCGCGTACGGTCGATCACCAGGGCGTCGGTCGGCCAGCTGTCCCACAACTTCCGGGTCGCCTCGACCACCTCGGCGGCGCGCTGGTACCGGGCGCCGTGCTCCAGATAGCCACCGCGCCGGAAGTTCTCCCCGGTGAACGCGTCGGAGGAGGTGACGACGTTCCAGGCCGCCCGGCCGCCGGAGAGGTGATCCAGCGCGGCGAACTGCTTGGCCAGCTCGAACGGTTCGTTGTAGGTGCTGTTGATGGTGCCCGCCAGGCCGAGGCGTTCGGTGACGGCCGCCACCGCGTTCAGCACGGTGAACGTGTCGGGTCTGCCCACCACGTCCAGGTCGTGGACGCGGCCGAGGTGCTCGCGCAACCGCAGCCCCTCGGCCAGGAAGAAGAAGTCGAACAGGCCGCGCTCGGCGGTGCGGGCCAGATGCTCGAACGAGGCGAACTCGACCTGCGACTTCGAGGCCGGATCGGCCCACACGGTGGTGTTGTTCACGCCGGGGAAGTGCGCGGCGAGATGAATCTGTTTGCGCGGTTTCGAGGTCACAGCGCTGCTCCTGCGGCGTATCGGCTGACGGGTCGGGGGAGACCGAGACGGTCACGGAAGGCGCCTCGCTCCGTCGGCGTGGCGGACGGTGCCCGGTGGCCGGTGAGCGCCGACAAGGTGGCGTGCAGGGCGAGCGGTTGGAGCACCACGCCGTCGATCCCGGACCGCGCGATCTCGGCGAGCAACTCGTCGAGCTCGGCGACGGTGCCCACGTGCCGCAGCCGACCTTCCGCTGCCGAGTGATCGGATCCGGCGGCCTCCCGCTGATCGAGCCCGTCTCGTGCGCGGTCGGCGCGGGCGTGCTGCCCTGGACGCCGCTGGGCCCACCGATCGAGCTCGGCGACGTCGGCGTGTGCGCTGGCGGCCGAATCAGCCTGGTGTACCGGGAGATCCAGCAGAACCCGCACCGCATCCGGGTCGCGCCCGGCGTCGGTGAGTGCGGCGCGCAGTGCGAGCCGGTGGGTGGCGGCGGTGGTCAGATCGGGTGCGGTGATGCGGATGAGGTCGGCGCGGCGGACGGCGACCTCGGTGGACGGTGGGTCGTCGGCGCGCAGCGCGACGATCGGCTGCCCCTGGGGGGAGCGCGGGGTGATCGCCGGACCCTTCACCGAGAAGTTGTCGCCCTCGAAGTCGATGTAGTGCAGGCGGTCGCGGTCGATGAAGCGGCCGGTCGGCACGTCGCGGATCTCGGCGTCGTCCTCCCAGCTGTCCCACAGCCGCGTCACCACCTCCACCGCTTCGTCGGCCTCGTGCCAGAGCGAGGCCGCGTCCTGAATCTTCTTGCGGCCGAACGCGGCTGCCTCGGTCTCTCCGGTGGACACGGTGACCTCCCAGCCCGCGCGACCGAGACTCGCGAAGTCGAGCGCGGCGATCGCCTTGGACACGTGGAAGGGCTCGGTGTGGGTCACCGGCACCTGCGGGACCAGGCCGATGCGGTGCGTGAGCGGGGCGGTGCGGGCGGCGACGGCCACCGCGTCGAGGCGGCCTCGGGTCACGCCGGGCCCGCCGTCCTGCACCGCGAACGAGTCGGGCAGGAATACGGCGTCGAAGCCGAGTGCTTCGGCAGTGGTCACCACATCGGTCCAGTAGCCCGCGGTGAACAGGTCTTCGGCGCGGGAATCGGTCCGCCGCCAGGACGCGGGATGTGTTCCGGTGCCCGCGGTTTCGATGCCGAGGAACAGCGCGCTCATCGGGTCTCCTTTCCGTCGATGTGCAGGGCCGGTGCGGGAATGGCGGCGAGCAGTTCCCTGGTGTAGGGGTGCCTCGGGTCGGTGAACAGGGTCGCGGTCGGCCCGGTCTCGACGATGCGGCCGTGGCGCATCACCGCCACCCGATCGCTGATGCGCCGCACCACGGCCAGGTCGTGGGAGATGAACAGATAACCCAGGTCGAGTTCGGTTTGCAGGCCGTCGAGCAGGTCGAGAATCTGAGCCTGCACCGAGGCGTCGAGCGCGGAGACCGGTTCGTCGAGGACGAGCAGGTCGGGCCGCAGGGCCAGGGCGCGGGCGATCGCCACCCGCTGACGTTGACCACCGGACAGTTCGGCGGGTCTGCGGCGGGTGAAGTCCGAGGGCAGCGCCACCTGGTCGAGCAATTCGCGCACCCGCCGGGGCCGGTCGTCGATGCCGTAGGCGCGCAACGGCTCGGCGACGATGTCGCCCACGTCCCAGCGCGGGTCCAGCGAGGAGTACGGGTTCTGGTACACCACCTGGAACCGTCTGCGCAGCTCGCGCAACCGGGTGCGGCGGGCGCCGACGAGGTCGTGGCCGTCGAAGGTCACCGTTCCGCTGTCGGCGTCGACGAGCCGCACCGCGATGCGCGCGGTCGTCGACTTCCCGGAACCCGATTCGCCGACCAGGGCGAGGGTTTCGCCGCGGTCGAGGGAGAACTCGACATCGTCGACGGCGGTGATGCCCGCCGCGTGGTACCGCTTGTGCAGCGCGCGCACCGACAGCAACAGCGTCGCCGCCCGAGCCTTCGGCGGCCGGAAGGCCGTGGGCGCCAAGGCGGGTGACGCGGCGAGCAGGCGACGGGTGTAGGGATGGGCGGGCCGGGCCAGTACCCGGGCCACCGGTCCCGCTTCGACGACCTCGCCGCCCTCGAGCACGACGAGACGATCGGCCCGCTCGGCCGCGACGGCCAGATCGTGGGTGATCATCAGCACCGCCGTACCGCGCGCGGCGGTCCGCTCGGCCAGCCGGTCCAACACCTGCCGTGCCACGGTGGCGTCCAGCGCGCTGGTCGGTTCGTCGGCGATGATCAGTTCCGGCCCGCAGGCCAGGGCGATCGCGATCAGCACCCGCTGCCGCTGCCCGCCGGAGAGCTCGTGTGGGTACTGGCGGGCGCGCGTCTCGGGCCGGTCCAACCCGACCTCCTCGAGCAGGTCGAGAGCCGTCAGCCGCGCGGTGCGCCGGTCGGCGAGGCGGTGCACGAGCAGTGCCTCGGCGACCTGATCACCCACCCGGAGCACGGGATTCAACGACAGGCCCGGGTCCTGGGGAACGAACCCCACGCGTCGGCCGCGCAGTCGTCGCAGCGCCTTCTCGTCGTCGGTGGCCACGTGCTCACCGGCGAATTCGATCCGGCCGGAAGCCCGCCGCGCACCGGCACCGAGCAGGCCGATCACCGCGTGCGCCAATGTCGACTTCCCCGAGCCGGATTCGCCGACGAGCGCGACGAACTCACCCGGCGCCACCTCGATCGACGCGCCCCGCAGCGCGGTGACGGTACCCGTCCCGGTCCGGTAGGTGACGCGCAGGTCCTCGATCCGCAGCAACGGTGTCGGCCGCTCGTCGGACACGCCCGGTTCGGCCGTCGGCGTGTCGCCCGACTCCGATATCGACGTCGTGCGTGACTCGCTCATCGCTGATCGCTCCTTCCCGCGAAACGACCGACCCGCTGGGCGGCCAGCACCACCGCGATGATCACCAGGCCGGGCAGGGTAGTGAGCCACCAGGCGGTGGCGAGGAAGTTGCGGCCCTCCGAGATCAGCGAACCCCATTCGGGGGTGGGCGGTTTGGTGCCGTAGCCGAGGAAGCTCAGCGACGAGACCGCCAGCACCGCCATCCCGAATTCGACGGCGGCCAACGCCAGCACCGGCTGGAACGAGTTGGGCAGCACGTGCCTGGCCAGCACCGCGTACCAGCGCACCCCCGAGGCGTGCGCGGCCTCGACATAGGGCGCGTGCCGCACCCGCAGCACCTCCGAGCGCATCACCCTGGCGAAATTCGCGATCAGCGAGACACCAACGGCGACAGCGACATTGCGGGTGCCGAAGCCCAGCGCCGTCACCAGCGCCAATGCGAGCAGCAGCGACGGAATGGACAGCAGCACATCGACCACCCGCATGATCGCGGTGTCGACGATTCCGCCCGCGGCGCCGGACAACAGCCCGAGCAGCGAACCGGCAACCAGGGCGATCCCGACCGCGGTGAGGGTGGCCGACAGCGAGAGCCCCGCGCCGTGCACGACCCGGGTGTAGAGATCACGGCCGAGGTTGTCGGTGCCGAACCAGTGCGCCGCACTCGGTCCACGGAACTTCTCGCCGGGCACACCGGTCAGCGGATCGCCGGGCGCGAACAGCGACGGTGCCACCGCCCACCCGATCGCCAGCACGAGCACGACGCTCGACACGAGGAGTCCGAGATGCCTGCGTGTCCAGCCGATGAGCCGGGCGCGGTCGCCCGTGATCCGGGAGTTTCCGACGGCAGACTTCGACGTGTCCGTCGCGCCGGGGGACGCGGCTGTCCGGGATCGGACGAAACCACCCGCGCGGCGTCGCTCGATGCGATGCGGTACGTCGACCATTGTCACGTCCTCACCTTCGTGTCCGTGTTGCCGTCCGCCGCCCGTGCGACCCGGCCGGTGCCGGTGATCCGCGGATCCAGCAGCGGATACAGCAGGTCGACGACCAGATTCACGACGACGAAGATCAGCGCCGACAACAGCACCACCCCCTGCACGACGGGGATGTCCTGGTTGAGCACCGAGGTCTGGGTGAGCCGCCCGACGCCCGCTCGGGCGAACACCGACTCCACCACCACCGAACCGGCGAGCATGGTGCCGACCAGCACTCCGGCGATGGTGAAGGCGGGCACGCTCGCCAACCGCGCCACGTGCCTGCGCTGCACCCACCAGCGTGAAGCGCCCTTGGCCAGCGCCACCTCGGTGAACGGCTGCCGCCAGGTCTGGGTGAGCCCGGCCGCGAGCACCTGCGCGATCACCGCGCCGATCGGCAGGGCGAGGGTGAGCGCGGGCAGGACGGTGCCACGCAGACCCGTCCCACCGAAGGCGGGGAACCAGCGCAGCTGGAACGAGAACAGCTGCAACAGCAACAAGCCGGTCCAGAAGGTCGGCACCGAGACACCGAGCGGCGGAAGCACACTCAGCGTGTCGCGCAGCCACGGGCGGCGGGTGTAGGTGGCCGCGAAGGCCAGCGCGGTGCCGCCGACGAGCGCGAGAACCAGGGCGAACGAGGCCAGTCCGAGGGTGGCGGGCAGCGCGTCACCGAGGGCTTCGGTCACCGGCTGGCCGGTGGTGACGGACCGGCCGAGATCGCCGGTGACCGCATTGCCGAGCGCGGTGACGTACTGCTCCCACAGCGGCTTGTCCAACCCGTAGCGGGCCTGCAGCTCCGCGATCGCCGCCTTGTCGACGGGGGTGCCGGAACCGGAACTGTCGGCTGCCATCGAGACCGGGTCGGCGGGCAGCAGGTACAGCACGACGAACGACACCGTGAACGCGGCCCACAGCACCCAGACCGCTTGCAGCACCCGCGAACCCACGTATCGCACGATGGGTCGCCGGATCAGCTCAGTCATCGCCGTGACCGCTCAGCCAGGTGTCGAAGAACTGCAGCCGCGCCGAGGCCTCGAACTTCAGGTCCTTGGTGTTGGCGGCGGCACCGATCGCCTGCGACAACTCGATCGTCGGTACATAGAGCCCGTTGTCGAGGATCTCCCGCTGCGCTGTCACGATGAGTGCCGCCCGCGCCGCCGGATCGTTGGTGGCCAGCTGCTGATCGAGGGCGGTGTCGAGAGCCGGAACCGGCCCGCGCACCGACAGATTACGGCCGGTGAGGGCGAACGAGGTGCGCAGGATGTCACCGTCGGCGCGGGTGGAGTTGCCGTAGACGGCGTCGTAGTCCTTGCTGTTCTGCCGGGCGGTCTGCTCCGAGAACGACACCAGGTCGAGCCGCAGATCCACCCCGACCTGCCGCAACTG
The DNA here is from genome assembly GCF_001612825.1 of Nocardia caishijiensis NBRC 108228. Classification (GTDB taxonomy): domain Bacteria; phylum Actinomycetota; class Actinomycetes; order Mycobacteriales; family Mycobacteriaceae; genus Nocardia; species Nocardia caishijiensis. Next base: position 106,660 of record NZ_BDBE01000038.1, on the reverse strand, counting down.
CTGCTGCACCAGCTCCAGGATCGCCTGGTTGCCCGCGAACACCTGACTGAAGGTCACCCCGAAGCTCAGGCGCTCACCACCCTTCACCCGGATACCGTCGGCGCCCGGCAACCAGCCCGCCTGATCCAGAATCGTCTTCGCCTTCGCCGGGTCGTGGCCGAGCCGGGCCGACAGGTCGGTGTAAGCCGGGGTCGAGGCGGCCAGCACCGAGGTGGCGGGTCGGAACTGGGGGCTCAGCACCGTATCGATCAGCTGACGCCGATCCAGCGCGGGCAGCAACGCCTGCCGGACCGCCGGATCACGCAGCGGTCCCCGCGTCACATTGGGGTGGAAACCGAAGACCACGCCCGGGTTCGACGTCGAGAGCACGCGTCCACCGACCGCCTCGATCTGCGGAGCGTCCTGCGGTAGGGCGTCGCTGATCGCGTCGAGTTGACCGGAAGCCAACGAGCCCGTGCGCACTCCCGATTCGGGCACGACGGTGAACTCGATCCGGTCGAGATAGGCCTCACCCTCGTGGCCGAAAACCGCCGAACCCCAGTGGTATCCGGCGCGTTTGGTCAACGTCGCCGAGACGTCCTGCTTGTAGGCGGCGTAGGTGAACGGCCCGCTGCCGATGTTGTCGCCCGCGCAGCGCGCCTCCGCGGGCTTCGCGTTGGTGGCGGGGGCGAGGATGCCGAGCTGCGAGGTCGAGGACGCCTGCAGGAACTGCGCGTTCGGCGCGCTGAATTCCACCCGGGCCGTGAGCTTGTCGACCACGGTGGTGCCGACGTAGTTGGCGAGATAGCTGACGCCGAGCGGCGCTTTCGCCCCGCCGAGACGGATCACGGCGTCGAAGGTGTCGCGCACCGACTCGGCGGTGAGTGGGGTGCCGTCGCTGAAGGTCACCCCGTCGGTGAGGAAGAAGGTGAAGACCTTCGCGTCCGGGCTGACCTCCCAGCCGCGCGCCAGCCACGGCGTGATCCTGCCCGTCGCCGGGTCCTGATCGGTGAGTGAGTCCACGATCTGGCGGGTCACGTAGATCGTCTGATTGCTGCCAGCCTGTGCGGGATCCGAGCACGACGGTGCCTGGGAGAGCCCGTAGCGCAGGGTGCCACCGGGTCGCGGGGGACCGGCGTGCTCGCCGGTTCCGGTGTCGGTTCCGCAGGCGACCAGCGTCGCGGTGGCGGCGAGAACACCGGCGAACGCGGCGAGGCGATGTCGAATCACGAAGTAGCTCCAGCGAATTCACGGCCAGCGGCCAGGGGACGGCTCGGGAAACGGCGGCGCAGCTCCGGCGCCACCTCGGCCTGGAACAGTTCGAGACTGCCCAGATGGTCGGCCTCGGATCGGCCCTCACGTTCGGCGGACAGATGGATCACCTCGTGCCCGAACTGCTCGTGATATCGGCCGACCTTGTCGATGACCTGTTGCGGGCTGCCGACCAGCGCCGAGGATCGGGTCACGAAGTCCTCGACGGTCTCGAACACCACCGGATTGCCCACCTGGCGCTGCAACGCGGTGCGTGCCTCGTACAGCGGGCGATACGCCGCGACCGCCTCCTGGGAGGTGCGCGCCACGTGCAGACCCGCCGTGCCCGCGCCGACCAGGGCGTCGGCGGGGTCGCGACCGTGGTCGGCCCAGCGCGCCCGGTAGTGCCGGATCAACTCCGCGTACGGCTCGATCGGATGGGTGACGTTGGCCGAGAAGATCGGATCCCCGTGGCGCGCGGCCAGTTCCACCGACTCGCGGCTCGTCGCGCTGCCGTGCCAGATCCGCAACGTCGGCTGCAACGGTCGCGGCAGGGCTCGCGCGTCGGTGAGCGGTGGTCGGAAGCGGCCCGACCACGTCACCTCCTCGCGGTCCCACAGCGCCCGCAGCAGTTCGTAGCCTTCGCGGTTGCGGTCCCACTGATCCTCGGTCGTCACGTGGTAGAGCCGCGCCTGGGCGGTGCCGTTGCCCTTGCCGATGATCAGCTCGAGCCGCCCGTCGGACAGGTTGTCCAGCGTGGCGTAGTCCTCGAAGGCACGCACCGGGTCGAGCAGGCTCAGGGTGGTGACGGCGGTGAACAGGGTGATCCGCGCGGTGACCGCGGCCAGGTGGCTGAGCACCACCGGGGGAGCGGCGGACAGGAACGGGTCTTCGTGCCGTTCGCCCACCGCGAACCCGTCGAAGCCCAACTCCTCGGCGCGCCTGGCCTGTTCGACCACTTCGCGGAAGCGGTCACGGGTGCTCGGCACGACGCCGGTCACCGGATCGGGAACCCGGGTGATCAGCGTCATGAGCAGGAATTTCATCGATCTCCTCCATCGAACCCGGCAGAAGCACCCACACCCGGGCAGGCCGGGCGGGTTGCTGCGACGTCGTAGAGCCAGGTCTCTCAGTCGCTCTGGATGGTGTGCCCGGTGTCGAAGCATCGAGCCGGATCAGCATGTGGCACAGCTGTGATGGCGCACAACGGTAGGAATCAGCGTGAGCGCAGCAGTTGGAATCGGGCGCGGGTGCGGGCACAATCGCCGACGTCGGGCCTGGTCGACCCAACCCGGGGCCCGCTGTGGCGGTGCGCGACGCGCCGAATGCTCGGTCACTTCACCTGCGCGGATCCACCGGGTCGCCGGAGTAATCTCGGCCTTCTCAGCGTCGATGAGGAGTTCGCCGTGACAATTGCGCGTCGTCTGACCACCCTGACCTCGCTGACGGCCTGCGCCGCCGTGCTGCTTGCCGCCCCCGTCGCCGCCGATCCACCGGTGGCGCCCGCCGTGACCCGTGACGTTCCCGCGCGGCAGACAGCGGGCCCGGGCGACCTGCTCGCCGCCTATCAGACCGTGCTCGCCACTCTCGAAGCACTCGGCATCCAGCCGTTCCTGTACCCGACGGTCGCCGCGAACTGTTCCGGTGACGGGCTCGGCCTGGTCCCGGCCGTCGCGGGTGCGGTTCCCGGCCCGTGGCCGACGAACACCCTCCCGATCCCCGGACTCGATCTCACGGCCGTGAAGTCAGGCCAGACGTTGTTCACGTTCCTCCCCTACGGCCTGGCCCCGGACACGGCCGCCACCGAGACCTCCGGCATGCAGGTGGCCTGGCTCAATATCAGCACCGGGCGCGGTGGGCTGGCCTCGATGGGGACGATCGCCGACATCGTCCGGGCGATGGTGCCGCCCGAGGTTCCCGCCGAACTCCGGCCGCTCGCCGAGAACGTGATCCGCGATTTCCTACGCACCGCGATCCCGGTCGGCGGTGTTCGTGCGGTCCCCGTCGACACCGGGAAGGGCACCGTCCTGGCCGCCGTCTTCGGTACCACCGACAACGCGGGTCGCTCGTGCTTCTTCTTCCCGACCGTCGGCATCACCGAGGTCGCCTGATCCGGTACCCGCGAGCGCGGACCGTCGACAGACGCCCGTCTTCCCCGTGGACTCACCGAGCGGTGTGGAATACCTGACCGCGTGGGTCAGCCGTGACGAGCGAGCGGCGCTTCCGGTGCGACCAGGGGCCGCTGCTTCCAGCGCAGGCGCCCGGTGCGATGCAGGCGGTGCGAGCGAGCCCACAGGGTGAGGTAGTAGCCGACGGACACCGGATGGGCCAGTGCCGAGCCGAGGTCGGCGCCGGTGGGTGGGCGCCGGGTCTCGATGACTCGAGCCGTGAGCCGACCGGTGACGGCGGCGAGGTAGCCGAGCAGACCCGCCCGGCGCACTCGACCACGACCGGCGAGCACCGCCAGCGGCGGAATCCAATAGGCAAGGGCGGCAAGGACACCGATGGCCGCGCCGGTGTCGACCCGGCCGCCGTAGGCCGACCACAACCAGCGGATGTAGCCGCCCGCGAGGTCGTCGGCGCCGGTGTACATGCGGGTGCGGGCGGCGGGCCCGGCGGTGACGAGCGCGGTCCGATGACCCGCCCGCCGCAGCGCCCGCGCGAGATCGAGATCCTCGGTGGCACTCGCCGCCACACCGGCGTGACCCCCACCCGCCCGGTACGCCGCGGCGTCGACGGCGAGGAACTGCCCGCACGCCACCGCCGTCGACGGGCGCAAGCTGTGATTGGCCGGACCAACCGGAAGCGTCGACGCCCACGACCAGGCCAGCAGCGGCTGAACCAACTGCTCGGCGACCGAACCCGAATCCTGCGTCGGCCACGCCGACACCAAACCCGCGCCGCGCTTGCGCAATTCGGTCACCGCGGCGGCGATCGCCTGTGGTCGCAGGCGCACATCGGCGTCGACGAAGACCAGTGCCGCCGCATCGGTCCTGGCGGCCAGTCGCGCACAGGCGGCGGCCTTCCCGGTCCATCCTGGGGCGGGGTGGGCGGCCGAGCGGAGCACGGTGAATCGTTCGTCACCGGCGATCGCGGCGAGCGCTGCCTCGTAGGTGCCGTCGGTGGAGGCATCGTCGAGGATCAGCACTCGCAGCCGCGGCACCCCGGTCTGGGCGCGCAGGTCGGTGATGAGGTCGGGCAGGCGTCCGGCTTCGTCACGGGCGGGCACGCAAACGGTGACCGGTTCGATCACCCCCGAGACCTGCCGGGGGAGGGTGCGCAGGGTGGCGAGGTTGTAGGTGGCGGTGCCAGCGCCGAGCACGGCGAGCCCGGTGCCCGCCCAGGTCAGGTAGCGTCCCGCCGCGCCCATGTCAGCGGCCCAACCTGCGTTCGCTGATCTCGCGCCACATCTCCGACGGTGAGAAGCTGTGCTTGGGCGCGTTCGGCGGGCGCGGGTTGCGGTCGCGGTAGGCCAGACCAGCGATCATCGCGGCCACGGCCAGGGTGATACCGCCCATGATGCCCGCCCACCCGGCGAACGAGCGGGTGTTGGGGTCGGCGTATTTGACCTCGGCGCGCAGGGTCGACGCCTCCCCGGCGGGCAACTTCCACGACACGGTGTTGTCGCCCTCGCGGGTGCCGTTGGTCTTGGCGACCCGGGACGGGAACGCGATGGAGAACTGCACGTCCGACCCGTGCGGCGGCACCGACTCGAGATCGACCCGGCCGGTGAGGCTCACCAGGTCGCCGTTGCGTTTGAACTCGAGGGTGAACATGCCCTGGGTCTGATCCGACAGACTGCCGAGTTGGCCGACCTCACCGAAGGTCAGGTCGTCGAAGAACACCTGGGTGCCGACGTAACCGTCCTGGTTGTAGGGGTCGACCCGCACCTTGGCGGCCAGCGATTCGGGCGCCTTCAGTTGCGGGCCCTTGTCATCGGGGCCCTGCGGGGCCACGGCGGCCACGATCCGGCCCGACACCCGGTCGTTGGACGACACGCCCATCGAGACCTGCACCCGCAGGCATCCGGTCAGCGCGGGCACCAGCAGGGCCAGCAGGACGGCGACCGCCGCGACGCGCCGGGCGGGCCCGGAACGGCGCGAGGGGGAAGGCATGTCGGCGACGAGACTCGGCTGCACGGGTGACATCGTGCCAGGCTCGGGCCGCAGAACCCACACGACGGGCCCAACCGTGTCCCGGCACCCGGCGCGATCAGGGGTTTCGCGTCACGACCCGTCGGGTGAACGGGACACCGAGCAACCCCATGCCGAGGAAACCCCACGCCGCCGACGCGGGCAGTCCGAGGAACACCGCGTGCGCGAGCGCCGATCCGAGCCAGGTCCAGGCGAACACGGCGACCGGGACCGCTGTCGATGGATCGTGTGCGCGGGGGAGCAGGCGGTCGAGTGCGGTGAGCAACGTCGCCATCACCGACGCGACGAGCATCCAGCCCAGATAGTTGGTATACGGAATCTGCGCCAGCCCCGGCAGACCGGCGTCGGTGACCGACCACGTCCACTGCCCGTCGGCGACCATCTGCGGATCGAGAAACAGATCCCATCCCACCGCCCCGACAACGAGCAGTGCGGCACGTATGACCTCGGCCCGCCCGCCGACCCTGTTCGCCCGGGCCGCGTCTCCGACGCCGTGGCCACCGGTTCTCGCCGCATCGATCCCCGCGAGCAGGCCCGCGACGACCCAGATCGGATACAGGCCGCCGGTCCACGCCAACGGCACAACCAGCGGCACATCGGCGAGCGCTGGGCCGAGCCGATCCGTCGCATAGGCATAGGCGCCGTAGGGCACCCCGGTCGCCGTACCCACGATCTCGGAGGCGAGGCCGATCCCCGAGACGATGAGGAAAAAGCCTGCTGCCCAACGCCATCCGCGAGTCGTCACGGCATGCAGCAGAGCGGTCGACACCGACAGCACCACGACGCCGACCGTGATCCGATCGCGCGACGCCCCCGCGCTCAGCGGATAGGTGATCTGCACGAGCACGAGCGCCACCGCGGCGACCGCCGGGATCGCCCGCCGACGACGGGCACCGACCCAGTCCCGGGCGGTGGCGGCGAGGGGGCACACGGATCGCACGCTGTCATCGCCTGCGTGACAAGGGGAATCGGCGGATGCGACGGTCGCCCAGGACAAGACGGGCGGCGCTGCGTCCGCTGGCACCGGACACCCCGCCGCCGGGGTGGGTCGACGCGCCCGTGAGGTAGAGACCGGGCGCACCCGGCACCCGTTGGCTCGACAGCTCCGGCAACGGCCGCCACAGCATCATCTGGTCCAGCGACATCTCCACGTGCATCACATTGCCGCCCCGCAGGCCCATCTCCCGTTCCAGGTCGACCGGTGTCTGCACGAACCGCCGCAGGACCGAATCGGCGAAGCCCGGCGCGTACCGGTCGACTTCGGCGATGATCCGGTCGGCCTCCCGGTCGGCGTGCGCGGACCAATCGCTGCCGTCGGCGAGCTCGTAGGGATGCCACTGCGCCCACAACGACAACTGGTGTTCACCGGGTGGGGCGATGGTCGGGTCGAGCGCGCTGAAACTCATCGCCAGCACCACCGGTCGCGGCGGCAGTTCACCGGCCGAGGCCGCGCCGTGCGCCGCCCGCGACTGCCTGCGATCCGACACGAGGAACTGCAGTCCGTGTGCGGATTCCGCCGCCGATGCGCCGGGGTAGGACGGCAGCCGGTCGGTGGCCAGCCGCACCACCATGCCGATGCCGGGGCCGACCCGGATGCGGCGCTGCCAGTCGTCGAGCACCGCCTCGTCGAAACCGCCCGCGCGCAACAGGTCGAGGGTGGCGAGAATATGGGAGCCCGCGATCACGGTATCGGCGCGCAGCTCACGCCCCGATTCCGTCCGCACCTGCCACCCGTGCCCCGACCGCCGCAGCTCCGTGACGGCATCACCGGTGTGGACTTCACCGCCCTCGGCACGCAGCCGCGCGATCAGGGCAGCACTGAGCGCCCCACTTCCCCCCACGGCCCGTCCGGGCGGCAAGGTGTGCATGAGCGCGGCGAAACCGGCCATCGGCGCGGTCCCCGGTTCCGACATCGGTGGACCCGACTGCGCACCGAACCACGCCAGCGACGCCTTGAGCCGTTCGTCGTCGAACCAGTAGTCCAGCAGCGCGTCGCCGGTCTGCAGGAACTCCCGCGACAGGGCCGAACCGCCGTCGCGCGCGTCCAGCCCCCAGAACGCGCGACCCAGCCGTCCCGGTGTCGGCCGACCACCGAACGCCCGCATCACCCGGGCGCTGCGCTCACCCCACACCGCGACGAACCGGCGGTAGGCCTCGGCGTCCTTCGCCCCGCACGCCGTCGCGATCGACGCACAGGTGGCGTCGAGATCGCGGTGGAAGACGATCGGTGGGCACACACCGTCGGACGGCGTGAATCCCCACGGATCACAGTCGAGATAGCGCAACCCGAACCGCTCGAGCTCGAGTTCCTCGATGATCCCGGTGTGCCGGACCATGATGTGCGCCGAGGAACCGCGATCCACAAGATGGCCGGGAAACCGTTCGACCGTCGACACCGCGCCGCCGGGCACCGTGTCCCGTTCGAGCACCTGGACCCGCTGCCCGGCGCGCGCCAGATAGCAGGCGGCGACCAGCGCGTTGTGGCCCGATCCGACGACGACCGTTGTCCCGCTACGGCTCACGCCCGCCCGCCCGCCGGTGGCATCGGCAGTCTGCGGCCGAGGATCGCGAACGGCCGGGTATCGCCCGCGAACACGAAATTGCGGATCACATCGGTGAATCCCGCACGGCGGTACAACCGCCACGCCCGGTTGTCCTCCTCGGGAACCTCCGGCGTCGACAGCAGCACCGCCGCCTCGGGACGGTCGGCAAGCAGACGCTCGAGCAACGTCGCCCCGATCCCGCGCCCCTGCGCGGCCGGATGTACATGCAGCTCGGTGAGCTCGAAATAGTCGGCGAGCAGTTCACGCGCGGCCGCCTCGGGCCAGCCGCACCGGCGCATCCCGGTGTGTACCTGCTGATGCCACCACTGCCGTGGCGCGCCGCTGTAGCCGTAGGCGATGGCGAGCAATGGCGCGGTGCGCAGGTCGACCCCGCCCGCGTCGTCGGGCAGCACGGCGGCCACCGCCCGCCAGCCGACCCGGGTGGTGTGCTCGTTCCACATCGGGGCGCGATGGTGTTCGGTGCCGCGCGGATAGTCCATCGCGGCGACATACACCGAGAGGGCGTCGTGCAGGCGGGCCCGCAGGGCGGCGACGCTCAGGTCGACGACCACAGGTGCTGGTGTGTGGTGATTGGGCTTGACGGCTGTCATCGCTCTCGTCGGAACTTGTCGGTGGGTGTCCCTATATTCAATCTCAATTCAAACGTTCGAATGATTGTTCGATCTGTGCGAGGGGTGAAAGGGGCAGCAGATGGCTGGTCACAACGATGGTCGAGCGCACGCGGGCCACGACGGCCGCGCCGGTGGGCTGCTACGCCAGGCCGACGCGCTGCTCACCGACTCGGCCTGGGAACACGAGCCGGGGGAGCGGTTCCGCACCGCCTACCTGGCCGCCCTGCGCGGCGCGGGCGCGGTCATCGCGCTGGCAGGCGCCGATCGCGCGCCTCGGGCCCGTTCGCGCAGCGCCTGGGTGTTACTGAGACGCGCCACGCCGGAGTTCGCCATGTGGGCCGACTACTTCGAGGCGCACTCGCCGCTGCGGGCCGCGCTGGAGGCCGGACTGGACCGCACGATCACCGACACACAAGCCGACGAGTTCTGTTCGCGGGTGGGCGCGTTCCTCTACGACGTCGACGATGCGCTGGTCGCCGCCGCCAAGACACGCCCGCAGCCGAGTCGCGACCGGGACATGACCGCTTAGTTATCACCGAGTAGGTGGTACGGCCTCGATCGAACTCGTATCATGGGGAGCAGATAGCCGCCAAGGTCGGCTACCCGTCGCCTACCCGGAGGCGACCAGCCACGCCTAGTGCCGGGGGAGGTACCGTGCCACTCTCCGAGCACGAGCAGCGCATGCTCGAACAGATCGAGAGCGCTCTCTATGCTGAGGACCCGAAGTTCGCCTCGTCCGTCCGCGGCGGACGACTTCGCTCCACGTCGAGTCGACGCAGGCTCCAAGCTGCGGCGTTGTTCGCCGTCGGCCTGTTCCTGCTCGTCGCAGGCATCGCCGCCCCGTTCAAGCCGGGCGGGTTCCCGATCATCAGTCTCGTGGGCTTCATCGCCATGTTCGGCGCCGGCGTCCTGCTGATGATCGGCGGCTCGCGTCGGCCGGGTGGGTCGGAGGCCACCGACGAACCGTCGGCGGGCCCGCGCCCGTCGGACCGGCGCGGTGGTCAGCGCCCGCGCAAGTCGGGCGGCTTCTCGGAGCGGATGGAAGACCGATTCCGCCGCAGATTCGAGCAGGAGTGACCCTGCGCCGACCGTGAGGTCGAGCACAACGGCATAGGAAGCGGTGTCGCGCCCGGAATACGGGTGCGGCACCGCTTTCGCATGTCCGCGTCGGGTCGTCCGCGACCGTGTCAACAGGGCGGTTCCCCCACCTTCCCCACCCCTCCCCACCAGGGCCGTCTCGTACGCCGTCGAACGACAGGGTCGTCGGCGGCACCTGGGAAGTTTGCTGAACGTTGTCGGAACCCGGGGTTGCCGACCCGCGCGGGTCGTCCTAACACGCGATAACCCCGAATCTCATTGATAGCTGATATGACCTGCGGAATTGTGTTGGCGGGGAGTAGGATCACCCAGGGTTTCGATTGAAAGTGGGGGAAAGTGGGGTAATGTGGGTCGCGCACTACAGGAGAGGCCTCACGGCCAGGTGATCCAGTAGGGAGGTGGCCGGGATGTTTCTCGGTACCTACACCCCCCGATTGGACGACAAAGGGCGACTGACGTTGCCTGCGAAGTTCCGAGACGAGCTGGCGGGAGGGTTGATGGTCACGAAGGGTCAAGACCACAGCCTTGCCGTGTATCCGAAGGAAGAGTTCACCGCGCTCGCCCGGCGGGCCGCGGCGGCGTCTCGAAGCAACCCGCAGGCAAGGGCTTTCGTCCGGGCGCTGGCCGCTGGCACCGACGAACAACGTCCGGACGCGCAAGGCCGGATCACGTTGTCGCCGGACCACAAACGCTATGCCGGACTCACCCGGGATTGCGTCGTGATCGGTTCGGTCGACTTCCTCGAGATATGGGACAAGCAGGCGTGGGAGTCCTACCTCGCCGAGCACGAGGAGGACTACGCGCAAGCCAGAGACGAGTCGCTGGGCGGGATTTTCTGACCCCGCAGCACGCGAGTGCTGCGAGGCCTCTGCCCGGGCGTGGACCCTGACGTACTTCCCCGACGCCAGGTGCCGCGCCCCGGTCAGAGACCTCGACGCATTCGCACTCATCCGAGTAAGCAACTCATTCCACAAGCACTGTGTGGCAAGGCGACCCGTCTGCGACGCGAGGCAGTATCCCGGGAGGTCGAGGTGAACCATGACACCGAGAACCCCCGTCATGTGCCGGTGCTGCTCGAGCGAGCCGACGACCTGCTCGGTCCGGCGCTCGACGAGCCGGGCGCGGTCTATCTCGACGCGACCCTCGGCCTCGGCGGGCACGCCGAACACTTCCTGCGCACCTACCCGAACGCGCGGCTGGTCGGCCTCGACCGCGACACCAACGCGCTGAAACTGGCGGGCGAGCGCCTGGCGCCCTACGCCGACCGAATCACGCTGGTGCACACCCGCTACGACGGGATCCCCGAGGCGCTGGCCGAGGCGGGTCTGGCCGAAACCGGTTCGGTGTCAGCGATTCTCATGGACCTCGGCGTGTCCTCGATGCAGCTCGACGAGGCCGATCGCGGCTTCGCCTACTCCGTCGACGCGCCGCTGGACATGCGGATGGACCCGACCACCGGGATCACCGCCGCCGACGTGCTCAACACCTACAGCCACGGCGACCTGGCCCGGGTGCTGAAAAACTATGGCGACGAACGCTTCGCGGGCAAGATCGCCTCGGAGGTGTTGCGCCGCCGCGCCGTCGAACCGTTCAGTACCAGCGCCCAACTGGTCGAGGTGCTGTACGCGACCATCCCGGCCGCGGCCCGGCGCACCGGCGGGCATCCCGCCAAGCGCACGTTCCAGGCGCTGCGGGTGGAGGTCAACGGAGAACTCGATTCGCTGCGGGCCGCGCTGCCCGCGGCGCTCGACGCGCTGCGCGTGGGCGGGCGGATCTGTGTGATGTCGTACCAGTCGCTCGAGGATCGGCTGGTGAAGCAGGAATTCGCGCCTCGGATCGTGTCCAGGTCCCCGATGGACCTGCCGGTCGAACTGCCCGGCATGGGCCCGGAGTTCCGAATGCTCACCCGAGGCGCGGAAAAGGCGACCGAGTCCGAGATCGAGGCCAATCCGAGGTCCGCTCCGGTGCGGATGCGTGCGGCCGAACGGATCGCGGAGAGGTCAGGGAGGACACAGGAGGGGACACGATGAGCGTGCGGACGAGCACCGTTGCCGTACCGGGGCGTACCGCCCGGCGCGTGCAGGCGGCCGAACGGGTGAAGTCCGGTGCCGCGGAGCGGGCCTACGCGCGCAAACGCACCAGGCAGCAGCTGCTCGACGGCATATCGCTGCCCGATCGCTCCTCCACCATGGCCGGGCGCATTCCGTTCGTCACCGCGATCATCGGGCTGCTCGGATGCGGTCTCGCGCTCACCCTGCTGCTCACCACCCGGGCGGCCGAGGACAGCTACCTGCTCGGCGACATGCGCTCGGACAACCGCGCGCTCGCCGACGAGCGGGCCGCGCTGCAGCGCGAGGTCGCCGCCGCCGACTCGGCACCCGAATTGGCCGAGCGTGCGGGGGAACTCGGCATGATCCCCGCCAAGGACCCGGCGCGTCTGGTGATCGGACCCGGCGGGGAGGTCACCGTGATCGGTACGCCGATGCCCGCCCAGGGCGCCCCCGCGCCGCCGCTGAACGGACCGCCGACGACGACGCCGAACCCGGCACCGGGTCAGCAGGCGCAGGGCGAGCGGGTGGTCCCGGTGCAGCCGGGCACCCCGGCCACCGCCGCGCCCGAGAGCACTCCGCCCGCCGTGCTCGCGGCGCCCGGCGCCCAGGTCGGAGCGCCGAGCGCGCCCGTCGTGAATCCGCCCCTGGCACAGCCGGACCCGCCGGGTCAGGTCGCTCCCCCCGTGGGCGACGGCGTCCCACCGGCGCCGTCGGAGGCGCCGGTCCAGGCACCGGCCCCCCAGCTCGTCCCCGACCGGGTCGAGCTGGCTGCGGCACCGGCCGACACGCCGCCCCCCGCACCGGAAGTCGCGCCCTTACCGGACGCGGGTCCGCCGAGCGAGACGCCCCGGATCATCGCTCCCGAGGCAGGCCGATGAGGCAGAGCGGGCCCGCGTCGCCACGGCGACGCGGGCCGGTCTCGTCGAGGGCCCGACGCAGCGGGTCGCTCTCGCCGGACCGGCCCATCCGGTTGCGCCTCGGCGTCGGCCGGGTCACCATGCTCGCCACCCTCGCCGTGGTCGCGCTGCAGTTGCTCTACATCCAGAGCATCGCCGCGCCGGGACTCTCGGCCCAGGCCGCCTCTCAGCGCACCACCAAGGAGACCGAGGCCGCGGTGCGTGGTCCCATCACCGACCGCTACGGCAACCCGCTCGCCTTCACCGTCACCGCGAAAGCGCTGACGTTCCAACCGGTCCGGGTGCGCCAGCAGCTCGCCGACGCGAAGAAGACCAAGGAGAACGCGCCCGATCCCGAGCAGCGACTGACCGACATCGCGAAGTTCGTGCACGACAAGCTCGGTGCGACCGGCCCGAAGGAGGAGGAGCTGCTCGACAAACTGCGCAGCGACAAGCCCTTCCACTATCTGGCCCGCAATGTCGATCCCCGGATCGCCGCCGAGATCACCACGAAGTTCCCGGAGGTCGGCGCGGAACGGCAGGACCCTCGCGAATACCCCGGCGGGGCGTTGGCGGCCAATGTGGTCGGCGCGACCGGCTGGGACGGGCACGGCCAGATCGGCCTCGAATCGGCGCTCGATTCGGTGCTCGCGGGCACCGACGGTTCGCGGACCTACGATCGCGGCTCCGACGGCGCGGTGATCCCCGGCAGCTACCGCGACCAGCAGCCCGCGGTGAACGGGCACGGCGTGGAACTCACCCTCGACGCCGACATGCAGTACTTCGTGCAGCAGCAGGTGCAGCAGGCCAAACAGCTCTCCGGCGCGGCGTCGGCCTCGGCGGTCGTGCTCGACGCCAAGACCGGTCAGGTGCTGGCCATGGCCAACGACAACACCTTCAATCCGAAACTGGGGCCACAGCATTGGGCCTCGGCGAACATGAGCAACCCGTCGGTGTCGGAGCCCTTCGAGCCCGGTTCGGTGAACAAGATCGTCACCGCCGCCGCCGCGCTCGAATACGGGCTGACCACTCCCGACGAAGTGCTGCAGGTGCCCGGGTCGATCCGGATGTCGGGTGTCACCGTCAACGACGCCTGGCAGCACGACGTGGCGCCGTACACCACCACGGGCATCTTCGGGAAGTCGTCCAATGTCGGCACCCTCATGCTCGCGCAGCGGGTGGGGGAGGACCGCTTCGCCGACATGATCGACCGCTTCGGCCTCGGCAAGCGCACCGGGATCGGCCTGCCGGGCGAGAGCCCGGGACAGGTGCCCGCCCGCGACCAGTGGTCCGGTGGCACCTTCGCCAATCTGCCCATCGGCCAGGGTCTTTCGATGACGACCCTGCAGATGACCGGTATGTACCAGGCCGTCGCCAACGACGGTCTTCGCATCCCGCCGCGCATCGTGAAGGCAAGGATCGCGCCGGACGGCACCCGCACCGAGGAACTGCAGCCCGACCCCGTGCGGGTCGTCAGCCCGCAGACCGCGGCCACCCTGCGCACCGTCTTCCAGGCGACCGTGCAGAAGGACCCGATGGGCGTGCAGATGGGCACCGGGCCGCAGGCCGCGGTCGAGGGGTACCAGGTGGCGGGCAAGACCGGAACCGCGCAGAAGGTCGACCCGGCCTGCCGCTGCTATTCGACCTCGTCGTTCTACATCACCTTCGCGGGGATGGCGCCCGCCGACAACCCGCGCTACGTGATCGGCATGATGCTCGACGCGCCGGTACGCAGCTCCGACGGGTCCGGTGGCGGGTCCGCCGCGCCGCTGTTCCACACCATCGCCTCCTGGGCATTGCAGCGCGACCGGGTGCCACCGTCGCCGGAGCCCAGGCCGCTGGTGCTGGAGGCAGCATCATAGCGGCTGGCGCCGCGGTTCCCGGCCCCGTGAGCCCGCCTCTTCCCTCCCTCCGGGTACTCCTTCGTCGCACCCTCCACTCAGTCCAGAGGCGGGCGGGCCGGGAACGACCTGAAACTCAACCCACGTTGCCTGTCCGACACCGCGCGTCGGTAACCTGACTGCTCGTCTCGCCTTCGCGCTCGACCGATCTCAGAGAGGAGCCTTGTGCCCGCGCAGTCCAGCCCGCACGCGCTCCGGCCGAACACCCCGCCGTCGACGCCGCTGCAGGCCCTGCTTGAGCTCACCGGCGCCACCACGCGCACCCCGGTCCCGGCCGAGGTGCGCGTCACCGGCATCGAGCAACGATCCAACGCCGTCCGCCCCGGTGACCTGTTCGCCGGTCTGCCCGGCGCTACTTCGCACGGCGCCCGCTTCGCCGCCGACGCCGTCGCGCGCGGCGCGGTCGCGGTGTACACCGACGCGGCGGGCGCCGATCTGATCGGTGCGGTGTCGGTGCCCGTGCTGGTGCGCGAGGACCCGCGCGCCGTGCTCGGCGAGCTGTCGGCCGAGATCTACGGTCATCCGAGCGATCGCCTGCGCATCGTCGGCATCACCGGCACCTCAGGCAAGACCACCACGTCGTATCTGGTCGAGGCGGGTCTGGTCGCGGCGGGCCTGTCGACCGGCCTGATCGGCACCATCGAGACCCGTATCGGCGGGCAACGCGTGCCGAGCGCCCTCACCACCCCCGAGGCGCCGCAACTGCACGCCATGTTCGCGGCCATGGTCGAGCAGGGTGTGCAGGCGGTGGTGATGGAGGTGTCGAGTCACGCGCTGGCGCTGGGCCGGGTCGACGGTGTGCGTTTCGCCGTCGGCGCGTTCACCAATCTCTCCCAGGACCACCTCGACTTCCACAAGGACTTCGAGGACTATTTCGCCGCGAAACGTCGCCTGTTCGAACCTGACTCGCCGATCGCCGCGCGTACCTCGGTGATCTGCGTGGACGACGAGTGGGGCCGCCGCCTGGCCGCTGACCTGGTCGACCCGATCACGGTGTCGACCACCGACGCGGCGGACGATCATCCGGCCGCTTCCGTGGCTCCTACCGCCGGCCCCGGCTCCGGCGCGGTCGATCGGACGGCCGATCCCGTCACCGAGCCGGTCGTCGGCCCAGCCGCCTGGCGGGTCGTCGGCGAGGTGAAGGCCACCGGTGGTGAACAGGAGTTCACCGCTGGGGGACCCACCGGCGAGCTGACCGTCCGCTTGCGCCTGCCGGGCCGCTACAACGTCGCCAACGCCCTGCTCGCCGTCGCCACCTGCGCGGCCGCCGGGGTCGATCCGGCGGTCGCGGCACCCGCGCTGGCCACCGTCGACGTGCCCGGTCGCATGCAGCGCGTCGAACGGGGCCAGGACTTCCTCGCCGTCGTCGACTACGCGCACAAACCCGCCGCCGTCGAGTCGGTGGTCGCCACACTGCGCGCACACCTCACCGAGGCGGGCCGAGGCAGGCTCGTGGTGGTCGTCGGCGCCGGTGGTGACCGGGACGCGGCCAAACGCCCCCTCATGGGCGCGGCGGCGGCACGCGGTGCCGACCTGGTGATCGTCACCGACGACAATCCACGCACCGAGGACCCGGCGGCCATCCGCGCCGCTGTGGTGGCCGGTGCGCACGAACTCCCGGCCACCGATCGCGGCGAGGTCCGCGAGATCGGTGACCGCGCGGCGGCCATCGCCGCCGCACTCGCCTGGGCGCGTTCCGGCGACGTGGTGCTCGTCGCGGGCAAGGGCCATGAGGCGGGGCAGGAGATCCAGGGCGTCAAGCATCCCTTCGACGACCGCGAGGTCCTCGCCGCGGAGCTGGATTCTCTACTGGCACAACACAGTCCGCACACGGACTCGGAGGACTTGACGGTTTCATGATCGAGATGACACTGCGGGAGATCGCGGACGTTGTCGGCGGCGAGCTGCACGACGTACCCGACCCCCAGGCACGGGTGACCGGTTCGGTCGAATTCGATTCGCGCCGAATCGGTTCCGGTGATCTGTTCCTCGCACTACCCGGCGCCAACTCCGACGGTCACGACTACGCGGCGACCGCGGTCGAGGCCGGAGCGGTCGCCGTGCTCGCGGCGCGCCCGGTCGGGGTGCCCGCCATCGTCGTCGCGCCGGACGCGGGCACGGTGCCCGCCACCTCGGTGGCCCTGAGCCACGACGGCGACGGTTCCGGCGCCGCCGTGCTCGCGGCGCTGGCCGAGCTGGCGCGGGTCAGCACCGAGCGCCTGGCCGAGCGCACCGGTCTCACCGTCGTCGGCGTCACCGGGTCATCCGGCAAGACCTCGACCAAGGACCTGCTGGCCGCCGTGCTCGCACCGCTGGGCCCCGTGGTCGCCCCGCCCGGTTCGTTCAACAACGAACTCGGCCACCCCTGGACGGCCCTGCGCGCCGATGCCGACACCAAATTCCTCGCCCTCGAGATGTCGGCGCGCGGTGTCGGCCACATCGCCGCCCTGGCTCGCATCGCGCCGCCGCGCATCGGCGTGGTGCTCAATGTCGGCACCGCGCACCTCGGCGAGTTCGGCAGCCGCGAGGCCATCGCGCAGGCCAAGGGTGAACTGGTCGAAGCGCTCCCGGCCGACGGTCTCGCCGTGCTCAACGCCGACGATCCGAACGTCGCCGCCATGGCCTCGCGCACCAGAGCCCGCGTAGTCATGGTCGGCCTGTCCGGCGACGCCGACATCCGTGCCACCGACGTCACCACCGACGACCAGGCCCGCGCCCGCTTCACCCTGCACGCGGGTGGCGAGTCGGTGCCGGTGCGGCTGGCCGTGCACGGCGAACACCAGGTCGGCAACGCGCTGTCCGCCGCCGCCGTCGCCCTGGAATGCGGTGCGGATCTGGACACTGTCGCCAAGGCGCTCGCCGGGGCGACGGCGGCCTCGGTGCGCCGCATGGACGTGCGGACCACCCCCGACGGCATCACCGTCATCAACGACTCCTACAACGCCAACCCCGACTCGGTGCGGGCCGCGCTCAAGGCGCTGGTCACCCTCGCCAAGGCGGGTCCCGAACCGCGACGCAGCTGGGCCGTGCTCGGGGAGATGGGCGAACTCGGCGACACCTCGGTCATCGAACACGACGCGATCGGACGGCTCGCCGTGCGCCTCGACGTCGACCGGTTGATCGTGGTCGGCACCGGACGACCCTCCCGGGGCATGCACCAGGGAGCGGTGATGGAAGGCTCATGGGGCGAGGAGTCGATCCTCGTACCCGATATCTCGGCGGCCATCGCGCTGCTCGACGACGAAATCGCCGCAGGCGATGTGGTACTGGTCAAGGCGTCGAAGGCGGTCGGTCTGTGGGCCGTCGCCGAGCACCTGACCAGGGCAGGGGAAGGTAGCTCGGAGGCAGCTCGATGAGGCAGATTTTGTTCGCGGCGGGGATCGCCCTTGCGGTGTCGATCCTGTTGACGCCGTTCCTGATCCGGGTCTTCGCCAAACAGGGCTTCGGTCAGGAGATCCGGGTCGACGGCCCGGCCAGCCATCAGGCCAAACGCGGTACCCCGACGATGGGTGGTGTCGCCATCCTGATCGGCATGTGGGCCGGGTACCTCGGCTCGCACCTGATCGGCCTCGGCTACGACGCCGAAGGGCCGACGGCCTCGGGCCTGCTGGTGCTCGGGCTCACCACCGCGCTCGGCGTGGTCGGATTCCTCGACGACTTCATCAAGCTGCGCAAACAGCGCAACCTCGGGTTGTCGGCGGCGGGCAAGTACATCGGCCAGATCAGTGCCGCGGTGATCTTCGCGGTGCTCGTGCTGCAGTTCCGCGCGGACAACGGGCTCACCCCCGGCAGCAAGCACATCTCGTACGTGCGTGACTGGTCGACGGTCTCGATGGGCGCCCTGGTGTTCGTCATCATGGTGTGTCTGCTGGTCGTGGCCTGGTCCAACGCGGTCAACCTGACCGACGGCCTGGACGGTCTGGCCGCCGGATCGATGAGCCTGGTGCTCGGCGCCTACGTCATCATCACGTTCTGGCAGTACCGCAACGCCTGCGCGACCAGCCCCGGGCCCGGGTGCTACAACGTGCGCGACCCCCTCGACCTCGCCCTGGTCTGCGCGGCGGCCGCCGCCGCGTGCATCGGCTTCCTCTGGTGGAACGCCGCGCCCGCCAAGATCTTCATGGGCGACACCGGTTCGCTGGCCCTCGGCGGCATGCTCGCTGGTCTGTCCATCACCACCCGCACCGAGCTGCTGATGGTCGTCATCGGCGCGCTGTTCGTCGCCGAGGCGGCGTCGGTGGTGCTGCAGGTGGCGGTCTACCGCACCACCCGCAACCGGTTGTTCAAGATGGCGCCGTTCCACCACCACTTCGAATTGAGCAAGTGGGCGGAGACTACGGTCATCATCCGGTTCTGGATCCTGGCAGGCATCGCCGCCGCCGTGGGTCTCGGACTGTTCTACAGCGAATACCTGTCCCAGGTCGGGTGAGAGCGGAAATGGTCGAACACTCGCCCCGTGCCCTGCGTTCCCCGGGCCCCATGCTGGAATTCCTGCGTGGCCGTGACGTTCTCGTCGCGGGCTGGGGTGTCTCCGGACGCTCCCTGATCGAACCGCTGCGCGATATCGGCGCGCACCCCGTGGTCACCGACGGTGGCGCCAAGGCTCTGGCCGAGGCCGCCGAACTCGGGCTCGAGATCGCCACCACGGTGGAACTCGAGCACGCCGACCTCACCCGGTTCGCCCTTGTCATCACCAGCCCCGGCTGGCGGCCCGACTCGCCGGTGCTCGTCTCCGCGGTGACCGAGGGCATCCCGGTCTGGGGCGACGTCGAATTCGCCTGGTGGGTCGATCAGGCCCGCATCTACGGTCCCGTCCGCAAGTGGTTGGTGGTCACCGGAACCAACGGCAAGACCACCACCACCCAGATGACGCACTCGATCCTGCGCGCCGCGGGCATCGCCAGCGTCGCCTGCGGCAATATCGGCCTGCCCATCCTCGACGCGCTGCGCCGCAACCCCGGACCCCAGGTACTCGCGGTGGAACTGTCGTCGTTCCAGCTGCACTGGGCGCCGTCGGTGCGGCCCGAGGCGGGCGTGGTGCTCAATGTCGCCGAGGACCACCTCGACTGGCACGGCGGGCTCGACGCCTACGCCGCCGCCAAGGCGCGCGCTCTCACCGGCCGCATCGGTGTGGTCGGCCTCGACGACCCCGTCGCGGGCTCGCTCGCCCGCAAGGCCAAGGCGCGGCGCACCGTCGGGTTCCGGGTGGGCGTGCCCGCCGACGGCGAACTCGGTGTGGTCGACGGCAAACTGCTCGACCGCGCCTTCACCAAGGCCGCGATCCTCGCCGAGACCTCCGACATCAGTCCGCAGGGGCCGGCTGGCATCGCCGACGCGCTCGCCGCCTCGGCGCTGACCAGGGCCATCGACGTGGCACCGCAGTTCGTGAAAGAAGGCCTGGCCGAGCACAAGGTCGGCCCGCATCGCACGGCCTTCGTGCGCGAACTCGGCGGCGTCGACTTCATCGACGACTCCAAGGCGACCAACCCGCACGCCGCGCGCGCCTCCATCCTGGCGCACCCGCACGTGGTGTGGGTCGCGGGCGGTCTGCTCAAGGGCGCGACCGTCGACGACCTCGTCGAAGAGGTCGCCGACCGGCTCGTCGGCGCGGTGCTGTTCGGGGCCGACGCGCCGGTGATCGCCGCCGCATTGGCGCGACACGCGCCCGAAGTCCCGGTCATCGCACTGGACCCGGGAGACGATGCAGACATGGAGTCGTCGAGATCGCAGCGCGCCGAAGCGGTGATGGGCCGCGCGGTGCGGGCCGCCGCGGGCATGGCCCGGTCGGGAGACACCGTGCTGCTGGCACCGGCGGCCGCGTCCCTCGACATGTACGACGACTACACCCACCGCGGACGCTGTTTCGTCGACGCGGTCACGGCACTGGAAGACGGTGACATCGGGCGGGCACTGTGACATCGACGGGCCAGACCACCCCGACCGCGGCGCGTCGGAAACGGATCGCGCCGCAGCCGGGATGGGCGGGGGAGCGTTTCGGCGCGTGGCTGGCCCGTCCGCTCGCCTCGTTCCACCTCATCGTCACCATCGCCACCCTGCTCACCGTGCTCGGTCTGGTGATGGTGCTGTCGGCGTCGAGCGTCGAGGCCTACGCCGGTGGTGGGTCGGCGTATTCGCTGTTCATCCAGCAGGCCATGTTCGCCGGGCTGGGCGCCGTCGCGTTCTACATCGCGCTGCGGTTGCCGTTGCGGCTGCTGCGGCAGTGGTCGTTCCCGGCGTTCAGCGTCTCGGTGATCGCCCTGGTCCTCGTGCTGATCCCGGGGATCGGCGCGGTGCACGGCGGCGCGCGGCGCTGGTTCGACATCGGACCCATCTCGATCCAGCCGTCCGAGGTCGTCAAGGTGACCCTGGTGGTGTGGGGCGCGCACCTGCTCGCGTCGCGGCGCGGGGCACACCTCAAGGACATCCTGGTACCGCTGGTGCCCGCCGGTCTGCTGGTGTGTCTGCTCGTGGTGCTCGAGCCGAACCTGTCGACCACCATCGCGCTCGGCATCGTGCTGATGGCGCTGCTGTGGTTCGGTGGGCTGCCGGTGCGGTTGTTCGTCGGGATCATGGTCAGCGGTTTGGTCGTCGCGTCGGTGCTCGCGCTGTCGGCCGGGTACCGATCCGACCGGGTGCGCGCGTTCTTCAACCCCGGTGACGACCCCCAGGGCGCCAATTACCAGGCGCGGCAGGCCAAATACTCCCTGGCCGACGGTGGCATCCTCGGTCGCGGGCTCGGCCAGAGCCGCGCCAAGTGGAGCTACCTGCCCAACTCGCACAACGACTTCATCTTCGCCATCATCGGCGAGGAACTGGGTTTCCTCGGCTGCATGGCGGTGCTCGCGCTGCTCGCGATGTTCGTCTACACCGGCATCCGCATCGCGTTGCGTTCGGTCGACCCGTTCCTGCGCCTGCTCACCGCCACCGCCACCACCTGGATCACCGCGCAGGCGCTGATCAACATCGGCTACGTCGTCGGCCTGCTGCCGGTGACCGGCCTGCAGCTGCCGCTGGTGTCGGCGGGTGGTTCGTCGCTGGCGATCACGCTGTTCATGTTCGGCATCATCGCCAGTGCCGCGCGGCACGAGCCGGAGGCCGTCTCGGCGCTCAAAGCCGGTCAGGACGGCCGACTCAGCAGGCTGCTGCGACTACCCGTACCCGAGGTGTACACCCCGGCGCCGCGCAAGCCCGCGCCGCGCGCGAAAACCGAACGCCCACGTCAGGCCCCCCGCCGCCAAGCCGATGCCCCGCGTGGGCGACGCGCGCGGGAAAGCCGGGGCACGAGTTCGCTACGGTCGACCAGAGCATGGGAACCGACCTATCCGATGCCACACGCTAGAGAACGAGGTAGATCCAAGTGAGTAGCCCGCGATCCGGGTTGTCGGTGATCGTCGCTGGCGGGGGAACCGCAGGCCACATCGAACCCGCGCTGGCGGTGGCCGACGCGTTGCGCCGACTCGACGATTCGATCCGGGTGACCGCACTCGGTACCGAGCGTGGACTCGAGACGAAGCTGGTGCCCGATCGCGGCTACCCGCTCGAGCTGATCCCGCCGGTCCCGCTGCCGCGCAAGCCGTCGGCCGACCTGCTTCGCCTGCCCGCACGGGTGGTGTCCTCGGTGCGGGCCACGCGCTCGGTGATCGACCGGGTGCACGCCGACGTCGTGATCGGCTTCGGCGGCTACGTCGCCCTGCCCGCCTACCTCGCCGCGCGCGGTATCGGCAGGCAGCGCCGGGTGCCGGTCGTCGTGCACGAGGCCAACGCCAAGGCGGGCATCGCCAACAAGGTCGGCGCCAGGCTGGCCACCACAGTGCTTGCCGCCGTTCCCGACTCCGGCCTGGCCGGGGCCGAGGTCGTCGGCATCCCGGTGCGTGCCGCCATCACCGAACTCGACCGGTCCGCGCTGCGCGCGCAGGCCCGCGAGCACTTCGGTCTGCCCGCCGAAGGTCCGGTGCTACTGGTGTTCGGCGGTTCACAAGGTGCGCGCAGCCTCAACGAGGCGATCTTCGGTGCCGCACCGCAATTGGCGGCCGCCGGGATCTCGGTGCTGCACGCGCACGGCCCCAAGAACAGCGTCGAGGTGAGTACTGCCGACGCGCCCGCGCCGTACGTGGCGGTGCCGTACCTGTCGCGGATGGATCTGGCCTACGCCGCCGCCGACGCGGTGGTCTGCCGTTCCGGTGCGATGACGGTGGCCGAGGTGTCGGCCGTTGGGCTGCCCGCGTTCTACGTGCCGCTGCCGCACGGCAACGGCGAGCAGGAGTTCAACGCGCGACCTGTGGTGGCCAAGGGGGGTGGCAGAATTGTCCCCGATGCCGAGCTGACCCCGAAATTCGTGATGGAGGAGGTGATTCCGCTGCTGCTCGACCCCGCCCGACTCGCCGAGATGAGCCGCGCCGCCGCGGGCGCCGGTCACCGCGACGCCGCCGATACCGTGGCCCGCATCGTCGCCGGGCTCGCCCGATGAGCGGTCAGCGGCCGGACGCGAAAGCCGAGCGTGACCAGCCGGGCCGCCCGAGCCCGGGCACCGCGGGCGAGCCCGTGGGTTCGGCGTTGCCCGCCGAACTCGAGCGGGTACACATGGTCGGGATCGGCGGTGCGGGCATGTCCGGTATCGCGCGCATCCTGTTGGCCCGCGGCGGCGCGGTGTCGGGATCCGATGCCAGGGAGAGCCGTGGCGTGCTGTCGCTGCGGGCCCGCGGCGCGCAGGTGCGCATCGGGCACGACGCCGACGCGCTCGACCTGCTGCCCGGCGGCCCGACCGTCGTCGTCACCACCTACGCCGCCATTCCGAAGACCAACCCCGAACTGGTCGAAGCCAATCGGCGCGACATCCCCGTGCTGATGCGTCCCACCGTGCTCGCCGCGCTGATGCGCGGGCACAAGACCCTGCTCGTCTCGGGCACCCACGGCAAGACCTCGACCACCTCGATGCTGATCGTGTCGCTGCAGCACTGCGGCGCCGACCCCTCGTTCGCGGTCGGTGGCGAACTCAACGAGGCGGGGACCAACGCCCACCACGGCAGCGGCGACGTCTTCGTCGCCGAGGCCGACGAATCCGACGGTTCGCTGCTGCAGTACGACCCCGACGTCGCCGTGGTCACCAACATCGAATCCGACCACCTCGACTACTTCGGCACCGACGAGGCCTACATCCAGGTCTTCGACGATTTCGCCGACCGGCTCGCCCCCGGCGGCCTGCTGGTGGTCTGCCTCGACGATCCCGGCTCGCTCGCCCTGGCCGAACGGGTCGCGCCCCGGCTCACCGAGCGCGGCGTGCAGGTGCTCGGCTACGGCTCCGGTGACCTGACCGACGCACCGGTGCCCGTCGGCGCCCGGCTGCTGGGCTGGCAGCCGCGCGATGTCGGCGGCATCGTCGAGTTCCAGCTCGGCGGTGAGACGACGCCGCGCACGGTTCGCCTGTCGGTGCCGGGCAGACACATGGCCCTCAACGCCCTCGCCGCGCTGCTCGCGGCCCGGGCGACGGGCGCCGACGTCGACGAGATCGTGCAGGGGCTGGAAGGTTTCGGTGGCGTGCACCGCCGGTTCCAGTTCACCGGGCGCGAGAACGGTGTGCGCGTCTTCGACGACTACGCCCACCATCCCACCGAGGTGCGGGCCGTGCTCGAGGCCGCGGCCCAGCTCGTCGCGCAGGAGGCGCGTGACGGCGCGCGCACCGAACGCGGCCGGGTGATCGTGGTCTTCCAGCCGCACCTCTACAGCCGCACGGCCACTTTCGCGACCGAGTTCGGCGCGGCGCTGAGCCTGGCCGACGAGGTGGTCGTGCTCGACGTCTACGGTGCCCGCGAGGAACCGTTGCCCGGTGTGAACGGCGCGCTGGTCGCCCAGGCGGTGACCGAACCCGTGCACTACCAACCCGATATGTCGAAGGTCGGCCGCCAGGTCGCGGCGCTCGCGCAACCCGGTGACGTCGTGATCACCATGGGCGCGGGCGATGTCACCATGCTCGGCAGTCAGATCCTCGACGGCTTGCGGGCGCGTCCGCAGCAGGGTGGCCGGTGAGATTGCCGATGCCCGCCGCGCGCGGGTGGCACGGCTACCGACTCTGGACCGCGGTCGGGCTGATCGTCGTCACCGTGCTCGCGGTGCTCGCGTGGTTCACCCCGGCGTTGTCGGTGCGGACCGTGCGGATCGACGGCCTGACCGCCGTACCCGAGCAGCAGGTCCGCGACCGGCTCGAAATCCCGGACGGGCGTTCGATGTTGCGCATCGATACCACCGAGATGGCGGGTCGTGTGGCGGCGATCCCGGAGGTGCGCTCGGTGCGGGTGCAGCGGAAGTTCCCGTCGACGGTGCTGGTGACGGTCGTCGAACGAACTCCGGTGGTGTACCTGGACGCTCCCGACGGGGCGCACCTGATCGACGCCGAGAGTGTGGAATTCGCGATCGAGGCCGCACCACCCATCGGCGTGCCGAAATTGGTCACCGAGGGCCCGTTGTCGGGGCCGGACGCGATCCGCGCGGCCGTCGCGGTGCTGGTCACGCTGCCGCCCGCGCTGTCGGTCCAGGTGGGTGAGGTTGTCGCACGGTCCATTTCGGATGTCTCGCTGAACCTGCGCGACGGAAGAAAGGTAGTGTGGGGCGGCACGGGCGACGGGGAGCGCAAGGCTGCCGTCGTAATGCCGCTGCTCACCCGGGAAGGCACCGTGTTCGACGTTTCGAGTCCGAATCTGGTCACGGTAAAGTGAGCGAAACTTCGGCGCGCCTGCGCCGGGATCGCGGTGGCTGCGAATAGCGTTCCGCAGCAGTCGGATACTTGACATAACGCCAACCCTATGGTTGAGGTTGAGGGTTTTAGATCGAAGGAAGGCGAGAGCCCATGACGCCCCCGCACAACTACCTTGCCGTGATCAAGGTCGTCGGTATCGGCGGCGGCGGCGTGAACGCCGTCAACCGGATGATCGAACAGGGACTCAAGGGAGTCGAGTTCATCGCGGTCAATACCGACGCACAGGCCCTGCTGATGAGCGACGCCGATGTGAAGCTCGATGTCGGCCGGGAACTCACCCGAGGACTCGGCGCCGGAGCCGATCCGGAAGTCGGCCGCAAAGCGGCCGAAGACCACAAGGACGAGATCGAAGAGGTGCTCAAGGGCGCCGACATGGTCTTCGTCACCGCCGGTGAGGGTGGTGGCACCGGAACCGGTGGCGCCCCCGTCGTCGCCAGCATCGCCCGCAAGCTCGGCGCCCTCACCATCGGCGTCGTCACCCGACCGTTCTCCTTCGAGGGCAAACGGCGCGGGAACCAGGCCGAGGTGGGGATCAACCTGCTTCGCGAGTCGTGCGACACCCTGATCGTCATCCCCAACGACCGGCTGCTGCAGCTGGGCGACGCGGCCGTGAGCCTGATGGACGCGTTCCGCTCCGCCGACGAGGTGCTGCTCAACGGTGTGCAGGGCATCACCGACCTGATCACGACCCCCGGCCTCATCAACGTCGACTTCGCCGACGTGAAGAGCGTGATGTCGGGCGCCGGTTCGGCGCTCATGGGCATCGGTTCGGCGCGCGGTGAGGGTCGCTCGGTGAAAGCGGCCGAGACGGCGATCAACTCGCCGCTGCTCGAGGCGTCGATGGACGGCGCGCACGGCGTGCTGCTCTCGATCGCGGGTGGTTCCGATCTCGGCCTGTTCGAGATCAACGAGGCCGCTTCACTGGTGCAGGAGGCCGCCCACATCGAGGCCAACATCATCTTCGGTACGGTCATCGACGATTCGCTCGGTGACGAGGTGCGCGTCACCGTGATCGCCGCCGGTTTCGACGGCGGCGGCCCCTCCCGGCGCGCGGTCGAGAACACCATGCAGACCGGCCGGTCCTCCACGAACCCGATCGGCTCCGGCCGCGCGGGTGAGGTGGGGCAGAGCCGCAGCACCGAGGCACCGGCCCGGCCCACCGAGCCCGCGACCGCGGGCATGTCGAGCGGACGGGCCGCGGCGCCGAACTACCGTGACACCGAGCGGTACCGGGAGTCGGAGCGCCAGCGGGTCACCGAGGCCGCTCTCAACCGCGTCAACAATCCCGACCAGCGGGACGACGACGGCGACGATGACGACGACATCAACGTGCCGATCTTCATGCGCCGATAGCAGCGCACATCAGCGCCCGAGCTCCCAGGGGAGTTCGGGCGTTTTCGTGTCGTCGGTCCGGCACGACGCCACGTGTCGTTCACGCGTGCGCGGAGGTCGAGATGTGGCCTCGACCGTGGCGACGCGAGCGCCGCAGGCGGAACACCGCCCGTCGGGTTGACCGACGTCACCCCGCACGCGTGCCGTTCGACCCGCTGACCGCACTACCCTCGAACCATGACTTCCGCACCCCCCACCGTGACCGTTCGCCGGGTGACCACCACCCGCGCCGGTGGCTACTCCGTCGCCCCGTACGACTCGTTCAACCTGGGCGACCACGTCGGTGACGATCCGGAGGCCGTGCGCCGCAACCGGATCCGCCTGGCCGAGGGCATCGGGCTCACCCCCGACCGGCTGGTGTGGATGGAGCAGGTGCACGGCCGCAACGTGGAAATCGTCGACGGCCCGCGCGCCGAACCGGTGCCGGTCACCGACGCGCTGGTCACCACCGTGCCCGGCCTCGCGCTGGTCGTCCTCACCGCCGACTGTGTCCCGGTCCTGTTGTCCGACGACGAAGCGGGCGTCATCGCCGCCGTGCACGCGGGCCGCATCGGCGCCCGCATCGGTATCGTGCCCCGGGTGCTCGAGGCGATGGTCTCCGTGGGTGCGCGCATGGAGCGCATCGGCGCGTTCCTCGGCCCGGCCGCCTCGGGCCGCCAGTACGAAGTGCCCGCCGCCATGCGCGCCGACGTGGAGGCCCACCTACCCGGCAGCGCCACCACCACCGTCCGCAAGACCCCCGGCCTCGATCTGCGCGCGGGCATCAGCAGGCAGCTCACCGAGGCGGGCGTGGGCGGCATCGCCCTCGACCCACGCTGCACGATCGAGGACAAGACCCTGTTCAGTCACCGGCGTGGCGCCCCGACCGGCCGCATCGCGGGCGTGATCTGGATGGACCCCACCGCATGAGCCCGCAGCGCACCACCCGGCGAGGGGCGGCCGCATGACCAAGGAGACCTCGACCGGCACCGATCGCACGACCGAACTCTCGACCCGCCTCGACGGGCTGCTCGCGCGTCTCGACGCCGCTGTGGCCGCCGCGGGCCGCCCGGTGGGCTCGGTACGGCTGCTCCCGGTGACCAAATTCTTCCCGGCCGCCGATGTCGACATCCTCTACCGCCTCGGCAGGCGCGAGTTCGGCGAGTCGCGTGAACAGGAGGCCTCGGCCAAGGTCGCCGAACTGGCCTACCCCGACGTCGAGTGGCACATGATCGGGCGACTGCAACGCAACAAGGCCCGCGCGGTGGCCCGCTGGGCACACACCGTGCACTCGGTCGACAGCGAACGGCTGGCAAACGCGCTGGACCGGGCGGTGACCGACGCACAGGCAGCCGGTGAGCGTACCGCGCCCCTGCGTGTCCTGCTGCAGGTGAGCCTGGACGCGGACCCCGGACGCGGGGGTGTCGAACCGGCAGATCTGCCCGCTCTGGCCGACCTCGTAGCGAAGGCTCCCGGACTGCATCTGGCCGGTCTGATGGCGATTCCACCCCTTGACGCCGACAGTGATGCGTCCTTTGCGAAGCTTGCGACTTTGCACACTTCGCTGCTCTCGCAACACGCCGACGCCACCGAACTTTCCGCAGGTATGTCGGGTGATTTGGAGATCGCGGTCGAACACGGTTCGACGTGTGTGCGTGTCGGTACCGCCTTGATGGGCGCCCGACCGATAACCTCGGCGTAGCAAAGAAACCTCATCAGTCACATTCGACACATACGATTGGCCGACGAGGCGCTGAGCAAGAACTTCAACACCCGGCCGCCACCGGGGCCGAAGGAAGGTCGTCCAAGATGAGCACGCTGCACAAGTTCAAGGCGTACTTCGGCATGGTTCCGCTCGATGAGTACGAAGACGACTACGTCGACGATCACGCCTCACGTGGTCCCGAGGAGCGTGGCGGCCGTACTCGCCCGCGCAGCTACGACCGCTACGCCGAAGATCGTTACGGCTCCGAGCGTTTCGGCGACGAGGCCGACGACTTCCCTCAGCCTGCCTACAAGCCGGCTTATCAGGCGCGTCGCGACGACTACGTCGACGACGCCTACGCCGAGGACCGCTACGAACCGCCGCGGCGCCCGACCAGGATCGAGACGGCGCCCTCGTCGGGCCGGACGTTCCGGGCGGGCGGGGTCGCGCCGGGGATGCGCGGCTCGACCCGTGGCGCGCTCGCGGTCGATCCCGACGCCGAGGAGCGCAGGTTGGAGGAGCGTTTGCGCCCCGAGCCCGCGCCCGTGCGGCGGCCCGGGATCTTCGAGGACGGAGGTCCCTTGTCCAAGATCACCACGCTGCGTCCGCGCGACTACAGCGAGGCCAGGATCATCGGTGAGCGTTTCCGCGAGGGCAACCCGGTCATCATGGACCTGGTCGACCTGAGCAACGCCGATGCCAAGCGGCTGGTCGATTTCGCGGCCGGTCTGGCCTTCGCGCTGCGTGGCTCGTTCGACAAGGTGGCCACGAAGGTGTTCCTGCTCTCACCGGCCGACGTCGACGTATCGGCCGAGGAACGGCGCCGGATCGCCGAAAACGGCTTCTACAACCAGAAATAGCGACAACTCGGGAAATGCTGTGATGGCCGCCCGCGCACTGCGCGGCGCGGCCATTTTGCACGTCGCCGGTTTTGCGGCAGAGTGAACCCGTGGCCCTGTTCGCGGTTCTGTACCTCGTGCTTTTCATCTTCTGGCTGTTGTTGATCAGCCGGGTGATCGTGGAGTTCATCCGCAGTTTCGCGCGCGACTGGCGCCCGACCGGTGTGGTGGTGATCGTGCTGGAGTTCATCTTCACCGTCACCGATCCGCCCGTGAAACTGTTGCGGCGCTTGATACCTCCCGTGAATCTGGGCGGTATCCGGCTCGATCTGTCGATCATGGTTCTGCTCTTCGTGGTGTTCATCCTGATGTCCATCGTGGGTAGGCTCGGGCAGCCCGTGACCTCCGTGTGACACAATGTGTCGAGAAGACCGCTTGCTAGTTCTCCAAAGACCGCGTGAAGGGATCCTTCGATGCCGCTGACTCCCGCCGATGTGCACAACGTCGCGTTCAGCAAACCGCCGATCGGTAAGCGCGGCTACAACGAGGACGAGGTCGATGCCTTCCTGGATCTCGTCGAGCAGGAGCTCTCGCGCCTGATCGAGGAGAACGCCGACCTCCGCCAGCGGGTCGCCGAGCTCGACACCGAGCTAGCCGATGCCAAGAAGAACCGAGGCCCGGCCCCGGTCGCCGCCGTGAAGGCCCCGGTCCAACAGGCACCGCCGCCCGCACCAGAACCTATTCCGGCGCCGGTCCCGGCGGCGCCGCCCGCGCCGATGCCGGTGGCCGCGCCCGCCCGCGACAACTCGGGTCCCGACGCCAACATGCAGGCCGCGAAGGTCCTCACCCTGGCGCAGGAGATGGCCGACCGCCTCACCACCGACGCCAAGACCGAGGCCGAGAGCCTGCTGTCGAACGCCCGGGCAAACTCCGAGCGTCTGGTCGGCGACGCCCGCACCCGCTCCGAGGCGATGATCGCCGACGCCCGGCAGAAGTCCGACGCGATGCTCGCCGACGCGCAGAACCGCTCCGACACCCAGATCCGCCAGGCCAAGGACAAGGCCGAGGCGCTCACCGCCGACGCCGAGCGTCAGCACGCCGAGATCATGGCGACCATCACCCAGCAGCGTACGGTGCTGGAAAGCCGGATCGAGCAGCTCAAGACCTTCGAGCGCGAGTACCGCGTGCGCCTGAAGTCCTACCTGGAGTCGCAGCTCGAGGAGCTGGAGAACCGTGGCTCGGCCGTTCCGGTCGACGGCGGCGAGTTCGCGGGTGACACCAACGGATCGTCCAACAGTTTGGCTCCGGCCTCCTCCTTCGCCAAGGGCGCCAAGTAAACTGGAACGCGGGTCGCGCGGCGCAGCGCGTCGCGTGATTCGCCGAACGCACAGTTCGGCGGGCTGCTCGGTTGCTTGGGAGTCAGCATGCTCGTCTTGACGCTCGTTCTGGCCGCGATCGGCTTCGGACTGCTCGTGGCGGCACTTGCCACCGGCTCGGTGGCGTGGGCGTGGGGCTGCATCCTGATCTGCGTCGTCGGCGCGGGCACCCTGCTGGTGAGCGCGCTGGCCGGTGGGCGACCCGAGAACGACCCGGTTCCGCCGGGGAGGCACGCCCGCAAGGACTGACCGTGCGGAAAAAGGGCTGGACGGGCCCGGTTAGAATCGACTGATACACGGCAATGATCCGGCCATCACCGGGGAGTCTTCGGAAGAACGGCGCGCAGCGCTCAGTAGAACCGAACGGGTGAGCCCGTCACAGCTCGCAACGAGAGGCTCGCGTGCGTTCCCGACGCGGGCAAACGGGGTGGTACCGCGGTTTCGGCGCACCTGCGTCGGCATCGTCCCCGTGCCACGGATTCGCGCCAGCGGCGCGGCGGCACGAGGAGCATTCCGCAATGGCGGACGAGACAACCACCGGTGGCGCGTACCCCCGGGTCGAATTCGGTGCCGGTTCCGGCGCGACGTTCCCGGAACTCGAAACCAAGGTTCTCGACTACTGGGCAGCCGACGACACCTTCCGCGCCAGCATCGCCAACCGCGACGGCGAGGCCGAGTTCGTCTTCTACGACGGCCCCCCCTTCGCCAACGGTCTGCCGCACTACGGTCACCTGCTCACCGGCTACGTCAAAGACCTGGTCCCGCGCTTCCAGACCATGCGCGGCAAGAAGGTGGACCGCCGCTTCGGGTGGGACACCCACGGCCTGCCCGCCGAGATCGAGGCCGAGAAGCAGCTCGGCATCACCGACAAGTCGCAGATCGACGCGATGGGACTGGCCGAGTTCAACGCCGCCTGTAAGTCCTCGGTGCTGCGCTACACCAACGAGTGGCGCGAGTACGTCACCCGCCAGGCGCGCTGGGTCGACTTCGACAACGACTACAAGACCCTCGATCTCGACTTCATGGAGTCGGTGATGTGGGCGTTCAAGTCCCTCTACGACAAGGGGCTGATCTACCAGGGCTTCCGCGTGTTGCCCTACAGCTGGTACGAGCAGACGCCGCTGTCGAACCAGGAGACCCGCCTCGACGACGCGTACAAGATGCGCCAGGACCCGGCGGTCACCGTCGACATGGTGCTGTCGGTGCCCGCCGAGCACCCGCTGGCCGCCCTCGACGGCGCCAACGCCCTGATCTGGACCACCACCCCGTGGACGCTGCCGTCCAACCTGGCGATCGCCGTGCACCCCGACGTGCGCTACGTGCACGTGCGGGCCACCGACGGCAAGCGCTACGTGCTGGCCGCCGAACGGGTGTCGCACTACGCCCGCGAGTTCGGTGAGGAGCCGACGGTGCTCGGCGAGTACGACGGCGCGGCCCTGGCCGACCTGTCCTACGCCCCGCCGTTCGACTTCTTCCTCGGTCACCCGAACGCGCACCGCGTGCTCACCGCCGACTACGTCACCACCGACTCCGGTACCGGAATCGTCCACCTCGCACCGGCTTTCGGTGAGGAGGACATGGACGTGGCCTCGGCCAACGGCATCGAGATCGTGCAGCCGCTCGACCCGGCGGGCAAGTTCACCTCGATGGTGCCGCCGTACGAGGGCCTGATGGTCTTCGACGCCAACCCGGTGATCATCAAGGACCTCAAGGCCGCCGGAAAACTCCTTCGGCACGAGACGATCGAGCACTCCTACCCGCACAGCTGGCGTTCGGGTCAGCCGCTGATCTACATGGCCGTGCCGTCCTGGTTCGTCGCGGTCAACCAGTTCCGCGACCGGATGGTGGAGCTGAACAAGCACATCACGTGGGTGCCCGAGCACATCCGCGACGGCCAGTTCGGCAAGTGGCTCGAGGGCGCGCGCGACTGGAACATCAGCCGTAACCGTTACTGGGGCAGCCCCATCCCGGTGTGGGTGTCCGACGACCCGGCCCACCCGCGCGTGGACGTCTACGGTTCGCTCGACGAACTCGAGCGCGACTTCGGTGTGCGCCTGCAAGACCTGCACCGCCCCGGCATCGACGATCTCACCCGGCCCAACCCCGACGACCCGACCGGGAAGTCGACCATGCGCCGGGTTCCCGAGGTGCTCGACTGCTGGTTCGAGTCGGGTTCGATGCCGTTCGCCCAGGTGCACTACCCGTTCGAGAACAAGGAGTGGTTCGACAGCCACTTCCCCGGCGACTTCATCGTCGAGTACAACGGGCAGACCCGTGGCTGGTTCTACACCCTGCACGTACTCGCGACCGCGCTCTTCGACTCGCCCGCGTTCAAAACCGTTGCCGCGCACGGCATCGTGCTCGGTGACGACGGCCTGAAGATGTCGAAGTCCAAGGGCAACTACCCCGACGTCAACGAGGTCTTCGACCGCGACGGCTCCGACGCGATGCGCTGGTTCCTGATGAGCTCGCCGATCCTGCGCGGCGGCAACCTCATCGTCACCGAGCGCGGCATCCGCGAAGGCGTGAGCCACGCGCTGCGCCCGCTGTGGAACGCGTGGACCTTCCTGCAGCTCTACGCTTCGAAGCCCGGTGTGTGGCGCACGGATTCGCCGAACGTGCTCGACCGCTACATCCTGGCCAAGCTCGCGGTGACCCGCGACGTGATGACCGAGGCGCTCGAGACCTACGACATCGCCGGTGCCTGCGACGAGCTGCGCTCGTTCGCCGACGCGCTCACCAATTGGTATGTGCGCCGGTCACGTTCGCGCTTCTGGTCCGAGGACCGCGATGCGGTGGACACCCTGCACACGGTGCTCGAGGTGGTCACCCGGTTGGCGGCGCCGCTGCTGCCGCTGATCAGCGAGGTGATCTGGCGCGGTCTCACCGGGGAACGCTCCGTGCACCTGGCCGACTGGCCCGCCGAGTCCGAGCTGCCGCACGATGCCGAACTGGTCGCGGCCATGGACGAGGTGCGCGTGGTGTGTTCCACCGTGCTGAGTCTGCGCAAGGCCAAGAACCTGCGGGTGCGCCTGCCGCTGGCCGAGGTCACCATCGCGGCGGGCGACGCCGAACGGCTCGCCCCGTTCACCGAGCTGATCGCCGACGAGGTCAACGTCAAGAAGGTCGATCTGACCACTGACGTCGCCGCGCACGGCCGTTTCGAGCTGGCCGTCAACGCCCGCGCCGCCGGTCCGCGCCTCGGCAAGCAGGTGCAGACGGTGATCAAGGCCGTGAAGGCGGGGGAGTGGTCGGAATCGGCCGACGGTGTGGTCACCGCCGCCGGGATCACGCTGCTGCCGGAGGAGTACACCCAGCGCCTGGTCGCCGCCGAACCCGAGTCGACGGCAGCCCTGCCCGGCAATGCCGGTCTGGTGGTGCTGAATTCGGTGGTCACCGAGGAGCTGGAAGCCGAGGGCTGGGCTCGCGACCTCATCCGCGACCTGCAGGAGACCCGCAAGTCGCAAGGTTTGGACGTGTCCGACCGCATCACCGTGGTGCTGGACGTGCCCGCCGAACGAGCCGAGTGGGCCGACACCCACCGCGACCTCATCGCGGGTGAAATCCTCGCCACCACACTGACTTTCGGTGCGCTCGACGCGGACGCCCCGGAAATCACCGGCGGGGTGAAGGTGTCGCTCACCAAGGCCTGAGTGCGGGCTCGGTCGGCGACCGCTGACGCTGTCGACGCGCGATTGTGCTGGAAAGTTGCTGAAATCACGACTTTCCGGCCGTTCGTCGGGCAGAATCGAGGGTGCTGCCGCTCATGCGCATGGAACACGCTGAGGTGACAGCGACGGTTCGTGATGAGTGTCCTGTGGAAACGGTGTCGCGGCGGGAGTGGAAACCCACTACCGCCGCGGCGCCGGATCAGCGGGTGCCGCACCGTGATCGGTGGTGTGCCGCCCGGTAACCGACCAGTCGGCGACCCGTCGCCGGGACGAGGGGAGTCCACCTGTGCGGCGAAAAGTTCTGCGGCGCCTACTGTTCGGATTCGTCGCGACGATCGCGACGAACCTCGTGCTCGCGGACAAACGGTGCTGACCCCGCGCCGCGTGCGGGCGGCGCGGGCGAACCGCTAGTCCACCAGCTGGCGCAGCAGCGGGCCGTACTCGGGATGTGCCAGCGCCGAGGCGAACTGGGCAACGAGGTAGTCGGCCGGGTTGCCGGTGTCGTACCAGCGACCCTGGATCACCTGCCCGTACACCGCGTGCTCGGCGGCGTACTTGTTGATCGCGTCGGTCAGGTACACCTCGCCGGTGCGATGGGTGTACCAGTTGTCGGTCTGCAACTGCAGCTCGTCGATGATGCCCGGGGTCACCACGTACCCGCCGATGGCCGCGTACGCCGACGGCGCGTCCTCCGGCTTGGGCTTCTCCATCAATCCGGAGATGCGCAGCAACCCGTCGTCGAGGTCCTCCCGCACCACCGGCACGCCGTAGCGCTGCGACTCGCCCGGTTCCATCGGCATCAGGGCCAACACCGGGCAGCCGGTGGACTCGTAGGCCTTGATGAGCTGCTGGGCGCGCGGAACCTCGGCCACGAACACGTCGTCGGGCCAGAGCACCAGCATCGGCTCGTCGCCCAGGTGGCGGGCGGCATTGAGCACCGGGGTGCCGTTGCCGTACGGGCCGTGCTGGTCGAGGTAGGTGATGTGGCCCTCGCGCGATAGCTCACCGACCTCCTCCACCGCGTCGGCGTAGGCGGACTTGCCGTCGGCGCGCAATTGGGCGACCAGCGCCGGGTTCGGCCGGAAATGGTCCTGGATCAGGGACTTACCGCTGGTCACCACGATGGTGATGTCGGTGATGCCGGAAGCGACCAGTTCACGCACCGTGTGCTCGATGACGGGTTTGTCGCCGACCGGCAGCATCTCCTTCGGCGTGGCCTTGGTGAGCGGCAGCAGCCGGGAGCCGATTCCCGCGGCCGGGATGACAGCCTTACGGATCTTCATCACCCGATCATCACACATCCGGGCGTGCCTGTCCGGTGCCGAGCGTTCCGGCCGGGTGTCGCAGACGTGTCGGTGCGGGCGCGTACATTGCGCTCGTGAGCACCCATGTCCCGGCCGAGGCCAGGCCCGATGCGGCGGTCACCGCACGTCGGTGGGTGCTGCACATCGATATGGACGCCTTCTTCGCCTCGGCGGAACAACTCACCCGGCCCACCCTGCGCGGCAGGCCGGTGCTCGTGGGTGGTATCGGTCAGCGAGGGGTGGTGGCGGGCGCCAGCTACGAAGCGCGGGTGTTCGGCGCGCGCTCGGCCATGCCCATGCACCAGGCACGGCGGCTCGTCGGGGTGTCGGCGGTGGTCGTTCCGCCCCGCGGGGCCGTGTATTCGGTGCTGAGCGGGCGGGTGTTCGACGCGCTGCGCAGCCGGGTTCCGGTGCTGGAGACCCTGTCGTTCGACGAGGCGTTCGCCGAACCGGCCGAACTCGCCGGGGCAAGCGTGGCCCGGGTCGAGGAGTACTGCGCGATGTTGCGCGCGCTGGTCCTGGCACGGACGGGTCTGACCGCCTCCATCGGGGCGGGCACCGGCAAACAGCTCGCCAAGATCGGCTCCGGCCTGGCGAAACCCGACGGGATGCGGGTGATCTCGCCCGCCGAGCAGCACGCGCTGCTGGCCGGATTGCCGGTGCGCAAACTGTGGGGCATCGGTCCGGTCGCCGAATCGCGATTACGTGGCCTCGGTATCGAGACCGTCGGCGCGTTCGCCGCGCTGCCGGAAGCCGAGGCCGCCTCGATCCTCGGCGGCAGCGTCGGGTCGGCACTGCACCGGCTGGCGCGCGGAATCGACGACCGGCCGGTGGCCGAACGCGCCGAAGCCAAGCAGATCAGCGCCGAGAACACCTACGAACGCGACATCGTCACCCTCGCCGACCTGCGCCCCGCGATCACCGCCATGGCCGCCTCGGCGCACCGCCGCCTCGAACGCGACGGTCGCGCCGCGCGCACCGTCGTCCTCAAACTCAAGAAGTCCGACATGAGCATCGTGACCCGCTCGTTCACGCTGCCCTACGCCACCACCGAACTGAGCACGCTGTCGGCGGCCGCGCAACGCTCGGCCATCGACCCCACCGAGCTCGGGCCCATCCGGTTGGTCGGGGTGGGTTACGGCGGGCTCACCATGGTCCGCCAGGAATCGCTGTTCCCCGAACTCGATCAGGCCATGCCCGCCGATATCGACACCGATGCCGTCGATGCGCCCGAGCCGGTGGTCGAACAGCCGGAACTTCCTGTGGGGCAGTGGCTTCCGGGGATGGATGTGCGTCACCCGGAGTTCGGGCACGGGTGGGTACAGGGCGCGGGCTACGGCGTGGTGACCGTGCGGTTCGAGACCAGTTCGACAGGTCCCGGCCCGGCGCGTACCTTTCCTGCCGACGAATCGGGACTGTCGCGCGCCGACCCGCTCGCCAGCCTCGACTGAGCGGTGCGGGCCCGGCAGCCCGCCCCTCGAACACAAAGGACGAGCAGTTGACCCCTCGCAGGATCGGCCGTGTCGCGATCGCAGGTCTGGCCGTGATCACGGCACTCGGGCTGAGCGCGTGCACCGAAGACAAGCCCGCCGCCAAGACGACCACCAGCGCCAAGGCCACCACCACGACCGCCGCCGCGCTGCCGCCCGTCCCGACGGTCGAGGAGCTCAACGCCCAGCTCAACACCGCACTCGATCCGTCGGTGCCCAACGAGCAGAAGCTGGACTTCGTGCAGGGTGGGGAAGCCGACCCCGAGCTGCCGAACCGGCTCGCGGTCGCGGCCCACGACGCCGGTGCCCAGGTGCAGGTCACGGAGGTGACCTCGTTCGGTGACAGCGTGAACGCGAAGGCGAACTTCACGGTCAACGGGCAGACGAACGTGGTCGATGTGCCGTTCGTCGCCGACGGCGGCAAGTGGAAGGTGCAGAAGGCGTGGGCCTGCACGATGCTGACGAACCTCGGTCAGCAGTCGACCGCCTGCGCCTGACGTCGGCGCCGCGGTGACGACCGCACACCGGGGCGGCGGGGGCGCGTGACGACGCGCCGATAGGATCAGGCCCCGTGGTTGAGACGATCGTGCGGCAGGGGCATCCGCCCAAGGGTGTTTCGGAGCCGGTGCGACCGGGTTCGCCCGGCTGGGCCCGGGCCGTGGCGATCGTCGCCGGGCTGATCGCGGTGCTCAGTGCCGCGGCCATCCCCTTCCTCCCGGTCCGCGTCGACGCCGCGAGCGTGTCCTGGCCGCAGCAGGGCTCGCCCGCTTCGGTCGAGGCACCGCTGGTGGCCTACGCCCCGGCCGCGCTGACGGCGACGGTGCCGTGTACGGCCCCGAGTTCGGTCGCGGCGACCGGCGGGGTGGTCGTGTCCACCGTGCCGAGGCAATCGGCCGACATGGAGAAGTACGGCTTCGTCGTCAAGGTCGTCGCCGATACCCCCGAGCGCCCCGGCCGGGTCGACGTGGTGTCGCGCTCGATGCTGGTGTGGACCGCGCCGCTGGCCGAGGTGCTCGACCGGTCGTGCGCGCTCACCGTCACCCTGTCGCCGACCGGATCGACGGTCACCACAACGGGACTCGGGGAGGGGGCCACCCTCGCCGGTGATCTCCGACCGCAGGTGGTCGGGGTGTTCAGCGAGCTCACCGGCACCGCACCCGCCGACCTCGCCGTGCGCGTCGACGTCGATTCGCGCTACATCACCTCACCCACCTGGCCCAAGCTCGCGGTGATCGCGCTGTGCGTGCTGGCGACGCTGGTCGCCCTGTTCGCGCTGCACCGGCTCGACGCCGCCGACGGCCGGTCGGCGCGCCGGTTCCTGCCGCAGCGCTGGTGGCGGCTGCGCCCGGTCGACTGGCTGGTGTTCGCGGTGCTCGGGGTGTGGCACTTCATCGGCGCCAACACCTCCGACGACGGATACATCCTCGGGATGGCCAGGGGCGCGCGCAGTTCGGGCAACATGTCGAACTACTACCGCTGGTTCAGCGTCGACGAGGGTCCGTTCTACACCCCCTACACCGACATCATCGGCTGGCTCACCCACCTCTCCACCGTCAGCCCGCTCGTCCGCCTGCCCGCGCTGCTCGCCGGTGTGCTCACCTGGTGGTTGATCAGCCGCGAGGTGCTGCCGCGCCTCGGTGTCGCGTTGCGGCACAGCGAGCTCGTCACCTGGACCGCGGCGCTGGTTTTCCTCGCGTTCTGGCTGCCCTACAACAACGGCTTGCGCGCGGAATTCGTTGTCGCCCTCGGTGTTCTGGTCACCTGGGTGTCGGTGGAGCGGGCCATCGCCACGCGGCGGTTGCTGCCGTACGCGGTGGCGGTGATCGTGGCCGCGTTCACCCTCACCGGTGCGCCGTCGGGACTGATCTGCCTCGGCGCGTTGGTGGCCGGTGCGCGCACCATGACGGCGGTGATCGTGCGCCGCGCGAAGACGGTCGGCTACCTGTCGCAGCTGCTGCCGATCCTCGCGGCGGGCGTTGTCGTGCTCACCGTCGTCTTCGCCGACCGCACCCTGGCCGGTGTGCGCGAGATGTTCGCCGTGCACGAGAAGATCGGGCCGCACGAATCCTGGTTCTACGAGTTCTTGCGCTACCAGTTCCTGTTGCAGATCAATGCCGACGGCTGGCTCACCCGCCGCTTCGGGGTGTTCGTCATGCTGCTCGGCCTCGTCGTGTGCGCGGCGACCATGCTGCGGCGCGGCGGTCACATCCCCGGCACCGCCGTGGGCCCCACCCGGCGCCTGCTCGGCATCACCCTCGCCGCCATGGTGCTGATGATGTTCTCGCCGACCAAGTGGACACATCAGTTCGGTGTGTTCGCCGGGCTCGCTACCTGCGTCGCCGCTGTCACCGCGGTCGCCGTGAGCTCGCAGGTGCTGCGGCCGTTGCGGAACCGGGCGCTGTTCGCCGCCGCGGTGTTCTTCGCGCTCGCGGTGACCTTCGTCGGTGCCAACGGCTACTGGTACGTGTCGGCCTGGGGTGTGCCGTGGTGGGACAAGCCGCCGACGGCCGCCGGGTTCGGCGTGTCCACCGTGTTCGCCGGGCTCACCGGGCTCGCGCTGCTGATCGCCGCCTGGTTCCACATCCATCCGAACCCGGCGGCCAAGCCGACGCGGCTCAGCGGTGTGCCCGTGCTCGCGGTGGCCGCCGCGATGATGGTGCTGTTCGAGGTGGCGTCGTTCGCCAAGGCTGCCGTCGCCCAGTACCCGGCGTACTCGGTGGCGAGCTCGAACCTGAACGCGGCGTTCGGGGGTGGCTGTGGGATGGCCGACGAGGTGCTCGTCGAAACCGACGCCAACGCCTCGATGCTCGCCCCGCTCGCCGGTGACATGACCACGACCATGACGGGCGAATCGACCGGTTTCCGCCCCGACGGCGTGGCTCCGGTGCTCACCTCCGACGAGGTGGAATCCACCACCGGCCAAGCGAATTCGGTCTCCGACGACCCCGACGAACTACGCGACGCGACCACCTCGGCCGGTTCGGAGTCACGCCAGGGTTCGCTGCAGCTCCCGTTCGGCCTCGACCCGGCCGGCACCCCCGTACTCGGCAGCTACCGGGCAGGCGCACAGGAACCCGCCGCTCTGACCACCGGCTGGTTCCGCCTGCCGGAGGGTCCGCGCGGCCCGCTGCTCGCGGTGTCGGTGGCGGGCCGGATCCGTTCGGTCGACGCCGACGGCATCGTGCACCCCGGTCAGGACCTGACGGTCGAATACGGCACCGCCGCGCCCGACGGCACGGTGCGGGTCACCGGTCAGGTGATGCCGATCGACATCGGCCCCGCGCCCATCTGGCGCAACCTGCGCGTCCCGCTCGACCAGCTCCCCGCCGACGCCACGGCGGTCCGCCTGGTCGCCGCCGACAAGGATCTCGGCCCCGACCAGTGGCTCGCCGTGACCCCGCCGCGCATGCCCCGGACCACCACCCTGAACGCCTTGCTCGGCCGCGACACCCCCGTGCTCCTGGATTGGGCTGTCGGCCTGCACTTCCCGTGCCAGAACCACCTCCCCACCCACAACGGCGTCGCCGCCCACCCCGAATACCGCATCCTCCCCGACCGCAACGCCGCCACCATCACCAACCTCTGGCAGGGCCACGACGGCGGCGGCCCACTCGGCTGGACCCAACTCCTCTTCACCGCCCGCACCCTTCCCACCTACCTGAACAACGACTGGGACAGGGACTGGGGCTCCCTCGAGCAATACCTGCCCCGGGACACGACAGCCACGCCCGCCGAGGTCTCGGTGGACTCCCGCACCGAGTGGGGCACCTGGACTCCCGGCCCGGTCATCACCGCCTGGTAGTCCTGGACACCTGATCCCCACGCTCGGGTGGATGGAAATCGTCCTGAAATCCGCCGCCACAGCGTGGTGATCATTCGCCCAATCGGCCCAGCCCTGAGGACACGCTGGAATACGGGCGAAGTCGCCACGCCATGGTGTGGCGATCGTCGGCTGCGGGCCCGTGCGCCGCTCGGACGGCCGATAGTGATCGATGCGGGTCCGACGCCCGGCGTGGTGATCGCTTGTCCAGGGCGGCCACGCTCCGCGCGGCGACGCCAAGGGCGACCGCGCGCACAAGCGGTCGTCGCCGGGCGCCGTCGCGTCTTCGCGGGTCTCAGGTGGTGGTGATCTTATGGGCGAGGGTGGGGAGGTCGGGGGAGGTCAGGCCGGGGTAGCCGTGGAGGATGTCGCGCCAGCGGGCGGGGACGGCGGAGGCGCCCCAGCGGGCGCCGAGGAGGCCGCCCGCGATGGCGGCGGTGGTGTCGGTGTCGTTGCCCGCGCGGACGCACGCCTCGAGGGCGCGGGGCAGGTGCGTCGGCGCCGAGCTGTCGGTGGTGGTGATGGCCCACCAGGCGGTCTGCAGGGCGTGGACGACCCAGCCGTTGTTCGGGAAGTCGGCGGGAGTACCGTGCTCGGCCTCGTCGAGGCGGGCGGTCCAGTAGTCGGAATACGCTGAGCCTCGGACATATTCGCGCACGCCGTGGAAGTTCGCGTGCAGTACGGCGTGCCGGATGGCGTACGTCCAGATCTTGCAGGCTTCGACCGCCTGCTCGTCGTAGTGGGTGAGCATGCCGACCCGACCGGCCGCCGCGACGCATTCCGCCGCGTCGTCGAGGTAGGCGAGTGCCACCGGTGCTGTGCGCATCAGCGACCCGTTCCCGCCGGTCCGCCCGGTCAGCGACATCGCCGCCGCCTGCATGTCCAGCGCGGAGCTCGGCCTGATCGACAGCACGGCCCTGGTCTGGTTCCCGATATCGGGCGGGCTGGTGTCGAACCAGCGAACGAAGCCCTCGGCCACCGCGTCCAGATCGATACCGGGCCCTTGTGCCGCGGCCTGTGCGACCACCAACGCCATCGAGGTGTCGTCGGTCCACTCACCCGGCGCCCAGTCGAAGGGCCCACCGCCGATCATGTCGATCACCACTTCGGGTCCCGGTTTCGTGAACTCGTATCCCGCCCCGAGCGCGTCCCCGGCAGCCGTCCCGACCAGCACCCCGGCCACCCGATCCGCGAAACCCGAATCCCGCACAGCATCCACCTCTTTCACCGCGACACGTCGTCTCGACCGTACCGCCTACCCACCGCTCGGTCGGCCCTCATCATCCAACCCCCTCCCGATTTCCGCTGCCATGGCAGTAGTGGCCCCAGGAGCTGTGCCTGCGCCGCATCACGCCACGCTCGATCACACATCGCCGTGGCGGCAACCGGCCGCGTGAGGAAGCGGGCCTTCCGGGGAAGGCGCCACCGTCGTCGCTCTGGGCAAGTGATCACCACAGCGTGGTGATCAGGCGTCCAGGCGTTCGGTGGGCAGGGGAATGGGGTGGCGGTTGCGGTGGGCTCGGCGGAGGGCGTCGGTGGTGAAGACGGCCAGCGCGGTCCAGATGAGGGCGAAACCGATCCAGCGGGAGGGCGGCATCGGTTCGTGCATCACCGCGACGCCCCAGGCCATCTGGAGGGCGGGGGTGAGGTACTGGAGGATGCCCATGGTCGACAGGGGAACGCGCTGGGCGGCGACGGCGAACAACAGCAGCGGGATGAGCGTGACCGGTCCGGTGGCCATCATCAGGCCGAAATGCGCGGGGCTGGAAGTGAACTCACTGCGCCCGGTAGCCAGCAAGACGATCACGAACACCAGCGCGAACGGGGCGGCGACCATCCCCTCGGCGGCGATCCCGCGCAGCGCGTCGAGCCGGATCACCTTCTTCACCAGGCCATAGGTGGCGAACGAACACGCCAGCACCAGGGCGATCACCGGTGGTCGGCCGTAGTCGACGGTGAGCACGACCACCGCCAGCGCACCGAGCGAGAGCGCGGCCCACTGCGCCCGGGTGAGCCGTTCCCGGAAGAAAACCACCCCGAACGCCACCGTCACCAGCGGATTGATGAAGTACCCGAGCGCGCACTCAACCACGTTCCCGGAGATCACCCCGAACACGTAGACGCCCCAGTTGATCGAGATCGCCGCCGACGCGACCGCAGCCAGCCGCCAGGTCCGCGCGTCGATTGCCCGCATCTCCCGCAGTCGCCCGCTGAGCAGCAACACCAGCACCACGACGACCAGGGTCCAGATGATCCGCTGCGCCACCACCTCCACGGCCGACGCGAACGCGAGCAGCCCGAAGAACGCCGGAAACAGACCCCAGATCAGATACGCCCCCGTCCCGAAGACGACACCGGGCGGGGACGTTCTTGGCTGCATTCATCCCATGTTACGACTGACGTAGCCTGTCGAGCATGTCCATATCCGTGCGGGAGCCCGCCACCGGGCTCAGCGCAACAGAGGTCGAACAGCGGCGCCGTGACGGTCAGACCAACGACGTGCCCGCGCGGGCGAGCCGGTCGGTCGGCGAGATCGTTC
Organism: Nocardia caishijiensis NBRC 108228; assembly: GCF_001612825.1. GTDB lineage: Bacteria > Actinomycetota > Actinomycetes > Mycobacteriales > Mycobacteriaceae > Nocardia > Nocardia caishijiensis. The sequence continues at coordinate 63,290 of NZ_BDBE01000038.1, read as the reverse complement.
GCGCGAACGTATTCACCCGCATCAACGCCATCCTCGGTGTGCTCTTCCTGCTCGTGCTGTCGACCGGCTCGATCATCGACGGCATGTTCGGGCTGCTCATCGTGGCCAACAGCGCGATCGGCATCATCCAGGAGGTGCGCGCCAAACGCACACTCGACCAGCTGGCCATCGTCGGCCAGGCCATGCCGACCGTGCGTCGCGACGGTGTCGCCAAGGAGATCGCGCCGGGCGAGGTGGTGCTCGACGACCTGATCGAGCTCGGCCCCGGCGACCAGATCGTGGTCGACGGCGAGGTGACCGAGGCCGCCGCCCTCGAGGTGGACGAGTCGCTGCTCACCGGCGAGGCCGACCCGATCGACAAGGGCGTCGGCGCCCCGGTGATGTCGGGCAGCTTCGTGGTGTCGGGCTCGGGCGCCTACCGTGCCACGAAGGTCGGCAAGGACGCCTACGCCGCCAAGCTGGCCGAAGAAGCCAGCAAGTTCACCCTGGTGCACTCGGAACTGCGCTCGGGTATCGACAAGATCCTGAAATTCATCACCTACCTGCTCATTCCGGCGGGCCTGCTCAGCATCTACAACCAACTCGTCTCCAGCGGCGAGTCGTGGCGTCCAGCGGTGACCGGCATGGTCGCGGCCCTGGTCCCGATGGTCCCCGAGGGCTTGGTGCTGATGACCTCCATCGCCTTCGCGGTCGGTGTGGTGCGCCTGGGCAAACGCAACTGCCTGGTGCAGGAGCTGCCCGCCATCGAGGGCCTGGCCCGCGTCGACGTGGTGTGCGCGGACAAGACCGGCACCCTCACCGAGAACGGCATGCGGCTGGCTCGAGTCGAACCACTCGGCTCCTTCGACGAGGCGAGCGTGCGTCAGGTACTCGCCGCGCTGGCGGCAGACGATCCACGCCCCAATGCCAGTGTGCAGGCCATCGGTGAGGCACTGCCCGACCGCCCGGACTGGACCGGGACGGCCGTCGCCCCGTTCTCCTCGGCGAAGAAGTGGAGCGGCATTTCCTACGGCGCCCACGGGGATTGGCTCCTCGGGGCACCCGACGTCCTGCTCGACCCCGCCTCCGAGACCGCCGCGCACGCCGAACAGGTGGGTGCCCGAGGTCTGCGGGTGCTGTTGCTCGCGCGCGGTGACCGCCCGGTCGACGCACCCGACGCACCGGGCCGGGTGGAGCCCGCCGCCCTCGTCGTGCTCGAACAGAAGGTACGTCCCGACGCCAAGGACACCCTCGAGTACTTCGCGAGCCAGCACGTCTCGATCAAGGTGATCTCCGGCGACAACGCCGTGTCGGTCGGCGCGGTCGCCGCTTCGCTCGACCTGCCCGGCGGCGCCGACCCCGTCGACGCGCGCACCCTGCCCGAGGACCGCGACGAACTCGCCGACGTGCTCGACGGGAAGTCGACCTTCGGGCGCGTGCGCCCCGACCAGAAGCGGGCCATGGTCGGTGCCCTGCAGTCGCGCGGCCACACCGTCGCCATGACCGGTGACGGTGTCAACGACGTGCTCGCCCTCAAGGACGCCGACATCGGTGTCGCCATGGGCGCGGGCAGCCCGGCCACCCGTGCGGTGGCCCAGATCGTGTTGCTGGACAACAAGTTCGCGACCCTGCCGTACGTGGTGGGGGAGGGCCGTCGTGTGATCGGCAACATCGAGCGGGTGTCGAATCTGTTCCTCACCAAGACCGTGTACTCGGTGCTGCTGGCCTTCCTCGTCGGCCTCGCGGGCGTGGGTTCGCAGATCTTCGGCTACGACCCCATCGGGTATCCCTTCCTGCCGCGCCACGTCACCATCGCGGCCTGGTTCACCATCGGTATCCCGGCGTTCGTGCTGTCGCTCGCGCCGAACAACGAGCGGGCACGCACCGGATTCGTCGGCCGGGTGATGCGGCTGGCGGTGCCCTCGGGGGTGGTGATCGGTGTCGCCACCTTCGTGGCCTATCTGATCGCGTACGCGGGCCCCGGGGCGTCGGAGACCCAGCGGGTGCAGGCCGGGACGACCGCGCTGATCACGCTCATCATGATCGCGGTGTGGGTGCTCGCGCTGGTCGCCCGGCCGTACGTGTGGTGGAAGGTGGTGCTGATCGCGGTGTCGGTGCTGGCCTATGTCGCGCTGTTCACGATTCCGTTCACCCGCGAGTTCTTCAAGCTCGACCCGTCGAACCCGCGGCTCACCTTGGCCGCGGTGGTGTGCGGTGTGATCGGCATCGTGCTGGTGGAACTGGCCTGGTTCGTGCAGGCGCGACTGACCGGCAACGCGGGCAAGCTCGTCCCGCCGGTCGGCGCCCAGGGGGCCTGACCGGCGGCCGGGTCGCCTCGAGAACCCTTGTGCCGGAAGGTGTTTCGGTGTTGGAGTACCTTTGCCGGTTATGGAGGTATTGCTGCACCAGATCGACGCTTTCGTCGACGCGCCGTTCTCGGGCAACCCGGCCGCGGTCATGCCGTTGCCCACCTGGCTGCCGGACGGGCTGTTGCAACAGCTCGCCGAGGAGAACAACCTCGCCGAAACCGCCTTCTACACCTCCGAGTTACCCACGGACGCGGGCGGCCCGCCCGGCGAGTGGCCCGCCTTCCACCTGCGCTGGTTCACCCCGGCGGTCGAGGTGGACATGTGTGGGCACGCCACCCTCGCCTCGGCCGCGCAGATCATCACCGACATCCACCCCGAGCACGACCGCGTCAGCTTCTACACCCGCTCCGGCTGGCTGCACGTCGACCGCACCGACGACGACGAATACGTCCTGAACCTGCCCGCACTCGCCTCGGTCCGGCTCGACCCCGATCCCGCCCTGGTCGCCGCGCTCGGCGTCACCCCGGTGCGCGCCTACACCGGCCAGGACGAGATCGTCGTGGTCGCCGACGAAGACGAAGTACGTTCGGCGGCACCCGATTTCGGTGCCTTCCCGCAGCTGCCACGCGGCGCGGTCCTCACCGCTCCCGGCCGTTCGAGCGATTTCGTCTCCCGCTTCTTCGGCCCCGGCGTCGGCGTTCCGGAAGACCCGGTCACCGGCTCGGCCCACGCACAGCTGGTTCCCCTGTGGGCCCGGGAACTCGGACGCCCCACCCTCACCGCCCGCCAGCTGTCCCGCCGTGGCGGCACCTTGCGCGGCGAACTGGTCGACAACCGCGTCCTGCTCCTCGGCCGCTGCCGCCGCTACCTCGACGGAGTCGTGACGCTGCCGGACTGAGGCCGAGCAGAGCCGTGTTCGATCGATGGCCCTGGGCGCTGGTGTCGAGTAGGCCCACCGTGTGCGCCTACTCGGCGGGAACGGGACCGTCGTCGGGAGTAGGGGTGATGGCCCCGGCGCTCTCGGGCAGCAGCGGGCTCACCGCGAAGCGCCCGGCGACGGCATCGGCCGGAAGGGCTTGTACCGCACGGATTCCCGGTGCGGCCGCGAGGTCGCGGAGTTGAGAAAGCGTGCCGCGCACGACGATTCCCGCGGTGCAGGCGCAACCGGCGCGCAGCCGCGAGGCGCTCACGCGCACGACCTCGGCGCCGCGCGCGTCCCGCACCTGCTGCGACTCGAGCAGGCCCGCCGCCGCGTCCGCCGACCGCAGCGTCGGCTCGTCGCCCGCCGGGACGGCGACCGTGACGACCGGGGTCTGCACCCGATCGATCGGCACGTGCTGGATCACCCCGGAGATACGCAGGCCGTCGGCGGCGGCCGGAAGCTGCTGTGGCGTCCGGTATTCGGCGAACGACACCAGCGCCCAGCGTGGGTCGGCGTCGGTGCCGTCGAGTGAGGCGCGCGCGTCGGCCAGGTAATCGGCGACCTGTTCGCCCTGGGCGGGACCGAGCCGGTCGGTCGCCACCGGACCGGTCGGGTGTGGGCGGGTGAACGCCACGATCAGCAATACGGCGACCACCACGGCCGCCAGCCCGAGCACCACCGCCGAGCGGCGGGACAGGCCGGTCGAGTCGTCGATGCTCGCCATCTCCTCGGGCGGAACGGTCGGTGCGACGAGATCCCCGCGGTCGTCCGGCGCCGTGGTCGACGCCGGTTCGGACGACCGCGGGTCGTCAGGCACGGCGTAAGACGTCCAGGGCGCCCGCCAAGTCGGCGGGGTACTCACTGGTGATCTCGAGCCAGCGCCCGTCGGCGGGATGATGGAAACCCAGCTGACGTGCGTGCAACCACTGCCGCTCCAACCCGAGCCGCTTGGCCAGCGTCGGATCGGCACCGTAGGTGAGATCGCCCGCGCAGGGGTGGCGGATCGCGGAGAAGTGCACCCGGATCTGATGGGTGCGCCCGGTCTCGAGGTGCACGTCGAGCAGGCTGGCCGCCTGGAACGCCTCGATGGTGTCGTAGTGGGTGATGCTCGGCCTGCCGTCGCCGGTGACCGCGAACTTCCAGTCGTTGCCGCGCGCACGCCCGATCGGCGCGTCGATGGTGCCGCTGCTCGGATCCGGATGTCCCTGCACGAGAGCATGGTATTGCTTGTCGACCGTGCGTTCCTTGAAGGCGCGCTTGAGCATCGTGTACGCGTGTTCGGATTGGGCGACGACCATCACGCCGGAGGTGCCGACATCGAGGCGGTGCACGATGCCCTGCCGTTCGTGCGCGCCGGAGGTCGAGATGCGATAGCCCATCGCGGCCAGCCCACCGACCACCGTCGGGCCGGTCCAGCCGACACCTGAGTGAGCGGCCACGCCGATGGGCTTGTCCACGGCGACGATGTCGTCATCGGCGTAGAGGATCTTCATCCCCTCCACCGGGGTGGCTTCGACGGTGAGTTCCCGTTTGGGTTCGGGGAAGATCACTTCCAGCCAGGCGCCCGCGGTGAGCCGGTCGGACTTGCCCGCGGCCACACCGTCGAGCTGCACCGACCCTTCCTCGGCGAGCGCGGCCACCGCCGTGCGCGAGAGGCCGAGCAGCCGCGAGAGCCCCGCGTCCACCCGCATCCCGTCGAGCCCGTCGGGCACGGGCATGGTTCGAGTTTCCCTCACGCTGTGTCCTTCCGCGCATGCCCGAGGGGCCCTCCGTGGTTACGCGGGCTGCCGCCTCCGGGCCCTGACTCGGTCATGCGGTGTCCTCCGTGTGTTTGCGACCGCTGCGGGTGCCGTCCGGTTCGAAGCCGAAGATCGTCAGCGCCACCAGCAGAATCGCCCCGCACACGATGGCCGAGTCGGCCACGTTGAACACCGGCCACCAGCCGATCGCGACGAAGTCGACGACATGGCCCTGCAGCGGGCCGGGGGAGCGGAAGATCCGGTCGACCAGGTTGCCCATCGCCCCGCCGAGCACCATGCCGAGCCCGATCGCCCACCACAGCGAACGCAGCGTGCGCCCGATGCGGATCACGCCGACCACGACGGCGGCCGCGATCAACGTCAGCAGCCAGGTCATGCCGGTCGCCATCGAGAACGCCGCGCCCGGATTGCGCACGAGATCGAGGCGCGCGAAGTCGCCGATGATCGGCACCGGGTCGTCGGGGTCGATGTAGGCGACCGCGAGGCACTTGGTCAGCAGGTCGAGGCCGAACAGCACGGCGGCGATGATCAGCAACGTTGTCAACCGGCGGCGACCTGGGGTTTCGGTGTCGGTCACCGCGACGGTTTCCGGTGCGTCGGCGGCGTCGCCGGTCGCGGGGACTGCGGCGTTGTCGGTTGACCGGTCTTCACTCACGTGTCCATCATTCCCTAGTCGTCCTCGGGCCCGTGTCGCGGACCGGCCGGAGTCCCAGCAGTTCCTCAGGAAGCGGTCGTACCCTGATCGCTGTGACGGTGTTGTCTAGTTCTCGCTTACCCCGCATCGCGCGCCCCGGGGTGTTTCTGGTGGCGCTCGTGCTCGGGTTCGCGACCTTCGGTGCTGGATGCGCCGATCGGTCGCCGTCGACCGTCGATTCCGAGGGTCTCGAGCCGCTCGGCATCGGCAAGGAAGTGACCGTGCCGATCACCGCCGCGGTCGCCACCGTCGTCGCGCCGGGCGACGAGCCGCGTGCCCAGCTGCGCCCCGGCTACGGCGTCGGCGTCACCCAGGAGGTGACGCTGCGCACCGACTACCGCATCCAGCAGCAGGTCAACGATCAACCGGTGCGTGATTTCTCACCCGCCGCGCTAACCATCCCGATGACCGCGCGCGCCGACGTCGATGGCGTCGATCTGACGGTCGGCACCGTCACCACCCCCGACCCCGCGCTGAACAAGGCCTTCACCAACGCCGACGGCTCCCAGGCCGGGCTCGCCATGAGCGATCTGGGTGCCATCACCGAACTGCGCATGGCGCCCTCGCCCGAGACCCCCAATTCGGCGCGGGCCGCGCTCGAGCAGGCGTTCTATCAGGCGGTGTACCAGTCGGTCGCGTTCCCCGACGAGCCGGTCGGGGTTGGCGCGGTGTGGACCGTGCACCAGCAGATCACCGGCGGCGTCACTCTCGACCAGGTCACCACCGCGACCCTGGTGAGCCGCGACGGTGACCGGCTCACCATCGACCTACAGGTGAACCAGACCCCCACCGACGATGTGTGGACGCTGCCCAACAACGCGGGCGCCCTCGACATCCAGGGTTACGTGATGCAGGGCGCGGGCACTGTCACCGTCGATCTCGGTCTGCCGCTCCCGGTTTCGGGCACCATCGAGGTGGGCGGTCAGCAGACCTACCACGATCCGCGCAGCGTGAGCACGCTCGTGCAGACCCAGTCGACGCGGATCTCCTGGACCGAATGATGCGATCGGTCCTCGCCCGCCTCGGCGCGGTGGCCTCGGCATGCGCTGCCCTGGCCGCGTGCTCGTCGAATGCCGACGACTGCGGCGCGTCGTGCGCGACGACCTGGCCCGCACCCGCGTCCGCGGCTCCCGGGCCGGGCGCCGTGCGCGATCAGGCGCAGTTGACGGCGGGTCTACTCGCGGCCACCGACCTGCCCGGCGACTTCACGGCCGTCCCGCCGCGCGGCCAGGGCGAGGACACCCCGGTACCCGCCGACGCCCCGACCGACCCCGTCGACTGCGGCCGACTGCTCACCCCGATCGCCCAGCAGTGGCCCGGCTCGGCCGCCTCGGCATCAGTCCAATTCGCGGGCCCGAGCTTCGCCACCATCGACATCGACGCCGCGAGCTATCCCGACAGCGCTCTGGCCGCCGCCTTCGATTCGCTGCAATCCCGCCCGCGCCGCTGCACCGCCTACACCGGTGACGACGCGGGGGTGCGGATCGACTATCGGACCGCCCCGCTGGATCAGCCGCCCGTCGGCGACGCGGGCTCGGCCTTCACGCTGACCGCCACGAGCGAGGGCCTGACCTTGACCTCGGCCACCTCGCTCGTTCAGGCGGGCAACACTCTCGTCCAGGTGGTCGTGACCGCTCCGGAAGAAGTCGACCCCGGCGTGCTGGCCGACCTCACCGCGGCCCAGGTGCGCAAAATGCGCGGTTGAGGCGACCGCTGCCGAGCTCGCGGAGATCCGTGTGATCGGCGCGGTCGGTGCGGACCCGGTCGCGAATCAACCGAGCAGGCCGAGTTTTCCGCCGAGGTGGGCGATGTAGCCGGTCACCTCGGCGGCGTCACGGTCGGGCAGCCCGAAGACCACCTCGGTGACGCCGAGATCGGCCCACCGGGCGAGCTGCTCGGCATCGTGTTTGCCCGCGAGCGCGATCACCCGTGGGTCCCCCTCACGTTCGGCTTCCTTCCAGACCCGCCGCAGCAGTTCGATCTTCGCGCCGAGGTCGTCCTCCGTGGGGGTGGTGATCCAGCCGTCGGCATGTGCGGCGAGCCAGGTGAAGGTCTTCTCGGTGCCGCCCGCGCCCAGCAGCACCGGCACTCCCGCGCGCACCGGCTTCGGCCACGACCAGCTCGGCCCGAACTTCACGAAGTCGCCGTCGAACTCGGCCTCCTCGTTCGACCACAGCGTCCGCATGGCGTCGAGATGTTCGCGCAGCACCGTGCGGCGCTTGTTGGCGGGCACGCCGTGGTGGGCGAGCTCGTCGGTGTTCCAGCCGAAGCCGACACCGAGTTCCACCCGGCCGCCGCTGAGGTGATCGAGCGAGGCGATGGACTTGGCCAGGGTGATCGGGTGATGCTCGGCGGGCAGCGCCACCGCCGTCGACAGCGTGATCCGGCTGGTGACCGCGGCGGCGGTGGCCAGGGCCACCCACGGGTCGAGGGTGCGCAGGTAGCGGTCGTCGGGCAGGGAGGAGTCGCCGGTCTGCGGGTGCGCCGCGGCCCGGACCACCGGGATGTGGGTGTGCTCGGGCACGTAGAAGGCATCGAATCCCGCCTGCTCGGCGGCCGAGGCCGCGTCGGCGGGCGCGATGCCCCGGTCACTGGTGAACAACACGATTCCGTACCGCACGTCCGGCCCTCCTGATCGGCAAAACTGAAACAAGTTCTACCAGGGTTCCGGTGTGGGTGACAGAGGAATAGGCTCGACGACATCCGAGCAATACCGTCGACCCGGAGGTATCCGATGTCCGATGTGTCACCCATTCCCGCTGGTTATCCGGCGATCTGTCCCGGCATCGCCTGTGCGGGAGCCGCGGACGCGCTCGCTTTCTACATTTCCGTCCTCGGCGCAACCGAGCGCATGCGCATGCCAGGTTCCGACGGCACGATCGTGCACAGCGAACTGCTGATCGGCGACTCCGTCCTGATGGTCGGCGACCCGGTTCCCGACATCGGCTTCGTCGACCCGAAGGCCATCGGCGGCTCGCCGGTGAACCTGATGGTCTACGTCCCCGACGCCGACGCCGTCTTCGCCGCCGCCCTCGAAGCGGGCGCCTCGGAGATCACCCCGATGGCCGACCAGTTCTACGGCGACCGCACCGGCTCCTTCGAGGATCCGTGGGGTCACCGCTGGACCGTGGCCACCCACGTCGAGGACGTGTCGCCGGAGGAGATGGACCGGCGCATGGCCGAAATGATGAACGCGAGCTGAGCGCACCGCCGGGCTCCGGACCGGAGCCCGGCGCAACCGTTACCCGGAAACGATCGAATCCCCTTCGACCCGGTTTCGTAGGCAATGGGTTGCCCGCGGGCGGTTCGAAACGACGCTCCACGCACCGGCCGGTGTCGCGCACCTGAGTCCGCGCAACGCTATTGGAGCCGGAACTCGACCATGGCTATGGCGTCGTCGAGGGCTGTCGACAGGTGGGTGAGGCGGGTGTGGGGGTCGGGGGCGGTCAGGGCGGTTTGGCGGTCGGTCAGGGAGATGGGGAGGGCGGCGGTGAGGGTGTAGGAGCGGGTGGTCGGGTCGGTGGGGAGCTGGTCGAGGGTGGCCGACGGTGGTGGGTGGCGGATGCCGCTGCGCAGGGCGAGGCGGGTGGTGAGGTCGTGGAGGCGGCTGGCCCGTTCGCGCAGGTCGTCCAGCAGGGCGGTGTCGTCGGCGCCGGGTTCGTCCGGCCAGACCGAGGTTTCGGCGCGGGGATACGGGTCGTCGGGGAGCCATTGCTGAACCCGCAGGCGTTCGGTGCCGAGGCAGCGCAGCCGGAACCGATCCCCGGGCAGTTCGGTCACATCGGTGATCTGGGCGAGCACGCCGACGTCGGTGCGCACGTCCCCACCGCCGACCTCACTGCCACGTTCGATCAGCACCACGCCGAACTCCGGTTCGCGACTGCCGTCGAGACAGTCGCGAACCAGCGCCACATACCTGGGCTCGAAGATCTGCAGGGACAGCGGCTCACCGGGCAGTAGCACGGTGCCCAGGGGGAACATCGGAATCTCCACACCAACAGCATGCCCGTGTCGGTCGTGCTGGCCGTGTTCGGACGCGCCGGGCAGCCGCTGACCGTGGTCTCTCACGACTTGGCGATCGCCTCGAAGACGGCGGGGTCGACGAGGGTGGAGGTGTCGCCGAGTTCGCGTCCTTCGGCTACGTCGCGTAGGAGTCGGCGCATGATTTTGCCGCTGCGGGTTTTGGGGAGTTCGGGGACGAGGTGGATTTCGCGGGGTTTGGCGATGGGGCTGATCTGTTTGGCTACTTCGGTTTTGAGGGTGTCGACGAGGGTGTCGTCGGGTGTGGTGGCGCCGGTGAGGATGACGAAGGCGACGATGCCTTGGCCGGTGGTGGTGTCGGTGGCGCCGACGACGGCGGCTTCGGCGACGCTGGGGTGGCCGACGAGGGCGGATTCGACTTCGGCGGTGGAGATGCGGTGGCCGGAGACGTTCATGACGTCGTCGACGCGGCCGAGGATCCAGAGGTCGCCGTCGGTGTCGAGTTTGGCGCCGTCACCGGCGAAGTACCAGCCTTCGGAAGCGAAACGCTGCCAATAGGTTTCGCGGTAGCGGTCCATGTCGTTCCAGATGCCGCGCAGCATCGAGGGCCACGGCTTGTCCAATACGAGCAGTCCCGACGCGTCGGCGCCCAGCGGTGATCCGTCGTCGTCGACAACCGTCGCCGAAATGCCGGGCAGCGCACGCATGGCCGCGCCGGGCTTGGCATCGGTGACGCCGGGCAGCGGCGAGATCATGATGGCGCCGGTTTCGGTCTGCCACCAGGTGTCCACGATGGGAGTCTTGTTGTCGCCGAATACTTTCCGGTACCAGCGCCACGCCTCGGGATTGATCGGCTCGCCGACCGAACCCAGCAGCCGCAGTGACGACAGGTCATGGGCGTCGGGGATCTCGCGGCCCCACTTCATGAATGTGCGGATCAGCGTGGGCGCCGTGTAATAGATGGTGACGCCGTACTTTTCGATGATATCGAAGTGGCGGTGCTCGTTCGGCGAGTTCGGGGTGCCTTCGTAGACAACCTGGGTGGCACGGTTCGCCAAGGGTCCGTAGACGATGTAGCTGTGTCCGGTGACCCATCCGATGTCGGCGGTGCACCAGTAGACGTCTTGTCCCGCTTTGTGATCGAAAACGTTGTGGTGGGTGTAGGCGGCTTGGGTGAGGTATCCGCCGCTGGTGTGCAAAATCCCCTTCGGCTTCCCGGTGGTCCCGGAGGTGTAGAGGATGAACAGCGGATGCTCGGCGGGAAAAGCCTGCGCCTCGTGCGACGGCGACGCCGTGGAAACCGTTTCGTCCCACCACAGATCGCGAACCTCGGTCCACGGCACGTCCAGCCCGGTCCGCCGCACCACCAGCACATGCTCGACGCTGGTCGGATCGTCACCGAGCGCCTCGTCCACGGCGTCCTTCAGCGGCGCGGGCTTACCCCGCCGCCACTGCCCGTCGGTCGTGACGATCAGTCGCGCCTGCGCGTCGTCGACGCGCTGACGCAACGCGCTCGGCGAGAACCCGGCGAACACCACCGAATGGGTGAGTCCCAAGCGGGCACACGCCAGCATCGCCACGATCGCCTCGGGCACCATCGGCATATAGATGGCCACCCGGTCACCGGCAACGAGCCCGAGGGCACTGAAAGTGTTCGCCGCCCGGCACACTTCGTCGAGCAATTCCTGATAGGTGATCGCCCGCGAATCGCCCGGCTCACCCTCCCACAGAATGGCCACCTGGTCACCGTGCCCGTCCAGGACATGCCGGTCGACGCAGTTGTAGGCCACATTCAGCTCGCCGTCGGCGAACCAGCGCGCCACGGGTGCGTCGGACCAGTCCAGCACCTGGGTGAACGGCGTGTGCCAGTGCAATCGGCGCGCCTGCTCGGCCCAGAAGCCGTCACCATCGGCCTCGGCCCGCTCGTAGAGGTCGGCGGTCGCGTTCGCCCGGGCGGCGAACTCCGCACTCGGTCCGAAACTGGTCGCGGGATTGGTCACTGCGCCGGTCACAACAGTTCTCCTTCGAAACACACAGGGGGACGGCCCGTTCCGGTGGTGCGAACCACCGGAACGGGCGTGGGACATCAGTGCGAGATCGCCTTCTCCGCACCGACACCGGTCAGGGCACGAACTTCCATCTCCGCGGCCTTGCCCGGGTCGACCTTTTCGCCGCGCCCACCGAGGTAGGTGCCGACCACGCCGAGCAGGAACGCCAGCGGAATGGACACGATGCCCGGGTTGGACAGCGGGAACCAATGGAAATCGGTCCCGGTGATCATCGAGGTCTTGGTGCCCGACACGGCGGGCGAGAACACGATGAGCACGATGGTCGAGATCAGGCCGCCGTACATCGACCACAGCGCGCCGGTGGTGTTGAAGCGCTTCCAGAACAGCGAGTAGAGGATGGTCGGCAGGTTCGCCGCCGCCGCCACCGCGAAGGCCAGCGCCACCAGGAACGCGATGTTCTGGCCGTTGGCCAGGATGCCGAGGCCGATCGCGAGCACACCGATCACCACGGCGGTGATCCGCGAGACCCGCACCTGCTTGACCTCGTCGACGTTGCCCTTCTTGATCACGCTGGCGTAGATGTCGTGGGCGAACGACGCCGACGCGGTGATCGTCAGACCCGCGACGACCGCGAGGATGGTCGCGAACGCCACCGCCGAGATCACTCCGAGCAGGATCACCCCGCCCAGTTCGAAGGCCAGCAGCGGCGCCGCCGCGTTCTGTCCGCCCGCCGCGGCCAGGATCTTGTCCGGCCCGACGATGGCCGCCGCACCGTACCCGAGCACCAGGGTGAACAGGTAGAACGCGCCGATCAGACCGATCGCCCACACCACCGAACGCCGAGCCTCTTTCGCGGTCGGCACCGTGTAGAAGCGCATCAGCACGTGTGGCAGACCGGCGGTGCCGAGCACGAGTGCCAGACCCAGCGACAGAAAGTTCAGCTTCGACATCTCGCTGCCGCCGTACTGGGCGCCGGGGGCGAGCACATCGCGGCTCGCCACGGCCTTGTTGGCCGACTCGCTCACCGATTCCTGTGCGGCACCGAGGATGTCGGACAGGTTGAAGCCGAACTTGGCGAACACCATCACCGTCATCAGCGCGGCACCGGCGATCAGCAGGACAGCCTTGATGATCTGCACCCAGGTGGTGCCCTTCATTCCGCCGACGAGCACATACACGATCATCAGCACACCGACGATCGCGATGACCACCGATTGCCCCGCACGCGAGGAGATGTCGAGCAGCAACGCGACCAGACCGCCCGCACCCGCCATCTGCGCGAGCAGGTAGAACAGCGACACGGTGAGCGTGGTCAGCGCGGCCGCGGTGCGAACCGGGCCCTCCTTCAGCCGGAAGCTGAGCACGTCGGCCATCGTGAACTTGCCGGTGTTGCGCAGCATTTCGGCCACCAGCAGCAGCGCTACCAGCCAGGCGACGAGGAACCCGATCGAATACAGGAACCCGTCGTAGCCGTAGACGGCGATGGCACCCGCGATGCCGAGGAAGCTGGCCGCCGACAGGTAGTCACCGGCGATGGCGATCCCGTTCTGCGGTCCCGAGAACCCGCGACCACCGGTGAAATAGTCCGCGGCACTGGCGTTGTTGCGGCTGGCCCGGATCACCACGATCATGGTGACCACCACGAACAGCCCGAAGATAGCGATATTGGCGGCGGGGTTACCCACCGTCGTATCCGCGGCGAGAATGCTCATGCGCGGTCCCCTTCGAGTTCTTCCCGGATGGCCGCGGCCCGCGGATCCAGCTCACGATTGGCGAACCGGACGTACACGCCGGTGATGACGAAGGTGGAGACGAACTGCGCGAGGCCGAGCAGCAGTCCGACGTTGATGTTGCCGAAGACCGGGGTCGCCATGAAGTCGTGCGCGTACGCGCCGAGCACCACATAGGTCAGGTACCACACCAGGAACAGTGCGGTCATCGGGAAGACGAAGCGCCGCAGTCGGTTTCGCAGATCCTGGAACTGCGGGCTCGCCTGCACGGCGAGGAATTCGGCGGCACTCGGCGCGCGCCGGTCGGGCGCTTCTTCGGTGTCGGTTTCGGTCATGCCGGTGGTCCTAGCGTGAGGGGGACGTGCTTGGGGATGACGGTAGGACGACCGGCGTACTGTGGTGTGGGTCACTCGGTGAAGGTGGTCACCCGTGCGGTGAACGGTCGGTGCCGCGCGACGAACGGTCGGGCGGTCAGCGGTCGACGGGGTCGCGATCCGCGCTCATCCCGAGCCGCTCGGGGGCGTGCATGCGCAGGAAGGTGCTCGCCACGACCCGCCCGTCGGGCCGGGCGCCGAGCAGGCTCACCACGACGGTCACCGCGAAGGCCAGTGGCACACTCACCGCCGCCGGATAGTCGACGATCGCCGTCGCCCATCCGTCCGCCACGTCGGTCGGCGCACCGCCGAGCACCGCGAGTACGGTCGCCCCGCCCGCGGTGACACCGCCGACGAGCATGCCGCAGGCCGCCCCCGTCGCGGTGAGCCCACGCCACCAGATGCCGAGCACGAGCAGCGGGCACAGGGTGGACGCGGCCACCGAGAACGCGAGCGCGACCGTGCGCGAGAGGTCGAGCGAGGCGACGGTGAGCGCCAGGGTGAGCGGAACGAGCCCGGCCACCAGCGCCGCCGCCCGGAAGTCCCGGATCCGTCCGCGCAGCACGTCGGTGCTGAGCACCCCGGCCAGGCTCACCAGCAGTCCCGACGACGTGGACAGGAACGCCGCGATCGCCCCGGCCGCCGCCAGCGCGGCGAGCAACTGCCCACCGAGCCCGCCGAGGGCCGCACCGGGCAACAGCACGACCGCCGCGTCGGAGGCGCCGGTGATGAGCAGTTGCGGCACGTACAACCGCGCGAAGACGCCGAGCAGGATCGGGAACAGATAGAACACGCCGACCAGGCCGATCACGGTCAGCGCCGTGCGCCGCGCCGACGAACCGTCCCGGTTGGTGTAGAAGCGGACGAGCACGTGCGGGAGCCCCATGGTGCCGAGGAAGGTCGCGACGATCAGCGAGAACACCTGGTAGCGAGGGTGGTTCCCACCGAAACCGCCGCCGGGTTCGACCCATCCGGTGCCGTCGGACGGCGCGCCCGCCACCACCGGGACCGCCGAACCCGGCGCGAGCAGGAGTTCGGTGCCCTCGGCGAGGGTGTGGTCGCCCGGCGCGAGCGTCACCGGGCCCGCTGTGTCCTGCCCGTCGAGAACGCCGTGCACGGTGACGGGCTGGGAGACATCCAGACGCACGACGACATCGGTGGTGATGTCGACGGTGGTGAGCCGGTCGACCGTGGGAGGGGCCGGGGTGCCGAGCGGTCGTTCGTCGGCGAGGAAGTGCAGGCCGAGGACGATCGCCGGTATCGCGACGGCGGTCAGTTTCAGCCAGTACTGGAACGCCTGAACCAGCGTCACCGACCGCATCCCACCGCCGATCACATTGGCAAGCACGATGCCGCCGACCGCGACCGCGCCCACCCAGGCGGGCACCCCGAGCAGCAGGTGCAGCGTCAGGCCCGCACCCTGGAACTGGGGGATGAGATACACCGCGCACACCACGACGACCACCCCGGCGGCCATCCGCCGCAACCGGATCGAGCCGAGCCGGAACTCGGCGAAGTCGGGGACGGTGTAGGCGCCGGATCGGCGCAGCGGCGCCGCGACGAACATCAGCAACCCCAGGTAGCCCGCCGTGAATCCCACCGGGTACCAGAGCGCGTCGGCGCCGTACTTGGCGATCAGGCCCGCTACGCCGAGAAACGATGCGGCGGAGAGGTATTCACCCGAGATCGCGGCCGCGTTCCAGCGTGAGCCGACCGTGCGGGAGGCAACCAGGAAGTCCGATGTGGTGCGCGACAGGCGGACCCCGTACAAGCCGATACCGATCGTGGCCAGGGCTGCCAGCAGCAGCGCCGCCACGGTGAGCATCGGAATGCCCGACGTCATGGAAGGGTGCCCCCGCTCATCGCCTCGTCTTCCACCGTGGCCGCGTTGCCCGCCGTCCCAGTGTGGCAGTACCGATCCCACGGTGACTCGGACGATCGCCGACCGAGCACGCGTCGGGCGTGAGTGCGGAAATGCGTTGCGCCGCCCGGATTCGGGTGCGGTCGGCGGTGGTTCCCGTCGGTGCCGACGCGCTGGTTCGGTGGTGACGTCGGTGATGGTTTGCCATGTCTGTCCGCCTCGCACGTTGTGCTGCGGTGCGCCTGCGACTCCAGCACTCGAGTACGCATGGGTCAGTCCCCCGCCAGTTCGAGGAAATCGTCCTCGTTGCGTTGGGCCAGCCGGACATACACCCGACCCACCGCGTACAGCAGTGGGAACGCGAGGAGGCCGAGAATCAGCCAGGGCAGGCGGACACCCAGAACGGTCGTCGCGGCGACGGCGTCGATGCCGAACAGCAGTGGAAGCGCACCGAATCCGGCGACCACCACGAAGCCGAGGCGAAGGGCGAGCCCGAGCTGGGCGCGGATCAGCCCGCCGATCAGCGCCGCCCCGAGATCGGTCTGCTCCACCACCTCGGTGCGGGTGCGCACCTGGCGGGCGCCGCGCCGCTGCGCGAGCACCACCCGTTCGCGCTGTGGCCGTTGCGGACCGGTCATCGCTGCGACCAGTTCTGCCGTGGCCCGTGCACGAGCCGCTGCTTGAGTTCGCGCACCTGCCGCCTGCTCACCGGCAACTCCACCGCGCCCGACGACCCCTCGGCACGCAGACAGACCACCGTGCCGGTTCCCGTGGTGCGCAACCCGGTGACCAGCCGCAACGCCACCAGATACGACCGGTGCACGCGCAGGAAACCCGCACCCTCCCACCGTGATTCGAGCGCGGTGAGCGGAATGCGCACCAGATGCGACCCGGTCCTGGTGTGCAGGCGCGCGTAATCGCCGTCGGCCTCGACCCAGGCCACGTCGGCCCGGTGCACCAGCGTGGTCACCCCGCCGAGCTCCACCGGGATCACCTCGCTCGGATGCGTCCGCTCCGGTGGTGCGGCAGGCATCGCCGCCCTGGCCGAGGCGATCCGCCGCACCGCTTCGGCCAGCCGCGCCGCCCGTAACGGCTTGAGCAGGTAATCCACCGCCCCCAGATCGAACGCGGCCACCGCGTGATCGTCGTGCGCGGTCACGAACACCACCGCGGGTGGCTCCGCGAACTCCGACAGGATCCCCGCCAGCTCCATCCCCGTCAGCCCCGGCATATCGATGTCGAGGAACACCGCGTCGACCGGATGCGCCCGCAACACCCGCAACGCCCCCGTGGCGTCCGACGCCCCGTGCACGTCCCCGACCCCCACCTGTTGGTTGAGCAGATACACCAGCTCGTCGAGCGCGGGCTTCTCGTCGTCGACAGCCAGCACCCGCAGAGCAGTCGGCGCATCATCAGTGTTCCAGGTCACAGCCCGACCATCGTAGCGGCTGGATTCAGCCGCCGACCACGTACCGCCGCGCCGCACCGAGACTGGTCTCGACCATCCCCTCGAGGACACCGCCGTTGCGTTCGATCGTCCGGACTCGACCTCGTCCTCCGTTGCCAGCCCGAATCCATCCTCATGGACGCCTGGCCCCCACTCGTCATGGGCATCCAGCCATGCGGCGTGCCACCGCACGTCCGGCGCGATCAACTCGGGCATGGCGCGACACTATCGCGCGAGCGATGCCTGCCGCGGGTTCCGGCTGGCGGCGTCGCCAGCGGTGCGGATCGCGATTGCCACTGCTGAGCCGGTGACTCGGCTGTGAGGAGTCAGGCGCGGATGCCGGGACGGAATTTCGGGACTCGCATGCTGACCTTGGTGCCCGCGCCTGGTGCGGTTTCCACGACGAGGCCGTAGTCGTTGCCGAAGGCGGCGCGGAGGCGGTCGTCGACGTTGGACAGGCCGACGTGGGCGGCTTCGCCGGTGCGGGTGGGGCCGGAGGTGTCGACGGCGTCGAGGGCGCCGGAGCGCAGCAGGTCGGGGTCCATGCCGATGCCGTCGTCCTCGACGCTGATGAGGCAGTCGGTGCCCTCGTCACTGGCGACGATGCTCAACTGCCCACCGTGTCTGCCACCGTCGAGGCCGTGTCGCACGGCGTTCTCGACCAGTGGTTGCAGAGCGAGGAACGGCAGCACGACACCGAGCACCTCCGGGGCGATCCGCAGCCGCACGTCGAGGGCGTCGCCGAATCGCGCCTGCTCCAACGCCAGATACCGTTCGATATTGCGCAATTCGTCGGCGAGTACGGTGAACTCGCCCGCCGCACGGAACGAGTACCGGGTGAAATCGGCGAATTCGAGGATCAGTTCACGCGCCCGGTCGGGATCGGTGCGCACGAACGACGCGATCGTGTTGAGCGCGTTGTAGATGAAATGCGGACTGATCTGCGCGCGCAGCGCCCGCACTTCCGCCCGGTCCACCCGCGCCCGCGACGCATCCAGTTCCGCCAATTCCAGCTGCCCACAGGCATACCGCGCCACCTCGGCCGCCGCGCCGAGCATCCCCGGCCCCGGCTTACCGGTGATGACCATCCCGAGCGCCCCGACCGCCGCGCCCACATCGATCAGCAACGGCTGCGCGATCAACGTGTGCTCGTCCCCGTCCACCAGCACCGGCCGCTCCGCGGCGACAGCCCGCCGCGCGGCATCGGCGAAGGCCTCGAGCATCCCCGTATGCGGCCCGTCCCACGCCAGCAACACCCCCTCGGCATCCGCGACCCCCAACCCCTCCGCCGCCGCCAACGTCCGCAGATGCGGCGCCGCCGCCCGCGCCGACTCCTCGGTCAACCCCCGCCGCAACGGCACCGCCGCCAACGACGCCGTATGCAACGCCTGATGCACCGCCCGCTGCGCCGGAGTCGTCACCACCCCCTGCGTCCGCCGCCAGATCAACAACACGACCGCCGCCATCGCCACCACCACCGCGACAGCGACCACGAAGGTGGTCATGGGTCGATCCGCTCAGCTTGCACGCTCCGATTATGACCGTCACCGCCCGCCGTCGACGTATCCGCGGGGCTGGTCCGACCAGCGGAAAACGGACACCGCCGGGGACGCGCCGGTGACCTTGCCCACGACACGCCGGGCCATTGCCAGGCGGAGACGGGGCGCCCGTGTGGCACGGGAAAACTTGTCGTACCCACATGCCTAGAATGCCAAGGCCAACCCCCGTCGACACCATGGGAGGAAGGACCGTCTTGGCTTCGTCCGGATCGTTCGTTCACCTGCACAACCACACCGAGTACTCCATGCTCGACGGTGCGGCGAAGATTTCGCCGTTGTTCGCGGAGGCGGAGCGGTTGGGGATGACCGCGGTCGGGATGACCGACCACGGCAACATGTACGGCGCCAGCGAGTTCTACAACTCGGCGAAGAACGCGGGCATCAAGCCGATCATCGGGATCGAGGCCTACATCGCGCCGGGTTCGCGCTTCGACACCAAGCGTGTGCTGTGGGGTGACCCGTCGCAGAAGAGTGACGACGTGTCCGGTTCGGGTGCCTACACCCACATGACGATGGTCGCCGAGAACGCGACCGGTCTGCGCAACCTGTTCAAGCTGTCGAGCCTGGCTTCCATCGAGGGCCAGCTCGGTAAGTGGGCGCGCATGGACGAGGAGATCATCGCCGCCCACGCCGAGGGCATCATCGCCACCACCGGTTGCCCGTCGGGTGAGGTGCAGACCCGATTGCGCCTGGGCCACGAACGCGAAGCCCTCGAGGCCGCGGCGAAGTGGCAGGAGATCTTCGGTAAGGACAACTTCTTCCTCGAGGTGATGGACCACGGTCTGTCGATCGAGCGGCGCGTGCGTGAGGGCCTGCTCATGGTGAGCAAGCAACTCGACATCCCGCCGCTGGCCACCAACGACTGCCATTACGTCACCAAGGATCAGTCGACCAATCACGAAGCGCTGCTGTGCATTCAGACCGGTAAGACGCTGTCGGACCCGACCCGTTTCAAGTTCGACGGCGACGGCTACTACCTGAAATCCGCGCAGGAGATGCGGGCCATCTGGGACGCCGAGGTCCCCGGTGCCTGCGACAACACCGAACTCATCGGTGAACGCGTGCAGTCCTACGACGAGGTGTGGCAACACCGCGACCGGATGCCGATCTTCCCGGTCCCCGAGGGTCACACCCAGGCCAGCTGGCTGCGTAAGGAGGTCCTCGACGGTCTGGATCGTCGTTTCCCGGACGGTCCGTCGCGCGAGTACCTCGATCGCGCCGATTTCGAACTCAAAGTCATCTGCGACATGGGTTTCCCCGCCTACTTCCTCGTCGTCGGTGACCTCATCAAGCACGCACTCGAGGTCGGTATCCGGGTGGGCCCGGGTCGTGGTTCGGCCGCCGGTTCGTTGGTCGCCTACGCGATGGGCATCACCAACATCGACCCGATCCCGCACGGTCTGCTGTTCGAGCGGTTCCTGAATCCCGAGCGCGTGTCGATGCCCGATATCGATATCGACTTCGACGATCGCCGCCGAGGTGAGATGGTCCGCTACGCCACCGACAAGTGGGGCAGCGACCGGGTGGCCCAGGTGATCACCTTCGGCACCATCAAGACCAAGGCCGCGATCAAGGACTCCGCGCGAGTGTTGTTCGGCCAGCCCGGATTCGCGATCGCCGACCAGATCTCCAAGGCGCTGCCGCCGCCGATCATGGCCAAGGACATCTCGGTCGCCGGAATCACCGATCCCGACCACGAGCGGTACAAGGAAGCCGCCGAGGTCCGCGAACTCATCTCCACCAACCCCGATGTCGCCAAGATCTACGAAACCGCACGCGGTCTGGAAGGCCTCATCCGCAACGCGGGCGTGCACGCTTGCGCCGTCATCATGTCGTCGGAACCGCTCACCGACGCCATCCCCGTGTGGAAACGCGCACAGGACGGCGCGATCATCACCGGCTGGGATTACCCGTCGTGTGAGGCGATCGGCCTGCTGAAGATGGACTTCCTCGGCCTGCGCAACCTCACCGTCATCGGTGACGCCCTGGAGAACATCAAAGCCAACCGCGGCATCGATCTCGACATGGATCACCTGCCGCTCGACGATCCGGCCACCTACGAATTGCTCGCCCGCGGCGACACTCTCGGCGTGTTCCAGCTCGACGGCAGCGCCATGCGCGACCTGCTGCGCCGCATGCAACCCACCGGCTTCGGCGACATCGTCGCGGTGCTCGCCCTCTACCGTCCCGGCCCCATGGGCATGAACGCCCACAACGACTACGCCGACCGCAAGAACGGGCGGCAAGAAGTCAAACCGATCCACCCCGAACTCGAAGAGCCGCTGAAAGACATCCTGGCCGACACCTTCGGCCTGATCGTCTATCAGGAACAGATCATGCAGATCGCGCAGAAGGTGGCCGGGTACTCCCTCGGTCAAGCCGACATCCTGCGCCGCGCCATGGGTAAGAAGAAGCTGTCGGTGCTGGAAGAGGCCTACGCCGGTTTCCGCGAGGGCATGCTCGCCAACGACTTCTCCGAACCTGCCATCAAGGCGCTGTGGGACACGATCCTCCCGTTCGCCGGGTACGCGTTCAACAAATCGCACGCCGCCGGATACGGCCTGGTGTCGTTCTGGACGGCCTATCTGAAGGCGAACTATCCGGCCGAGTACATGGCCGGTCTGCTCACCTCCGTGGGTGACGACAAGGACAAGGCCGCCATCTACCTGTCGGACTGCCGCAAACTGGGCATCACGGTGCTGCCGCCCGACGTGAACGAGTCCGAGCAGAACTTCGCCTCGGTGGGCAAGGACATCCGCTTCGGCCTCGGCGCGGTGCGCAACGTCGGCGCCAACGTGGTGTCCTCGATCATCGCCGCCCGCAAGGAGAAGTCGAAGTTCACCGATTTCTCGGACTACCTGAACAAGGTCGATGCGACGGCCTGCTCCAAGAAGGTCACCGAATCGCTCATCAAGGCAGGCGCTTTCGACTCGCTCGGCCATCCACGCAAGGGTCTGATGCTGGTGCATTCGGACGCGATCGATGCGGTGATGTCGACCAAGAAGGCCGAGGCCATCGGCCAGTTCGACCTGTTCGGCGGCATGGACGACGCCGACGAGTCGATGGCGTCGGTGTTCAACGTGAAGGTGCCCGACGACGAATGGGAAACCAAACACAAGCTGGCCCTGGAACGAGAGATGCTCGGCCTGTACGTGTCGGGCCACCCGCTCAACGGCGTCGAACACGTCCTCGCCGCCCAGGTCGACACCCCGATCCCCGCCATCCTGGAAGGTGACGTCAAGGACGGCGCGCAGGTGACCATCGGCGGCATCCTCGCCTCGGTGAACCGCCGCATCAACAAGAACGGTCTGGCCTGGGCTTCGGCCCAACTCGAGGATCTCACCGGTGGCGTGGAGGTGCTGTTCTTCCCGCAGTCGTACTCGGTGTACGGCATGGATGTGGTCGAAGACGCCGTCGTCCTGGTGAAGGCCCGCGTCTCGGTACGCGACGACCGCATCTCCCTGATCGCCAACGACCTCGTGGTACCAGACCTTTCGGCCATCGGCGTAGCCAAACCGGTATCGGTTGTCATGACCACCCGCATGTGCACCCCGGACAAGGTCAAGGAACTCAAAAAGGTCCTCTCCCGCCACCCCGGCACCTCCGATGTCCACATCCGCCACGTCGGTTCCCGGGAGAAGACCACCCTGCTCAAGCTCAACGACGCCTGGCGCGTATCACCGTCCTCGGCCCTGATGGGCGACCTGAAAGCACTTCTCGGCCCGGGCTGCCTGGGCTGAGAAGGCGCGGGCACCTCGTGGGAGGACCGATGAAAAGCACACACGGCAAGCTCGCCGAAGACTCGAAGCAAAGCGTGACACCGACGAGTACCGCGCGGCGAGGGAGATCGCGCGAGTAGAAATCACTCTCGGGCGAGCCGTCTACGCGCGTCGCGTCGCGCTCGGCATATCCCAGTCCGAACTGGCTCGCCGCGCGCAAACAACCCAGCCTGCGATCTCCCGACTCGAGGCCGGTGGTGGCGGTGTGCCGACCTTGGCCGTTCTCGACCGGCTCGGGCGCGCGCTAGGCGTGCGGTTTTCGTTGACGGTCGGCGCCGACTCGGAAATCGCTACCGAAGGCAACCTACACATTCGGCGACATCACCGTCTCCGGCCCGATCGCGACAGTCGAGAACCTCGTCGACGTCCACGGGCCGTCCGACGGCCGTTGGCGGCTGACAATCGACGGCGATGCGGAACCGTCCCTGCGCTACCACTGACCGACGCGGTCTATACAGTTCTGATGGCCGTCGTCGAGTAGAACAGGCAGGTATCGGAATCCGTGATCACCGGTGACATCAAGAACAAGGTCGACGCAGTCTGGGACGCGTTCTGGACGGGCGGTATCTCCAACCCTCTCGAGGTGATGGAGCAGATCACCTACTTGCTGTTCATCCGGCGGCTCGACGACGAGCAAACACGCGCACTGGAGCAGGCGAACCTGCTCGGGCAGCCGATCGAAGACAACCCGTTCCCGGAAGGGAACGACGAGGAGGGTCGGCCCTACAACGACCTGCGCTGGTCGGTGTTCAAGCAACGGCATGCCGAAGAGATGTTCGACATCGTCGCCAACCGGGTGTTCCCGTTCATCAAGGATATGCGCGGCGAGGACTCCACCTACGCCCACTTCATGAAGGACGCGCGACTCACGATCCCGAACCCGGGCATGCTGCAACGGGTGGTGGACCGCCTGGACAAGGTGCCGATGGAGAACCGCGACACCAAGGGCGACATCTACGAATACTTGCTCGCGAAGATCGCCTCCGCGGGCCAGAACGGCCAGTTCCGTACCCCACGCCACATCATCGAACTGATGGTGCACATGACGGCCCCCAAACCGGGCGACACCATCGTCGACCCGGCCTCCGGCACGTGCGGCTTCCTGGTCGCCGCCTCGGAGTACATGCGCGCGAACCACGCCGACGCGATCAACTCCGGCATGGGCCGCCACCACTACCACCACAAGATGTTCCACGGCTTCGACTTCGACAATACGATGCTGCGCATCGGGTCGATGAACATGCTCCTGCACGGCATCGAGCAGCCCGACATCCGCTACCGCGACTCCCTCGCCGAGGCGAATATCGGTGATGCCGAAGCATATTCGCTGGTCCTGGCGAACCCGCCGTTCGCCGGTTCGCTCGACTACGAGAACACGGCGAAAGACCTACAACAGATCGCCAAGACGAAGAAGACCGAACTGCTGTTCCTGGCACTGTTCCTGCGCCTCCTGAAGCCAGGCGGGCAGGCTGCGGTGATCGTGCCCGACGGGGTGCTGTTCGGTTCGTCGAAGGCGCACAAGGAACTTCGGCGGATTCTGGTGGAGGAGCAGAAGCTCGACGCGGTGGTGAAGCTGCCGTCGGGGGTGTTCAAACCGTACGCGGGTGTGTCGACAGCGATCCTGTTCTTCACCAAGACCGACTCGGGTGGAACCGACAATGTGTGGTTCTACGACGTGCAGGCCGATGGTTGGTCTCTGGACGACAAACGCAACCCGCTGCTGGACACCGACAAACTCGGTGCCCTCGCGGAACTGTCGGCGGACGAGCACGCGAAGAACAACCTGCCGGATGTGTTGCGGCGCTGGGCCGAACGCGACGGATCGGAGCTGGAGCGGGCTCGGACTGAGCAAAGCTTCTGCGTACCGAAGGACGACATCGCCGCCCAGGGGTATGACCTGTCGTTGAACCGGTACAAAGAGATCGTGCACGAGGAGGTCGAGCACAGGTCGCCGACCGAGATTCTCGATGAGCTCGACCGACTTGAGAAAGAGATCGGCGACGGTATGGCGCAGCTGCGAGAGATGCTTGCGGGCGGTGTGGCGTGAGCCAGTGGGAAATTGCCGATTTCACCGATGTTGTAAGAGATCTTTCCAGTGGAAACGTAAAGATCCCTCAACGCGACTACCTCCTGGATGGGCCGATTCCGATAGTGGATCAAGGCAGGGGGCTGATCGGTGGATATACCGATGCATCAACAGCGCTGTGTCGAGCAGAACTTCCCGTGGTGATCTTTGGTGACCACACACGCGTGCTGAAGCTCGTCGACTTTCCGTTCGCAATCGGTGCAGATGGTGTCAAAGTGCTCAAACCGTGCGGTGCTCTAGACGAACGATTCTTCTACCACTACCTACGCTACGTAGACATTCCGAGTGCTGGCTACGACCGACACTTCAAGTATCTAAAGCGCCTTGAGGTCCCAATTCCGCCCCTCACGGAGCAGCGGCGGATCGCGGCGATCCTCGACCACGCTGACGCCCTCCGCACCAAGCGCCGCGAAGCCCTCGCCCACCTCGACGAACTGACCCAGTCGATCTTCATCGACATGTTCGGTGACCCTGCTTCGAATAGTCGGGACTGGCCGGTTCGCCGACTTGCTGACGTGCTTGCCCGTCCACTACAGAACGGCGCGTATTTCCCTAAAGACGACTACTCCGACGATGGTATAGAGATGGTTCATATGGGCGACGTGTTCTACGGCATCGTGGAACGCGGCAAGCTCCGTCGAGTCAATTGCAGTACAGATGAGATTGAAAAGTACGGTCTGGGTGCGGAGGATATCCTGATCGCTCGACGTTCGCTGAATCACTCGGGGGCCGCCAAGCCTTGTCTCGTCCCCATCTGCGATGATCCTCTGCTATTTGAGTCCTCGCTGATTCGGGCGACTCCAGATCCGCGGAAGGTGACTGTAGGATACCTGTTCAGCCTGCTATCGAATGAGCGATTTCGTGGAGCACACATACATCCGATTGTGACAGGCGCTACGATCTCCGGTGTTAGTCAAACTAATCTTGCTGCACTTAGGGTGCCGGTGCCTCCGCTAGTAGAGCAATTTCGAATGAAGGTCACAATCGAAGCTGTTGACCGGATAAGGCTGCGGCATGCCGCAGCCCTCGCCGAACTCGACACCCTCTTCGCCTCTCTCCAGTCCCGCGCCTTCCGAGGCGAACTGTGACCACAGCCAACCGTGTCTCTGCAATGCCGATTTGGTCAGGTTTCCTCACACCGGTACTGGAGGTCCTCAGCGATGGTCAGGTCTGGGGAAACGGGACCTGCACATGGCGAGCTAGCCGAGGTGTTGCCGTCAGGACCCCGACATGTTGACAATCGAATCGGGTGGGCGCTCAGCGCGCTGTACCGAGGGAAGTTGGTGGACAGACCGGCCCGCGCGACGTTCCTCATCACCGACGCAGCACAGGGCAGAAAGAAGGTGGACGCCGCGGTTAGTGGCAACAGTCCGTGATCAAGGGTGGGGAATTGTTCGCGGATCGCTATCCATGTCTTCGATTGTTGTATCCGGCATGCATGGGGAGTATCCCGTCAAGCTCATGAAGCGATAGTCCGGTCCCGCGTTGAGCTTGATCCCGAACCCGTCAGGAAAGTCGACTCGAGCAATGCCGATCATCTCTGCTGAAGTCTTCCAGCCATTGTTTTTCCAACTCTCGGCAAAGAGGTCGAAATATTCTTTCCCTGCCGATGGTGGAATTCCGACAACCCAATAAGACGAGCTGATGTAGCGAGGTCCATCCGACTGGACGTTCCCATCCCAGCACGCGTTCGGCAGCGGAGGTCGATTTTGCTTTTCCGCAAGGTCGGAAACATCTGGAGTCTTCGATAGTGACGTTGTGTCCGGCATGCCAGTGAGCGCCTGGGACATGTACGCGTAGATTTTTCGTTGTGCGTCTGGAGCTGTCAGCGATTCGTCCACGTTTGGTCCTCCTGATGATCCGCATCCTGTCACAGTGAAAATTAGGCACAGTGCCGCCAATAGGACTGTCCGCAGGGCGGGTTTCACTGGTAGCTCACCCGCCCGTGATCCCCAGCGATGATGCGTCCGATGTTGGTCAACGATGCACTGTCTTCCCTCCAGTACTCGCTGTGTGAGGCACCGCTGTAGCCACCCGCTACCCATGGGCCCTCGGAACCGGGATCGGAAGTGAACACCTAATCACCGAACTCTGACTCTGCGGGGTCTTCGCCGTGGCGGTCGACTCCGGGAACAAAACCGGGCATCTCATTTCCATTGGCTTCAGGAAAGTAATTCAGCGCAAACCTGCCAGACGGGACGACCCGTACCTACCGGGTCAGCTTCTCGGCGAGAGCAATGGTGAACCGGATCGTGTTCGCCAACTGCTCGTCAGTCATGGGTGCTGTTGCTGGCTGGCGGATATTGAATCCCGCGATATGGTCGTTGACGTGGACATGGACGTCCACCTGGGATACTTCCTTCGCAATGGGGCGCCGGTCGAGTACCCACGTCGGATAGCCGTACCCGTCAACCTGCTTATACCCTTGCCCGGTCCACACGTTCGCAGAGGCTGTGCGGGCCCTCTCACGTTCCGCTGGTGGCAAGTTGCTGTCCCTGTCTTCGATCAGTGAGGCCGCCATGCCCCAGCTGCTTGCCCACTTGAAGATGCAGGTCCTGTGGCCCGTACCACCTTTCTGCATCTTAAATCTAGGATCTCGCGTTCCGCCGGTAACGCCGTCGATATGGAGTTCGTTCACCAGGTAGTCGTTCCAGGGGATGCACAGTTCCGACAAGGAAGTTGCGGCTGCTGGCTTCTCATCTGCAGAGCAGCCAGCCGTCAGCCCCAGCGTCAGCGCGACTGCGAGGGCGGATACGGCTATCCGGTTCATCGGACCGACCCCAGTCCTTGGCCGTATTGGATGTGATAGTTCTGCATGTGGTCCTGGAAGATTCCGCCACGATGGTTGTTCAGTACATTCGTCAGATTGCTATTGACCGTGTGATTGTCACCATTCTTGGCTGCGAGCAGTTCATCGTAGCTTTTCAACGTGCCATCGCCGTTGAACATGTAGTTGTAAGTCGGGCTATGGTCGAGTGCCCCGTGGGCTTGTAGTGCTTGGGCGATCTGATAATTCTGACGAGAGGCGTCGTAGGTGTCGTAGCTGACGGTTGTCGCCGGAGTATCGGGCGGCAAGTACACGCCGACGATACTGTTCTTGGCTACAGTGTTGTAGGCGTCGACCGCCGGTGCCCAGACATCTTTGACAATGGGCGTGTATTTCATTCCGGTGCTGAGTGCGGATTTTATTCCGTCGTATGCTTCGCCCTTGTTGGCGAAGCTGTTGGCTCCGTGAGCTTTCGCGTCCTTTCCTCGTTCTTCGGCTTCGGCCGTGAGGCCCTGGTCGATCAGGCCCCGGATCACCCCGGCACGACTCGCAAGCTCGCCGTTCGGTTCCCCTGGGTTGGCTACCGCCGAATTGGCCCATGCCTGTTGCAGTTCCGAAGTGGTCATGAATGCTTGGGCATTGAAATAGGTAGCCGCATCCTTATCGGTATCCATGACCGTAAAGACGCTCAGCGCTTTGGAATGATCGGGATCATTCCAGTCAAAGTTGCGGGTTGCCGTCTGTTCGTCAGGGACTCCGGCCATATCGGCGATGTACGGACTCAGTGCCGACGCGATTCCTTGGGTTGCGCGCGGGTTGGTCGCGCCGATCGATTCCGAGTAGGCGCCGTTAAGGTTGAGTAGTTCGTCCTTGTGGCGCTCGACATAATTGGCCAAGCCGGACGCCGCCGCACCGGCACGGTCGGCCACGGCCGCATCGGGCGACGTGGCGTCGCCTTCTATCCAGCCAAGCATGTCTTGGACTGCGGCGCCGTCATCCTTGCTGTACTCGTTCGTGAGCAGCGGGCCGAAGATGTCCTCTCGTTTGCTTGGATCGGCCAGTACTTCGGTGACGGCGATCTTGTCCTCCCCTGCGGTCTCGACCATCGTCTGCACGAGGTCGGAAACGAGGCCGTCCTCGTTTTCTCTACTCACGGAGTGGCCGCTCTTGTCCGCCAGGTCGCCAGCCGTTTGCAGAAGTTCGCGGTTGATGTCGCTACCTGGCGCTGTCATCTTGTCGCCGAGCGCCAGCATCGAGGTGACCTGCTTGAGTTCGGCTCCGTCGATGTTCGAGTGGTGAGTGCGGTTGCCGTCTCGAAGTGAGTAGTCCCGAGTCAGAACGTTCGAGATCCCGGACGGGATCTGGTTGAGGCCGCCTTGCAGTGGCATCGGGTTGCCGGTCGGACCGACACCAGTGGCACCGACGTTGGGGTTGGCCAGCGTGTTCAGGCCGTTGACCACACTCGCCGCGTGCACGGTGTCGCCGTTGGTGCTCATCTGCTCGGTCATCCACACCAGTCCGTCCTTACCCGCGGTGTTGTAGAACGAGTGCAGGTAGGCGAACTGGGCTTCGGTCAGATCGACCTTCTTGCCGGAGTTGATATCCGCGATGTCCTGGGCGGTGAGACCGGCCTCGGCGAGGCGATCGGCGATGAGCCGCATCTGAGCCGGAGTCGCATTGCGATCGGCAACCAGCAAACCATCCTGGACGCCGGTGTTTCCCGAATCGATCGTATCCATCGTCCAGGATCCGAGCCCCTGCTCGCCCGCGGCCTTCTGCACCATGTCGAGCAGTTCCTGCCCGGCGGCCTGGGCCAGAGCGAGATCTTCCGCGTTGAACTGGTTGACCAGTCCTTTCACCCGGGTGGACGCCTCTACCGCGTAGGTGGCGAGCTGCTCGGCGCTCATAGGGATCGTCTGTCCCGGTACAATGCCAGGGATGTCCTTCTTGCCCGCAGGCACGGTCACAGTGCCATCGTCGGCGACGTCGAAGCCTTGCCGCAGATAATCGTCTGCCGCTCTGATCGCGGCGGAGCAGTAACCATCCATGGCCGAACCGTGCTTGCGGTAGGCCGCAGCGATGTCATCGAGTTCGCCGATCAGCGTGTTGCCAGCCAGCCGTTCGCCGAGAGCTCGCTGATTCGCGGCGGTCGCCGCCGCGCCTTTCCAGTTGTCCTGGCTGGCATCGACTTTGACGTACATGTCGTTCATGTGGGCGCTGAACGCAGCGACCAAAGCGTCGATCGCGCCAGCAACCGCGCCGGTGGTGGCTTCGGGGTGAAAGCCGCGCATGGCAGCTAAACCGACGGTCACGAGTACACACCTTCTCCGAGATTGCCCAGCAGACCGGCGAACGCCTTGTCAGCTTCTTCATTGTTCATGCTGCACCTGATCGCCGCGCCACCCATCGCATTGATCCGCGATGCCACCGAGGTCAATGCGGACTTGACCTGATCGCTGGCCGCAGCCGAAACAGCGGCGGTCGCTGTGCCTTTGAGATCGTCGACACCGACTCGAAAGGGTTCCTTCGTGTCCATCCCCTCGATGGCGGCACCGATGCGCGACAGCTCCATGCCGAGCGTGATGAGCACGTCTTTGTTGACATCCAGTCCGGTCATTATTTTCTAGCCCTTCGGCAGTGTTGCTTCGATCGCTTCAGCGGCCTCACGGATATGGGCGCAGGCACGCCAATCGGTTTCCGGCGAATCGGATACTCGAATTTGGATCACGCCGTCCGGGCCGTTCATCGCAAGGTAGCACGCACTGGCGGACCTCGAGGTGTACGAAACGGCCGGGCGAGTACGGATGTTGGTGTCCTGAGAACCCTCGAAATTCTTCGCCCGAATCTCGTCGAGAGTGATACTCGCCGACCACACAGTCATACTCCCGACGCGGTCCATCCGGTCGCTGAATCGAGCCTTCTCAAGGCGATCGAATTCGCAACCGATGAAGGCGTAGTCCTCGAAGACGTAGTCGTTGCGTTCACGAGTTTCGACCGCGAATCCGAGAGTTTCCGGGACTGAATCCGGGACCGTGAAGCACGGATCGTATTTGACAGTGATTCCGGCCCGGGATGGCTGATGGGGTGCCGGCGCTACGGTGACCCGCATCGGTACCGCTGTAGTCGATGGAGTATCAGGCGAACCGGAAGGCTGCGGGCCGCTGGTTCCGCAAGCGGCGAGAATGTATGTCGCGCAACAGACTAGGCCAAAAACCACCAGGTTGCGTGTGATCATGACGGGCTACCCATCATGCTCGCCTGGTGTTGGAGCCGTCGCTGGTTCAACTCATCGACTTCGGTCGTCATCTTTCCAGCGATCAGAAATCCTTCTTGGACCTCGTAGATTCCATTGATGAGCTGGTTCAGGACGTGCTTACCCTCAGTAGCCTTCCAGATAAACCCAGCGCGAAGCTCTTTCGCGGAGTCGAACCCACCGAAGCTACTAACGGCCTCTGCCTTATCCAAAGAGTCCCGAATCGCTCTGATCTCTCGGATCATTTGGTCGTACCAGTCGACGATCGCGCGTACTCCGTCCGGGTTGTACTCGAACGTGCCGTTCGCCGCGACTTCCTTGAACGCGCCGATCTTTGCTTGTCCGTAGTCGATTTTCGGTAGTTGTCCGCTCATGACACATTCCTTCCTCGATTGCTTGACCTGAGTCCGGCGTGCCGACGGAGTTCCCGCACGATCCGGTCGGCCGAGGCCGCTGTGACGATGGTTTCGTGGTTGCGTACCTCGACCAGATAGCGGCCGGAGGCGAACTGTCCGGGTGGGATATCGATCCAGGACAGATAGCGCGGTGGCCACGGCCGGGCGCTGGTCGGATCGCGTTCGATCACGAGTTGTCCCTCGGCGCTGCGGGGTAGTCGGGCGAGTCTGCGGATTCGCTCGTCTGTCGGGAGGCGCCCGTCAGCGGTTCGACCATGACCGAGCTCTTGTTCCTCGCCGCGGACTCGTGGCGTGTAGCCGAGCATCGACCCGGCGCCACCGGGTGCGGCACGCGGCATGGTCGCCACGACGTGCGCGGCGGCGGCGTACGGATCGGCCAAGGCGAGACTGAGGGGGCCGCTGTGCTCGCGGGGGCCTGGCTGCTGGTGCAGG
Organism: Nocardia caishijiensis NBRC 108228; assembly: GCF_001612825.1. Lineage (GTDB taxonomy): Bacteria > Actinomycetota > Actinomycetes > Mycobacteriales > Mycobacteriaceae > Nocardia > Nocardia caishijiensis. The sequence goes on along the minus strand of NZ_BDBE01000038.1, from coordinate 31,932 downwards.
ATGACCGCTACCCGGTCGCCGATAGCGGCATGTGTCCTGATCTCGTTGCCGTCGGCGGTCGTGCCGAAGCAGCGTATCCGGCTGTCGGGGTGGGCGAGAGTTTCGAAGACCGGACGCAACGCCGCGACAGCGGGTGTTGGGAACCGCTGCTCGAATTCCCGTGTCTGCCGGGCGTATTCGACCATCGTCGCCGCGGTCTCGTTGATACGCAACGGGTCTGGGAAACCGAACTCGTCACCACCGGCGACACTGCGCCACAGCCAGGCGAACTCATCGGCGGTGAGATCGATGGAACTCGACTTCACCGCGAACCAGGCCCCGGCTCGCCCACACCACCGGCGGTGCTGGTGTCGGTACTCGGTGGAGCCCAATTGTATTGACTGAGCAGGGCCGCGACTTCCGCTGATACCGCGGAAGGTTCGGCATCGGTCCTCGCGTCCGGTGACCGATCAGGCGGTGCGGGCTCCGATACCGGAGCGGCGGCGTCGGTTCGCGGTGTCGGATCAGCGTTACCGGCCGGGGCCGGTTCCGGTTCCGGTGAGGGCGGAATCGGGGGTGAGATCGGCGGAAGCGATGGTGGCGGTGTCGCCTCGGTGGGGTGTATCTGCGTGGGGTTCGGCTCGGCGGCGATAGCTTCGCCACCGATGACCGAGTCATAGGTGGTGATGCCCTCGAGCCAGTCCGGCTGCACCCGCCTCAGATACTCCGGGGCAGTATGTTCGTCGTCTGGTTCGCCGCGTCGCTGGCCCGCTCCGGCACCCATCGGTCCCATCATCGGTGACATCGCCGGTCGCGCCGTTGAACCGCCGACGGCCGCCGATCCGGCCCCACCGGGTGAGGGTTGCCTGGGAATCGAAGCCCCTGGCCCGCCGCCACCGAGGGGGCCGCCCACCACCAGGGGTCGAGCCCGGAGAACCGCTACCGAACGGCGATGTGGTACCACCCGATGGAATCGAGCCCGGTGACACGGTCGTCGGCGTAGTGCCCGCTGGCGTGGTCTGGGAGGGATCGGTCGAAACATCTCCATCGGAGCCCGCGCTGGACTGGTCTGACGCCGCATCCGACGAATCTCCCGCATCGACCTGATCGCCGGTGTCGGCAGGTGTGCCGTCTTCGGTGGCAGGTGTGGTGGTCTGCTCCTCTTCCGGTGTACCGGTCGAGGGGTCACCGGTCCCGGTCGGCAGGTTCGTGTTCCCTGGGCCGGTCGAATTCCCTTGTCCGCCACCGTCTCCGGCCAGTGCTGCGGGGACGAAGGTGTAGGCGGGAACACCCGATCCGGCGGGCGGGTAACCGGGCTTGTAGATCGTGTTCATCGCGGCGACGTTCTCGGCCTTGACCCGGTTCTCGGCTTCGCGGTCCACGGTGACGGTCTCGGGGTTGGCTATGCCGGGGATCAAGGATTGGACGGGGTCGTCCGGGTCGATGACGACCATCGGCGTCGGTGGTTGCTGCACGGCCTTGCGGACCGCTTCGGCGGTGTAGTAGAGCTGTTCGGCGCGACCTGTCACGGCCGAGAACACCTGGGAGATCTGGTTGGCGACCTGACCGAGCCGGGTCGCCGCCGCTGCCGCCGCGTCTCCGGCTTGCCCGGTGAGCGCGCCCTCGTTCAGTAATGCCAGCACACGCGACTGCATACCGATCGACACCGACCCCAGGTCAGTTGTCGCAGACTTCCAGACTGTGCGCATTGTCGCCAGGCCGGTGACATCCATCCCGCCCTCGCCGTGCACCGAGCTGTAGAGCTGCTGGGCGGGTATGCCTTCGAAGCGCTCCTCGGTGACGGCATAATCCGAGTCAGTGCCCGCGCCCAGACCGATGAGTGCTTCGGTGTCGGCCTTCACCCGCTGCTGCGTCGCGCCCAACTGTGCGACGGCCTGCTGCTGTGCCGTGCTCGGTATGCCGCCGACGCCGAGAATGATCGGCAGGACACCACCGTTCTCGCCGGAGTCATCGCTCATCAGCCCACCCCCTCACGCCGTCTGTGCTCGCCTGCCTGGAAGATGCTTCCATAGAATTGGACGCACCCGCGCTCGCTTCGGTTCCCTCGATCCACGATGAATTCCATCGCGCCGCGTGGTGAGCGCTTTCGATCGCGGTCCGGGTCAGCTTCGCTTGCGCGGCGACCTGCCCCACCTCATCGACCATGCTCCGCGCGTCGCGCAGGGACGCCGCGAACGCTGCCGCTGCGGCAACGTCGCCGTGGCGCTGGACGTGCTCGTCGACCACAGCGGCCAGCCGGGGAGCAAGTCCGCCGAAGCCGCGGCAGTATCGACGGCGCACGCCTGGTCGAGTGATGATCCGCTACGGCGTAGCCGTCCAAACACGGCTGTCGTCTTAGGTCGCCGAAGCCTACTTCGAATGATGCCAAGTCATGGGGTGCTCCGCGCCGAGTTGACGCAGGCCGTTCGACCTGCGAATACCCAGTAGGATGAGGTCGGCGGCGGCCGTATTGCCGTGATCTGTCCAGAGATTCGCCGGGTGGGACTTCGAATCAGGAGAAGAGGGCACGATGGCGCTGACGACGTCACTCGCGGGGCGGGTGCGCAATACCAGCCTCCCCAAGAGTCATTCCCTGTTGCCTCTGCTGGAGGCGATAGTCAACGGCCTGCAAGCGATCGATGCTCGCTTCCCGACCGACACGTCCGACGGTCAGCTGAGAGTCACGATCCAGCGCAGCGATCAAGGGGAGTTCGATCTGGGACTCGGCGGTTCGGGCCGCGCACTGAAGCCGATCGTCGGGTTCGTGATCGAGGACAACGGCATCGGGTTCACGCCGGAGAATCTGTCGTCGTTCGAAACGTTGGACAGTGACCACAAGGCGAGTCTCGGTTGCCGCGGTGTCGGCCGGTTGTTGTGGCTCAAGGCTTTCGACAAAGTATTCGTGTACAGCACGTACGCGGTTGATGGTAGCGATCAGACCCGCGACGTGGCTTTTCGGTTCTCGGTGGCGCGCGGGGTCGAGCACGAGGAGGTACCCACCGGGTGCGCAGCGGTTGGCAGTCGTGTTCACCTGAGTGGTTTCGGAAGGTCTTTCGAACGCAGTGCGCCGAAGACCGTTGCCACCATCGCCCGCGAAGTCTTCGAGCACTGCATCTGGTACTACCTGCGGCCTGGTGGGGCGCCCGAGGTATCGATCGTCGACGGTGACGAGACGATCCACCTTCGCGACCTGATGCACGACTTCGCCATGTCGGACTACGCGCCGGTGTCGATCGAGGTGAAGGGCGAGAAGTTCGATCTGACGAGTCTCTGTGTGAAGTCCGCCAACCGGAATCTCAAGCCACGATTGAACTGGTGCGCGGCGAACCGTGTCGTTTTCGAGGACAACCTGACCGGCAAAGTGGCTGGTCTGCACGGGCGGCTGAAAGACGCCGCAGGTACCGAGTTCACCTATGTCGGCTATCTGACCTCGGATTATCTCGATGACAATGTGCGCTCCGACCGCACAGCGTTCGATCTCGAAGCTGATCGATCCGACGACACCCTCGACATCGACATCTGTTTGGCCGATATCAGGTCGGCTGTGGTGTCCGAGATCGAACGGATCCTGGCGGGTCCACTGGCAGCAGCTCACCGGGAAGGCGAAGTCCGGGTCGACGAGTTCGTGAGTACTCGTGCGCCGCGATACCGCCCGGTGCTGGGACGGCTGCGTGAACTCGGCGTGACGGTGGATCCTTCGATGAAGGACTCCGAGCTGGAACTGCTGCTGCACCGACGATTGCAGCAGCTGGATACCGACACCATGACGCAGACACATCGGCTCTTCGCGGAATCTGGGTCGGCCTTGCCGGAGAACTACGACGAAGAACTGGCGAAATGTCTGCAGACCATCGACGACATCAACAAGTCCGACCTCGCGGCATATGTCGCCCGCCGCAGGGTGATTCTGGGATTCCTGGACAAATTCATCAAACTGAACGACGACGGAAAATACGCTCGTGAAGATGCCATCCATTCGTTGCTGATGCCCATGCGGACCGACTCGAACGAGATCGGCATCGACGCGGCGAATCTGTGGATCATCGATGAACGGCTCGCATTCCACGACTACCTCGCATCGGACAAAACGTTGAAGTCCATGCCGATCACCGGCTCTGAGTCGACGAAGGAGCCGGACATCCTCGCCACCAGACGCATCGGACCGGACACCGCAGTACTCACGGCCAGCGGATCCACGATGCCGCTGTCGTCGATCGTGGTCGTCGAGATCAAGCGACCGATGCGCAACGACGCCAGCGAAGGCAAAGACCCGATCAGTCAGTCGCTCGATTACGTCAAGCGGATCAGAGCCGGGGGAGTGACGACTGCTGCGGGCCGCCAGATTCCGAACTCGGACAATCTGCCAGCTTTCTGCTACATCATCGCCGACCTGACACCGACTATGAAGGACAGGTGCGACAACTCAGGGCTGCAACCTACCCAGGACGGCATGGGATACTTCGGTTTCAACCCCGCAGCCCGTGCGTACGTCGAGGTCATTTCGTTCGACAAGTTGTTGAACGCCGCCACCGAGCGCAACCGCGCCTTCTTCGACAAGCTGGGCTTTCCGGCGACCTGATGATCGACTACGGCGTCGCCGACCGGACACAGCGAACCATCACAGCCGTCCCGTCCGAGCGCACGGCTGCCGGTCCGAACACCGAAGGGTAGAGCGATGAGGGTATTCCTCGAAGCGTTCGACGATCAGACCGATCTTCTGGCTGAGGATTTCGATATAACGAATATTGGTCTCGACACGATCGCCGAGATACTTGGTGTCGAGGTCGACGAGCTCGCGCTGGGATATGACCTTACGGACCGACAGCTGATGCGGATTTGTAAGCTCGCGGGTATCGAACCCAATCAGGGTGGTCGCTCGTTTCAAGTCGGAGGTGCTGCCGACGAATAGTTGAATGCCATCGGGACCTGCGCCCTCCTTCGACACCGGTCGTGCCGCGCGACAGGGTGTTCCGACCCGCCGAACCTTCATCGTGGTCGATGTCGACGAGGTACATATCGAGTGATACGAGTACTCCCATGAGCACACCCCACCCCGCAGCTGGTCCCGAGAATTTCGCTGCCCTGCAACAGGATCCGTTCTTCGAGCCGGTGGTCGACCTCATCGCCGACTATCTCACGGACGCGTTCGACAACCCCGCCGACGGGGAGTTGGTCAGGTGGACGCTCAGCGCGCTCCCCGCAACGAATCGGACTACCGAGCGTGAGCGGCTGTTCACGTTGTGCGTGGGGCCGATGGAGGTGCTCTATGTCGAGCGGTTTCCACAGGACGGTCGGATCGTGGATTACCGCGTCGCGCTGTATGTGTCGGAGTCCGCTCTGGTGGCGGCGAGCGCCCGTTCGCTCGATCAGTTGCGAAACATGTTCCCGCTGTTGCATTTCGACCGGACAACCATGGCTTCAGCAGGTGGTGACGGCATTGTTGTCGACTGGTTTCTCTCCGACGAAGGCGCCGACGACCAGTTCTTCAGCCTGCCCCTCACCGCGGCGATCCGCCCGCTCGCGGAGCTTCTCGCCGCAGGGCGCGGGTCTTACGGGCAGTATCACAACAAGGACTTCGCAGCCGCCGTTCTCGCGCGCATCTCCGGCCGATGACCTCTGCTCGCGGTGACGACGGGGAACTTGTCGGACCCTGCCCGTAATGTCTGAAGGCTCCGGGGAAGCACGGATGCCTGTGCCAAGATCGAGCACAGACCACACGTCACTGCGCGCTGCGCATACGGTAGAGAAGGGACCGAGGTCATGGTGGGGAACTTCGAATTCCTGCGGGCCGAATGGCCGCAACTGCATGCCGAGGTGCGCAATGCTGAGCGTGACGCGCTGTTCGACCCGAGGACCACCTGCTTCTATGCCCGCCGCACGGTCGAACACACCGTGAAATGGATATACCAGACCCAGAATCTGTCCGAGCCGTACAAGTCCGACCTGGCAGCCCGGATCCACCATGGTGCGTTCGCGGGCGTCGCGGACCACCGGATCATCACGAAGATGGACCTCATCCGCCGTCTCGGCAATGCGGCTGTGCACGACGACAAGCCGGTGCCCAAGGATTCGGGGACCAAGGCGCTCGCCGAACTGTTCCACATCATGTCGTGGCTGGCCCGCAAGTTCGCGACGCAGCCGTCGAGCAAGCCGTCGCCGCAGCAGCAGTTCGACCCCGCCCGGCTGCCCAAGCCCGGTGGCGGTGCCGTCGTCGCCAAAACCGTTGCGCAGCTCGGCAAGCTCGAAGCGGAACTGGCGGCAAAGGACGCGCAGCTCGAGCAGTCCGAGGCCGAAAAGCAGGATCTCATCGCGCAGCTGAAGGCTCGCGACGAGGCCGCCGAAACCGCGGACCTCGAGAAAGCCAGCTATGAGCAGCTGATCGCCGAGTTGCGGACGCAGATCCTCAGCGCACAACAGGCGAGCGCGGCGGCCCCGGACACCCACGACTACGACGAGGCACAGACCCGCCGCGACCTCGTCGACCTCATGCTCAACGAATCGGGCTGGGCGCTGGATCAGCCGCGGGATCGCGAATATCTGGTCGCCGGAATGCCCGACGGGAAGAACGGTTACGCCGACTACGTGCTGTGGGGCGCGGATGGCCTGCCGCTCGCTGTCGTGGAGGCGAAGAAGACCTCCGTCGATCCGCACGCCGGTCAGCAGCAGGCCAAGCTCTACGCCGACTGCCTCGAGCAGAAGTTCGGCAGGCGACCGGTCGTCTACTACAGCAACGGTTTCGAACACCACTTCTGGGACGACCTGCGCTACCCGCCACGAGAAGTCGCCGGTTTCCACACCCGCGACGAACTCGAACTCCTTGTCGCCCGCCGGACGACGAGCAAGCCGCTGGGCACGATCCCCGTCCCGCACGAGATCGCTGGCCGCCCGTACCAGGAGCGGGCGATCCGTGCCGTCACCGAGCGGTTCGAAGTCGAGAACCAGCGGGCCGCGCTGCTCGTCATGGCCACCGGAGCCGGGAAGACACGCACCGTTGTCGCGCTCGCCGACATGCTGATGCGCGCCAACTGGGTCAAGCGGGTGCTGTTCCTCGCCGACCGCAAGGCCCTCGTGAAGCAGGCCGTCGGCGCGTTCAAAACCCACCTGCCCGACTCGTCGCCGGTGAACCTGCTGACCGACAAGAACACCGACGGCCGCGTATACGTCTCCACGTATCCCACGATGATGGGCCTCATCGACGAAACAGACGGTACGACAAGGAAATTCGGTCCCGGATACTTCGACCTCATCGTGATCGACGAGGCGCACCGTTCGGTGTACCAGAAGTACCGCCACATCTTCCGATACTTCGACGCCTTGCTCCTCGGGCTCACCGCCACGCCTAAGGACGAGGTGGACTACAACACCTACCAGCTGTTCCACCTCGAAACCGGTGTCCCGACGCACGACTATTCGCTCGACCAGGCCATCGCCGACGGGTACCTCGTCCGGCCGCGCGCGGTGAACGTGCCGTTGACCTTCCCGCTCGAGGGAATCCGCTACTCCGCCCTCTCCGAGGAGGAGCGCAAACGCTACGAGTCCATCGATTGGGGTGACGACGTCGCCGAGGACGAGATCCCGGACGTGGTCCAGGCCGAGGCCGTCAACAAGTGGCTGTTCAACATCGACACCGTCGACAAGGTCCTCGAGACGCTGATGACCCACGGACACCGGGTCGCGGGCGGCGACCGGCTCGGCAAGACCATCGTCTTCGCGAAGAACGAGCTGCACGCCCGGTTCATCGCCGAGCGGTTCGATGCCAACTACCCGGAGCTCAAGGGCTCGTTCGCGCGGGTCATCACCCACTCGGTGAGCTACAGCCAGGACCTCATCGACAAGTTCTCCCAGCCTGAGCAGGAACCGCATGTCGCGATCTCGGTCGACATGCTCGACACCGGCATCGACGTGCCCGAGGTCGTCAACCTGGTGTTCTTCAAGCCGGTGCGGTCGAGGTCGAAGTTCTGGCAGATGGTCGGGCGCGGCACCCGGTTGCGCCCCGATCTGTACGGTCCTGACCAGGACAAGACCGACTTCTTCGTCTTCGACGTGTGCGCCAACTTCGACTATTTCGAACAACACCCGGAGGCTTCCGAAGGCGCGCTGGCGCCGTCACTTTCGCATCGGCTCTTCACCACCCGAACCGAACTACTCGCCGCGCTCGATCAGTCCGGCGTCTCGCCCGGGCTGCGTCGCGCCACCGCCGACCTGCTGCACGCGCAGGTCGCCGGTATGCGCACCGACAACTTCATCGTTCGTACCCGGCGTCGTGAGGTGGAGAAGTATGCCGACCGCGCTGCCTGGGACTCGGTTCTGGAACAGCGCGCCGCCGAGATCGTCGCCACACTGGCCGACCTGCCCACCACCGTCCGCGACACCGACGAGATGGCCAAGCGATTCGACCTCGCGGTCCTGCGCGGGCAGCTCGCCGTCGTCGTCGGCGACGGCACGCTGACGCGGCACGCCGACATCGTCCGCGGCGTCGCGGACGGACTGCTGGACGAAGGGCTCACCATTCCGAAGGTCAAGGCCAAGGAAGAACTGCTACGCGAGGTCGCGAGCGAGGAATGGTGGGCCGATGTCACCGTCGAGATGCTCGAACACGCGCGGCGCGAGGTCCGTTCGATCGTCGGTCTCCTCCCCAAGAGGAAACGTGTCGTCGTCTACACCGACTTCACCGATTCGCTCGGCGAAGTCGTGGAACGGGACATGCCGGAGATGCGGTCCGGTACCGATGTCGAGCGTTACACGGCGAAGCTGCGTGACTACCTGCGCCGCCAGCCCGACAACCTGGCGCTGCGGAAACTGCGGTCGGGCAAGCCGTTGACATCGGCAGACCTGGAATCGCTCGAAGAATTGCTGGCTCGCAGCGGAGCGGGCGCTGCTGAGGAGATGGAACGCGCCGTCGCCAACGCCCACGGACTCGCCCGTTTCGTCCGCTCGCTGGTCGGCCTGGATCGGCAGGCCGTGCAGGCGGCGTTCGCGGAATTCCTCGGTGAACGGACCGCGACCGCCAGTCAGATCGACTTCATCGATCTCGTCGTCGGGCACCTCACCCGGCACGGCGAGATGGACCCGAAGCTGCTGTTCAAGGCGCCGTTCACCGACCGGGCGCCGCAGGGGCCGACGCAACTGTTCGCGCCCGAACAGGCGACCCGGCTCGTCGGCGTCATCCGATCGATCAACGACGCGGTGGCAACCGCCTGACCTCATCCTCAGCGGCGCCACACGCTCCACGACGACGAACCACGAATGGCCGCTGATCGTCCGACCAGGAAGTCTCACCGAATTCCCCGGCGCTGTTCGGTGTGCGACACCGAGCCGGGTGGGGTGATGGCTGGTCCGGGACGAACGGGCTAGCGTCGAGAGGCGTGATGGCTGTGACGCTGATCGACTCGCCACCGTCGACCGCGTCGTCCGCTCGTCGGGCGTGGTCGGTGCGCGCGGTGGTAGGAGTGGCCGCCGGATTGATCGTCGCCCAGTTGGTTCTGCGGGGTTGGGTGGCCGCGTCCGGGTTCTTCTACTGGGACGATTTCATTCTGATCGGGCAGGTGAGCAGGCATTCGCTGTGGTCGGCGGAGTTGCTGCTCACCAGTCATGACGGGCATGTGATGCCGTTGGCGATCGCGTTGACCTGGGTGGTCACGCAGGTCGCGCCGATGAGCTGGGGTGTGGCCGCTGCCGTGTTGGTCGGGTTGCAGTTGGTGGCGTCGGTGGCGGTGCTGCGGCTGCTGGTCGTGTTGATGGGGTGGCGGCGGTGCGTGCTCGGGCCGCTGGTGTTCTACCTGTTCGTGCCGTTGACCGTGCCCGCGTTCGCCTGGTGGGCGGCGGCGGTGAACGCCTTGCCGTTGCAGATCGCGCTGGCGTGGGTGAGTGCGGACGCTGTTCTGCTGGCGCGGACGGGTCAGCGGCGGTACGCGGTATCGGGTGCTCTCGTCTTCGCTGTGGCATTGCTGTCGTTCGAGAAGTCGATCGTCGTGCTGCCGGTGGCGTTCGCGGTGGTCGCGTTGTCGGCCCACGTCGCCGGGCAGCCCTGGCGAGCCGCCGTCAGTCGCGGGGGACTGCTGTGGGCGGCGGGTGGTGCGGTACTGCTCACCTGGGCTGCCGTGTTCCTGCTGGTTATCCAACGTCCGCGTGGGTTGACCGGACCCGAGGACCCCGGTGCGCTGCTCAGTCGGGCGCTGTCCGACGGGCTCGTTCCCGCCCTGTTCGGCGGTCCGTGGCGGTGGGAGCGATGGCAACCGGCCACCCCGTGGGCCGACCCGCCGGGCGTCGCCGTATTTCTCTGCTGGATGTCGCTGATCCTGTTGGCGGCGTGGACGATTCGCAGTCGCGCGCGTGTGGCTGTGGTGTGGTTGTGTGCCGCGGGGTACGGCATCGCGACCATCGCCCCGGTGATCGTGCTGCGCGACGGGCCAGGCACCGCCGCCCTGCTGCTCCAGTCGATGCGCTACTTCGCCGACTTCGCCGTGATCGCCACCGTCTCTTTGGCTCTGATTCTTCGGGCACCGGCCAGCACTGTCGCGCAACAGAATTCGTCCAGCCCACCCGAGCCCGACCCGTCGGATACTCGTCCGCGCACCGCAGGCATGCCGCCCGGTGAGCTCCGGTCGAAGACAGGTTCGGTCGATGGTTCCCGGCCGCGCATCGGCCTGATGTCGCGCCCCCCGAAAACCGCAGACCTCACCTCGACGTTGTCCGCGATACCTGTCGTCCTGTTCGTGCTGAGTAGCGTCGTCTCGACGATCACTTTCACCCGATCGTGGGAACCGAGCCCCGCCCGCACCTACATCACCGGTGTGCGCGCCGCCCTCCCCGCGACGAGGGACGCCCCACTGCTGCCGCAGGAAGTCCCGTGGAATGTCTTGAACCCGTTGGCTTTCCCTCAGAACATGACCGACCACGTCCTCGCCCCGATCGCGACGCCGACCACCTTCGCCGCCGCGACCCCGACGCTGCGGATGATCACCGACACCGGCGAAATCGTCGACGCGTACGTCTGGTGGAACCGTTCCATCACCCCTGGCTCGGAACCACAGTGCGGCCACCGCGTACGCGCCGGCACCTCGATCCCCTTGGACGGCCCCATGCAGATCCGCGACTGGACCGCCCAGCTCAACTACCTCGCCGACCGCGACGGCCGAATCGCGGTGTCCTTCGACGGCGACACCGAAACCGTCGCCGACGTGCGAAAGGGCCTGAACACGGTGTATGTCCGACTGCTCGGCGGCGGGGACGCCCTGCGCATCCGGCCGCTCGAGCTCGAACAGTCGCTGTGTATCGGCGTAGGCCCGGTCGGCGTCGCCGCTTTCGCCCGATGACCAGACGCAAAACGATGTCTGGATGGCCGACCGGGCACCCCGACGATCACGCACACAGCGGCCGCCGGGCTCGCGCTCGACGTGTCGACGGGGGTGATGTCGAGGCCGATCCGGAGAATCGGCGGCTGCGGGTTCTTCGGCCGCCGATCTGCGGGCACCAGGCACCGCGACCGCTCGGCAATCGTTGCCCGGGCGTGCCGCGCCGAGCCGTGCGATGCTGACGGTATGAGGCAGTTTCGGGTGTGGGCGCCGGAGGCGAGCGCGATGCGACTGCAACTCGAGGGGGTGGTTCACCCCATGCGCCGCAACGGCGGCGGCTGGTGGTCGGTGCGGGCCGAGGCCGGTCAGGGCGCGGAGTACGGGTTCCTCATCGACGACGACCCGGCGGTGTTGCCCGACCCGCGCTCACCGCGTCAGCCCAACGGCGTCCACGCCCTGTCCGCCGTCCACGACCTCGACAGCTCTGTCTGGACTGATCGGTCCTGGACCGGCAGGCAGCTGGCGGGCTCGGTCTTCTACGAATTGCACATCGGCATCTTTACTCCGGAAGGCACCTTCGACGCCGCGATCGAACACCTCGACCATTTGGTCGAACTCGGCGTCACCACCGTGGAACTCATGCCGGTGAACGCCTTCGACGGCACCCACAACTGGGGTTACGACGGGGTGCTCTGGTACGCGGTGCAGGAAACCTACGGCGGCCCCGACGGTCTGCAACGTTTCGTTGACGCCTGCCACGCCCGCGGCCTCGCGGTCTGCCTCGACGTTGTCTACAACCATCTCGGCCCCTCCGGCAACTACCTCCCACGCTTCGGGCCCTACCTCACCACCGGCCGCAACACCTGGGGGCAGAGTGTGAACCTGGACGGTCCCGGCTCCGATGCCGTGCGCCGCCACATCATCGACAACGCCCTGCGCTGGTTGCGCGACTTCCACATCGACGCACTGCGCCTCGACGCCGTCCACGCCCTCGTCGACCACACCGCCACCCACCTGCTCGAAGAACTCGTCATCGAAACAGCCGCCCTCTCAGCACATCTGGGCCGCCCGCTCACCCTCATCGCCGAAAGCGATCTCAACGACCCACGCCTGATCACCCCGCGTGCGGCGGGCGGCTACGGCCTGACCGGCCAGTGGAACGACGACCTCCACCACGCCGTGCACACCGCCGTCTCCGGCGAAAGACAGGGTTACTACGCCGATTTCGGCTCACTGGCCTGCCTGGCGCAAACCCTCACCCACGGGTTCTTCCACGCCGCAACGTATTCCAGCTTCCGTGGCCGAACCCACGGCATCCCGATCCGCCGCGACCTGATCCCCGGCAGTGCCCTGCTCGGTTACACCTGCAACCACGACCAGATCGGCAACCGCGCCCTCGGCGACCGCCCCAGCGACTACCTCACTCCCGGCCAACTGGCGGTGAAAGCGGCTCTGGTGCTGCTGTCCGCGAGTACGCCGATGCTGTTCATGGGCGAGGAATGGGGCGCGCGCACGCCGTTCCAGTTCTTCACCTCCCACACCGACCCCGTCATCGGCGCCGCGACCGCCGACGGCCGCCGCGCCGAGTTCGCCGCCCACGGCTGGGCCACCGACGACGTCCCCGATCCCCAGGATCCGGTCACCTTCACCCGCTCGAAACTCGACTGGACCGAACGCGGCCGTGAACCGCACGCCCGGCTACTGGCCTGCTATCGCGCCCTGCTCGCCCTGCGCAAGTCGCGGCCCGAGTTCGGTGATCCCTGGTTGGAACGGGTCTGGGCCGACTACGACGAGCGCGCCCGCTGGTTCGTGCTGCGACGCGGCCGGATCTCGGTGGTGTGCAACCTGTCCGAGGACGAGGCGGTGATCCCGGTGTACGGCCGGGTGCTGCTGGCGTGGGCGCCCGCGACAGAAAACGATGGGGGAACTCTTGTTTCGGGTCACAGTTTCGTCGTGCTCGAGGAAGGGGAGGGCGCGGGAACCGTGGTCACCGACTGACCGCTCGCGGCCACAGCTCGGCCACGGTGCGGGCGAGATCGTTGCCGAGGCGACATAACGGTCGTACGGTTGTGCGATGAGCAACGAGGCTTACGGGCAGGACAGTGCTGCCCTTCCGACCGGTGTGGGCGGTTATGCGCCGACCGGTTTCGGTCCGCTGGTGCGCGCGTTCGCCACCTTGGTCGGACATCGGCGCGACGCGGGCGGCGCCATCGCGATCTATCGGCACGGTGAACCCCTGGCACACCTGTGGACCGGTAGCGCGGGCGACCAGCCCTGGTCGGCGAATACCGGCTCCATCGTGTTCTCCGCGACCAAGGGTGTCACCGCCACCGTCATCCATCGCCTCGCCGATCGCGGCCTCCTCGACTACCAGGCTCCGGTCGCCGAATACTGGCCGCGTTTCGCCGCGCACGGTAAGGGCGCCATCACCGTGGCCGACGTGCTCACCCACCGATCCGGGTTGTCGTCGCTGTCCCCGATCGCCGACAGCGCCCAGGAACTCCTCGACCACGAGCTGATGGAAGACCGGCTGGCCATGGCCAAGCCCGACCGGCTGCTCGGCGTCCCCACCTATCACGCGCTCACCTACGGCTGGCTGCTGGCGGGCATCGCCCGCTCGGTCACCGGCCGCAGCATGAGCGAGCTCATCCGCACGGAGGTCACCGACCCCCTCGGCGTGGAGGGGTTCCACCTCGGGCGACCGGCGGCGGGCTCCTCGACCGAGTACGCCCGCCTCGCCGGGGCCCACCTGCGTCTGGCCGGGCATCCGGTGGCCGCCGGGTTCCTCAACCGCGTCGGTTTCCGTATCCCCGGCGCGCTCGGCGCCGCGGCGCGCTGCCTGTATCTGACCGGCCTCAACGGCATCCTCGACGGCGAGGACCCGCCGATTCTCGACACCGAGATGCCCGCGGGAAACGGCGTGGCCACCGCGGCCGGACTCGCCCAGCTGTACGCGGGGCTCGCCGACGGCGTCACCCTCGACGGGTCGCCGTTCCTGCGTCCGGAAACCCACGCCATCATCCGGCGCGTGCAGACCTACCGCCTCGACCACGCCCTGTTCTACATGCCGATGATGTGGCACCTGGGCTACCACTCGATGCCCGCGCCCGGGGCGCACTCGGCCTTCGGCCACATCGGGCTCGGCGGGTCGTTCGGCTGGGTCGACCCGCGTTCGGGCCTGTCGGTCGGTTTCGTGCACAACCGCCTCGACCAGGCGCTGCTGGCCTACGACCAGTTCGCCCTCGGTTGGTTGCTGCCGCTGGTGATGTCGGGCGTGCGCGCCACCCGCGAGCGTGGGCGGCGCGTCGACCGGGCCGCCGCCTAGTCGCCGCCGTCGCCCGGTTACTCGGCGAGGGCGACGGCGGGGTTCGATTCACGGTCCTCGCGTACGGATGCCGCAGCCGGTGGCTTGCTCTGCGGGATGAACACCGCGACCACAGCCGCCAACGCGATGGCGCCCGCGGCCAGCCAGAACGCGGTGGTGAAGCCTGAATCCGCGGGCAGCGCCGTTCCGGCGACGACACTGCCCGCCAGCACAGTGGCCGCGACCTGCGACCCGATCGAGGATCCCACCGACCGGATCAGCGCGTTGACACCGGTGCTCTCGGCGGTCTTCTCGGCGGGCACCGCGGACATGATCAGGTTCGGCATGGCCGCCATCCCGAGGCCGATGCCGACGAAGGTCACGACCGTGAACCCGATGACAGCTCCCTGGGAGCCGTGCGCCAGCGCCAGCGCCGCGAACCCGACGGCGGCGGTGAGCGCGCCGAGGACCAGCGGCACAGCGGCGCGGACCCGACCGACGAGCCGCCCCGCGACGACCGCGGCCGCCAGCATGGCGATCGAACCGGGGATCATCAGCAGACCGGACCCGGTGGCGTCCATGCCGAAGCCATACTCGCCGGTGTCCGGGGTCTGGGCGAGCTGGGGGATGAGGGAGAACACCGCGAACATGCCCGCACCGAACAGCAGCATGGCGATATTGGTGATCAGCACGGTCGGACGCCGCAGCACGTGCATGTCGATCAGCGGTTCGCCGACGCGGGTCTCGAAGGCGACGAAACCGATCAGGACCACCAGACCGCCGAGGACGAGGCCGAGAGTGCGCGCATCGGTCCAGCCCCACGTCGAGCCGCGGCTCAGCGCGAGCAGCGGCATGGTGAGGCCGATGCTGAGCAGCGCGATGCCTACGAAGTCGATCCGCGTGGGCGTCGGGATCGACCGCTCCGGCACCCGCAGCACGCCGACCAGCGCGATCGCCGACATGATCGCGCCCGACCAGAAGACCCACTGCCAGGACAGGTGATCGATCAGCAGGCCACCGATGAGCAAGCCGCCGCCCGCGCCGATCCCGGCCAACGCCGAGATGAGACCCAGTGCGCCGCCGCGCTTCTCGGCGGGAAACGTATCGCCGATGATGCCGTAGCACAGCGGGAAGATGCCACCGCCCGCACCTTGGACGACCCGGGCGGCCACGAGCACCCAGATCGACGGTGCCAGCGCCGCGGCCACGCTGCCGAGGGCGAACAGGCCGAGCGCGATGACGAGCAGCTTCTTCTTGCCGTACATGTCACCGAGGCGGCCGAAGACCGGGGTGAGGATCGCGGCCGAGATCAGGTAGGCGGTGAGCACCCATCCGACATCTGCCGTGCTCGCGTGCAGTTCGTGGCCGAGGATCATGATGCCGGGCACGATCGCGGTCTGGGCGAGCGCGAACGCGGCGGCGGCCAGGGCGAGGAACACGAGATTGGTGCCGAGTCCGCCCGGGTCGTGCGGGGCTTCGGACTCTCGGGTCGTCTGATCGATCATGGGAGCTCACGCCTCCGTGGGGTTCCGCGCGGTAAGTGGACCTTGGGGTCCGCATCGAGAATATACTGGACCCTGGAGTCCGTTTATTGAAGGGGTAAGGCTGTGATCGCCATGAGCGGCCGATTCGGCACAATCGCAGGGTGACAGCTCCCGAGTGCGACCCGACGCCCGACCACGACGTCGACTGGTCCACCAAGCGATCCGATGCCAGGCGCAATCACGAGCGCGTGGTGGCGGCGGCCGTCGAAGTGTTCGCCGAACACGGCATCGAGGCCACGATTCCGCAGGTCGCCGCCCGCGCGGGCGTCGGCAAGGCGACTGTGTACCGCAGCTTTCCGACCAAGGACGCGCTGGTGCAGGCGGTGGCGCAGTATCAGCGCGCCTGGTTCTACCGCCGCGGCCTCGCCGCCCAGGAACAACTGAACTCCGGCGGCGACCCCCTGGCGATCCTGCGCGACCTGCTCGCCGAAACCGTCGAACGCCTCGCCAACGACCGGGCTCTCGCCGAAGCCCTGCCCGAGACCGCGAAGCCTTCGCCCGCGGGCGAGGAATCGCTGGAGTCGATCATTCTCGCGGGCCAGCGGCAAGGGGTGATCCGCGAGGACGTCACGGCCCGCCATGTGCGTGTACTGCTCGGTGGTGTCGCGGGCAGTCTGTTCCGTCAGCAGGAACGCGACCCCGAGCAGTGGCGGATCTACGGCGAGCTGATCTTCAACGCCGTGAAGAAGGCCTGACCGGGCTCACTAGGTGAGGTAGCGGTACGCGGGGGAGCCCGGTTCGAGGCGTTCCGCCTGGATCGGCGACTCCTCTATGCGGTGCAGCAGCGAGGCCAGGTCGTCGGTGGCACCGAGTTCGATGCCCACCAGTGCCGCCCCGGTCTCGCGGTTGTTGCGCTTGACGTACTCGAACATGGTGATGTCGTCGTCTGGCCCGAGGACGTCGTCGAGGAAGCGGCGCAGCGCACCGGGTTCCTGTGGGAAGTCCACCAGGAAGTAGTGCTTGAGCCCGCGATGCACCAGGGACCGTTCGATGATCTCGCCGTAGCGCGACACATCGTTGTTGCCGCCCGACACCAGCACCACCACGGTGGAGCCCGGGTCGATATCGATCTCGGCCAGTGCCGCCGTCGCGAGCGCGCCCGCGGGCTCGGCGATGATGCCCTCGTTCTGGTACAGCTCGAGCATCGCCGTGCAGATGGCGCCCTCGTCGACCTGCATCATCCGGAAAGACGCTGTGCCGGTGGGGGATTCGGTGGTGGTGAGCAGCGGGAGCGAGGCGTGCGACACGACCCGGCCACCGAACGACGCCGCCGCCCGATACGGCAGGTCACCGATGCGGCGCACGGCGGCGCCGTCGACGAACGGGTCGATCTCGGGCAGGGTCACCGGACCGCTCGCCACCAGCGCCGCCGTCATCGAGGCCGCGCCGGCGGGTTCCACGCCGAGCAGACCGGCGCCGGGCGCGCGCTCGCGCAGGTAGGTGCCGATGCCCGCGAGACAGCCGCCGCCGCCGACCGGCACGACGACGAGATCCGGTGCGGTACCGAGTTGTTCGAGGAATTCGGCGGCGATGGTGCCCTGGCCCGCCGCGGTGCGCGGGTCGTCGAACGGGGGAACCATGGTCGCGCCCGTGCGGGCCACGTCGTCGGCGGCGGCCGCGGCGGCCGCGTCGTAGGTCTCGCCGACCGCGATCAGCTCGACGAACTCACCGCCGTGCACGCGGATGCGGTCACGCTTCTGCTTCGGGGTGGTCGTCGGGACGTAGATCCGTCCGCGCACGCCCATCGTCTGGCAGGCGAAGGCCACGCCCTGCGCGTGATTGCCCGCGCTGGCCGCGACCACACCGGCGGCGCGTTCGGCGTCGGTGAGCTGCACCATCAGGTTGTAGGCGCCGCGCAGCTTGTAGGAGCGCACGGCGGTGAGGTCTTCGCGCTTGAGGTACACCTGCGCGCCGGTGCTCGCCGACAGGCGCGGGCTGTACTGCAGGGGTGTCGGCTCGATGATGTCGGAAATTCGCTGCGCGGCCGCATCGATCTCGTCCGCGGACAGCGGCGGACGGGTCAGGGAAACTTCGGCGACGTCAACGGTGGAGGACACCCGACAATGCTACCGAGGCAGCCACGGGTGTCCGGCGTCGGCGGGTCCCCTCAGCGGGGCGTCAGCACGAAGACCGGAATCTCACGGTCGGTCTTCTTCTGATACTCGGCGTAATCGGGCCAGACCGCCACCGCGCGGTCCCACCACAGCGCCTTCTCCTCGCCGAAGACCTCGCGGGCGGTGTAGTCCTTGTTGACGGTGCCGTCGCGCAGCTCGACGTGCGGTTCGGCCTTGATGTTGTAGTACCAGACGGGGTGTTTCGGCGCGCCGCCCAGCGAGGCGACGACGGCGTACTCACCGCCGTGTTCGACACGCATCAGTGGTGTCTTGCGCAGCTTGCCGGTCTTCGCGCCCTTGGTGGTGAGCAGGATGACCGGTTTGCCTTGCAACGAGGTGCCCTCGGCACCGCCGGAGGTCTCATAGGCCTCCGCCTGCTCGCGCGCCCAATCGGAAGTGCTCGGTGCGTACTCTCCTGTCAGTGGCATGACCAGCACAACGACGGTCGCGCCTGTGATGTTCCCGACCCCCACCCGAAGGTGAGGTTTCGGTGGACCGAACTCTTGTTTGCGCCTATCCTGTGTGCATGGCAGTGGTGACCCCATCGACAGCATCCGCGACGGTCGACGTCGCCGGTGTCGCGTGGCCGGTCTACAAGCTCGAGGCGCTGGTCGCCGGGCTCGTGGTCGCCGCGCTGCTCCTGCTCGTCGTCGGATCGCCGCAGGTCGCCGTGCTCGCCGCCGCGTCGGTCGCGGCTCTGCGCTGGGTCGTCGGCGCCGCGAGCACCCATTCCCGTAGCTGACCGGTCACTCGAGGTCGAGCGCGCTCAGTTCGCCGCGCGACACCACGCCGAGTTTCGGATAGGCCTTGTACAGGTGATGCCCGACGGTGCGATGACTCAGGAACAACCGCGCGGCGATCTCCCGATTCGACAGTCCTTGCGCGGCCAACCGGACGATCTGTGATTCCTGTGGTGTGAGCAGGCTCAACGGTCCGTCGTCGGCCCGGGCGGTCGTCCCCACGCCCAGAGCGCTCAACTCGGTCCGTGCTCGTTCGAGCCAGGGCGTGGCACCGAGCCGATCGAAGACGTCGGCACATTGCTCGAGCTGCGCGCGCGCATCGACCTTGCGTTTGTCCCGGCGGAGCCATTCGCCGTAGAGGAGACGGGTCCTGGCCTCGTCGAAGGGGCGGTTGCCGACGAGGGCGGTGCGGAAATGCGGTTCGGGATCCTCGGCCAGCAGCGCCCGCCCACGGGCCGCCAAGGCGCCGATCCACTGCTGCTCGGCACGCTCGGACCACTCGATGAGCCGGGTCAGGGCCTCGTTCGCGCGGTCGGTGGCGCCGAGGCGGACGGCGACTTCGATCTGATCCGGCAGCGTACGCAGACCGATCACATGGTGGCGCGCGGGTTCGACCGTCATGTGGTCGAGTTCGGCCTGCGCCCGGTCGAGTCTGCCCTCGCCGAGCGCGAGCAGTCCCCGAGCCGCGTGAGCCCAGGACGCCCCGACCGCCGTCGGCCCGCCGAGTTGATCGGCCACCGCCTGCTCCGCCTCGGCGTGACAGCGCTGTTCGTCACCGTGCAGCGCCGCCAGGTAGGCGAGGAAGGCGTACAGCTGGCTGACCCACTGTGCCTGCCCGATATCGCGGGCGATCCCCAACCCTTCCTCGGCCGCGACCCGGCTCTCCCGTGGCCGCCCACCGAACAGCTGGCACTCGGCACGAAAGAACAGCAGCGGCGCGAGCAGGGCGATGCGCCCCTGCTCCCGGCACTCGGCGATGAGTTCGGCGGCCACCTCGTCGACCTGGTCGTCCTGTCCGACGACAAGCCCGCTACCGCACAGCTGCACCAGATCGGCGGGGTTGTCGGCGCCCGCCGCGCGCGCGGCGTCGACGACGGCACGCAGGTCGGTGGTGCGCCTGCCCGACACCGAGCCGGTCAGATAGCGCGCGATCGGGGTGGCCGGGTCGTCCTCCGCCAACCGCAACGTCGTCAGGAACCCGGCCACCTCGTCGAGCTCGGCGGGACCGAGATACCAGGCGGTGTGCACCGCCCTTGCCAGGATGCGGGCCGCGGTTCCCGGTTCGTCCGCACCCGCCGCACGGGCCGCGGACATGAGGCGTCTATGCGCTGATCCCGGCGTACCCGAGGCGAACTCGGCCTGCGCGCGAACGAGCTCGAGCCGCTGCGTGTACTCGTCGCCGGTCGTTTGGGCGGCGGCGCGGTCTGCCAGCCGCGCGGCCTGCTCGGTGAGTCCTGCCTCACTCGCCGTTTCGGCGGCACAGACCAGCCGCCGCACCCTCGCCCCAGCATCGACACTCAGCGCCGCCGCCCGCTCGTACGCCGCGACCGCCCCGTGAAAACCGTTGCGGCGACGAGCCCGATCGGCGGTGCTCTCCAACGCGGCAGCGGTCTCCTCATCGGGTCCGGTTGCCGCACAAGCCGAATGCCAGGCCCGCAGGTCAGCGTCGTTGTCGTCCGGAATTGCCCCCGCGTCGACACCGATCGCGGCAATCGAGCGGTCCACGGCACCGTTTGCCGGGCGGCGGGTGCCGGTCGCCGAGTCCGCGGGTGCGATCATCGAGTTGTCGGCGCCGACGGCCCCCTGCCGGGCAGTCGCAGACGCCGCGACGATCCCCGCGGCGGATGGATGGACTGCCGGTGCGTAAGCGTCGGCGAGTGCGCGGTGGGTGGCGAGTCGCTGAGTCAATGCCGCACCCTGGTAGACCGCCGAGCGCAGCAGCGGGTGGCGCCAGCTGAGCCGTCCGTTGTCGACGTCGACCATGCCCGCATCCTGGGCCGGTTGCAGGTCCGCCAGTCCGGCGCCAAGGGTGGTGGCGGCCCGCAGTACCCGTGAGATGTCCGCGGTCCCTGCCGCTGCGGCGACCAGCAGAACGGTGCGGGTGGTGGCAGGGAGTCGGGCGATGCGACTGTGGAAGGCCAGTTGCAGACGCTGGGTCAGGGGGAGTGGGTTCGCCGCATCCACACCCCCCTCACCGACGACCAACGGAAGTTCCAGCAGGGCAAGGGGATTCCCACCCGACTCGGTGAGCAAGCGGTAGCGGGTGGCCGGTGGCAACCGGGTCGCGCCCGCATCGAGCAGTGCCGCGGCCGCCTCGGGCGCGAGACCGGACAGAGTGAGCTCCGGCAGCCCGGGCGCCGGGAAGTCGCCGGGACCGGTGCGCGCGGCGAACAACATCACCACCCCTTCGGCGTCGAGCCGACGGGCGGCGAACAGCAGGGCGTCGGCGGTGGCCTGGTCCAGCCAGTGCGCGTCGTCGACGATGCACAGCAGCGGGCCGTCGGCGGCTTCCTCAGCCAACAGCGTCAGCACCGCGAGGCCGATGAGCATCCGGTCGGCCGGTGCGTGCTCGCCGAGACCGAAGGCCGCCTCGAGTGCGTCGCGCTGGCGGGGCGGCAACTGCCCGACCAGTTCCATACCCGGTTTCACCAGCAGATGCAGTGCGGCGAAGGGCAATTCGGACTCGGATTCGATACCCGCGCTTCGCACCGTCGGAAGGCCCTGCGTCGCAGCGTAATCCAGCAACGCGGACTTCCCGATTCCCGCCTCACCGCGGATCACCAGCGCCGCGCTGCGCCCGGCTCGCGCACCGGCGAGCAGGTCGTCGAGCATGGCCTGTTCGGCATCGCGTCCGTGCAGCATGGGCACAACCGTATCGCCGTACCGGCGATGACAGTAGTCGCGTCGCGAAAGTACCTATAGGCGACTGATTCGCCGACCCCCACTCGACCCATAACGTTGGTGTCATCGCAGAAACAACGAGCGAAACACCAGCTCAGAGACTATTTCGGAGGTCGAGATGAACAACGTCGTCGCACAGTACCTGGAAGCCTGGAACACCCGCGAGCCCGGCGCCCGCCGCTCCGCCGTCGCCCGACTGTTCACCCCGCAGGTCGGCTACGTCGACCCGATGGTCGCGGTGAACGGACACGCCGAACTCGAAGCCGCCATCGCCGGTGTACAGACCCAGTTCCCCGACTGGACCTTCCGGCTGGCGGGCCCGGTCGACGCCCACCATGACCAGGTCCGCTTCACCTGGGGCCTCGGCCCCGCCGACGGTGACGCCGTGGTGATCGGCTTCGACGTCGCCGTGCTCGTCGACGGCCGCATCGACCGCGTCTACGGCTTCCTCGATCACGTTCCCGCCGCCGCCTGAAACCCCTTCACACACCAGGAGATCCGCCATGACCACCGCCACCCGCCCCGGCCGCCTGACCGCCCTGCTCGCCTCCGGTGAGAACCTGCTCCGCCTGTCGCTGCGCACCGACGCCGTCGTCACCGGCGCCAACGGCATCGCCTACCTCGCCCTCGCCGGTCCGCTCGAGCGCCTGCTCGGCCTCGACACCACCGCGAGCCTGGCGATCGGCGCCTTCCTCACCGCCTACGGCCTGGCCGTCGCCGTCATCGGTGCCAGGTCTCCGATCAATCGGACAGCCGCGGCCGGTGTCGCGATCGGCAACGCCGCCTGGGTGCTCGCCAGCCTCGCCGCGGTCGTCACCGGCGCCCTGAACCTGACGACGGTCGGCGCCGTGTGGGCCGTGATGCAGGCGATGACGGTCGGCGCCTTCGCCGCCCTGCAATACCTGGGCCTGCGCCGCTGAACCGGACGCGGGACCGCCGAGGTGGTCCCGCGTTTCTCAGCGCACCAGCAGCGCGACCGGCAACCGGGTGAACAACGTGTCCAGCCGCACGGTGCCCGCATAGGTGTTGCCGGTCAACCTGTCGGTCCAGGTGCCTTCGGGCAGGGGCAGGGTGGTGTCGGTCCACCCCGTCGCGGCCAACCCGACCGAGTGTCGGGTGGCCGCGACGATCACCTCGGCCGCCTCCCCGGCGGGCCCACGCCCGTAGGCGACGAGCCGGTGCGCGTGCTCGCCGACCGCGTAGAACGGCCGATACATCCCGCCGACGAAACATTCCGGTCGCTCCCGACGCAACCACAGCGCGTAGGCGACCACCCACATCTTCGCCGCCCCGGTGGTGTCCAGCGTCGGTGTGTCGGTGAGGGATTGGAGCATCCCTGCCCGCACCGCGAAGTTCACCGGCCGCCGGTTGTCCGGGTCGACCAGCGAGTCCTCCCACACCTCGGTGCCCTGATAGATGTCGGGAATCCCCGGCGCGCACAGCTGCAGCAGCTTCTGCGACACCGCGTCGGACCACGCGTGCGGCGCCAGTTCATGGGCGATGTCACCGATTCCGGTGCCGACCGGGCCATCGATCACCGCGTCCAGCCACGCGTGCACCGCCGACTCGAACTGCGCGTCGGGTTCCTCCCACGACGTCTTGGTCCCCGCCTCCCGGATCGATTTCTCCGCGAACAGATGCAGCCGGTCACGCAGGCCTGGCACCGACGACGCGGGGCGCCCGTCGGCGGGCCACACCCCGAACATGTTCTGCAGCAGGAACAATGCCGTCGCACCGTCGGGGGCGGGTGTGGTGTCGAGCCAGCCGCGTACCCGTTCCGACCAGAGCTCGGCCACCTGCGACAGCACACCGATCCGGGCGCGCACGTCCTCGCCGCGCTTGGTGTCGTGCGTGGACAGCGTGGTCATGGTGGCGGGCCAGCGCTGCGAGCGTTCGCTGTTGGACAGGTGGAAGTCGTTGACGGAGTGCCCGAACCGGGCCGGATTGCCACCCACCTCCTGCAACGACACCAGCCGCGCACCCTGATAGAACATGGTGTCCTCCACCGCTTTCGCGGTGATCGCCCCGCACACCTGGGAGAACCGCGTCGCCGCCTCCCCGCCCACGGCCAGGGCCGTCACCAGCACCGACAACGGTGCCGTGAGCTCGGCATTGCGTTTCTCCACCTCCGCGACGACCGCCGCGGTCATCCCGGCCAGCGGCGCGTAGTCCACCCGGTACACCGGCATGAACGCCAGCACCTCGATGGTCGCGTTGCTCACGGCGAGAGTATCGAAACTGCCCGCGTTGCCGTCGCGTTTGATCGCGGCGACCAACCGCCGGATCTCCGGGGCCAGAATGGTTTCGGCGACGGCCCGTTTGATCCGGTGCTCGGTCTCGCCGAACCACGCACGGTCGCTGCCGTGCCCGGCCACCTGCTGCGACAACTCGGTGAGGGCCGGTTCGCCCGCCGGGTCGATGAGCACGCCGCCCACGTCGGCCAGCGCGTCGTAGCCCGTGGTGCCGTCGATCGGCAGGGTGGCGTCGAGCGGTTCACGATTGGCGAGAATCTTCTCGATCAGCAACAACCGTTGCGGTCCGATCAGGCGCCGCAGCCGGGTGAGATACGCACTGGGATAGGCCAATCCGTCGGGGTGGTCCACCCGCACACCGTCGATCAGGTCGTGTTCGCACCAGGCGGCCAGTTCGCGGTGGGTCGCCTCGAACACCTCCGGGTCCTCCTGGCGGATGGCGGCCAGACTGTTCACCGCGAAGAACCGCCGGTACGTGCACACCCCGGCCTTCCAGCTGACCAACCGGTAGTGCTGGCGGTCGTGGATGCGCAGCGCGTTGTCACCGTCGGTGCCCGGCGCGATCGGGAACCGCAGATCATGCAGAGCGAGCATGGGTTCGGGGCCGGACCGGTCGACGGTGAGCGCGGCCGGATCGTTCTCGTTCTGCAGCACCGGCAGCGCCAGTCGCCCGCCCGCGCCGTTGCTCGGGCTCCAATCGATGTCGAAGTACCTGGCGTAGGCCGACTTCCGGCCCAGCCGCAGCACGTCCCACCACCACGGATTCTGCTGCGGATCACCGACCCCGACGTGATTGGGCACCAGGTCGACGATCAATCCCATCCCTCGGCTGCGCACCTCGTCCGAGAGCGCCTTGAGCCCCGCCGGACCACCGAGCGCCGTCGACACGGTGGTCGGGTCGGTGACGTCGTACCCGTGCGTCGACCCGTGCGCCGCGGTGAGGATCGGGGACAGGTACAGATGCGAAACCCCGAGTTGCTGTAGGTATTCGGCGATGGCACGGGCATCGCCGAAGGTGAGCGCGTCGGGGCGCAGCTGGAGGCGGTAGGTGCTGCGCACCGTGCTCGGGCGGATCGGCGCGCGGTGCAGCCGGGTCAAAGGATCGGTCACGTAGGTCTCGGTCATCGTCTCGCTAGGCGGTTCGGCGCAATACGAGCAGGCAGCGGCTGGGTACGGGCAGCACCGTCGCCGCCGCGAGCACGGCTTCGGCGGCGCCGGTGGGGGTCGAACAATCCAGGGCGAGCGTCCATTCGGCGCCGAACTCCGGCCCCGGCAGCACGAAATCGAGCGCCTCGTCGTGCGCATTGAAGCACAACAGGAACGAGTCGTCGCTGATCCGTTCCCCGCGCGGCCCCGGCTCGGGGATACCGTCGCCGTCGAGCAGGACGGCAAGGGACCTCCCGAAACCGCTGTGCCAGTCGTCTGTGGTCATCTCGGCACCGGCGGGTGTGAACCAGGCGATCTCGCGGCGATGCCCCTCCCCGTCGGCGGGACCGGGGGCGAGGAAGCGGCGGCGCCGGAAGATCGGGTGCTCGGTGCGCAACGCGATCACCGCGCGAGTGAATTCGAGCAGCTCCGAATTCTGCTGCGCCAGCGACCAATCCATCCACGCCAGCGGTGAGTCCTGGCAGTACACGTTGTTGTTGCCGAGCTGGCTGCGCCCCATCTCGTCGCCGTGGGCGAGCATCGGGGTGCCCTGGCTGAGGACCAACGTGGCGAGCAGATTGCGCTGTTGACGTGCCCGCAGTGCCGTCACCTCGGGGTCGTCGGTCGGTCCTTCGACACCGCAGTTCCAAGAACGATTGTGGCTTTCGCCGTCGCGGTTGTCCTCGCCGTTGGCCTCGTTGTGTTTCTCGTTGTAGGACACCAGATCCCGCAGCGTGAACCCGTCGTGCGCGGTGACGAAGTTGATGCTGGCACCCGGCCGTCGCCCCGTGGGCTCGTACAGATCCGACGACCCGGTGAGCCGCGACGCGAACTCGCCGAGGGTCGCGGGTTCACCACGCCAGTAGTCGCGCACCGTGTCGCGGTACTTGCCGTTCCATTCGGTCCAGAGACTGGGGAAATTGCCGACCTGGTAGCCGCCCTCACCCACGTCCCACGGCTCGGCGATGAGCTTGACCTGGCTCACCACCGGATCCTGGTGTACCAGGTCGAAGAACGCGGAAAGCCGGTCCACATCGTGCAATTCACGCGCGAGCGTGGCGGCGAGGTCGAAGCGGAAGCCGTCGACGTGCATGTCGAGAATCCAGTAGCGCAGCGAATCCATGATGAGCTGCAGGGTGTGCGGGTGACGCACATTGAGGCTGTTGCCGGTGCCGGTGAAATCCTTGTAGTGCTCGGGGTTGTCGTCGTCGACTCGGTAATAGGCCGCGTTGTCGATGCCGCGCAGGCTCAGGACCGGGCCGAGATGATTGCCCTCGCCGGTGTGGTTGTAGACCACGTCGAGGATCACCTCGATGCCCGCCGCGTGCATCGCGCGCACCATCGCCTTGAATTCCGCGACCGCGGCGTCACCGGTGCGTCGGGCGGCGTACTCGTTGTGCGGCGCCAAGTAGCCGATGCTGTTGTAGCCCCAGTAGTTCCGCAGACCTTGATCGGTGAGCACGTGGTCGTGGAAGAACTGGTGCACCGGCATCAGCTCGATCGCGGTGACGCCGAGTGTCGACAGATGGTCGATGATCGCCGGATGCGCGAGGCCCGCGTAGGTGCCGCGCAGGTCGTCGGGGATGTCGGGGTGCGTCATCGTCATGCCCTTGACGTGCGCCTCGTAGATCACCGTCTCGTGGTACGGCCGGTTCGGCGGCCGATCGTTGCCCCAGTCGAAGAACGGGTTGATGACCACGCCGGTCATGGTGTGCCCCAGCGAGTCCAGCCCGTAGGTGTAGAGCGAGGGATCGTTGACGAACTCGCCGTCGAAGGCCTTGCCGTACGGATCGAGCAGCAGTTTGCTCGGATCGCATCGCAGGCCGAGTTCGGGCTCGTAGGGACCGTGCACTCGGAAGCCGTAGCGCTGACCCGGAATCACCGAGGGCAGATAGGCGTGCCAGACATAACCGTCGACCTCGTCCATGTCGACGCGGATCTCGGTGTCGTCCTCGCCGATCAGACACAGCTCGACCCGCGTCGCCACCTCGGAGAACACCGAGAAGTTCGTGCCCCCGCCGTCGTAGGTGGCACCGAGCGGATAGGCCGTGCCCGGCCACACGCTCAGCGGTGTCACCTCACCGGTTCGGTCGTTGGGGCTCGACATGCTACGACAGTAGAGGAATCCACACGCTGACCGCGCGTGCTCGCGCTGGGTGCTCCGTCACCCGGCCGCGAGCAGCCGTCGCGTGTAGCCGGTTCGCCGCGCCAGCGCGGCGAACCGGCCGAAGACCCACCGTTGCAGCAGCGCGGGCGGACCCGCCAGGTAGCCGTCCTGGTACTCCCACAGCAGCGCCAGCGCCAGGGGGTTGCGGGGCAACCGCTGTGCGGTGGTCTTGTGCGCGTTGTCGAGTGCGCTCCAGAACTCGAACATCTCCCAGTGCCGCAGCGGTGGGCGGATCACCTGGTCCATGACCGTGCCTTCGGCCTCGTTCCAGAACTCGTGCACCGCGCGCGGCGGCGCGGTCACCGTGTGGCCTGGTTCGGCGACGATGTCGGTGCCATCGATGCGTAAGCGCACCCGGCCGCTGCGGATGGTCCACGTCTCGCTGATCTCGGGATGCCAGTGCGGGCCCGCCTGCCTGCCGGTACGCGGCAGTTCGTGCTCGAGGCGCAGGTACGCGCCGTGTTCGTCGGCGCCGCGGTCGACGAGGGTGACTCGGTGGCCGTTGCGGAAGGTGACGGTGGTACCGGTGCGTGCCATAGTCCAGATATAAAGGTAAACTTCCTATATGTCAAGGTCGTCGCTGCTGAAACTGCTGGTCCAGGCCACCGATGCCTATGAACGAGAGCTGGGCAATGCCTTGCGCGCGGCCCTCGGTACCGACCTGCGGCCCGCTCATTACGCGGTCTTCCGCCACCTGGCCCCGAACGGCTCCCGGGTGACCGCCCTGGCCGAGGCGGCGGGGATGACCCAGCAGTCGATGGGGGAGTTGGTCACCCACCTCGAACGCTGCGGTTATGTCGAGCGCACTCCGGATCCGGCCGACAAGCGCGCACGTCTGATCGTGCCGACGGCGACGGGTCGCGATGCCCTCGCGCTGGCCGCACGCGAGATCGGCCGGATCGAGACGGCTGTCGCCGGGGAACTCGGCGCGAATTCGGTCGACGCGGTCCGCGCGGCCCTCGCCCGGATTCCCGATGTGGTCGCGAAGCTGTCCGACGCCGACGACAGGTGATAACTTGAACAGCGTTCAAGGCCGTCGCAGGCGGCCCCGGGCAACGACGAGGACAGCTGTGGACCTGACCCCCGAGCAGATCACCGCCCTGGACGCCGACCACGTCTGGCACCCCTACGGCGGCTTCCCCGCGACCACCGAACCGCTCGTGGTCGCGAGTGCCGCAGGCACCCGGCTCACCCTCGCCGACGGCCGCGAACTCGTCGACGGAATGAGCTCCTGGTGGGCCGCCGTCCACGGCTACCGCCACCCCGTGCTGGACGAAGCGCTGTTCGCGCAGTCGCAGCGGATGAGTCACGTGATGTTCGGTGGTCTCACCCACGAACCGGCCACCCGACTCGCCCAGTTGCTCGTCGAGATCACCCCTTCGGGCCTGGACAAGGTCTTCCTCTGCGACTCCGGCTCGGTCTCGGTGGAAGTGGCCGCGAAGATGTGCCTGCAGTACTGGCGCGCGCTCGACCGCCCCGCCAAGAACCGCCTGCTCACCTGGCGTGGCGGCTACCACGGCGACACCTTCACTCCGATGAGCGTGTGCGACCCCGAGGGCGGCATGCACGCGCTGTGGACCGACGTCCTCACCGACCAGATCTTCGTTCCCGCCCCGCCGCGCGAATTCACCCCGGACTACGTCGCCGAACTCGAACACGCGGTCCGCACCCATCGCGACGAGGTGGCCGCCGTCATCGTCGAACCTGTCGTGCAGGGCGCGGGCGGAATGCGCTGGCACGACCCGCGCTACCTCGCCGAGCTGCGCCGGATCTGCGACGACAACGACGTCCTGCTCGTCTTCGACGAGATCGCCACCGGTTTCGGTCGAACCGGGGAACTGTTCGCCGCCGACCACGCCGGGGTCGCCCCCGACGTGATGTGTGTCGGTAAGGCATTGACCGGCGGATACCTCACCCTGGCCGCCGCGCTGTGCACCACACGCATCGCCGAAACCATCAGCACCGCGCACGGCGGCCTCATGCACGGACCGACCTTCATGGGCAATCCGCTGGCCTGCGCGGTCGCGGTCGCCTCGATCGAACTGTTGCGCTCGCGCGATTGGCGCGGTGAGGTCGCGCGGATCGAGAACGAATTGCGCGACGGTCTCGCGCCGATCGCCGAGCTGCCCGGTGTCGTCGAGGTGCGCGTGCTCGGCGCCATCGGCGTCGTCGAGCTCGACCGACCCGTCGATATGCGCGCCGCGACCGACGCCGCCGTCGACGCGGGCGCCTGGCTGCGCCCCTTCCGCGATCTCGTCTACACCATGCCCCCGTTCATCAGCACTTCCGCCGATATCGCCACGATCACCGGCGCCGTGCGGGCAGCAGTGAAAGCCTCGCTCCGATGACCGGCCTGAACGGTGTTCAAGTATCCTCCTCGACTGTGACCACAGACCCGTTGAGCTGGCTGGACGAACGCGCGACCGAGCGCACCGCCGCCGGGCTGCGCAGGCACCTGCGCGTGCGCGAACCCGAGCAGGCGAACATCGACCTGGCCTCCAACGACTACCTCGGCCTGGTCCGCCACCCCGAGGTGATCGAGGGTGCGATCGCCTCGCTGCGCCGCTGGGGCGCGGGATCCACCGGCTCGCGACTGGTCACCGGAACCACCGCCGAGCACGAGTTGCTGGAAGCCGAGCTCGCCGAATTCGTCGGCGCGGAAACAGGACTGGTCTTCGCCTCCGGTTACGCCGCCAACCTCGGCGCGGTCACCGCCCTCGCCGGGCGCGACAGCCTCGTCGTCTCCGACGCCGGTAGCCACGCCTCGCTCGTCGACGCGTGCAGGCTCTCGCGAGCCAGGGTCGCCGTCGCGCCGCACGGCGATGTGGCGGCTGTCGACCGCTTGCTCGCCGGACGCACCGAGGAGCGTGCGCTCGTGCTCACCGATTCGGTTTTCAGTGCCGACGGCGACCTCGCGCCCCTGGTCGAACTGCACCGCGTCACCCGAGCGAACGGGGCCGTCCTCGTCGTCGACGAAGCACACGGCCTTGGTGTCCGTGGCGACGGTGGGCGCGGCCTGGTCGCGGAGGTTGGCTTGGCGGGCGAGCCCGACCTGGTCATCACCGCGACCCTGTCCAAAGCCTTCGCCGCCCAGGGTGGAGTCGTCCTCGCCGACAGCAGGATCCGCGCCCACCTCATCGACGCTGCCCGCACCTTCATCTTCGACACCGGCTTGGCCCCTGCCGCCGTCGGCGCGGCCCGTGCGGCGCTGTCGCTGCTGCGACGCGATCCCGCCATGGCCGGACGGGTCCTCGACCGCGCCGCCGACATCGCCCGCATGGCGGGCGTCTCCGAGCCCACGTCGGCGGTGGTTTCGGTCGTTCTCGGCGATGCCGCGCGAGCCTTCGACGCCGCCCAGGCCTGCCGCGCGCGCGGCCTGGAAGTCGGCTGCTTCCGACCACCGTCGGTCCCCGAGGGCACCTCACGCCTGCGACTCACCGCCCGAGCCGACCTGACGGCCGCCGAGCTGGACACCATCGCCGAGGTGCTCGGTGAGGTCCTGGCCGAGGCGCGTGGAGAAGCGCTCACCGTATGACGAGACCATCCGGCTCGGCGCAGGACGGAACGGCGACGACCAGAGGAAAGGCGAGGTAGCGATATGGGTGTGCTTCTGATCAGCGGCACGTCGACCGATGTCGGCAAGACCATCGCGACCGCCGCCCTGGCCGCAGCCGCCCTGGCCGAGGGGCGCACGGTCGCGGTCTGCAAACCGGCCCAGACCGGTATCGCGCCAGGCGAGCCGGGCGACCTCGCCGACATCACCCGCCTCACCGGCGTCACCCGCACGCTCGAACTGGCCCGCTACCCGGAACCACTCGCCCCCGACACCGCTGCCCGCCGCGCAGGCATGCCGCTGCTGACGCTCGCCGACACGGTCGCCGGTATCGGCACCCTCAACGACGTCGACCTGGTGCTCGTGGAAGGGGCAGGCGGGCTGCTCGTCCGGATGGGGGAGTTCACCCTGCTCGACCTCGCCCGAAAACTCGGCGCCCCCGTCCTCGTCGTGGCGGCCGCCGGTCTCGGCACGCTGAACCACAGCGAACTCACCACGAGAACCCTGGCTGCCGCGGGAGTGCGGTGCGCCGGGCTCGTCATCGGCGCCTGGCCCGACGAACCCGACCTGGCCGCCGAATGCAACCGCCACGATCTGCCCCGCATCACCGAGACACCGGTGCTCGGTGCCATCCCCGCCGGGGTGGGGCAGTGGGAGCGCGACCGATTCACCGCCGCCGCACCGAATTGGTTCGAACCCGATCTGAAAAACCTGCTCTGACCAGCCGATTTGACTTCGTGTTCGCCGCTGCGTAACTTAGTTCGAGTCAGAGCGACACGGACACCGACTCAGCCCCGCTGAGACACGAGGTAGGACGATGAGCGCCTGACTGATTGCGTGTTCATGGTTTGATCGGATTTGCTTCCGGCGGGCCGCATGAACTACAGTACGAACCCTTGCCGCACGGAAACCCCGACTGAGTGTCGGGTCGGATGTGT
>NZ_BDBE01000037.1 GCF_001612825.1 Nocardia caishijiensis NBRC 108228 | reverse complement strand
CCTGCGCCAGCGCAAATCCACGATCTTGCGGACCACCGGTGCCGGGGTGCGGTTCGGGCTGTGGTGCGGGCGGCTGGAACGGTCGGCCATCCCGGCTGCGCCGATCTCGCGGTAACGCTTCTGCCATCGGTTGGCCGTCGGCCACGAAACATGGAAGTACTCGGCCGCTCGAGCGATCGGCCAACCGTCATCGACGATGCGGCGGGCCAGCAGCAATCGGCCTTTCGGAGTCAGTGGTGCGTTAGCGTGGACCACGAAGGTCTCCTGTCGTTGGGTGGTTGTCTCAGCAACTCCCACTCCACGACGGAGACCTTCGCCATTCAACGATCACCTACAGCGTGTCGTCACAATCCCTCAACCAACCTGCCTGGGCAGTACACCAGCCCCTCAGTCGGAAGGCCCGAGGTCGCGGCGGCCGACGCGTGGACGGCCACCGACTATTTCGGAAACACCGTTGTCAGTAGGGAGAATCGGGTGTAGCAGTCGGCCCCGAGCAAGACGCCGCGCACTCGGGAGTGACGATCATTGCCCTGACGATCGAACGTTGTTCAACGCAGCGACAGTGGATTTCGAACGAACGCCTGTCAGTGCCAGCATCGAGAACAGAGATGCGGTGACGCCGACAATGATGGACTCGCCACTGCCGAACGCCCACGGCGCATACCTGTGGAGCGGCACATACCTATAGAGGTCGAAGAGCGAGAGCACGACGGTACTGAGCAAGACCGCCGACAGCACCGACATGCACACAGCGCCCACAGTGATCGCCGCGCGAGCGACGGACACCCGACCGAACAGCAGATAGCCACCGACCAGCAGTGTGAGGCAGGCGATGCCGGACACCACCGTCCAGGCGACCTCGTAGGGGTACCCCATGGACAGCCTCCACGTGCAGAATCCCGCGATCACCGCACACAGCAGCGACGAGATCCCCGCGGCGATCGCCAGGCGCGGCAGCCGGGGGCCGGTTCGCGTGACCGCTGAGGGGTGGAGTGCGCAGATCGCGGCGGCGATCGCGAACAACAGTCCGACAACGCAAATGGCCGTCTCGAGCGTCAGATCGAACTTGTTGTAGGCGACCGGGTCGGCTGTCAGCCCCAGCACGACAGCCACCGCGTAGCTCAGGGTGCCGAGGACCACCGAGACACGACCCGCGAGCCGGTCGGCGAGCAGAAATCCAGCGCCACCGAACAGCAGCAAAGCCACCGTCGCCGCCACGAGCGTCCCTACGCCGAAGTACGTCAGCGGGAAGTCGCCTTCGGCGTAGCCGTCCAACTTCCGGACCTGCATCTTCATCCCGGAGTACAGCACCCACAACCGGAGACCGGCCGCGATGGCGAACAGCCCGGCCACCGCCGACAGCGCGGCGGCCGCCAGCGCGGCTGGCCGCAGGCGCCCAGGTGAATTGTGCGCGGCGCCAAGCTGATTCGGCACGTTCGGGTGCGCGACAGCCGTTGGCGCGAGCCGCGCCGCCACGGGAGTTCGCCCGGTGAGGGCGGCCGACGCGGCGGCCGCGAACTCCGAGCAACTGGCGAACCGGTCGGCGGGATTCTTGGCACCTGCCCGCGCGAGGACGTGATCGAGTGCGACGGGCACGTCAGCCCTGAGGTGGCTCAGTGCGGGGAAGGGTTTGCTCAAGTGCCCCGCGACGACCTGACCGGCGTTGGTCGAGTCGTAGGGCGGCCGACCGGTCAGGATCGCGAAAAGTGTGCAGGCGAGCGAGTACTGGTCGGACCGGTGATCGACACGCTCCGCCGACAACTGTTCCGGCGACGCGTAGGCCATGGTCGCGGTGACCAGGCCAGTCGCGGTGAGTTGCGTATTCGAGTCGATCAGCCGGGCGATGCCGAAATCGGTGAGAATCGCGCGTTCGTCCCGGCCGGTGTGCGCCGCCGACAGCAGGATGTTCGCCGGTTTCACGTCGCGGTGCAGCACGCCCTGACTGTGCGCGTAGTCCAACGCCGACGCGGTGTCGGCCACGATCCGTACCGCGCGCTGTACGGTCATCGTCCTCGGGTCGACGCGTGAGGCGTCGACACCCTCGACGTACTGCATCGCGATCCAGAGGTGGCCGTCGTGGACGCCGCGATCGTGAATGCCGACGATCCCTGGATGGTCCAGTCGGGCAATGGCATTGGCTTCTTGTTCGAATCGGCGTCGCAGTTCGTGGTCGGACGCGAGTTCGGTGTCGAGCAGCTTCAGCGCGATCCGTCGCTCGAGCCGCGGATGTTGCGCGAGGTAGACGCTGCCCATCCCGCCCTGGCCGAGCAGTCCGGTGAGAGTGAATCCGGCGAACGTCTCCCCCGCCATGAGCTGAACCACTGCGCCCCCGTGCTGCTCGATCGTGCTATCCGTGCGTCAGCGTATCCCAGCGGACAGGCACCGGCGGCACGGAAGATGATGTGGACTCGTGCGCTCCGGGTCCACCGGCTTCAGCGTGCCGCGTAGGCCGTGCAGAGGAAAACCGTTGCGTTGCGACCTATTCGGGTGATGACCAAGGTGAAGGGACGGGTGCCGCGTAACTTGAGTTTCTTGCGCAGCGCGTCGGGGTCGATGTCGACACCTCGGACCAGGATTTCCAGGGCACCGCAGTCACGGCGGGAGAGCTCCTGACGGAGGGTCTTCTCGCGGAGGTCGAATCGGTCTTCGATACGGAAGCCGCGCATGCCCCGGGGCACGGTGTCGCCGGTGAGGTAGGCGATGTGCGGATCCAGTTGCCACAGGCCGTGTTTCGCGGCGTAGTGGCGGACGAGGCCCGCGCGCACGACGGCGCCGTCGGGGTCGACGATCCACTCGCCGGGAGCTCGTTCGGGAATGTCGTCGGGGTCGGCGTCGGTGAGAGTTGTTGTGCCGCCGTGGGAGTCGAGGACGGTGGCGCGGCGGGTGATGCCGGGTTCGGTGAGGCCGGGTGACCACAGGCATGCTTCGCGGACGGCGCCGTCGAGGGAGACGATCTCGATCTCGCCGTCCCACCCGAGGCGGTCGAAATCCAGGCCGGGCGCGGACTTCACGGCGATGTCGCGGCCCACGTAGGCGGCGAGCAGATCGGGCAGTGGGGGTTGGAGTTTGGCCGGGTCGTGGGTTCGGCGTCCGTCGGCCCGGCGGGCCGGATCAGCGACGATCACGGTGTCGCGGGTGATCGGGACGAGGGCATCGGCCTTGGCCAACACCATGTTTCGGAAACCGACCGGCACGATCGCCGCGGGCTCGGTGCCACGACCGGGGCTGCGATCAGCTACCGGCAGCGGTACGACACCGCCAGGATCGGTGTCACCGACTCCGAGGTCGGACCGAGACGCCCCGGCCGCGGGTCCTGGCCGCGTAAGTGGGGCGACCCGTAGATTGTGCGCGGCCATGGCCAGCCGCACGTCGTCCAGATCGCTGCCGATCACCGCCGGGCACACCGTCGCCAGCTCGGCCAGTTCCGCACCGATCGAACAGGTCACGTCGTGCACGGCGCGACCGGCCAACCGGGCGGCTCGATGCCGGGCGACGAGCGCGGGCGTGGCCTGTTGCATGGCGTCGTCGGTGAACAGCCAGTCCCCCGCCGCAGGCAGCTTCACCGAGGCCTTGCGGCGCAACCGCACCGTCTCGATCAGCGCCGCACCGTGCTCGGGAAACGAGCGACGCACCTGCTCGATATCACGCAGGTGCGTCGCCGACGTCAGCTCCAGCCGGTCGACCTCGGTGAGCGCGGCTCGTCCCGCCGCGCTGCCGAGGAAGGCGACATCGTCGCGGCCGAAGCGGTAGCCCACCTACTTCTGCACCGCGCCCGGCTTCACACCGGTGATCATCGCGTTGTAGAAGAACTCGCGGGGAACGACCTTGCGCAGAACGTTCTCGTCGAGCCAGCTCAGGCCGAGCCAGGCCCGGTACTGGGCCATGCGGTAGCCGATGGTGAGCTTCTCGTCCGGGACGGCCGCCTCGAAGGTGCGCACCGGCCAGCCCCACAGGGCGGCGGCGAATTCCTCGGTGGTGGCCTTCACGTCGACGGCACCGGCCGACTTCGCCATTTTCTCCAGGTCGCTGGGGTCGAAGGTGTGCAGGTCGACGACGGCCTCGAGCGCGGCGGCGCGCGAGGACTCGTCCAGTTCGGTCTGCGGGCGACGCCACCCGGACAGGAACGGC
Source organism: Nocardia caishijiensis NBRC 108228 (assembly GCF_001612825.1). Classification (GTDB taxonomy): domain Bacteria; phylum Actinomycetota; class Actinomycetes; order Mycobacteriales; family Mycobacteriaceae; genus Nocardia; species Nocardia caishijiensis. Next base: position 3,940 of record NZ_BDBE01000037.1, on the reverse strand, counting down.
AACTTGGTGACCTCGGTGGTCACCTTCCAGGTGAGCTGACCGAGCTTGCGGGCGTAGAAGTTGCCGACGGTGGTCGGTTCACCGGCGAACACGAAACGGCCGCCCGGCTTGAGCACGCGCAGGCATTCCTTCAGCGCCAGCTCCACATCCGGGATGTGGTGCAGCACGGCATGACCACACACCAGGTCAAAGGTGTCGTCGTCGTAGGGGATGGTCTCGGCGTCGGCGACGCGACCGTCCACGTCCAGGCCGAGGTGCTCGGCGTTGCGCAGCGCCACCTTCACCATGCCGGGCGAGAGGTCGGTGACCGAACCGGTCTTGGCCACCCCACCCTGCATCAGGTTGAGCAGGAAGAACCCCGTGCCACAGCCGAGCTCGAGCGCCCGCTCGTACGGCAGCGGGGCGGGGCCGACCGCCAGGTCGAACCGGCCGCGGGCATAGTCGATACAGCGCTCGTCATAGGAGATCGACCACTTGTCGTCGTAGGTCTCCGCTTCCCAGTCGTGGTACAGAACCTGGGCGAGCTTGGTGTCCTTCAGCGCTGCTTCGACCTCGGCCTCGGTGGCGTGCGGGTTCGGCGCCGGATCATCGGGGTGAACCTTGACGTCCTCCCGGCCCGACTCGGCCGAGATCCCTACTGCGTCGCGAGGCGACGCTTCGGTGGGTTCCTGTTTCACTGGGGCGTGCTCCCTGCTAGGCGGGGAGGCTTACCGCCTCTCCGCAGGCGTTTAGCCTCTCCGCCCGTCCGGCGGCGAGGATGTTGCGAGCCGCATTCAGATCGCGGTCGTGAGCGACGCCACAGGAAGCGCACTGCCATTCCCGGATCGAGAGCGGTTTCGGTCCGTCGATCTTTCCACATGCGAAACAACGCTGACTCGACGGGTAGTACCGATTGATTTTGTGCAGCGTGCGGCCGTACCGTTGCGCCTTCATCTCGAGCATACGAACGAAGGCCGACCAACCGGCGTCGTAGATGGATTTCGCGAGGTTGGTTCGCGCCAGACCGGCAACGCAGAGGTCCTCGACATACACCGCTTGGTTCTCGCGGATAACCGCCGTGGAGTGCTTCTGCGCCCAGTCATTTCGCGTATCTCGGACGCGCGCATGCGCCCTGGCCAACCTCAACCGAGCCTTGGCGCGATTTCTCGAGCCGTCCGCCTTTCGTGACAATGCCTGCTGACGCTTCCGCAAGCGCCGCTCGGCACGGCGGAAGAATCTCGGTGATTCGATGGTCCGCCCGTTCGACATCACGGCGAAGGTTGTCAGGCCGAGATCCAGACCCACCTCCGAATCGACCTCGGGGAGAGGGGCACCCGGCACGTCAACCACGAACGATACGAAGAATCGGCCTGCCGCATCACGAACGACAGTGATGCTGGACGGAGCGGCTGGAAGCCGCCGTGACCAGCGGACAGTTAATTCTCCGATCTTCGCGATATACAGTTTTCCGTTCGGTCTCAGGATGAATCCGTTGCGCGTCAGCCGAATCGACTGTCGTTGGTCCTTCCGTGACCGAAACCGTGGCCGACCGAGCAAAGGGCCCTTTCGCCTACCCGCCAGCGAATCGAACCAATTGCGGTACGCCGATCGAGCGTCCTGGCACGCTTGGACCAGGACTACCGAGGAAACACCTGACAACCATGCTCGCTCAGGTGAACGTTTCGCCAGAGTGACAACCGCACGCTGTATCTCCGCGTCGGTCGCTGGTCGCCCGGCGGCGAATGCTTCCTGCCTGCAACGCAATGCGTCGTTGTACACCACTCGCGCACACCCGAATGCCCGGCTCAGCGCAGACTGCTGCACCGATGTCGGATACACCCGGTAGTTATAGCGAAGATGCACTGCAGAATCGTAGCTGCGGGCAGCGGACTGCGTGCTACTCGCCAGGCGACTACCTGCCGGTAAAGACCACCGAGTTCGGGCCGTCGGCGGCGAAGGATCGGGTGCCGGTTCGGGTGTCGTCGGTGTCGAAGAGGGCCGACCATTCGGTGACGGCGGTGGAGTGGGCGTGGGGGCCCGCTTCGAAGACGGCTTTGGCGGCGGCGAGAGCGCGGGGGGCCGCTGTGACGAACTGGTCGGCCCAGCGGCGGGCGGCGGTGAGGACGTCGTCGGGGGGGACCACCTCGTCGACGAGGCCGAGCTTCTCGGCTTCCTCGGCGTCGACGAAACGGCCGGTGTAGACGAGGTCCTTGGCGCGGCTCTGACCGATCAGCAGCGAGAGTCTGCGGATGCCCGAGAGCGGGATCAGGCCCGCCTTGATCTGGGGGAAGCCGAGCTTCACATTGTCGCCGACGATGCGGTGGTCGGCGCCGAGCGCCAGTTCGAGTCCCGCGCCGAGGCAGTAACCGGCGATGGCGGCCACCGTGGGTTGCGGCACGCGGGTGAGGCAGCCGAGGGCGGCTTGGAGGTCGGCGGCCATGGCGGCGGCCTGGCCGGAGTCGAGTTCGGCGAGCTCACGCATCTCGTCGCCCGCGCTGAACACCCGCTCGTCGCCGTACACGATCAGGGCGGCCACCCCGGGGTGCTCGGCGACCGCCCGTGCCGCCGCGGCGACCTCGCGGGCCAGCTGGGCGTCGACGAGGTTCAGCGGCGGACGATCGATGCGCAGCAGCGCGACGCCCCGAGCGGACGGCTCGGCGGGCAGCTCGAGGGTGACGAATTCGGCCATGCCGCCAAACCTACCGGCCGCCCAGCGCACCCACGTCCGGGAGCTGGTCGAAATACCGCTCGTTGTCCGGGAAGTCCGACAGCGGGCGCCCGTCGGTGCCGGGCGCGTACCTCGGCATGATCGGCGCGATCGGCCGGTCGGCCGCCAGCACCGCCGCGGTGTCGGCGAATTCGCACAGGGCGTCGAGCTGCGACCAGGTGGGCGGCATCAGCACGTGCTCGCCCGCACGCCAGCTGTCGAGTGCCTCGCGCGGTGTCTGCCAGCGCACATGCGCTGCCTCGGAGGTCGCACCGTCGGCGATCTGCCCTTCCGGCAGCACCGCGACGAAGAATCGGGTGTCGTAGCGGCGCGGTTCGGCTTCGGGGGTGATCCAGTTCGACCACGGACGCAGCAGATCGGCACGCAGCACCAGGCCCTCGGCGGCGAGGAACTGCGCCAGCGACAGCTCGCGGCGCTCGAGCTTGCCACGCGCCTCGTGGTAGACGGTCGAGTCGCCGACGACGGTGTCGGCGGTCGGGCCCGCCAGCAACACACCGCATTCCTCGAAGGTCTCGCGCACCGCCGCGGCCACCAGCGCCTGCGCGGACTGCTCGTCGGTGCCGAAACGCTGCGCCCACCAAGCGGGTTCGGGCCCGGTCCAGGCGATGTCGGCGGTGCCGTCAGCCGGATCGACGCCACCACCAGGGAACACGGTGACCCCCGCCGCGAACGCCATCCCGCTCACCCGCTGCTGCAGGAAAACCTCGATGCCGCGCCCACCGTCACGCACCAGCATCACCGTCGACGCATCCCGCGCCCGCACCACGGACTCGCTCATAGCCGTTCCTCTCCACGATCAGCACCATTGCCGATCGACACACGACAGACCCCGACCACACCACACGGCCGGTCCCCGATCCTTACGCACCCTAACCGTTGCTTGGTCCGCGATGCGACCGACCAGCCCACCCACCGGCCCTCCCCGAGCGCACCCGAAGCGAAGCCCCCCACCCCCGGGTCCGCCCCCAAAGCCCAACCGCGCCCGGTGCGCCACCTACCAGACCCCCAGTCACCCGGCCTCACCCGAATTCGCACCTACCGGGCTCCCAGCCCACAAGGCACCACTCGAGTCCGCCACCTCCCGGGCCCCCAACCCGCCCGACACCACTCGAGTCAGCCACCTACCAGACTCCCCAGCCCACACGGCACCACCCGGTCCGCCACCTACCGCACTCCCAGCCAAGTGGCACTACTCGAGTCTGCCATGACCGCACTCCCAGCCCCGTCCGACCC
>NZ_BDBE01000036.1 GCF_001612825.1 Nocardia caishijiensis NBRC 108228 | reverse complement strand
AAAAACACAGCCAGTACCTCTGTGGGCGCAATACCAAAAGACCCTCGCGCGACAGATCGGTCAGTTCCGCCGCCGATGCCCACCCGACCGACGCGCCCGCCGAGCGAACCACCGCCCGTCAACCCGATCGAGCGCGATCGACTGACTGAACGCCTTACTGAGATTCTCAGCGGTGAGCACATCCTCGAGCAGCCCCTGCCCGACCACCTCACCCTCCTTGAGCAGCAGAGCATGAGTGAACCCAGGCGGAATCTCCTCCACATGATGGGTAACCAGAACCATCGCCGGTGCGTCAGGATCGGCAGCCAGATCACCGAGGCGTTCGACGAGCTCCTCACGACCACCAAGGTCGAGCCCGGCGGCCGGTTCGTCGAGCAGAAGCAGTTCCGGGTCGGTCATCAGAGCACGGGCGATGAGCACCCGCTTACGTTCACCCTCGGAGAGGGTGCCGTAGGTGCGGTCGGAGAGGTGTTCGGCGCCAAGGGTTTCCAGCATGTCGACGGCGCGTTCGGTGTCGATGTCGTCGTAGCGTTCGCGCCAGCGGCCGAGCACCGCGTACCCGGCCGACACCACCAGGTCGCTGACCTTCTCGTCGACCGGGATACGGCTGGCCACCGCCGCCGAGGACAGGCCGATGCGCGGGCGCAATTCGGTGACGTCGACGCGACCGAGGGTCTCGCCCAACAGGTTCGCCGCCCCGGAGGTCGGATGGACCTCGGCGGCGGCCATTCTCAGTAGTGAGGTCTTACCGGCACCGTTGGGGCCGAGGACCACCCAGCGTTCGTCGAGTTCGACCTGCCAGGTGACCGGGCCGACGAGCGTTCGGCCCGAGCGGCGGATGGTGACGTCGGAGAAGTCGATGAGCAGATCTGGATCGGGTTGCGACACGCGCTCCATCTTGGCCCACGGGGGCCCTCAGCGGAACGACCGGCCCGGCTGGGATTCGTCGGTGCGGTGCCGCACCGTTTCGCGCGACGCGCCGAGGTCGCTGCGCAGCATCCGCGCGGCGAGGAACGAGACGGGCACGGCGAGCACGACCCACACGATCAGGATCACGGCGATCGTCGTCATCATGGCGGAACCTCCGTGTGTCTCTCGCTGCGGACGGGTATCCGATAGGTCTTACCCACTCGATGCCGCCGGTACACCCGAACATCGCGACGACGCGCGCGAACCGCAACGCCAGGCGTCCGATTCCCCGCGCGTGTCGGCCGTTCACGGCACGGCGATCACCGTCATCGAGCCGGGAGCCACCTCGGTGAAACCGGCGTCACGCACGGCGACCGCGCGCCCCGCCGACACCCGATCGACCAGTTCGGCCCAGTGCCAAGGATCGGCATCGCGCACGGCACACCGGAATCCGTGTTCGGCCCAGGTGGCGGCCGCCTCGACCGGCAGGGCACCGGCCAGCAGCATGCTCGCGTGCCCCACCTGTGCGGCCGCCTTGCCCACCGACATCTCCAGGGCGCTGTTCACCCACAGCACCGGCAGGTCGGGGTCGGGCGGGCCCGGTTCGTCGTGTTCGAGGTCGGTGCCGCCGATCTGCAGTTTGCGGATGCGGGGGTCGATGGCGCCGACCGGGCCGGGGACGAAGGCCCGCGCCTGCGCGCCGTCGAGGTCGACGGTCACCCCGTCGACCTCTCCGGCCGCCACCCACTGCGCGCCGCGCGCCCGACGGGCCACCTTCCTGATCCGCGAGCGCTTCCACGCCAGATAGCGCGCTTCCCACTCGCCGCCCGGACCGGATCGCGGGTCGAGGCAGACCGCGACGGCGGCGGCCGCCGCGGCGGCCAGGAGCGCACTGCGCGCGGGTGGGTCGGTCTTCGGGATGTGCAGCACCATCTGCATCGCCTGCACCATGGCCGGGTCGTCGGGGTCGCCGCCCCCGCCGTACCCTTGCGCCAATTCGGCGTGCCGTGCGGCGAATTCGGCCGCCGTGTCGCGGACCTCCACCTCATCCAATTCCGAGCTACCCACACCACACCCGATTCGATCGACGCCACACGTGCGAACCAGCGTAGCGAGCCGGTCGCGTCAGGAGACCTCCACCGTCACCAGGAAGGTGCCCTCCGGTCGGGCAGGTGGTTCCTGCAGCTCTCCGTAGGTGAATTCGACGGTCGTCGTCCCGGTTGACACCGCGCGCAGCGGCCACACCGTCGACCCACCGTCGGCCACGGGCTTCTCGGCGACCAGGATGCCCTCGTCGAGATTCACCGGCTCCCACTCCTGATCCGAGTCGACGGCCTGGGGCAATCGCACCCGCAGTTCCTGTCCGACGTCGAGGGCGATGGTGCGACCGGCGGCCGACTGGTCGACCGTGACGGCCGGTTTCGCCGCCGCCGGGGCGGTGCTCGGCAGGGTGAGTGTCGTCTCGCCGACGCTGTCGGGGATCGGTTCGTCGTCACCGCAGCCGGTCAGCAGCGCGGCGACGACGAACGGGACGAGCAGAGACTTGCGCACGGACACTCCCAACGCCGAAGTTCTTCCTGCGCCGGGATTACCCGCCGTGCGCGAAACTAACGGCCGAGCAGCGGAACTCGGCGCACCCCGCCGTCGCGCGCGTCGGCCGCCTCCACCTCGTCGCGGGTGACGCCGAGGATGAACAGCACCGCGTCCAGGTACGGGTGCGACAGCGCCGTATCGGCCACCTCCCGCAGCGCGGGTTTGGCGTTGAACGCCACCCCGAGCCCGGCCGCGTTGAGCATGTCGATGTCGTTGGCGCCGTCACCCACGGCGACGGTCTGTTCCATCGGCACGCCCGCGTCGGCGGCGAATTTGCGCAGCGCGGTCGCTTTGAACGCCCGATCGACGATCTCGCCGGTGACCCGCCCGGTGAGTTTGCCGTCGACGATTTCCAGGGTGTTGGCCTGCACGAAGTCGAGTTCCAGTTCGTGCGCGAGCGGCTCGATGACCTGCCGGAACCCACCGGAGACCACACCACAGCGGAACCCGAGCCGACGCAGCGTGCGGATGGTCGTGCGCGCGCCAGGGGTGAGTTCGATGCGGTCGGCGACCTCCTCGATCACCGATTCGTCGAGCCCCTCGAGGGTGGCCACGCGCTGACGCAGCGATTCGGCGAAGTCGAGTTCACCGCGCATCGCGGCCTCGGTGACCTCGCGGACCTGCTCCTCGACGCCCGCGTGCGCGGCGAGCATCTCGATGACCTCGCCCTGGATGAGAGTGGAGTCCACGTCGAACACGATGAGCCGCTTGGCGCGCCGGGCCAGGCCCGCGCGTTCCACGGCGATGTCGACCTGTTCGGCGACGGCCACATCGGCCAGCGCCGTGCGCAGTCGCGCATCGGTGTCGGCGCCGGAATCGGCGGCCGAGACCATGAGCTCCATGCCGGTCACCGGGTAGTCGGCGATGCCGCGGATGGTGTCGATATTGGCGCCGAGCCCAGCCAGCAGTCGCGAGATCGCGCTGAAGGCGTGCGCGGTGACCGGCGAGCCGAGCACGACGACGGCGTGGGTCGACATCGGCGGCTTGCCGATCTGCGCGTCGACCGACACGTCGACCTGCATGCCGACGGTGTTCATCGCCTCTTCGAGCTCGTCCTGCAGTGCCTCGGCGTCGTTGGGGCACGAGACCAGCACACCCAGGGTGAGTCGGCCCCGGATGACCACCTGCTCCACATCCAGCAGGCTCACCTGATGCCGCGACAACGCCGCCAGCAGCACCGAGGTGACGCCGGGTCGGTCGGGGCCGGTGACGGTCACGAGAACTGTGGTGTCGGCCAAGTCGATCTGCTCCGTTCGTTTACCCACAAAAAGAGTGTGCACCCGCTGGTCACCCAGCAGGTGCACACCCTGGTCGTTCGGTGGTTCCTTGCTACTTCGTCAGCACGGGCTCGTCGTGGTGGGCGTTGTGCTTGCCCGAGCCCCAACCCACGTGCGCCTCGCGCTTCATGCGCTCGATCATGTGCGGGTAGTGCAGTTCGAACGCCGGACGCTCCGAGCGGATGCGCGGCAGCTCGTAGAAGTTGTGGCGCGGCGGCGGGCAGGTGGTGGCCCACTCGAGCGAGTTGCCGTAACCCCACGGGTCGTCCACGGTGACGACCTCACCGTAGCGGTAGCTCTTGAAGGTGTTCCACACGAACGGCAGCATCGAGGCGCCGAGGATGAACGCGCCGATGGTGGAGATGGTGTTCAGCGTGGTGAAGCCGTCGCTGGGCAGGTAGTCGGCGTAGCGACGCGGCATGCCCTCGGCGCCCAGCCAGTGCTGCACGAGGAAGGTGGTGTGGAAGCCGATGAAGGTGGCCCAGAAGTGCCACTTGGCCAGACGCTCGTCCATCATGCGGCCGGTCATCTTCGGGAACCAGAAATAGATACCCGCGAAGGTGGCGAACACGATGGTGCCGAAGAGCACGTAGTGGAAGTGCGCGACGACGAAGTACGAGTCGGTGACGTGGAAGTCCAGCGGCGGCGAGGCCAGGATGACGCCCGACAGACCACCGAAGAGGAAGGTCACCAGGAAGCCGATCGACCACAGCATCGGTGATTCGAACGTCAGCTGACCGCGCCACATGGTGCCGATCCAGTTGAAGAACTTCACACCGGTCGGGACCGCGATGAGGAAGGTCATGAAGGAGAAGTACGGCAGCAGCACGGCGCCGGTGGCGTACATGTGGTGCGCCCACACGGCGATGGACAGCGCGGCGATACCGAGGGTCGCGTAGACCAGCGTGGTGTAACCGAAGATCGGCTTACGGCTGAAGACCGGGAAGATCTCGGAGACGATGCCGAAGAACGGCAGCGCGATGATGTACACCTCGGGGTGGCCGAAGAACCAGAACAGGTGCTGGTAGAGCAGGATGCCGCCGGTGGCCGGGTCGTAGATGTGGCCGCCCAGGTGACGGTCGTAGGCCAGGCCGAACAGCGCCGCGGTGAGCAGCGGGAACGCCAGCAGCACGAGCACCGAGGTGACCGCGATGTTCCAGGTGAAGATCGGCATGCGGAACATGGTCATGCCGGGCGCGCGCAGGCAGACCACGGTGGTGAGCATGTTGACGCCACCGAGGATGGTGCCGAGACCGGAGACGGCCAGACCGAGGATCCACAGGTCGGTGCCGACACCGGGCGAGTGCAGGATGTCGGTCAGCGGCACGTACGCCGTCCAACCGAAGTCCGCGGCGCCACCGGGGGTCACGAAGCCCGCGGTCGCCATCGAGGCGCCGAACAGGTACAGCCAGTAGCTGAACGCGTTCAGACGCGGGAAGGCGACATCGGGGGCGCCGATCTGCAGCGGCAGGATGATGTTGGCGAAGCCGAACACGATCGCGGTCGCATAGAACAGCAGCATGATCGTGCCGTGCATGGTGAACAGCTGGTTGAACTGCTCCGGCGACAGGAACTGCAGACCCGGACGGGCGAGCTCGCCACGCATGAGCAGCGCCATGAGGCCACCGATCATGAAGAAGCTGATCGCCGTCACCAGGTACATGGTGCCGAGCACCTTGGGGTCGGTGGTGGTGACCGCCTTGTAGAGGAACGAGCCCTTCGGCCCGGTCCGAGCCGGATACGGTCGAGTCGCTTCCAACTGAGGGACTGGCCTGGGCTCTACCGCAGTCACTGATCCTCCTGAAGATGCCTGTACGTCACTCGCAGAGCCGACCGCGCCTCGTACAAGGGCAGCAGACATGCGTTGAAGTGAATCGTAAACCGTGCGGCCGCAGCATTCCGCGCGGGTCCTACTCTGTGTCGTATTCGGCGCGCCGTAGACGCCGATCGCCATCTTCCTCCGCAGGTCGCGCGGGTGCAACGGTTGGCGGGGACAACCTTTCGGGTTCCGGCGCGTCCGATCCGGTTCGCCCACCTTGGGGTGGTATTCGGTCCCCCTCGGAGTGCGTGGCCCACCGCTGGGGTCGCTGTCGGCGAGACCCCCTGGCGACGAGATTGGAGGTGTACCGAAACACCGCTGACAAGCCCTCGAGGGGAATCCGATGAGCACCTTGGTCACCGCACCCGCCGACAACGTCATCCAGCTGCCGCGCCGCGCGAGCGCATCGATCGCCGCCGGTCGGCTGGCCGACGCCGACCTGGACCGCTGGGCCAACCGCCTGGCCCGGCTCCTGCTCGGCCGTGGCGCGAGCGCGGGCGACCGGATCGCCCTCGCGGTCGACCCTCGGGTCGAGGCCGTCGTCGCCGACGCCGCGGTGCGCAAGATCGGTGCCGTCCCGGTGCGTGTCGAGGAGCAGTCCGACACCGGCTTCGGGATCACCACCAGGTCTCGCCGAGCCGAACTGTCCGACACCGTCGACTGGCTGGTCCTCGACGATCGGTCGACCCTGCGGCGCTATCTGGTGAGTTCGGACGCCCCGCTGTCCGGTACCGATCTGCGCGCGGTCTCCTGAACCCATTCCGGTCTGGTCCCCACAGGTTCAGAATGGAACCAGAGCGCAGTACCACGCGGTCGGGGACACCGGGCTCCACCTATGAAAACGCAGGTCAGCTCATGATCCAGTCTTCTTCGCGAGCGTCCGACACCGCGCACGAAGATCCTTTCCCCCTGTCCGCCGCCCAGCGTGGCATCTGGTTCGCCCAGCACATCGCGGGCGATACCCCCATCTCCATCGCCCAGTACGTCGAACTCAGCGGCGCGATCGACCACGCGCTGCTGACCGAGGCCGTGCGACGAACCGGTCGTGAGTTCGGCACCGGATTCGTGCGCCTGGTCGACATCGACGGACAGCCTCATCAGCTCGTCGACCCGACCCTCGAGGCCGACATCGCCGAACTGGATCTGCGCGGCGAACCCGACCCGGAAGCGGCCGCGCACGCCTGGATGCGCGCCGAGTACTCCGCACCGCTGGACATGACGCGGGACCGTCTGGTCCGCCTGGCGATGTTGCGGATCGCCGAGGATCGCTGGTTCTGGTATTCGCGAATGCACCACATCGTGCTCGACGGGATGGGCGCCCTGGCGCTGGTCCAGCGCACCGGCGAGCTGTACAACGCGGCCTTCGAGGGCCGGGAACCGCCACCGGCCAAGGCCGAGCCGTTGCAGCGGATCGTCGAGGCCGATCTGGCCTACCGCAGCTCGGACCGCTTCGCGGCCGACCGCGAGTACTGGCGCACCCATCTGACCGACCTGCCGGATCCCGTCACTCTCGCCGGTCGCGCCGCCGAGGTCGACAGTCATCCCACCCGGGTCGCGGGCGCGCTGCCCGCCGAGACGAGTGCGCTGCTGGATTCGGTGGCCGCCGAGATCAATTCCGGTGTCGCGCCGACCGTGGTCGCCGCCTTCGGCGCCTATCTCGCGGCGATGACCGGCGCGCCCGAGGTCGTCCTGAGTCTGCCGGTGTCCGCGCGGACCTCCGCCACGCTGCGCCGCTCGGGCGGGATGCTGGCCAATGTCGTCCCGTTGCGGGTCGCCCTGGGTCCGACGACCACGGTGGGTGCGGCGATCCTCGCCGTGCAGAGCGAGCTCACCGGTGCGCTGCGGCGGCAGCGGTACCGCCAGGAAGACATCATCCGCGATCTGGGCTGGTCCATGGACGAGGCGGCATCGTTCGGACCGGCCGTGAACCTGATGATGGTCGACACCAAGATCGCGCTCGGCCCGGTCGTCGGCCGTCTGCATGTGCTCACCTCCGGCCTGATCGATGATCTGTTCGTCAACCTCTATCCCGGGATGGGCGGCGAGAGCACCCACATCGATCTCCAGGGCAACGGCAACCTCTACAGCGCGACGGAGCTGGCCGCGCACCACGACCGTTTCCTGCGCTTCCTGCACCGTTTCCTCGCCGCGGGACCCGAGGCCCCGCTGTCGTCGGTGCACGTGCTCGCCGAGGCCGAGCACGCCGCGTCGGTACCCGCGCGTGGCGCGGCCGGGGTGGAACAGCGCACCCTGCCCGAGATCTTGGCCGCGGGTGCCGCGATCGATCCCGACGCGGTGGCCCTGCGCTGGGGCGTGGACGACACGATGACCTACCGCGAGGTCGACGAGTACACGAATCGGCTGGCCCGTGTACTCATCGCGGCGGGTGCGGGACCGGAACACGGTGTGGCGCTGTCGATCCCCCGCTCGGCCGAATCGGTGCTCGCCACCCTCGCGGTCGCCGAGTCGGGCGCGCCCTTCGTCCCGATCGACCCGACCTATCCGGACGACCGGATCGAGCACATGATCGATGACAGCGCGGTGGTCATCGGCCTGACCACCACCCAGGCGCGAAAGTCCCTGCCCGACAAGGTCGTCTGGCTCTGTCTCGACGACGAAGCCACCACCGGCCGCGTCACCGCGCAGCGGGCAACGAGGATCACCGACGACGACCGAATCGCCGCGATCCATCCCGATCAGGTCGCCTACGTCATCTACACCTCGGGCTCGACCGGACTGCCCAAGGGTGTGCTCGTGTCGCATCGCGGGCTGGCGAATCTCGCCACCGGATCGGGTGCCGGTTTCGGTGTCGGACCGGGTTCGGTTGTCGCGCATGCCGTTTCCCCGAGCTTCGACATCTCGGTGGAGGAGATCCTCGTGACGTTCGCGGCCGGGGCCACCCTCGCTGTCGTACCGCCGTCGGCCTACGCGGGCGAGGACATGGCGCAGGTCCTGCGCGCGCACCGGGTGACCCATCTGAACGTGACCCCGGCGGTCGTCGGTTCCCTCGATCCGGCGACGCTGCCCGACCTGGGCACCATCGTGGTCGGCGGCGACGCCTGCCCGCCCGAGCTCGTGTCGAAGTGGGCCGGGCGCAGGCTGCTCAACGGCTACGGCCCGACCGAGACCACGGTCACCGCCACCCTCAGCGAACCGCTGACGCCGGGCGGCCCGGTCACCATCGGTGGTCTCGCTCGAGGGGTGACCGGGCTGGTGCTGGATCCGTGGTTGCGGCCGCTCGCCCCGGGCGCGGTGGGTGAGCTGTATCTGTCTGGCCCCGGCGTGGCGCGTGGTTACCACCGGCGCGGTGGTCTGACCGCGAGCCGCTTCGTCGCTGACCCGTACGCGCCGGGAGCGCGCATGTACCGCACCGGCGATCTGGTGCGGTGGACCGCCGACGACGGCCGGTTCACCCTGGAGTACCAGGGCCGCAGCGACTTCCAGGTGAAGGTCCGTGGGTACCGGATCGAGCTCGGCGAGATCGATGCCGCGCTGCAACGGTTGCCCGCCATCGATTTCGCGATCACCCTCGGTGTAGAGGCGCCGTCCGGTGCCACCGCTCTCGCCTCTTACATCACCGTCGAACCGGGTGCCGATGTCCATCCCGAGGCGGTCAAAGCCGCTGTCGGCGAGACACTTCCGGCGTACATGGTGCCCGCCTCGGTGATCGTGCTCGACCGGGTGCCGCTCACTCCGCTCGGGAAGGTGGACCGCAAGGCCCTGCCCGCACCGGATTTCGGTGCCCGCGCCGTGGCGCGCAGAGCACCGTCCACACCGCGCGAGGAAGCCCTGGCCGCCCTGTTCGCCGAGGTGCTCGGCGTGGACGCGGTCGGGGTGGACGACAGCTTCTTCGCGCTCGGCGGTGACAGCATCGTCTCGATACAGCTGGTCTCGCGGGCGAAGGCGGCGGGAATCGCGTTCAGCGCCCGTGACGTGTTCGAACGCAAGACCGTGGCCGCGCTGGCCGCGATCGCGGGCGACACCGAGGCCACCGTGGTGCACGAACTGCCCGGCGGCGGTGTCGGCACGGTGGAGCTCACGCCCATCGTGCACGCCATGATCGAGCACGGTGAGCCGTGGGACCGCTACGGCCAGGCCGTCCTGATCGGTCTGCCCGACGGCACCCGGCGCGAGACACTCGCCGCGGCGCTCGGCGTGCTGATCGATCACCACGATCTGCTGCGGAGCTCGCTGCGCGGCGCGGACGACGGCTGGGAATGGGTTGTCGCCGAGCCGGGTTCGATCGATGCCGACACCGTGATCGAGGTGGTGCGGTGCGAGACCGGCGAGGCTGTCGACCGCGCGTCGCAGGACGCGGCGGACCTGCTCGATCCCGCCGCCGGTGCCGTGGTGCGCTGCGTGCTGATCGAACGCCCTGATGCCGCCCCGCTGTGCTGGCTCGTGCTCCATCACCTCGTCACCGACGGCGTGTCCTGGCGAATCCTGTTGCCCGACTTGGCGACCGCCGCCTTCGGTGGCACGCTGGCTCCGGTCGGGACGTCCTTCCGGCGGTGGGCACACGCCCAGGCCGATCAGGCTGTGCCGCGGGCCGACGAGCTGCCCGTCTGGCAGCGGATCGCGGCCACTCCCGACCCGGCGTTCGGCCGCGACACCTTCGATCCGGCACGCGATGTGGTCGCGACCATGGCTCAGCTGCGATCGACCCTCCCCGCCGAGGTCGCGCACGCGGTACTCACCACCGTTGCCGAGCGATTCCATTGCGGCGCCGACGATGTGCTGCTGGCCGCCCTCACCATGGCGGTGTGCCGTTGGCGCGCGCGCACGGGCACACTGCTGACCCTGGAAGGTCACGGCCGCCGCGAATCCCTGCTGCCCGGTGCCGATATCGGCCGCACCGTCGGCTGGTTCACGACCGTCTACCCGGTCGCGATCGACCTGGCGGGCATCGACCTGGACGACGCGTTCGCGGGCGGCGGCTCGGCGGGCTCGGTCGTCAAGGCGACCAAGGAGCAGTTGCGCGCCGTCCCCGACCGGGGTGTCGGCTACGGACTGCTGCGGTACCTGAACACCGAGACGGCCCCGGCCCTCGCGGGCGCGCCGACGCCCCAGCTCAGCTTCAACTATCTCGGCCGCGCGGTCACCGGCGAGGACCCCTGGCTGCCGCGCCGCTTCGCCGCGACCAACGACGATCACGCACCCCTGGCCGCTGTCGTGGATGTCAACGCCGTGCTCACCGACGCGGGGCTGGAGGTCACCTGGGCATACGCGGGCAGGCTGCTCGACGAGGCGGACGTACGGGAACTGAGCGAGCTGTGGTCACAGGCGCTCGACGCGCTGGTCGACCATGCGCGCACCGACGGGGCAGGCGGGCGCACACCGTCGGACTTCGCGCTCGTCGCGGTCGAGCAATCCCAGATCGACACCTGGGAGACGACCTATCCGGATCTCGCCGATGTGTGGCCGCTCTCGCCGCTGCAGTACGGGCTGCTGTTCCACGCGCTCTACGACTCCGACACCGCCGACGGCTACACCGTCCAGTCTCTGCTCACCCTGGCGGGCACCGTCGACAGCGCCCGTCTGCGCCGCGCGGCGCAGGCGCTGGTCGACCGGCACGAGAACCTGCGGGCGGCGTTCGTCGAAACCGCCGACGGCCCACGTCAACTGGTCCGCGCCCACGCCGAGATCCAGTGGAGCGACGTCGATCTCACCGATATCGCCGAGGAACAGCGGGCGCGCGAGCTCGACCGGATGATCGAACTCGACGCGCTCACCCGCTTCGACCTCACCCGTCCCCCGCTGCTCCGGTTCACCCTGATCACCACGGCACCCGATACGTACCGCCTCGTGATGACCAACCACCACCTGGTACTCGACGGCTGGTCGACACCCCTGCTGGTCCGTGAACTGCTCGCCCTCTATGTCACCGCGGGCGACGCGTCACCGCTGCCGCCCGCGCGGTCCTACCGCGAATTCCTGTCCTGGCTCGCGGAGCGCGACGCCGAGGAATCGCTGCACGCGTGGACGCGGTCGCTGGCCGGGATCGACACCCCGACCCGCGCGGTCCCCACCCTGGTCGGGATCGAGTCGACCGAGACCGCCATGATCTCGCGCGACCTGCCACGGACCACCGTCGCCACCCTCGAATCCGCCGCCCGCGCCGCCGGGGCCACGGTGAACACCCTCGTCCAGGTGAGCTGGGCGCTGGTGCTGGCCATGCTCACCGGCCGCACCGATGTGGTGTTCGGCAGCACGGTGTCCGGTCGCCCGCCGGAGTTGCCCGGCGTCGAGGAGATGGTCGGGTTGTTCATCAACACGCTGCCGGTGCGGGTGACGCTCGACCCCGGTGAGCGGGTCACCGATCTCCTGGCGCGCGTGCAGGCCGAGCAGGCGAGCCTGATGGATCATCAGCATGTCGGGTTGGCGGACATCCACCGCGCTGTCGGCCTGGCCGAATTGTTCGACACACTCACGGTTTTCGAGTCCTATCCCATCGACCGGACGGCCTTGTCGCAGGCCCTCGACATCGCCGGGATGCGCGTGCTCGAGGTGGAAGGTACCGACGCCACCCCGTACCCGCTGAACCTCATGGTGATTCCGCTGCACGGCGAGGACGGTTCGGGCGACACCTTGCGTATCACCGTCAAGTTCATGGCCGACCAGCTCGAACACAGTGCGGCACAGTCTCTTCTGGACCGGTTCGTCCGGCTCCTCGGTGCGCTCGCCGAGAATCCGGATCTCCCGGTGGCCCGCCTGCACCAGTGCGACGACGACGAAAGAGCGCTGCTCGCACCGGTGTACGGCGCCCCGGCGCTGCCGATGCGCGCCCTGCCCGACGTCCTGACGGCGGGCGCCCGCATCGACCCCGCCGCGATCGCGGTCAGTTCCGGCGACCTGCGGATGACCTACGGCGAACTCGACGCCTGGTCGAACCGGTTCGCGCGGGTCCTGCTGGGCCGGGGCATCGGGCCAGAGGTGTTCGTCGTGCTCGCCCTGACTCGATCCCTGGAGTCGGTGGTCGCGGTGTGGGCACTGGCCAAGACGGGCGCGGCGTTCGTCCCGCTGGACCCCAGCTACCCGGTGGAGCGCATCGAACACATGCTCGCCGACTCCAAGGCACCCATCGGTGTCACTGTCACCGAGACCGGCGAGACCCTGCCGGGATCCATCGACTGGCTGCTGCTGGACGACCTGAACACCCTGCGCCGGGCCATGCTGGTGTCGGACGCGCCGATCACCGATGCCGAACGCGGCGGCCCCCTCGACATCGACCACACCGCCTACCTGATCTACACCTCCGGTTCGACCGGCAAACCGAAGGCCGTGCTGCTGAGTCATCGCGGTCTGGCCAATCTCGTTGCCGCCCAACGGGAGATGCTCGCGCTCGATCCGTCGGCCAGCGCCTTGCAGGTGGCGTCCCCCAGCTTCGACGCGTCGGTCTTCGAAATGCTCACCGCGCACGCGGCGGGTGGACGGCTCGTGGTGTCCCCGCCGGAGGTGTACGGCGGCAGCGAGCTGGAGACGTTGCTGCGCACCGAACGCGTGACCCACGCGGTGATCACGCCGTCGGCCCTGGCCACGATGGAACCCACCGGTCTCACCGACCTGCGGGTGCTCGCGGTGGCGGGCGAGGCGGCCACCCCCGAGCTCATCGAGAAGTGGGCGCAGGGCAGGCGCATGGTGAACCTGTACGGGCCGACCGAGTTCAGCATCTGGGCCACCGGTCCCGCCGAACTCGTGGCCGGTGCGCCGGTCACCATCGGTGGTCCGATTCGCGGTGCTGCGGTGGTGGTGCTGGACAGCTGGTTGCGACCGGTTCCGGTCGGTATCGCCGGTGAGCTGTACCTGTCGGGACCCGCACTGGCTCGCGGCTATTTCAACCGCTTCGAGATGACCGCCGGTCGCTTCGTCGCCGACCCGTTCGGCGCACCCGGCGAGCGGATGTACCGGACCGGCGACATGGTCCGGTGGGTGACCGACGGGGACGACCAGCTCACGCTGGAGTACCTGGGCCGCAGCGACTTCCAGGTGAAGATCCGTGGTCTGCGCATCGAACTCGGCGAGATCGACGCGGTGCTCTCGCGGGACGAGGAGGTCGACTACGCCGTCACCATCGGACGCGAAGGACCGGCGGGTGCGACCGTACTCGTGTCCTATGTGCTGCCCGTCCCGCATGCCGACCTCGACACCGAACGGCTGCGGGCGCGGGTCGCGGCGGAACTGCCCGGTTACATGGTGCCCGCCTACGTCGTCGTGCTCGACGACATTCCGCTCACGCCGGTCGGCAAGTTGGACCGCAAAGCCCTTCCGGTACCGGACTTCTCGGCGGCTCGACAGGCGTATCTGGCGCCGCGCACGCCCGTCGAACACGCCGTCGCCGAGGTGTTCGCCGAGGTGCTCGGTGGCGAGCGGGTAAGTGTCGACCAGTCGTTCTTCGAGCTCGGCGGCAATTCGCTGAGCGCGACCAAGGTGGTGGCGCGGGTCAACGCGGCGCTCGGCTCGACCATCGCACTGCGTGATCTGTTCGACGCGCCGACGGTGGCGCAGCTGTCCGCACGGGTGGTACCCGCCGCCGAGGGCAGCCACGGACGGCCAGCGCTCGCGTCCCGGGTGCGCCCGGATCGTGTCCCACTGTCCCCCGCCCAGCAGCGCATGTGGGTGCTCAACCAGCTCGATCCGACCTCGTCGGCCTACAACATCGCGATCGCGCTTCGCCTCACCGGAACCCTGGACGTCGCGGCCATGCGCGCGGCCCTCATCGACGTGATCGACCGTCAGGAAAGCCTGCGCACCCGCTACCCCGCCGACGCCGAGGGCCCGCGTCAGGTCGTCGTCGGTATCGACACCGCCACGCCGGTGATGCCACTGATCGAGACCGAAGACGGTGCCGCACTGCGTGATCGGATCAACGAGCTGGCGGGCACCGGATTCGACCTCACCCGCGAGGGACCCCTGCGCGTCGGACTGTTCGCGGTTCGTCCTGCCGCCGTGAACCGAGATCAGGACTCCGAACCAGTTCACGGGGCGCTGTCGGATTCGTCTCCGGCCATGCCACAGCGCCCTTCCGCGCACACGCAGAGCGCTGGAGCTGACCGTTCGCCTGCGTCTGGCAACGAAACCGCTGACGGTGCGACCGACCACGTCCTGGTTCTCGTGGTGCACCACATCAGCGCCGACGGTGCGTCGATGGCGCCCTTGGCCGCCGACCTGGTCGCCGCGTATTCGGCCCGAGTGTCCGGCGCTACCCCCGACCGACCACCGCTCGCGGTCCAGTACGCGGACTTCGCGCTGTGGCACCGCGAACTACTCGGCTCACCCGCGAGCCCGGAATCCATTGCCGCCCAGCAGGTTCAGTATTGGCGCGAGACTCTCACCGGTGCGCCGGACGCTCTGGAACTCCCCTCGGACCGACCACGACCCGCCGTGCAGACGATGCGCAGCGACGACGTGGAATTCGGCATCGACCAGCAGACGCACCGTGCGCTGATCGATTTCGCCGCCGCGCAAAACGTGAGTGTCTTCATGGTCGTCCACGCGGCACTGGCGGTCCTGTTGGCCCGGCTCGGCGGCACCGACGACGTGGTCGTCGGCACCCCTGTCGCGGGCCGGGGCGAGGCGGCCCTCGATGACCTGGTCGGGATGTTCGTCAATACCCTCGCCCTGCGCACCTCGGTCGACCCCGGCACCGATTTCCGGCAGCTGCTGGCCGCCGTGCGCACCGCTGACCTCGACGCGTTCGCCCACGCCGACGTGCCGTTCGAACAGCTCGTCCAAGCCCTCGACCCCACCCGATCCACCGCACATCACCCCCTGTTCCAGGTGTCGCTGTCTCTGCAGAACTTCGTGGAGCCGGTCCTCGAGCTGCCCGGCCTGCGCTTCGAGATCGAGGATTTCGACCGGCGCTCCTCGGCCTTCGACCTCACCCTCGACCTGCGCGAACGCTTCACCGACTCCGGTGCGGCGGGCATCGACGGGGTCCTCACCTACGCGACCGACCTGTTCGACCCCGCCACCGTCACCTCGTTCGCCGAACGCTGGCGCCGCGTCCTCACCGGCGTCCTCACCGCACCCGACACTCCCCTGTCCGATATCGACATCCTCGCCGAATCCGAATACGCCGAACTGGTCCCGGTCCGCGGCGCCGCCACTACGGGAACAACGACTCTCGCCCACCTGCTCACCACCACAGCGGCCACGTTCCCCCACCGCCCTGCCCTCGTCTCCGCCGCCCAGCACAGCGCGGCGCCCACCCGACCCAGCGCACCCACCGCGCTCCCGGGCACGACGACGTATTCAACCCTCGATGCCCGCTCGAACCAGCTCGCAAGACTGCTCATCGAGGCCGGTGCGCGCACAGAAACCGTTGTTACCCTTGGCCTTCCGCGCTGTCCGGAACTACATCTCGGCATCTGGGCGTCGGCGAAAGTGGGGGCGGCGTTCCTGCCGATCGATCCGAAGCACCCCGCGGATCGCATCGAGCACATGCTCACCGATTCCGGTGCGCGGGTGGGCATCACGCTCGCCAAGTACCGAACGGCGCTGTCGGACTCCGTCCGGTGGCTTGTCCTCGACGACCCCGACCTCGCCAGGCGCCTGGACGACGCCGCGGACACCGCGCTCGACAATCTCCCGGCGCCCATCAGGGTCGACAACCCGGCCTGGATGATCTACACCTCCGGGTCCACCGGCACCCCGAAGGGCGTCACCGTCACCCACCGTGGCCTGGCCGATCTGGTCGCCTCCCAGCGCGCCGATCTGCGTTTGGACGAGCACGCCCGCGTCTTGCAGGTCGCCTCACCGAGTTTCGACGCCTCGATCTTCGAGGAGCTGATGGCCTTCGGCCGCGGCGCCGCCTCCGTCATCGCCCCGCCGGACGTGTTCGGCGGCGCGCCCCTGGCCGAACTCATCGCGGCCGAGGGCGTGACCCACATGGTGATCACCCCCTCGGCACTGTCCACCGTCGATCCCGCCGAGGTGTCGAGCGTGCGGGTCCTCGCGGTGGCAGGCGAAGCGGTCGGTCCCGACCTGGTCGCACGGTGGTGCGGTGGCACCGACGGGCGGACGATGGTCAACCTGTACGGCCCGACCGAATACACCATCTGGGCAACGGGTTCGGGCCCGCTGTCGGCGACGGAGCCGGTCACCATCGGCACCCCGGTGCGCGGCGCGGCGACACTCGTCCTCGACGACCGGCTCACGCCGGTGCCGGTGGGCGTCGCGGGAGAGCTCTACCTCACGGGTACCGCTCTGGCGCGCGGCTACCACGCCAGGCCGGGGTTGACGGCGGCCAGGTTCGTCGCCGACCCGTTCGGCGCGCCCGGTGACCTGCTCTATCGCACCGGCGATCTGGTGCGCTGGACCCGTAGCGCGTCCGGGCTCGCCCTGGAGTACTTGGGTCGCACAGACTTCCAGGTGAAGGTGCGCGGTCAGCGGATCGAACTCGGCGAGATCGATGCGGTTCTCAGCGGCATCGAAGGCGTGGAAGTCGCTGTGACACTGGGTGTTCCAGGTCCTACCGGAGCCACCGCGCTCGCCGCCTACCTGGTGCGCGTGCCCGGCACCGAACTGGACGTCGACCACGTCCGTGCCCTGGCGGCCGACACGCTGCCCGCGTACATGGTGCCCGCCGCCTTCGTCGTCCTGGACGAGATCCCGGTCAACGCGGTCGGCAAACTGGACCGAAAGGCACTGACCGCACCGGTTTTCGTTTCCGAGGAAGCACCGTACCGGGCGCCGGAGACACCGACCGAAAACGTGTTGGCCGAGGTGTACGCCGAACTACTCGGCCGCGCCCAGGTGGGGGTCGACGACTCCTTCTTCGCGCTCGGCGGCGACAGCATCCTCGCGATCCAGCTGGTGACTCAGGCCAAGCTGCGCGGTGTGCACTGCACACCACTGCAGGTGTTCGAACACCGCACCGTCGCCGCGCTCGGTGCCGCCGTCGACGCCGTCGACACCGTCGAAGCGCTCGCCGAACTGCCCGGTGGTGGCATCGGCGACCTCCCCCTGACCCCGATCGTGCGCTACATGGTCGAACGCGGCGGAAACTTCGACCGGTTCGCCCAGACAGCGGTTCTCGAACTGCCCGTCGGCATCGACCGGGCCGCACTCGTCGCCACGCTCACGGCCGTGATCGACCGGCACGACATGCTCCGATCCCGGCTGTGGGCGGACGCGGACGGCTGGCGGCTACAGGTCGCCGAGCCGGGATCGGTGCCGGTCGACGCCCTGGTGCACCGCACCGCGTTCGACACCGGCGCCGACCCGGTCGATCTGCGGGAATTCGCGCGGACCGAACTCGACACCGCCATGAACCGGCTGCACCCCGCCGACGGCGTCGTGCTGCAATTCGTGTGGCTCGACCCCGTCGGCGACGCCGGTTCGCACACCCGGCCCGGTCGCCTGATCGTGGTGGCCCACCACCTCGCGATCGACAGCGTGTCGTGGCGAATCCTGGTGCAGGACTTGATCGCAGCGTGGGCTCAGGTCGGCGCGGGCACCACCCCGGTGCTCCCCGAGATCGGTACCTCCATGCGGCGCTGGTCGCATGCCCTCACCGAACAGGCCGAATCCGAACGACGCGAAACCGAACTCGGCTACTGGCTACAGGTGGTGAACGGTCCCGATCCGCTGCTCGGCGCGCGCCACCTCGATCCGGTGATCGATCAGGCACACACGGTGCGCCGATTCGGCATCGAGCTCGACGAGGACACCACGACCGCCCTGCTCACCACCCTGCCCCGACTGTTCCAAGGGACGGTCACCGACGCACTGCTGGCGACCCTCGGCCTCGCCCTCGTGCGGTGGCGGCTGCGCCGCGGCGTCACGGAACGATCGGCGCTGCTGCGGCTCGAAGGGCACGGCAGGCAGGAGGAGATCGTGCCGGGCGCCGACCTGTCACGCACCATCGGCTGGTTCACCAGCCTGTACCCGGTCCGGCTCCGCCTGGCCGACATCGATGTCGACGAGGCTTTCGACGGCGGTCCGGCGATGGGTGCGGCCATCCGCGCGGCGAAACACGACCTGCTGTCGGTGCCGGACAAGGGCATCGGCTTCGGAATGCTGCGCTACCTGAATCCCACCGCCGCACAACAACTCCCGGCTCGACTGCCGGGACAGATCTGCCTGAACTACCTCGGCAGGCACACCTCCGCCGAGACGCCACCGGGCCTCGAAGGTCTCGGCTGGCTGCCCACCGACGCTCTCGGCGACCTCGACGCCCCCGAGCACCAGGACGTGCCGATCATGTCGGCCGTCGACATCAACGCGATGGTCAGCGGTGACCGCCTGCAAGCCGAATTCGGTTACGCCGCAGAGCTGCTGACCAGTCGCGACGTCACCGAGCTCGCCGACCTGTGGGCCGAGGCGATGCGCGCGGCCGCGCGCTTCGCCGAAACCCCCGCCGCCCGAACCGCTTCGGCGGACGAAGCAGCCGCGATGACTGCCCGCACCGCACCGGCCGAGACCGGGCCGACGGGCCTCGGCCTCGACGTCCTGCTGCCCATCCGACCCGACGGCGACCGCCCCGCCCTGTTCTGCGTCCACTCCTCCTCCGGAATGTCCTGGAGCTACCTGGGTCTGGCCGAACAACTGCGCCCGGGACGCCCGATCTACGGCCTACAGGCACCGGATCTGAGCGGCCGGGAACCCTCGGCTCGGTCGATCGAGGAATTCGCCAACCGCTACGTGCGCGAGATCCGCGCCGTCCAGCCGACCGGCCCGTATCACCTGCTCGGCTGGTCCTTCGGCGGCCTGATCGCCCACGCCATGGCCGTCGAATTGGCCACGGCGGGTGAACGAGTCGGGGTGGTCGCGCTCCTGGACACCGACACCGCCGACATCGACGGCGACACCATCGAGCGCCTGTCACCCGGCGCCTTCATCAACACCTTCGGCGCGATCTTCGGCATCGACGACGTGCCCGCCACCGCGACGGCACAAGAGGCGGCCGACCTCATCACCGCGCGGCTCGGCGGCGTCGAACTCGTCGACGCCGCGACCATCGAGCGGATGGCGGGCTCCTACAACGCCTCCGCGGGGACCAGAACCGGCTACCGGCGCCCCGTCTACCAGGGCGATGTCCTGTACTTCAGCGCCACCGTCGACCCCGCCGAATGGATGGGGCCCGACGGCTGGCGTCCCTACGTGACCGGCGACATCGCCAACCACGACGTCGACGTGTCCCACGACGACCTGACCAACCCCTACGCACTGTCGGTCATCGCGCCGGTGCTCGACGATCACTTGGAAGCAGGAGACCGGACATGAGTGTTCGACACACCGCCGTACAGAGCCCCCCGCGCACCGACACCGGTGGCGTCGTCGTGGAGGGGATCGAGAAATCGTTCGGGGAGGTGCACGCGCTGCGCGGCATCGACTTCGAGGCCGCGCCCGGACAGGTGCTCGGCATCCTCGGCCCCAACGGCGCGGGCAAGACGACCATGGTGAACGTCCTGTCCACCCTGGTCACCCCCGATCGTGGCCGGGCGAGGGTCGCCGGACACGATGTCGTCGCCGACCCGGCGGCGGTGCGCAAACGGATCATGCTCACCGGCCAGTACGCCGCGCTCGACGACATGCTCAGCGGCTACGAGAACCTCGTGATGTTCGGCAGGCTGATGGGTCTGCGCAAGTCCGCCGCCCGCGCCAGGGCGAGCGAACTGATCGGCGAATTCGATCTCGACCAGGCCGCCGATCGACGCGTCGGCACCTACTCCGGCGGCATGCGGCGGCGCATCGACATCGCCTGCGGGCTCGTGGTCCGGCCCGACGTGGTGTTCCTCGACGAGCCGACCACCGGTCTCGACCCTCGCAGCAGGCAGGGCGTGTGGGACCTGGTGCGCAGCTTCAAGAACGCGGGCATCACCACCCTGCTCACCACCCAGTACCTGGAGGAAGCCGACGCCCTCAGCGACCGGATCATCGTGATCGATCGAGGTGTGGTGATCGCCTCTGGCACCGCCGACGAGCTCAAACACCGCACCGGCGGCAGCTACTGCGAGATCGTGCCGCTGGATCTGGTGGAGCTGCCCGCGATCGTGGCGGCGCTGGGCTCGCTGCTGCCCGCCGAGCACCTGGCGGCCCTCACCCCGGACTCCGATCGCATCACCATCCCCGCCCCCGACGGCGCGAAAACACTCGCCGAAGCCCTGCGTCGGCTCGACAGCGCCGGGATCGAACTCGTCGACATCGCTCTGCGACGGCCCTCCCTCGACGACGTGTTCCTCCAACTCACCGGTCACCTCGCCTCGGCCGAGCCGACCCCGCAGGTGATCTCATGACCGCCACCGCCTGGCAGACGCACTGGCGTGCCGCCCCGAACACCCTGCAGCAGTGGTGGGTACTGACCACCCGGCTGATCGTGCCGTCGGTCAAATCCGGCGAGGTGCTGGCCTCGCTGCTGGCACCCGTGGCCTTCACCGCCAGTTTCTACATCCCGCTGAAGACCGTGATGACCTTCTCCGGCAACGGTTTCAGCAGCTTCGCCCAGTACATGATGCCGCTGGTGATCCTGCAGGCGGCGGCGTTCACCGCCATCTCGGCGGCGTTCCGATCGGCCTCCGATTCCGTCGCCGGGATCGACCGCCGTTTCGCCTCGATGCCGTTGCGGCCGCTGGTTCCGGTCGCGGCCAGAATGTCGGGCAACTGCTTCCGGCTGCTGCTGTCGCTGGCGGCGGGCATCGCGGCCGGGTACGTGATCGGGTTCCGGTTCCGGCTCGACGCCGCGCACACCCTCGGGTTCCTGGCGTTCTCGCTGCTCATCGGCCTGGCACTCACCCTCGGCGCGGACGTGATCGGCACCATGTCCCAAAGCCCGGAGGCCACCACGCAGGCACTGATGCTCCCGCCGTTGATCTTCGGCATGCTCTCGACGGGACTGGCACCGGCGAGCCAGTTCCCGTCCTGGATCCAATGGTTCGTGCGCAACCAGCCCATCTCCCAGTTCGCGACGGGACTGCGTGCGCTCGCCGGGGACACCACGGCCGATACGGGGGCGGTGAGCTGGTCGCTGATGGGTCCGTCGCTGCTGTGGCTGGCCGCGATCCTGCTGATCTGCGTACCGGCGGCGATCCGGCTGAGTTCGAGGAGGGCGTGATGACATCGCAGTCGGAGACATCGCAGTCGGAGACCTCACCGGTCTCGCTGATCCGGCACACGGCGATCCAGACCCAGCGCCTGCTGCTGCGCTGGACACGCAGCCCGATCACCCTGCTCGAGACGCTGTTCATCCCGTGCCTGCTGCTCGTCATGCTCGACATCGTGGTCGGCGGCCAGATCGCGCGGTTCACCGGCGAGGACGCGCTCTACGGCTCGGTGCCGATGGTCGCGCTCGTCGGGGCGCTGTCCGGTGCCGTCGCGAGCGGGGTGCTGCTCGGGCGCGAACGCGACGCCGGGCTGCTCGCCCGCTTCTGGGTGCTCCCGGTGCACCGGGCCTCCGGTCTCGCCTCGCGCATCCTCGCCGAGGGGTGCCGCATCCTGCTCGGCACCGTCACCGTCGTGATCGTCGGCGTCCTGCTGGGGTTCCGCTTCCAGAACGGACCACTGGCCGCGATCGCGTTCCTGCTGGTCCCGGTGCTCTTCGGGCTCGCCTTCGCCACGGTCGTCACCGCCGTCGCCGTCTACACGGCGAAGGCCTCCCTGGTGGAGGGGATCACGATCCTCACCTCGCTGATGATGTTCTTCAGCACCGGATTCGTCCCACTCGTCGCCTTCCCCACCTGGATCCAGCCGATCGTCCGCAATCAGCCGATGTCGATCGCCGTCGACGCCATGCGCGGCCTCGCCGATCACGGTCCCGTCGCCCGGCCACTGCTGCTCACCCTCGCCTGGTCGGCCGGTGCTGTTCTGCTGTTCGCCGTGCCAGCCGCCGTCGGCTTCCGTCGGGCCAGCCGCCGCTGATCCGGGGTCGAGACCCGCCGATGACTTTTCCCGCCTCGGCGCGTCTTGATTGCAGACGGTGTGCGCGCCTGCGACCGTCTGCGTACTTCCCCTTCTGCCGAGGAGTCAGCATGCAGTTCACCCCGCGACCCGGCGATCCCACCTGGATCGACCTCTACACCTCCGACCTCGACCGCGCCATCGCCTTCTACGGCGACCTGTTCGGCTGGACCGCCGAACGCGGCGGCCCGGAGTTCGGTGGATACACCACATTCAGCAAGGACGGCGTCGCCGTCGCCGGTGCGATGAGCCGCGTCGAGGACGCAGGCGACCCGTACCCCGACCGCTGGACCGTCTACCTGCACTCCGACGACGCGGCCGCGACCGAACGGAAAGCGTCCGAGGCGGGCGGCACCGTGTTCGTACAGGCCATGGAGGTCCCCGGTGTCGGCACGATGGCCGTCCTCGCCGACGTGGGCGGAGTGGGTGTCGGCGTGTGGCAGCCCGGCCCGTTCCCCGGTTTCGGCCGAATCGGCCGGGTCGCCGACGGCGAATGGCAGGACGCGGCCGGACTGCCGTCCTGGTTCGAACTCATGACCCGCGCCTACCCGCAGTCGCTCGACTTCTACCGCGAGGTGTTCGGCTGGACCGACACCTTCACCGTCGCCGACTCCGACGAGTTCCGGTACACCACCCTGCACGCCGAGTCCCCGATGCTCGGCGGCGTGATGGACGGCCAGGGGCATCTGCCCGAAGGCCTGCCCGGTGCGTGGGCGGTGTACTTCGGCAGCGACGACACCGACAAGGCCGCCGAGCTCGCCGTGTCCCTGGGCGCGAAGCTGGTTTTCGAGCCGATGACCACCCCCTACGGCCGACTCGTCGGTCTCACCGACCCCACCGGTGCCCACTTCAGCATCGGCGGCACCGCGCGCTGACCGAGGCGGCGGCGTTTCCGCGCCGCCACCCCCGGCACTAGTCTCGACGTGACGCGCGATTGGCGGAAGCGAACGAGTTCTTGTGTGGGGGAAGATGTCCGAGGATCAGCCGACCGAACGCGCGCGTGCACTGCGGTCGATACCGATACTCACCGGCCTGGTCGGTGCCGTACTCCTCGCTGGTGGTGTAGTGCTGGCGCTCTACAGCCAGTTCGTCGCGGCGCCTATTCCGGTGCCGTTCCACGGCGACTTCACCGAGACAGCCGATTTCCCGTTCCGTCTGGTCCGGGCAGCTCTGGTCGTCGCGGGTGCCGCAGCGCTGATCGGCGCGGTGGTGCTCGTTCTCGGGCGTCGCGGTGACGAGCGGGCCGCGAGTGTCGGTGCGGGCGGTGCACTGGCGATCCTCTTCGTCCTCGGTGGGGGCCTGTGGTTCGCGGTGGCGGCGGACATTCCGTCGACATATCAGAGGCTGACCTCCGACTTCGTCGTGACACCCCGGGCATCGTCCGCGATCGCCGCACTGGCGCTCGCCATCTCGGGCGCATTGCTGACCTTCGTGTTCGTGGTGCAGCCGACCGGCCCGGTGCCCCGTTGGTGGGCGCTGGCGGCGGCGCTCGTCGTCGGCGTGATCCCGGTGCTCGGCGCGGCGGGTTTCGCGGTCCGCTTCGGGGACGACAGCGTCTCCAGCGATCACCTCACCGCCGAAGCCGCACCGGAGATTGCCGCACCCGCGGTGCTCGGGTCCGAGAAGTTCCGGCTACAGATCCCGGCCGACCCCGATCTGGGCCACCGAATTCTCGTCACCCGAAGCGGATTCGTCGTCGCGACGCCTGCGGGCCTCGCGCACTACGACGGTGCGACGGGAACCGAACGGTGGCGCTACCTGCGCGGCAATATCAGCACCGACAGCGTGTGGAATCGACTCGACGACACGACCTACCTGCGCGCCGAGGACGTGGTGCTGACCAAGTGGCGGAATATCGGCTGGATGGCATTCGACGCGGCCACCGGCGAACTGCTGTGGACCGGAGAAGATTTCGCCGATGACCCTCGCTCCACGACCGGTGGGCACCTGCTGGCCACCATCTCGTCCGAGACCGGACGGGTGACCCGCTACGACGCCAGGACCGGGCGCGAAATGTGGAGTATCGCAGGCGAATCAGCCAAGTGCACCGCAGCACCATCGCAGGTCGGGACCACCATGACAGCGATCTACCGTGTGGCGCGTTGTGGTGACGGAGAGGCCGCGACGGTGGTCGTCACGGCGTTCGATCCGATGTCCGGAGAGGTTCGCGATACGCGCAGCTTTCCCACGCCCGCAGCGGTGCGAGCCATGAGTACCGGCGTCCGCGTGTTCGACAGCGGCTTCGTCTGGGTGGAGTGCCATCGGGAGGGAGCAGTCGACACCGAGATCTTCCTGCCACCGAACGTACCGCTGTCGGCGGCCATCGTGGATTCGAGCCGCGAGTACAGCGATTTGGAAGAGGCGGACAGCACGTCTGCCCTGGTCAGCTCCGACAACTCGGATCCTAACGCAGGATTGGGCGACCGCTGGGAGGTGTTGTCCGCAGTCGGCGAAGTCTTGTGGACCGAGCTCGAAATGACCACCCCCGCGACCGGGGCGATGTACGTCGAGGACCGCGCCGAACTGCTTGCCGACCGGGTAGTCGTGCTCATCTTGGATGACGGATTCGAGCTGCGGAGCTGGGACCGATCGACCGGACGCGAAGGTCCGGCCGTGCCCATCACCATCGGTCCGGACGGGGACCCACGCGTGACTACAACCTCGGGATCCCTGATAGTGATCGCGAGTGATCGCAACGGCCGCGGTTCCGAGATCATCGGCTTCGGCTGACACTCGATCCGCGATCGGGCCGCGCTGCGTTCGTCCGGTGCGGGATCGGATGCCGACGACCCACGGCCCCCGGCATCCGCGGCGACCCCAACGCAGTACCCTCGTCCGCATGCCGGTGAGCGCCCGAGAACGCACCCGATTCCCCCGCACCACCCGGCGGGGTCGTCGCCGCCCGCGTGGCGTGCTCGTCGCCGCGGTGCTGTGCGCTGCCGTGGTGAGCGCCGGTTGCGCGGACAAGCACGACGACGCGAGCACGATCATCCGCACCACGACCAATATCGCCGGTGCCGGTGTGGTGGGTGCCGACCGTGACACGGCGACAGCGTGCCCGACGCCGAGTGCGCCCGACGCGAGTTCGGGTACCCGCTCGGTGACCCATGCGGCCGGTGTCACGGAGGTGCCCGCCGATCCGCAGCGCATCGTCGTGCTCACCAGTTCCGCTCTCGACGCGGCGTGCGCGCTCGGCCTGTGGGAGCGGGTGACGGGCGCGGTGACGCTCGACGGTGAGCGTCCGCAGCCGATGTACCTCGGGTACGGCGTGCTGAAGGTGCCGAGCGTCGGCCCGATCGGCGCACCCGACCCGGCGCGTATCGCCGAGCTGAAGCCCGACCTCATCCTCGGCGACGTCCCCCCTGCCGCGGGCGGTTACGAGGCGCTGCGCGCGATCGCTCCGACCGTGCTGGTCGGCAGCGGCGGCAGCTGGCAGTCCGACTTCGTCGCCTACGCCACCGGGATGGGCCGCACCGCCGCCGCCACGAACGCGCTGCAGTCCTACCGCACCGAGGCCGAGGACCTCGGCACCGCGCTGCACGCGAACCAGTCGCAGGCCTCGGTGCTGCGTTTCACCGCCGACACGATCCAGGTGCAGGGCTCGGAAACCTTTGCCGCACAGGTCCTCGCGGATGCCGGTGTACAGCGTCCGCAGGCGCAGCGCGGCACCTCGTTCGACATCACCCCCGACGACTTCTCGACCAAGGCCGAGGGTGACATCATCTACGTGATGTTCGACGGCCCCGACGGCGAGGCACACGGCAAAAAGGTGCTGCGCTCGAAGGAATTCGAGAATCTGGGCGCCGCGACGGATCGCCGCGTGTTCGCCGTGGACGACAAGATCTGGCACACCACCGGCCTCACCGCCGCCCGCGCGGTGCTCACGGACCTGCGCAACAGCCTCAACGGCTACGTCACCGACTGATCCAGCGGCACCGGCTGGGTCTCATCGGGAGCGTCGGGTGAGACGATCGGCGATGAACCAGGAGCCGCCAAGGATCAGGAAGGCGAACAGGAGAAGCCCGAGACCTTGTGTTGCCACGATCCAGATGCGGTCGGCACGCGAGAGATTGCCGTTGAGCGACACATTGAGCGAACCGACGGCGAAAGCGACGACGGCGGCGAAAATCGTCACCAGTTCGACAGCGCGCAGAACGGTACCGCGCACCTCGCCCGCGAGGCGGCCGACTTCCTGTTCCGTGTGTTCGACACGGGTTCGGTCGGCGCGGGCTTGGCGATCGATGACCCGGGCGGCCTCGATGGCATCACGACGCGCGAGGTACTGGCTCTGCAGCAGTTCGTGACTCACCCGCCACCCCTTGGCGGGCAGCAAACGGATGGCCTCGTCGATATCGCTCATCGCGGCGTCGTGTTCGCCGCAGAGCCAGCGCCCGGTGGCCAGCCGGAAGTGCAGGATGTCACGACCGGGATAGGCGGCGACAGCCTCGGCGGCGCGATCGCGCAGCAGCGCGCCGCGGCCGTCGAAGTCCACACCCGAAGCCAGCCCGTTCAACACGACATCGACGGCCGCGAACGAACGCTGCGGGGAATCCCACACCTGGTCGAGCAGCTCGCACGCGTGCTGATGGGCGGTCGTGCGCGAACCGAACGCGGCGAACGCACGCAGGGCGGTGAACAGGACCGAATTCCGGTGTGGGCCCGCGGCTATCGCGAGCGGCGAGGCAGCCAGGAACTGCTCCAGCTCGGCGAAGAAGAAGTTCGCGCGCAGCTTCCCGGCGTGGTACAGAGCGGCGAAATACGCCTTGTTGCACGTACTGTCGTCGGCGCCGACGACATCGGCGGTGGCGTCGGCGATCTCGTCCGCCGACTCGACCGTGTCGCGGGTGATGAAGGCGAACCCGAGCGCCCACTTCTGCCGGATCGGTTCGTACACCTCGTCCGCGATGTGTTCACTCATCCATCCCGCACACAGCACCGCGGTCCGCAGCGTCGGTTCGGCCTGGAAGCGCTGGTTCCAGTAGCGGTCGGCGCAGATCAGCAACGGGTCACGGTCGAAATCAGCTGAGTCGAGGTCGAACTGAGGCTCCACCTGCTGAGCCAGATACCGCAACGCGAACTGTTCGCACTCGCGTTCCAGCTCACGCGAATTCGCCGCGCTCAATCCCGCGAGTGCCGACTCGACCAACGCGTGATCCATGACCGTCCCCTGCCTGCCGCCGCGCCGGATGACCACATGTCACCGGATGACCATTGTCACTGAGTACCACAGTCATCGCCAGCCACGTCGACATGGCAGAGTGGTCCTTCGTGGAGATCGCGGTGCTGACGGCGGTGCACGCCGGGTACGCCCGCTACCTACCCGATGCGTGGCGGTCGCTGTGCGCGCAGACACACGCGGACTGGACCTGGTACGTCCAGGTCGACGGTGGCCGCTCCCCCGAGCTCGTCTCGAACCTGATCGGCTGCGGCGCGGCCGGAGATCCGCGAGTGTCTCTGGCGTTCAACGGGACTCGTGAAGGATCTGCCGTCACCCGCAATGTGGCGCTCGGACGGATCACCGTGCCGCTGGTCCAGAATCTGGACGCCGACGACGAACTCGAGCCGACCGCTCTCGCGACACTCGGTGCCGCCCTCGCGGCCGAACCCACCGCCGGATTCGCTGTCGGTCCGGCGCGTGACCTGCTCGGTTCCGGTGAACTGCGCAGCTTTCCGCTGAACTTTCGGCCAGGACTGCTCGAGCGCGGCGCACTACTGGATGCCTGGGTGACGAACGCGCAGACCTATCGCCTGCCGGTCCACCCGGCCGGGGTGTTGTGGCGACGTGATCTCCTGCTCGCCGCGGGCGGCTGGGCGGCATTGCGCGGAATGGAGGACACCGCTCTGCTGATGTCGGCCTCAGCGATGGCCGCGGGCGTTGTGGTGGACGCGCCGACGCTGCGCTATCGCAAGCACCACCTGCAGCAGTCCTCGAAACACTCGATCTTCGAGGGGGGGGGGGAGCAAATTTCGCTCATTCGGGCGCGGGCGGCAGCGCTGTTGCTCGGACCGGAATGGGCGGCGCCGTCGCTGCGCTGATGCCGTCGCGGCGTCACTGTGGTGACATCTCCGACGGTATGTTCCGGCGGATATCCTCGGGTCATGCCCGTGCAGCGCGATAGTTCCGTCATCCATTTCACCGACACCGGTAGCGGCGAGCCGATCGTGCTGTCGCACGGATTCCTCATGGACGCAACGATGTTCGATCGCGCCACCGCGCAGCTCACGGCGGCGGGACTGCGGGTGATCGCCGTAGACGCGCGCGGCTTCGGTGCGACCGTCAGCGACCCCGGCGAACCGTTCACCTACTGGGACCTGGCCGACGACATCGCCTCGGTCCTCGACGAACTGGACATCACCGGCCCCGTCATCGTTGGCGGCATGAGCCAGGGCGGCTACACCGCCCTCCGGTTCGCTCTGCGCTACCCCGAACGCACCCGCGCCCTCGTCCTCGCATCGACCACGGCCCGCGCGAACACCGTCGAGGAATCCGCGCAGTACCGCGCCATGGCCACCGCCTGGACCGACCCGGCCATCCCCCTCGAACCCCAGGCCCGCGCCCTCGCGCCCCTGCTCATCGGCGGCACCGACGCCGACCAGGAACACTGGATTCGCCGTTGGCTCACCGACCCCGACCGCTCCCGCACCACAACCGCCTGGCACAACCTCGCCACGCGCGACGAACTCACCCCCCGCCTCCCCGAGATCACCTGCCCCGCCCTGGTCCTGCGCGGCCACGCCGACCAAGCGGGCGGCACCGCCGACGACGCATCCGCCCTCGCCGAGGCCCTCCCCGGCACCCACGGCCTCTCCACCGTCATCGCGGGCACCACCGCAGGCCACGGCGTCTGGTGGACCCACGCCGGGCCCGTCGCCACCGCCGTGACGAGATTCGTCGACCAAGTCCGTCAGTCCGAGGAGGTATCTTCCTAGCGAAACTTCGGGGAGGGGACGGAATGCAGAACACCGCAACTCGACGAGCACACGAATCGTCGCCCGCGATCACCGCAGCCGCCATCGTCGGCGCCATTCTGCTCGTCGGCGGTGCGGCAACCAGTACTTTCGCCCTCGAACCGCACGCCGCGGCGACTGAAGACAGCGGGAGGACCGGTTCGGCTCTGGCCTTCTTCTCCCTGGTGTTCGCGATCACCGTGCTCGTCACGCTGACCGTCGCATTGCGGTGGTCGCTCACTTTCCGAATCAACGGGCTCGGAAATCTTCCGGCGGTGGCGATGACGGTCGTCCTCGCAGTCGAGGTCGTCATCACGCGGGCCTGGGATGGCATCTCCGACATCGCGGTGCTCCTCCACAAGGATCCTCCGATCTCGGTAACGCTCGCGGTCGCCGCTTGGGCTCTCGTCGTCACCGGCACCGTGCTGGTCGTGTGCGCGGCCTTCACGCCGCCGACCCGCTGGACCCTCGCACCGCGTTCCCGAGGCGTCTACGCAGTGATCGGCATCGTCATCTGCTGTGCCGCAGTGGCCTTCGCTATCCACGCCAGCCGCGACGTTCAGAACGCTATGTAGACCAACGATCGGACTCGAACGCCCCACGATCAGAGCGCCAGCTAAGAATCAACAAGACCGCGTGCGCGCTGCTTAGTCGCGGGGCGCACGCGGTGGTTCGACGGCCGTCAATGGTCCGAACAGACTCAGCCGCCCGTCGACCCGCAGTAGGTGAACCTGCGGGTACAAGGGCAATTGCTACGATCGAATCCGCTGATCCATGACCCGCGAGTGTCAAGGAGAGACCTGTGTCGAAGCGTGAAGTTCCGCCCGAGTCCGACAATGCCGCCGACGTCGACATGCCGTGGGCGCCGCGTGACCACGAATGGACCGGGCACCGTGCCGAGCACGATGCGTTGGAGTGGGCGAAGGGCGATCCGAACAAGCTCGCCAGTGTTTATCTGTATCGCGATCCGAAGGGCGATCCGGCGCTCGAGAAGGACTACAAGTTCCCGGTGGCCGACATCATCGACGGCAAGCCGACCAGGGTGTTCCGTGCGGTCGCGAACGCGGCGGCCCGGCTGGATCAGGCCGACATCTCCGCCGCCGACCGCGACAAGGTGAAGCATCGCATCAGCGAGCTCTACCGCGACGCGGCCGACGCCTTCGACGACCCGGAACTGCGTGCGCCGTGGGATCGGTGACTAGAACTCCCAGTCCTCGTCCTCGGTGTTGACGGCCTTGCCGATGACGTAGCTCGAACCCGAACCCGAGAAGAAGTCGTGGTTCTCGTCGGCGTTGGGCGACAGCGCCGACAGGATCGCCGGGTTCACCTCGCACTCGTCCTTCGGGAACAAGCCCTCGTAGCCGAGGTTCATCAGCGCCTTGTTGGCGTTGTAGCGCAGGAACTTCTTCACGTCCTCGGTGAGGCCGACCTCGTCGTAGAGGTCCTGGGTGTAGTCGACCTCGTTGTCGTAGAGCTCGAAGAGCAGCTCGAAGGTGTAGTTCTTGAGCTCGTCGCGCTCGGCCTGCGAGACCAGCTCGAGGCCCTTCTGGTACTTGTAGCCGATGTAGTACCCGTGCACGGCCTCGTCACGGATGATCAGCCGGATCATGTCGGCGGTGTTGGTGAGCTTGGCTCGCGAGGACCAGTGCATCGGCAGGTAGAAGCCGGAGTAGAACAGGAAGCTCTCCAGCAGCGTGGAGGCCACCTTGCGCTTGAGCGGGTCCTCGCCGTTGTAGTACGACAGGACGATCTCGGCCTTGCGCTGCAGGTTGCGGTTCTCCTCCGACCAGCGGAACGCCTCGTCGATCTCCTTGGTGGAGCACAGCGTGGAGAAGATGGAGCTGTAGCTCTTGGCGTGCACCGACTCCATGAACGCGATGTTGGTGTACACCGCCTGCTCGTGCGGGGTGATCGCATCGGGGATGAGCGAGACCGCGCCGACGGTGCCCTGGATGGTGTCGAGCAGGGTAAGGCCGGTGAAGACCCGCATCGTGAGCTGCTTCTCATCGGGGGTGAGCGTGTTCCACGACGGGATGTCGTTGGACACCGGAACCTTCTCGGGCAACCAGAAGTTGCCGGTCAACCGATCCCAGACCTCGGCATCCTTCTCATCGGGCACCCGATTCCAATTGATGGCCGACGCCCGATCGATGAGCTTCATTCCGCCTCCACACCTTTCCGCCAGACCTGTGACCCGCACCTGCCGCCGCGTGCGAGGCCGTTCCCCACGAACACTACTCGTAGTGGGTGACAACCTCACGGAACACAACAGCTTGTGTTGCGATGCGGGCGATACGACCGCACCAGCCGGTCACCCGCACCACACACGCGGCCCCCATTGTGCGCCACGCGTCCGACTCGACCACCATCGCATCGCCAGTGATTCACCACATGTCTCCGACGGCCGGTTCCGGCGGTGAGCGGTACCACTGCGGACCCGGTACCGAAGCACACCCGCGATCCGGCACACTGACCTGCGTACGCGCCCGACAGCGCGCCATTGGACGCGACCCCAGGCGGAGACATCGCACTCATTCCTGCCACCTGGAAGCGGATGACCAGGTGCGGGAAGATCGCCCGAGGCCTCCGAACGATTCGAAGGGACACCGACTGTGCGACAGGCTCTTCTGTTCACTCTCGCGGCGCTGACCATGGTCGCGTGCGGGTCCGAACCCGTGGCCGATTCGATGCCGAGTGGCGGATTCTGGTCCAGGGCGGCGGTTTCCGACGAGGAGAAGGTGAGCGTCCTGCGCAAGGTGCGCGCGATCGATGTGTGCGCCCTGCTGCCACGCGCTTCGCTCGCGCGGCTGGGAACAGTCGGCACGGTCGAGGATGTTCGCCCCGATCAGTGCCGCGTCGGGATCGCGGTGGCGGGACATCTCACCGGCATCGATGCCACGTGGAGTACCGGCGTGATGTTCTCCGGGGAACCGGCCATGGACGGTCCCGTGCGCGAGGAGTCGATGGGTGACGTGCGCGTGTTGTTCGACGACGAGCCGGCCACGTCGGCGGATCCGCAGGCACGCGCGGCGTGTCAGGCGTGGGCGCTGTTCGTGTCGGGTGCCGATCTGTCGTTGAGTGTTCGCGCGCCGGGCGACGCGTGCGCGACCGCGGCCGACCTGTTGCGGATCGCGTTGGTCGAGTTCCGTGCGGAACCGCCACACGGCACCTCACCCGATACCGACCGCACGGTGGTGACCGGCGCGGACCCGTGCGCGGTCGCCCCCCTGCTCGGATTTCCGGTGCCGGTCGCCGACCAGCGGCTGACCACCTGCACCCTCACCGTCGACGGCCACGAGGCGATCGTGACCTACGACTACGGTTCCGAACGGCCCATCACCGACGACACCCCCGTGTTCACGGTGGGTGCCCGCCAGGTCTTCCGCTTCGAACCCGACACCGCGACCTCGTCCATCACGTCCCTGTCCGCGGTCGTCGGCCCGGCCCTGACTCCCGGCCCGACCGATGCGCTCCTCGGCCCCCGGGTGCCGAAGGTGTCGGTCACCGCCGACTCCTCGGTCGCCGAGAAGGTGATGCGCGAAACGCTGCCGCTGTTGCCGTGACGAGTGTGCACCGGCTCGCGACCGGTGCACACTCGTCGATCACCGGCCGAACAGGGCGATGGTGTCGGTGTCGGCGAAGCCCGGCGATTCCGCTTCGGCGACCATGAGCGCCGCGATCCCGGCGCGGGGCGCGGTGGGCGGAAGCAGGCGCGGCCGGAACTCGTCGGCCGGGATCAGCCGTCCCCGACCGTCGTAGGGTCTGCCGGTGAGCGGACCGGCGTGGACGGTGGTTCCACCCGCGTTCCGAATCGCTTGGCCCGCAACGCTCTTGGCGTTCCATTCGTGCCGCAGCACCCGTTTCAGCATGGCACCGTTGACCGAACCCAATGCCCCTTCGGTGGCACCCATGCCGAGCGAGGTGAGCCAGACGACCCGTGGTGCCGCCGAGGCGATCTGCAGAGCACCGTCGATCAGGATCCCGGGATCCTGCTTCTTGGTGATACCGAGTCCGCTCAGCACGGCGTCCGCGCCTCGCACGGCAGCGGGCACACTTCCCGGTTCGGCGACATCCGCGCGCACCACCCGCAGGTTCGGCCTGGCCGCGATCTGGTCGGGCCGCCGTGCCAGGGCGATCACCTCGTGACCACGATCCAGCGCGAGCGCGACGATGAGACGTCCGGTCTGCCCGGTGGCGCCGAGTACAGCGATCTTCATGACGGTTCTCCGGTTCCGCTGGTCAGTTGAGGACGTCGACGACCTGCGCGTGCAGGTCGGGGGCGGCGGCGAGGAAGTCGGCGGAAGCCAAGCTCCACGGCCGACCCTCGGTATCAGTGACCGCGCCGCCCGCCTCGGCGACGAGCAGCGCGCCGGGCAGCAGCCCCGACCGCACATCGGAGAACTGCCAGAACGCGTCCATCCGACCCGCCGCGACATGAATGAGCTGCATGGTCGCGGGCACCGAGACCCGCACGACCAGCGCACTGGTGAGCATGTCGGTCACCGACGCACCCATCCGCCGCAGCGCCTCGGGCTCCTCTCCCGGCTTGGCTTGCCCGGTACCGACCAGGGCGGCCGTGAGCTCGGTCTTGGCCGACACCCGAAGAGGTTCGCCGTTGAGCCACGCGCCGCCACCGCGCACCGCGGTGTAGACGTCGCCGGTGAGCGGGACGTAGACCGCCGCGAGGACCGGAACGTTGTCGCTGACGAGTGCGGCCGTCACGGCCCACTCGCTCATGCCGTGGATGTGGTTGATATTGCCCTCGGCGGTGTCGACCACCCACCACTCGCCGGGCGGAAGGGAACCACCCGCCAGTTCGTCCTCGGCCAACCGGGAACCGGCGCGGGCCGCGAGCAGCGGTCGCGCGAGGATCGGCAGGATCGCCTCGTCGTTGGCATGGATGGCACGCACGAGGTTGTCGAGGTCGGTGGGACGCGCGGCCGGGTCGAAACGCTCACGCAAGGCGTCACCGGCGGCCGTGAGGGCGGTGACCACGGGACCGAGCACGGCGTCGAGTTCCGAGGCGGAGACGACAGCATTCATCACAACTCCTGAAAAAGTAATGGGGAGAAAGGAATTCGAGCCGGTTTCGCTTCGGCTCGTCGTCAACGCTAATCCGGCGCATGATTGACGACAAGTGCAACCTACTTATGTCTGGATTAACCGTCATGCAATTGGATCTGAACCTGCTGATCGCCCTCGACGCCCTGCTCGAGGAGGGCAGCGTGACAGCGGCCGCCGCCCGCCTGCACGTGTCGGCCCCGGCGATGAGCCGCACCCTCGGCCGGATCCGGCGGGCCACGGGCGATCAGATCCTCGTGCGCACCGGCCGCACCATGACCCCGACACCCCGAGCGCTGGCCTTGCGCGCGCGGGTGCACGACCTGGTCCAGCAAGCGTCCGAACTGCTCGCACCCGACACCGGGCTCGACCCGGCCGGGCTCACCCGCACCTTCCTCCTGAAATGGCACGACACGCTCGCCACCGTGGCCGGACCACCGCTACTCGACGCGCTGCGCGCCGAGGCACCCGGCGTGCGTCTGCGTTTCCTCGCCGAGGCCACGACCGACACCCGCGATCCACGCCGGGGCGAGATAGATCTCGAAGCGGGCGCGGGCGCGCCGTCGGCACCGGAAATCCGGCATCGGATCGTCGGCCGGGACCGGCTCGTCCTGGTGGTTCGGCCCGGTCACCCGCTCGCCGACGGCCCGATCTCCGTGACGGATTACGCGGCGGCCGAACATCTCACGGTGTCGCGCCGCGGTCGGCTGCGCGACCCCATCGATGACGCGCTCGAAGCCTCCGGGCTGACCCGCAGGGTCGTCGCCGCGACTCCGACCATCGCCACCGCGCTGCGGTTCGTCTCCGACTACGACTACGTGGTCGCGGTGCCCGAACTCACCAGCCGGGCACTCCTGCACGACCTGGATCTGCGCACCCGGCCGCTACCGCTCACCATGCCCGAAATCCCCCTGCACCTGTCCTGGCACCGTCGCTACGACAACGATCCCGCCCACGCCTGGCTGCGCGAACACGCCGCCACCGCTTTGCGGCACGCCACCACCTGACAACGTTCTGGGTACGACTCGCGACATCGTTTGCCCCCTGATTGCCACCCCGGGCAGACTCGATGGCCAGGCACCGGTTCGGCCCGCGTTCGAGAACAGGGGTGACGATGTTGCGCAGGTTCACACTCGCCGCGCTCGCACTGTTGACCGTCACGAGCTGCGGCGAGGACTCCCCGGACCGAGCCGACATGCCGCCACCGCCGCCACCCGCCATCCCCGCACCGCCACCGGAGTTCTGGTCGGCACCCGCCGACACCGAGGCCCGCCGCGCGACCGTGGCGCAGGCGACCCGCCAGATCGACGTGTGCGCACTACTCCCCCGCGACACCCTTGCCACCGTGGCGCAGGTACACAGCGTGACCGTCGGCCTGGACTCGTGCCGCGCGATCCTCGGCAGCGAGGCGCCCGGCGCGGGCACCACACTGACCTGGCACGCGACGCTGCTGCCGCCGCTCACCCCTGGCCGAGGGGTGAGCAAGCAACTCGGCGACGTGACGGTGCGCCTGGTACCGGACCGGGACGACGCCCTACCACGCTCGTGCGGTGCCACCGCCCGGTTCCCGGCGGGCGCCGCCTTCTATCTCGGCCTCACCACCCCGGGGCAGGATCCGTGCGCCGTCGCCGACGGTTTGCTGCCGGACATGGTGGCGCGCTGGCGTGCGGCCCCACCGCAGGGCACCTCACCCGACACCGTCTCGACCGTCCTGCTCGGCGCCGACCCCTGCGCGGTGCGCGCGCGGCTGGGTGCGACGGTCGAGATCGGACAGCAGCGGCTCACCCAGTGCCAGTTCCGCTATCGCGACGAGAACATCACCGTCAGCTACGAATACCGCGTCCCGGCGTATCTCGCCGCCCGCAGCACCGAGGAGAAGATCGGTGACCGAACCGTGCACCGATCCGTCTCCGTCTACGACAGCAGCATCCCCATGTACACCGCCGCCGTCGGACCCGAATTACCTTCCGAGAGCACCGCTTTCGGCACCCGGTTGCCCATCGTCGAGGTCACCGCCGCCTCCGACGACGTGGCCCGCGACGTGATGGGCCACATCCTGGCCATCTTCCCGCCGCAATGAAACTCAGATGCCGAGAACGAGTTTCGCGGTGGTGAAGTAGATGATCAGGCCGGTGGCGTCGACCAGCGTGGTCACCATCGGCGCCGACACGACGGCCGGGTCGATGCGGAACTTCTTGGCCAGCAACGGCATCGTGCCGCCGATGGTCGCGGCCCAGCCGCAGATGAGTACCAGGGTGACCGCGACGACGATCGCGATCTTCGGTCCGACGAACAGCGTGCCGATCAGCATGCCCGCGGCGGCCAGCATGCCGCCGAGCACCAGACCCACCCGACATTCGCGCCAGATCACCTTGAACAGGTCCGACACCCGCACCTCGCCGACGGCCAGGGCGCGCACACACGCCGTCGCCGCCTGCGCGCCCGCGTTGCCGCCCGCCCCGATGAGCAGCGGAATGAACAGCGCCAGGCCGGCGGCCTGCTCGAGGGTGGTGGCGAAGATGTCGGTGACACTCACCGTGAGCGTGGCCGCGAACAGCAGCAGCATCAGCCACAGTGCCCGGTAGCGCGCCAACTGGAACACCTTGGCGGCCATGTAGTGGCCCTCCCACGGCGCCGAACCGGCCTGCTTGGCCACGTCCTCGCTGTCGGCGGCCTCGAGCACCTCCATCGCGTCGTCGATGGTGAGCAGCCCGACCACGCGGTCCTCGCTGTCGACGACGACCAGGTTGATGTCGTTGGTCGAACTCATCAGCCGGGCGGCCTTCTCGGCGGAATCGGTGGCTCGCACGAACGGCGGTTCGGTGACCACCAGTTCCGACACCATCGCCTCCGGCGCGTGCAGCACCAGTTCGCGCAGTTCCACGATGCCGGTGAGTCTGCGGCCCCGGTCGACCACGGGCAGGGTGTACACGGTCTCGGCGTTGCCGCCCTTGGCCCGCACCCACGCCAGCGCCTGGGCGACGGTCAGATTGCCCGGCAGCGCAACGACTTCCGGCGTCATGTAGTGCCCGACCGACCCCTCCGGGTAGCCGAGCAGCGCGGCGGTCATCCGGCGCTCGCGTGGGCTCAGGCCCTCGAGCACCTTCTTGGCGACCTTGGCCGGTGCCTCGTGCAGCATGCGGGCGCGGTCGTCGGGGTCCATCGCCTCGACCAGATCGCGAAAACTCTTCTCGCGCAGGCCCTGCAGGATCTGCTGCTGGTCGACCGGCTCGAGCTCCTCGAAAACCGTGATGGCACGGTCCTTGTCGAGCAGGCGGAACACCACCCCGGCCTGCACGGCGTCCATGCGGGCCAGCGCGTCGGCGATCACGTGCGGTGGACGGTTGTCGAGCCAGTCCATCGCGCTGTTCACGCGGTGCGTCTCGACGATGTCGCGCACCGACTCCGACAGGACGGCCAGCGCCTCGGTCACCGAATGATCTTCGGACACAACAGGATTCGGTTCGGGCGTGACGGCTTCGACAGGTACGTGAGGTGCTTCGACGAGATCGATCTGCGACATGGGACAGTCCTCTGGCGCGACAACGCGCATGCCTACGACACGGGTAGACGCATGCGCCGAGATGGTTTCGGGAAACGGCGAGGATCACCGCGGGCGTCCGCCACCACGACCATCACGCACCACCGTCAGGGCAGTCCCGAGGGGTGTCAGCGCGAGAACGAAGGGGCGACGCCGCGCGGCCTTCGACTGGGGGGTTCGCTGCGCATGGCAACACCACCTCCTCGTCGTCACCGCGGGCCCTGTGCCCACACTTCCTTCCGAAGGATACATGCGGGGCCGAAGGGTTTCATCTCGACACTGTCGTACCACTGGTCACAGTGGCCTCTGTCACACCACGGCGGGCAGCCCGGCGATGACGGTGTCGACGGCCTGTTCGGCGAGCCGCCAGACCTCGGCACCGTCGACGTGTCGCAACGGCCCGCGCAGTGCCAGCTCGGCGAAACCGTGCACCGTCGACCAGCAGCTCCAGGTGGCCGCCGCGCGCCCCGAGGGGGCGAGGTCGCCGATGTGAACCATCATGTCGAGCGCTTCGGCCAGCGCCGAGTACGCGGGTGAGTCGACGACCGTGTCGGGCGTGACATCGCCCGCGCCGAAGAACGCGACAGCGAACCAGCCCGGTTCGGCGAGCGCGAACGCGATGTAGCCGAGACCGACCGCGCGCAGGGTTTCCCGCGGCCCGGCGGGTGGGCGGCCGGTCGCCATGCGTCCGGCCATGTCGGCCTGGATCGCGGCCGAGACCGCGTCGAGCAGCGCCTGGCGGTCGGGAAAGTGCCGGTAGGCGGCATTGGGCGTGACACCGACGCGGCGGGTCACCTCCCGGATGGTCAGCGCCTCGGGGCCGCCGGATCTGGTGAGCTCCAGACCGGCCGTGAGCAACGCCGCCGCCAGATCACCGTGGTGGTAGGCCAACCCTTGAACACCCTTCCCGCGAAGTATATGGTGTAAACATATCAAATGTGCACGCCGTACACATCGGAGGCCGTTACCCATGACCGCACTGCCGACCATCGTCGATCAGGACACCTGGCAAGCCGAGCTGGACGCCCTGCGCGTCCGCGAGAAGGCAGCCACCCGCGAGCTCGACGCCATCGCCGCCCAGCGACGCAAGCTGCCCGCCGTCCGCCTGCCCGACTACACCCTGAAAGCCGAAGACGGCAGCGATGTCTCGCTCGCCGAGGTATTCGACGGACACACCCAGCTCATCACCTACCACCACATGTGGACACCGGGAAACACCTGGCAGTGCCCCGGCTGCACCGGCCTCACCGCCCAGTACGCGCGGCTCGACTTCCTCGCCGCCTACGACGCGCGATTCGTGATCGTCACCCAGGGCCCGATCGACGAGGTGCTCGCCTACAAGCGCCGCGTCGGCAACGCCATGACCTGGTACTCCACCGCCGACAGCCCCTTCGGCGCCGACATGGGCGCGGGACCGGGAGCCGGTTTCGCGGTGAACACCTTCCTGCGCGACGGCGACACCGTCTATCGCAGCTGGCAC
The DNA here is from genome assembly GCF_001612825.1 of Nocardia caishijiensis NBRC 108228. GTDB lineage: Bacteria > Actinomycetota > Actinomycetes > Mycobacteriales > Mycobacteriaceae > Nocardia > Nocardia caishijiensis. The sequence continues at coordinate 101,927 of NZ_BDBE01000036.1, read as the reverse complement.
ACCGACGGTCGCGGCACCGAACAGCTCGCCTACACCTTCGGCCTCATCGACGCCCTCCCCTACGGACGCCAGGAACAGTGGCAGGACAGCCCCGAGGGCTGGCCGCAATCACCCACCTACAGCCGCTGGCCCAGTTCCAAGGACATCGCCGCCTCCTACGGCGATCCGAACGCCTGACCGGCCGGTCGCGGGGCGAAAGCCGCCGGTCGGGGATTCGGCGCGGCGCGCGCACAACAGTTGCCCGAGTCGGCGGTAGTGGGAACAGTGGAGGCCGAGAGCCGCGGTGCGTGGCGCGGCGACATCGGTTCGACACACTGAGGAGAAACCTGTGCGCTTCGGCATCTTCGTCCCCCAGGGCTGGCGGCTCGACCTGGTCGGCATCGAACCGGCCGACCAGTGGGCGGTGATGCGCGAGCTGGCCCAACGGTTCGACAGCGGCGGCGAGTGGGAGTCGATCTGGGTCTACGACCACTTCCACACCACGCCGGTGCCCACCGACGAGGCCACCCACGAGGCGTGGTCGCTGATGTCGGCCTTCGCCGCCTCGACCAGCCGGGTGCGGCTGGGGCAGATGTGTACGGCCATGAGCTACCGCAACCCCGCCTACCTGGCGAAGGTCGCCGCCACCGTCGACCTGATCTCGGGCGGTCGCGTGGAGATGGGCATCGGCGCGGGATGGTACGAACACGAGTGGCGCGCTTACGGTTACGGCTTCCCGCCCGCCGGTGAACGACTCGGCCGCCTCGACGAGGGGGTGCAGATCTTCCGCCAGGCCTGGCAGACCGGGCGTGCCACCCTGGACGGCAGGCACTACCAGGTCGACGGCGCCATCGTGCACCCACGTCCGTTGCAGGAGAACGGGATTCCGATCTGGGTCGCGGGCGGTGGCGAGAAGAAGACGCTGCGCATCGCCGCGAAGTACGCGAACTACACCAATTTCAGCGCCGCCCCCGACGAATTCATCCGCAAGTCCGAAATCCTGCGCGAACACTGCGCGGAGGTGGGCACCGACTTCGCCGCCATCACCCGCAGCTCCAACTTCAACGCCGTGGTGGGCAGCACGGAAACTGAAGTGCAGGAACGTCTCTCGCTCATCATCGACCGCTACACACCCTTCCTCGGTGCCGATGCGGCCAAGACCTACGTCACCGACAATTTCGCGGGCAGCGCCGCCACCGGCACGCCCGAGCAGATCGCCGAACGACTGGGCGCCGTCAAAGATCTCGGCCTCGGCTATGCCATCCTGAATTTCCCCGAGGCCGCCTACGACACCTCCGGTATCGAACTGTTCGAGCGCGAGGTGATTCCCGCGCTAGGCGGGTAGGGCGGGGACGACGGCCTCGCCCATCCGGGTCAGCGTCGCGCAGGCATCGGGCGCGGGCTGGCCCGGGTTCGTCACCACGATCATGCGCACCACACCCTGCTCAGCGCCGAACACCACATCACAGGCCGTGGTCAGCGACGCCGAGTCGACCAGTTTGCGCCCCGCCCGCCCGGCGACCGTGATGTCGTAGAAGTTGCCCGGACCGGCCTCGGCCTCGAACTCCTCGAGCGATTGCCGCGCCGAGTACACCCGCAACGACGCGCTCGCCCCGTTCCACGCACACGTCTGCCACCCCGTTTCCGCCGACCCGGCGGGCACCCGCGACGCCGGATCGACCCCCGCCTGCGTCAACGCCTGCTCCCCCACCCCCGCGCAGGGCTCGAACAACGCCTTCGCCGCCGGGTCGTCCCCGGAACATCCGGCGAGCACACTCGCCACCACGATCCCCAGGCCCATCGTCGACAACCGGCGCATCCCGGATCCCTTCCACTCGCTCACAAACGCGCCAAAGCTAGCAAGCGATCACCCGCACCGCCCCCGCCCCGGCCCGATTCCGTCCTGATCACCACCGCCGACCTCGCGGGTTGTGGCGAACCGCAAGGGCTCGAACACTTCGGCGCCGCGCGGCTGGATGCGAGCTGTTCGTTCGCCGACAACCAGGTCTACCGGGCCGCGAGGCGCGATTCTCTCGGAACCCATACCGCCGCCTGATGAATTCGCGGCCCGCAATGTGCTTTTCGACCGCGTGCTCCGGGCGCACGGCGACATAGGATCACGTCCGGGCCTGCGAGAGATCGGGCGAATGGCTAAGAGCAAAGCCCCTGCCCACCAGTGTGATTCGCTGCCGCCCGACGAAGTCCAGGTCGACTGAGGGCTCGACCTGGTCCGGCAGCGGTATTGGCACGATCAACGGTTCCCGTTAAGCACCCCCACCTACCTTGCCGACATGAGCGACTCGGTGGACATGCGGAAAGAAGCCAAGCTTCTCAGCGCCAGATACGAACGGGACAGCGACGGTCGGCTGGTGTTCGTCCCGGCGGTGCCCGCCAAAGCGGACAACCCCGACGCGGAATGGCCGCTGCTGGCGAAGGATTCGAACGGCAGCACCACCCGGATGTGGTTCGCGTTCCCGTTGGACATGTCGTTGCACCTCGCGATCGGCGCCGCCGCATGGTTCGCCGTCCCCGGCTCGATATCGCTGCTCTACGGCCTACTCGCCTGGCTCACCGCATCGTTCCTGCACCGCACCGTCATCCAACGCCTCACCCGAGCGACGCTCGGAAAGGCCGTCTTCGGCCTCCGTATGCGCTACACCGACGGCTCCTACCCCACCCTCGGCCGCCTGATCAAGGAGTGGTTCCGTGGCCTCGAAACCGCCCTCGAAATGCTGGCCTTCTTCGGCTGAGAACACACCCTCCGAACATTTCGAAAGACATTTCGTTTCGTTCGAATATACACCGAATCTCACGGCACCTGCCGAACTCGACCAGGCGGTGCGAGCCTTCGCGGTCGGCGGCGCCGAACATATCCACCACTCCGGCGCCGTCGAGAAAGTAGCAGTACGCGGAGAGCATCTGCGAGACGCCCCGAGCCTCGACTTCTACTCGCGCCATCCCGAGCTTCGCTACGAGCTGAGCGGCGCGGAATCGATCGACCGGATCGCGCGGGGCGAACTATTATCATGAGCGGCCGCGGAGACAAATGAACCCGGCGCGGAACCTGCCCGCACCGGGTTCATCAGCAAAACTCACAGCATACAGCTGACACAATTCTCCACTTCAGTCCCCTCCAAAGCCATCTGGCGCAGGCGGATGTAGTAGAGGGTTTTGATTCCCTTGCGCCAGGCGTAGATCTGGGCCTTGTTCAGGTCGCGGGTGGTGGCGGTGTCCTTGAAGAAGAGGGTCAGGGACAGGCCCTGGTCGACGTGCTGGGTGGCGGCGGCGTAGGTGTCGATGATCTTCTCGTAGCCGATCTCGTACGCGTCCTGGTAGTACTCCAGGTTGTCGTTGGTGAGATAGGGCGCCGGGTAGTAGACGCGGCCGATCTTGCCTTCCTTGCGGATCTCGATCTTCGACGCCACCGGGTGGATCGAGCTGGTGGAGTGGTTGATGTAGGAGATCGAGCCGGTCGGGGGCACCGCCTGCAGGTTCTGGTTGTAGATACCGAACTCCTGCACCGAGGCCTTCAGCTCACGCCAGTCGTCCTGGGTGGGGATGTGCACGCCCGCGTCGGCGAAGAGCTGGGCGACCTTGTCGGTCTTGGGCTCCCACACCTGTTCGGTGTACTTGTCGAAGTACTCGCCGCTGGCGTACTTCGACTCGGCGAAGCCGCCGAACGCCGTGCCGCGCTCCTTGGCGATCAGGTTCGAGGCCCGGATCGCGTGGTAGACCACGGTGTAGAAGTACATGTTGGTGAAGTCGATGCCCTCTTCGGACCCATAGTGCACCCGCTCGCGCGCCAGGTACCCGTGCAGGTTCATCTGACCGAGGCCGATGGCATGGGACTCGTTGTTGCCCTGCTCGATCGAAGGCACCGAGTAGATGTGGGTCTGGTCCGACACCGCGGTGAGCGCGCGGATCGAGGTCTCGATGGTCTGGCCGAAGTCCGGGGAGTCCATCGCCTTGGCGATATTGAGCGAACCCAGGTTGCAGGAGATGTCCTTGCCGACCTTGGAGTACGAGAGGTCGTCGTTGAACTCCGAGGGGGTGGAGACCTGCAGGATCTCCGAGCACAGGTTCGAGTGGGTGATCTTGCCCTTGATCGGGTTTGCCCGGTTCACCGTGTCCTCGAACATGATGTACGGGTAGCCCGACTCGAACTGCAGCTCGGCGATGGTCTGGAAGAACTCGCGCGCCTTGATCTTCGACTTGCGGATGCGCTTGTCGTCGACCATCTCGTAGTACTTCTCGGTGACGTCGATATCGGCGAACGGCTTGCCGTAGATGCGCTCGACGTCGTACGGCGAGAACAGGTACATGTCCTCGTTCTTCTTCGCCAGCTCGAAGGTGATGTCGGGGATCACCACACCCAGCGAGAGCGTCTTGATACGGATCTTCTCGTCCGCGTTCTCGCGCTTGGTGTCGAGGAAGCGGTAGATGTCGGGGTGGTGCGCGTGCAGGTACACCGCGCCCGCGCCCTGACGCGCGCCCAGCTGGTTGGCGTAGGAGAACGAGTCCTCGAGGAGCTTCATGATCGGGATGACGCCCGAACTCTGGTTCTCGATCTTCTTGATCGGCGCGCCGTGCTCACGAATGTTGCTCAGCAACAAGGCGACACCGCCGCCGCGCTTGGACAGCTGCAGCGCGGAGTTGATGGAGCGCCCGATGGACTCCATGTTGTCCTCGATGCGAAGGAGAAAGCAATTGTGTACAACCGTGCCGCGGATCGAATAGGTGTGAGTGCCCTCGACGTGCAAGTTGTACACCATGTCGGGCGTCTCGGTCGTGCGCTCGACCGAACGCACACCATAGACGTGGCGACCGTGCACAACCTGATGGGTGGAGCGCTTCACGCCCTTACGACCGACGTAATTGTGGAGGTTCTTACCGATGTCGAAGATGAAGTCTTCGTTGTTGCCTGGCAGGCCTGGAACGAATACCTGGCCGGTCACGTTGCCTGCTTGGTTGACGTACTGGCGAACAGTCGACACGATGCCGAGTCGACGCAGCATCAGCTGAACTTGGTCGACGAGTTCGGGATTGACCAGGTCGAGCACCATACCGCCAGGCGTACTGCACCCGTCCCCACGGAACAACCCGGCAAGCAGGCCGCGCTGGAAGTCCTCATCCCCGGTCAGTACATCGTGCGTGAACCGCTTGTCTCCGTAGCCGGTTCCCGCCAGTGACATGAGCAGCGAGGCAACGACCTTGCTGTTGCACACCATTCTTGTCGAGTGATCCGAGTGGTTGGTATATAGCGAAAGATCCGCCCCGAAAACCTGCTTGAATGCCATACCGAGTTCGACGTGATACTCGGCCTCATGCGCTCCAAGCGTGAAGTGGACTCCGTTCGGTTGAACGCCCTCGACGCCTGATCGTTTGGACACATACCCCTCGGCGAGGTACCAACCGAGAATCAAACCCAGTTCGTAGGACTCCTCCACGTACCGGTTGACCGGTACGAAGCGCTGACTGTGACGCTGCTTGTTTCGATGCTTGGCGTCGACGTTCACCTTGCGGATCGCGCCGTCGACCTCCTCGTAGACACCGTTGCCCACGTGGTCCATGAGATCGAACGTGCGCCGCTCGCGTTCACCGAGTGGAGCCGTGGTCACAATGAAGTCGGACGGGTGCACGTCCTTGGCCGCCAACCACACAAAGCCGTTGAACGGATCCGCTCCGTCACCGTCGATCAATGTTTCGACATCGCGCGACGTCCAGACCAGGATCGGATGCTCTGGCGTACAGCGAATCGGCTCCTTGTGACCGAAATGCGAAATCGACACCAGTGCTTCGGTATTCGGATTCTCGATCAGGGCTTCCACCGCACGGTAGGACCCGTCGTGCGAGAGCACCAGGTCACCCGGCTGCAAGGTCTCGATAGCCCGCTGGCCCTCGGCCGTGTCCACGGGAGTACCCGCCGGGAAACAGCTCACGGGCTCGCCGCGCTGCTTCTTGCCGGAGTTGAGGAAGGTGGGGGTGGCGGGCTGGAAGCGGCCGTCGATGATCTCGTCGACCAGCTTGCTCGCCAACGTCTCGTCACCGGCGGCCAGGGTCAGCGCGACCATGCAGACACGGTCCTCGAACCGCTCGAGGTAGCGCTTACCGTCGAAGGTCTTGAGGGTGTAGGAGGTGTAGTACTTGAACGCGCCGAGGAAGGTGGGGAACCGGAACTTCTTGGCGTAGGCCTGCTGGAACAGTTGCTTGACGAAACCGCGACCGTACTGGTCGAGCACCTCGGGCTCGTAGTAGTTCTCCTTGACCAGGTAGTCCAGCTTCTCGTCCAGGTTGTGGAAGAAGACCGTGTTCTGGTTGACGTGCTGCAAGAAGTACTGGTGCGCGGCCTCGCGGTCCTTGTCGAACTGGATCTCGCCGTCGGGGCCGTACAGGTTCAGCATGGCGTTGAGGGCGTGGTAGTCCATCACCTCGGCGGCCTCGGGCCGCACCGCCGCCCGCTCTAGACGGGCTGACTTGCCTGCCGGTGCTGTGGTTGCTGTTGCCAAAACAATCCCAATCCCTCTCGGACGCGCGCGACGTCCTCAGCGGTTCCCATCAGTTCGAAGCGATACAGGTACGGCACCCCGCATTTGCGCGAGATGACATCGCCTGCAGCACAGTAGGTTTCGCCGAAGTTCGTGTTACCGGCCGCGATCACACCGCACAGCAGGGCACGGTTGTGCGGGTCGTTGAGGAACTTGGCGACCTGCCGCGGTACGAGATCCTTGTCGGACCGTTGCTCACCCATGACGTGCCGACCACCACCGTAGGTGGGGGTGATCAGCACGTAGGGTTCGTCGACGCGCAGCGAATCAGCGGTGTGCAGTGGTAGTCGAGTAGCCGGGAGACCCAGTTTCTCGACGAAACGGTGAGTGTTCTCCGAAGCGCTGGAGAAGTAGACCAGCCCGCCCGGAGTCGTCCGTTCGGGCATCGCGGCTCCTTCCGAGCGAAGTCCTAGGCGGCCGCGACGGCGAGCGACTTGATGCGGTCGGGACGGAAGCCCGACCAGTGGTCGTCACCGGCGACGACCACGGGCGCCTGCAGGTAACCGAGGGCCATGACGTAATCGCGCGCCTCGGCGTTCTCCGAGATGTCGATGATGTCGTACTCGACCCCGACCTTGTCGAGCGCCTTGTAGGTGGCATTGCACTGAACGCACGCGGGCTTGGTGTACACGGTGACGGTCATCTCTAGAGTCCCTCTCTCCTATGCCTGATCCACAGCCTGGTTATCCGTATGCAGTGCACGAACGGTGATGCTGCGCAAACTCCTGGATCTGGCGAAGAAAGCCCTGCTCGCAACCCCTTCCCTTGGGCCCGATCAGTAGTGGCTTCACACCGTGTTCCAGTACCGAAGACACTACACCTAGTGGCCGACAGATGGGAACAACACAAGGGGTTGCGAGTCGCACAGATGTAATTTCCACCGGGTAAGTCCCAGGACGCGCCCCAGCCCAGCAGGCGAAACAGTGGTTCAGATCACGATTTCGCCTACCGGCGAGTCTTCAGCAAACCGGCTCGACAACGAAAGAGCGCCGCACCGACCGTGTCGATGCGGCGCCCGTGGGGAGCGCTGTCAGCTTACGCGGTGACGAGCGTGCCGTTCGCCGCGGCGACCAGTTCGTGCACGGCCGCGCCGAGCTGGGTCAGCGCCTCGGCGTCCTGGCTGGGGTGCACCTGGGCGAACCGCTCACCGATGGTGCCGAAACGGACGGTGGCCGACTCGACCACGACGCCACCGGCGACGCCGACGGCCTTGACCGCGTCACCGTGCGCCCACTCGGCGGCACGCGCGCTGATCGAGGCACTCACCACGGCGACCGGCTTGTCCTTGATCGAACCGGCACCATAGGGACGCGAGGCCCAGTCGATGGCGTTCTTCAGCACGGCGGGCAGGGTGCCGTTGTACTCGGGCGTGACCAGCAGAACGGCGTCGGCGGCGGCGACCGCGTCGCGCAGCGCCTGCGCGGCGGCGGGAACGGAACCGGGAACGTCGATGTCCTCGTTGTAGAAGGGGATCTCGGCCAGACCCTCGTACAGGGCGACCTCGACACCCTCGGGCGCGGTCTGCGCGGCGGCCTCGGCCAGGCGGCGGTTGATCGAATCGGCGCGCAGGCTGCCGACCAGAGTAAGGATGCGGGTCTCGCTCATGACGACTCCTGGTGTACTCAGTGGGAGGATCGAAGTTTCATCCCAGACTAACCGGACCACGGTCCGAATACTTCCCCGGAGGGGCGTGTGAGCAGCGTGAGCTACAGCACACCGAGGTCCGACGAGCCCGGGCTGCTGCGCATCGGGCAACCGTCGTCGCTCACCGCGGAACCGGCCGAGCGTGCCGACGCGGCCCGCAACCGGGCGCTGCTGCTCGACGCGGCCCAGCAGCTGGTGCGCGAGCACGGCGTCGCGGGGCTCACCATGGACGCGCTCGCCAAGCGCGCGGGCGTCGGCAAGGGCACGGTGTTCCGCCGCTTCGGCAATCGCTCCGGGCTCATGCTGGCCCTGCTCGACCACTCCGAACAGAAGTTCCAGACATCGTTCATGTTCGGGCCTGGCCCGCTCGGGCCCGACGCCGACCCGGTGGAACGGTTGATCGCCTTCGGCCGCACCCGACTGCTCGACATCGAACTCGAGGGCGACCTGCACCGCGCCGCCGAGGAGAAGGGCCGCTTCGGTGACGGCCCCTACGCGCTGCACCGCGCCCACATCGTGCTGCTGCTGCGCACGGCCGGGGTGCGCGGGGAACTCGCGCTGATCGCCGACGGCCTGCTCGCGACGCTCTCGGCGGCGCTGGTCCTGCATCAGATGGAGGTGCTCGGCTACACCCGCGCACAGATCGGCGACAACTGGGAATGGCTCGTTCGCCGGGTTGTTTCGCCTGCCGCCCAAGTAGAGTGAGACGGCATGGGGACACTGCGTGAACAGATCATTGCCGAATTGGGTGTGCGACCCGAGATCGAACCGAAGCAGGAGGTCCGCAGGCGCGTCGACTTCCTCAAGGAGTACCTGAGCACGACCCCCGCGAAGGGTTTCGTGCTCGGTATCAGCGGCGGGCAGGACAGCACCCTCGCCGGTCGGCTGTGCCAGCTGGCCGCCGAGGAGCTGCGGGCCGAGGGCGGTGACGCCACCTTCCTCGCGGTCCGGCTGCCCTACGGCGTGCAGGCCGACGAGCACGACGCGCAGATCGCCCTGAACTTCATCGACCCCGACCGCTGCGTCGTCGTGAACGTCCGCCCCGGCGTCGACGCGGTGTCGGCCGAGGTGGCCGGGTCCATCGACCACGAACGGTTGCGCGACTTCGTGCGCGGCAACATCAAGGCGCGCGAGCGGATGGTCGCCCAGTACGCGCTGGCCGGGCAGGAGAACCTCCTGGTGGTCGGCACCGACCACGCCGCCGAGGCGGTCACGGGATTCTTCACCAAGTACGGCGACGGCGGTGTCGACCTGACTCCGCTCACCGGCCTCACCAAGCGTCAGGGCGCCGCGCTGTTGCAGGAACTCGGCGCCCCGCCGAGCACCTGGTCGAAGGTGCCGACCGCCGACCTCGAGGACGACCGGCCCGCGTTGCCCGACGAGGACGCGCTCGGCGTGCGCTACAGCGAGATCGACGACTACCTCGAGGGCAAAGACGTCACCGACAAGGTGGCCGACCGGGTGGAGTCGCTGTTCACGGCGACCCGCCACAAGCGCACCGTCCCGGTGACGCCGCTCGACACCTGGTGGCGCTAGCCGTCGACTTCGGCGAGTCGTCGCGTCAGGAAGCGGCGGACCTGGTCGTTTTCCGCGGTGGCCACGGCCCGCCGGTACTGCTCGGCGGCTTCGGCATCGCGTCCCGCCCGGCGCAGCAGATCGGCGCGGGTGGACACGACCGCCGAGGACCCGGCCAGCCGCGGGTGGTCGGCGATGGTGTCGAGCGCCGCCAGTCCCGCCTCGAAACCGTCGCGGAAGCCCAGGGCGACAGCACGGTTCACCAGCACGATCGGTGAGCGCGTGGCGCGGGCGAGTTCGTCGTAGGCGGTGACGATCGCGTGCCAGTCGGTGTCCGACCAGCTCGGTGCCGTGGCGTGCGCGGCCGCGATCCGGGCCTGAGCGAGATAGGGCCCGGTGTGACCGTCGGCGGCGGCCGAGATCAAGCAACGCAGGCCCGCCGCGATGGCGCCACGATTCCAGCCCGACCGGTCCTGCTCCTCCAGGGGCACCAACTCACCGGTGGGAGAACGCCGTTGGTCGCGACGGCTGTCGTTGAGCAGCATGAGGGCCAGCAGCGCCCTGACCTCCGGTTCGTCCGGGAGCAGAGCACAGAGCAGACGACCGAGCCGAATCGCCTCGTCGCACAATTCCTCGCGCACCGCCGTCGCGCCCGAGGTGGCGAAGTAGCCCTCGGTGAAGACCAGGTACACACAGGACAGGACCGCCGGGGTCCGCTCGGGCAGCAGGTGCGGGGGTGGCACTCGCAGGGGAATGGCGGCATGACGGATCTTGGCCTTGGCGCGGGTGAGCCGTTGCGCCACTGTGTGTTCCGGTTGTAGGAAGGCTCGCGCGATCTCGGCGGTGCGCAGGCCGCACACCAGCCGCAGGGTGAGGGCGACCTGCGATTCGGCCGACAGCGCCGGATGGCAACAGGTGAAGATCATCCGCAGCTGGTCGTCGGCGACCGGCGCCATGTCGAGCTCCTCGTCCGGTGCGGGGAACCCGACCTGGCCGAGTCGGACCGCGTCCTGTTCCTTTGCCGCCCTGGCGGATTCGCGCCGCAAGCGATCCAGCGCGCGATGCCGGGCGGCGGTGGTGATCCATGCGCCGGGGTTGTTCGGGAGCCCGCGCTCGGGCCAGGTGCGCAGGGCGTCGGCGAACGCCTCCTGCACAGCGTCCTCCGCCGCGCCGATGTCACCGAGCTGACGTGCGAGAGTGGCCAGGGCCCGACCGAATTCGGCACGGTAGACGCGGTCGAGATCGATCGGGCCCGTCGGCATCGTCAAGCGCCGAGATCCACGACCTGGCGAACCTCCACATGCCCCTTCTCACCACACGGGATCCGAGCCGCGATCCGGGCCGCCGTCGCGCGGTCGGGAGCCGCGAACAGGTAGAAACCGTCGACCACCTCGGCGAACTCGGGGAAAGGCCCGTCGGTGAGCAACAATTCGCCCTCGCGCACCCGCAGGGTCGTCGCGGTCGCGGGCGGCATCAGCGCCGCGCCGCCACGGATCGCCGCGCGCTGTTCCTCGCCGAACCGGCTGTGCTGCGCCACCGCGGCGTCCCACTCGGGTGTTTCGGGGGCGATCACCGCGTCGGGCTGTTCCCAGAGCAGCGCCATCCACCAGTCCGGACCGGGAGTGCCGTGCGGGGCGTACATCACCGCGGGCCGCAGTTCGACGGCACCGACGGCGGCAGCCGGGATCCGGCGCGCCCGCTGGATCGCCTCGTCGAGATCCGCGCAGTCGAGCACATAGAAGCCGCCGACCACCTCGGCCTGCTCGGTGAACGGGCCGTCGGTGATCATCACCTGCCCCGCACTGTGCCGGACCGTCAGTGCCGTCTCGGCCGGATACAGCGCGGCGCCCCCGGCCACCGCCGCTCCCGCCTCGCTCTCGAAGTCCACATATGCCTGGAGTTCGGCCTCGAACTCGGGGCTGCCCGGCTCCGCGCTCGCGTCCTCGCGGCCTGCCAGAGTCGCCAGATAGTGCATGTCGCTACCTCCTCGGATGACGCCGGGCCCGATGCCCCACGTTGTCCAGACGACGAACTCCCGGCGGGGATCTCTACATCGATCCGCCAGAAATTTCTCAGCCGCCCGCGAACGGGGGCAGCACGTCGACCGTGTCACGCAGGGTGGCGGCGGGGTCGCGGGTGAGTTCGTCACCGATCAGGAAGGCGCAGACGCGGACCAGCGTGTCCACCTCGGCGCCGTAGGTGGCGGCCAGGGTGGTGCGCAGGTCGGCGATCGTCGCGCCGTCGGGTAGGTCGAGTGATTCGGTGTTCTTGCCGACCGCGTCGGCGATCGCGGCGAAATAGCGGACCTCAACCACCGATGGCTCCCATCGTGCGTTCCGGGGGGACGAAACCTGCGGCATCGATGCCGTGACCTGCCCATTTCTGCCACATCGCACCGCGCCACAGTTCGGCGACCTCGGCATCGTCGGCACCGGCGCGTAACGCGGTGCGCACGTCGAACTCCTGGTCGCTGAACAGGCAGGAGCGCAGCATGCCGTCGGCGGTGAGTCGGGTGCGGTCGCAGTTGTCGCAGAACTTGCGGGTCACCGTCGCGATGATGCCCACGGCTGCCGGACCGCCGTCGACCAGCCATTTCTCCGCGGGCGCCGCAGGGTCGGCACGGCCCGCGGGAGTGAGGGTGAAGCGGGTGCCGAGCACATCGAGCAGGTCGGCGGCGGTCACCATCTGTTCGCGCGCCCACTCGTGGTCGGCGTCGAGCGGCATCTCCTCGATGAAGCGCAGTTCACAGTCCTCGGCGAGGCACCAGGCCAGTAGGTCGGCGGCCCCGGCGAGGTTGTCACGCATGAGCACGGCGTTGACCTTCACCGGCGCCAGGCCCGCGTCGCGGGCGGCGCGGATGCCGTTGAGGACCGATTCGAGGCGGTCGCGGCGGGTCAGGCGGGCGAAATCGAGCCGGTCCACGGTGTCGAGCGAGACATTCACCCTGCTCAGACCGGCTTCGGCGAGGCCACGCACCCGATGCTCCAAGCCGACGCCATTGGTGGTCATCGCCAACGGTGTGTCGGGCACGGCGGCGTGACAACCCGCGATGATCTGCTCGAGCTCCCGGCGCATCAGCGGTTCCCCGCCGGTGAACCGCACCTCACGCACCCCGAGTTCCCGCACCGCCAGCGACACCAGTCGCACGATCTCGTCGGCGGTGAGCAGTTCCTCGCGCGGAATCGGCGGCAGGCCCTCCTCCGGCATGCAGTACGTGCAGCGCAACGAGCACTTCTCGGTGATGGAAACACGCAGGTCACGGGCGACGCGGCCGAATCGGTCGACCAGCAGCGGCGTTTCGGGCCTGCCGTCGAGGGACGGCCGCTCCGAGCGCACAGCGGGGATCCCCATCTCGACCAGCGTCATTCCTCCAGTATGACCCGTCGGGCCCGTCGCGACGGGTCCGGTGCGGCGATTCGTGCTCACCGTCCGCGCCCGAAAACAGTGAGCAACACGATCGAACCGGGCGCGGCGACGACGATTAGGCTGGGCACATGACTCACCGGCCCGCCACCGCGTCGGCGCGCAGCGTGGACGAGTACCGCGACACCGTCGCCGCGCTGCTGGCCCACCTCGCCGATCGCCCCGACGAACAGGTGCCGGTGCCCGACGCGCTCGGGCGCGTCCTCGCCGCCGACGTCACCTCGCCGATCGATCTGCCGGTGTTCCGCAATTCGGCCATGGACGGGTACGCCGTGCGGGCCGCCGACGTCGCGGTCACCCCGGTGACGCTGCCGGTCGCCGGGGTGGTCGCCGCGGGCAGGCCCGGCACGGAGATGCTGCCCGAGGGCGCGGCGATGAAGGTGATGACGGGCGCGCCGCTGCCGCCCGGCGCGGACTGTGTCGTCCCGGTGGAGGACGTGCAGGCGGGCACCGACCGCATCGTCGTCGAACGCGGCCGGGCGCGCGGGGAGTTCGTGCGCGAAGCCGGGACCGATGTGCGGGCGGGCGAGTTGGTCACGCGGGCGGGCACGGTGCTCGCGCCACGTCATATCGCCGCGTTGGCCGCCGTCGGGATGCCGACCGTGCCCGTGCTGACACGGTTGCGTGCGGTGTGCCTGACCACCGGCGACGAGTTGCGACCGGCCGGTTCGGTTCTGGCGCCCGGGCAGATCTACAACTCGAACGGGATCGGCCTGGCCGCCGCCCTGCGCGCCGACGGTGTCGACGTGCTCGAGATCGCGCACAGCACCGACGACGCATCGATGTTCGCGCGGGTACTGCGGTCGGCGGTCGCGCGGGCCGATGTGGTGTTCACCTCCGGCGGTGTGTCCAAGGGCGACTTCGAGGTGGTCAAAGAGGTGCTCGGCCCGCTGGGCGGCACGTTCGGTTCGGTCGCGGTGCAACCGGGCGGTCCGCAGGGCTACACGGTGGTCGACGGTGTGCCGGTGCTGAGCTTCCCCGGCAATCCGGTGAGCACGATGGTTTCCTACACGGTGTTCGCCCGGCCCGCGATCCGCGCGCTCGCCGGTCTGCCCGCACCCGCGAGTCGCGAGCTCACCCTGCTCACCCCGATCCGCTCCCCGGCGGGCAAGCGCCAATTCCTGCGTGGGCTGACCAGCGACGACGGCGTGGAAGTTGTGTCCGGCCCCGGTTCGCATCTGATCGCGGGCATGGCATGGGCCGATGCCCTCGTCGACGTTCCCGCCGAGGTCACCACACTCGACGTCGGCACCACTGTGCGAATCTTGATGCTATGAGCGAGTTGTCGCACGTCGACCGCGAAGGTCGCGCCCGCATGGTCGATGTGAGTGCCAAGCCCGACACCACCCGGATCGCCGTCGCCGCAGGGGAATTGCAGACCACCGCCGAGGTGGTCGGTCTGGTGCGGGCCGACGGCATGCCCAAGGCCGATGTGTTGTCCACCGCGCGGCTGGCCGGAATCGCCGGTGCCAAGAAGACTTCCGAGCTCATTCCGCTGTGTCACCAGCTGGCGCTGTCGTCGGTGAAGGTGGAGTTCGGGTTCACCGAGACGACCATCACCATCGAGGCGAGCGCCAAGACCACCGGGCCGACCGGGGTGGAGATGGAGGCGCTCACCGCCGTTGCCGTGGCGGGCCTCACCTTGCACGACATGGTGAAGGCGGTCGATCCGGCGGCGGTGTTGAACGGGGTGCGGCTGGTCACCAAAGAGGGTGGGAAGCACGGGCATTGGGTGCGGCCCGAGGCGAGGGGCGCCGTCGAATCAGACAGCGCGGCTGGTGAGTCGCATGGTACCGCTGGCGAATCGCACAGCATCCCTGGCGAATCGCACAGCAGCGCCGACAACTCGCGTAGCGCCGCTGTCGAATCGCACAGTGCCACGAGCGAGTCGCACGGCACCGTTGACGAATCGCGAAGTGCCGCTGTCGTTGTCGCCTCGACTGGTGCGGCGGCGGGGACGCGCACCGACACCACCGGCCCGGTTCTCGCTGAATGGCTTGCGAAACAAGGCTTTTCGGTGCGAGGGCCGCTCGTGTACGCGGACGCGGAGATCGGCGCCGGACTGACCGACGCTCTCACAGGAGCACCCTCGCTGGTCATCACGACCGGTGGCACCGGCGCCTCACCCACCGACGCCACACCCGAAGCGACGCGAGCCGTGCTCGACCGGGAGCTGCCCGGGGTGGCCGACGCCATCCGGCAGCGTGGAACGGCGAAATTCCCGCTCGCGGCGCTCAGCCGCGGAATCGCGGGCCTGGCGGGACGCACCGTGGTGGTGAACCTGCCCGGTTCGCCCGGCGGGGTGAAGGACGGCATCGCCGTGCTCGAGCCGCTGCTGGATCATCTGCTCGCGCAAGTAGCCGGAGGCGGCAACCATGAATGACAAGGGCACGGTCGCACTGGCCACGATCAGCGACCAGGATCTCGATCCCGCCGCCGTCGAAAAAGCCGTGGACGGACCGGAATTCGGCGCGGTGGTGGTGTTCACCGGCAAGGTGCGCAATCACGACGGCGGGCAGGCGGTCTCATCACTGGAGTACTCCGCCCACCCGCAGGCCGAACGATTCCTACACGCGGTGTGCGCCGAAGTCGCAACCGCCAGCGGCCTTCCCGTAGCCGCCACCCACCGCGTCGGCGCCCTCGACATCGGCGGCCTCGCGATCGTGGTCGCCGTAGCCGCCCCCCACCGCGCCGAAGCGTTCACGGTGTGTCACCAACTCGTCGACCGCATCAAACACGAGGTACCCATCTGGAAACGCCAACTCTTCGCCGACGGCCTCTCGGAATGGGTCAACGCCTGCGGTTAGACCATGCTCGGGGTGTAGCGCCAGATGCCGAGCATCGCCTGGTCGTCCAGGGGTGAGTCGCCCTCGAAGACGGTGGTGTGCAAGCGTTTCAGGGCGGCGTCGGTGTCGAGGCCCGCGCCGATGAGTACCAGGCTCGACACCCGGGGCTCGCCGCGCGCCCAGGTGCCGGGGGTGAAGGTCACGTGGCGGCCGACCAGGTGCATCTCGAATTTGCGGCGCTCGCCCTCGACCGCGAAGGCCACGCAGCCCTTGGCGCGGAACAGGCCGTGCGGGGGGTTCTCCAGGAAGTCGACCAGCGCACGTGGATTCAGTGGGCGTTCGCTGGTGAACGACACCGACACGTAGTCGTCGTGGAAGTGGCGGTGGTCGGGATCGTCGTGGTCGTGGTCGTCGAGCAGGGCGTCGAAGCTCAACTGCTGAGCCACTTTCGGCTCCTCGCGGGTGCGCTCGTCGAAGAGCAGGCCGGGATCGACGCGGCCGTGGGTGGTCGCGTAGACGGGCACCTGGCCGACCCATTCGCCGAGTCGCGCGCGCAGTGCGGTGAGCGCGTCGGCGGTGACGCGGTCGGCCTTGTTCACCAGCACCAGGTCGGCGAGTTTCAGATGCGCGATCAACTCGGGGTGGCGGGTGCACGTCTCGCCGAACTGTTCGGCATCGACCACCTCTACGAGGCCGCCGTAGGCGATCCGTGGATTCGGGTTCGCCACCACCATCCGGATCAGGTTGCGCGGCTCGGCCAGGCCGCTGGCCTCGACCACGATCACATCCACCGCGCTGCGCGGCTGCGCGAGCTGGGCGAACAGATCATCGAGCTCGGAGACGTCCACCGCGCAGCACACACACCCGTTGCCCAGCGACACCATGGCGTCGACCTGCCCCGCGACCAACATCGCGTCGATGTTCACCGCGCCGAAGTCGTTGACGACCACCCCGATCCGGGTCCCCCGATTGTTGCGCAACAGATGGTTCAGCAGGGTCGTCTTCCCCGACCCGAGAAACCCAGCGACGATCACGACAGGAATCACGGCCCCCATCGTGCCACTCCCCCGCCGCGCCCCGCTCCATCCCACCTCCCCCACCACTCCAGGCCCCGGCCTCACTCCGTGGGCCGTGGGCCTGGAACGATCCCCACGCTCTGGTGGCGTTCGGCTCTCGCGCGATGCCGCCACCCGAGCGTGGTGATCGTGAAACGTGCACAGCCGCCCGCTGGATCGAGGGCGGCTGTGGACCCGGTCGGCTACTTCGTCGGGCCGAAGACGACGCCAGCGAGGGTGTAGGCCAGGTTGATGAGTTGGTTGGTGATGACGCTGTTGTCCATGCCGAGGGATTGCGCCATCGGCATCAGCATGTTCATCACCGTGAGGACCGGGCCGCCGAGGGAACTGCTCAGCGACGTGATGTCGGGGACCGATTCCTCCTGGTAGGGCTGGGCCTTCGGCGCGGCGCCGCGCTCCCGTGGGGTGGGCGCCGGTGCCGCGGGCGGACGGGCGTTGGCACCCGGTGCGGTGCGGGCCGGGGCGAACGGCAGCGGCGCCGGGTCGGCGACCGGTGCCCGGGCAGGTGCCCGCGCCGGGGCGGGAGCCGCCGGGGTGCTGGACGCCGTGGAATCGCTGGCCGGGCCCTGGCCGGATTCGTCGCCGGACGTGCCGTTCTCGGGCGACCCCTGCGCGGGTGCGCCGGGACCTTCCCCGGCTCCTGACTCCGCGCCCGCTTCGGGTGCCGACCCCTCGCCGACACCGCCCGACTCGGGCACCGAGGCCGCACCGGGATCGGGCACCGCACCCTGGCCGACGCCACCGGGCGCCGAGCCCTCACCGGCTTCGCCGGACGCCGATCCCTCGGCTACGCCGGACTCGGGTTCCGCACCCTGGCCGACTCCGCCGGATTCGGGCGCGGCACCCTGGCCGACTCCACCCGACTCGGGCGCGGCACCCTGACCGACTCCACCCGACTCGGGCGCGGCACCCTGACCGACTCCGCCCGACTCGGGCACCGACCCCTGATCGACCCCACCGGGCTCGGACGTCGCACCCTGCCCCGGCTGCCCTGCCGCACCCGGTTCGCCCGCGGCACCGGGCTCGCTGGTCGACGGCGAACTCCGGCGCGGCGCGGTGGTGTCGGACTGACTCGGCTTGTCGGTCGAGTCCGTCGCCGCGCCCGGTTCGGGCTCCTGCCCCGGCGTGGGTGTTGCCGTCGCCACCGGCGCCCGGCCCGGAATCGGTTTCGGTGCCAGCGCCAACGCGGGTGCGGGCCCGATCGGCTTGTTCAGCAGATACCCGACCACGCCGGTCGTGATGGCCACCGCGTGCCGTAGCCGTCCTTCGCGCGATTCGAGCAGCGCCGCGTCCTCGGCGTTGGCGCCGTTGCCCATCTCCACGAAGACGAGTGGGACCCGGGTCAAGGCGGGCCCGGCCACGTCGGCGCGGGTCTGCAGGCCGTTGTTCGCGCCGCCGTAGGTGGCGGGCGGGATTCCGGCGGCGACATAGGCGTCGCGCACCGCGCTCGACGCGGCGAGCCCGGCCCGCGACTGGGCCTGCTCGACGGCCGGGTCGGGCACCGGTAGTTGCGGCACGATGAGGTGGAAGCCGCGCTGGTCGGCGGCCGCACTGTCGGCATGGATGCTCACCGCCACCTCGGCGCCGGATTCGTTCGCGGCGCGGGCGCGGTCGTCCACGCACCCGCCCCACCCGGCATCGTCGGCGCGGCTGAGGACGACCTCGGCGCCGAGTGCCTGCAGTGAAGTCTTCACCAGCTGGGCCACTTCCCAGTTGATGGTGTGTTCGGGGACGCCGCCCAGTGAGGTCATGCCGGTGGTCTGGCAGTCCTTGGTTCCGCCTCGGCCGTTGTCGACCTGACGAGCGAGGTCTTCCGCGTGCGCCGGACCCTGATGTCCCGGGTCGAGGAAGATCGTCTTCCCGGCGAGCTGATCGCCCGGCGCGGGCTCAGGATCGGCGTGGGCGGTCACGGGCAGCAGCCCGGACAGCGACACCACGACCGCGGCGGAGACGGTGGAGCAGAGACCGGCCTTGATGATGTCTGGTTTCATGTTCGGTCGGCGCTCCGGCACGGAGCACCCCTCCCTTCCCATTGGTAACACCAAACCCAGTAATTAACTCTTGCCACGTGTACAACGACAGAGCAAGCGCCGTTATCGAACTGCAATAGGCCGATAATCGCTGGTCAGGCGCCCAGATGAGGTCTTCGGCAGGGGTGTCAGGCAACCTCCGGCAACTGCCGAAGGGAGCGAAGCGCATAGTGCACGCGAGTCTTGACGGTGCCGACCGGAACCCCGAAGTCCTCGGCGACCTCCCGATAACCACGATCGCGCAGGATCACCTCGACCACCGCGGCGCGCTGCGGCTCGGGCAGGCGGGCCAGCAGCTCGTCGACCAGCAGTCCGTCGATCAGTCCGTCGGCGAAATCCGGTCGTCCGCACGGCACCAGCTCGGCGAGATCGTCGAAGCCCACGTCGACCGGACGGACCGCGCGGGCCCGCACGATGTCGACCACCACGTTGCGCTCGATCGCCAGCAGCCACGTGCGCACGCTGCCCTTTCGGGCGTCGAAGTCGGCGCACGCGCGCCACGCGCGCAACAGCGTCTCCTGCACGGCATGCTCGGCCAGCCCGCGATCGCCGAGGCTCCGCATCGCCCGCCAGTGCAGCAGGCCGCGATCGGTGGCCAGCACCTCGGCCAGCCCGTCTCTGGTACACAGTCGCGCGCAGTGCGCGTTACAGAAGTTGTCCGCCATACCGGGTTATCGCGGCCGGAGCGTCGGATGACAACGCCTTAAGCGACTCTTCAGGATCCTGCTGGTGCCGTGCTGGAAAGTAGTTCCTGCGAGCCCGGCCGGGCCTGCTCCAGGAGGGGGGAGCAGGGCTGCCGGGCTCGCTCCGTTTCCGGGTCACGAAGGAATTGCATACATAGCGATTCATGCATATGATTGCGGCGTTCGGATCACCGGAGAGGGGAAGATCGCATGGGCGCAGGGCACGGGCACGACCACGGGGTGTCGGCCGACAGTGACAAACGCTGGCTGGCTGGCGCGCTGGCGGTGATCGTCACGTTCCTGATCGGCGAGGTCATCGTCGGTATCGTCGCCGATTCGCTGGCCCTGCTGTCCGACGCGGCGCACATGACGACCGACGCGGCGTCCATCGCGCTGGCACTGTGGGCGATCCGGTTGGCCGCGCGCCCACCGAAGGGTCGGATGACCTTCGGCTGGAAACGGGTCGAGATCCTGTCCGCCCAGGCCAACGGACTCACCCTGCTCCTGCTCGCCGCGTGGCTCGGCTACGAGGCGATCCGCAGGATGTTCGAGCCGCCGGAGGTGCACGGCATGCTCGTGCTGATCACCGCGCTGGTCGGGGTCGCGGTGAACGTGCTCGCCACCTGGATGATCAGCCGGGCCGATCGAACCAGCCTCAATGTCGAGGGCGCCTACCAGCACATCCTCAACGATCTGTTCGCGTTCATCGCCACCGCGGTCGCGGGCGTGGTCATCATCCTGACCGGCTGGGCGCGGGCCGACATCGTCGCCACCCTGATCGTCGTCGCGTTGATGATCAAGGCCGGTATCGGGCTGATCCGCGCGTCGAGCCGTATCTTCCTCGAGGCCGCCCCCGACTACCTCGATCCCGAACGGATCGACACCGACATCCGCGCCCGCGACGGCGTGGTCGGGGTGCACGACCTGCACATCTGGGAGATCACCTCCGGCTCGCCCGCCCTCTCGGCGCACATCCTGGTGCAGCCCGGCCGCGACTGCCACGCCGTGCGCGAGGACGTGGCGCACATGCTCGACCACGACCATCACATCAGCCACGTCACCCTCCAGGTCGACCACGCCGGCCCCGAGGTGCTCGCCATCGGCAGGCGGGACAGCAGCGCCTGCGTCGACCCGCATACGGCCAGAACCCCGCACACGCACTGACCGCGAACACGAGAATGCCCCACACCGAACGGTGCGGGGCATTCTCGTGGTCGGACGGTGATCGCCCGACCCGGCCGTTCACCGGCCGAAAGCGCTGACGAATCAGCCGCCGAAGGAGCCGGTCCACAGGGTGTCGACCAGACCGTGCAGAGCAGCACCCAGGGTGTCGAAAAGACCGTTCAGGGCGGCGCTACCGGTGTCGATGATAACGGGGATCATAATTTCTCCTCTGTTTCTCACGCTCCAGCCGAGGCTGGCTTACGAATGGCGTATCGACCCCCGAACGGCGCGAGTTACGGAATTCTCGAATTAGTGACACCGATAACAGTTGATCATTCCCACCTATTGTCACCTGCGAAGATAGGCGATACATAGCGTTACTAAAGAAACCGTGAGAATTCGGTGAGAAACAACTTCACGGAGGTTTGAACGGGATCCGCCCCGAATATCAGGGGCATAAATTGCACGGAATATCCGCTTCGTCCTGCTCAGACCGTTGGGCCGCACCGAGGACTCCCCCGCGTCCGAGTCGTGAACCGAACCCGGCGCCGAGCGCATCTCCTCGGGTACGTCGATCCGACGAACGAGAAGAGACGAGGCCTGACATGAACAAGACCCTTGCCGTCGTCGCCGCCGCAGTCGTCTGCGCGCTGAGCGGCGCGGGCCACGCGAACGCCGACGAGTACGGCCCCTACGCCGAGTACGAGGAATGCGTGCAGGCGGCCGACGACTACGACCAGCAGTGGCGACAACAGCGACCCGACGAGATCGAAGGCGGCGGCAGCGGTGGCGAAGATCCCGACTACGGCGGCAACCGGGAGATGAACGACGACGGCTACGTCGGCCTGGACCCGCACTCGGACGAGAACGCATCCGATTCCTTCGCCCGCTGCTACGCGGACCCGGACGGCTACTGGTACTTCGCGACTTGACGGCTCTCGGCCGCGACAGCCGCACCGGAAACCGAGCGCGGAGGTTCGACCTCGTGAGCCGCACGGACTCCGTCCGGTGACTCC
This sequence comes from Nocardia caishijiensis NBRC 108228, assembly GCF_001612825.1. Taxonomy (GTDB): domain Bacteria; phylum Actinomycetota; class Actinomycetes; order Mycobacteriales; family Mycobacteriaceae; genus Nocardia; species Nocardia caishijiensis. The sequence goes on along the minus strand of NZ_BDBE01000036.1, from coordinate 80,066 downwards.
TTTCCCACGATCGGTAGACCCGCGACCATGCGCGCGACCAGGCGCACGAAGGCCAGATGCGTGCGCAGGGCGCGGGGCGAACGGGCGACGGAGGAGACGGTGCAGGTGCCGGTCGGCGCCGGGCGCCCGGCGAACCGGTCGGTGATCCAGTCGAGAATCGCGGGGACGATGAGGAATTCCAGCGGGAGGTGGGAGCCTCGGCGGACTCGGAGGTAGCGCACCGTCGCCCCGGCCTGCTCGTATCGGCGTACGTGGGCGTCGATGTCGGCGACCGCGATCACCTCGTCGTTCACCCCCTGGACGACCAGCAGCGGCGCCGAGGGGGCACGGGTGCCCGGCTCGATGTCGGCGAGGATGCGGCGCAGGGCTGGTTCGGCCAGCAATTCGCCCATCCCGCCGCGCAGGTGCCGGGCGATGTCGCGGCGGATGAACAACAGCAACAGCGCGAACGTACTTCGCACCTCGGCTTCCCCGAGTAAGCCGCGGTACCGATTGTCGACGTGGCGATCCAGCACCGCGCCGAGTTCGGGATAGGCGTGCCGCAGGCCCGCGACGAACGCCGCGGGGAAGCCCGCGAACCAGCCGCCGTTGAGTCGTACGAAGGCGGCGGCCGGGTCTCCCACCGGGGAGCCCGCCGCCGCTCCGACGATATTCAGTTCGGGCGCGTACTCGGCCGCCAGTTCCGCCGCCCACGCCGTCGCCAGTCCCCCGCCCGAATAGCCCCACAGCGCCACGGCGGTGGACGGGTCCAACGCCGCGGGGGCGAAATCGAGTGCGGCCCGAATTCCGTCCAGCGCACGGTATCCGGGCTCACGTGCGGCCCCGAACCGGCCACCCGAGCCTTCGTGATCGGGGATCGACACCGCCCAGCCCTGCTCGAGAGCCATGGCGATGATCGGCAGTTCGAGCGGGGCGATCGAGCCGATGGTCCACGCACCACGCCGCAATGCGTAGGACGGAAAGCACTGCGGGGCAACGGCATCGATCGCGCACTGGAACGAGACCAGCGGACGCGGCCGGTCGGACCGCCCCCAGGGCAGCAGCACCGTCGTCACCGCGACTTCGGGTGTGCCGTCCAGATCGCAGGTGCGGTACAGCAACTGCCAGGCGGTGATCCGTTGCCGGATCACCCCGAACAGTGCCACCTCCACCGGCCTGGACCGCACCACCGTGCCCGGCGCGAGCGCGTCGATGCCGGGCACGGCGGTGTAGAAGGGGTCGTCGGGCGGCAGCACGGGCGCGGAGTGACCGGTCACAGGCTGCCGCCTCCGCCGAAGAACCACGGGTTGAACGTGCAGGCCAACTCGGGGCCGCGGGTCGGGTCGAGGGCGCGCAGCGCGATGGAGGTGGCGCGGGGGGAGTACATCATCGTGAGGTGGTCGGAGACGTCCTGTTCGCACCCGGCCTGCAGGGTGATGTTGTCGACGGTCGCGTCCGGCCCGGCGACCAGGAAGCCCAGGTCGAGGGGGTTCATCACCTCGTCGTAGCGGGAGCCGACCACGGTGTAGTTCACCCCGGGCACGGTGTCACCGCCCGCGTTGAGGGTGGTGTAGAACGGCGAACCGATGGCCTGTTCCACATTGGCGGCGCCGATGATCGGCCGATAGAAGCCGAGGATGTCGATGCCAGCGTTGTTGATCATGCGGCCGAGCGTGGCGATGCCGAGCAGGGAGGTGCCGTGGTGAGTGCCGCCGAGGCTGACCAGCGTGCCCACCTTGCCCTGTCCCCCGTCGAACTTCAGGTACTGGTTGGCGATGGTCGCGCCCTGGGAGTGGCCGACGATGTCGACCTGCTCGGCGCCGGTCGCGGCCCGCACCCGTTCGATGAACGCGGCGACCTGGCGTGAGGATTCGGCCATCGGCCCGACGCCGTTGCGGCCGGGCAGGATCGCGCCGAGCCCACCGGTCTCCAACAGCGTCGACTTGCCGAAGTTCAGTGTGAACACGCAGTGTCCGGCATCGGCCAGCCGCGGCGACAGGTAGGAGAAGGTGTCGTAGGCGTTGAGCCAGGTGCCGTGCAGCAGGACCACCGGACGCGGGTGGGCGGCGGTGGGTTTGCAGTCCCAGCGGTTGGCCTTGGGCGGGGCGGCGTCGGGGTGCAGCAGGCCGTAGGCGAAGGCGGGCAGGTAGGCCGACATCGAGGGGCCCTCACCGACGGTGTCGCTGGCCCGGCTCGACGACCCCGAACCGCTGCCCGAGGCGCTGCCGGTGTCGGCGATGGCGGTGGGTCGACCATCGGGGGTGTTCGGGGCGGCGGCGTCGAGGTACTCGGCCAGTGAGGCGATGGTCGGTTCCAGCGTGGGAGTCGCGGCGGCCGGGACGGTGCCGAGCGCGACGAGCGCGGCGGCGATGCCGAACGCGGACAAGGTCCGGCGAAAAGGATGCGTCGTTGCAATCAAGGGGTTTCACTTCCGTAGAACAGCGTCGTCGAGCAGGTGACTCGATGCGCGTTCTGCGAATCTATGACCGGGACCACAGCGTGTCACTGCACCGTGCGCCCAGAAAACCGACCCATCCTTGTCTCGGGAACCAAGTTCTCGTCGTAGCCGACGGGAGTGCCCACTTTCGCCCTGTCTTGGGACACAATTCCAGGCATGCTCGCCGAACAATCCACGCCCGCGTCGCCCGATCTGACGACTCGCCTGCTGAGCCGCTGGCCCCAGATCGCCGAGCGCATGCTCGCCGAAGGCCTCGCCGCCAAGGCCCCCGCCGAACTGCCCGCGGGGCACTTCACCGCCGAGGTGCTGCCGACCATCTACGCCTGCGGCCGGGCGGTGCTCGACGCGATCGCCTCGAACCGCGAGTTCACCAAACCCGAAGTGGCCATGTTCGTCGCCCCGGTCGCCGAGCGTCATGCCGAGGACCGGTTGCCGTTGCCGCTGCTCATCGACGCCATCCACGCCTCGGCCCAGTCGTTGCTCGCGGCGGCGTCCACGGAGATGCGCCCTGATGAGATGTCCGACTTCATCCACGTGTTCAGCCGCCTGCTCGACCTGCTGCGCCACATCAACATGACCGTGGTCGAGACCTATACCGAGGTGGAACAGTCGATCTACCACGCCGAACGCGAGGCGCGGCGCGAGCTGTGCTCGGCGCTGGTGCGCGGGCTGCCCGCCGAGGAACTCGCGGCGCGGGCCGACACCATGCTCGCCGAGCAGTACACGGTGCTCGCGATCCATCTCGACGAGCCGCCGCGCACCGGCAGCGCGGCCAACCTGCTGACCCGCCGCCGGATCCGGGTCCTGCAGCGCGCCCTCGACGCGCTCACCGGAACGACGACGCCCGCCACTTTCGACGGAACGAGCGGTATCGCGCTGCTGAGCCGCTCCGAGGCCGATGTGCTCGATGCCGAGCGTTTCGACCAGCTCGCCACCCGACTGGCCGAGCAGTTCGGGGTTCCGGTGTTTCTGGCGGAATTCTCCGAGGTCGCCCGCGACGACATTCCCGCCGCCGCCAAGGACGCCACCGAACTGACCGAACTGGCACGACTGCGCGGCAAGCCAGGTGGTTGCTACCGGCTCGACGACCTGCTGCTCGAGTATCAGCTCACCCGTCCGGGTCCGGCGCGAGAGCGCTTGGCGCAGCGCGTGATTCCGCTCCTGTCGAGCCCGCATCTGGTCGACGCACTCGAAGCGCACCTGCAGTTCGGCGCCGACCGGAAAACGGCCTCACGCAGAATTCACGTCCACCCCAATACCTTCACCTATCGATTGCGCCGCATCGCCGACCTCACCGGCCTCGACCCGGCCGATCCGAAGGATTCACGAATGCTGGCCGCCGCGCTCACCGTATATCGACTGGATTCCGCATAAACGAAAAAACCCGCTATTCGACGTGTGCTTCGAATAGCGGGTATTCCGTTTCCCGACAAGGAAAGTCTGTGGTGCGGCGTCCTTACAGGTAGGCGCTGCAGGTCGGCCAGGCGCCGGGACCCTGGGCCGCGAGCACGTTCTCGGCGACGCGGATCTGCTCTTCACGGCTGGCGTTGTCGGCCGTGCCGGTGCCGCCGTAGGCCTCCCAGGTGCTCTGCGAGAACTGCAGACCGCCGTAGTAGCCGTTACCGGTGTTGATACCCCAGTTGCCGCTGCTCTCGCACTGCGCCACGGCGTCCCAGTTGTTCGCCGAAGCGGTGGCAGTGGTCAGACCGGCCGGAACGGCGATCATGGCACCGGCGACAGCGGCGAAACCGAGGGCACGGGTGGTGAACTTGCGATTGAAAGACATAAGCATTTCCTGCCTGCGCCCACCGACTCGGTCTGCGATCTACCGCGTCCCTGCCCCACAGGTATGTCGGGGATCCTCGAATCGCGGGGCAGGCTTTGCGGCGTTCTGCGATTCGATTCGGCTCGGGTTGTTGTTCAAGCCGTGATCGAATGTAGCGGTTTCGCAACAGAAGATCACGCACCGATCACGAACCGCTCTGTAGCAGAGTTTGTCCAAACGTACGCTGTTCATCGCTGGTCGTTCGTGATAAATCCGTAATCACAGAACTGTCGTTCACAAGCTGATTTGTGGCGGGGCTCACAGGAAATCAGTGGGCCCGCTCACGTTACTTTCCGGCAATTCGGGCAACCCTTTTTCTGAGTAGTGGCCGAATGTGTCAGGCGAGGAGTCGCTTCTCCGATGCCACGGCCACCGCGGCCGCGCGCGTCTCGACCCCGAGCTTGTCGTAGATACGTCCCAGGTGGGTCTTCACCGTCGCCTCGCTGATGTGCAGCGCGCGGGCGATCTCCCGGTTGCCGAGCCCTTCGGCCAGCTTGCCGAGGATGTCGCGTTCGCGGGCGGTGAGCGTGGGTCCGGGGTTGCGCATCTTGGCCATCATCTTGGCCGCGACCGGCGCCGACAGCGCGGTCTGTCCGCTCGCGGCGGCGTGGATGGCGGCGAACAGTTCCTCGGGGCGTTCGGCCTTGAGCAGGTAGCCGGTGGCGCCCGCCTCGATCGCCCGGGTGATGTCGGCGTCGGTGTCGTAGGTGGTGAGCACGAGAACGTGCGGTGCGGGCGTCGGTTGCGCGGTGATGAGCCGGGTCGCGGCCACGCCGTCCATGTCACCGCCGAGTTGCAGATCCATCAGCACCACATCGGGCCGCAGGCTCCCGGCCAGCCCCACCGCCGCCGGGCCGTCGGCGGCCTCGCCGATCACCTCGATCTCGGGTGCGCTCGACAACAGGGCGCGCAGACCGGCACGCACCACCGCGTGATCGTCACAGAGGAGCAGGCGCACGGTCATAACGGCCGATGCTAGCGGTCGTCGGCCGGGTCAACCGGCGGCCAAGGGATGGACACGGACAGCACCGTTCCCTCCCCCGGCGCCGATTCGATCGCGCAGGTGCCGCCCAGCTGGCCCGCCCTGGCCCGGATCGCGGGCAATCCGTGGCCTCGGTGCTCGGCGGGGTCGCCGAGGTCCTCGGGGTCGAAGCCACACCCGTTGTCGGCCACATCGAGCACGACCTGGTCGTCCAGGGTGGTCAACGTGAGGGTGGCGGTGCTCGCCTCGGCGTGTTCGCGGACATTGGCCAGCGCCCCCTGGGCGATGCGGAGCAGCGTCGCCTCCACACGCTGCGGCAGTGGCACCGGTGCGCCCTCGATATGGCATCGCACGGTGAGAGTGTCGGTGGATTCGCGGGCGGCGAGGGCGGTCAGGGCGGCGGCCAGCGACCCACCCGCGGCGAGGTCGGCGGGAGCGAGATCGTGCACGAACCGGCGCGCCTCGGTGAGGTCGTGATCGGCGATCTCGGCGGCCGCGCGCAGATGGGTGCGCGCCTGGCCCGGATCGGTGTCCCACACCAGGTCGGCCGCCTGCAACAGCATCCGCTGGCTGGACAGGCCCTGGGCCAGTGTGTCGTGGATTTCCATGGCGAGCCGTTCGCGTTCGGCCAGGGTGCCTTCACGGCGTTCGGTGTCGGCCAGTTCCTGCCGGGTGCGCACGAGATCGTCGATGAGCGCCGCCTGCCTGCTCGCCTGGCGGCGCATACCGACGAACAGTGCCGTGGTCACCGCGGCCACCGCGGGCGGCGCGAGAACCAGGTTCGGGTCGAGCCAGCCCGCGATGCGGACCTGGCTGGCCACCACCAGCGCGGTCAACACCACCACCAGCGTCACCGCGGTGCGCTCGGACAGGATGCGCAGTCCCGTGTACACCAGCGGCACCGCGCACCAGGCGAAACTCGGCGCGAGCACCACCAGGACCGACCAGGTCAGGACCAAGGCCGCGAACCACACGAGGCGGTGCGACTCGCGCAACTCGCTGAGTCCGTAGAGGACCGCGAGCGCCACCGCAAGCACGACGATGAGCGGCGTCGATCGGGTCTCGCTGTGCCGGATGAGCCAGCGCAACAGCGACGCGGCGAGCAGCACGTAGAACGCGCTGTGCACGATGATCGCGAGCAGACGGGTGTCTTCGCGCTGGTCACCGAGGTCCATGGGGTCTCCTGCCTCTCCTCGGCATTGTCCCCCGCCGCGCGGGTCCGCCGGGTCATCCGATCGGTCGACCCCGGTGTCGTCCGATCCGGCCGCGCACTACAGCCACCTCGTCGATTCGCGGGCGGCGCCGGGCGAACAGGATGGATATCACCAGGCCGCGCCGGAGAATCGACGGCCGAGAAACGCTCAGGAGCAGCAATGACCAGCAAGTTCAGCACCCGCAACCGTCTCATCGTCGCCGGTGCCACCGCCGCTGTCGTCGGCGCGGGTGTGGTCGGTGTCGTCACCGTGCAGGCCGCCGACCCGGATCCGGCCACCCGCACCCCCGTCGTCGTCGAGGCGGCCGACAACAATCTGGCCACGAGCACGCACCTGTCGGTTGCCGCCGCAACCAAGGCCGCCCAGACCGCGCTCGACGCGGCCACCAAGGAGAACCAGCGGGTGAGCGTCGCCGTGGTCGACCGCAACGGCAACGTGATCGTCACCCTGCGTGGCGACGGCGCGGGCCCGCAGTCCTACGACGCCGCGCAGCAGAAGGCCTTCACCTCCGTGTCGTGGAACGCCCCGACCAGCGAGCTCACCGAGCGGCTCGAGTCCGCGCCCCACCTGGCCGACATCGACGGCACCCTCTTCCTCGGTGGCGGCGCCCCGGTGAAGTCGAAGGGCGCGCCCATCGCGGGCATCGGTGTGGCGGGCGCGCCGAGCGGCGATCTGGACGAGAAGTTCGCGCGGGCCGGGGTGGCCGCGCTCGGCAACTGATCACGGGCTGCGCCCGGCGGGTGGACGGAGAATGATGGACCTCGAAGGAGGCATCATGTCCGCTCGCCGGGTTCTGTTCAGTGTCCTCACAGTCGTCACGGTCGCGGCGGTGGTGGTCGGGTTGTATCTGTTCCAGCCGTGGCGCCTGTTCACCACGGTCACGGTCGACGAGGCGCCGGTGGTCGCCGCCGACGGTGCCCCGCCGCCGCTGCTCGCCCAGGGCACGTTCCTGTCCCACGAGCACGACACCTCGGGCACGGTGGTGTTGCAGCGCGCCGCCGACGGCACGGTGGTCGTGCGGATCACCGACCTGCGCACCTCCGACGGGCCCGCCCTGCACGTCTGGCTCACCGATCAGCCCGTGATCCCCGACGACTGGCACAATTTCGACGACGGCGCCCACGTCGATCTCGGCGCGTTGAAGGGCAACGAGGGCAATCAGAACTACGAGGTGCCCGCCGGAACCGACCTGTCCGCACTGCGCTCGGTCAGCATCTGGTGCGAGCGTTTCCACGTCTCCTTCGGTGCGGCCACCCTCACTCCGGTCTGAGTAGCTCATTCCGCGCGACGCGCGCGGGCACGTCGTTTGCCCTCGTGCATCGCCTGGACCCGGGCGACCGGGATGGTGTGACCCTCGGCGATCAGATCCGCCGGAAGTTGTTGCGGTTTCGGCATGTCCGTCGACCACGGATCGCTGTCACCGAGCAGGTCGGGCACGGTACGCAGCGTGAAATCGGCGGGGGTCACGTCGTCGAGGTCCGACCAGTTCAGCGGGTACGACACGGTGACACCCGGGCGGATGCGCGGGCTGTAGGTCGCCGCAACGGTGGCACCACCGGCCCGCGTGGCGTCGAGAAAGACTTTTCCGTGGCGGTCCTCGCGAATGAAAGCCGTTGTGCCGACACCGGGATCGATGCGTTCGGCCCGCGCGGCCACCGCCCGTGTGGCCGCCGCCGCGTCCTCCACATCGATCCCGTCGACCACCGGCACGAACACGTGCAGACCCTTGGACCCGCTGGTCTTCACCGCCCCGGCCAACCCGTCGGCGGCCAGCGCCTCCCGGATCAACCGCGCCCCCGCCACGGCGTCGGCGAAGGTCTGCCCCGGCGACGGGTCGAGGTCGAGTACGAGATGCGTTGGCGCGGGCGCCGATTCGGCCAGGAACAACGTCGCGTGATACTCCACCGCCCGCTGGTTCCCGAACCACAGCAGCGTGCGCGGATCGTCACACAGCGCGTAGGTGATCTCCCGTCGCGAGCTCTCCGCCCACACCGTCGTCCGCCCCACCCACTCCGGTGTGTACTTGGGCAGATTCTTCTGCATGAACGGCTCCTGCCCCGGCCGCACCCGCACCACCGACAGCGGCCGCCCCCGCAGCACCCCGACCAGCCGCTCCCCCATCACGTCGAGATACGCCACCAGATCCCGCTTGGTGGCCTCGGCGCCGTCGAACAACGCCTGATCGAGATTCGACATCTCGACCCCACCCCACACCTCTTTACCGCCCATCGCTCCACCCTCCACCCCACCACCGACAAGGTCAACCACCGCGCTCGCCGAAAGGACGTTGCCGCCGACGTCCCGGTACCGGCACGCTCACTCGTGTGCGCGCCGAGAATTCCGGATACGACATCTACCCATCAGGCTTCGGCCCACCGCGAGCCTTTCTCGATCTGGATTGGCCGCTCGACCCCGCGGTGTCGCCGGTCGATCGAGAACGGATGGCCGCCAACCATGCCGTCGCGGCCATCGTCGAGCTGTCCCGCGGTTTGTTCGTTCCGCTGCGATTCGAGGCATCTCGATGTGTGACGAACGACGTCGACGGCGTGTGGACGGTCGCCGACGGGTCGGAACCCGACGACCACGTGCGCGTGAACGCGGCAGGCGGCGTCCTGGTGCCCACATCGTCGGCTCCGGTCGGCATCGATGGGCCTGCCATGACGACAATGCTCGACGACCTGCTGACGACGCCCGGCGAAGCATCCGAGCCGCGATGGCACGGATGGAGCGAGATCCGCGTCGACGACACACTGGCGGCGCTGCCCGCCGCCCTGGTACCGGCCGGTGACGAATTCATCCTCGACGATCTCGACAACAGGGTCCGCGACCTGCGAATCCCTGTGCGACGACGATCCGACGGTGTATGGGTCGGCAAGTACGACCTCGGATTCCGGACCCCGATCTCGGTCACCGTATCGCGGCAGGCCGACGTCTCCGGCATCTCCGACGCCGACGGGCACCACACCTTTCTGATGCTGTCGATCGACGTCCACTGGTCGGTCTGGTGGCGAGACGGCTCCCCCGGCCGCGCCATGCTCGACACCGCCCTCGACCGCCTCCATGCCCTCGGCTGGCACCACGACTACTGACAGAGCTGGCACTGCTCCGATCGTCGCCCGCCCGCGATGGACGGCTTCCCGCACCCCGTTTTGGTCGATCGCCCGGTCGTGGGCTATCGTATGACCCGCGCGGTTCACCGAGGTGAGCTGTGGTTCTGGCCCCGTCGTCTAGCGGCCTAGGACGCCGCCCTCTCAAGGCGGTAGCGCGGGTTCGAATCCCGTCGGGGCTACAGATGAGCTCCCCGGCCCACCGGCCGGGGAGCTTTTTCGTGTCGAAGGACAAGACTGCTCGTTCGCGTTGACATCGCCGCACGCGCCATTCGTACACTGTAGGAATGAAGCGCACCCTCTACACCGAGGACCATGAGGCCTTCCGCGCCTCGGTGGCCGAATTCGTCAAGCGGTCGATCGAGCCGAAAGCCGAGAAGTTCATCGAACAGCGTGCGATCGACCGGGAAACCTGGTTGGCCGCAGGCGAATTGGGATATCTCGGGCTGGGTGTTCCGGAGGAATTCGGCGGTAGCGACGCCGGTGACTACCGGTTCAACGCCATCCTCGGCGAGGAACTGGCCAAGGCCGGTGCGGCGATCTCGTCGTCGTTCGGCATCCACTTCGACGTGTGCGCCCCCTACCTGGTCGAACTGACCACCGACGAGCAGAAGCAGCGCTGGCTGCCGAAGTTCTGCACGGGCGAGCTCATCACCGCGATCGGCATGACCGAACCGTCGGGCGGTTCCGACCTGGCCGCGCTCAAGACCACCGCCGTGCGCGACGGCGACGACTGGATCATCAACGGCTCGAAGACGTTCATCACCAACGGTTTCAACGCCGACCTGGTGATCGTGGCCGCCCGGACCAGCCCGGAGAAGAAGGCCAAGGGCATCACCCTGTTCGTCGTCGAGAACGGCATGGACGGTTTCACCCGTGGCCGCAAACTCGACAAGGTCGGTCAGCCCGAATCCGACACCGCCGAGCTGTTCTTCGACAACGTGCGCGTGCCCGACAACAACCGCCTCGGCGAACTCGACCGCGGTTTCATCACGATGATGCAGATGCTGCCCCAGGAACGCATCGGCGCCGCCGCCTCCAATATCGCCCACGCGGCGGCGATCCTGGACGAGACGCTCGCATACGCCAAGGAACGCAAGGCGTTCGGGCAGCAGATCGGCAGCTTCCAGTACAACAAATTCCTGTTCGCCGAGCTGGTCACCAAGGTGGAGGTCACCCAAGCCTTCGTCGACCAGGCCCTCGCCGCGCACACCGCCGGTGAGCTGTCGGCCGTCGATGCCGCCAAGGCCAAGTGGTGGTCGGCCCAGGTGCAGAACGAGGTGCTCGACGCCTGCGTGCAGCTGCACGGCGGCTACGGCTACATGCGCGAATACCGGGTGGCGCGGGCCTGGATGGACGCCAGGGTCACCAAGATCTGGGCCGGTTCCAACGAGATCATGAAGGAACTGATCGGCCGCGACCTGGGTCTGTGACCGATGCGTCGCGCCCGGTGAAACGATCCACCGGGCGCGACGCGACGCCGGTCAGTTCAGGGTGATCGGCAACGCGGCCAGATCGTTCTGGGTCAGCACCGGCAGGTTGCCGAGCTCGCTGTCGGGCACGGCCAGGCGCAGGTTCGGGAAGCGGGCGAACAGCGCGGGCAGCGCGATCGCGGCCTCCAGCCGCGACAGTGCGGCACCGGGGCAGATGTGCGGGCCGTAGCCGAAGGCAAGGTGGCGGTTGGCCGTGGAGCGGGTCACGTCGAACTCGTCGGCGGTCTCACCGTGCACCGCGAGGTCACGGCCGACGGCGCGGTAGGACATCACCACACCCTCACCCTTCTCGATCACGGTGTCGCCCACGGTGATGTCCTCGGTGGCGAAGCGCATCAGCAGGTGCGAGACGGGCCCGTCCCAGCGCAACGACTCCTCGATGACCTGCTTCCAGTCGACCTCCCCGGCAAGGACTTTCGCCAGCTGATCCGGTTCGTTGAGCAGCGCGCGCACAGTGTTGACGATGAGGCTCACGGTGGTCTCGTGCCCGGCGGCGACGAGGGCCTTGATATTGCCGATCGCCTCCTCCTCGGTGAGCGCCTCGCCACCCTCGTCGGCCACGACGAACGCCGAGGTGAGATCGTCACCAGGGTCGGCGATCTTCTTGCGCACCTGGTCGGTGAAGTACACGTCGAGCTCGCCGATCACGCGCAGGCGCTCGTCCTGCGGGGTCACCACCGAGAAGAACTTCTTGTACCAGTCGAGCAGCTGGGCGTGGTCCTCGCGGGCGACGCCCATCAGGTCACCGACCACACGCATGGGCAGCGGGTAGGCGAACACCTGCTTGAGATCCACCGGGGTGCCGTCGGCGCCCGCCGCGGCGAGGTCGTCGAGGAGCTCGGCGGTGAGCGCTTCGATTCTCGGGCGCAGTTCCTCGAGGCGGCGCGGGGCGAGCGCCTGCGCGGTCTTGAGCCGCAGCCTGCGGTGTTCGGCGCCGTCGACACTGAACATCGACCGGTCGACGTCGACCATCCCGATCAGCGGCCACTGGTTGCCGACCACGCCGTCGGCGAACAGTTTCCAGGCATTGATGTCCTTGACCAGGCGGGTGTCGGTGGTGAGCTGACGGGCCAGCGCGTGGTCGGTGACGGTCCACACGGTCACCCCCATCAGGTCGATCCGTGTGATCGGACCCGCGTCACGTAGTCGGGCGGTCTCCCCCGCGAGATCACCGACCATGGGGTCGATGGCGATAGGGCATTGCGAACTCACGAGAAACCTCCGACGGGTCGAACAGGGGTGAAACGAACGGGCAGTGCTTGCATGCCCCGAAGGAAAGCCGAAGGTCGCCGGGTGAGCTGGGCGGCCGGAACCGCCAGGTCGACATCGGGGAGCCGGTCGAGCAGCACCTCGATCCCGGTTCGCGCGATGATCTCGGCGATCTGCTGCGCCGGGTACGGGCAGCGGTATTCGCCGTAGCTGAACGCGAAGTGCGCGTTGTTGCCGGTCGGCACGGTGTCGCCGTCGGAGAACGACTGGCGCACATGCGGATCGAGATTCGCAGCGGCCAAGCCGAGCAGCAGCATGTCCCCGGCGCGGATGGTGCGATCGCCAAGGCGCGTATCGCGGGCGGCCCAGCGACCGGCCAGGATGGAGGTCGGCCCCTCTTCCCAGAGCACCTCGTTCATGGCCTGGCCGACGCTGCGCCTGCCGCCACCGAGCGCGGCGGCGAACCGTTCGTCGGTGAGCATCAGCCGCATCGAACTGCCGAGCCAGTCGGCGGTGGTGAGGTGACCCGCGGCGGCGATCGCCATCAGGTCGTTCATGTACTCCTCGTCGGTGAACGGCTCGGGATCGGCCAGCATCAACGAGGTGAGGTCGCCGCCGGGGCGCGCCTTCTTGGCGGCGACGAGGCGGGCCATGTGCTCGGCGAAACGCAGGTGTCCGGCCTGGGCGTCGGCGCCGCCGTCGGCGAGGGTCTTCATGGTCAGGGCCAGGTCGGCGGCGTCGGCGTCGGGCAGGCCGAGGATGCGCCCGAGCGCGAGCACGGGCAGCGGTTCGGCGAATTCGGCGATCAGGTCGGCGGTGCCGCGCCCACAGAACCGGTCGACCAGCTGGTCGGCGAGTTCCTCACAGGCACGGCGCAATTCGAAGTGGTCGACCGCGTCGAGGGCGGGTTCGACCATGGCCAGGTGGCGGCGGTGCTCGGCACCGGCGGTGAAGTAGATCGACGGCATGGGCCGCCCGATCATCGGCAGCAGCGGCCAGTCCTCCGGCACCCGCCCCCACTGGTTCCACAGCGACACATCACGCGGGAACAGCACCGGATCGCTGGTCACCTGGTGCAGTTCGCGGTAGCCGATCACCAGCCAGGCCGGAAACCCGCCGGGCAGTTCCACCGCGACGACCGGACCGTGTTCGCGGCGCATCCGCCGGTAGACCTCGTGCGGTTCGATATGGAACTCCGGGCCGCTCAGCGGGACGGCACCGGTGACCGGGCAGGCGCCGACTGGTGTGCTCATGAGACGGTCTCCCCCTGTGGGACAACAGAATACAGGTGCTCGATCAGGGCGATGAGGACCTGTTTGCTCGATTCGCGTGAGCGCGCGTCACACATCAGCAGCGGGACCGCCGGATCGAGATCGAGCGCGTCGCGAACAGCGTCGGGCGCGTGTGATTCACCGAAGTCGTTGCAGGCGACCACGAACGGGGTGCCCTGGTGCTCGAGGCGGTCGATGGCGTACCAAGAGTCGGCGATGCGGCGCTGATCGACCAGCACGATCGCGCCGAGCGCACCGGCGAACAGCCGGTCCCACAGGAACCAGAACCGTTGCTGCCCAGGCGCTCCGAACAGATACAGCACGTGTTCGTCGTCGATGCTGATGCGGCCGAAGTCGAAGGCGACGGTGGTGGTGGACTTGCCCGGTACTCCGCTGGCGTCGTCGACGCCGACGCTCACGTCCGTCATCGTCGCCTCGGTGTCGAGGGGACGGATCTCGCTCACCGAACGCACCAATGTCGTTTTGCCGACACCGAATCCGCCGATGATGACGATTTTCAACCCGTGCCGCGCCGTGCTGTGCAGCGGCGTGCGTGCCCGCTCGGGTACGTCTTCAGAGCCTGCGAAGTCCAACGAGCACCTTCTCGAGGGTGGAAAGATCCAGATTCATCGCCGCCGACAGCGGTGGCCTGATGGTGATCTTGCCCGCGGCGAGCAGATCCGACAGCACAACGGTGGCCACACCCACCGGCAGCCGCAGTTCGGCCGCGAGCTCGACCACGGCGGTCGGCGCCGCGCACAGCTCGAGGATGGCGACCTGTTCGGAGGTCATGCCCGCGTTCGGCCCCGATTCGCTGACCACGAGCGTGACCAGGTCGAAGTCGTCGTCGGCGGGCACCCGGCCGCCGGTGAGGGTGTAGAACCGGTCGGGATCGTCGTCGCGCCCGATCATCGCGGGGTACCTCGGCGGGGCTGGGCGGCCAGGTGTTCGCCGAGTTGCTCGACCAGTTCGTGCATCGTGTGTCCGACCAGGCCCGCGTCGGCGTCCTCGGCGGCGATCACCGCCAGGTGCGCGCCGAGTCCGGCCTCCACCACGAACAGGATGCCGCCGTAGAACTCGGTCATCGACTGGCGGACTCCGCCTCGCCCGTCACCGAATTCGACGGAGGCCCCGTGCGCGAGACTCTGGAAACCGGCGGCGATCGCGGCGAGCTGGTCGGCGCGATCGGTGTCGAGTTCCGGGGTGTGGCAGATCTTGAGGCCGTCGCCCGAGAGCAGCAGGGCGTGCCTGGCGCGGGGGGTGCGGGCGATCAGCTTCTCGAGCAACCAGCCGAGATCGGTCGCGGCGGTGGTGGTCATCGGTCCTCCTGGGGGTCTGGGGCAGAGGCGGCGCTGCCCGTGCGCGGCTCGGTACGGGCGGCACGTTGGAAGGCGCCGAGCGCCGACGGCCTGGCCGGTGTCGCCTGGGTCGGCGCGGGCTGGGTGAGACCCTCGGGGTGGACCTGCGCGAGCGTGCTGCCGCGACGGCGTTTGGGCAGCACGGGGGTGGCCTGCGCGGGCCCGGCGGCGGCCTCTGTGGCGGGCGGGGAGACCTGCCGGGCAATGGCGTCGGCCCAGCCCAGGTCACCGTTCTCGGTGTGCGGTGCGGGGCGCGGGGTCGGTGCGTCGAACTGCCCGAGGTTGGTGAGCTGCATGCCGCCGGTGTCGGCCCGCTGGGCGGCGTGGCGGCCCGTGTCGCGGCCCCGGCGTTCGGCACGGGCGGTGAGTTCGCGCGGGACGACGACGACCACCGCTGTGCCGCCGATCGCCGACGGCCGGTACGAGACGGTGAGATCGTGTTTGCGCGCGAGGTTTCCGACCACCGCGAGCCCGAGTCGGGTGCCCGACAGCGCGGCCAGGTCGGCGCCCTTGCCCTTGTGGTCGCGTCCGCTCACGGCGGCCTCGGCGCGACGCAGCGCCGATTCGCTCATCACCAGGCCGCTGTCCTCGATCGTGATGACCACGCCCGCAGGCACTTCCGCCGCGTACACGTGCACCTCGGTGGTGGGCGGGGAGAAGTTGCAGGCGTTGTCGAGCAGTTCGGCCAGCGCGTGCATGACGCCTTCGGCGGCGTGCCCGGCGATGCCCACCTCGGCGACGGCGCGCAGCCGCACGCGCTGATAACCGGCCACGCGTCCCATGGCACCGCGCAGAATCGATTCCATCGCGATGGGTTTGGCCCAGCGTCGTCCCGTGCGGGCGCCGCTGAGCACCGCGATGCTGTCGGCGAGGCGGCCGGTCTGGGCGGTGCGGTGATCGATGTGGAGCAGGTCGGTGAGCACGCGCGGGTCGGCGTGCCGGTGTTCCATCTCGCGCAGTTCGGCGAGCATGCTGGTGGTCATGGCCTGGATCCGGCTGGCGGCACCGGCGAAGGCCGCGAGGGCGGCGGCGCCGCGACGTGAGTTCTCCTGCGCTTCCCAGGCGTAGGCGGAGCTGTGTTCCTCGGCCTTCGCGATACGCTGCGTCGCCTCGGCGACGGTGGCGGCCAACTGTTGTTCGGCGCGCCGCGCGGCCGCGGCGCAGTGGTCGGCCTTGGCACTCTGGCGCAGCGCCACGAATACCGCCGGGGCGGCGATCAGGGCGGTGACCAGCGCTGCGGCCAGCACCGGATACCCGATGTCCGACGGTGCGAACAGCGCGGTGAGCACAGCGACGACCACGAGCACCACACCGGCGCCGATCACCGCATATCCCGCCGGTCCCGCCGTCGGGCGATCCCCCGTCGTGTATGTCGCCGACCCGACCTCCGCAGTGACCACCGGCCCCCAACCACCAATCCTCGAGCCAAACATGCAGCAAGGCAGCCCGTTTCGATATCGGGCCGAGCATATCGAGCCCTCGCTCCGCCTGCCACCCGAGCGGTCAGGGTTCACCGTCTGTTGTCCCGATGGTCCGCTGCGACGCAGGTGAGGACCGGCGTGCGGCATCGATCATCACAACACGTCCGCCTCGGCTATCACCGCCGCCATCTCCTGGTGGCCGGAATCGTTGGGGTGCAGATGGTCTCCGCTGTCGAACCGCTCGGCCAGCCGGGTGGTATCGGTCGGGGCGGCGAGTGCGCGGTCCAGGTCAACCACCGCGTCGAAGCCACCGCCTGTGCGAATCCAATCGTTCACCTGGGTTCTGAGCTGTTCGCGGTGTGGCGCGTCGTACGGCGAACCGCCGAACGGCGGCAGGGTCGCGCCGATGACGCGCACCTTCGCCGCGTGCGCCCGGTCGATCAGGGCGCGATAGCCCTCGACGAGCTGCTCGGCGGTGACCGGCGCGGTTCGGACGCCGTCCGGCCCGACATCGCCCGCGAGCCCGATGTCGTTGGTCCCGATGAGCACGACGACCGCGTCGACACCCGGAAGGCCGAGAACGTCACGATCGAAGCGGGCCAGCGCGCTGTCACCGAATCGGGGGGAGTCGGTGAGCAAGCGGTTGCCATTGCTACCCGCTTCGACGACCCTGACCGGGGCGAGCGCGCGTCCCAGCTGGTCGGGGTATCGCTGCCCTTGGCTTGCCAGGTATCCCTCGGTGAGCGAATCACCCAGCGTGACAACCACGTCGATCTCGGGCGCCGGGTTCCTCTCGGCCGTACCGCAGCCCGTGAGCAGGACTGCGGCCAGCACGGCGAGGACGAAGCGGGCGATCACCGCAGCGTCCAGGTCATCCCGAATTCGCCCAACGCGTCGAGGAATTCGATCGGATCGAACAGCTCGGCCGGTGCGTGCGCGCCCGGTTGCGCACCCGCGCCGATCCGGATCGCGGCGAGGACCGCGAGTTGGGCGCTGTTGCGGTAGGCGTCGGGACCGGTACCGATGCCGCGCAGGGTTTTTCCATCGCGATGGATGTCGACAACCATCGAGTACGCGGCAGGAGCGGACGGTTGTTCGGGTGCGCGTGCCACGTCCGCCTCGGTGACGGTGCCGACCACATCGAAGATCTCCTTCGCCAGCACGCCCTCCACCGCACCGACCGCGGTGTGCCGAGGGATCGTCACCACCGAGGGCTGCGGAAACTTCCGCACCACGATGGGATCGGTGGCGCCGGGCAGGAGCAGGGTGTCGCGGCGCGGTTGGGGGCCGGTGTGGAATTCGCCGTCCGACCAGGACAGACCGCCGCTGGCGAAGACGTCCAGGTTGCGCAGCACGGTGCGCATACTGCCGCGCGAACCCTCCCCGCCGGGTGCGGCGACGTGGCTGAGCACGATCTCGTCGGCACCGCCGAGCCGCCGCGCGCCGAGGTGGGCGAGCAGATCACCGAACACCCCGGCTTCGGTGATCGCCGGGGCCAGCGTGACCCCGGCGGCCTCGGCCAGGGGCCCGTATTCGTCGAACACCTTGCGCACGAACAGCTGTTCGCCCGCGACGTCCACATAGCTCGCCCCCGCGGTGACGGCGGCGCGCAGCACGCCCTCGCCGGTGCCGGTGTAATCGGGCAGGGTACTGATCACCACGTCGACTCCGGCGAAGGCCGCGACCAGGGCCGACTCGTCGTCGGCCGCGGCGACTCGGGCGGGGACGTCGAAGTCCTTCACACGCTCGGCATCACGTCCGACGACGACGGTCTCGATTCCACGACGGCCCAGTTCCGCGACCACGAAACGGCCGACATGTCCACTGGCCCCGTACACGGCGATCCTCATGTCCTGCTCCTTGCTCGTTCGGTTGATGAACTCAGCGTATGAGCGGGAGACACGGCGCGAAATCATCTATTGTCCGCGAGAGATGTCCGATCGTCTTCATCGGTATGGTCATCGGTTATGGACCTGCTCAGCGATATTCTGGCCACCGCACGCACCGGCGCTCCGGCGTCCGGCATGTTCGTGCGCCACGCACCGTGGGGGCGCAGGTATCCGCTGGTGGAGGGGGCGGGGTTCCATGTGGTCCTGCAGGGATCGTGCTGGTTGACCAGACCGGGAGCCGAACCCGTCGCGCTCGGGACGGGTGACGCGGTACTCATGCCGCGCGGGGTCGCCCACGATCTCGCCGACCACCCGACCAGCGCACTCACCGAGACCGCTGGCCCCGACGACGTGCGCGTGGTCGACGGGCCGGGCGCCCCGGCCACCTTGCTCTGCGGGTCCTACGCGCTCGCCGCCGACCGCACGCATCCACTGCTGGCCGAGTTGCCCGAGGTGGTGCACATTCCCGCCCGGCTCGGCACGCACGCGTCCCTGCGCGCCGCCGTCGATCTGCTCGCCGCCGAGATCGCCGACAGTGATCCCGGTGCCGACGCGGCGGTCCCACCCCTGCTCGACCTGCTGCTGCTCTATCTGCTGCGCGCCTGGCTCGCCGACAGCGCCGCCCACGACACCGCACGCTGGTCGGCGGCCTTCACCGACCCCGAACTCTCCCGCGCCCTGCGCGCGGTGCACGACGACCCGGCGCACGACTGGACCGTCGAATCACTCGGCGCCCGTGCGGGTCTGAGCCGCGCCGCCTTCGCCAAGCGTTTCACCACCCTGCTCGGCGAACCGCCACTGACCTACCTGACACGTTGGCGGATGCTCACCGCCGCCCGGCTCCTGCGCGACACCGACCACCCGCTGGCCACCATCGCCCGGCGCACCGGCTACGGCTCCGAATACGCGTTCGGCAAGGCCTTCAAACGCGAATACGGTGTGGCGCCGGGCCGCTACCGCGCGGGCAGGACGGGATGATCAGTCCAGCACCGCGATCGCCTCGACCTCGACCAGCAGGTCGGGTTCGCCCAGCGCCGCCACACCGATCAGGGTGATCGGCTTGACCGGGTCCACGCCGAGCTCGGCCCCGGCCCGGGCGACGCCCTCGCCGAGCAGCGGGTACTTGTCCGGCCCCCAGTCGACGACATAGATCGTCAGCTTCGCGACATCGTCGAAGGATCCACCGACCGCGGTCATCGCGGTGCCGATGTTCAGGTAGGCCTGCTCCACCTGCGCCGCGAAATCACCCGACCCGACCGGGTTTCCATCGGCGTCTCGGGCCACCTGCCCGGCCAGGAAGACCAGGCGCGAGCCGGTCGCGATCGACAGCTGTCGGTACACACCGACGATCCCGTGCGCGACCTGGGCGCACTCGGCAGCGCCTATCTCGCCAACGCGGTGGCCGAGCCAGACCTGTACCGGGTGATGTTCGACGCGGGTTTCGAGCTGGAGGACGCGCGGGCCGCCGACGCCACCCTGGAACGGCTGGTGACGGCGGTGGCACGGGCACGCGACCTCGGCCGGTTCCGAGCCGAGGTCGAACCACTCGCCTTGGCGACGCAGAGCTGGGTGATCGGGCACGGGCTGGCCGCCCTCGTGGCGACCGGCCCGTTGCCCGCCGAGGCACTCGACCACGGAGTCCCGATGCTCACCGCGTTGTTCGTCGGAGCGGGTGACGAACCGCAGCGGTGCGCGCGCTCCGTGCGGGCCGGGTGGCGGATCAATTGAGCTGGGTGACAGCGGCTCTCGATGCCTCCGCGAGGAGTTCGTTCGATGGTTCGGCGTCCTGCTCGGATTTGGTCGACAGGACCGCCAGGACCAGCGGGGGGCGGTTCGGCGGCCAGGCGACGGCGACGTCGAGTGCGGAACCGTAGGCGGGGCTGCCGGTCTTGTCGCCGACGATCCAGTCGGCGGGCAGACCCGCCTCGATGCGTTTGCCGCCCGTGGTGTTGGCCTTCAGCCACTCGGCGAGCTGGGCACGTTCGGGTTCGGCGAGTGCGTTGCCGACGACGAGGGCGCGGTAGTCGGCGGCGAGGGCCGCCGGGGTGGTGGTGTCGCGTTCGTCGCCGGGGACAGCGGTGTTGAGTTCGGTTTCCCAGCGGTCCAGGCGCGTGACGTTGTCGCCGAGAGTGCGCAGGAACGCGGTGAAACCCGCTGGGCCACCCAGCAATCGGAGCACCAGGTTGCCCGCGGTGTTGTCGGACAGGGTGATGGTGGCGTGGCACAGGGCCGCGACCGTCATGCCGGTGTCGACGTGCTTCTCCGTTTCGGGCGAGTACTCCACCAGGTCGGCGGCGGTGTAGTGGACGACCTGGTCGAAGTACCCGGTCGAGAGCGGATGGGCTTGCAGCAGGGCACCGCAGGCCAGGCCCTTGAAGGTCGAGGCGATGGGGAAGCGTTCGTCGGCCCGGTAGGCGACGGTGGCACCGGAGCCGGTGTCGGTGACCGAGAGGCCGAGTCGCGCACCGTATTTCGATTCCAGTGCCGCGAACTGGGTCGTCCCGGCAGGCGCGCCGGGAGCGCTCGAGGTCGCGGCCGGAGGTGCCGGTTCGGACGAGCAGGCGGTGAAGGTCAGCGTGGCGACAGCGAGAGCGGCGGCCGCGAGGCGCCTGCGGATCGAGCGTTCGGTAGCGGAGAAAGTCACCGTCGCACCACACCATCACCCGCCGGGTCGCGGCCAATATCCGGTGCCGACGGCGGCGAGTCGCGATCGATATCGTCGCACGTCGGGGCCGGTGTCCGAGCCGATACGGCGCGCACTTCGCCCGGTTCGGGCGAGTCGTCGCGTGCCCGCTGGTTCAATGGCCACATGGACCTGCTGCGCCACCTCCGGTTCTTCGTCGCCGTCGCGGACGAGGGCCATTTCGGGCGGGCCGCGGCGGCACTCGACATGACCCAGCCGCCGCTGTCGCAGGGCTTGCGGCGCCTCGAACACCATCTCGAGCTCGAGCTCGTCCACCGCACCACCCAGGGCGCCGTCCTCACCCCGGCGGGCAGGCAGCTGCTGGCTCGCGCCCGGCTCCTGATCGACGACGCCGATCGCCTGCTCGCCGAATCCCGGCGCATCGCCCAGCTCAGCGGCACCGTCCGCTTCGCGGCGACCACCGCCCTGCCCGACCGGGTGGTCACCGCCTGCGTCACCGCGTTGCGGCCCGAGGGCGGGACGGTGTCGACCACGATCGCCGGGACCGTCGACCTCGTCGCCGACGTGCGGGCGGGCATCTGCGACGTCGCGGTGATCGAACACCCGGCTTTGGTCGACGGCGTGGAGGCGGGCCCCGTCGTGAAACTCCCCCGTTGGCTGGTCGTGCCCGCCGGGCACCGGACCACCACCACCGAGCGCCCCACGTTCCCCATGCTCACCGGTTTGCATTTCGCCCACCCGCCGCGTCCGGCCAACCCGCCCGCACACGACGCGCTCCTCGATCTCCTGCGCGAGCGCGGCCTCGACACCCCGCCGCTCCCGGCGCCCGACGACCGCGCCGTCCTGGCGGCGGTGGCGGCCGGGACAAGCTTCGGCCTGACGACCACCGCGCCCACTCCCACGCCCGGTGTCGCGTGGCTGACCTTGGCACCGCAGTCGGTCGCGTTGCGGGTCAGGGTGATTCGACGCGCCGACACGCGTGGGCAGGCGGACGTACTGGATCGTGTGCTGTACCGGGAGCGGTTGCGGTGAGCAGATCGTTCGACATGCTCCGTGAGCGGTCGGCGGACGCGGCCACCGGGTGGGCGGTCGCGACGGCGGCGGACCGGATCCGGGCGGTGTTCGCCGACGCCGGGTGCAGCGGGTGGGTGCACGCGCGGCGGTGTGATGGTTCGGCCGCGGAGATCTCGGTCGGCGGGTGGGATCGCGTGGTGATGGCGTCGGCGTACAAGCTGCTGGTGTGCGTCGCGTTCTTCCGCGAGGTGGACCGGGGACGCATCGATCCGACGGACAGGCTCACCGTCGATCCCGCCGACTGCACGCCGGGCCCGACCGGCATTGCCGCACTGCGTGATCCGATCACGCTGAGCCGTCGCGATCTGGTGGCCTCGATGATGACGGTTTCCGACAACGCCGCCGCCGATGTGCTCCTCGGTGAACTCGGGCTGGCCGCCGTCACCGACTTGGCCGCCGAACTCGGTCTCACCGAAACCCGGGTGATCGGTGGCACCGCCGATCAACATCGCAGCCTCGTGCGTGACACCGACACCCACAGCACCGCCGAGGCTTTCGCGGTGCTGGCCGACAACGACGAGGCGTGGACCGTGTCGGCCTACGACCCCGCCTACGCCAGCGCGACCACCCCGGCGGACATGACCACGCTGCTGACCCAGCTCTGGTCGGGTCGGGTGCTGTCCACGCAGAGCACCGAATTCGTACGCTCGATCATGCGCGATCAGATCTGGCCACACCGTATCCGCGCCGCGTTCCCGCATCGCGATGTCGTGGTCGCGGGCAAGACCGGGACCATCGGGATCATCCGCAACGAGGTCGCCGTCGTCGAATTCGCCGGTGAGACACCGGTCGCCGTCGCGGTGTTCACCCGCGCGGCCCGCGCCGACCCCGACCTCCCCGTCGTCGACGCCGCCATCGGCGAAGCCGCGCGCATCGCCGTCACCGAACTACGTCGCCCCACCTCCTGACCTCCTTCTGGGCGACCGATGCCGCCACCGGAGTGTGGTGATCATGAAGTGACTGGGTGGGAGTCCGGGCGACGGCTTAGCATCGTCTGTCGTGGGTGGAGATTCCGGCTTCGGCCGAGCGAAAATTGTTGGGATCGTGGCGGGGGCGCTCGGTTTGTTGCTGGCGGTTCTCGTTCCGCTGCTTCCCGTGCATCAGCAGCGGGCGAGCCTGGACTGGCCGCAGGACGCGTCGTTGCAGGTCAGCGCACCGCTTGTGCACTACGTGCCGCTGAGCCTCGACGTGCGCATCCCGTGCAACGCCCTGCGAGGCTTCGCCGGGGGGACCGTCGTGTCGACCGTCCCACCCCAGGCCCCGCGCGCCGGTTCCAAGGGGCTCGTCGCCCGTATCGAGGACCGTCCCGACCTGGGCCGCACACTCTCGATGGTGTTGCGCGACCGGCTACTACTGAGTGTTCCGCTCGGCGATCTCCCCGTGGGTTCCGGAGCGCCGGGCGCCGATGGGCCGCCCTTGCCGTCAGCACCCGACGCACCAACCGGGGCGCCTGCGGGCGGACCCGCCGCAGGGCTGCCGAGCCCACCCCCCGGGGCACCAGCCGGAACGCCCACGGACGGGGCCGCAGGGGTCCCGACCCCACCCCCTGGCACACCAGCCAAAACGCTTACGGGCGCACCCGCCGCAGGGATCCCGAGCCCACCGCCCGACGCACCAGCGGGAGCACCCGCGGACAGGCCCGCGACAGGGGTGCCGAGCCCATCGCCCAGCGCACCTGGCGGAAGCGCGCCGTCGAGGGCACCTGGCGGTGACGGTGCGTCAGGCTCGGCGGACGGAAGTTGTGCGCTGGTCGTGTCTTCCGATGCGGGAAGTACTACCGCCGAGATCGTCGGGGTGACAGCGCGCGACGGCGTGGTGGTACGGACGGTTGTGCAGGGGGATGTGCGGCCGCAGGTTGTCGGGGTGTTCACCGAGCTGGATCGGGGGCGGCTCGGTGATGCGCGGTTGCATGCCGAGATCGACGCGCGGTTCTCGTCGAGCCCGAGTGGATGGAAGCTGGCGGCGATCATCGGTGCGGTGTTGTCCACGCTGGTGGCGCTGATCTGCTTGCATCGTGGCGATCTTCGCGACGGCAGACGGACGCGGCGGGTTCTGCCCGCGCGCTGGTGGCGGTTCGGCGCGGTCGACGTCACCGTGGCCGGGGTGCTGGTCGGATGGCACGTGATCGGCGCGAACAGTTCCGACGACGGGTACATCCTCACGATGGCGCGGTCCGCGCGCGAGGCCGGGTACACGGCCAACTACTACCGGTGGTTCCAGGTGGCGGAGGCGCCGTTCGGCTGGCCGTACGAGGTGCTCGCCTGGATGAGTCGGGTCAGCGAGGCCGGGGTGTGGATGCGGTTGCCCGCGTTGCTGGCCGGGCTGGTGTGCTGGTTGGTGCTCAGTCGGGAGGTGCTGCCCCGGTTGGGAATCACCTCGCATCGCTGGGCGGTGTGGACCGGTGCGCTGGTGTTCCTCTCGATCTGGTTGCCCTACAACAACGGACTGCGTCCGGAACCGCTGATCGCCGTCGGGGCCCTGCTCACCTGGTGCTCGATGGAGCGGGCGGTGGCCACCCGGCGGCTGCTCCCCGCCGCCGTCGCGGTGCTCGTCGCGGCGTTCTCGCTGGCCGCCGGTCCCACCGGCTTGATCTGTGTCGCGGCGCTGGTGGCGGCATCGCGTCCTGTTCTGCGCGGGATCGTCGACCGCTCGGGCGCCACCCCTGGCGGCTACGCGGCTCTGCTCGCGCCGATCGCCGCGGCGGGCACGCTCGTGTTGGTGGTGGTGTTCGCCGACCAGACCCTGGCGACCGTGCTGGAAGCCACGCGTGTCCGCCAGCTCGTCGGCCCCGACATGTCCTGGTTCGAGGAACGCACCCGCTGGGACACTCTGTTGTCGGTGAACCCCGACGGCTCCCTGGCCCGCCGTTTCGGCATCCTCGCCATGCTGCTGTGCCTGGTCGTCGGAATCCTCACCACCCTGCGTCGCGGATGGGTTACCGGCACCGCACGCGGGCCGGTAAACCGGCTGATCGCAATGGTTTTCATGGCATTGCTGCTGATGATGTTCACCCCGACGAAGTGGACCCACCACTTCGGCGTGTACGCGGGGCTGGCCGCCGCCCTCGCCGCCGTCACCGCAGTCGCGCTGACTCGCAGGACAATTCGAGCCCCGCACGTGCGGACGCTCTTCGCCGCGGCGGTGCTGTTCCTCCTCGCGGTGAGCCTCACCGGGTCCAACGGCTGGTGGTACGTCTCCGGCTACGGCGTCCCCTGGCCCGACCGTGCCCCGGTTCTCGGCACCGTCAGCCTGTCCACCCTCGCCCTCACTGCCACGGCAGCCACCCTGCTCGTGGCGCTGTACCAGTACTACCGCGAACGCCCCCAGGAGCACCGCACCAGCGTCCGCTCTTCCGACCACGACGCCATCGCACCGCAACCTGAACACCAGACACCTGTCGACGACGACCAGCCAAGCAATTCCGAGCTCGACAACCAGCGGAACTCGGCCGAGCACGCCGTGGAACCGCGAGCGGCCGAGGCCGACAGCAAGGCGTTGTCGGCGAAGAAGCCCACCGCGACCGGTCGTTTCATGATCGCTCCGATCGCGCCGCTCACCCTCGCAGCGGCGGCACTGGTGCTGTTCGAGGTCGGCTCGCTGGCTTCGGCGGCGATCTCGCAGTACCCCGCCTACTCGGTCGGCCTGTCCAACCTGCGCGCCCTCACCGGCAACCCGTGCGCCATGGCCGACGACGTCCTGGTGGAAACCGATACCGCCGACTCCCTCCTCACCCCGTACACCGGCACCCTCGCCGACAGCCTCGCCGCCGAGAACACCGGCTTCACCCCCAACGGCATCGGCAGCCTCACCCCCGACCCCGGCCCCGGCCAGTCCTCCGCACCCCCCTCCGGTTCCGGCCCCGGCGCCGCACCCGGTGGACCGGCCGGACCCCCACAGGGCGCCCCCGGCGCCGGAGCACCTGGTGGAAGTGTAGGACCCAGCGCCGACGCCCCGAGCGGCGCGGCGCCCGGCGGAGCGAATGGCGCCTCGTCCGGCGGGCCGACTGGTGCCGCGCCTGGCGGACCGGTAGGTGGCAGCGCAGGACCGCGTGGGGATGCTCGCGGCGCCGTGGGCGCTTCCGGTGGACCGAACAATGGTGCGCCCGGCTCCATGCCGGGGCCTGATAACGGCGCACCGACCGGAGCCGCGGGTCCCGGTAGCGGTGCGCCGAGTGGAGCCGCAGGGCCGGGCACCGGCGGGCCGACCGGAGGCGCAGCACCAGGAAATGGTGGCCTGGGCGGGGTCGGGTTCACCGGCGTCAACGGCAGTGGCGTGGCGTTGCCGTTCGGGCTTGCGCCGGAGCGGACGCCGGTGCTCGGGAGTTACGCCGTGGGCGAGCCTCGGGCCAGCAGGTTGGTTACCCAGTGGTATCGGCTGGATGGGGATGCGGTGCGGCGGGATTCGGCGTACCGGGTGCTGATTCTGACTGTCGCGGGGCGCATCGAGGGCGTGGGTCCGGATGGGTCGCGGATGCCGGGGCAGCGGCTGCGGGTGGAGTTCGCACGGGCGGCCGACGGGGCGTTTTCGCTACTGGGAGAGGCAGTTCCGCCGACTGTCGGTGGCGCACCCGGGTGGCGGAACCTTCCGGTCGGGTTGGACCGGGTCCCCGCGGGCACGACCGCCGTTCGCCTGGTCGTCGAGGGGGAACCGGACCCGATGCAGTGGGTGGCGCTCACCCCGCCGCGGTTGCCGAAGCTGGCCACGCTGAACACGATGGTCGGCACGGAGAACCCGGTTCTCGCGGATTGGCATGTGGGACTGGCTTTCCCGTGTCAGCGCCCGTTCGATCATCGGGCCGGGGTGGCACAGATGCCGATCTGGCGGATCCTGCCCGACAAACTCAACGCCCAGGTCTCCGAAACATGGCAGGGCGAAACCGGCGGTGGCCCCCTCGGCTGGACCGGCATGCTCATGCGATCGCAGACCATCCCGTCCTACCTGGCCGACGACTGGACCCGCGACTGGGGCGAACTCCAACGCCTCACCCGCCTGATCACCGCTCCCCCCGCCGAGATCACCGTCGAAACCGACTCCACCTGGGGTTGGTCGACCGCCGCACCGATCAGAACCAGCTGACCCGACGAACGCTCCGAAAACGAAAACCGCCGCTGCCCACGCGGGCAGCGGCGGTCGGGTTGCGCGAGAACCTACTTCGGCGGCGCACCACCGGCAGGCGGCTCCGCACCGGGCGCACCCGGCGGCGCCGCACCCGCGGGCGGCTTGGCACCGGCGGGCAGCGGCTTGCCGATGTGCGGCGCCATCTCCGGCATCAACCGGATGGCCACCTGCTCCCAGGTGCCCCAGTTGTGGATGCCGATGTCGGGAAAGTCGTAGGTGACGTTGGTGTAACCCAGTGCGGTGAGCCGCTTTTCGAACGAGCGGGTGTTGGCGAGGGCGATCGCCTCCAGCGGCATACCCTGGGTGATCGCATCGACGGACGACAGATCCTGATCGGCGGGCTTGGCGCTACCGGCCGAGATGTAGAGACGGGTATTGTTCGCGATCAGCTTCTCGGCGAACCCGTAGGGGTCCATCCGCCGCCACTTCTCGCTGCCCGCCGGTGCCATCGCCTCGATGTTGTATCCGCCGCTGGCGATCATCGCCGCCCCGAGCGCCTCCCGCATACCGGGCATCGACATGTGCAGATACCCCGACAGCGACCCCGCGTAGCTGAACTGCTCGGGGTGGTAGGCGGCCATCAGCAGCGCCGCGCTGCCGCCGCTGGACAGTCCGAGCACACCGTTGCGCGTCGCACTGAACCCGAGCCTGGACTTCAGCGCCTCGGGCAGCGTCTTGGTGATGAAGGTTTCCCACTGGTAGGTGGTGGTCTTGCCCTGGGTGTCCTCCCAGCCACCGATGGCCGACCCGGAGTCGGCGCTCGGCAGCATGGACCCGTCGGGATTGACCCCGTTGAAGCTGCTCGGCTGCTCCCAGTCGGCGTAGAAACTGGACTGCCCACCGACCGGCATCACGACGTTGATGTTGAACTTCGCCATCTGTGCCGGGATGGAGGTGTGCTTCTCCCAGCCGTTCAGGTCGTTCTCGGCGCGTTCACCGTCGAGCAGGTACACCACCCGGTCGGTGTTGCCGTCGGCCGCGCGCACGATGCGGGTGTTGATGGTGCCCATCGACGACTCGACCGCGAAGTCGATGGCGTTCGGATCGGCGTCGGCACCCGCCGGAACCGCCGCCCCGAACGGCAACAACACCGCCGCGGTGACCCCGATCAGGGTCCGCCGGACCCGCCCGGATCGGCGCGCAGGCGCCCCTCCCCCGTTTACGCCACGCATGATCGACCTTTCACTGACGCGGCCACGCCGCTCCCCACACGACCCGCCTCGCGGCGAGGTCCTGCCGGGCAGCATAGCGCGCCCGACCGCCCCCGGCACACATCGAATTACGGTGCGACGCAGCCACCTTCACCGGCCCGCGTTTTCGCCTCGGCGCCGCCGCCGATCCGGGCGCTACGCTGGTGGGGAAATTCGTGCCGCGACCCCGGCGGCCCCTGCAGAACGGGACCCCGTGAAGCTCGCTGTACGCCTGATGTTCCTGCTCATCCCAGCCCTGCTGCTGACCCTGCCCTGGTGGACGCTGGTCTGGGCACCGACCGGCGGCACCGGAACGCTGTTCTGGATCGGCACCGCCGTCGCCGCGTTCCTCGTCGTCTGCCTGCCGGTGGCGATGTTCCTCGGGCACGGCCCGGCCCAATCCGACCCGGCGGTGATCCTCGGCGACGCACTGCTCGGCGTGACCTGGGTGTTCTTCGCCTGGTCGGTGCTCGGCGTGTTCGCCCGTGGCGCGCTGACGGTGATCGGTGTCGACGATCCGGCCCGTCCGGTGGCCGCCGCAGTGGCGATCACCGCGCTCGCCCTCATCGGCTGGGGTCTGTACGAGGCGCGGCGGGTGCCACGGGTGCGCACCGTCGACGTGGACATCCGCGGCCTCGCCCCCGGCCTCGACGGCCTGCGGCTGGTCGTGGTCACCGACACCCACTACGCCGCGCTGAACCGCGTGCGCTGGTCGGAGAAGGTGGTCGACGTGGTGAACGGCCTCGAACCCGATATCGCTTGCCACGCCGGTGATCTCGCCGACGGCTCGGTCGCGAAGCGCCAGACCCAGGTCGATCCGCTCGGCAAGGTGGTCGCCCCGCTCGGCCGCTTCTACATCACCGGCAACCACGAATACTTCGGCGACGCGCAGGGCTGGATCGACTACATGGCCGACCTCGGCTGGCAGCCACTGCACAACGAGCACCGCACTCTCACTCGCGACGGCGACCGCCTCGTCATCGCGGGTATCGACGACCCGACCGGTCGCGGGCTCCCCGGTCACGGCCCCGATCTGCCCGCCGCCCTTGCCGGTGCCGAACCCGACCTGCCGGTGGTGCTGCTCGCCCATCAGCCCAGGCAGATCGCCGATGCCGTCGCCGCCGGGGTGGCGCTGCAGATCTCCGGGCACACCCACGGCGGGCAGATCTGGCCGTTCCACTACCTGGTCCGGCTGGAGCAACCGGTGGTGGCGGGGTTGAGCAGGCACGCGAACAACACTCAGCTCTACACCAGCCGCGGCACCGGGTTCTGGGGCCCGCCGTTGCGCGTGTTCGCGCCGAGCGAGATCACGGTTCTCGTGCTCCACCCGGAGTCGACCGGTGCCGTCAGCGGTGCGGCTGGGTGACCTCGCTCGGCAGCGGTCCACTCATCGCCACGCCGGAACCGGTCCAGGTGTAGGTGATCGACACCGGCCCACCCTGCGGTGCCGCGAACGGTTCGTCACCGACGAGCCACTTGTACTCGACGGTCACCGCGTTGCCGTTCGCCCCGGCGACATAGGTGAAGGCGTAGGCCTCCGAAGTCGCTGTGCCCAAGTACTTTCCGTCGTGAAAGAACATGATGTGAATCGGCGCGCCCGCCGAGTTGCCACCGACGGCACGCACCCACAGCAGCTCACCACAACTGCCCGGTGCGTCCGCCGAGGCCTGCGACGCGGCCCAGCCGTCGCCGAGCCGGGCAAGGGCATTGCGCACCCCGGTCGAGCCTGGGTCGATGCACCGGCCCGGGCCGCTGATGTCATCGACGGGTGGCGCGACGACCGTTTCCGCCGGTGCGGAGGGCGCACTCACCGACGGAGTTCCCGCCGACGGTGCGCCCGCCTCCGGTTCGCCTGCCGACGGTGCGCCCGCCTCCGGCGTAACAGTCCGCTCCACCGGAGGTTCCACCGACACCGACGGCGCGCCGGTGACCGAGGTCGTCGGTCGAGCAGTCACTCCGTCGTCCCCCGTGCAGCCCGCGACCAACCCCGCCGCCACTGCCATCAGCACACTCATCCGAACTGCGTTCTTCATGGCTTTCCTCGATTCCGAGTCCCCCGCACGCTCTCGCGCGGACAACGATTCCATCGAGACACCCTCCGGCCTCGTTAGGCGAAAACCGTGGATCAGCACCCTAGGGTGCGATATTCGCACCCTGCTACCTCTCATACCTAGATCTGCTAGGGTCATACCTAATGGTTCTAGGTATAGGAGTGCTGTGCGCATAGACAAAGACCTGGTGGCGGCCTCGGCCACGCCGCTCGTCCTCGGCATCCTCGCCGACGGCGAGTCCTACGGCTACGCCATCCTCGAACAGGTGAACACGCTGTCCAACGGCCGCATGCAGTGGACCGACGGCATGCTCTATCCCCTGCTGCACCGTCTGGAACGGCTGGGCTATGTGTCCTCGACCTGGCGCGTGGCCGACAGCGGCCGCCGCCGCAAGCACTACCTCATCACCGCCGCGGGCCGCGCCGCCCTCGCCGAGCGCCGGGCCCAGTGGACCGTCGTCGCCGAAGCCCTCGACCAGGTCTGGCGCGGCATCAATCAGCCGCCGACCACAGCGCGGGGGTGGGCGTGATGGAAGCCGAACTCGACGCCGCCGTCGATCTGTGGCGCGGCTATGTCCAGCGGCACCGGGTGATCTCGGTGTCGGATGTGGACGAGATGGAAGACCATCTGCGCGAACAGGTCTCGACGCTGCGGGACGCGGGACTCAGCAGCGAGGAGGCCTTCCTCGTCGCGGTCAAGCGGATGGGGAACGTGGACTCGATCTCGCGCGAGTTCGCCCGTGCGCATTCGGATCGGCTGTGGAAACAACTGGTCCTGATGCCCGAAGACGGTGGGCGCGAGAGCAATCGGGAGCTGATGGTGGTGATCGCCATCGCGCTCACCGCCGGTCTCGCGGTGAAGACCGGGTTCTCGTTGCTGCACGACGAGACCCTCGGGCTCAACGTCAGCCTGCTCGTCCTCCCCTTCCTCACCGGCTATTTCGCGTGGAAGCGGCAGGTGAGCGCGGCCGTCGCCGTCGCCTTGGTCGTACCGTTCGTCCTGGCGGCGCTCGTGCTGAATCTGTACCCGTTCGAGGACGGCGGTTCGACCGTGGTGCTGGCGGGCATCCACACCCCGATCGCGCTGTGGCTGGTGGTCGGCCTCGCCTACGCGGGCGGCGACTGGCGGTCGGACCGACCCCGCATGGACTTCATCCGGTTCACCGGGGAGTGGTTCGTGTATCTCACGCTGCTCGCCCTCGGCGGCGGCGTGCTGACGGCACTCACGGTCGCCGCGTTCGAAACCCTCGATTTCGACATCGAACCGATCATCACCGGGTGGATCATGCCGTTCGGCGCGGCGGGCGCGGTGATCGTCGCCGCGTGGCTGGTCGAGGCCAAACAGAACGTGATCGAGAACATCGCCCCCGTCCTCACCAGAGTGTTCACGCCGCTCACCATCCTGATGCTGCTGGCACTGCTCGGCGCGTTCGTCACCACCCGCAGTCTCACCGGCATCGACCGTGACTTGCTGATCCTGATGGACCTCATCCTGGTCCTCGTTCTCGGCCTGCTGCTGTACACGATCTCGGCCCGCGACCCATTGGCTCCGCCCGCGCTCTTCGACCGTGTCCAGCTGGTGTTGGTGGTGAGCGCCCTGATCGTCGACCTGATGATGCTCGCGGTCATGGCCACCCGAATCGCCGAATTCGGCTCGAGTCCCAACAAGGTCGTCGCCCTCGGCATGAATGTGGTGCTGCTGGTGAACCTCGCCTGGTCGGCCCATCTGAGCGTCCGGTTCCTGCGCGGCCACACCCCGTTCACCGCGCTGGAGCACTGGCAGACCCGCTATCTGCCGATCTACGGTGTCTGGGCGGCGGTGGTCGTGGTCGCCGTCGGGCCGATGTTCGCGTTCGCCTGAAGGTTTTCACAAGAAATCCACTGGACCGACCGTGACAGGATCGGTCCGTGCTGTTGACGATCTCCACGACCATCTCCCCGGCGACCGATCTCGGGTACCTGCTGGTCAAACACCCCGACCGCGTGCAGTCGTTTTCGACCACCGGCGGCACCGCGCACGTGTTCTACCCCCGCGCGGACGCGCACCGGTGCACGGTGGCGCTGCTGCTCGAGATCGACCCCGTGGAATTGGCCAGACCGGCCAAGGGCCAGCACAACTCGACCCTCGGGCGCTACGTCAACGACCGACCGTACGTGGCGTCGAGCCTGCTGTCGGTGGCATTGGGGAAGGTGTTCCGGTCGGCGCTCAACGGCACCAGCCGGGAACGCGCCGAGCTGGCGGGCACCGCGATCCCGCTGGAGATCGACCTACCCGCGGTGCCGTGTAGAGGTGGCGGCGAGATCGTCGAGCGGCTGTTCGCGCCGCTGGGCTGGCAGGTGTCGACCACCACCGCACCGCTGGACCCGCAGTTCCCGGACTGGGGCGACTCGCCCTACACCGGGGTGCGACTCACCGGCACCGTGCGACTGGCCGAGGCACTGAACCACCTGTATGTGCTGCTGCCGGTGCTCGACGACGCCAAGCACTACTGGGTCGACGCCGACGAGGTCGACAAACTGTTGCGCGCCGGTTCCGGCTGGCTCGGCACCCACCCCGACCGCGAACTCATCGCCCGCCGCTACCTGGCCGGTCGGCACTCGCTCACCCAGTCCGCGCTCGAACGTCTACGCGCGGCCGACGACCAGCTCGAACCCGAAACCACCGAGGACGCCGTCGAACTCGTGGAGGCCGCCGAGCGCCGGACCCCACTGGTGAAGCTGCGTCGCGACGCGGTGCTGGCCGCGCTCGCCGAGACCGGCGCCACCCGTGTGCTCGACCTCGGCTGCGGCCCGGGCACGCTGCTGCTCGCGCTGCACGCCGACCAGCGATTCACCGAGATCGTCGGCGCCGATGTATCGAGCGGCGCCCTCGCGATCGCGGAGCGACGCTTGAAGTTCCACCGCATGCCCGACCGGCAGCGGGCCAGGATCACCCTCGTCCAGTCGGCACTGACCTACCACGACGACCGGCTGCGCGGTTTCGACGCGGCCGTGCTGATGGAGGTGATCGAACACGTCGACGAAAGCCGTCTGCCCGCCCTCGAACGCGCCGTGTTCGGGCACGCCGCGCCCGGCGCGGTCATCGTGACCACACCTAACGTCGAATACAACGTGCACTACGAGACCCTCGACGGGCACCGCCACGACGATCACCGATTCGAGTGGACCCGTGCGCAATTCGCCGACTGGTCCGCCCGCGTGGCGGCCACGTTCGGCTACACCGTCGACATCCGTCCCGTCGGCGAACTCGACCCGCGCACGGGCTCCCCCACCCAGCTCGCCCTCTTCCGTAAGGCCGCCTGATGAACATCGACCTTCCCGAGCTGTCGCTCATCGCCCTCGTCGGCATCTCCGGTTCCGGCAAGTCCACCTTCGCCCGCGACCACTTCAAGCCCACCGAGGTGCTGTCCTCGGACTTCTTCCGCGGCCTGGTCGCCGACGACGAGAACGACCAGAGCGCGACGAAGGACGCCTTCGACGCGCTGGACCACATCGCGGGCATCCGGCTGCGTGCCGGTCGGCGCGTCGTCGTCGACGCCACCAATGTGCAGAAGCACGCCCGCGCCGAATTGGTCGCGCTGGCCCGCTCGTTCGATGTACTCCCCGTCGCGATCGTGCTCGACACACCGGAATCGGTGGCGTGGGAGCGCACCCGGGCGCGCACCGATCGCACCTTCGAACGGCATGTCCTGCGTCGTCAGAGCCAGGAGCTGCGGCGGTCGCTGCGTCAGCTCGGGCGCGAAGGCTTCCGCAAGGTGTTCGTGGTGAGCGACCCGGCCGATGTCACGGTCACCTACGAGCGGGCCTGGAACGATCGGCGCGAACTCACCGGGCCGTTCGACATCGTCGGCGACGTACACGGGTGCCGCGCCGAACTGGAGTCCCTGCTGGTCGAACTCGGCTGGGAGCTGGTGCGCGACGAGTGCGGGCGCCCGGTCGACGCCACCCATTCCGAGGGCCGCCAGGCCGTTTTCGTCGGCGACCTCGTGGACCGTGGACCGGATTCGCCGGGCGTGTTGCGGCTGGTGATGGGCATGACCGCCAACGGTCACGCCCTATGCGTGCCCGGCAATCACGAGCAGAAGCTGCTGCGCGCATTGCGCGGTAAGCAGGTGACGGTGTCGCACGGGTTGGCCGAAACGCTCGAGCAGTTGGAGCGGGAGACACCGGAATTCGTCGACGAGGCGGGCCGGTGGATCGACAAGCTGGTCAGTCACCTGCGGCTCGACGGCGGACGTCTCGTCGTCGCGCACGCCGGGCTCAAGGAGGAATACCACGGGCGCGCCTCCGGCCGGGTCCGTGACTTCTGCCTCTACGGCGAATCCACCGGCGAGACCGACGAATACGGTTTGCCGGTGCGCTATCCGTGGGCGCGCGACTATCGCGGTTCGGCGATGGTGGTCTACGGGCACGTCCCGACACCGAAGGTGGAGTGGGTCAACAACACCGTCTGCCTCGACACCGGTGCCGTCTTCGGCGGTGAGCTCACCGCACTGCGCTACCCCGAGAAGACCTTCGTCGCCGTACCGGCCGAGCGGACGTACTACGAGCCGGTGAAACCACTGGTGGCCGAACCGGTTCGGGACAACGAGACCCTGAATCTGGCCGACGTCACCGGGCGTAGGCACGTGCGCACCGACGACGGCACGGTCATCATCGATGCCGAGAGCTCGGCGGCCGCACTCGAGGTGATGAGCCGGTTCGCCATCGATCCGCGCCTGCTGCTGTGGTTGCCGCCGACCATGTCGCCGCCGTCCACGTCGTCGGTGGAGGGGTATCTCGAATACCCGACCGAGGCCTTCGCCGACTATCGGGCGGCGGGGGTGGACACGGTGGTGTGCGAGGAAAAGCACATGGGTTCGCGTGCCGCGGTGCTCGTGTGCCGCGACCAGGTCAGTGCCACAGCACGTTTCGGCGTCAGCGACGGCACCGGCGCGATCTACACCCGAACCGGGCGCTCGTTCTTCGCCGACGCCGCCCTCACCGAAACACTGCTCGCCCGAGTTCGGTCGGCCGCCGCGACGCTGTTCGACGAACTGGACACCGACTGGCTGCTGCTCGACTGCGAACTGCTGCCGTGGTCGGCCAAGGCGGGTGGCTTGATCCGCACGCAGTACGCCGCGGCGGGTGCGGCCGCACGTTCCGCCCTGCCCCCGGCACTGTCCGCCCTGGACGCGGGCATCGACCGTGGCCTCGACCTCACCGCGCTGCGTGCGCGCACCGCCGACCGCGCCGCGAACGCCGACGACTTCACCACCGCCTACCGCCGATACTGCTGGCCCACCAGCGATCTCGACGGCATGGCGCTGGCACCGTTCGCCCTGCTCGCGGCCGAGGGCACCACCTTCGCCGACCGCGATCACGGCTGGCACCTCGACATCTGCGACCGCCTGGTCGCCGCCGACCCCACCACCTTCCGAGCCACCGACCGCCGCGTGGTCGACCTGTCCGACCCGTCCGCCGAAGCCGATGCCACCACCTGGTGGCTGGACCTGACCGGCGCGGGCGGCGAGGGAATGGTCATCAAGCCGTACGCGGGCCTGTCCGCCCGCACCAACGGCAAACTCGTCCAGCCCGGCATCAAGTGCCGCGGCCGCGAATACCTGCGCATCATCTACGGCCCGGACTACACAGCCCCCGAACACCTCTCGCGCCTGCGCGACCGCAACCTCAACCGCAAACGCGGCCTCGCCCTGCGCGAACACAGCCTCGGCCTGTCCGCCCTGACCGCCGTCGCCACCGGCGAACCGCTGTGGCGGATCCACGAGCTCGTATTCGCCGTCCTCGCCATGGAATCGACACCAACCGACCCCCGCCTCTAGGACCCGCCCCGCGCATTCCCGGCGCTGCCGTGGCGATGTGGCAGGCGGCAATTCATCACCTGCGCGGGATGGGTCCGGTGGCGGTTTTGTGGCAGGGTCGCAGGGGTGCCCGCGGAGCCGCCGTAGGTGCGTCAGAACTGTTGAGAGATCAGAGAATTGACTGAGTTGGATCCGTTTCCGTTGCCGTTCCGCACTGCTCATGTGTCGGTTCTCGCGCCTGCTCGGACTGTGCGCGAGCTCGAGATGATGCGGATGAGTGCGAGTATCCGGGCGAAGCCGGAGTGGTATCGGAAGTATCAGGATGCCGAGATCGTGGCGCGGTGGTCGCGGGAGGCGGCCGAGCAAGGCATGACACAAGCGCAGATCCGGTATGTGCTCGACGAATTGGAGTACTACGACGACTTGCGCGACGCGGAGCGCGGGATCGAGGTATCGGCTGTCGACGGGGTGTGGCAGTCGGACTCGCTGATCGACGAGGATCTGCGCAAACGGTTAGCCGAGGCGGTGCGGGTGCTCGAGGACGTGCCCTCGACGGAGTTGGATTGGCATCCGGGTTCCGACGAACAGGTGCTCGACCTGGTGCACCCCTCGATGTACTGCCTGGTGCGTGGTGTGAGCGTGCCCGAGGACGCACCGTGGCCGGTCCTGGACAAGAAGGACGAGCGGGCCTCGCTCTCGAAGCACTTCCAGTGGTTGCCCACCGATGTCGAGGTCGGCGACGACGGTTCCGTCGCGTTCCTGTCCTATGTGAACAATGTCGATCCGGAACGTCACCAGGAGCTCGCCGCAGTCCTCCCCGAGATCTTCGGCGCGACACTGCCGCTGCTGGAGAACGTGCTCACCGACCTGCGCGCACCGAAACGGGTGCGGATCGAAGCCGACCCGTTCAGCTGGTACGGCGACACCGAACCACAGCCGCCCGAAGACGATGACGACGACGCCGCCGAGGAAGCCTACGAGGAAGCCATGGAGAAGTGGTGGGAGGAACGCCGACCCACCATCCCGGACGCGCCCGAATTCGAACGACCCGAACGCGACGCCACCCGCGCCGTCACACTCGGCGGTCGCCGATTGCAGGTGATCGTCAAGCTCGCCAACATCCACCTCACCCCGGACAAGCCCGACTATTACGGCGGCTCATGGCATGTCGAGGCGATGCTCAACGAACGCATCGTCGCCACCGCCATCTACTACTGGGACAGCGACAACATCACCGAATCCCTGCTCGGTTTCCGCACCGCCATCGACGAACCGGAGTACGAGCAGAACGACAACAACGGGGTGAGCGACGTCTACGGCCTCGACGACGAGGACCCGCTCAACCAGGAACTCGGCTCGGTCCGCACCACGACCGGTCGCTGCGTGGCCTTTCCGAACATCTACCAGCACCGCGTGGCACCGTTCCGGCTCGACGACCCGACCCGCGAAGGGCACCGCAAGATCGTGGCCTTCTTCCTGGTCGACCCGTCGGTCACCATCACCTCGACGGCCGACGTGCCACCGCAGCAGCCCTGGTCACCCACCTCGACGATGACCAGGGCCCAGGCCGAGGGCTTCCGTGAACAGCTGATGCACGAACGCAAGTTCTTCGTCGACGAACACAACGAGGAGTACTTCGAGCGCGAGTTCTATCTCTGCGAGCACTGACCTACTTGACGTGGCCGCCCACCTGGTTCAGGTGGGTCAGCGCCTGCCGATAGGACTCGAAAAGGCCGGTCTCGCAGTAGGGTACGTCGATTTCGGCACAGAATTCGGCGACCATCGGCTGGGCCAGTCGCAGGTTGGCACGCGGCATCGACGGGAACAGGTGGTGTTCGATCTGATAGTTCAGGCCGCCCATTCCCAGGTCGACGAGGAAACTGCCACGCACATTGCGCGACGTGAGCACCTGGCGGCGCAGGAAGTCGGTGTTGTCACCTTCGGGCAGGACCTCCATCCCCTTGTGGTTCGGCGCGAAGGTGGACCCCATGTACAGCCCGAACAGACCCTGCTGAATCGCGATGAACGCCAACGCTTTACCCGGCGACAGCACGAGGAACGCCGCGGACAGCACACCGATGAAGTGGGCGGCGAGCAGCGCACCCTCCCAGACCCGGTTCGCGATCGGCCAACGGAACACCGCGACAACGCTCTTCCAATGCAGGCTGCCACCTTCGAGCAGCAGCAGCGGGAAGAACAACCACCCCTGGTAACGGAAGATGAAACGGCGCCAACCTTTTCCGGCTTGCGCCCGCTCACCGGAGAACGCGAGCACACCCATCGCGTCCGGATCCATCCCCTCGGTGTTGGGGTGGGCGTGATGGCGCGCGTGATTGCTGGTCCACCAACCGATGCTCAGCCCGATCGCGAGGTTGCCCGCGATCAACCCGTACAGGTAGTTGGCCCGCCTGCCCGCGAAGATCTGCTTGTGCCCGGCATCGTGGCCGAGGAATGCGATCTGCGAGAACACCAGCGCCAGAAACGCCCCGGTCAGCAGCGTCCACCAGGAGTCACCGATGACGAAGAACGCCGCCCAACCCGCGATGAGAGCCGCCGCTGTGAACGCGGTCTTCCACCCGTAATACCGCAACCGCCGGTTCAGAAGACCCGCCTCCCGGACACGACGCAACAGGACCGAGAACTCACTGCCACGCACGGGGACGACGTCAGACGCTATAACCACCGGACAAGCATGGCGCATCCGCCCGACCAGCGGGTGAACGGGTTGCAGATCGGAGTGGAAACGCCGCCTCAGGCACCGGGCAGACCGTCGAGGAACCGCCGGATCCGGGCAGCTTCGCCACTGCCGGTGGTCGCCAGCCGCAGCAACCGCAGGTCGTAGCGTCGGCAGATCTCGTCCTTCTTCCGGTCCCTGCGCTGCTGGTCCGGATCCGCCTCGTGCGTGCGGAAACCGTCCACCTCCACCGCACCGACGAACTCGTTGGTGATGCGGTTGTAGAAGACGAAGTCGAACGAGGACCGGTCCCTGACGAATTTCCGCAGTTCCGCGTCGAGCGGGGCCAGATCGCGGGGAAACACATTCTGCAGGTACACCTGGCAGTGCACGGCCAAATGGTCACGTCCGGTCTGCGCGAGCACCTCTTCGAGCGTCGCGAGCGCGATGTCCTCCGACGGCCACTGCGTGCGCCCCCAGCCGATCATCGGATGCGCGCGCCGCCGCTCGTTGAGTTCGGTGTAGAGCAGGTCGAAGATCGACACCAGATCGCTGTCGATCACACCGTGGCGGCGGTCCCGGTACCGAACGTAACCGAACAGGTCGCGCAGGTGTCGACTGCCCGGCAGTTCGGACGGATGGGTGACGAGAACGAACTGGCGCATCGCCCGGGAAACGGCCACATTGATCAGCTTCGGGTCGTCGGCGAACTTCAGTCCGGCGCGGCCGCTGTCGGTGTCGTCGAGCACGGTGGTCATGATGATCGCGTCCTTTTCGCGTCCCTGGAACTTGTGCACCGTGTCGGCTTCGATGGCCGCGATCAGGGCATCGGCCGCCTTGTCCGCCTGGCGGCGATACGGCGTGGTGACCCCGATCTCGTGTGGCGCGAATTCGCCTTCCAGCCAAGGGATCACCTCGTGGCGGATCACGTCGATCTCCCGCTCGTTGCTGCGGGCCTTGGAGCGGGGATCGTCGTCGCTGTGGGTCCGGCGCATGTGATTGCCGGGGACTGTGCGCACCAAGGACATGGCGTTGATTCCCGGCGTGCTGCTGGTGTACGGAATCAGGTCGCCTCGGTAGAACTTGCGGTTGCAGAACTCGATGATGTCGGGGTCGCACCGGTAGTGCTCGCGCAGCAATCGGCGGGGCACGCGATCGCCGTAGCGTTCGATGATCGATGCGAGCACGCTGTTGCGGTAGTCGAAAACAGGATCGGGCGCGGGCGGCAGGCCGTGGAAATCCTTCGTGACGGGCGGCAGCTGTGCCAGGTCGCCCACCACGATCACCGTGCGGGCGCAGGCCAGCGCCGGGGCCACGGTCACCAGGTCGACCTGGGAGGCCTCATCGATGATGAGGTAGTCCAGCAGTGCCGAGGGACCGATGCTGTTCTGCAGGGAGTGGCAGGTGCTCATGATCAGCGGGTAGTCGCGCGTGAACCGGTCGAAACGCTTCCGGTAGCGAGAGTCGTAGACGGTGCGGTTCATGGCCCGGTACCGCTCGAACAGGGAATCTCGCAGCAGCCGACGCGACAGGCTCGCCTGTTCGGCCATCAGTTCGTCGAACCCGCGGGCCGCCAACGCGGTGTCGAGCTGTTCGACTCGTCGTTCGAGTTCGGCGATCTTCTTCTCGTAGTACAGGCGTTGGATGCGCAGCACCACGTCGATATCGTCGGCGTCCACATGGCGCAAGGCGCGATATCGGAAGTAGCGGTTCATCACGTCGATCGCGCGGCCGACGCCGCTGTCGCGAATCCATCGGGGATCGGTGTCGGCGATGAAGTCGAGCAGTTTGCGCGCGCTGTAGCGGGTCAGCAGTGGCAGGTTGTCGGCGTCCGGGACCTCACGGTCGTCGAAATAGGACTGGAAGTGCCGCTGTTCCAGGCGATAGGCGTGCAGTTGGGCGCGGACCTCGGCGCGGAGCCGATCCTGCTTCTGCAGGTCGGTGAGTCGCCGGTTCACCGTCACCAGTTGGGCCGCGGCATCGGTTTCTTGTCCTCGCCCGGCACGGATCAGCGCGTCGACCTCCGCGTTGCGCTGCGGCTGCGCGGCGAAGAATTCCTGGCGTTTGACGTAGTTGCCGAGGTTGGCCGCCACCATCCCGAACCGTTCCCTGGTCAGCTTCTCCACCACGTTCTCGACGGCGGAGTTGCTGAAGGAGACGACGCCGACCGTGGCATCGGGTGTACAGATCACCGAGGCGATGATGTTGAGGATCGTCTGCGTCTTCCCGGTGCCGGGTGGGCCTTCGATCACCGAAATCGGGTATCGCAGAGCGTTGTTCACGGCCTCGCTCTGGCTGATGTTGGTGCGGAACGGGTACAGCGGAATCGGTGCCCGCTCATCGGGTTTCGGCTCGATCGGGGTGTTCTCCAGCAGGCGCGCCAGAGCGCTGTCCGGGTGGATGAACTCCAGGCTCTGATAGTTCCGCTGGAGCAGCACCCCCGCGTCGTCGGTGTGTTTTCCGGCCACTGTCCGCCAGTAGCCGAGCACGTCGCGGGACGCCGGGGACAGTGCCGTTCGCACCTGAACCTGATCGTCGCGGTAGGCGTGCCAGGTTCCCGCGCGGGTCAGCACATGCCACCACGAACCGGTTTCGGGCGGG
This sequence comes from Nocardia caishijiensis NBRC 108228, assembly GCF_001612825.1. Lineage (GTDB taxonomy): Bacteria > Actinomycetota > Actinomycetes > Mycobacteriales > Mycobacteriaceae > Nocardia > Nocardia caishijiensis. The sequence goes on along the minus strand of NZ_BDBE01000036.1, from coordinate 38,708 downwards.
CCCGCGAAAATGTACGCCTCGACGGCGTCCGTCGGGGAACCGTCGACGAAAACCCGGTCGTGCGGGCCGAATCGCACCGGCCGGGGACTGTGGAGCACCGTCACCCGGTCCCACCCGTACCGGTAGGGGCCCGACGTGCCGAACCACACCACCGCCCGGTCGTGTCGCGGCTCGAAAGCGGTGATCTGCGGTGTCTTGTCCTCGACAAGACCGTTCGTGGTCCCCCGAATTACTATCGCCGTCGCTCGCGGATCGAGCATCGCACCCCCCTCGGTACCCGAACGGCGATTCTACAAACCGCGACTGCGTCCCGGCTTCTGTTGCGACGCTTGACTTTTGATCATCGAGCCCGGCCAGCTCAGACGGACTGGTCGACCAGGTGGGCGTTCCACACCGCCGCGGCTTCTTCGTGGGAGTCGACGCCGGAAAAGAAGACGTCAGCCATCGCGTGGTAGTCAGGAGCATCGAAACCACTGGTCTCGATGAACTTCGGGCGATACACAGCGAACCCCTGCGGGCTCGTGTGCGGCCGATAGGGGACGGCCATCTTCAGCGACCGCCGGTGTGGTCCGTATTCGACGGCGTCGATGATCAACGCGTCGACGCGGCCGCTGGGCAACCGCAGGAAGGCATCGACGACCAGCGCGGCATGAACCCACCCCGGCCGCCCCGCCCGCAGCTCCTCGGCCCCGAACTGCGCGGCCTCACCGACATCGTCGAATCCGAAGCGGACGATACCCTTCGCTCCGTCGGAACCCACGTAGCCGATCAACGGAACCAACAACGAGGAGTCGCTCACACTCCAAACCCCATGCGCACCAGCAAATCCCGCGATCTCAGCAATCTCGTACACACTGGGGAGCCTAGTGGTGGGTCACCCTCGAAGGTGACGGAGTTGCTTCACGCTCGCTCCAGCACGGCGAACGGAATCGTGGCTTCGACGGGTTCGTCGAGGAGCAGGACCCTACGGTGGACGGTGTGCGCCCGGCGGCCCATCGGAACCTACGAGCCGTGGCGAAACGACAAAAGGCCCGGCTGAAAAGCCGGACCTTTTGTGTCGGGTGGAGCTAAGGGGACTCGAACCCCTGACCCCCACATAGAGCGTCATGAGTTCATCGGTCCGGACAGGATCGGTGTGCGGAGCCCAACCCGAACGAGTAGCCCAGCGCGGCGACCGCCGTAACCGGATCGGCAAATTGACGTACTCGCGAATCATGCTCGGTCGCAATGGAAGTCCGACGCATTGATCGCAACTTTCTGCGGGGGCCAAACCGCGCGGCACCTCTCCGCGGGTTGCCCCGAGACCAGCAGCAGACACTCGGCCCATCGCTGATCGTTGGTCAGAACGTCAAATCCCCCGCCGAACGACAGGAAAGCGGCCCGGTTCCCCTCGCCGAGATCGTCAGGAGCAAACGAAGGGGGCTGACCAGCACAAAGAGTGAAACCCACCGACGGCGCCACCTTCAGTTCTCGAACAATCGCCTCTCGGCAAAAGCCTGACACCGATGCCACCTCGACGACGAAAGCGCGGGGTTACCGGTGGGCCCGCTCAAGTCTTGCACCCACCGACTCCTTCCCGACACGGCACACGGCCGACGCTGTGCGATCAGAGCTTCTCGATCGCACTGTGGCGTCCGACCATGCATCCGGGCGCCCTCGGCGACGTGACCACCACCCGCGAACACCTGCACCGCATGACCGCACCCGCCTGAATCCACCGACACCGGTAGTCTGCCGATCTGCTCGTCCCGCGCTGCACCTGAACACGTGCCCGCCGGAAACGCCTTGACCCGGCGGGATACTCTGAACTCCTTGCCTCCAACCGGGCGAGGTCCCGGAAGAAGACCACGATGGCACTGCTCCCCGACCAGCCCGCTTCTACTGACCCGGGTATGTTCCCGATCCCGGCTTCCGGTGGCCGGAATCAGCTGCGCCGAAAGTTCCGAGCTCTGGCCCGCGCGATCGAAGACACCTGGTTGGCGACGGCGGACAGCGATGTCGTGATGCACCCAGGCCATTTCCATATCGATACCGAGGCCGTCTCCATCGACGTCGCTGATGCGGTGACGGTGATGCGCACGATCGATACGCTGTTCACCGAATTGCTCGATCCGGCGGATAAACCCCGCTACGAAGCGATGCGGGCCAGCGATTCCGACGGCCGGGTCGTGCATGGCCTGCGGCTGATCCGGAACGCCGAGATCCATCGCCACGCCATGATCGACATGGACACCGACCGACTGGTCAGTGGGGTCGGTAAGGGCGGATGGCGGGTCTTTCCTCGCTGGAAGCCGTATTCCGATCTCCCTGTGGAGATCCGGAACAACACCGACGGAAAGCGCACTTCGGTCGACCGGCGCTACGAGGACTCTGTGGGTGGTCGGTTGGTGATCGAAACGCTCCTGGATGTCATGCGGTTCTTCGACCGCTGCGATCCGTCGCTCACCCACCGCAACGAGGACGGAGACATCGATGGGTTCCCCCTACCCCCTTTCATCATCGAGCACACCTACGAGTGCCGCCACCCCTACGATCCGCGCGAGGTGAAGATGAACGAGATCCTGCTCGACCGCTGGACCATCATGGCTCCGACCGGACTCAACCGGCAGATCCACCGTGCTGTCCTATACGGCGACCTGACCCTATACGTGGGCTTGACCAACTTCGGACATCACCTGGAATCGTTCGTGGAATCCGCCGACCAGATCGCCTGGGACATCGCCGGCGGTTACTCCTACACCGCTATCACTGATACCGGCCGGCTCATGCCGGTCACCGAGTGGGATCGGACGCTGATGCTGGGCGAAACACCGCTGGCCGAGGCCACGCTGGCCGAGGTTCGGGCCGGTAGATCCACAGACTCCGACGACCGGATCCGGGAGTGGTGGGACAGGCAAATCACCGACGCGTTTTGGTACCGGCGCCATCGCCGCGCTTCGTAGGGCGTTCGTTTCTGTCGCCGATCGGTTCGCCCCGGGTCTGGATGTCACCGTGTTCGGGTGTGGCGCGCCGCGCGGATTTCAGCGTCGGCGACCTTATCGGCGAGCAGGATGTAGATCGGTGGAAGCGTGACCGAGGCGCTTGCGCACGACCTTGATGGAGACGCCGGCGCAGCGCGTGCCGTTCCCGATCGGTGAGCTGGTCGTGGGACACCGGCATGCCCGCGTGGAGTCCGAGCAGCACGTCCAGTAGCGCATGTCATCGAGAGTCCTTAGTCCCACCCGCTGCCGCCGGGCCACCTCCCGGTCGTCTAGGCGGTAGGCGACACGAGCGCGGACGCCCTCCAGTCGCACGATGGTGTGCGCGAGATCGGTGCCGGTCACGACTTGCCTCCCGAAGTTGCCCGATAACCGTAGTTATCAGGCAACAATCTGGCGGCGGCGGACGTCGGAGCGGAAAATGGAGCCGAGGCGCTGGCCTGGCTTGTAACGGAAGCATCGTCATCGAACGAAGCACAGTGATGAAATCCCCAGTAGACGAAGAGCAGTGGCTGGCTGAAATTGTCGCCGTGCTCCAAGGGCGATTCACCGTCTACGTCGAAGCGATGACACTCACCGCGGCCGTAGTGGAGCTACTCGCCTGGATCGACGACCGGCGCCAGTTCATCCCCGTCCAACACAATGACTGGCAATCAATACTCGCCGATGTCCGTTCCGGGTATTCCGCGTCCGGCCCGAAGCTGCAGCGAGTCGTTGACCTGGCCTATCGCTCGGTCGAATCGCATTTCGCGCAACTTTTCACCTCCTCGGCAGGCGCCGGTGGGAACAACGAAGTAGGGATCGACGAACAGGTCCGCGATTCCCTACGCCACGATGCAGCCGTGCTGAGGGAGCGGCTCAGATCCGACGCAGCGATCGATTCCGCATGGTTAGACCTGCACCAGGCCTGCGTCAACCGGACCAAAAAGGTCGAGGACATCGAGTTCAAACGGAAGACACTGTGGGCGATCGCCGAGGCCCGACATCAGAACACCGATAACGGGTTCGGCCTCGGGCGGCAGCTCAGTGAGTTGATGCGAGGCTACCCCCTCCTGACTCTCGGTACGCACGACGGGGGAAATGGTCCAGTCTGGCGGCGAAGCCAGCAATGCCAGGAATTCCTGATGCGGCCACCGGCCAAGGCCGACTGCATTGTATGGCTGCGCTTGGAACCCGCGCTCATGCATGAGTTTGAGGTCACACACGGTCAGGTGACGTTCTACAGCGCCCAACTGCTGGCTTCGTGTGTCGGACATCCAGAACTGGCATGCAACTTCACCGTAATACCGCACGAAGTGCTCAACCTTCCCGCGGACATCCAGGAACACGAGCGCCGGGCGTGGTCCGAGGACCCGGGTCTCAGCTACGCGCGCGTTCTTCTGCCGGACGCCGTGGTCCATCTCGCACGGAAACAGGCATCTACGCTCGTGGCCGCTCTGGTCCAGATCAGCGACCCGCACCCCGGCACATGGATCCAGCTCGACGGGAGCATGCTTTTCATCGACGGCACTCTGCGCACTTGGGAATGGGGCCCCAAAGCGCGCCGCCGCGACTACTCACGCCACCGCTCCGGAGACGCCGTCGCCCGGCGGATACAACTCATGGTCCAAACCTCGCAGTCGCTGAGCATCGAGACAACCGAACAGCTCGCTGCCGCCCTAGCGCTCAGCAACGCACTGACCCGCTCGCGAGACGACGGCTCAGAAGCAACGGTCATGGCGGCTGTTCGTGCCATCGAACACGTCAATGCGTGGGCTGTCGGCGGCCGAAGCGACTGGGCACAATTCGCATGCAAATACTTCAAGCAGGCAACCTCACGCGCGCAACTCGTCGCCTTCCTCGGCGAATTCACCTCCGCCGCAAGCACCGACTTGCCGGATTCATCCCCCGACGCTCTCCCTCCGCCCGAAGATCTCGACGACATCAAGGAAGAGTTGTGGACTACGTCCGCTGACGTCGACTACTTCGATGTCAACGGCGCGATCGACCATCTCCCGAGGCTGCGCGAGATCTATCAACGGCACTGGCTTCGCCGCGCTCTGGCGGATATGGAGGCGGTATTCAGATCCGGAAAAGCCGTCGTTGCGCGACTGAACCTTTACGATCAGCGCTTCGACACCCACCTCAGTCGGCTGAAACGCATTCGCAACGCCGCGATCCATGGCGGGCCGGTCACGCCTGACGCCTGTGAATCCATAGCCACTTTCGCATACCACCTAGGCCACTACTGCCTCAACCAGGTCATCGAGGCACATCTCACCGCCACGGATATCACCACGTACATGAACAACTTTCGCGCCCGCGAACAGGAGCGGCGCCAGAAGGTCGAACTGGACAGTGACTACGACGAGCTGTTCGTCCCGACCCCGATATGAGGCCACCACCTTCCGCAGCTGGCTGCCACCGTGGCGACTCGACTTCTGGACAGTTCAGACCACCAGTCGAACTGGCCGTATCCGCTCGGGTTCGAAATGTCCAGGAACCGATCAATTCTTGAGCATCATAGAGGGTGTCTATTCGGGCCACCGGGCCAGCAGACGCACCAGCCGTGGTTGCCCCGGCCCGCTCAGCTCTTGAAGAGCTACCTGATCCACCACCGGCAGGCAACAGGCCGCGCTGGATTTGTGGCTGACCGCCTTAAGGGAACACTCGCTGGAGAACATCAGCGTTACCGAGTAGGGCGGCCCCCGACGCGAGGGCCTGATCCACTGAGAGGGCACCGGCAACGAGTCCGATCACGATCTCGGGCCCGGCGGTCAGGACGGTCTCTGGTTGACGGTCAGCGTCGATTCTCGCGCTCGAGCCGTCCTCGTCGATCCGGAGAACGATGAGGAGTCCCTCCACATCGAAGCCGACCTCCACAGGCGGCGCTGCCGTCCTGTCACGAAGCATTGCGGGCAAGGCCAGTGCCAGCCATCGGGGCCGGAAGGTATCATCGCCCCGTCCGGTCGCCAGCAGCGGAATGGCCCATCTGCCAAGGGCTTCCATCGGCTCCCGGAGCTCCGCGCCCCACGGCGTTAGTCCATAGAGGACTCCCGTGTCTCCCAGTCGTCGCTCCACGACCCCGGCCGACTCCATCGTCCGGAGACGCTCGGCCAAGAGGTTACTCGCGACGCCAGGGAGGAAGGACTTCAGCTCGCCGTACCGCAGCGGCCCGGGCAGCAGCTCGCGCACGACCAGAAGATTCCAGCGGTCCCCGACGACATCGAGCGCCCGCGCCAGGCCACAGAACTGACCGTAGGAGCGCCCGACTGGATGCTTTACGTTTTCCATCGCAGTGGATAATATCAACCGATGACTCAGGGCGCCACACCATGACCGGCGCTGGGTTTGACGAGGGATGAAGGGGCTGTGCAATGGAGATCAACTGGCTCGCGGCCGCGCTCGCGTTCGTAGCGGGCATGGTCGTGGCGTTCATCTGGTATCAGAAGGGCTTCATCGCGAACGCCTGGGAGCAGCTGACGGGCGTGACGTCGGACCGCTCGCGACCGGCTCGCGCGAGGAATATGACCCAGTTGGCCATCGCAAATCTCGTGACCGCAGTCGGCCTCGCCGCGGGGATCTCCCTCGCATCAGAGGCGACCGGCGACAAGTCTGTGGGGATGGCTTTGCTGGTCGGGTTCGCGGCATGGCTGGCGTTTTCTGCCAGTACGCTCCTGCAGCACAATGCCTTCGAGCTGAAACCTGCGAAGCTGACGGTCATCAACTCCAGTTACCAGCTCGCCCTGTTCCTGGCGATGTCGGTCGTAATCGGGCTGCTGTAACACCGGGGAGTCGTGTCGATCACGTCGCCCAGATCCCGATGGCTTCCGCCGGTCTCGCGAACTCCTGCACGCCCAGAGAAACCTCGAGAACGGCAGCCGACTCCCAACCCGCAACACAGCGAGTTGGCATCGGCGATTACCCAGTGAACACCACATCACCGCTCAGCCTGGAGCAAAACCGCCTTCGACTACTCGTTGACCGCAGCAAATATCCAGGTCGCGCGTGTTTCCATCTTCATTTGCCCCGCCGAGGGGCTCAACGAAGGTGGAAACACGATACGATCGGTACCGGCGGACCGGCATCGCTAGATCGGATAGGAATCCGCGATGACCAGGCGTTTTCCGGTTGCCCATGTTTTGTGTGTCCTGCCGAGGGCACCAACCTGCGACGACGGCTCGGCAGCCTCGAATCGATGCCATTCAAGGGTCGCGGCTACTACTTGCGCAGACCACACGCGGGAGTTGGACCAAACCTGAACATGCCGTCGCCATCTCAGCGCGCGGTACCGGCGACTGTCCGTCAGCGCAGATCCCGTCAACCGTTACATCGGGTTGTAACAAGGTAGACAGTCAACCGTGATTGCCGCTCAGCCACTGACGACTTCGGGTACCCTCTGGCAGTGCCAGCCGAGGATTCCGAGTCGCGCGTCATAGCGGTAATGCGCCTCAGCGGTGCACGATTCGACGCCAAAGGCATGCCGGCCGAGTCACTCCTCGAGGTCGCCGCGTTCGAGGACATCCTTCGATCACTCGTCAAGCTCTACTGGCTCGAACGCCACCCTCTCCAAAAGCGCGTGCCGAACGGGTATGACGACCTCATCGCCCTGCGTCTCGTCCAGAAAATCGGCGAAGGATCAGCGAAGCCACAGCTCGAGTACGATCTCGGCGCCGGCGCCATCGACATGTTCGCCGAAGACGAACTCGAACACGACTACGGCCGAGCCCTCGAAACCGTCGAAGCGTTCATCGACTATGCCCAGACAGGCAACGGCACAATCCCCGGCGAGATCCGACGACTTCACCAAAAGGTCAAGAAACTCGGCCAAACTATGCAGGCTGGCGATGCTATCCAGGTCGCCGCGACCGACGTCGCTGACTGGAAGCCCGTTCCCAAGTACGACAACTGGGCACGGAAAAGGGTGATGCGCCGACTAGAGGTCGACTCGGCTCGGCCTGTCACCATCACCGGGCATGTCATCGACATCCACGTGCTCTCAGGTCGGCTGATCGTCCGAGACCGTGAGCACAGGGCCGATGTTCAAGTTCCATACCTGGACTCCGGCGTAAAAGTAAACGTCGATTCCGGTCGCCAACTATTCAAATGCTCCGCTGAGGGCATCGGCCACTTCAACGCAAACAACCGGCTTATCAAACTGGACAGACTCAAGTCCCTCTCCGTTGTCGAGTTCTCTGAGGACGCCCAGCTCGCGCGCGCATCTGTCGACGCTCTTGCTGACCTCGCCGAGGGTTGGATGGATGGCGAGTCCGGCGAAGCGATCTCGAAGTTGGCAATCGAACGCGCTCACACGGTAATCGAGGCGATGATCTCTCTCGGCAACTTCACCCGCACTATCTTCCCAACCGAGGAAGGCGGGATCCGCTTCTACTGGCCCGAGGCGGAAAACCAGCTAACGATCGACGTCGAGCCCAGCGGGAGTTTGTACATACACGCCGCAGACGTTGAGGCAGGAACATTCGATGAGGGCACCATTGCTGCTGACATCTCGGACTTGGCCGAAGCGCTCGACTCATGGCTGTCCGAGGCAGGCGATCGATGAGCGACGACAGCGAAAGCCCCGAAATTCTTCGTGAGCCCATCACCGTGCCCACCGAAGAGCTGCTCCGGCCGATCATCAGCAACTGGTTCACCAACGACGTCATCGATCCTAGCGCCTTCAACATCAGCACCACGGATCGAAAGCACGACAACAACCGCATGTCGATCGCACGCGGCAGCGCGACAACTCCCGAGCAGGCATACCAGGCAAAACTCAACGCAATCAAAGAGCGATGCGAACCGCTCGGAAAGCCCTACAACGCGCCGATCGGCGTCCTCGCTGTGACCGTCGAGGAAGTCGAGTCGGTCGAGGTCAAGTCGCCACACGGCGGTGAGGCGCGACAGCCTCTCACTGTCTGGGACGACTCGATGAACGAGAACCGCCCCGACGATCACGGACACATAGACTTCAATGCCGTTCCTGCCGACGACAAGGGCGCTTGCCTGCTTGCCGCGAAGCAACTACTGAGACTGGCAATGGAGCGCGATTGGAAGTACCGGCCCTAGGCTAGCCAGCGCCCGAGTCCCTAGAAGTGCGATTGGGCAATCACCGCCCCGCAGTACGGAGCGCGGCGACTGACAGTCAAACGTAACGGCAGCGGCTCCGAAAACGGAATAACCGCCATGGACACCCTGCGAACAGGCACCGGGCAACGAGTCACCGAGCCAGTGGGCCTGCGGGACGTAACTCACCCTGACCTTTCGTCGACCCTCGTCCATTTCGTACACCGAAACCGTCCACCTGGTATCGGTGTGCCCGAAGCGATCCGAGCATTGGACGCCGTCGAGCGCATGGAATCGATCCTGACTGATGGCGCAATCTCGCCGTTCGTGACCTACTCGGGCGGAATGCCCTCAGTATGCATGACTGAGGCCACACAGGCCGGAGTGAGCTACCTCATCGAAACCCGAGGCTACGAACCCTGGGCACTGATGTTCGACCGACAGCACGTCTACGCCGCAGGCGGCGGACCAGTGTGGTACGCCCGGCCCGATGAGTACCAGATGCTGAAAGACGATGAGAGACTCCGCACCTGGGCTGTCGAGCTCAGTGGTCAATCCGACTGGTCCCATGAACGCGAATGGCGCATACCCCGACCGGCCGACAGCCGCGGCATTGCGCCACCGATCCCCTTGTCGGAGTTGGGCTTTTGCGGAGTACTTGTCGGCGACCCAGACTGGGACCCTCGGATCTTCGCACACGATCCCAACCTCGGAATCGGCCATCTGCCCCACCACTGGGACTTCCTACCATTGCCTGCCCTGGTCGGAATACCACGCTACTTGTGGAACCCGGCCGAAAACATCCTCCTATGCGACAGCTGACAAGACACGGTCACCGAACCACCCCTATTGAGGGTCGACTACTCCATCGCGACCGTGTGGCATCCACAGCGATGGTCAAGGCAGTCCGTCAGCGAATCCGTCAGCCTTCTCGCTGGCCGCAGCGGCACACGACCGTATAGCTGGCGACCGTAAACTGGATCTAGGGCCAAACGGGGGGTAAACGGGGGGCTAGACACAATAAAACAGGTCAGGCCCGGTCTGCGACCGGGCCTGACCTGCTATTTCTGTGGAGCTAAGGGGACTCGAACCCCTGACCCCCACATAGAGCGTCATGGGCCCATCGGCCTGACGGGGTCGGTGTGCGGAGCCCGACCCCACTGACGATCAGTCCAGCGCGCGACCGCCGCGACCGGGCAAGAAGATCGTTGAAACCGCGAAACATACTCGGCTGCAACACAATTTCGATGCTTTGATCGGAACCTTCGTCCGAGGCCAAAACCGCGCCGCACCCCTCCGCGCGCTACCCGAGACCAGCAGCAGGTACTCGGCCCGCGCTGATCAGTGGTCAGAACGTCAAGTACCCCAACGGGCGACAGGAAGCCGCCCGGTTCACCTTACTGAGATGGTCAGGAGCATAGGAAAAGGGTTGACCAGCACAAAGATGAAATCTGCCGACAGCGCGGCCTTCAGTTCTCGAACAATCTTCTCTCGGCAACGCCTGACACTGATGCCACCTCTACGACGAAAGCGGGGGGTTACCGGTGGGCCCGCTCAAGTCTTGCACCTACCGACTTCTTCCCGGCAGGGCACACAACCGACGCTGCGCGATCAGAGCCGGGAAACCGCTCGACACGAGCTTCAGCACGGATCGCTATCGCCACGACTCTGCAGCCAACTCAACAGCGCGGCCACCGCCTTGGCTTGGACAGCAGGGATACGCTACTTCCGCACCACCGACGTACCGAACGTTCAAGGACACCGTGCTCGCACAGCACACCCGTCGCGTGCACCACGCAACCCATCCGCCAATCGCCTGTTCAACGCCGCCGCCACGGCCGTCGACCTGACAGTGGGCGACATAGGCCGACGCGCCCGGTCGACGAACCGTCGCCCCCGGACAATCCGCGCACCCTGATGCGAGCCCCCACTGGGCCAGCGGGCAGCGCCGCTCGAGGCCGTCTTCGAGATCCAGGGTGCCGAGAACCACGACGGCGAACATCTGCCATAGCAGCAGGCCGAAGCACCCACCGTGTATTGAAATAGATTGCATCACAATAATCTTCGCCCCGGCAGTCTGCTGGTTGAACTGCTGCGATCACTCACCTCTCCGCATTACTATGGTTGAGCGGGGACAGCCATCGGCCGGATTCCGGGGGGTCAATGGGCATCAGGTCACCGCGCGCGGGCGACGTGACAGCAACGGCGATGATCACAATCAAGACCTACCCGAATCCCAGCGACACCTACGGCGAGACCGTCTGTGTCGCGGGGGTTATGACTCGATCGCGGACGGCCGGAGTGGATCCGGCTGTATCCGGTCAAGCTTCGCATCGAGGACTTCAACAAGCGGTTCAGGAAGTACTAGCCGCCCAGTCAGGGTTCGAGTCCCTGTGGGGGCCGCTTCATTTGCGCAGGTGGGCGCGTTGCGCCGCCGGTCACGACGTACATCAGCGTCGCCACCCCGGCACGCGGGCAGGTAGACAGCCATAACCTCATGCTGGCGAACAAGTTCGTCAGCATGAGGCCGGCAAGAGGCTGTCACATGCCGGGTGCGAACGGTCGTCGGTGTCCCGTCGTAGTCTGAGCAGGTGGAAGATGGTTCGGCCGCAGAGCCGGCACCTTTTGTGCCGGATAGATCAGGCAAGGGTCCGGTAGCCACTTGCGTGGCGGAGGCGTGTTCCTTGAAGGTCTCGAACAAGAGTCAACAGCTTTGTGAAAAGCATTATCAAGCCTACTGGAAGTACGGCGACCCAAACGGAAGCCGCTCACGTGCACGGGGAGAGCGATGCCACGCTCCTGATTGTGAGCGGACACGGAGCAGCCGTGAAGGGCTCTGTTCCATGCATCGCCAACGCCTGCGTCGCACTGGATCGCTAGAGAAGCGGAAGCCCAAGGTCTGCTCGACGGCTCACTGCAACGGCAAAACCACGGCGAAGGGTCTGTGCCAGCGGCACTACGACGCCGCGCGCAAAAACCTGAGAAGATCTACCGGAATGTGCTCCACAACCGAATGCTCGAACGCGATAAAGGCACGCGGTCTATGCAGGTATCACTATGCAAAGCTCCAGCGGACTGGCCGATTGTCATCTGCCCCGCTCGCAGCGCGAGCCCGCGCTAAGGACCTCGGCATTGGCGCAGAACATCCGACGAGTCGCCCTTGCCGTGGCTGCGGTAAAGATTTGGCAGGCCTTCCAAGGGGTCGGCGCTACTGTTCGGAAGCCTGCAAGCCCCGATGCGGCGGTCCTGCCTGCGATCGGCAGGTATCAGGCAAGGGCCTGTGCTCGAGCCACGCGAAGCAACAAAATCGAGGAGAGACCCTTCGAGCAATTTCTAGTCGAGCCCCCCAAACACCGAACGGACCATGCGGATGGTGCGGCGAGCCGGTCGGTGCTGGCAGCACGAGTCGGTACTGCTCAATAACATGCCGAAATTTGGCGCGACGGCATCCAACAAAAAGCACAACCGCCGAATGCGGTCAATGTGGAAAGCTGATTGACTACCTAGCTCCCGCCAGCGGCGGCGGAAACCGCATGACACCGATTTCGAAGAAGCTGTGCGATGACTGCCGCCATCGCAGCGCGTCGTTGTACCTATCGGCGGATGACATTCGGGCACGCGACGGCGATGATTGCAGCATATGTGGGCTGCCGGTTCCGACTGACGCATTTAAGTCCCACCCGCTAGCGGCGGAGGTAGACCACATAATTCCGATTGCCCGAGGCGGAAGCCATGATCCGAAGAATCTGACACTCGCGCATAAGACCTGCAATATCGCGAAAGGCGACAAGTTCGGCTGGCGACGAGATCCAGCCGAGGTTCTGGTGCTACTTGAAAGATGGCGGGACGATTATATGCCGATGGCTCGAGCGACTTGCTCTGCGGACGAGTGTGACCGAGTTGCAGGTACAAAAGGAATGTGCGACAAGCACTACCGCCGTGTCAAGAAGTACGGCACGACAGAATTGCCCGCAAAGTTGTCGGCGTGCAGTGCGAAAGATTGCATTAATCCTGTGCGCGCGAGGGGACTTTGTCGGTCACACTACACTCAATGGCTTCGCAATCGGAGTACCTGCAAGCATGAGGGGTGCGACAAAAATTCTCATACTCGAGAACTCTGCAAACGGCATTACAGTAAATGGTTACTCAGCCGATCCGACCAGCCAAAATGCTCAGCAGAGAACTGTACCCGAACAGCCGAGGTTCGCGGGCTCTGCAATCTCCATTATTCGCGGGTGCGTACCGCGCTCCGTGCCGGTGCGGAGATCGTTGGCCCGTGGGATTGAACTACCCCGACCGACGACCAAACAGCGGCACCACACTCGACGGAACCTCTACCACCGGCGCAGACGTAGCCACCGGGGCGAGTGGTTCGGGCAGCAGGATGGTCGCGCCACCGTCCTCTTCGGGGATCCAGTCGCCGTAGGTGTTCAAAGTGAGGGTGAATGTGCTGTGTCCCAGCCACTTGGACACCTGTATGAAGTGCGTACCGGACATCAAGCCGAGACAGCCCAAAGCGGTCCCAAATCCGTGACGGTTCACCCGGCGCCGCAGGGCCTGTCGGTATCTCTCGCAAGATAGAGGCTGAAACCGCAGGTGCGAGGATTCGGCGCGTCGCCAACGTTCTACGCTGGGAGGGAGGGCATGCTGACCCCGGCTACCACCTGCTCAATCGCTCGACAGACGGCTTTACTCCTTCGGATACCGCACGAGCGGCAGCCATGCCAAACTGATCACACTGCAGCAAAGCAAGGAGAGGTGAGGTCCGATGCCGGTACGCGTCAGTGTCGCCCCCAGCCTCCTGGAGTGGGCCGTCGAACGCGCTGGCTGGGACGACGAGACAATAGAGCGCCGTGCCCCGAAACTCGATGAGTGGATCAGCGGCGAGCGTCAGCCGACCCTAAAGCAGTTGGAGAGCTTCGCGCAGGCGACTCATACGCCGTTCGGTCTGTTGTTCCTGCCCGAGCCCCCGAACGAGCCTTTGCCTATTCCGGACATGCGTACGGTCGGCAACGCGACGGTTCCCCGCCCATCGGTGGACCTGCTGGACACGATCTACATCTGCCAGACCCGGCAAGAGTGGTACCGCGACTACGCACGGAATCACGGTGCTCCACAGCTGGATTTCGTGGGCTCCGCGACAACCGATACACCTCCGGTGGATGCAGCGCGGGCGATCCGCGCTGCCCTCGGCTTCGACCTGACCGAGCGCACCGCCTTTGCCAATTCCGACGATGCGCTGCGGCAGCTGATCGACCGTACCGAGGCCATCGGCGTCCTCGTGATGGTGAACGGCATCGTCGGCGGCGACACTCACCGCGTGCTCGACCCGGAGGAGTTCCGGGGCTTCGCTCTGTCCGATCCGGTGGCGCCGCTGATCTTCGTCAACGGTACCGACACTAAGGCGGCGCAGATTTTCACGCTGGTCCATGAGCTCGCCCACGTCTGGCTCGGCGGCAGCGCCCTGTCCGACGCGGCGATGACCGCGTTGGACGGCGTTGCCGAAGAGCTGTGGTGCAACCGGGTCTCCGCCGAAGTCCTGGTCCCACTGGCCGCTCTTCGCCGCGACTACCAGGGCGAGTTGACACCCCAGGAGCTGACACGGCTGGCCCGTCGCTACAGGGTGAGCACGTTGGTGATCCTCAAGCGTCTGTTCGACGCACGTTTCCTCGGCTGGGATGACTATCAGGTGCGGTACGAGGCAGAGCGAGAGGCAGTCATCGAGTTGGCAAAGCGCTTCCGCGGAGAGAACTCTGGAGGGAACTACTACTACACTCAGCCGTTGCGCCTAAGCCGCCAGTTCGCGCGTGCCGTGGTCGCTAGCACCTATCAGGGCGACACCAGCTTCCGAGATGCCTTTCAGCTCCTTGGAACGAAGAAGCACGAAACCTTCGCCCGCCTGGCCGACGAGATCGGAATCGGTTGATGTACCTGGTTGACGCGAACGTTCTCATCGAGGCGAAGAACCGCTACTACGCCTTCGATATCGCCCCCGGGTTTTGGGAATGGCTTGAGGGCGCGCATGCTGCGGGCGAAGTGTGCAGCATTGAGGCGGTGAAGACTGAGCTGGTCGGCCGAGCCGACGATCTCTCGGCCTGGGCGCAGAGGAACAGTTCGTTCTTCCAGTCGATCGATCAGGCCACGACGGCTCACTTCCCGGCTCTCTCTGCGTGGGCTGCGTCGCGTACCTTCACTCCTGCAGCACTCGCGGAGTTCGCAGGCAACCAGGCCGATTACCAACTGGTGGCTCACGCGCGCGGTCACAACCTTGTGCTGGTCACCCACGAGAGGCCGGACCCCAACTCGCGGAAGCGGGTGAAAATCCCTGACGCGTGCGCCGCGATCGGTGCCACCTGCATGGACCCGTTCGAGATGATGCGACGCACCGGGGCGAAGCTGAGACTAGGCACCTGACCGGCGGCGACCGACACGGCGCCCGCGTCCCGACCTAGGATCAACCTTCCCGCGAAACATCCGGAGCATTACTTCAATTGCCGATACCCGAGGCAACGGATTGCCCGCTCGTATCCGAAGCAACATCATCGAATCGAACACGCCTCCGCGATGACCAGACGTTTTGCAGCTGCCCATGTTCTGCGTGTCGTGCCAAGGAATCGAACCTGCGACTACCCGACTGGACCGGCGCCATATCCAGGATCTTCAACCAGTCGGGCTACAGGCCGTCGCGCGCACGGATTTCGAGGGACCGCACGAGCCGTTCGGCTCTCGCGAGGGTGGAATGAAGGCCCTCGGAAAGTGTGCCGAAAGCGCTCTGACCAGGCTCGACTACGGAGCACCAGCCTTCCCGAACTCCTCCCGTTCGGCGACTGCGCTGGTGTATGCAGCCATCAGCGCATCTCGTACTTCCTCCGCCGGTCGGAGTTCGTAGACGAAGTTCAGTAGTTGCTGCCGATTTGGCATCGTCTCAGCAGCCATCCAGCCGGGCAGGCCGGTACGTGTCGACTCAGATTGGAACATCTCCGGGGTAACGCCCGCGCTGTGCAGGCACGACCAAATGCGGTGCGCGAGTTGCAGACGCATGTTGTAATGGGCGGCAGACACACCCATGCTGTCGAGACTGGCTATGAGGTGGTCGTAGGGCTTCTGAGGTGGCTCACCGCCCGTATCGCCCTTTGCCGCCGCAGCAGCGCGAGCCCGATCCAGCTTCGTGGATCGGGCCGGCTGGCGGAGGGGAAGCTCAGTCTGAGGACTACTCACGCGGATGGGCTGTTCCTGAGCGATGAGAGGTTCCTCGTGTAGGTTGCGCTCTTCATGAACACCGAGGCTCCACAGCCTCATCACCTTGTCCACCTCGGACTGGCACGCAAGTGCACCGACAAGCGCCTCGGTCATCGCACGCGCAGGCATCCGTGGGCCGGTCAGCGCCTTGTATACGGTCTGGTGGGAGTATCCGGCCATCCGCCCCAGTTCAGTGGTGGACTTGTCGCCACACTCGGTTATCAGCCGCTGCAAGTACAGGAAGAACGACAACCGGGCACCCGAGGGCACACCCGGCTTCCGGAGACGGCGCTTCGCCATTGACGACCCTTGGCAACATCTTTTCAACCTGGCATCTACTTCACATCAGCGGTGTCTCACCAGTTCAGCAGAGCACCTGAGAAGAGTTTGCCCGGGAAATCCGTTGCTGCCAACCTTGTTTCAGCACGACCGCCGAACGCCTATCCGGCACTAAGCACCGTAAACAGACTCAAAGTACGAAAACAGGAGGTAGCAGTGCCACGCCGTTCCCCCCGGGCCGTCCAGCCGCAGCCCGGCGTCGTCAAGAGGGGTACCCAGAGTCCCCCTGTGCCAGTCCCGATGTCGTGGCCCGGCGCGGCCGTCGATCTTCTCGCGCTGACACTGATACTGACCGCATTGGTTGCCCTCGTCGTGTTCGGCAACGCCAATGCCGCGGTTATTGCCGCCGTGGGTGCCGCCACAGCCATCGCGATTCGGGCTTGGCACGGCAGACGTAGCGCCTAACCCATCGCGAGCGGCAGCGGTCAGGCTGACGCCAGACCGACTCCGGACAAGATCTTGTGGCGACTAGTGCCGATTTCGATCCGTCGCAGTGCATCGAACCACGACAAGTTCGGACGGGCCGAATCAATCAGACATACAGCCAAAGCGGGGGGTAACCGGGGGCTGAACCGCAAAAAACAGGTCAGACCCGGTCTATGACCGGGCCTGACCTGCTATTTCTGTGGAGCTAAGGGGACTCGAACCCCTGACCCCCACACTGCCAGTGTGGTGCGCTACCAGCTGCGCCATAGCCCCGTGTTCTTTTGTTTCAGCCGCTCTCGCTGCTGCCTGAATGAAGTTACACCATGGTTCTCCGGGAGAACAAATCGGCTGGTAGGGGGCGAAAACGGGGCAGTATGGGAGGGGGTTCGGGGGGCGGGGTTACGAGCGGGGGGCGCTAGGGAGGTCTAGGATGTGCGCAACCTCACGTGGGTCAGGGGGCGAGGGTGGTCACCCAGTTCTCGTCGCGCCAGTCGATGGTGGTGGTGCCGTCGTAGATGGTGGGGGTGGCGGATTTGTTGCCGGTGCGGGTGTCGAGGTCGGTGAGGGCCGATTTCGCGGTGGTGGCGGCGGCGTCGCGCTGGGTGCCGTGGGTGATGCAGGCGGCGACGGACTCGGGGGCGCCGGATTCGGTGGCGAGGGTGGCGAGTGCGGGGTTGCTCAGGTCCTCGGCGCCCTCTTCGGGCTGGCGGTCGACGAACAGTGCCTTGTGGAACTTGCCGTAGGTGGGGCCAGAACCTGTCTGGGCGACGCAGAGGTTCGCGGCTATGGCGCGGGTGGAGTAGTCCTTGCTCTTGGACTGGTCGTCGAGGAAGGCGACGAGGTGGTAGTTCACGGCGAGCTTGCCCTCATCGATCTTCTGGGCGAGTTCCTGGCCGTAGCTGGTCTCCATCACACCGCAGGCGGGGCACAGCGGGTCTTCGAAGATGTCGATGGTCTTCGCGGCGTCGGGGCGACCGAGCCGGATCACGCCCTCGGGGGTGGTGGTGACCTGCACCGCGGCCTCGCGGACGGCGCCGTAGCCGTCGTTGCGGACGCCGGGTGGTTCGGCGCTCCACTTGTAGGCGGCGAACACGATCAACCCGATCACGACGAGAGCCACCGCGCCGAGGGCGTAGGTGGTGTTGCTCGAGACGGGACGTGGATTGTGCGAAGAACCGGCTGTGCTCACCCGTCCACTCTGCCTCGAGCCGATATCGGCGCGCCGTCCGGGCACACCGATATCGGCTCTACCAGCTATTTCTCCATGCCGACCGGACGGCAGCCTGCCGGGACCAGGCCATCACGCACGACGGGTGACCCGTCGGGGCCGTCGCAGGTGCACCGCGGGTCGAGGCCGTCGCCCGCGTGGTCGGGGTGCTGGGGGTCCTCGGGGTGCACGATCCGCGACGGCTCCGGGGTGACCACCCACACCGCCGCCGACACCGCGAGCACCGCACCGGTGACCGCCATGCCGACGCCGAAGGACGTGCGATCGGCCACCTCACCGATGACGATCGGGCCGACGACCGCGCCCAGGTCGGCGGCCATCTGGAACGCCGCGAGCACCGGTCCGCCGCGCGCCCGGTTGCCGAGCACATCGGCCAGTGCCGCCTGCTGCACCGGACTGAACATGCCCGAACCGATGCCCGCAACGAACGAGGCGAACAGGAACCACGGCAGCGACGGGGCGAAGCCGAGCGCGCCGGTGCCGACCGCGCAGATCGTGGAACCGAGGATGAGGAAGGGTTTGCGGCCGAGCCGGTCGGACAACCTGCCCGAGGCGAACAGCACCGCGCCGTTGCCCGCCGCGAACACGGTGAGCGCCACGCCAGCCATGCCGGGTTCCTGCCGCAGGGTCTCCACCACCAGCAGCGGGACGAACGCCATCCGCACCCCGAACACGGCGACGCCGCCCGCGAAACTCGACAGCAGCACCGCGCGGTAGG
The DNA here is from genome assembly GCF_001612825.1 of Nocardia caishijiensis NBRC 108228. GTDB lineage: Bacteria > Actinomycetota > Actinomycetes > Mycobacteriales > Mycobacteriaceae > Nocardia > Nocardia caishijiensis. Next base: position 19,735 of record NZ_BDBE01000036.1, on the reverse strand, counting down.
CGGGTTCGGACCAGCCCTGCCGGAAGGTGAGCTCGGGGGTGGCGGTGGCACTGTCGTCCCGCAGCACCGGCGACTCGCGCAGGCCCGCGAACACGATCACGCACACCACGAGCAGGGCGATCGCGTAGATGACGAACGGCGCGCGCAAGCCGAGCCCGGCCAGCCCGCCACCGACGAGCGGGCCGACCAGCGAACCGATCAGGAAACTGGTCGAATACACCCCGGACACCCGGCCGCGCGCGGCGGGTGGGGACACGCGGATGATCAACGCCATCGACGACACCGTGAACATCGTCGACCCGATGCCGCCGAGCGAACGCAACACCAGCAGTTGCCAATACGTCTGCGCCAGCGCGCACGCACCGGTCGACACCGCGACGATGAGGATGCCCGCCAGATACACCCGCCGCTCGCCGAGCTTCTGCACCAGACGCCCGCTGGCGGGAGCGAACAGTAGCCGCATCAGCGCGAAGGCACTCACGATCGCCGACGCGGCGGCGATGCCGACGCCGAACTCGCGGGCGTACTGCGGCAGCACAGGCGCCACCAGACCGAAGCCGAGGGCGATGACGAACGCGGCCGCGATCAGCACCCAGATCTCGGCGGGTAGTCGAACCTTCGTCGCGGTACTCACTCGGTCAGCGCCTGATTCACCATCTCCTCGGCGGCGGCCTGCACCTGGGTCAGGTGCTCGGCACCGAGGAAGGATTCGGCGTAGATCTTGTACTTGTCCTCGGTACCCGACGGGCGGGCGGCGAACCAGGCGTTCTCCGTGGTCACCTTCAAGCCGCCGAGCGGTGCGCCGTTGCCGCGCGCGGTGGTGAGGATGCCGGTGATCTCCTCACCGGCGATCTCGGTGCCGGTGATGGCCTCGGCGCTGAGCCGCGCGAGCTTGGCCTTCTGCTCGCTGGTGGCGACGGCGTCGATGCGCGCGTACGCGGGGCTACCGTGCTGACGTTCGAGCTCGCCGTAGCGGGCCGACGGGGTCTGGCCGGTGACCGCCGCGATCTCGGCGGCCAGCAGCGCGAGCAGGATGCCGTCCTTGTCGGTGGTCCACACGGTGCCGTCCATCCGCAGGAACGACGCGCCCGCGCTCTCCTCACCGCCGAAAGCCAAACTGCCACTGAACAATCCGGGCACGAACCACTTGAAACCGACCGGCACCTCGTACACGTCGCGGCCGAGCACGCCGACGACCCGGTCGACCATGGAGGACGTGACGACGGTCTTGCCGACCTTGGTGAGCGCGTCCCACCACATCCGGTTGGCGATCAGGTATTCGATCGCCACCGCGAGGAAGTGGTTGGGGTTCATCAGGCCCCCGTCGGGGGTGACGATGCCGTGGCGGTCGGCGTCGGCGTCGTTGCCGGTGGAGATGTCGTAGTCGTCCTTGATGCCGACCAGTCCGGCCATGGCATGGCGGGAGGACGGGTCCATCCTGATCTTGCCGTCGCTGTCGAGGGTCATGAAACGCCAGGTGGGGTCGACGAACGGGTTGACCACCTCGAGTTCGAGATCGAAGCGCTGTCCGATCTCCTCCCAGTAGTCCACGCTGGCCCCGCCCATCGGGTCGGCACCCATGCGGATGCCCGCGCCGCGAATCGCGTCCAGGTTCAGCGCGTTCGGCAGATCGGCGACGTAGTGGTCGAGGTAGTCGTAGCGCTGCACATGGGTCTTCATCGCCTGCTCCAGCGACACGCGCTTCACCTCGGCGAGTCCGCCGCGCAGCAGTTCGTTGGCGCGCGCGGCGATGGCGTCGGTGGCCTTGGTGTCGGCGGGACCGCCGTGTGGCGGGTTGTATTTGAAGCCGCCGTCGCGCGGCGGATTGTGCGACGGGGTCACCACGATGCCGTCGGCCTGGTGCTTGGTTCCGCCCTGATTGTGGCGCAGCACCGCATGACTCAGCGCGGGCGTGGGGGTGTAGCGGCCGCGCGCGTCGATCACAGCGGTGACGTCGTTGCCCGCGAGGACCTCGAGGGCGGTGGTCCACGCCGGTTCGGACAGGGCGTGGGTGTCGCGCGCGAGGTACACGGGACCGGTGATGTCGCGGGTGGCACGGTATTCGACGATCGCCTGGGTGATGGCCATGATGTGCGCCTCGTTGAACGCGCTGTCCTCGCTGGAACCGCGGTGACCCGAGGTGCCGAAGACCACCTGCTGACTCGGTTCGGCCGGATCGGGCACGCGACTGTAGTACGCGGTGACCAGGTGAGCGATATCCACCAGGTCGGTCGGGCGGGCGGGCCGTCCGGCGCGATCGTGGGCCATGGTGGGTGTTCCCTTCCGTGTCGGCTGGGCGCGGCTGGTCATGAGGATCATGCGCACAACCAGTTGGTCAGGGACGCGGCGGCGTACACCGAGGCCAGGCTGGCCGCGACACTGATCGCGACATTGCCGACGGCGTACGCGTAGGCGCCCTCGGTCACCAGACGGACGGTCTCGTAACCGAATGTGCTGAACGTGGTCAGCGCACCACAGAAACCGGTTCCCGCGAGCGCCAGCAGCGTACTGCCCGCGCTCGCGCCGATCAGGCCCCCGAGCAACGCCGAACCGACAATGTTAACCGTCAACGTCCCCCACGGCATCGCGGCCGGAAACCGCACCGAGACCGCCCGATCGACGAGATAACGTGCGGGGGCGCCGAGCATTCCCCCCGCGAACACGAGTGCCGCGGTCATCGGCAACCACCCGCCGTCGGCACCCACATCGCGACCATCGGATGGCCCCCTTCCGTCGTCGGATTCACGTGCCACGTCCCACGGTGCCTGCCGCCAAGCGGGTCCCGGTCATGGCGAGCGCCACCGCGCCGAGGCCCGCGAGGACCGAGACAGCGAGGTAGGCCACGGCCGTGCCCGGCGAACCGGTGTCGATCAGTGTACGAAGCTCTAGCCCGAAGGTGGAGAAAGTGGTGAACCCGCCGAGGACACCGATCCCGAGAAACGGACGAACCAGCAGCGGCGCCGACCAGAGTTCGGTGACAACGACCATCAGCACCCCGAGCGCGAAGCAGCCGACCACATTGACGGCGAGGGTGGACCACGGGAAATGCCCCGGCCGTACCGGCCACCACTGGCCCACACCGTATCTGGCCGTGGCCCCGAGACCTCCGCCAACCGAGATCGCCGCGAGGACGGCCGGGTCGAGCGCCGGGGGCCGCGATGCCATGCACTGCCCTCCCCTGCTGGTCCGATGGTGGTCGTTGCTCATGGTATCGAGTACCACCGACAAACCAGCGCCCGGTGCGGATCCGGCAAACCTCCAGCAGCCACCCCACACGAACGCCGATGGCCCGGACCGAGTCTCGGTCCGGGCCATCGATTCACACAGGGTGGATCAGTGCGCGAGCACCAGTTCGCCCTCGGCCGGGGCGGGCACCTTGTTCGGCATGAGCACGCCGACCACGATCGCGCCGAGCACGAAAGTGGCCGCCGCCCACCAGAAGCTGGTGGTGTAGCTCTCGATCGCGCCCTGGGCCATGGTCAGTGGACCCGGCTCGTGCGCGGACACGTAGTCGGTCATCGCCGAGGCCGCGATCGTGCTGAGCAGCGCGGTGCCGATGGAACCGCCGACCTGCTGGCTGGTGTTCACCATCGCCGAGGCCACACCGGCGTCGTCGTGCTGGACACCGGCGGTCGAGCCCTGGAAGGCCACCGACATGGCGCCACCGAGACCGAGGCCGAGCAGGATGAGCGCGGGCAGGATGTGGGTGACATAGCTGCTGTCGAGCCCGATGAAGGTGAGCCACACCATGCCCGCCGCGGCGACGAGGAAGCCACCGCTGATGACGAACTTCGGACCGACCTTGGGCAGCAGCAGTGAGGGCGCGGTGGTGGAGGAGGCGACCATGCCGAACACCATCGGCATGAACGCCACACCGGTCATGATCGGCGAGTACTGCAGCGACAGCTGCATGTAGTACGTCAGGAACAGGAAGATCGCGAACATGCCGATGCCCATGATGAACACGGTCAGGTAGGAGCCCGCGCGGGTGCGGTCGGTGACGATGCGCAGCGGCAGCAGCGGATGCGCCACCCGGGTCTCGATCCAGACGAACACCGCGAGCAGCACCGCACCGCCGAGGAGGAACGCCAACGTGGTCGGGTCGGTCCAGCTGTGCGACTCGGCGTGGGAGAAGCCGTAGACGATGCCGAACAGGGCCGCGGTGACCGTGATGGTGCCCGGCCAGTCCAGTTTGGGTCGCGCGCTCGTGTTCACGTGCTTGGCCAGCAACAGCACCGCACCGATCAGGGCGACGGCCGCGAAGATCAGGTTCACATACATCGCCCAGCGCCACGACGCCCACTCGGTGAGCGCGCCGCCGAGCAGTAGCCCGATGGCGCCACCGGCACCGGCGACGGCACCGAAGATGCCGAACGCCTTCGCGCGTTCACCTGGCTCGGTGAAGGTGACGGTGAGCAGCGAGAGCGCGGCGGGCGCGAGCAGCGCGCCGAACACGCCCTGGCCGACGCGGGCGGCGACCAACATCTCGAAGCTGCTGGCCGCGCCACCGATGGCCGAGGCGACGGCGAAGCCGACCAGACCGACGATGAAGGTGTTGCGGCGGCCGAACAGGTCGCTGAGGCGCCCGCCGAGCAGCAGCAGGCTGCCGAAGGCCAGCGCGTAACCGGTGATGACCCATTGGCGGTCGGCGTCGCCGAAGCCGAGGTCGGCCTGGGCGGCGGGCAGCGCGATGTTCACGATCGTCGCGTCGAGCACGACCATCAGCTGCGCGATACCGAGGACGGCGAGCACCCACCAGCGCAACGCGTGTGAGCCTCGCCGGTTCCCGGTGTCCGCACCGGACGCGGGACCCGTCCCCTTGTCGAGTGTGGTGGTCATGACTCCCCTTGCAGGTCTAGGTAGGTGGTTTCGGTGGCATAATCGGAGATATAGCCTCCGCTTCAATCGAAGCTACCAGAGTAACGGAGAAACCACCTCCACTTAATCCGGCAATGAGTAGGATGCACCTGTGAATCACGCCACGACGACTGCCGCAGCGCCCCGCAGGCTGCGCGCCGATGCCGCCCGCAATCAGCAACGCATCGTGGCCGCAGCCAGGGAACTCTTCGCCGAACACGGCCTGGAGATCACCCTCGACGACGTCGCCGAGCGCGCGGGCGTCGGCGTGGGAACGGTCTACCGACGCTTCGCCAACAAGCGCGCTCTCATCGTCGAGGTGTTCGAGCAGCACATGGTCGACTTCGCCGACGCCGCCGACGCCGCCCAGCACAACCCCGACGCCTGGCTCGCCCTCGTCGAGTTCTTCGAATACGCCTGCAAGCACCTGGCCACCAACCGAGGCTTCGGCGAGGTGGTGCTCGAACTCGAGGAGGACCCGGCCCGGTTCGCCGAGATGCGCGAGCGGATCCGGCCGTCGGTCGCGGCCATCGTCGACCGCGCCCGCGACACCGGCGCCGTCCACCCCGACATCACCACCACCGACTTCTTCGCGCTGATCCACATGGTCAACTCGTTCATCGAGTTCGCCGCGCCGGTCAATCCCGATGTGTGGCAGCGGTATATGGCCGTCGCGCTGAACGGTGTGCGCACCGATGCCGTGCCGCGTCAGCCGCTGCTCGCCCCGCCGCTGACCGACGCCGAAGTGGAGCAGGCCAAAGCGGCAGGCTGCCTGGGCCGACGCCGCTGATTTCACCCTCCCAGTAGCGCGGGTCACACTTGGTCCTCTACATTTGGACACATGACCAAGAACACCTGGGTGAACTGGGCTGGCGAGCAGCGCTGCGCACCCGCCGTCGTCGCGAGGCCGCGCGACGTCGATGAGCTCGCCGGGATCGTCACCGAATCCGCGGCGCGGGGGCGAACGGTGCGCGTCGCCGGGTCGGGCCACTCGTTCACCGACGCCGTGCTCACCGACGGCACCCTCGTCGACCTCGGGGCCATGAACAAGGTGCTCGACGTCGACACCGCGACCGGTCGGGCCCGCGTACAGGCCGGGCTCACGCTGAACGCCGCGAGTCCCCTGCTGCACGAGCACGGCCTCGCCTTCCCCAACCTCGGCGACATCGACACCCAGACCGTCGCGGGCGCCACCGCCACCGCGACCCATGGCACCGGCGCACGGCTGCGCAACATCTCGGCGGCGCTGCACTCGGTGCAGGTGCTGTGCGCCGACGGCTCCGTGGTCGAACTGAACGAGGAGACCGACCCCGACGGCTGGCGCGCGGCGCGGGTGAGCATCGGCGCGCTCGGCATCGTCACCGAGGCCACCCTGCAACTCGAGCCGTCGTTCGTGCTCGAAGGTGTGGAACGGCCGGTGCCGCTGGCCGACGTGCTCGCCGACCTCGACGAATACGTCGACGGGAACGAGCATTTCGAGTTCTTCGCCTTCGCGCACAGCTCGGTCGCGATGACCAAGGCGCTCAACCGCACCGCCGACCCCGAGCAACCGCGTGGCGCGCTGAGCGAGTGGGTCAACGACATCCTGCTGTCCAACCATCTCTACGACGGCCTGTGCCGGGTGGGTCGCCGGATTCCCGCGACCATCCCGCTGATTCATCGCGTCGCCACCCTCGCGGGCAGCAACAATCGTCAGCGCGATCGCTCCTACCGGGTGTTCGCGACCCCGCGCCTGGTGCGGTTCAACGAGATGGAATACGCGGTGCCGCGCGCCGACGCCGCCGAGGCGGTGCGCGAGATGATCACGCTGGCAAAGAAATTCGGCACGCCGATGCCGATCGAGGTGCGCTGGGTCGCACCCGACGACGCCTTCCTCTCCCCCGCGAGCGGACGCGACACCTGCTACATCGCGGTGCACCAGTACCAGGGCATGGAATGGGAACCGTACCTGCGCGCTTGCGAGGCGGTGTTCGATCGGCTCGACGGTCGCCCGCACTGGGGCAAACACCATTTCCAGACCGCCGAGACGCTGCGCGAACGCTATCCCGACTGGGATCGGTTCGCGGCCGTGCGCAAGCGCCTCGACCCCACGGGTGTTTTCGCGAACGACTACGTGCACCGGGTTCTCGGCCCACTCGCCTGAAGCGGACACCACAGGACAACACCGTCGCCGCGCCCACACGCCTGCCGGTTGATGCGATGATGGCGGTGATATCCGAAGCGCCACAAGCACTTCGCCCCTGCACCGAAAGGGCGACCATGGCCCACACACCCTGCGTGTTGTTCGTCTGCGTCCACAATGCGGGCCGATCCCAGATGGCGGCGGGCTTCCTGCGCGCCATGGCAGGCGATCGCATCGAGGTCCGCACCGCGGGCAGCGAACCCGCCGACGAGCTCAATCCCGTCGCGGTGGCGGCGATGGCCGAGATCGGCATCGACATCTCCGGTGAGCGCCCCAAGCCGCTCACCGACGACGTCGTCGGCCTGTCGGATGTGGTGGTGACCATGGGGTGCGGCGAGGTGTGCCCGTATTTCCCCGGGATCAGCTACCGCGACTGGGTGCTGTCCGATCCGGCCGGGCAGCCGATCGAGGTGGTGCGCGGGATCCGCGATCACCTGCGGATCCTGATCGGCAACCTCATCGCCGAACTGGTGCCCGTGCCCGCGCGGTGATTGTCCGATTCGTTCAAGACGAGCGGCGACGGCACCGAATACGCTGCCGGGCATGACTCCTCAGCTCGACGCCATCTCCGTCATCGTGTCCGACATGGCCGCCTCGGTGGCCTTCTACCGTGCGCTCGGCCTGGACTTCCCCGAGGGATGTGAATCCGAGGGACACGCCGAGGCTCACCTGTCCGGCGGTATGCGTCTGCTCCTGGACACCGAGGCAACGATCGCCTCCTTCACCCCCGGTTGGCAACCGCCCAGCGGCCCCGGCCGGAGCAGCATCGCGTTCCGCTGTGCCGATCCGGCCGAGGTCGACTCGGTCTACGAGAAACTGGTCGGCGCCGGATACCACGGTGAACTCGCGCCGTGGGACGCCTTCTGGGGCCAGCGCTACGCCGCACTCGCCGACCCCGACGGGCACGGTGTGGACCTCTACGCGCCGTTGCCCAGCGGATAGGTCGACCAGCCGTGCGGGTCGCGCAGCCGACGGCGATACCGGCCGAGTACCTCGCGGACTTCGTCGCTGACCGGTGGTTCGCCGTCCAGCTTGGTCCACAGGTGGGCGTCGTGCTCGGTGAGCCGCACGGGTTCGCTGCCCGCGACATCGACGACGAAGGTGAACTGCCTGGTGCGTGCGCCGTTGCCGGACAGATAGTCGAACTCGCCCAGGTAGTCGGTGACGCCGGTGACCTCGAGACCGGTCTCCTCGGCGACCTCACGGGCCAGCGCGTCGTCGAGAGCCTCGCCGCGCTCGACGACACCGCTTGGCAACTCCCACCGGCCGCCGAGGAAGTCGGATCGTCGACGGCGCAGGATGAGTACCCGATCGTGGCGCACGACGACGGCGCCGACGACAAGTCGGCGTACTTCGTCTCGTTCGGCCTCGATACGCAGCGTGGTGAACACGGATTCGTCGATCATCGGGTCACATCCTCTCGTCGTGGTTCGGACTCGGCCTGGCACATGCGACGGGGCGTGCACAGTGAGCATAACTTCGCGGCGCGACGAAGCCGAATGAGACTTTCCGGGCACCCTCAGCCGGGCTGCAGGCTGCGCACCGAGCATCCGGCCAGGTCACGCACCTCGCGGGACAGATGCGCCTGGTCGGAGTACCCGTACCCGGCCGCGATCTCGGCGGCCGGGGTGCCTGCGCGGATCGGTTCCAACGCCCGCTGAAAGCGAAGAATCCGCGCCAACATCTTGGGGCCGTAGCCGAACAGGGCGAGCGAACGGCGGTGCAGCATCCGCGGCGACAGCCCGGTGTCGGCAGCGGTGTGGGCGACCGATCCGCCCGCCGCCAGCGCGTCGACGATGCCGGAGACCATCGGGTCCGGTGGCGGTGCGGCGGCCGCGAGCGCGACGGCGACGGATTCCAGGGCCACAACGCGGTCGGGCGCGTTGTCGACCCGATCGAGGAGTGCGCGGGCGGCGGCGGCGGGCACGACAGCGTCGAGTTCGACGCGCTGATCGAGCAGCTCGACGGCGGGCACGCCGAGCAGCGCCGGTGCCGTACCAGGGGCGAACCGGATACCAACGAGGTCGGCCTCGCCCGCGCGCACTTGCGCGGCGCGGCTGTCCGGCCCGGCGACCATCAAGGTGCCCGCGGTCCAGATCAGGTCCATACAGCCGTCGGGCAACACGCTGACCTGGCCCGAACCGCCGCCGGTGCGCTGCCAGACGACCGCGCGATCCACCCGTGACGGACGTTCTCGGTAGCCCATCCCCCGACGGTAGTACCGCCCACCGACATACTCGGTTCCGCGCGCGACCACCCGTCCGTAAGATCTGGCAGCACAACGTTCGGCTCGGCGGAGGGGTGGCTGGATGCAATCGGCAGGCTCGGTGCATGGGCGAGGGCGGGTCGCGGGGTTTCCCGGTGCGGATATCGACCCCGAGCCCGACGTGTGGTCGGGTGCGGCGCTCGACGACGACCGCATCCGGGCACTGGCCGTCGGCGCCTACTACGGGCGCAGCTGGGGCGCCTACTGCGACAGCGTCGCCTTCCTGCCGGAGGAGCCGGGCAGTTCCGCCACGCGCCGCGAGACCGCGATCGAGGGCCTGCACGAATCGTGGGGCGTCGACCACGCCGAGGACGCGCGCGACACCATCCAACGGCTGCTGGCGGGCATGCACGCGCCGCTGTTCGAACTGGTCCACCCGCTGGCCGTCGCCGCGGCCACCGACACCGGGCGGGTCGACCGGTCGGGGCTGGCCGACGAGCACCGCGAATTCCTGCACACACTGTCGGGGTTCCGTGGCTATCGCGGCCCGGCCGGAATCGACCGCGACTACGACGCCTGGTTGCAGGCCATCAAACTCGGTATCACCGACAACCTGCCCGCGCCGCTGCAGAACGACGCCACCGCCTGGGATCTGGCGCGGCTGGTTTTCATCGCCCGCGCCTCGCGCACGGCCGGTTATCTCACCGAGGACGAGGCCTTCGACCACATGCTCACCGGCCTGGACCGGGCCCGTCAGCACTATCGCAACTGGCGGCAGTTCGGCGACGGGTTCCTCACCGGAGCCATCTTCTGGGCCGCCACCCAGGATCTCTCGGCCGCGAAAAGCCAAGTGGCGGAACGTCGCCGGATGATCGCCGGATTGCACCTACGGCCGTCGAGCCCGTGGCGACGGGTGGCGTTGCACGCGGGGGCGCCGGTGTTCAGCCCGGCATGGTCAGCATGATGCCAACGGCCTGACGGCGGAACGGTTCGTCGGCGACCATCCCGAGTTTGCGCCGCTCCACCAGCAGCTGCCACTCGCCGAACAGATCCGCCGAGGACGGCAGCGACGGCGAGATCGAACCGTCGACGTGCTCGATCTCGCAGGCCAGGCGGATGGCCTCGGCCATCCGTTCGAAGTCGGTCGCAGTCCAGTCGTGGAAATCCAGATCGGTTCCGGCGCCTGAGATCCGCAGCGTCACCATGTTCTCCGCGCCCGCCCGCACCTCGGCGCCGGTGAGCACGGCCACCGGGAATTCGTATGTCGCCCACGCGGAAACGAACAGCAACCGCAGCGTGGTGATCACGAGCAGACCGGGCGCGCCCTCGTGCCCGGCCTGCGCCAGTTCCAGGACGTACTCGTCCGGGCGGGCGGCGGCGTGCAGCGTGTCGATCTCGCGAGCACAGTTGCCCGCGTGCCGCATGCGGGCCGCGGCCGCGCCGACGTCGGGCCGACGCGGGCCTTGCGGACCCAAGAGTGGGCGTGGCGGAACGAGACTCGGGCGCGGCGGGAACACCCGGCGCAAACCGACCAGATCACGTTCGACCGCGCGAACCAGCACCTGGGCCTGCTCCCGCAACCCCGTCTCCAGGAACACCGGAACCGGATGCCGTTGCGTCGCTTCACCACCCACCACGAACTCCGCCGACCGGAAGAACAGCAGCAGCGCCATCTGCCCGTCCTCGGTGGTCGCCAGCGCGACCCGTGCGAGTTCGGCCACGCCCACGTCGAGGGCGATCTCGTTGTCGGCCCGCAGCGGGGTCGTCACCAAGCGCCCGTTCGCGTACCGCACCGCGACCCGCGCACCCCATACCTCGATCACGCCCGCGTCCCTCCTACCCGGCCCCCGCCCTGGCTGGATCGTACCGAGCAGGTCTCACCACCCCCACACAGATGGCAGGCTTACCCACATGTCCGAAGACGAAAACCCGACCGAGTCCCCCGCCGAGGCGACCAAACGCAAGTTCCGCGAAGCCCTCGAACGCAAGAACGGCAACGCCTCCCTGGCCGGTGCCGCCCAGAACGAAGCCAAACTCCGCGGCACCTCCGCCGCGGCCGGCGGCAAACGCACCTTCCGCCGCCGCGCGGGCGGCTGATCCCACGAAAAAGCCCCTCACCTGCGTGTCAGGTGAGGGGCTCTTCAGTGGAGCTGCCGGGAATCGAACCCGGGTCCTCCGCCGCATCTTCAGGGCTTCTCCGTGTGCAGTTCGCTGTGTCTCTACTCGGATCTCCGGGTCTCGCGAACAAGCTCGGATGACGATCCCAGTCGCTGTTGGATGTCCCGCCCAGATCCGCGACCGACCTGGACGGTGATTCCCTCTAGCTGATGCCAGTACCCGGGTCGAGGGACGAACCCGGACTGACAGACACGCTTCGCTACTTAGGCAGCGAGAGCGTAGTCGCGCTGATTGGAATCGGCGCTTAATTGGTTGCAACGACGCTTACGGTGGTCTCTTGCCTGCACCGACACGCTTCCCCTGAATCAACGTACGCAGTCGAAACCGTTCAGCCCCGTACGTGCCCGCGCCTTGCGGGCTAGTCATATTAACACCCACGCTTCGCCGTTTCTTCCCCTTATCTCTGCCAGCGCGCGGTGGCGCCGTGGTGACCGGGTAGCGAACCGGCCAATTGGTCCGGCACAGTCGGTGGGGGCGAGTATCGTTCTCGATCGGTCGCACCGGGAGAAGCGAGATCGCCTGGGCGGCTGGACCAAGGAGTTGATTGATGGCATTCCCCCGTCGGCGTGGGCTGCGCCGAGTCGCGGTGATTCCGGCCGTTGCCGGGCTTGTGCTCGCCGCGGCGTGTTCGGCTGGTGAATCGGGGCACGGTCCCGGTGTGAGCAGTCAACCCTGCCCCGGTTCCGCGCACCCCGATCGCGGCTGCCTGTATCTCGGGGTGCTCTCGGACCTGGCCGACGGGCCGTTCTCGCCGCTCGGTTCCTCGATGAACGAGGGACAGCTGGCGTTCTGGAAGCAGGTCAACGAGTCGGGCGGCATCGGCGGCTACGACATCGACATCACCACCCACAGCCGCAACACCTCCCTCGACCCGGGCAGGCACCGTTCGGGCTACCTCGAGATCGAGCCGCATGTGCTCGCCCTCGCGATGAGTTTCGGCACCTCACAGACCATCGCGATGCTCAACCAGATGGACGCCGACGACATGGTGAGCACCGCGGCCACCCAGTGGTCGGGCTGGAACTACCGCAGCGCCGACCGCAATCTGGTGCTCAGCGCGGGCTACTCCTACTGCACCGAAGCGGTGATGGGGCTGGACTGGTTCGCCGAGAACCATTACGCACCGACCAACATCGCGGTGGTGTCCTACCGGGGCAATTACGGCGGTGACTACGCCAGCGGCGCATTGAAGTGGGCGCTGGCCAACGGCGCGACCATCGCCGACCGCATCGACACCGGACCCAACGGCGAGGTGGGCAACCAGGACGGTCCGGTGCAGGAAGTACTCGCCGCCGATCCCGATCTGGTGATGCTGGCCACCGGGCCCGCCGAGACGGCGGAGATCGTGGGCAAGCTGGTGCGCGCCGGGTTCACCGGCCGCTTCCTCGGTTCGCTGCCCACCTGGAATGCCGCGCTGAACCAGACCCCCGCCGCTCCGGCGCTCGCCGCTCGCTACAACTACATGACCCCGGTCGACAGCTGGACCGGCGACAGCGTGGGCGCGCAGAAGGCGCGGAACGCGACCGATCACGAACCGTCCAACTTCGGTTATTCGCTGGGCTGGGCCATCTCCTACCCGCTGAAAGCACTGCTCACCGAGGCCGCGGAGCGCGGCGAGCTCACCCGGGCGGGACTGCGGCGCGCCGCCGAGGGTCTTAAGCCCGACGGCGAAGGCATCGTCGCCATCCACCCGGTCGGTTCGGATGCCCCCGACCTGAGCAAGGAGTGGACCGTGGTGTTCCAGCCCGACGACAGCGCGCCGATGGGCGCACGGCCGGTCGCGGTCGGCTATCAGGGTTCGACGCTGCCCAGGCTCGGACTGCACGAGCCCTGCACCCGGCTGTAGGACTCAGCTCGCGGCGATCATCGCGACCGCCGCGAGTGCCAGGCCGAGCCCGAGCTTCTGGGTACGACTGATCCGTTCACCGAGCAGCACCATCGCCAACACCACAGTGGCGGCGGGATAGAGCGAACCGATCACGCTCACCACCGACAGCATCGCGCCGTGGAAAGCGTAGAGCAGGGCGGCGTTGGCGATCACGTCGAGCACCCCGATCCACAGCGCCAACCGCAGTGGTTCGCCGCGCAGACCGGCGAACTGACCGGCCGCGAGCGCGCAGATCCACACCACTGCCGTCGCCGCGCCACGCTGACCGAGCAGCGGCCACAGACCGGCCGACGGATCCGTTTCGTGCAGGAAGTAGAACGCGAACCCGAACGCGGCGCCGGAACCGACGGTCAGCAGGGCGACGCGCCGGGAGAAACGCAGCGGCCGACCGCCGATGATCTCCTCGGTGGTCTCGTCGGGGGCCTCGCGGCTCACCAGCACCACCGCGACCAGCGCCAGCGCGATGCCCGCGATCGCGGCCGGGCCGGGTCGTTCACCGAGAAAGAAGCCCGCGACCACCGGGATACCCGCCACCAGGACCGCCGTGACCGGCGAAACCACGGCCATCGGCCCGTCGGCGAGCGCGGCGTAGAACCACCACACCGCGAGCCCACTCGCCACGCCCGCGGCCAACCCCCAGAGCATCGACGCGGTGTCGGGATGGCCGCCGACCAGCGGTGCGATCAACAGGACCAGCAGCACCGACCACGGATAGGAAACGACAACGACCCGCAGAGCGGTGACTCTGCGGGCCGCGATGCCGCCGAAGAAATCGCTGACTCCGTATCCCGCCGCCGCGACCAGGGCGAGAACGACGGAGATCAACGCATACCCTTCACCCGCCGACCGATCTCGCGGGTGACCTCACGCTCGGCCTGGCGGCGAGCCAGATCCTGGCGTTTGTCGTAGTCCTGCTTACCCTTGGCCAGGGCCAACTCCACCTTCACCTTGCCGTCGGAGAAGTACATCGACAGCGGCACCAGCGTCTGGTTGCCCTCGCGGGACTTGCCGACCAGGTGCTCGATCTCGCGCTTGTGCAACAGCAGCTTGCGGGTGCGCCGGGGCGAGTGGTTGGTCCAGGTGCCGTGGCTGAACTCGGGGATGTGCAGGCCACGCAGCCACACCTCGCCGTTGTCGACCGTCGCGAAGGCGTCGACGAGCGAGGCCTTGCCCTCACGCAGGCTCTTCACCTCGGTGCCGACCAGCGCGATCCCCGCCTCGTAGGTGTCGAGGATCGTGTAGTTGTGCCGGGCCTTGCGGTTGGTCGCGATGACCTTCCGGCCTTTCTCCTTCATAACGGTCAACTGTAAGTGACGGCGCCAGCGGTTTATTCCATGGCCGGATCAGGCGCGGGCGGCCGCCCTGGCCAGGGCGCGGTCGCGCTGTTCCTCGAAGCGGGCGGCCTTCACCTCGAGATCGGTGAGGTAGGCGTGCAGTTCGTCGCGGGCCCGTTCGCCCTCGGGGCCGAAGTCGGAGCGTTCGAAGATCTTCCAGGTCCGCAGGACCGGTCGCAGCACCGTGTCGAGGTGCTGACGCAGGTCGTAGACGCCGTGCTTGGCGAGCAGGACGGCGTTGCGGCGGAAGTTGGGCTGGTTGAGGCCGGGCATCTGGAAACGCAGGATGACGTCGGTGATCGCGGACATGGCCGCGTCGGGGGTGAGGTCGAGGGCCGCGCCGCACAGTTTGCGGTAGAAGATCATGTGCAGGTTCTCGTCGGCCGCGATGCGGGCGAGCATCCGGTCGGCGACCGGGTCACCGCACAGGGTGCCGGTGTTGCGGTGGCTGATGCGGGTGGCCAGTTCCTGGAAGGTGACGTAGGCGACGCCGCGCAGGAACTGGGAACCTTTCTCCGGCTTGGCGATACCGGCGGTCATGTGGGCCATCCTCGCCTGTTCCAGGGCCACCGGGTCGACCGCGCGGGTCACCACGAGGTAGTCGCGCATGACGATGCCGTGCCGGTTCTCCTCGGCGGTCCAGCGCCCGACCCAGGTGCCCCAGGCATTGTCGAGACCGAAGGTGTCGGCGAGTTCGCGGTGGTAGGAGGGCAGGTTGTCCTCGGTGAGCAGGTTGGTGATCATGGCCGCCCGCGCCACCTCGCTGAGCCTCGATTGCCCCGGTTCCCAATCGATGCCACCCATGGCGGCGAAGTTGCGGCCCTCGTCCCACGGCACGTAGTCGTGCGGGTTCCAGTCCTTGGCCTTGGCCAGGTGGTCGTTGAGGTTGTCCTCGGCCGTCGATTCGAGCTCGGCGAGGATGTCGCGGTCGGACAGGTGGAGCTGCATCTGGTGTCACCTCGAAGTTGCGGGAGAGGACTCGGGGTCCCTGCCCCTACGATCGGCCCAGGTGCCGGTGGCCGTCGAGACAGTCACGGAATACTGTGTGCGATCACAGTGGCCGCGGCCTCGGCTAGTCCGTGGGCAGTACGGGACCGAACTGATCGATGCTCAGCGGCAGGTGCGGCCAGGGGGCGGTGTCGGGAGTCAGTTCGCCGACCACTTGGACACCCGCCGCGTCGAAAGCGGCGCGGGCACGGGCGACGTGGTCGGCGGAGGTGACCAGGACCGCCGAGGTCAGGTGGTGTTCGGTCATCAGGACGGCGGTGAGGTCGGCGTTTCCGACGGTGGAGTCGGCGTGTGGCTCGCGCAGGATGCGGGCTGGCTCGATGCCCGCCTCCTCGAGCCAGCTCGCCATCGCGTCGGCTTCGCTGCGACCCGCCTGTGGGTTGCCGCCGGTGACGATGATCGGCGACCAGGGGGCGAACACCGCCTGCACATACCCGGCTCGCAACCGGCGCAGCAGTTCCTCGCGCATGGTGCCCTCCGGGGTGAGTCCGTAGCCGAGGATGACCACCGCTGTCTCACCGCCATAGGTACCGGGCAGGGTGGGGGCGACGATCCGGCGCAGATCCTGGATCACCGTGACCGCCGACGGCTCCGCCGACACCGATTGTGGTGCGGCACAGACGAATCCCGTCGCGGCAAGGGCCGTGCACACCCCTCGGATCGCCCACTTGGTCCACACCATCGCCGTCGCCTCCTCGCGCGGACCGATCACCGTTCGATCGGTCGAGGAGGCCAACGGTGCGCCGTGCATCGCGACGCGGGAAGGACTATGACGTGCGGCTACCGGAATTCACAAGGGCGCGGTGCGCGGTGCTGGTCCACGCCATCACAAACCTTACGGTCGCGGGCGGGTCAGCCGCCCGGACGCAGCAGGAGGTAGAGGGTGAGCGCGGACGCGAAGACGAGAACGAGCGCCACCGTCGACCAGCGTGGTCTGCCCCGGTGCACCGGACGATGGCCACCGAGCAAGGAGGGCGCGACCGCCGGGTCGACGTGCCGGTGCGGCATCGGCGCGGGGGTATCCGTGCCGCCCGAGCTCGCGCCACCCGACGTTTCTCCCTCGGAGCCTTCACCATTGGCCATGAATCGACACTAACGTGGCACCCCCTGATCCGTCGCGAGTTCCCTTCCGGCTAGTCGCCTGCCAGCGTGGCGAGCACTCCCTCCCCGTACTTGGCCAGCTTGTTCTCGCCAACTCCGGCGACCGTGCCGAGAGCGGCCAGGTCGCCCGGTTTGCGGGCCGCGATCTCGCGCAGGGTCGCATCGTGGAACACCACGTAGGCGGGCACGCCCTGTTCCTTGGCGGTGGCCGCGCGCCAGGCCCGAAGGCGTTCGAACAGCGGCACATCACCGGCGGGCAGGTCGACGGCCGCCTTGGCCGCCTTCGGGGCACGCGCGGGTCTGGTCGGACGTTCGGGTTCGCGACGCAGAGCCACCGTGCGGCCCTGGAAGAGCACCTCGTTGCCCGCGTCGGTGAGGGCGAGTACGCCGTATTCGCCCTGGACCGCGAGGAAACCGCCCGCCAGCAGCTGACGGACAACCCCGCGCCACTCGGTGTCGCGCAGGTCGGTGCCGATACCGAACACGGTGAGCTCGTGGTGGCGGTGCTGAGTGATCTTGGGGTTGGTCTTGCCGAGCAAGATGTCGACGAGGTGACCGGCGCCGAAGGCTTGTCCGCGTTCACGTTTGAGCCGCAGCACCGTGGAGAGCAGTTTCTGCGCGGGGACCGTGCCGTCCCAGGTTTCGGGTGGGTTCAGGCACACGTCACAGTTGCCGCATCCCTGTCCGGTCGGCTGCTGACCGAAGTAGTTCAGCAGTTGCGCGCGTCGGCAGTTGACCGTCTCGCACAGCGCGAGCATGGCGTCCAGGTGCAGTTGCAGTTGTCGGCGGTGCGCGGCGTCGCCCTCGCTGGAGTCGATCATCTTGCGCTGCTGCACCACATCGGCCAGCCCGTAGACCATCCACGCCGTCGACGGCAGACCGTCGCGCCCGGCGCGGCCGGTCTCCTGGTAGTAGCCTTCCACCGATTTCGGCAGGTCGAGATGGGCGACGAACCGCACGTCGGGTTTGTCGATGCCCATGCCGAAGGCGATGGTCGCCACGACGACCAAACCGTCCTCGCGCAGGAAACGCGCTTGATTCTCCGCGCGCACCCGGTTGTCCAGGCCCGCGTGGTACGGCACCGCACGCACACCGTTCTCGTTGAGCATGGCTGCGGTCTTCTCCACCGAATTGCGCGAAAGGCAGTAGACGATGCCCGCGTCGCCGGGGTGCTCGGTGCGGATGAACTCCAGCAGTTGCCGGTCGGGACGGTTCTTGCCCTCGATCCGGTACTGGATGTTGGGCCGGTCGAAGCTGGCGACGAACTGCTTCGCCTCGCCCAGGTCGAGTCGTTCGACGATCTCGGCGGCGGTTTTCGCGGTGGCGGTGGCGGTGAGCGCGATGCGCGGCACGTCGGGCCAGCGTTCGTGCAGCAGCGACAGCGCCAGGTAATCGGGCCGGAAATCGTGGCCCCACTGCGACACACAGTGCGCCTCGTCGATGGCGAACAGCGCGACCGTGCCGCGATCGAGCAGGCGAAGCGTGGATTCCAGACGCAGGCGTTCCGGCGCCAGATACAGCAGGTCGAGGTCGCCCGAGACGAACTGGGCCTCCACCGTGCGGCGCTGATCGGGCGACTGGGTGGAGTTGAGGAACCCGGCTCGCACGCCGAGGGCACTCAGCGCGTCGACCTGGTCCTGCATCAGCGCGATCAGCGGCGACACCACGACACCGACGCCGGGGCGGACCAGTGAGGGCACCTGGTAGCACAGCGATTTGCCGCCGCCGGTCGGCATCAGAACCAGGGCGTCGCCACCGCCGATGACCTGTTCGACGATGGCGGCCTGATCGCCGCGGAAGCTGTCGTAGCCGAAGACGCGGCGTAAGACCTCCTCAGCCGTCTCACCGCGTGCGGGAGCCGCCGCTCGACCGGGGGTCGCGGGGGCAAGATCGTCGAAGTGGAAGCCGCCGGTGTCGTCGAAATCGTGTTCGGAGACGTAGCCGCCGCCCGACGAGTAGGGGTCGTCGGGCGGGAAGTCTTCCGGTGGGAAGTCGTCGACATCGGGGGCTGTGGCGCCGGAATTGCTCACCGGGCCATCCTACGAGCGAGCGCCGGGACCGCAGCCCGTCCGTCGACCCCGATCACGGCCGTGACCGGGATTTGCTCACATGTGGATAACTTCGTCTCACCCCTGCAAACGGGCGAGGACCTCGGGGTGCAGCAAGCCGTTGGTCGCCACCGCGTCGCCACCGTGCGGGCCGGACTTGCCGTCCAGGGAGGTGAACACTCCGCCCGCCTCGCGGACCAGGATGTCGAGGGCTGCCAGGTCCCACAGCGAGACCTCCGGTTCGGCGGCGACGTCCACAGCACCCTCCGCGACCAGGCAGTAGTTGAAGAAGTCGCCGTAACCGCGGACCCGCCACACCTCGTCGGTGAGGTCGATGAACTTCTCCCGCAGGCCCCGCTCGTGCCAGCCCGACAGGGAGGAGAACGCCAGACTCGCCGAGTCCAGGTCGGCCACTGCCGACACGGTGACGGGTTTCGGGGCGCCCGGATGCGCCTGTGCCCAGGCGCCCGAGCCCGCGGCTGCCCACCAGCGGCGGCCGAGCGCGGGCGCGCTGACCACGCCGACCACCGGAACACCGTCCTCGAGCAGCGCGATCAGGCTCGCCCACACCGGAACGCCCCGGACGAAGTTCTTGGTGCCGTCGATCGGGTCGACCACCCACTGCCTGCCGGTGAACTCCGCGTCGCCGCCGAACTCCTCGCCCAACACGGCGTCGTCGGGCCGTTCCTCCGCCAGTACCCGCCGGATCACCTGCTCCACCGCGAGATCCGCGTCCGAGACGGGCGTGAGG
Source organism: Nocardia caishijiensis NBRC 108228 (assembly GCF_001612825.1). Lineage (GTDB taxonomy): Bacteria > Actinomycetota > Actinomycetes > Mycobacteriales > Mycobacteriaceae > Nocardia > Nocardia caishijiensis. The sequence goes on along the minus strand of NZ_BDBE01000036.1, from coordinate 182 downwards.
TCGGGTTTCGAGTCGACCTTCAGGTCGACAGCCCCGAAACGCACCTTGGAAATGGCGTCGGCCTCGTCGGCCAATCGAAGAGCGAGGTCCAGGTCAGCGGAGTAGGCAGCCACGAAGGAAGTTTATGGCGAGCCCGTAACCCGACTCGAACGGGATTCCCCACAATTCGCCATGACAGCATT
>NZ_BDBE01000035.1 GCF_001612825.1 Nocardia caishijiensis NBRC 108228 | reverse complement strand
AACAAACACAGCCCAATACCTTTCTCGTGCACAAAACCCCGAGGTAGTTCCGTACGAGATCAAACAGAAACTGCCCGCGCCCCCGCCAATGCCGTTGCCCACCAGTGCAGTTGATCGAGCATCGCCTTCGCCGCAGCCTCGAAACCCTCCGCGTCACGCAGCCGACCGTCCTCGTCGAACAGCAGGTAATAGCGCGGGAACGACACATAATCCCGGACCGTATGGGCATTGAGCTCGTTGAACACCTGACGCAGGTGTTCGATGGCGAGCACACCGCCGGTTCCACCGCTGTAGCCCACGAAGCCGATCGTTTTGCGGTCCCACTGGGTGAAGTGCCAGTCGATGGCAGTCTTCAGAGCCGACGGATAACTCCGGTTGTACTCAGGCGTCAAAACAACATAAGCGTCGGCGGCAGCAAGCCGATCGGACAACGCCACCATCCCGGAAGGTCGCGTGGGATCAGGGTCCATCGCAGGCGGAACCGCAGGCAGTTCGGCCGGAAGATCGAACTCCGCCAGATCGATCACATCGACATCGAACCGGTCGTCGACCTGCGCGGCGAACCAGTCGGCCACCACCGGCCCGAACCGCCCTTCGCGGACGCTGCCGATGATGATCGCGAGTTTCAGTGCGGACACGCTATTTCTCCTCAGACGTGGTGTCAGCCGGATCCGGCTGGTGCGATCACTCTCGCGCGCCACGGACCTGCCAGGGAGACCACGCTGAGAGTGGTAGTGCCACGGCCACTCTCAGCGGCGCGCGGCTCGGTACCGTCGTTCGGGTGAGTGACAACGAACTCGGGCTGTTCCTGCGCACCAAGCGCGAGTCGGTCTCCCCCGCGGAGGTCGGCCTGCCGATGGGGGCGCGCAGGCGGACGCCCGGTCTGCGCCGCGCCGAGGTGGCGATGCTGTCGGGTGTGAGCGTGGAGTACCTGATCCGGCTCGAGCAGGGACGCGACCGGCATCCCTCGCCGCCGGTGCTGTCGGCGCTGGCCGAGACGCTGCGGTTGACCCCGCGCGAACGAGTGCATCTGCACCAGCTCACCAAGGGCATGTCCGGTTTCAGTTGTGGTGCGGCCGAGAACGGCCCCAATCGCACGGTGCGCCCCACTGTTCGCGCGATCCTCGACCAGCTCGAACCCGCGCCCGCCGCGATCACCAATCGGTTCACCGAGGTGCTCGCCCGCACGGAGGGCTACCGCAGGCTCATGGGGCCCAGCGGCCTGTTCGACCAGGGCGAACCCGCCAATATCGCGCGTTTCGTCTTCACTCATCCCGGCGCGCGCGAGCTGTACCCGGACTGGGATGAGGCGGCCGACAAGCTGGTCGCGTCACTCAAACAGGGCCCGTTCCGCGCCGATCCGTCGGTCGCCGCGCTGGTGGACGAACTCACCGTCACCGCGGGCGCCGCCTTCACCGACCGGCTCGCGCGCCTGCCCGGCCTGCCGCCTTCGGGCGGTATCAACCGGATCAGCCATCCCGAGACCGGTGAGTTGCGGCTGGCCTACGAATCGCTCGATCTGTCCATCGACGACGATCAGCAGCTCTCCGTGCTGCTGCCCGCCGACGCGGCGAGCGCCGCCGCCCTCGACGACCTCCTCGGCCGCCGCCCGGGTGGCCTGCGCGCCGTCGCGGGCTGACGTGGTGGTACGCGTGTTTCGCCCTGTCGGTGCCGACCGGTAACCTTGGACCTCGTGCATCCTGACGTTATCGCCGACCTCGCCGAACTCGACACCACGCTCAAGACGGTCGAGTCGGTCCTCGATGTCGAGGAACTGCGCCGCCGCATCGATGAACTCGAGCACCAGGCCGCCGATCCCGAACTCTGGAACAACCAGGAGCACGCCCAGCAGGTCACCAGCGAGCTGTCGCACGCCCAGAGCGAGCTGCGCCGCGTGGAGGATCTGCGCCAGCGCCTCGAGGACATGCCGGTGCTCTACGAACTCGCCGAGGCCGAGGAGGGCGCCGCCGCCACCGAGGCACTCGCCGACGCCGACGCCGAACGGGCATCGCTGCGCGAGGACATCGAGGCCATGGAAGTGCGCACCCTGCTCTCGGGCGAGTACGACAAGCGCGACGCGCTGGTCAACATCCGTTCCGGCGCGGGCGGTGTCGATGCCGCCGACTGGGCGATGATGCTGATGCGCATGTACATCCGCTGGGCCGAGCGGCACAAGTACAGCGTGGAGGTCTACGACACCTCCTACGCCGAGGAGGCGGGTATCAAGAGCGCCACCTTCGCGGTGAAGTCGCCGTATGCCTACGGCACCCTGTCGGTCGAGATGGGCACCCACCGCCTGGTGCGGATCAGCCCGTTCGACAACCAGGGCCGCCGCCAGACCTCCTTCGCCGAGGTCGAGGTGCTGCCCGTGGTGGAGACCACCGACCACATCGAGATCCCCGACGGCGACGTGCGCGTCGACGTGTACCGGTCCTCGGGTCCGGGTGGTCAGTCGGTCAACACCACCGACTCGGCGGTGCGCCTGACCCACATCCCCACCGGCATCGTGGTGACCTGCCAGAACGAGAAGTCGCAGCTGCAGAACAAGATCTCGGCCATGCGCGTGCTGCAGGCCAAACTGCTCGAGCGCAAGCGCCAGGAGGAGCGCGCCCAGATGGACGCGCTCAAGACCAACGAGGGCGCGTCGTGGGGCAACCAGATGCGCTCCTACGTGCTGCACCCGTACCAGATGGTCAAGGATCTGCGCACCAACTATGAGGTCAACAACCCCTCGGCGGTGCTCGACGGTGACATCGACGGGTTCATCGAGTCCGGAATCCGGTGGCGCATGCGCGAACAGGGCGACGCATAGCCAGCGATTCGCTCGCCGATGGTGTCGTTGTTCACGTTTGACGACGCGCCGTGACCGGCCTGTAACCTTTCTGGTGTGTGTTCGAACGAACCGGAACTGTGCCTGCGCGCCGCTCATGAGGCGGTGCGATGAACGCTGTGCTCGCGATGAACGGCGGCTCGGAGATCACCGCCTGGCTGCGTTCCAGCGGCCTCGAGATCGTCCTACTAGTCGTCGGGGCGATGCTGTTCGGCCGGTTCGCGGCGTTCGTGCGCGACCGGGTGACCACCAAGATCGACGCCTCGTTCCACTCCAGCGACGCCCTGGTCCGCACCGAGGCGGCCAAGCACCGGCACGCCCTGGCCCAGGTCATCACCTGGGTCGTGCTGACCATCGTGTATGTGCTGGTCGGTATGGAAGTGCTTCGGCGCCTGGGCTTCTCGGTGACCGGGTTGGTCGCGCCCGCGGCGGTGCTCGGCGCGGCGCTCGGTTTCGGTGCCCAGCGCATCGTGCAGGACATCCTCGCCGGGTTCTTCCTCATCACCGAACGCCAATACGGTTTCGGTGACGTGGTGCAGATCGCGGTCACCGGCTCGGCCGACCCGGCCGAGGGCACCGTCGAGGACGTGACCCTGCGCATCACCACGCTGCGCAACGCCGACGGCGAGGTGATCACCATCCCCAACGGCCAGATCGTGAAGGTGACCAACCTGTCCAAGGACTGGGCACGCGCCGCGATCGACGTCCCGGTGTCGGCCCAAGCCGACATCAACAAGATCAACGAGGTGCTGCACGAGGTGTGCACCAAGGCCTACCAGGACGCCCGCCTGAAACCGCTACTGCTCGACGAGCCGTCGGTGATGGGCGTGGAGGACCTCTCGCTGGACGAGATGAACATTCGGATGGTTGCCCGCACATTGCCAGGCAAACAATTCGAGGTGGGGCGTGAGCTGCGCGTGCGCGTGGCGGCCGCCCTGCGTAAGGAAGGAATCAGTGAAACCGCGTAAGTCCACGGCGATCTTGATCGCCACCTGGGTCTCGACCTTCGTCGTCTACCTGTTCGTGAAACCGGCCGACGGCACGACCACCGAGCCGGTGACGCTGATCAATTCGGTTCCGTCCTGGGTGAATCCCACCCAGTAGCGCCCCGCCGACGTCGTCGGGGCACCCGTCACGAGCAGCCCGCTGGCTACACTGGCTCCTCGTGATCACCATGCGCAACGTTTCCAAGTCGTACAAAACGTCGACGCGGCCCGCGCTGGACAACGTCTCCGTCGAGGTGGACAAGGGCGAGTTCGTCTTCATCATCGGCCCGTCCGGTTCCGGCAAGTCGACGTTCATGCGACTGCTGCTCAAGGAGGAGGCGCCGACCTCCGGGGAGATCCGGGTGGCCGACTTCCGGGTCGACCGGTTACCGGGGCGCAAGGTGCCCAAACTGCGTCAGCGCATCGGGTGCGTGTTCCAGGACTTCCGACTGCTGCAGCAGAAGACGGTGGAGCAGAACGTAGCGTTCGCACTGGAGGTGATCGGCAAACGCCGTCAGTTCATCGAGCGGACCGTGCCGGAGGTGCTCGACATGGTCGGGCTCGGCGGTAAGGGCAATCGGTTGCCCTCGGAGCTGTCGGGCGGTGAGCAGCAGCGCGTGGCGATCGCGCGCGCGTTCGTCAACCGACCGCTGGTGCTGCTGGCCGACGAGCCGACCGGCAACCTCGACCCCGAGACCAGTGCCGACATCATGGCGCTGCTCGAGCGGATCAACCGGGTGGGCACCACCGTGCTGATGGCCACCCACGACAACCACATCGTCGACGCGATGCGCAGGCGGGTGGTGGAACTCGACCACGGCAGACTCGTGCGCGACGAGGCGACCGGTGTCTACGGGGTGGGGCGATAATGCGACTGAGTTTCCTGTTCACCGAGGTCGTCGACGGCCTGCGCCGCAATCTGACCATGACGGTCGCGATGATCCTCACCACCGCGGTGTCGCTGATGATGCTCGGCGGCGGCATGTTGTCGGTGCGGATGGCCGACAAGACCGAGAACTTCTTCATCAGCCGCCTCGAGGTGCGCTTCTACCTCGACGACGTGGTGTCCGAGACCGATCCCGACTGCGCCGCCGAGCCGTGCAAGTCTCTGCTCACCGACATGAAGCAGACCTCCGGGGTGGAGAGCGTGCAGTTCCTCAACCGCGCCGACGCGCTGGAGGAGGCCAAGAAGCTGTTCGAGGACCAGCCGGAGATGGTGCAGTACATCACCGATTCTCCCCTGCCCGCGTCGCTGCGGGTGAAGATGACCGACGGCGATCAGTACCAGCACATCTACGACTCGTTCGCGACTCGCGAGGGTGTGCGGATCGTCGCCAACGACAAGGAGATCGTCGACCGCCTGGTGAGCCTGTTCGACGGTTTGCGCAACGCCGCGTTCGGGCTGGCACTGGTGATGGCGCTGGCCGCGATGCTGCTGGTGCTCAATATGGTGCAGATCGCGGCGTTCACCCGGCGCACGGAAGTCGGGATCATGCGCCTGGTCGGCGCGACACGCTGGTACACCCAGCTCCCGTTCCTGCTCGAGGCGGTCGCGGCCGCCTTCGTTGGTTCGGTGCTCGCCGTTCTCGGATTGGTGATCGCGCGTCCGCTGGTGATCGATCGGGCGCTCGGCCCGCTGTTCGACAGCAATGTGTTCCCGCGCATCACCGGTGACGACATCGCGGTGGTCGCCCTGACCATCGCCCCCGTCGGCATCGTCTTCGCGGCGGTCACCGCCTATCTGACGCTGCGGTTCTACGTACGCGAATGAGTTCGACGCCGCCCTGGACGTCCGGGCGGTGCGAGGACGGGTCGGCCGACCACGGTCGGTGGTGCCGCCCGAAGCGTGTCGGCCTAGCCGCTCGCACTCTGGATCGGTGCGCCGTTGTTCGCGAGACTGGCGTCGAGCTGGGCGGCGAGGCGCGAACGCTGACGGTCGAGGTCGGCGATGCGTCGGTCCAGCTCGGCGGTTCGATCGGCCATGATGCGAACCGACTTCTCGCAGGCCTGGACCGGTCCGTCGTGCTCGGCGCACGGGAGCAGGTCGGCGATCTCCTCGGTGTTCAGGCCCGCCGCCAGCAGATCGCGGATACGGGCGACTCGGGCGACCGCTGCCTCGGGATAACTGCGATAGCCGTTGGTGTCGCGGCGCGGACGCAGCAGACCCTGCTCCTCGTAGTACCGCAGCAGCCGGGTGGCGACCCCGGTGCGGTGCGCGAGTTCGCCGATCAGCATGTGATCACCGGCACGTTCGGCTTGACCTTCACACCCATGTCAATCCCTAACGTCGCCGTCATGACGACAATTCCGCTGCACACCACCGTTCACGGCTCCGGCCCCGGCATCGTGCTCGCCCACGGCGCGGGCGGTGGCATCGAGAGCAATTTCGGCCCCGTGATCCCCGCGCTCGCCGCCGGTCACACCGTGGTCGCCTCGGATTACCCCGGCGACGACACCCCGTTGACGCTCGACGCCCTCGCCGACGCGCTCGTCACGGCCGCTGTCGACGCGGGCGTCGAGACCTTCACCATCGTCGGTTTCTCCCTCGGCACCGCGGTGGCCGTGCGTGCCGCCGCCCGCCATCCCGAGCGGGTCACGGGGCTGCTGCTCACCGCGGGCCTGGCCACACCCGACCATCGCGCCCGCCTCGCCGTGCAGGCTTGGCAGGACCTCCTCGACCGGGGCGCGCACGAGGCCTTCGCCCGCCTGGCCCTGCTCACCGGCTTCTCCACCGACTTCGTGAACGGTCTGCCCGCCGACATCGTCGACGATGTCGTCCGCCAGACCGCCGCCGCGATCCCCGGCGGGACCCGCGCGCAGGCCGCGCTGGTCGAAACCGTCGACACCACCGCCGATCTCGCCGCGATCGCGGTGCCGACGCTCGTCGTGGCGACCACCGCCGACCTGCTCGTAAACCCGGCGAACTCACGAACACTCGCCGCCGCGATCCCGGGCGCGGAGTACGCGGAGATCGCGGCCGGACATGTGGTCATGGTCGAGCGGCCCGAGGAGTGGCAGAAACTGCTGACCGACTTCCTGGACCGGCACGGGCTCTGAATCCCACGATCTGCCCGCAGCACCGGCGAACAGAGGCTGTCGGACCGACAGTGACTCAGCCGAGGTTGCGCAGCTCCGGCCATACCTGTGACCAGGGACGAAGTGGATTGCCGCAGAGGAACATCGGTTCGCCCTGTTCGTCGTTGTCGATCCCCAGGCCGTTGTCGAGAACGCCCCGGGGTTCGACACTCGCACAGAGCTCGGTGAGCCGGTCGCGGTCGATGCCAACGGCGAGGACCTCCGTCGCCGTATCCGGCGGCGGACCCCACCACCAGTAGGCGTTGTGGCCGGAATGCGGTGTGGGCAGGTCGTATTCGGGACCGAAGTGTTCGATGGCGCCCGCTTCGCCGTAGTTGGCGGTGAGGATCGAAGCGCCGGGTGGGCGGGCGGCGGCGATCTGTTCGACATAGCGTGGCCAGCCGATGGTTTCGCCCGCGTCGTAGTTGATCGCCAGGGTCGGCGAGTGCGGGACCGCCTCGATGGGTAACACCGGCAAGAACAGGGAGGCGGACATGACCGCGTTGAGCGCGATCACGGAAGACACTGCGAACCAGCGTCTTCCGGTGTGCCCGAGCCAACCGGCCAGGCCGACCGATCCGGCCGCGAGCAGCACGGGATACATTCCGCCGAGGTAGTAGGCCTTGCCACCGGTCACGAGGAACAGCACGAAAAGCAGGACGTAGGACACCGCGAACGCGCGGTACCGCGAATGCCACAGCCGCCACAGCCCGTAGACCCACAGCGGCGCCAGCAGCGGACCGAACAGGCCGAACTGCAAGAGCACGAACATGATCGGGGAATCCGAGGTCCCCGACGAACCGCCCGCGATGGCTCGGCTCAGCTCCCACTGTGGCCAGCCGTTGCGCGCCTGCCACCACAGATAGGGCAGGGCAAGCAGCGCGCCGACTCCGACAGCACACGGAAAGAACTTGGTGGCGAACATCTTTCGCTGGCCGGTGAGCAATAGGGCTACCACGAGCGCCACGACCGGCACGATCAACAGCACCTTGTTCAGTAGTCCGACACCGACGACCACACCGATCAGCAGCCACTGGCGCGGATCGCCGGTCCCGGTCGCCAACGACGCGTCCCCCTGCACCCGAAACAGTTTCAGCACGAGCAGGCACACCACCGACCACACCGCGAGGTCGAACACCGTCGTGCCGAACAGGTGCCCGGCGGCCTGCACCAGCGCCGCGCTCGCGACCGCCCCGGCCGCGAGCAGCCGAGCGCCCCGCCCGCCACCGAGCACACCGGCCATCGCGCCCGCGCACCCGACCACCACCGTCGCGGCGAGGACCGAGGGCAACCGCAGCACCCACAGCGCGTCGGGATCGATCGCCGACATCACCCGCGCGAGAAACGGCACGAAGGGCGGCTGGTCCGGATACCCCCAGTCCAACCGTCTGCCCGCCGCGAGGAAATACAGCTCGTCGCGGTGGTAGCCGTAGCGGCCCGAGGTCACCAGCAGGACGAGCGCGAAGACCGATACCAGGACGCGCACCTGTGCAGCGTGACAGAATCCGGCGATTTCGCGGTTCGTCCTTGCACTTCTTACTCCAGAGTAAGATAGTCTTACCGGAGAGTAAGATAGTGGGGCCACGGAGCGTCCCGACAGCCGAGGAAATCAGGTGATGATGAGCACTCGAGACAGCGCGACGAAGCGACGTCCGAACGACACGTCCGCGGTCGGCCTCAACCAGCCCAAACGGGACTGGATGGGCGCCGCGATGCGTGCTTTGACGACCGTGACCGGGTCGGAGTTCGCCGGTAGGTACGGGCTGCGCAAGCCCATCGAGCGCATCACCTACGAGGGCACCAAGACCGGGTTCCGCACGCTCGGCGCGGCCACCCGTACCTTCGGCAAGGTCGCCGGTGGCGGCCAGCCCAAGCGGCTGCCCGACAACGAGGCCAAGACCAAGGACTACTTCGACCTCACCCCCACCGACGATCAGAAGATGATCGTCGAGACGGTGAAGGATTTCGCCGGGGAGATCCTGCGTCCCGCCGCCTACGAGGCCGACGCCGCCGCCAAGGCCCCGCGCGACCTGCTCGACCGTGCCGCCGAACTCGGCATCACCCTGATCAACGTGCCCGAGGAGCTCGAGGGCGCGGCCGCCGAGCGCGGTGCGGTCACCAATTCGCTGGTGGCCGAGGCCCTCGCCTACGGCGACATGGGTCTGGCGCTGCCGATCCTCGCGCCCAGCGGTGTGGCCGTGGCGCTGTCGCAGTGGGGCACCGACGCCCAGCAGCGCACCTACCTGCCCGCCTTCACCGGTGAGAACGTGCCGCAGGCCTCGGTGGTCATCAGCGAGCCGCGCGCCCTGTTCGACCCGTTCGCCCTGCAGACCAAGGCCACCCGCTCCCCCAGCGGCTACCGCCTCAACGGCGTGAAGAGCCTGGTCCCCGCGGCCGCCGACGCCGAACTGTTCCTGGTCGCCGCCGAACTCGACGGACGCCCGGCGCTGTTCATCGTCGAGTCCGACGCGGCGGGCCTGGTGGTGGAGGCCGATCCGAGCATGGGTCTGCGTGCCGCCGGTCTCGGTCGCCTCATCCTCGACGACGTCGCGATCGGCACCGACGCGATCCTCGGCGACGGTGACGCCGCCACCCGCGCGGCCGAATACGCCGACGCCGTGCAGCTGGCCCGCCTCGGTTGGGCCTCGCTCGCGGTCGGCACCGGGCAGGCCGTTCTCGACTACGTGATCCCCTACGTCAACGAGCGCGAGGCGTTCGGCGAGCCGATCTCGCACCGCCAGGCGGTGGCGTTCATGGTCGCCAATATCGCGATCGAGCTCGACGGCCTGCGTCTGGTGACGCTGCGCGGCGCCTCGCGCGCGGAGCAGGGCCTGTCGTTCGCCCGTGAGGCGGCGCTGGCGCGCAAGCTCGCCACCGACAAGGGCATGCAGATCGGCCTCGACGGTGTGCAGTTGCTCGGTGGCCACGGCTTCACCAAGGAGCACCCGGTCGAGCGCTGGTATCGCGATCTTCGGGCCATCGGCGTCGCCGAGGGCATCGTGCTCGTGTAATCGGCGCGCGCGGATTCGCGGCCCTTACGGGCCTTGATTCTTCCCTCCTCCGCTCAGTCGCTTCGCTCCATCGCTCCGTCGGTCCAGAATCAAGGCGGGCCGCGAATCGGCTATCTCTCCTAGGAGAACCCTTACATGATCAATCTCGAACTCCCCAAGAAGCTGAAGGCGAGCGCCAACCAGGCCCACCAGGTCGCCGCCCAGATCTTCCGTCCGATCTCGCGCAAGTACGACCTCGCCGAGCACGCGTACCCGGTCGAACTCGACACCATGTCGGCCATGGTCGAGGGCCTCGCCGACTCGGGCACCCAGCAGATCGGCGGTGCCTCGGGCGGTCGCGGTGACGCCGCGCCCGAGCTGCTGACGGCCAACGCCAACGGCGGCAACATGTCGTCGCTGATGAACACCCTCGAAACCGCGTGGGGCGATGTCGGCCTGCTGCTGACCATCCCCTACCAGGGACTCGGCAACGCGGCGATCGCGGCCGTCGCCACCGACGAGCAGCTGGAACGCTTCGGCAAGGTGTGGGCCTCGATGGCCATCACCGAACCGTCGTTCGGGTCCGACTCGGCCGCGGTGTCGACCACCGCCGTCCTCGACGGTGACGAGTGGGTGCTCAACGGCGAGAAGATCTTCGTCACCGCCGGTGAACGCTCCACCCACATCGTGGTGTGGGCGACGGTCGACAAGAACCTGGGCCGCGCGGCGATCAAGTCGTTCGTCGTCCCGCGTGACGCTCCGGGTCTGTCGGTGGCGCGGCTCGAGCACAAGCTCGGCATCAAGGCCTCCGACACCGCTGTGCTGCTGCTGCAGGACTGCCGCATTCCGAAGGACAACATCCTCGGGTCGCCGGAAGTCAACGTGGAGAAGGGTTTCGCGGGGGTCATGCAGACCTTCGACAACACCCGCCCGCTCGTGGCCGCCATGGCCATCGGTGTCGCCCGCGCCGCGCTCGAAGAACTGCGCACCATCCTCACCGAGGCCGGTGTCGACATCTCCTACGACACCCCCGCCATGAACCAGCACGCCGCCGCGGCCGAATTCCTGCGTATGGAAGCCGATTACGAGGCGGCCTACCTGCTCGCCCTGCGTGCCGCGTGGATGGCCGACAACAAGAAGCCGAACTCGCTCGAGGCCTCGATGTCCAAGGCCAAGGCGGGCCGCACCGGCACCGACGTCACCCTCAAGGCCGTGGAACTGGCCGGTGCCGTCGGCTACTCCCAGCGCCTGCTCTTGGAGAAGTGGGGCCGCGACTCGAAGATCCTCGACATCTTCGAAGGCACCCAGCAGATCCAGCAGCTCATCGTCGCCCGCCGCGTCCTCGGCAAGACGAGCGCCGAACTGAAGTGATCGGTTAGCGAAAACCGGTGCGGATCACGCGGATCCGCACCGGTTTCGTATTCGTAGCTCACCTCGACGAACCCGGAGACTCCCAGTTCAAGCCTGCAGCTTCGGCCGCTTCGCCCAGGCGCTTGTCGAAGGTCACCAATGCCGTCAGATCGGCGGCGAGCTCCAGCGCGGTCGCGAGATGGATCGCATCGTGGCCGCGGATCGACGGCGGTGACATCGCAGCGGCATTCGCCCGCACAATCGGATCGATCTCCACGCGATCCCCCCTTGCCAGCACGGCGGGCACATTGATCAAATCAGCGGGCGCGGCCACCCGGACCGCCCGGACGAGTTCCACCTCGGCCAGCGCTGAGGTCAGCCACGCCATCTCGATTCGCTCGCCGAGCCAATCGATCAGCGCATGAGTGTGACACTTTTCTTGTAAGACATGCATGAAGCGGTCGGTTGGCTAAGCTGGCCGACCGGTGGCGAGAAGTAGCAGGTCGATGGCGGGGGCTTTGATGTCTTCGGGGCCTTCGCCGTAGGTCCAGTCGGTGTCGGTGGCGGTCAATCGGGTTGCGCGGAAACGTTTCTCGGCGCCGTAGAAGCGGCTGGCGATGGCGTAGTCGAGGGCGGGGACGACGCGGTCGACGGGGGTTTCGTATGGGCGCGCGAGGGGGCGGGCGATGTCTTGGCCGTGGACGATGATGTCGACCAGGGGGTCGAGGACGCCCGCGCCGGGTGCGCGGCGGGTCGAGTCGGCGAAGGCGCGGAGTTCGGTGAGCAGTTCGGCCGGGGTGTGGCGGGCGGCGCGGGTCGTGGCCAGGTCGGCGTTCATCCGGTTCCAGTTGCCCTTGGCGCGCAGGACGGCCACCAGGGTCTCGCGCAGGGTGTCGGTGGTGCTGACATGGGCGAGGACGTCGTGGATGGTCCAACCCGGGCACAGCGACGGGGTGGCCCATTCGCCGGGGGTGAGATCTTCGAGAAAGTCGGCGAGGGCGAGCCGCTCGGCTCGCACCCAATTCTGTACCTGCGCATCGTCCATGACCATGTCTCCCATTCGCGTTCGGTACCGGTACCGACGACACGAACGCACGAAACTCATCGACGTGCGATGATCCCCACCGTGGGGAAGAACTCGAAGCCGAATGCCGTCATCATCCTCGGCGCAGCCGGTGGCGCGGCGATCGGTTTGCTCGTCGCGAACTGGAGTGCGATGCGGGCGGTCGTCTACGCGGTGATCTGGCTGGTCGCGGCGGGCATTCTGCTCTATCGACAGCGACGGGAAACAGCGGAGAAGACCGCCGAACGGGAGTGACCTCAGATGGTCGCCGTGCCGTCGGCGTGAAGGCGGCGGTCCAGGCGATGCGGGTTCACCTCGAGCAGCGCCCGATCCCAATCGGCCAGGTCGGCAGCGGCGGCGTAGGTCGTATCGAGGAAGTGCAGGAGGGTGGCGTCGGGGTCGTCCGACTAACGAACCACCTGGTACGGCAATACGAACTCGCCGAGTGCCGCGTCCCAGTGCGCGCCGTCGGGTAGGACCGTGCGTGGTCGCAGCGCGAGCGCGGCCCGGCGTCCGTCGCTGGTGCGCAGCACGAGTTCGTGTGCGGCGGTATGCGGCGGGTGACGGGATTCCGTGGAGCAGTCTCGTCCTGCGGCGAGTCGGCACTTGTCTGAGACCCCGGGTCTCATATAACGTGCGAGCTGCGCCACACGAAGGAGACACCGCTGATGCTGTCGACAGCCAAGAACACCGCGACCGATCCCGAATACCACGAGATCCTGCGCAACCTCTCCGAAGGCTCGGTGAACCGGCACTTCGATCCCTATGTCGACATCGACTGGGATTCCCCCGAGTTCGCCGTGCACAGCGACGACCCGCGCTGGATCATGCCCGACGAGGACCCGCTGGGCCGTCACCCCTGGTACAAGGCGCAGCCGCTCGAGAAGCAGATCGCCATCGGCATGTGGCGCCAGGCGGGCATCGCCAAAGTCGGCCTGGATTTCGAGCAGCTGCTCATCCGCGGCCTGATGCAGTACCTGATCTCGGTGCCCAACGGTGACCCGGAATTCCGGTACGTCACGCACGAGGCTGCCGAAGAGTGCAACCACACGATGATGTTCCAGGAGATGATCAACCGCATCGGCTACGGCGACGTGATCGGCATGGGCACGATCGATCGCAAGCTGACGATGATCATCTGGCCCGCCGTCAAGTACTTCCCCGAGCTGTTCTTCACGATGATCCTCGGCGGCGAGGAACCGATCGACCACCTGCAGAAGTCGCTGCTGCGCGGCGGTGTGGACCTGCACCCGATGGTGCGGCGGGTCATGCAGATCCACGTGGCCGAGGAGGCCCGCCACATCTCCTTCGCGCACGAGTACCTGCGCCGCAACGTGCCCGGCATGAACGTGGTCACCAAATCACTGCTGTCGGTGCTGTTCCCGATCGCGATGCGGATCATGCTCGACATGATCATGACCCCGCCCAAGGAGTTCGTCGAGAAGTTCGACATCCCCGCCGAGGTGATGCGCGACGCCTACTGGGCGAGCCCGGAATCGCAGAGCACGATGCGCAACATCTTCGGCGACGTGCGCGCCCTGGCCACCAACAGCGGCCTGATGAACCCGGTGTCGCGGCTGACGTGGCGACTGCTCGGCATCGATGGTCCCGTCACCCGGTACCGCAGCGAACCGGCCCGCAAGGTCGCCTGATCGCCCTCGCCTCGCCGGATTTCCGGCGAGCCGATTGTCGCCGCCGGACTGTACACACCGATGTACAGTGGGATATGGCCGATTACGAGAGTGTCCCGCTGACCGAATTACGTGGTCAGCTCGGTAGTGTTTTCGACGGGGTGTCCGCGAGCGGACGACCGGTGATCGTCACCAGGGAGGGGAAAGAGTTGGTCGCAGTGGTACCGGCGGAAGTCCTGCGGCACGCGGCATTGCCGCCCGCCTATTTCAACGACGACCTGCGCGAACAGATCCTCGGCAGACTCGACGACCGGATCAAACAGCATTCCGCCGAGGACATCGCCGAGGCGGAGGCGAAATTGAGCAAGGTGATGGGCGCGCTCGACGGCACGAGCGCGAGCCGCCGGTGAGCGTCGCCGACCACACCGCCCTCACCTCACTCGCCCTGTCCCCGCTGTTCGGGCAGGTGATCATGCGCCAGTTCACCCAGCAGCGCCGCATCATGGTCGTGCCGACGGTGAGCCTGATGGCCGCCATGCGCGCGGTCGACAATGTCGACGAACTCGGCCGCCTGCTCGACAATCGGGTCGCGGTGCGGTGGGCCGAACTCGACGCGGCCGGTGCCATTCGCACCGGAACCACGGTTCCGATCGCCGACAATCACACCGATTGGCCGCTCATCGCCCCGGTCGTTTTCACCGCGCAGAATCTCGACATGCCGGTGCTCACCGCGAAACCCGAGTTGTATCGCGGATACAAGGTGAATGTCGCGCCGATGCCCTGAAATGGGTTTTCCCGGGGGCGGGCGATAAACGTGATCCAGGTCTCCGTTACGGTGCCAACGACAGGAAAAGCTGTACCAGGAATACTCTAGGAGAGCTGGTCATGCAGAGTTTCATGCGTCGTTTCACCACCGCGGTAGCCGCGACTTCGGCCGCCATCGCCCTTGTTTTCGCCGGTCCCGCCGCGGCCGAGCCCACCGAGACCGTCGACGTCGCCGCCGCCGTGTCCCAGTTGCGCACCTCGGTCGCCGACAACCCGGGTGCGCTCGCCGCGCTCGACCAGCTCGTCGCCGAGGGCACGGTCGACGTGGCACTGCCCGCGCAGCCGTTCCAGATCCCCGCCACCTCCGATATCGGCCAGAACGGCACCGGCCCGGGCGTGTACGGCTCGGGCATCGCGCTCGACATCGACGGTTTCCGATTCGGCTTCTTCGGCGGCCCGGGCACCATCTCGCCGAACCAGAACGGCGCCAAGCTCGAGGTGATGTGGCTGAATCTGTCGAACGGGCAGAGCGGCACCGCCGTACTCACCGAGCACATGGACGTCCCGGTCGACACCACCATCCGCACCGCGCCGCTGAACACCGGCGGTGGCCTCATCGTGGCCGCCGTGTACGGCAGCCTGTGGCACCGCTGGCCCGATGCCGGTCAGCCGGACGGGTACGCCTACCGACTCGGCCACATCCAGCAGCCGTCGTTCGGCGCCGTCACGCGCTGATTCTCGTCGGTGACGACACCCCCGGACCCGCGCGGGTCCGGGGGTGTTCGCGTCCGGCAACGGTCGGTCCGGCGGTGGCGTAGGTTGACCGCGTGGATCTGGACGAGCGACTCGAGGCATTGGAGCGGCGGGTCGCCGCCCTCGAAGGCACCCCGCACCCCGACGAGCGGCTGCCATGGGCGGTGGCACGGTTGCGGGCGGAGTTCGACGAGGCGGGCGACCGCAACGGCGGGGTCCTGCTCGCGGGCGCCCTGAAGCTGCCGACGGGCGAGCGGGTGGACTGGCAGGCGCAGTACGCCACCGACGCCATCGTCGGCGACATCTGGACCATCGAAGCGGCCAATTGCCTTGCCGCCCTTGCCGATCCCGTCCGCCTGCGATTGCTGCGCGAGATCGTGTACGGGCGTCGCACCGCCGCCGATCTGGCGGCCATCGCCGAGCTCGGCACCTCGGCCGAGATCTATCAGCATCTGCGTCAGCTCGCGGCCGTCGGCTGGTTGCAGACCGCCGGGCTCGGCCGGTTCGAGGTGCCCGAAGGCAGGCTGGTTCCACTGCTGGCGGCGTTGGCCAGCGCTCAGCGATGATTGGGAATTGTCCCAATTGTCCTGATTTGACACTGTGATGCAGGCCACCACACTGCTACCGTGAGCAGCGAAGACCAACGATGTGTGGAGGTAGACGAGTGAGCGTGGCCCATCTTCTCGAAACGGTGAAAGCCCTCGGTGTTCTGCGTTCGCGTGGCGTCTCCGATCCCACCAAGCCGCTCGAGACCCTGCGGACGATGAAAGAGTCCAAGATCTACGGCCCGCAGGCCACCCTGGTCCGGCACTCGGCTCGCGTCGCCCCCGACCAGGTCGCCCTGGCCGACGAGCGCGGCGAACTCACCTACCGCGAACTCGACGACCAGTCCACGGCCGTGGCACGTGGCCTGCAGGCGGCTGGGATCAGCGAGGGCATGGTGATCGCGGTGCTGGCCCGCGACCATCGCGGTCTCATCATGTCGATGATCGCGGCGGGCAAGCTCGGCGCGCGCATCGCGCTGATGAACACCGGTTTCGCCAAACCGCAGTTCGCCGAGGTGTGCGAGCGCGAGAAGGTGCGCGCGGTCCTGCACGACAGCGAGTTCCTCGGCCTGCTCGACGCCCTGCCCGCCGATCTGCCGCGCTACCTCACCTGGGTCGACGCGGGCGCCGAGATCCCCGAGGGCGCAACCACCTTCGACGACCTGATCGCCGCCAACACCGCCGAGCCGCTGCCCGCGCCGAGCAAGCCGGGCGGCTTCATCATCCTCACCAGCGGCACCACCGGCCTGCCCAAGGGCGCGCCGCGTACCAAGGTGACGCCGATGGCCACCGCGCAGTTCGTCGACCGGGTGCCCTTCCCCAAGCGCGGCGTGATGATGATCGTCTCCCCGATCTTCCACAGCACGGGTCTCGGCACCTGGCTGGTCGGCACGATCCTGTCGAACAAGATCGTGATGCGCCGCCGCTTCGACGCCGAGGCCACGCTGGCCGCGATCGCCGAGCACAAGGTGGAGATGCTGGTCTGCGTGCCGACCATGCTGCACCGGATGACCGAACTGCCCGCCGAGGTCCGCGCGAAGTACGACCTGTCGTCGCTGAAGGTCATCCTGTTCGCCGGGTCGGCGCTCACCCCGGAGCTGTGCGTCCGGGCCACCGAGGCGTTCGGTCCGGTGCTCTACAACCTCTACGGTTCCACCGAGGTGGCCATCGCCTCCATCGCCAATCCCGCCGAGCTGGCGGAAGCGCCGGGCACGGTCGGCCGCTCCCCCATCACCTGCGAGGTCCGCCTCTACGACGAGAACGACCAGCCGGTCCGCGAACCCGGCGCCAAGGGCCGCATCTTCGTGCGCAGCGGCGCCCCGTTCGAGGGCTACACCGACGGCAGGCACAAGCAGATCATCGACGGCTTCATGTCCAGCGGCGACATGGGCCATTTCACCGAGTCCGGCCTGCTCATGGTCGACGGCCGCGACGACGACATGATCGTCTCCGGTGGCGAGAACGTGTACCCGCAGGAAGTGGAGAACCTGCTGATCGAGCACCCGCAGGTGTTCGATGTGGCGGTGGTCGGCGTCGACGACCCGGAATTCGGAAAGCGCCTGCGCGCCTTCGTCGTTCCCGAGCCGGGCCAGTCGCCCGAGGCCGCCGTGCTGCAGGCCCACGTGAAGGAGAACCTGGCCCGGTTCAAGGTGCCGCGCGAGGTGGTGTTCGTCGAGGAACTGCCCCGCAACGCCACCGGCAAGATCCTGCGCAAGGTGCTCGTCGATTATGAGGTGTCACAGTGATGCCTCATCGCTGAGACGGGCGACACAGCGAGAGCCTCGTGCTTGCTATTGTTAGCACCAGCACTGGATCTCGAAGACGCGGTCCGGCCCCGCGGTGACGCGGGCTCGGTCTGCCGAAAGGCTGTTCGATGTCTCTGTCTCTGCCCGCGCTAGGCGGCACGGCTCGGCGTGCGGGCGATTTCGCCCTCGGCGTCAAGGTCATGGTCGATCGCAAGCTGTTCAACCCGCTGCGCCTCGACCATGCCGCACGCTCGTTCCGCAATGTGTCGAAATTCGGCCCGTTCGCCGGGGTGGTGATGCACGCTGCCCAGACGCGACCCGGTGCGGGCGCGATCGTCGATGAACGTGGCGAGCTCACCTTCGGCCTGCTCGACGAGCAGTCGAGCGCCCTGGCCCGTGGGCTGCGCGCCAACGGCATCACCGAGGGCGATGTCATCGCGGTGCTGGCGCGTGATCACCGCGGCATGGTGCTGAGCCTGCTCGCGGCGGGCAAGCTCGGTGTGCGCGCGGTCCTGATGAACACCGGGTTCGCCAAACCGCAGTTCGCCGATGTGGCCACCCGCGAGAAGGTCAAGGCGGTGCTGCACGACAGCGAGTTCATGGATCTCATGAGCGCCATTCCCGCCGAGATCCCGCGCATCCTGACCTGGGTCGACGAGGCGCACGGTATGGATCCGGCGATCCCGACGGTCGAGTCGCTGAGCTCGGGGCGCTCGGTCGAACCGCTGACGCCGCCGAGCAAGCCGGGCGGCATGGTCATCCTGACCAGCGGCACCACCGGCACCCCCAAGGGCGCGCCGCGCGACAAGGTGAGCCCGTTCGCCTCGGCCCAGTTCGTCGACCGGGTGCCGCTGCCCTACAACGGCACCATGATCATGGCGGCGCCGATCTTCCACGGCACCGGCCTGTCGCAGTTCACCCTCGGGCTCGCGCTGGGCAACCGGGTGATCTTCCAGCAGCGCAAGTTCGATCCCGAGCAGACCCTGGCCAATATCGTGAAGTACCGGGCGGACTCGCTGGTCGTGGTGCCGACGATGCTGCAGCGCATCCTCGACCTGGACGAGAAGATCCTGGCGAAGTACGACCCGTCGACGATCAAGGTGATCTTCGCGGCCGGTTCGGCCATCGCCCCCGATGTGGTGACCCGCTGCCTGGACTACTTCGGCGACAGCCTCTACAACCTCTACGGTTCCACCGAATGCGCGGTGATGACCGTGGCCACCCCCGAGGACCTGCGCAAGTCGCCGACCACCGCGGGCAAGCCGCCGGTCGGTATCCGCATCGTGCTGCTCGACGAGAACCGTAAGCCCATCACCGAGCCGAATGTCACCGGGACGATTTTCGTGGACAACGGTTTCGCCTTCACCGGGTACACCGACGGTCGGACCAAGGAGATGGTCGACGGCATGATGTCCAGCGGTGACGTGGGCCATTTCGACGAAGACGGCCTGCTCTACATCGACGGCCGCGACGACGACATGATCGTCTCCGGCGGTGAGAACGTCTTCCCGCTGGAAGTGGAGAACCTCATCGCGGGCCGTCACGACGTGTTCGAAGCGGCCGTGGTCGGTGTCGACGACCGCGACTACGGGAAGCGGTTGCGCGCGTTCGTGGTGCCCGGACCGGACTCCGCCCGCGACGTCGACGAGATCAAGGACTTCGTGCGCCAGAACCTGGCCCGCTACAAGGTGCCGCGCGAAGTGATCTTCCTCGACGAACTCCCTCGCAACGCGACCGGCAAACTGCTGCGCAAGCCGCTGGTCGAGATGGACATCGACGGGCAGTGATGCCGTCACACCGTCGAGATCCAGTTCGGCGGTGCTCTATCATCGGCCGGTGATCATCGAGTTCCGGCAGGCGTCCGCGCCGTCGCGTGCCGTCGGCGCGCGCGTGCGCGGTGCCTGTGCGGGCTCGATGTCGGGTGCGTTGTCGCTGGCCGCCCACGGGCTGGCCGCCGGGAGCGCCGTGCCGGGCAGCACAACGGTCGTGCTGCTGGCGGCCGTGTCGGCCGTGGTCGGCGCGCTGGTGGCCGGGCCGGTGCGCAATGGCGCGCTCGGGCTCGCGGTGGTGCTGCTGGGTGGTCAGCTGGTGGGTCACACCACGATGAGCTGGTCCGGTCACGGACACCACGTGCAGGATTCGCTCGGCCTCGGCATGCTGACGGCCCACATCGTCGCGGCCGTCCTCGCCGCGGTGGTCGTCATCGGCGCCGAAGCCGCTTACCGTGCCGCGGGCGCCCTGCTGGCCCGCGCCCTCCCCCAGCGCTACCGCACCCCGCGCATTCCCGGTCGCGCACCGCTGCGCCTGACCCACCGCGACCGCGTCATCCTGCGCGTCCTCACGGCGCGATCACTGCGCCCCCGAGCCCCGCCTCTCGTCTTCGCCTTCTGACCTTTTCCCCGGTGCGCATTCTCGTGCACTGGTCACCAAGCCTGTACCCGCGCTCTGCGATTGTGAATCGCAGCGGCCGACCGACGTCGGCTATGCCCTGCGATGGCTGCTGCTCGCGAACGGTGAGCAGCGGGTTCGGCTACTGCAGAAACGAATGATGATGAGTATTACCGATATTCGTCCGGCCGAGAGTTCGGTCGGGGACGGTGAGCGGCGCCCGCGCGCACGGCGCGGAATGCGGGTCGCTCCCTTGGCCATGCGGCTGCACTTCTACGCGGGGTTCTTCGTCGCCCCGTTCATCCTGATCGCGGCGCTCACCGGCGCGCTGTATGCGATCGCGCCGACGATCGAAGGGTTCGTGTCGCGGGATCTGCTGCAGGTGCAGACCTCGGGGCCGGATCAGGCGTTGTCGGCGCAGGTGGGCGCGGCGGTGGCCAGCAGGCCCGACCTGGCGCTGGTCGCCGTCGCGCCCGCGGCGGGCGAAGGCGACACCACCCGCGTGTTGTTCAGCGACTCCACGCTGGGCGATTCCGAGCGCCTCTCGGTGTTCGTCGACCCGCACACCGCCCAACCGGTGGGTGAGGCCGTGGTCTACGGAAGCGGTGGCGCACTGCCGTTGCGGGCCTGGCTCAGCGAGTTCCACCGCAGTCTGCACCTGGGTGAACCCGGTCGGCTCTACAGCGAACTCGCGGCCTCGTGGCTGTGGGTGATCGCCCTGTTCGGGTTGGTGCTGTGGGTGAACCGGGTGCGCAAGCGTCGTGCGCGCAACGGTGCGCGGTGGCTGGTGGCACCGGATCTTTCGCAGCCGAAGCGCCGCAGGATGAACTGGCACGGCGCGATCGGTGTGTGGACGTTACCGGTGATCCTGCTGCTGTCGGCGACGGGTCTGACCTGGTCAGCCTATGCCGGTGAGAACGTGACGAAGCTGCGCGAGGAAATGAGCTGGACCACCCCGGCGGTGAGCGTGGCACTGCCCGGCGCGGCCGCACCGGCGACGACCGGCGGCGACCACCACAGCGGCGGAAGCACCACACCCGCACCGGCCGATCAACACCTCCGGATCGCACAACTCGACCGGGTCTACGAGGTCGCGCGGGCCAACGGCATCACCCAGGCGGCCGAGATCACTGTTCCGGCGGAATCGGACGCCGCTTTCGGGGTCAAGGAGCTGCGCAAGCCGGGCACCTACACGATCGACGCGGTGGCGATCGACGGCAGCGGCACCGTCACCGATCGACTCGCCTACGCCGACTGGCCGCTGATGGCCAAGCTCACCAACTGGGGTATCGCCTTCCACATGGGGCTGCTGTTCGGCCTGGTCAACCAGCTGTTGCTGCTGGCGATCATGCTCGGTCTCGTGGTCATGATCGTGCTCGGCTACCGGATGTGGTGGCAGCGGCGACCCACCCGTGGCCGCTCGCTGCCGATACCACCTCGGCGCGGCGTGCTACGCAAGACGTCGCTGTGGATCACGGTTCCGCTCGTCGCGGCGGCCGTGGTGATCGGGTGGTTCGTGCCCCTGCTCGGGCTGAGCCTGCTCGGGTTCTTCCTGATCGACGTGGCGCTCGGCCTGGCCGCCCGCGCCTACCCGAACAGCTGAGTGCGCTGTCGGCGAGGTGAAACCGCCTCGCCGACAGCCGCTTTCGGCCCAGGCGACCAGCCCTTACCCCGCGTGCACGGTCCGCCCGGCGCGGGATGCTTAGGATCGGGGCATGGCGATCGACCGGCGGCAGTTCCTCCGATACGGCGCGGCCGGGTCGATCGTGGCGGCGGTCGGGGTGTCGGCGGCGAGCAGTGCTCCGTTTCCCGCGCCCCGCTTTCTCGGTGACCCGTTCTCCCTCGGCGTGGCCTCCGGCGAACCGACACCCGACGGGGTGGTGCTGTGGACCCGGCTCGCCCCCGACCCGTTGGCCCCGGACGGATACGGCGGCATGTCGGTGGACCCGGTGACAGTCGACTACGAGGTCGCCGAGGACGAACGGTTCACCGAGGTCGTCGCCCGGGGAGCGGCGGTCGCCACCCGCGCGCTCGGCCACAGCGTGCATCCCGAGGTGGGCGGTCTGGCGCCGGATCGCTGGTACTTCTACCGCTTCCGCGCGGGATCGGCGATCTCCCCGGTCGGGCGCACCCGCACCGCGCCACCGCCGGACCGGCCGACACAGCGGTTGCGGTTCGCGTTCGCCTCATGTCAGTCGTGGAGCTCGGGCTACTACACCGCCTACGACCACATGGCCGCCGAGGACCTCGATCTCGTCGTGCACCTGGGCGACTACATCTACGAATCCTCCTGGGTGGTGGCCCGACGCGGTGCCGTGCTGCCGCCACAACTCGAGGGTGAGGCGGTCGACCTGGCCGGGTACCGGCTGCGCTACGCCCAGGCCAAGGCCGAAGCGCCCCTGCAAGCCGCCCACGCCGCGTTCCCCTGGCTGGTCACCTTCGACGACCACGAACTCGACAACAACTGGGCCGGTGATCATCCCGGCCTCGGCAACGACGTGCACCGCCTGCCGTTCCTGTTCCGGCGTCGCAAGGCCGCCGCATTCCAGGCGATGTACGAGCATCAGCCGATGCGTCTGGCGCAACTCCCGTCCGGTCCGTCGATTCGCCTGCACCGCCGGTACCGCTTCGGCGACCTGGCCGAGTTCACCATGATCGACACCAGGCAGTACCGCGACGAACAAGCCTGCGGCGACGGCAAGGCGGTGCTGGACTGCGCCGACCGGTACTCCTCGCAGCGCTCGATTCTCGGTGCCGCCCAACGCGACTGGCTCGTCGACGGCTTCGCCACCTCCACCGCGCGCTGGCAGATCCTCGGCAACCAGGTCGCCATGGCCGAATCCGACTACGATCCCGGCCCGAACCAGCTGCTCGGCACCGACGCCTGGGACGGCTACATCGCCGACCGCAACGCCGTGCTCGGCGCCGCCGTCGACCACGACGTGGCCAACCTGGTGATGATCACCGGCGACCGCCACGAGAACTATGTCGCCGACCTGCACCGCGATTACACCGACCCCGAATCACCGGTGGTGGCAACCGAATTCACGGGCACGTCGATCAGCACGGGCGGCGACGGCGAGGACTTCCCCGACACCGGCGCCGCCCTGCTGGCCGCCAACCCGCACATGCGGTTCTACAACAAACAGCGCGGCTATGTGCGGGTGGAACTGGATCACCAGCTGTGGCGCAACGACTTCCGGGTCCTGCCGTACGTCCGCTCACCGGGCGCGCCGGTCAGCACGCGCGCCACCTTCGTTGTGCAGGACGGTGTTCCGGGCACGATCGAGGCCTAGGACGTGAGGTCCTCCGGCGTCTTCTCGGGCACTTGGACGGGGCGCATCAGCGCCCACCCGACGAAGACCACCGCCACACCGGCCATTCCGAGACCGGCCCACAGATTCACGTCCACCCCACCGGTTTTCGCGTCCTGCGCGGCGGAATCCTGCAGCAACGAGGTGGCGACGAGCACCACACCGTAGAGACCGAGCAGCGCACCGATGATGGTGCGGATATCGAAAAGCATCGCGACGACTCCTTATCCGATGACGATATTGAGCGCGATCACCAGCACCAGCGCGATCCCGGCAAGCAGCACCGGGCGCTGATACCACGGCAGCGTGTCTGCGTCGGCGTCGGTACGCAGGGACTTGGGGGTCTCCGAATACACCAGTCCCACCAGCTCGGCGGCCGGTTTCGGGCGAGTCATGAACGTGACCGCCACGCTGACGACGATGTCGACCGCGAAGGCCACCCCCGCGGCGACGAAACTGGCACCCTGCCCCGACAGGGAGGTCACCCCGGTCTCGTTGAGCACGAACACCGCGATGGCGGCCAGCGTGCCGCTGACCAGGCCGATCCACCCCGCCGCCGCGGTCATCCGCTTCCACAGCATGCCGAGGATGAAGGTGGCGAACAGCGGGGCGTTGAAGAAGCTGAACAGCGTCTGCAGGTAGTCCATCATGTTGCTGAACCCGCCCGCGATGAACGCGGTGAAGATCGCCGCCACCGTCGCGCCGACGGTGGCCAGCCTGCCGACCCGCAGGTAGTACCCGTCCGGCCGGTCTTTGCGCACGTACTGCTGCCACAGATCGAAACTGAACACCGTGTTGAACGCGGAGATGTTGGCCGCCATGCCCGCCATGAACGCCGCGAGCAGACCCGCCAACCCCACCCCGAGCAACCCGTTGGGCAGTACCTCTTTCATCAGGAACAGCAGCGCCTGGTTGTAGGTGACCTCGCCCTCGAAGTCGGGATTCGCGGCGACCTGCTGCTTGTACTCGATCATCTGCGGCACGAGGACCGCGCTGATCATGCCGGGAATCACCACGATCAGTGGGATGAACATCTTCGGGTAGGCGCCGATGATGGGTGTGCGCCGCGCCGCCGCGATCGAATGCGTGGCCAGGGCGCGCTGCACCTCGACGAAGTTCGTCGTCCAGTAGCCGAACGACAACACGAAACCGAGACCGAACACGATGCCCATGATCGAGGCGAAGTTGTCGGTGAACCCGCTCATCGCGTTGCCGGGCCAGGTGTGCAGCTGGTCGGCGCCACCCGGCGACGCGCTCACCTTGTCCCGCAACCCGTCCCACCCGCCGACGCGATGCAGCCCGACGAGGGTGAGCGGCAGCAGCGCGGCGACGATGACGAAGAACTGCAGCACCTCGTTGTAGATCGCGGCCGAGAGTCCACCGAGGGTGACATACGACAGCACGATCGCCGCGGCCACCGCCACCGAGATCCACAATGGCCAGCCGAGCAGCACATTCAGGATCGTGCCGAGCAGATAGAGGTTCACCCCGGCGATCAGCACCTGCGCGACGGCGAAGCTCAGCGCGTTCACCAGGTGCGCCCCGGTGCCGAAGCGTCGGCGCATGAATTCCGGTACCGAACGCACTTTGGAGCCGTAGTAGAACGGCATCATCACCACACCGAGGAACAGCATGGCGGGTACGGCGCCGATCCAGAAGTAGTTGAACGTGGGGAAGCCGTACTGGGCACCGTTGGCGGACATGCCCATGATCTCCACCGCGCCCAGGTTGGCGGAGATGAAGGCCAACCCGGTCACCCAGGCGGGCAGTGACCGGCCGGACAGGAAGAAGTCGACACTGGAGGACACGCGGCTGCGCGCGATCAGGCCGATGCCGAGAACGAAGACGAAATACAGGGCGACGAGCGCGTAATCGACCGGAGCCGCGTCGAGACGCAGTGACGACGCGGCATCGAACATTGTCGACGGCGAATGGGCGAACGGCACAGTGGATCCCTCCTGACCTGGGAACCGGGCGAGGTAGCGCGTCGTGCACACGGCGCGGGCCGCGACGCCCGCCGAACTGTTTTCGGTTGGTACCACTGTGCGCTTCTGTGCCCCGCGTCACACCCGAAACGGGGTGAACAATTGGGCAACCGTTCAATCCAGTTTGCGGGCGCCCGGCCCCGGTTCCACCGGGAACACCCGAGGGGTCGGCAGACCCGCCGCCGCGAAACGCCTGCCGATCGCGACGCCGATCCGGTCGGCATCGGTGTGTTCGACCAGGGCGAGCACACTGCCGCCGAATCCGCCGCCGACCATCCGCGCACCGTAGGCACCCGCGTCGAGCGCCGCGTCGACCGCCAGATCGAGAGCGGGGGTGGAGACTTCGAAGTCGTCGCGCAACGAGCGGTGCGAGGCGGTGAGCAGGGGGCCGACGGCGCGCGGGTCGGCGCCGGAACACAACCGGGCGACCACGTCGAGCACGCGATCGTTCTCGGTGACGACATGGGTGGCCCGGCGGCGAAGCACCGGATCGTGCAGGCGCGCCATGTTCAGCTCGGTGGCATCGCGCAGCGCGTGGACGCCGAGGGTGGCCGCGGCGGCCGCACACTCGGCCCGGCGCCGGGCGTACTCGCCGTCGCCCAGGTCGTGCGGCTGACCGGTGTCGGCGACGATCAGGGCGAGGCCCGCCGCGCGCAGATCGAACGGAATCTGTTCCACCGCACCGGATTCCCCGTTCGAATAGGCGCGGACGTCGAGGAACAGGGCATGACCCTCGGTGCACAGGATCGAGGCGGACTGGTCGAGGATGCCGCTCGGCACACCGGCGAAATCGTTCTCGGCCGCCCGCGCGATCTCCACCATCGCCCGGTCGTCGAGGTCAGGTGCGAACAGGTCACGCAGGGCGACGGTCACCGCGCAACACAGCGCCGCCGAACTCGACAGCCCCGCACCGATCGGTACCGCGCCGTCGAGCTCGAGATCGATCCCCGTGATCGGATGACCACCCCCCACGTATTCACCAACGACCCCCAGCGGGTAGCGCGCCCAGCCGGGCAACTGGTCCCGTTGCCCGGCAAGATCATCCAGGTCGAGCTCGACGGCCGCGCCCGGGCGCTGCGCCGAACCCACCCGCACCCTGCCGTCCCCACGCGCCTGCGCCGCGCACACCACCCCGAGCGACAGCGCGATCGGCAGCACAAACCCGTCGTTGTAGTCGGTGTGCTCGCCGATGATGTTGACCCGCCCCGGCGCGATCCACCTGTCCACCCACACTCCCTTCTCACCGTCTCCGCGATCCCATCCAACACCGTGTACCCGTGCGGCAGCCGAATCCCCATCGCGACGGCGTGGGACGTGTCATGATCGACTCAGTTGTAAAGGTTTTCATCGTCGGCGCGCCCGCCGGCCGGGAATTCCACTCGGACAACGACACTCGGTGCTCCTCGGCCGACACCCCGACCCGAATTCCCGGCTCCACGATCGATCGGCGCGTCGCGGCGGATCGAGGGGGAAACTGATGAAGGTCGGTACAGCACCACGGGGCGGAACGCGCTGGTTGGCGGTCACGCTCGGCACCGTCGGTGCCATCGTGATCACGCCACTGCTCGGCGGGCGATCCCTGTCGTTCCCGCTGTTGCTGATCGTCGCCGCGGGCAGCCTGACGATGATCGGTGTCGGTGTGCGGCGGTACCAGCCCACCAACTCGATGCCGTGGTGGCTGCTCGCCGCGTCCATCCCCCTTTTCGCCGCGGGCACCACGATCCGCGAACTGGAAACGCACACCACGTGGCATCCGTTCGACGATCTGAGCACCCTGTCCGCGTACGTGTGCCTCGCCCTGGCCGCCGTCGGTTGGCTACAGCCGCGTCGGCTCACCGGCGCCTACGACGCCTGGCTCGACTCGACACTCATCGGGATCAGCGCGCTGCTGACCTCGTGGACATTCCTGATCTCACCGATCCTGCGTCACAACACCGGCCTGGACGCGGTGATCGCCGCGAGCTATCCCGTGATCGACGCGCTGCTACTCACGGCGCTTGCCCATTCCCTGGTCACCACGGCAAGGTCCGATATCGCCCTGCGCCTGTTGCACGTGGCGCTGCTCGCGGTGCTGGTGTCCGGGGTCGTCGAAAGCTTCTCGGCCGCAGGGTTTCTCGCGGCGGAACATCCGTTCGGGCTGGTGCCGCATCAGCTGGGCTATCTGCTGGCGGGGCTGGCCGCGCTGCATCCCACGATGGACGTGAGCCGCGACGGCACCGAAGCCCACCCACACCGTTCCCGCAGGCGCGCGGGTGTGATCGCGGTGGCCCTGGTCGGTGCCTCGCTGATGAGCGTGGTCGGCACCGACCTCGGCACGGGCGACCGGATGGTGATCGGTTTGCTGCTCACCTCGCTGCTGGTCGGGGTCCTCGTGCGCAGCGAACGCGCCATCGCCCGCAGTCAGTTCAGTGAACGCCGCGCCCAGTACCGCGCCGACCACGACGTGCTCACCGGACTGTTCAACCGAGCCGCACTGCTACGCGCACCCCAGCGGCTGCGGGCGCAATGGGCGGGAAAACCGTTGTGCCTGTTGTTCATCGACCTCGACGGCTTCAAAATGGTCAACGACAGTTACGGCCATGCCATCGGCGACGAGCTGATCGCGCGGGCCGCGTCGCGCATCCGTCGCACGGCTCGGCGCACCGACGTGACCGCACGCTACGGTGGCGACGAATTCGTCGTCCTGTCTCCCCGCAGCCGTACCGAGGCGGCGGTGCTCGCCGAACATCTGCTCGGAGCCTTCGTGCGCCCCTTCGAGCTGAGCTGCGGCGAAATCCCCATCACCGCCAGTATCGGGGTGGCCTGCGTACGCGCCCGGCCCAGCGAGACCACCGTCTACGACCTGATCCGGGAAGCCGACGCGGCGATGTACCACGCCAAGGAGCACCGCCTCGGCCTGACCTTCCACGACGACCTGCACCGGCCGGGGTTCCGGCGGGCCCTGCGCCGCACCGCCGATCCGACGAGCACGGCGGTGTGAGGTGTCAGTCCCCTAGTTCGGCGAGCAGCCTTCTGGCCGCCTCCAGTTCGGCCTGCAGCTGAGCGACCTTGGCCTGCTGCACCTCACGCGCAGCCTCCAGGATCCCGGCGACCACTTCCTCGACCTCCGGGTGCAAGATCTTGGCGGCCTGGGCGACCGCTCCGCTGTTCACCGCGAGTCCCTTGACACTGCGCTTCTTGCCGTTGACGACGTCGACGGTCCATTCGCCGTCGGCGGTGCCGGTGAGCGTGACGGTGACCTCGGGCGCCTTGGGCTTGCGGGCCGCCGTGGTCTTGGCCGGACGCGGCGCCGCCTGCTTCGGTGCGGCGGCGTCGTCTGGCACGGGGGCGAGCGAACGCGGCGCGGCGGGCTTCGGCGCGGCACTCGGCGGGGACGACGGCTGGGTCACGGGGGTGTCCTTTCGGTTGCTCGGCTCGGGAACGTGGTGCGTGGCGGGCTTGGCACCGCCGGGTGCGACGGTAGTCCCACGGGCGGGCTTGGTGAGCGTCACCTCGCTCGGGCCGAACGAGAGCACGTCCTTGGAACCGGTCGGGCGCACCTGCAGGAAGTCGCCGTCGGCCGGGTCGCCGAGCGCGACGATCTTGCCCGACTTGCCCTCCTCGACGCCGACAGCCGCCGAGGTGAACCACACCATCGGCGGTTTGCCCTCGGCCAACTCGCCTGCGATGCGCGCGAGCTCGGCCTCGGACAGAACCGGGGGAGCTGATCGTCGGGATGCGGACTTGGTGCTCGGCGAGGACATCGTGGACTCCGGGAGGTTGGTGCGTGCTAGAGCGTGGTGTGCCCCTGATGATGCCGCACCGCACCGACAAGTTCCGGCCGAGGCCGCGGCCGGGCCGCCGAAACCCGCCCCCCGGAGCGGGTTTGCGCCTCGGCGGCTCAGCCTCGTGTGGCGTTGCCGTGACGGCTCGGCCGGATGTTGGCGCGCACCGCGGCCACATCGGGGTAGCCGTTCACGGCCAGCAGCAGGTCCGCCTCGGCGGCGTAGGAGCGCAGCAGATGCACCAGACCGCGCACCCCGCCGAGGGCGAGCGCGTAGACATACGGTCGGCCGATACCGACCATGGTCGCGCCGAGCCCGAGCGCCTTCACTACATCGGCGCCCGAGCGGACACCGGAGTCGAACAGCACGGGCACGCGGCCGTCACAGGCGGCGGCGACGTCTGGCAGGGTCTCCAGCGCGCTCAGACCGCCGTTGGCTTGGCGCCCACCGTGATTGGAGCAGTAGATGCCGTCGGCGCCGAGATCGATGGCGCGGCGCGCGTCGTCGGGATGGGAGATGCCCTTGAGAATCAGCGGCAGGTCGGTGAGTGAGCGCAGCCAGGTCAGATCGTCCCAGGTCAGCGAATGGCCGAAGGTCGAAACCCAATGCAGCACAATCATCTTCGGGTCGTCGGAACCGACCATCGCTCGGAACACCGGGTCGCTGGTGTAGTTCTTCAGCACATGACCGCGCAGCTGTGGGAAGTTGCCGCTGGACAGGTCGCGGGGGCGCCAGCCGGGCACCCAGGTGTCGAGGGTGACGGTGATGCCCGCGTAGCCCGCCGCCTCGGCGCGGTGCACGAGGCTTTCCGCGAGTTCGCGGTTCTTGGGGGTGTAGAGCTGGAAGAACGAGGGGGTGTCGCCCGCGTGCGGACGAACCTCTTCGAGCGGATCCTCCATCAGCGTCGAATACATCGCGGGCACACCGGTTTCCGCCGATGCCCGCGCGACCGCGATGTCACCGTGGCCCTGCTCGCCGACCAGGCCGATCACACCGACCGGCGCCAGGAACAGCGGGCTGGCGAAGGTGTGCCCGAACGCGTCGACGGTGAGGTCGCGTTCGGTCGCGCCGACCAGCATGCGCGGCAGCAGCCCCCAGTCGGCGAAGGCCTCGGCATTGCGTCGCTGGGTGAGCTCGTCGCCCGCGCCGCCCGCGATGTAGTTGAGCAGGGTGTCGGGCAGGGCGGCGGTGGCTTTACGCTCGAGAGTGGCGTAGTCCATGGGGAATTCGGGCAGCACGCCCCCGAGCGCGGTGAGATAGATCTCGTTCTGATAGTCGGCGAACTGACTCATCGCTGAACTTTCGCACGCGACCCGCCCTCGCGCGTCGTCGGGGCCATGTAAGGTGCGTCATACTCCAACGTAGGCAGCACCTACCCCAGCAGCGCGTTCCGAGATTGTGAGTGCCCCTGTCGTGACCGTCGTCGAACACTCGGCCGCTCCCGCCGATCCGGATGTAGCGCTGGCCCAGCGCATCAACTGCGACCGCGTGCGCCACCTGACCCGGCTCGCCCTCGGCCTGTCCCAGGACTCGATGGATCTGCTCACCTCGGTCACCGATCGACTACGCGCCGCCGAGGGCGCGTTACGCGATCCGCTCACCAGCGACCTCGGCTTCGACTGACCCTCCACGCTCGACCCGAGCGCTCGACGCTCCCCTTCCGGCTCCCGCGCCGTCCGCGCACAGCCGCACTCAGGCCCCATCGCGCGGCCCATCGGCCCCGATCGAGCGGCCGCCTCTCGTCCTGCCCGCCGTGCGGGCACATCCCGGCGCGTTCCGCTCGCGGTAACCGCGACTTTGTCATACCCCTGGGCAACGATTGTGACTCGGCTCACCAAAAAGCGTTGACAAAGCCACATGAGTGGGCATAAAACAACATGAGTACACACTCACGCACCGGAGGAACCATGTACGCCGAGGAACGGCAGCAGGCCATCGCGACCCTCATCGGGCAGCGCGGTCGCGTCTCCGTCGCCGAACTCGCCGACAAGTACGGAGTCACCACCGAAACCGTCCGCCGCGACCTGGCCGTCCTCGATCGGATCGGGTTGATCCGGCGGGTGCACGGTGGGGCGGTCGGCGCGGGCGCGCTCACCACCATCGAACTCGGCACCGTCGAACGCGACAGCACCCGCGCGGTCGAGAAGGACCGCATCGCCGAACTCGCCGTGCGGTACCTGCCCGCCTCGGGCGGCAGCGTGCTGCTCGACGCGGGCACGACGACCGCGCGGGTGGCCGCCGCCCTGCCGGTGGATCTGGACCTGGTCGCCGTCACCAACTCGCTGCCCGTCGCCACGCGGCTCACCGGATACGCCGGGGTCCGCACGCACCTGCTCGGTGGGCGCGTGCGTGGCGTCACCCAGGCCGCCGTCGGTGCCGAAACCTTGCGGGTGCTCGGTGAATTGCGGGTGGACGTCGCGTTCCTCGGTACCAACGCGCTCACGGTGCGGCACGGGCTGTCCACGCCCGACCCGGAGGAGGCCGCCGTGAAGCGGGCCATGATCGCGGCCGCCGACCGCGTGGTCGTCGTCGCCGACGCCACCAAGATCGGACGTGAGGACTTCGTGAGCTTCGGAACGACCGCCGACATCGACGTGCTGGTCACCGACACCGACATCCCCTCCGCCGCACACGAGGAACTGATCGCCGAGGGAATCGAGGTGGTGCTCGCATGATCGTCACACTGACCGCGAACCCGAGCGTCGACCGGACGGTAACCCTCACCGAACCGCTGCTCCGAGGGCAGGTGCACCGCGCGGCGAACGTCACCTCCCAGCCCGGCGGCAAGGGCGTCAACGTGGCGCGCGTGGTGACCTCCGGCGGCGTGCCCGCGCTCGCCGTCCTACCCGGCACTGAGGACGACCCGGTGGTGAGCGGACTGCGCGGCGCCGGAATCGCCTTCCGTGCGGTACCGACCGGCGGCACGCCACGGACCAATCTCACGATCGCGGAAGCCGACGGCACCACGACGAAGATCAACGAACCCGGGTATCCGCTGCGCGCACCGCACCTCGACGCCCTCGCCGCCGCCCTGACCGAGTCGGCCGTGGGCGCCGCGTGGGTGGTGCTGTCGGGTTCGCTACCACCCGGCGTGCCCGTGGAGTGGTACGCGCGGATGGTCGAGGAGCTCTCAGCGGCGGGATCGGCCAAGATCGCGGTCGACACCTCCGACGCACCGTTGCTCGCCCTGTTCGAGGAAACAGGTTCTGCCGCAGCGGATCTCGTCAAACCGAACACCGACGAGCTGGCCCAGCTCACGGGGCTGGACCCGGCCGGTCTCGAAAATCCCGCAGCCGCCGCTCGCGCCGCCACCGCGCTGATCGAGCGCGGGGTCGGTGCCGTACTCGCCACCCTCGGGGCAGCGGGTGCGGTGCTGGTCACCGCCGAAGGCGCGTGGTTCGCCGGTGCACCGCCGATCGTCGCGCGCAGCACGGTCGGGGCGGGTGATTCCGCGCTGGCCGGATATCTGCTCGCCGACCTGGCCGGTCTCGACCCGGCCGATCGGTTGCGCGCCGCCGTCGCCTACGGCAGCGCCGCCACCGCACTGCCCGGCACAGAACTGCCCGGCCCCGCCGACATCATGCTCGACGCCGTCTTGGCCCACCCGCTTCCCGACGCGTCGCCGAAGGCACTGGACGACACCGCGACCAGCTGACTTCCCCGTTCCATCCCGCTCGACCCGACACCGGAAAGACACGACGATGGCCGATTCGATCATCACCCCAGACCTGGTCACGCTCGACGCCGACTTCGGCGCCGACAAACAATCGGTCATCACCGCACTGGCCGACAAGCTGGCCGCGAACGGCCGGGCCACCGACGCGGCCGCTGTCAGCGAGGCCGCGCTGAACCGGGAAGCCCAATCGGCGACCGGGTTGCCGGGCGGCATCGCCATTCCGCACTGCCGGGTGGGGGCCGTCACCGCGCCCTCGCTGGCGTTCGCGCGGCTCGCTCCCGCTGTCGACTTCGGTGCGCCCGACGGTCCGGCCGATCTGGTCTTCCTCATCGCCGCCCCCGAGGGCGCGGGTGCCGACCACATGAAGTTGCTGTCGGCGTTGGCCCGGGCGCTGGTGCGACCGGCCTTCGTCAACGACCTCCGTTCGGCGACCACGCCTGCCGAGGTCGTCGCCTTGGTCGACGGGGTCGTCGATCCGCCGCCGACCTCCGCCCCGACGCCCGTCACGACCGGTGCCACCGCAGCGGGCGCCTCCGAATCCGTCTCCTCCGCGAATGTTTCGGACTCGCCGCAAGCCACCGCTGGTCAGGACAATGCCGCGACCTCGGAGTCATCGAGCGACAGCGCGGCTCCCCCAGCGGACGCGATCAGCACCGGGTCGGCCGCGGCAGGCGCCGTGGCTGTCGGGGCGACAGCGGACACCGCTCGGGTCGACGCGAGTGGGTCGTCAGCCCGCAGCGCCGACTCGCGGACGCGGATCGTCGCCGTGACAGCGTGCCCGACCGGCATCGCCCATACCTATATGGCCGCCGATTCGCTCGTCGCCGCCGCCGAGCGGGCAGGCGTCGACATCGCGGTGGAGACGCAGGGTTCGAGCGGGGGGAACAAGCTCGATCCGGGAACCGTCGCCGCAGCCGACGCGGTCATCTTCGCCACCGATGTCGGCGTGAAGGATCGGGGCCGATTCGCCGGAAAGCCGGTGATCGAATCGGGGGTGAAGCGGGCCATCAACGAGCCCGACACCATGATCGCCGAGGCGGTGGCGGCCGCCGGAACTCCCGGCGCCGCCACCGTGGGCGGGACCGCGCCGACGACGGGCGAACCCGCGACCAAGGGCATCGGCTGGGGTACCCGGCTGCGGCAGATCCTGCTCACCGGCGTGAGCTACATGATCCCGTTCGTCGCGGCGGGCGGTCTGCTGATCGCGCTGAGCTTCCTGCTCGGTGGCTACGAGATCTCCGACAGCGCCGAAGACATCGTGCTGAACAACTCGCTCACCGACCTGCCCGACGGCGGTCTGGTCACCTATGTCGGCGCTGTGCTCAACCAGATCGGTGTGCTCGCCTTCGGCTTCCTCGTCCCCGCACTGGCCGGGTACATCGCCTTCGCCATCGCCGATCGGCCGGGTCTGGCACCGGGTTTCACGGCGGGCGCGATCGCGGTGTTCGTGGGTGCGGGCTTCCTCGGCGGCCTCGTCGGCGGTGTGATCGCCGGTTTCGCGGCACTGTGGGTGAGCAAGCTGCCGGTGCCGACCTGGGCACGTGGCCTGATGCCGGTGGTGGTGATTCCGCTGCTGGCGTCGCTGATCGTCGGTGTGCTGATGTTCGTCCTGCTCGGCAAGCCGCTGGCGGCGGTCACCGAGGCGCTCACCGACTGGCTCGGCGGCCTGTCGGGGAGTTCCGCGATCGCGCTCGGCGTCATCCTGGGCGTGATGATGTGCTTCGACCTGGGCGGCCCGGTGAACAAGGCGGCCTATTCGTTCGCGGCCGCCGGACTGTCGGTCACCGACGACACCACCCTGCGGATCATGGCCGCGGTGATGGCCGCGGGCATGGTTCCGCCCCTGGCGATGGCGCTGTCGACCACGCTGCGGCCGCGGCTGTACACCGAGGCCGAGCGGGAGAACGGCAAGGCGGCCTGGCTGCTCGGCGCCTCGTTCATCTCCGAGGGCGCCATCCCGTTCGCCGCGGCCGATCCACTGCGGGTGCTGCCGTCGATGATGGTCGGCGGCGCCGTGACCGGCGGCATGATCATGGCCACCGATGTCACGCTCAGCGCGCCGCACGGCGGGATCTTCGTGTTCTTCGCCATCGGCCACGTGCTGTGGTTCATCGTGTCCGTGCTGGCGGGCACGCTCGTCGGCGCCGCCTGCGTCACCCTCGCCAAGGAATTCACCGGCCGGAAGTCCCCAGTTCTCACCACCGCGTAACCCACCACGCACAACAAGGAGAAACCCATGCCGAGCACCACCGTCACCGTCGGCTCCTCGGTCGGCCTGCACGCGCGTCCCGCCGCCCTGATCGCCGAGGCGGTCGGTGCGGCGGGCGTGCCCGTCACCATCGCGCTGACCGGCGGCGACCCGGTCGACGCGGGGTCGGCGCTGATGATCATGACCCTCGGCGCGGGCCAGGGCGCGGAGGTCGTCCTCAGCTCCGACGATCAGCCAACCCTCGACAAGATCGCGGAACTGGTGGCCAGCGACCTCGACGCCTGACCACGCCCGCCGACGGTGCCGACTCCTCCGCAGGACGGCACCGTCGGCGTCTCAGAGCACGGACATCCGCTTCACGGGCACTCGCGCGGCGCCGGTACGCCGGTCAGCCGGGCGTCCATCCAGTCCATCGCTCCGGGCCAACCGGCCATCATCCCGAGACTGTGTTCGGTGGGCAACGCCCGGAAGACGACCTCGGTGTCGCGGGCGCAGTGTCGTCTGGCGACGGCGAGGCCCTGTTCCGGGGGTACGCCGAAGTCGAATTGTCCGTGATAGATGTACAGCGCCGTGTCGGCGGTCCGGCTGCTCAGGTCGGTGCGGCTGAAGATCTCCCGCACCGCGTCGGAGGCGAGCGGGTCCGGTGGCGACATCCCGACGTCCACCGGGAGGCCGAGCAGACCGAGCGGGCCGTTGCTGTCACCGCAGAGGTCGCGGACCGGTGAGGCTGCCACCCATTGACCGAGATGGTTCAGCTGGGCGAGCAGCGCGGGGTGTTCCCTGGCGACGGCGAGACCGGCGGCCATCAGGATGCCGGAGGCCATGCCGCCGTTGAAGCGTTCGGCGATCGCGGGGTAGTCGCTGATCAGGCCGCCCATGGCCACCCCGGCGAGCGCGTCGGCGAGTTCGGGCGCGTACTCGGGTTGCAGCACGGCGGCGCCGTAGGCGGCGATCGCGCCGCCGGAGTACCCGCCGACGGCGAACCGGCTGTCGCCGAACACCTCGGGACGCACCGCGCGCACCGCGCGGATCGCGTCGAGCACCGCGTGTCCGGCGACCGTCGGCTCCGCATAGGCCATCAGCGGTCCCTCGTGGTCGGGCACGAGGACCGCGTGTCCCCGGTTCAGTGCCCATGCCATCGTCGGCGGGAAGAGATCGCCGAGGTTGAACTTCGGGTGGGCGCCGTGCGCGAAGGCGTAACCCGGTGTGCAGGTCGCGCCGAGCGAGTTGATCGGTAGTGCGTTGACCACCACCTGTCTGATCGTTCCCGTCGGGGGTGCGGCTGTCGGGATGAGCAAGGTCGCCGTCGCGTACGACGGTGCGCCGCGCGAGTCGGTGGTGCGGAATTTCAGGAGCAGGGCCTGCTGGATCGGGGCCACCGCGAACGGTGCCGCCGTGGCCGTCACGTCGCGCTGGTCGATGATCTCGCCCGGGCGCCGGTCCGCGAGTCCGGCGGGCCAGGCGTCGAAGATCGGGTCGCCGGTGGGGGTGGCGCGGGTGGCCTGCCACAGGGCGGCGATGTCGGCGGGCAGGTCTTTGATCGGTTGTGCGGAGGCGGCGGGCAGCGCGGGTGCGGGCACGACGTCGTCGACCAGCGAGGGCGCTGCCCCGACCGGTGCGGCCGTGACCGCCGCCGTGACGGTGAGTGCGGCGAGAACGAGGGTTCGCAAACTACCGGGCCGCGACATGTGGTCCCTCCCCAGGATCATCAGCCGGATGGTGGGGCGGTCGCCCCGGGTGCGTTTCGGCCGGTGAGGCCATCTCGAACTTAAGCGGGGGAAGGCGCGGGCGACACGGCGTCGGCGGCGTCCTTGGACATGTCACCGACAGTGCGCAGGGGGAACGGTGACCACGAACAGGATCGGGGCGGGCACCGGACAGAAAGAAGGCCCTGACCTACTGATCAGGGCCTTCTTCGTTTGTAGCGGGGACAGGATTTGAACCTGCGACCTCTGGGTTATGAGCCCAGCGAGCTACCGAGCTGCTCCACCCCGCGTCGGTGAATACAACATTACACACGGGTTAGCGTAGATGCCAAATCGTCAGGTCAGACGGGGTTTTTCGCGGAAGCGAGCCGATCTTCACGAAGGTCAGCCCCTCAGCCATGACGTCATCAGTGATGACCATCACATCGCGACGGTCGCGCCCCGAGAAAGGACGCCAATCAGTGACCCGGGTCACTATTTCGGCGTGATCTCAGGCACATAACGATGCAATCACAAACTGCGGGCAACTTACGCATTCCCGCCGGATACGCCGTATAAACCCAGAAAAGACGGATGAACCAATCACACAATATGTCCGTTATCAAGATGTGATCGGTGCGCAATTCTTGGTTAGCGTCTCCCCCATGACTGAAACCCGGAAATTCCGCACCCGCGCCCTCGGCGTCGCCGCCGTGACCGGCGCCCTGGTTGCCGTTCCGTTCAGCCTCGCCACCGGCACCGCCTCCGCCGCCGCCCACAACTGGGACGGTGTCGCCCAGTGCGAGAGCGGTGGCAACTGGGGCATCAACACCGGCAACGGTTACTACGGCGGTCTGCAGTTCTCGCAGAGCACCTGGGCGGCCAACGGCGGACAGGGCTCGGCCCACACCGCGAGCAAGGAAGAGCAGATCCGCGTCGCGGAGAACGTGCTCGCCACCCAGGGTGTCGGCGCGTGGCCGCACTGCGGCAGGTACCTGCAGGCCGCCGAGCCCGAGCCCGTTCCTGCCCCGATCGAGGAGCCTGCCGTCGAGCTGCCGGTCGAGGCCCCCAGTGAGGTGCGCGCCGCCGTCGACCAGGCGACCGCCGCGGGCCGCGCCCTGGCCGAGCAGTACGGTGTCGCCGGTCAGTACCAGGACCTGCTCGATGCCAACGCTCCGCTGATCGCGCAGATCGCGGGCTGATCCACTCGTTTCCCCCTGCAGCAAGAAGGCCCCGCCGAGTCCGGCGGGGCCTTCTTGTGTCACGAACCGTTACCGGCCGCCCGCATCCTGGTAGTCCTGCACGGCCTTGTCCAGTTCCTCGAGCGCCTTACCGAAGTCGGTGAAGTTGCCCGTGCGCATCGCGGCGCGCACCGCCTCGATCTTGCGGCTCAGCTCGGCCGCCGCGGCGTCCTGAGTCGGCGTCGACGGGGTACCCGTCGCGGGCGGCGGCGGGTTGACACCACCCGCGGGCGGGGTCGAACCCTGGTCCACCGGCGGAGTGGCGCCCGGTTTCGGCTTCACCGAGGGATCACCGCCGAACGGTGTCGCCAGCGAACCGGCGCCCGGGATCACCTGGTTGAGCGCGTCGGCCAGGGTCGCCGCGTATCCGACCTTCACACCGCCACCGGAGTCGCGGTAGCTCACCAGCACGCGCAGCAGCTGCGGGAACGTCGACGAACCGGTGTTGCGTTCGTTGTAGAACGGTTCCACGTACAGGATGCCGCCGTCGGCCACCGGCAGGGTGAGCAGGTTGCCGTAGCGGATCTTGTTCGAGTTCGACAGCAGCGTCTTCTCCCGCGACACCGCGTCGGCGGTGGTCATCGAGTTCTGGGTCTGCTGCGGACCCTGCGTCTGCGTCTCGCCCGGTAGCTGCAGCACCGTGAACTTGCCGTAACCCTCCGGATCCGAGCGCACCGAAATGTAGGCCGACAGATACTCGCGGTTGTAGCCGACCATCGACGAGGTCAGGTTGAACACCGGCTTGTTCGTCTTCGGATCACCCAGCAGCACGTAGTACGGCGGCTGGTTGAAGGTGCCGCCCTCGATCGTCGGATCGCTCGGCACCGACCAGAAGGCGTTGTTGGTGAAGAACTCGCGCGGGTTGTCCACGTGGTACTTGGTGAGCATCTCGCGCTGCACCTTGAACAGGTCTTCCGGGTAGCGGAAGTGCGCGCGCAGCTCGGCCGAGATCTCGCTCTCGGGCTTCACCGCGTCGGGGAACACGCCCTGCCAGGCGTTGAGGACCGGGTCGTTGGTGTCGGTCTCGTACAGGGTGACGGTGCCGTCGTAGGCGTCGACGGTGGCCTTCACCGAGTTGCGGATGTAGCTGACCTCCTTGCGCGGGATGGCCCGGCCGGTCTTCTTGTCGATGCTGTCCTCGACGGCGCCGTCGAGCGAGGTCGACTGCGCGTACGGGTACTTGTCGAGGGTGGTGTAGGCATCCACGATCCACACGATGCGCTCACCGACGACCGCCGGATAGGCGTTGCCGTCGGTGGTCAACCACGGCGCCACCTTCTGCACCCGGTCGCGCGGCGACCGGTTGAACAGGATCTTGGAGTCGTCGCTGATCGCCGAGGAGAACAGGATGTTGCGCTCGGCGTACTTGGCGGCGAAGGCCAACCGGTTGAACCAGTTGCCCACCGGCACGCCACCGGTGCCGTCGTAGGTGAACTGCGCGGTGTCGGAATCGTATTCGCGCGGCGCCTCGCCCTCGGCCGCGCCGACGATGGCGTAGTCGGGATCGGTCTGGGAGATCAGCTCGCCGAAGTAGATGCGCGGCTGGTCGACCTTGATCTGCTGCTTGTCCTTCTCGGTGAACAGGTCGCTCACCGTGAACAGCGGATACCCCGAATCACTGCCGCCCGATGCGCTCTGCGCGTCGGACTGCGGCTTGTTCACGCGGTTGGCGGGTGCGGCGACGAAACCGTTGCCGTGGGTGTAGACGGTGTGCTGGTTGATCCAGTCCTTCTGGTTGCCCGACAGTGCCGCCGGATGCAGCTCGCGCGCGGCGACGATGTAGTCCTGGAGTTCGCCGTTGACGTTGTAGCGGTCGATGTCGAGCGACTCCGGGAAGCCGTAGAAGTTCTTGCGCTGCTGCAACTGGGTGAACGTGGGCGAGAGGATGTTCGGGTCGAGCAGCCTGGCATTGCCGATGGTCGCCGCGTCGGCGGGGACCTCGAGCGGGCTCTTGGTGCTCACGCCCTGGTAGTCGCGGTACTCGACCTTGTCGTCGGTGATGCCGTACGCCTCGCGCGTGGCCTGGATGTTGCGCTCGATGTACTGGCTTTCCTTCTCGGCGGCGTTCGGGCGCACCGAGAACTGCTCGACGACCATCGGCCACACCGCGCCGACCAGGATCGAGGAGAGCACCAGCAGCGCCGCCGCCATCGCGGGCACCCGCAGATCGCGCAGCACGATCCCGGCGAAGAACGCGATCGCGCAGATCACCGCGATGGACAGCAGGATCAGCTTGGCGGGCAGCACCGCGTTGATGTCGGTGAACGACGGACCGCTGAAAGTGGGTTCCTTGCGCGTGCTCGACAGCAGGTCGTACCGGTCGAACCAGTACGCGACGGCCTTGAGCAGCACGAAGATTCCGGCGATCACGGCCAGCTGCACCCGCGCGGCACGGGTGAGCGCGCCCTCGCGCCCGGCCAGGCGCAGCCCGCCGAACACGTAGTGGGTCACCAGGTTCGCGAAGAACGCGATGACCACGGCGACGAACAGCCAGTTCAGCACCATCCGGTAGAACGGCAGGTCGAAGGTGTAGAAGCCGATGTCGAGATGGAACTGCGGGTCCTGCTGACCGAAGTCGCCGCCGTGCAGGAACATCTGCACCGTCGCCCAATTCGACTGCGCCACCAGACCCGACAGCAGGCCGAGCAACACCGGAATGCCGATGCCGAACCAGCGCAGTCGGGCCATCACGGTGGTGCGGTAGCGCGCGATCGGATCGTTGGGCCCGGCGACGGGTACGAACACCGGACGCGACCGGTAGGCCAGCAGCAGCGCCGCCCACACCACGAGCCCGACGAACAGCCCGATCACGACGAACAAGAGGAATCTGGTGCGCAACACGCCCAGATACACGCTGCGATAGCCGACCTCGCCGAACCACAACCAGTTCGTGTAGGCGTCGGTGAGTCGGGGCCCGAGCAGCAGCAGCGCCGCGAGGACGACAGCCGTCACCAGCAGCACACGGCTGCGTCGGGACAACGAAGGTAAGCCGGTGGGGGGCCGCATGCCCACGGTGCCACTCTCCATGCTCCGGCGGTACCGCGACCGATTCCGGGCGCGGACACCGCAGTCCGATGTTGCGGGTGATCCGGAGGGTCATCCCCACTCGCGCGGGGAACCGAACTGCCGGACCGTTGGCGCCCACTCTACGGAAATCGGACACCGTGCAAGCGCCAGGGCCGAAAATGATTGGATGGTCGCGTGACCGATGACGAGCACGCCGAAGTTCTCCTCGCCCGCTGTGTGCGCGAGGTCGTCGAGTTCGCCGACGCCGAAGGCTGGGGCAATCCGCCGCAGATGTTCGCGTTGGTGCCGACCGCCGACCTGGCCGCGGCCGAACCGGATCTGCAGGATCAGCTCGACGACGGCAGCGAACTGACGCCCGTGGCCCAGGACGCCTTCCCCGACGACATCACCGGCGGGTCGATGGCGCTCGACGAATTCCTGGCCACCACCACCTGGCCGCCCGCGGTCGAGGGTTGCGTGCTCGTCCAGGAGATCGTGGTGCTGCCGCCGGACGCGGAGAGCGATCTGGACGAGGCGCTCGTTCCGCTGCTCGCCGACGAGGAAGCCGCCGACGCGGCCGGGCGCGCCGCCGCCCACGCCCACCCGGGCCGTCGCGATGCCCGGCTCATCGCGGGCGTGTTGCGCCAGGGCGCGTCACTGTGTCTGTTGCAGATCCGCCCCGAGGACGACGACGGCTTCGGCGACCTGGACCTGCGCACCTACCCGAATCTGGCGCCGGGCCTGGTAGAGGCCCTCCACCACACCCTCGAATGATCAACTGATCAACCCCCGAGTTCTCGGCGCGTCGCCGCCTCTGGACTGACCGGAGGGTGCGACGAAGGAGTGCCCGCAGGGAGGGAAGAGGCGGCGCTTAGCGCCGAGAACCGCGGCGCCAGCCGCCATCAAGCACCGCGGCGCCAGCCGCC
Source organism: Nocardia caishijiensis NBRC 108228 (assembly GCF_001612825.1). Taxonomy (GTDB): domain Bacteria; phylum Actinomycetota; class Actinomycetes; order Mycobacteriales; family Mycobacteriaceae; genus Nocardia; species Nocardia caishijiensis. The sequence continues at coordinate 8,952 of NZ_BDBE01000035.1, read as the reverse complement.
ATCAAGCACAGCTGACGGGTTCGCGTCCGGCTTCGATGTCGGACAGCGCGGTGATCGCGGTGTCGAGGGTGTCGACCTTCACCAGCCGCAGGCCCTCCGGGATGCGCTGGGCCGCCTCGTTGCAGTTGGCCGCGGGCACGAGGAAGGTTTCGGCGCCTGCCTCGCGGGCCGCGATCATCTTGTACTGGATGCCGCCGATCGGGCCGACCTTGCCCTCCTGGTCGATGGTCCCGGTGCCCGCGACGAAGCGTCCGCCGTTGAGTTCGCCGGGTGAGAGCTTGTCGATCAGGGCGAGGCTGAACATCAGTCCGGCCGAGGGGCCGCCGATGTCGGCCAGGTTGAACTCGACTTTCAGCGGCGGGCGCCCGCCCTCGCCGAGGCCGATGCCCAGGTAGCCCTTGTCGTTGTCGTCGGGACGGGCGGCGAGGGTGATCGGGGTGGTCTGCTCGGCGTCGCCGCGTCGATACACCACCGTGATGACGTCGCCGGGCCGCTTGGTCCCGACCAGGTCGATCACCTCCTGCGGGGCGTTGATCGGCTTGCCGTCGATGCTGATGAGCTGGTCGTCGGCGGTGAGGATGTCCTTGGCCGGGCCTTCCTCGACGACTCCGCGCACCAGGACCACCGTCGGCAGGTTCAGGTGGTGCAGCGCGGCGACCTCGGCGTTGCTCTCGGAGTCCTTGAAGTCCTGCTGGTTGGACTTGTCCACTTCCTCACGGGACACGCCGGGCGGGTAGACCTCGGCGCGCGGGACCAGGCCGTGTTCACCGCTCACCCAGAATCCGAACGCTTCGAACAGGTTGAGTTCGTCGCGCACCGAGACGGTCGTCATGTTGAGCTGCCCGGTGGTCGGATCGAGTGGTGCGCCCGTGACGTCGACCACCTGCTTGCCGTCGACCTGACCGAGGGTGTCGAAGGTCGGGCCGGGACCGAGTGCGACGAACGGGACGGTGACCACACTGCCGACCACGCCGAGCACGAGGACGGGCACCAGGGCCACGATCAGGGTGAGGATCCGACGATTCACTCGGACCACAGTAGTGATCACCGCCCGCGCGTGACGGCACGGCACGCATTTGCGCCACCGGCCGTGCCGAGGATTTCGCGAAGCGCGAACACCGTGGACCGGCAGGTCCCGCGTAACGTAAGAGGCATGAGCGATCTCCCCTTCGGCTTCTCGAACCGCGACGACGACGAGTCCGGTAAGCGTCGCGACGAGGCGAACGGACCCGCCGGATCGGATCCGTTCGGTTTCGGGGCGGGCGGTACGGGTGGGTTCGACCCGTCGCAGCTTGGTCAGATGCTGACCCAGCTCGGTCAGATGATCAGCGGCATGAGCCAGGGCGGTGCGCCGGGTGGCGGGCAGTCCGGCCCGGTCAACTACGACGTGGCCAAGCGCCTGGCCCGCCAGCAGCTCGGGTCCTCCGTGGCGCCGATCGCCGCGAAGACGTCGTCCGCCGTCGCGGACGCGGCGCACCTGGCCGAACTGTGGCTCGACGGCGCGACCGTGCTCCCCGCGGGCGCGAACAAGACCGTGGGGTGGACGGCCAACGACTGGATCGAGGAGACGCTGCCCACCTGGAAGCGGCTGTGCGATCCGGTGGCCGAGCAGATCTCGGGCATGTGGACCGCGCAGCTGCCCGAGGAGGCCAAGCAGTTCGCCGGGCCGATGGTCGGCATGCTCGGTCAGATGGGTGGGCTGGCGTTCGGTTCGCAGCTCGGCCAGGCACTCGGCCAGCTGGCCAAGGAGGTGCTCACCTCGACCGATATCGGTCTGCCGCTCGGCCCGGCCGGTACCGCCGCACTGCTGCCGAGCGCCATCGCCGCCTTCAGCGAGGGACTCGAGCAGCCCGAGAGCGAGATCATGGTGTTCCTCGCCGCGCGCGAGGCCGCCCATCAGCGCCTGTTCGCGCATGTGCCGTGGCTGCGTCAGCAGGTGCTCGGCGCGGTCGAAGCCTATGCACGCGGCATCAAGATGGATTTCTCCGCGCTGGAGGACGCCGCCCAGAACATCGATCCGATGATGCTGAGCGATCCGTCCAAGCTGGAGGAATTGCTCTCGCAGGGCACCTTCGAACCGCAGACCACGCCTGAGCAGAAGGCCGCGCTGGAACGGCTGGAAACACTGCTCGCGCTGATCGAGGGCTGGGTCGACGTGGTGGTCACCGACGCGGTCGGCGAGCGGTTGCCCGGTGCGACGGCGCTGTCGGAGACGCTGCGGCGCCGCCGGGCGACCGGTGGGCCCGCCGAGCAGACCTTCGCGACACTGGTCGGACTCGAACTGCGTCCGCGCAAGGTGCGCGAGGCCTCGGCGCTGTGGCGCCGACTCACCGACGACGCGGGCATGGAACGCCGCGACGGCGTGTGGGCGCACCCGGATCTGCTGCCCGATTCCACCGACCTCGACTCCCCCGCCGGTTTCATCGACTCCGTGATCGGTGGTGGCACAGGCGCTTTCGACGACCCGCTGGCCCAGCTGGCCGAGACCGAGGCCCGCGAGCGCGATCAGGCGCAGCAGGGTGAGAAGAAGTCCGACGAGACCAGCGACGACCCGGACAGCGACCGTTCCTGACCGCCCGCGCGACCACCGGTGGTGAAAAACTTTCCCCCGGTGGTCCCGCGACACGGCTTTTCGGCGCGGCGCCGTCTCGAATCGCCGGGACGACGGGCGGAACATCGGCTGTTCACAAGACGAGATCGCGCATGCGACACGCCCAAAACCTGTGGATAACCAGGCTTTCGGGCGCCGGGTGGGCCCACCCGGTCGCCGATACTTCCGACATGACGACCACAACACCACTGCGCGGCCCGATGCTGCACCCGAGGGTGACCACCCTGGTCCGACCCTCGGGCACGGTGCAACTGGGCTGGGACCCCGAACGCGCGCTCGTCCTGGAGACCACCGAGCTCGACACCGCAACGGTGCTCGCCTTCCTCCGACTGCTCGACGGTCTGCAGTCGCGCCCCCAGATCATCTGGCGTGCCGGGGAATTCGGCATCTCCCCCGATCGCACCGACGCCCTGCTGGCCGCCATCGATCGGGCCGGGCTGCTTCTGCAACCCGAGCGCAAACAGGCGAAGATCCGCTCGATCACCGTGCACGGCCTCGGACCGCTCTCGGACGCGGTGACGATCGGGCTGCGCCGCATGGGCTTTCGGCCCACCCGGTCACGCGTGTTCCGGCCCGAGGTGGTGGTCGGCGCGCCCGGTTGCGATCTGGTCGTGCTCACCGACGCGCTGATGATCGACCCGCGACTGTCGGTCGACCTGGTGTTGCGCCGGATGCCGCACCTGCAGGTGCGGGTGCGCGACGGCATCGGTGTCGTCGGCCCGCTCGTCCTGCCCGGTCAGACCAGCTGCCTGCGCTGCGCGGACCTCACCCGCGCCGGTCTCGACCAAGACTGGCCGCATCTGGCCGCGCAGTTGCTCGGCCGCACCGGGCACGCCTCCCCCGCGGGCGTGGCGGCGACCACCGCGCTCACCCTCGGCGAACTGGAAGCCATCGTCGCGTGCTCACCACGACGACGCCCCGCCACCCTGGACGCGACGCTGGAACTCGATCTCGACTCGCACGAACTGCGCCGCAGGCCGTGGCGACCGCACCCGGAATGCGGCTGCCGGACATTGGCCGGTCACCACGCGGAGGTGGCTCGATGATCGCCGGTGTGAGCATTCCCATGGCACAGCGCCCGCAGGTTCGGCCATGATGGGTAGCGTGTCCGAGATCGTGCGCCGCAGCTCCAGCCGCAATGCCAAGTTGGCCAAAATTCCGCTCGGCATCGCTGGGCGAGCCGCCGTCGGGTTCGGCAAGAAGCTCGTCGGGGGTGACAAGCAGCAGATCAACGCCGGGTTGAACCAGAAGGCCGCCGAACAACTTTTCACCGTGCTCGGTGAGCTCAAGGGCGGCGCGATGAAGTTCGGCCAGGCGCTCAGTGTGATGGAAGCCGCCGTGCCCGAGGAATTCGGCGAGCACTATCGCGATGCCCTCACCAAGCTGCAGGCAGCCGCGCCGCCGATGCCCATCGACAAGGTGCACCGGGTGCTCGACCAGCAGCTCGGAACCAAGTGGCGTGATCGTTTCCAGTCCTTCGACGACACTCCCGCCGCGTCGGCCAGCATCGGCCAGGTGCATCGCGCGGTGTGGTCCGACGGGCGCGCGGTGGCGGTGAAGGTGCAGTATCCCGGTGCCGACGAGGCGCTGCGCGCGGATCTGAAGACACTGTCGCGGATGACGGGGCTGTTCTCGTCGGTGATCCCCGGCGTCGACGTGAAGCCGCTGCTCGCCGAGATCACCGAGCGCACCGAGGACGAACTCGACTATCGCATCGAGGCGGGCAACCAGCGCCGCTTCGCCGCTGCCTTCGACGGGCACCCCCATATCGCGATCCCCAAGGTCTTCGCGAGCACGCCCAAGGTGATCGTCACCGAATGGCTGGAGGGCACGCCGATCTCGGCGCTCATCGCCGCGGGTGCGCAGGACCCGGAAGGCACACGCGCGCAGCGCAATCGGATCGCGGAGCTGATGGGGGTCTTCCACTTCTCCTCACCCGAGCTGGTCGGTCTGCTGCACAGCGATCCCCACCCGGGCAACTTCCTCGTGGCCGCCGACGGCAAGCTGGCCGTCCTCGATTTCGGTGCCTGCGCGCCGATGCCCGACGGTTTCCCCCGCGTTCTCGGTGAGATGCTGGCGCTGGCTGTCGCCGAAGACCACGATGCCCTCACCCGGCTGCTCTACGAGCACGGCTGGGTGATCCCGGGCCGCACCGTCACCCCCGAGGAGATCGGGGCCTACCTGCGTCCGTTCAGTGACCCGATCCGCACCGATTCGTTCCATTTCACCCGCACCTGGCTGCAACAGGTGGCGGGCAAGGCGTCGGAATTGTCCAGCCCCGAGATGAAAACCGCTCGGGCGCTACAACTTCCGCCGGAACACCTGATGATCTTCCGGGTACTCGGCGGCTCGGTCGGCATCCTCGCCCAGCTCGACGCGGAACTCGGTTTCATGAACCTGGTCCGCACCTGGGTGCCCGGCTTCCCCGCCGAACGGGCCTCCTAGCCACACCGAGACAAACGAACCGCCCACCGACGCGCGGTGAGCGGTTCGCTTGCGATACAACCCTTTTCCCGGGTTCATGCGGTGTTCGTGCGGCATGCGCGGGCGGCCTGCGTGGTTACGCTCCGCTGCCGCCTCCGGCCGCTGTCCGCTCATGCCGGGATCGCGACCTTGCGCGGGCGACCACGCGGGCGCTTGCGGGCGATCACGACACCCTGGTCGAAGATCTCACCGCCCCAGACGCCCCACGGCTCGGCGCGGTCGATGGCCGCCGTCAGGCAGCCCTTACGGATCGGGCAGGAGGCGCACAGCTGCTTGGCCTGCTCGAGATCGGTGGGGCTCTCGGCGAACCACAGATCGGGGTTTCCGGCCCGGCAGGGCAGGGTCTTGGTGGTGACCTCACGGACGCGAGGGGTCTGCGCCACGGTTCGGCATGTCACGTCAGTAGTGGCCGTCGGCCAGTCCTGGGCGGTGAACACGTCGTTCTCCTTCAGCTCGTTGCAGCGGTCGTGGTGTTCGGTGTGCGAACCCGGAGCCTGCGGCTGAGGAGCCGAAAACAATGGCCACGGATTTCGCTTCTCGCGATCCGTGGCCAGGAGGTCTAGGGAGGAATTCCTACCTAGTTCGACATCTGTGTCGAGACCTGAGCACGGTCGCTGGGCGGACGCGGAGGCGGGTTGCGCCGCCGAAAATTGCCGGTGCGTATCCGGCCTCATCGGCGAACGTGTCTGCCGATGCCGGAACGGCGGTCGGCTGCCAACCCACAATGGGCTTGTCCTGGAGACGAACAGGGCTGTGCTGATGCACGACAGTCATCGGGACAGCTTTGGTATCGACGCCGGACAGACCGGTCCCCTGCAGAGCGAGGACCCCCCGGGAGGCGGACACCATGAATTCGTTCACCAGGTCGCGATTGCCCATCGCGACGAATGCGGTGTTGTTGTTCATCTGACTGCCTCCCTCCTGAACTCGTGTGCTGATAGTTTCCACGCGTCGAGATCACTCTCGGTGCGTGCTGTCCACCATAGGCAAAGATCGATAACCGGACAACCTATTTTCTACCTGCGGTTTTGTGTCTTGGCCCGCATCCGTGACGCGACGATCGCGAGTACGTCGGCGCCGTACTGTTCGATCTTCTTCGGGCCGATGCCCGCGATCGCCGCCAGCCCCTTGTCGTCGGCGGGGAGTTGTTCGGCGATCGCGGTGAGGGTGGTATCGGTGAACACCACGAAATCGCGCACCCGCAGCACCTCGGCCTTCTCCGCGCGCCACTCCTGCAGGGCCGCGAGCAGTTCGGCGTCGAGTTCGGCCGGGCAACGTCGACAGCGGCCGAGCATGGAGGCGTAGGTGCCGATCAGCGGTTTCGCGCAGACCCGGCACAGTGGGCGTTTGCCGTCGGCGTCCTTGGGGCCCGTGGCCGTTGCGGCGATGCGCGAGGCGGGCGAGTCGTCGGGGACGAGACCGGTGAGGAACCGGGACCGCCTGCGTACCCGTCGGCCGCCCTCGGCGCGGGCCAGCGACCACGAGACGGCGAGATGCTCGCGCGCGCGAGTGACGCCCACGTAGAGCAGCCGACGTTCCTCTTCGAGACCCGCCTGGTCGGACGGGCTGCCGTCGTCGCCGAGCACGTGCTGGATCGGGAGCGTGCCGTCGCTGACGCCGACGAGGAACACCGCATCCCATTCCAAACCCTTGGCGGCATGCAGCGACGCCAGCGTGACGCCTTCGACCGTCGGGGGGTGTTTGGCCTTGGCGCGGGTGGCCAGCTCGCGAAGCAGACCGGTGAGGTCGATCTCCGGGTCGTGGCCGACAAGTTCCTCGGTGAGCTGTACCAGCGCGAGCAGCGCGGACCAGCGTTCCTTGGCCTGGGCGCCCGCCGGTTCCTCGGCGGTGAGCCCGACCGACGCCAGCTCGGCCCGTACCAGTGTGATGAGCCCGCCACCGCTGCGCGCCGCGTCGGGTAGGTCGTCGCGGGTGTCGGCGTGGCGCAGCTTCTGAACCGCCTGGCGTATCTCCGGCCGCTGGAAGAACCCTTCGCCGCCACGCACCTGGAACGGGATGCCACGGGACCCCAGCGCCTGTTCGAACGGTTCGGACTGGGCATTGATCCGGTAGAGGACCGCGATCTCGGCCGCCGGTGTGCCCGCGGCGATCAATGACTTGATCTTGCCCGCGACGGCCGCGGCCTCGGCGGGCACGTCGGGGTACTCGGCGAATTCGGGTTCCGGGCCGTCGGGACGCTGACCGACGAGCGCGAGCCGGGTGCCCGCGATGCGGCCGCGCGCGGCGCCGATCACCCGGTTGGCCAGCGACACCACCTGCGGAGTGGAGCGGTAGTCGCGTTCGAGCCGGATGACGGTGGCGTCGGGGAAGCGGCGGGAGAAGTCGAGCAGGTAGTTCGGGGTGGCGCCGGTGAAGGAGTAGATGGTCTGGTTGGCGTCGCCGACGACGGTGAGGTCGTCGCGTTCGCCGAGCCAGGCGTCGAGCACCCGCTGCTGCAACGGCGTGACGTCCTGGTACTCGTCGACGACGAAACTGCGGTAGCGGCCACGGAATTCGTCGGCGACCGCCGGGTAGTCCTCGAGCGCGGCGGCGGTGTGCAGCAGCAGGTCGTCGAAGTCCAGCAGCAGGCCATCGGCGGAGGTCTTCGCCGACTCGTACCCGGCGTAGACCTGGGCCACGCGGGTGACCTCCACCGGGGCGTCGCGGTGGTGCTTCGCGGCCGCGGCCGGATAGTCCTCCGGGGCGATCAGCGAGGCCTTGGCCCATTCGATCTCGCTGAGCAGGTCGCGGATCAGCTCCGTCGAGCTGCCCAACCCCGCCCGGTGGGCGGCCTGCGCGACGACAGGGAACTTGCTGTCGAGCAAGCGCCACGGCACATCGCCGACGACCTGCGGCCAGAAGTACCGCAGTTGCCGCAGCGCCGCCGCGTGGAAGGTCCGTGCCTGCACCTGCCCCGCATCGCCACCGAGACCCATCGCCCGTAACCTGCCGCGCATCTCGCCCGCGGCGCGCGCGGTGAACGTCACCGCGAGGACCTGGTCGGCCTTCACGTGACCGCCCGCGATCAGGTGCGCGATGCGATGGGTGATGGTCCTGGTCTTGCCGGTGCCCGCGCCCGCGAGCACACACACCGGTCCCCTCGGTGCCCGCACCGCGGCGGCCTGTTCCGGGTCGAGGGCGGCGAGATCGAGTGCTGACACGGGCACCATCATGACAGCGCCCGCCGACAAGAACCCGCCCGGAACACCAGCGACATCCACGACGTTGCACATCGCGTGAGCGAAACAACCCCTGACCTGACGATGTACTCCACCACCTGGTGCGGCTACTGCCGCCGCCTCAAGACCCAGCTCGACGAGGCAGGCATCACCTACACGGTGATCGACATCGAAGAGGACCCCGCATCGGCCGACTTCGTCGGAAGCGTCAACAACGGCAACCACGTCGTGCCGACGGTGAAGTATCGGGATGGATCGACCGCGACGAACCCGACGTTGGCGCAGGTCAAACAGGCTTTGGCGGCTCAGAGCTGATCCCATCGGAGTGCAGTGGTCACCGCGCCCCCGGCCATCCACCACCACTCGAGTGCACCACCTACCGGGCACCCAGCCCCCCCCTGCACCACCTACCGCACTCCCGGCCACCCGGCACCACCCGAGTGCGCCACCACACTGACTCCCGGCCACCCAGCACGACCGCTCAGGTCCGCAACACACTCCACTCCCCGCCCCACAGCGCCACTCGAGCGCGACCCTGGAGGGCGGTCGGGCGGGGACTGCGGTTATGGCGGACTGAATCTGGTGCCGTGTGGCTGGCAATGCGACAGGTAGCGCACCCCGGTAGTGCCGGGTGGCCGGGAGTGCGGTAGGTGGCGGGCTCGAGTACCCACCCCGAAT
>NZ_BDBE01000034.1 GCF_001612825.1 Nocardia caishijiensis NBRC 108228 | reverse complement strand
AACAAACACAGCCCAATACCTTTCTGGGCGCAATCCAAAAAGAGCCGGGCACGCTCCCCCGCGCACCCGACCCCTCGAACTCAGACCTCAGCCCAGGATTCGATGATCGTCCGCGCGATCGAGATGGACCCCGGAACGAGCAAAGGCGCCCCGGTCCCACCCGAAGACCAGTCCCCGAGAGCCAATGCCTCCCGAACCTCGTCACGAGTGAACCACTGCGCTTCCTCGATCTCCCCGTCGGAGAACACCAACTCCTGCTCAGGATCACCGACCGCCGCGAACCCGACCATCAGCGAGCGCGGAAACGGCCACGGCTGACTGCCAAGGTATTCGATCTCGCGCAGGTCGACACCGACCTCTTCGCGAACCTCACGTTCCACGCACCGTTCCAACGATTCCCCCGCCTCGACGAATCCCGCGAGCAGCGAGAACATGGCCGGTGGCCAACTGTGCTGGCGGGCGAGCAGCACCCGGTCGACCCCGTCGTGGACCAGCACGATCACGGCGGGGTCGATACGCGGAAATTCCTCGTCCCCGGTGCCGGTCAACCGTGACCAACCGCCGCGAGAGAGGGCGGTCGACGTACCGTCGCCGCCGTGAAAACCGGCACGGTCGTGCCAGTTGAGCAGGGCGTAGGCCGTGGACAGCAGTTCGGCGGTGAAGTCGTCGAGCGCCCCGAGCGTGCGCAGATCCTTCAGCGTGCCCTCGAGTTCCGGCTCACGCACCGCCCACAGGTGCGCGCCCTCGGCGACCCCGAGGAACACCGCCCGGTCCTCGGGGAACTCGCCGAACGCGACCGACGTGTCGAGGACGACGGTGCCACCGTCGACCCGCACGCGCCCACGGGGATCCACCCGCAACACCTTGGCTTTGCCCCACCCCTCGCGCAGCGCGGCGGGGTCGACCCGCACGTGCTCGGCCCGATCGATGGTGGAACGCGACAGCAGGGGAACGTTTTTCAGCCGGAACGACACCCCGCCGAGCCTAGCCGGTGCCGCTATTTGCCGCCGTTGCGGATGTAGAGCAGCTTGTCGCCCGCGTCGAGGGCGTCGACCTCCGGCTCACCCACGCGGATCAGCTGACCGTCGCGTACCACACCCAGCACGATGTCGGACAGATGACGCGGCGACCCACCGACCTCGCTCGGCTCCACCTCGCGCTCGGCCACCGCGAAACCCTCCTCGGGGGTGAGCAGGTCCTCCATCATCTCCACGACCGTCGGGGTGGTGGTGGCGATGCCGAGCAACCGGCCCGCTGTCTCCGACGACACCACCACCGAGTCGGCACCGGACTGGCGAACCAGGTGGGTGTTCTCGGCCTCGCGGATGGCGACACAGATCTTGGCGGTCTTGTTCAACTCGCGAGCGGTCAGGGTGACCAGCACCGCCGTGTCGTCGCGATTGGTCGCCACGATCACCGACGACGCCCGCTGCACGCCGGTCAGGCGCAACACATCGGACTTGGTCGCCGACCCGTGCACGGTGACCAGACCAGCACCCGCCGCCGCTTCCAGCGCGATCGGGTCGGTGTCGACGACGACGATGTCGGAGGCCTGCACACCGTCGCCGAGCATGGCGTCGATGGCGGTGCGTCCCTTGGTGCCGTAACCGACGACGACGGTGTGATTGCGCACAGTGTGCCTCCATCGCTGAATCTTGAACGCCTGCCGAGACCGTTCGGTGAGCACGCTGAGCGTGGTGCCGACCAACACGATCAGGAACAGGACACGCAGGGGGGTGATGACGATGATGTTCACCAGCCGCGCCGACGGGGTGATCGGGGCGATATCGCCGTACCCGGTGGTCGACAACGACACCGTGGCGTAGTACATCGCGTCGAGGAACGACAACTCGTCACCGGAGTTGTCGCGGTAACCGTGACGACCGAGGTACACCACGCCCGCGGCGGTGAACAGCAGCAGGATCGCGAACAGAACGCGGCGGGTGAGCGAGGTCCAAGGGCTGATCTGCTCCACCGGGATGCGCAACAAACCGACCAGCGCGTAGTCGGGACTGCTACTCAGCCCGAGCGGGCGGCGCTTGTCGAACATCGCTGCGCTCCTGTATTTTTGGCGGCTGGCGCCGCGGGTGTCGGCGCTAAGCGCCGCCTCTTCCTTCCCTACGGGCACTCCTTCGTCGCACCCTTCGGTCAGTCCAGAGGCGGCGACGCGCCGAGACCGGTAGTGGTTTCCGCTTCGCGGGGAAGACTACGCCGCGGGTGGCGTGGTTTCCTCTTCGTGGGGAGCCTATCGGCTCAGTGGGGGTCGTGCTCTTCGGTGCCCTGTCTTTCCGGGGCCGCGTCGTGGATCAGGCGGGCCAGTTCGTCCGGGCCCGCCAGGTTGGTGGGGGCGATGGTGCGGCCGGAGCGGACGTAATGGAAAGCGGCGCTCACGCGTTGGAGCACGGTGTCCTCGGGTTCGCCGGTGCGGGCGGACATCAGTCGGGCCCAGGCCAGCCGGTAGACGGCCAGCTGCATGGCGACGGCGGGTTCGTCGGCGGGGCCGGGTTCGGCGCCGGTCTTCCAGTCGACGACGATCCAGCGGTCGCCGGGTTCGGCGAACACCGCGTCCATCCGGCCCCGGATCACGGTGCCCGCGATGCTGGTCTCGAACGGCACCTCCACGTCGACGGGGTTGCGGTGCGCCCAGGGCGAGCGGCGGAACGCGGCCTGCATGGCCGCCAGTTCCTGATCGGCGCGGCCCGCGCTGTCGGCGGCACCGGGCAGTTCGTCGAGGCCGAGCAGCTGGTCGGTGCCGTACCAGGACTGCACCCAGGCGTGGAAGGCGGTGCCGCGCCGAGCCATCGGGTTCGGTGGGTAGGGCAGGGGGCGGCGCAATCGGGCGGCCAGGCGGGTGGGGTCGGCGCGGAGTTCCACCAGGGCGGTGGCGGGGAGCTGGCCGGGCAGTTCCACCTGGTGTTCGGCGAGTTCGGCGGCGGTGAACTCGGCGAGCAGGGCGTCGACGTCGTCGGCCCAGCCCTCGGGATCGTCGTCGTCGGGCTCCGGTTCGGTCGGGGCGTCGCGCAAGGTGTCGAGGGCTTCGCGGACGAGGGTGGCTCCCTGTTCGATGGGGTCGCGGCGGTCGCCGAGGGGATCGCGGGGCCACTGGGCGGTCGGCGGGTTGTCGGCGAAGGGGTTGACGGCGTCGGCCGGTGGTTTGTCGTCCCAGCGGGCGATGGTCGCGACACCGAACGCGGGGCTGTCGGGGTCCTCGTCGGCTTCTTTCAGTTCGAGCAGGAACTCCGACGGACCCTTCTGCGAGGTGCCGGTCTCGGGCCAGTAGTAGGCCGAAACCAGCAGCACCCGTTCGGTTCTCGTGAGAGCGACGTAGAACAGGCGGCGCTCTTCGTCGAGGCGGCGGCTCTTGAGCGCCTCGCGGTGTTCGGCGATGGCCTGTTCGAGTTCGGCGCGGTCACGGGCGCCGCTCAGATCGAGGACAGGCACGCCTTCGGCGGCGTCGGGTTGGGCGCGGTCGCCGCGCAGGGTGGTGGGGAGTTCGGTGAGCGCGCCGAGCCAGGTGCTCAGCGCGGTGGTCGAGGGAAAGACCGAGGCGCTCACGTGCGGCACCGCGACGACCTCCCATTCCAGACCCTTGGCCGCGTGCACGGTGAGCACCTGGACGCGATCACGGGCGACCTCCACTTCGCCCGGCTCCAAACCATTTTCGACGGATTCGGCGGCGGTGAAGAAGGCGAGCAGGCCGCTGAGCGAGGCACGCGAGTCGGCGGCGTAGCCCGCGACGACCTCGGCGAAGGCGTCCAGGTGCTCGCGACCCGCGCCACCGCCCGCGATGGCGCGGCGGGTCTGGGTCTCCACGCCGACCCCGATGGTCCGCTCGACGTCGGCGACCAACTCGACCAGGGGCTGTCCGCTGCGTTCCCGCAGGGCGGCCAGTTCCTCGCCGAGCGCGAGGATGCGCGTGTAGCCCGCCTCCGAATAGTTCTCCGCCGGACCGGGATCGGCGATGGCGTCGGCCAGGCCCGCACGCTCGGTGGGTTCGGGGGCTACCTCGCGCAGCGCCGATGCCAGGCCGGACGCGTCGGTGATCGCGGTGGACGCGTCGCCGGACAGGCTGCCGATCGACAACATCCGCGCCCGCTCGGCCAGAGCCGCCAGGTCGGCGACGCCGATGCGCCAGCGCGCACCGGTGAGGATGCGCACCGCCGCGCTTCCGGTGCCTGGCTCGGCGATGAGCCGCAGTGTGGCGACGATATCGGCCACCTCCGGCGTGGCCAGAAGACCACCGAGACCGACGATTTCGACGGGAAGTCCCTGTTCGCGCAACGCCTCGGCCAGCGGTGCGGCGTCGGCGTTGCGGCGGATCAGCACGGCCGAGGTCGGCGGCGGCCGCCGCTCCTCTTCACGCGCCTGCGCCCACTCGCGAGCGATCCGCTCGGCGACCCAGTCCCGTTCCTGCGCGACCGTTTCGGTGAGCGCGAGTTCCACGGTGCCCGCATGCGCATCGGGCTTCGCGCGCAGCGCGTCCACCGTCGCGCCCCCGGCCGCGCGCGCCCGCGACCGCAACGGGTCGGCCACGAGATTCGCCAGCGCGAGCGCCTCGGGCGGATTCCGCCAACTGGTGAGCAACGGCAGAATCGGCGCCGGAACACCCTCTCCCACCGGGAAATCCGTGGCGAACCGGGGAAGATTCGCCGCCGACGCACCGCGCCACCCATAGATCGACTGCATCGGATCGCCCACCGCGGTGACGGCGAGCGGGCTACCGCCACCACCGTGCTCACCGCCCGGCGCTTCCCGAGCGGGCTCCGAGCCACTCCCCACCAGCGCGGTACCAGCTGCGCGGCCACCGATGACATCGCCGGGCTCGACATCACCGCGAAGGTCACCGGACTCGCCGTCGACCGGTGTTTCGGCGCGCTCACGACCTGGCGCGCCGCTCCGGATGCCCGCCGGATGGTTGTCGACGCCCGCTCGCTCGTCCTGGCTCGACCGGCCAGCGGACCCGGCGTCGCCGCCCCACAGCATGTCGTGTTCCGGCGGCGCCGCTTCACGCACGCGCACCGGTTCGCGGCTCCGATTCTGCTGTACCGCACGGGCATTGCCGAACAGCGCGGAGAGCAGGACCCGCTGGGCGTGGCCGGTGTCCTGGTATTCGTCGAGCAGGACCAGTTTGAAGCGGGCGCGTTCGGCGGCGGCGACCTCGGGGTGGTCGACGGCCAGGCGGGCCGCCAGGGACATCTGTGAGCCGAAGTCGAGAGCGCCTCGGCGTTCGAGTGCTTCGGCGAGTTGGCGGACCAGCGGGAGCAGCTCCACGCGCTCTCGCTGAGCGTTGACCACGTCCTGGAGTTTCTGACTCGGGCCGCCGCGCTGGCGTGGACCGGCGGGCAGGGTGTAGACCAGCTTCTCCAGTTCGGCGTGTGCTTCGGCGAGTTCCTCCGGATCCACCAGATGTTCGGCGAGCTGCCCGGACAGCGCCAGCACGGCCTCGGTGACCGAGACGGGGGTGCGGTCGGTGTCGAGGTCACCGTCCCAGGACCGGACCACCTCGTGGGCGAGCTGCCACAGCTGGGTCTGGGTGAGCAGCGCGGCCGAGGGTTCCACCGGCAGCAGCAGGCCGTGCGCGGTGAGCAACCTGCCCGCGTAGGAGTGGTAGGTGCTGATCTCCGGTTCGGCACCCGCGATGACGGTGCGCAGCGCGCCACTGGGATCGATCTCGCGAACCAGCGGCGCCCCGGCGAGGCGGGCCAGTCGGGTGCGGATACGGGAGGTCAACTGCTGCGCGGCTTTTCGGGTGAAGGTGAGGCCGAGCACCTCGTCGGGGGCGACGAGCTGATTGGCGACCATCCACACCACACGCGCGGCCATCGTCTCCGTCTTGCCCGCGCCCGCCCCCGCGACCACCAGCGTCGGGCCGGGCGGGGCCGCGATGACGGCGGCCTGTTCGTCGGTCGGTGGCGGCAACCCGAGCGCGTCGGCCAGCCGCTGCGGGGTGACGCGCACGCCGCTCACTCGTCGGTCACCTGCCGTCCGGTGTCGCGCACGGGGCAGCTGCCGCCGACCGGGCAGTGTCTGCACCCGTCGTTGCGGACCGCGAGGTAGCCGGGGCCTCGGGTGGCCGAGGCGGCGTCGTGAATGGTGGTGCGCCACTGCTCGAGTCCCTCGCCGTCGAGGGGCTCCTGGGCGCGTTCGGTCGCTCCGGTCTTGTTGTGCGGTTTGGCGACGTAGACCAGTCGCGCGCCGCCCGGCTCACCGGGTTCGCCGTCCTCCTCGTCGAGCGCGCCGTGGGCGGCGGCGACCTGATAGGTGGCCAGTTGGGCGTGGTCGGCGACGGTCTTCGCGCTGATCGGCGTCTTGCCCGTCTTCACGTCGACGATCACGAACCGACCCTGCGCGTCGCGTTCGAGCCGGTCGACCCGGCCCCGGATGCGGACGGGCCGCTCCCCCTCGGCGCGCGGCGGAAGCACACAGTCCACCGGCACCTCCACCCCGGCCTGGGTGAGCTCGCCTCGGGTGGTGCGCACCCAGGCGAGGAAGGTCTCCAGCATGGCCTCGGTGCGGCGCAGTTCCTGGCGGGAGTGCCAGCCGGTGGCCGGGTCGATCGCCTTCCACGCCTGGTCGAGGGCCGCGCGCACCTGGTGTTCGGGCACATTGCCCGCCAGCGCCTGCACCAGGGTGTGCACGAGGTTGCCCTTCACCGCGTGCGGGTTGTCACCGTCGGTGCCGCCGTGGCGTTCCAGCGCCCAGCGCAGCGGGCAGGTCCGCAGCAGTTCGACGGTCGACGGGGACAGCCCGATGGGCGAATCGTCGTCGTCCCACAGTTCGCGGTCGCTGCTCAGCGCCGCGGTGCCGTACCAGTCGTCGGGGTCGGTGCCCGGCACACCGGCATCGGCGAGGCGGGCGAGTTGGCGGGCCGCGCGGTCGCGGCGGCGCGGCTCGGCGCCGGGATCGCAGACCACGCCGCGTAATTCGGCGACCAGCGCGTGCATCACCAGCGCCCGGCCGGGATCGGCGACGGGCAGCGCGCCCGGTTCGCCGGTGTCGTCGTCACCGAGCAGTTCGGTAAGGAACCGGGAGGGCACCAGATCCTGGTCTCCTGCCACCGATTCGACGGCGGTCACCAGCAGCGAACGGCGGGCGCGGCTGCACGCGACCAGCAGCAGCCTGCGTTCCTCCGCCAGGATCGGCGCCGCCCGGTTCGTCTTCGCCGTCGGGTCGAGACCGGCGGTGAGGTCGACCAGATCCTCGGTGTGCAGCAGCGTGCCTCGTGCGCGTGGGTTGGGCCAGATGCCTTCCTGCACAGCGGCGACCGCCACCACGTCCCATTCCCGGCCCGCCGCCGCGTGCGCGCTGAGTAGCGTGACCGCTTCGCTTTCGGCGGTCAGCGGCCTGCCCTGCTGCGGAATCTGCTGGTGCAGCAGGTATTCCACGAAGCCCTCGATGCCCGCCTTGGGCAGGCGATCGACGTACGCCGCGGCGGCGTCGAACAATTCGACGGCGGCGTCGAGGTCGCGGTCGGCCTGCATCCCGGCCGCGCCACCGCGCCGGGACTGCCGAAACCAGCGACGCTCGAGCCGCGAACTGGTCCACAGGGTCCACAGCACGTCTTCGAGACCCTTGTCGCGTGCCTGCGTCTGTCTGGCCTTGTCGACGGCGCGCAGCACCCGGTGCAGCGGGGCCGCCTCCACCTCGGTGAGCCCGTCGAGCAAGCGGGTCTCGCCGATGCCGACGATCAGGTCGCGTAGTACCTCGGCCGAGGACTGGTCGATCAGCGGCACCTCGGCCGGAGCGGTGCGCACCGCAGCGGGGGCGATGTCGGCTGTGGGCGACAGGGTTTCGGCGTCGAGGATGTCGATGTCGTCCGGAAGATGTTCGGCGACATCCCAATCCGGTTCGGGTTCGGGACGCAACGGGTCGTCGGGGTCCGGCGGTGGGGGCAACCACTCGTCGTCGATCGGATCCGGTTCGGGCTCCGGCAATTCCCTCGGCGGCGGGGGTTCGTCCCAGAGCAGGAACTGGTCGGCCGCCTCGGGCGCGGCGTCCGCCAGCGCACCCGTGCGTTCGAGGTCGAGCACGCTGCGCCGGATGCCACGACGCAACCTGCGCAGAGCGATCTGGTCGGCCCCGCCGAGCGGGCCCGCGAGCAGGTCCATGGCGTCGTCGGGCGAGAACACCGCGTCGACGGCGCGCCGCGATCCCGGCCGCGACCGGTCACCCGCCAGCAGTACCCGCAGCGCCAGCACCATCCACGCCGCACCGCGCCTGCGCGCCAGCGGTTCGGCCACGGCCGGCCTGCGCACCGGCACCCCTGCGGCCAGCAGCGCCCGCCGCAGCGGGGCCAGCGACAACGGCACCGATCGCACGATCACCGCCATGTCCGACCACGGCACGCCGTCGGTGAGGTGCGCGCGCCGCAGATGGTCCGCGATCAGTGCCGCTTCCTTGGCAGGCGTCGACAACATGCGCACCCGCACACTCGACTCGTCGTCCGGGGGCGGCCCGGCACCGTCCTCTGTACCTTGCGGCGAACCGCCATCGGTCGCTAATGGCTCGGATCTACCGTCCACCTGCCGGTCGGCACTCTTGTCGAGCCGGGAGTCACCCCGCGCCACCTCGGGCTCGTCCGACTCGTGACCCGGCAGCACCCGATGACGCGCACTACCCGGCAGCCTGGCGGCGATGCGCGCGGTGGCCAGGCGGATCGGCGCACCACTGCGGTGGTTGTGGCGCAGGATGATTCGGCGCTGCGGGGTGGTGTCGAGGTCGACGAGGAACCGTGAGTCGGCGCCGCGGAAGGTGAAGACGGCCTGGTCGGGGTCGCCGGTGACGACCGTGCTCGCGCTGCCGCTGCCGATCGCGCGCACCAGCGTCGCGGCTTGCGGGTCCAGGTGCTGGGCGTCGTCGACGAGCAGGTAGCGGATCCGATCGCGTTCGCCCGCAAGGAGAGTGCGGTCACCGGCGAGCGCGTCGAGGGCGGCGCCGACCAGTTCGGCGGCGTCGAGGGCGGGCGCGGTTGCCTCCGGTGCGGCCACACCGACCGACCAGCGCAGCATCGACGCCTCTTCGTAGCGCTGCAGGAACCGGCCCGCCGCCACCCAGGCGTCGTTGTCGTGCTCGCGGCCGAGCCGCATCAGATCCTCGGGGCCGATGCCGCGTTCGGTGGCGCGCAACATCAGGTCGCGCAGTTGTTCGGCGAAGCCGCCGAGGGTGAGCGCGGGTTGCAGGCGCGGTGGCCACAGTCCCCCCGCACCCTGCTCGATGTCCTCGAGGTCGCCGCGCAGCATCTCGCGCAGCACCGCGTCCTGTTCGGCGCCGGTGAGCAGGCGCGGTGGGGGGTTACCGTGCCGTTCGGCGTGGCGGCGCAGCACCGAGAAGGCGTAGGAGTGCAGGGTCCGCACCATGGGTTCGCGACTGGCGCCGGGGATGCCGGTGCGGGGGCCGACCCGGTGGGTGACGGCGTCGCGCAGAGCGGCGGCGGCGTGTTTGGTGTGGGTGAGGACGAGCACCGAGGACGGATCGGCGCCGTCGGCGATCCGGGCCGCGACCAGGTCGACCAGCAGCGAGGTCTTGCCGGTTCCGGGACCACCGAGCACCTGCCAGGGCAGCCAGCCGGGACGCGGCGGGGCGGGCTGGGCCTGTTCGGCGAACAGCGCACGCTCAGGCGCGCCCCAGGCCCGTGGCCGGGGCGCTCGCGTCGTCCGGCGCACGAGTCGCACCGAGCTATCCGATCGCACCACATCGGCTATTGCAACAGACCCCACCGACACGCCCGCCCGCCCCCATCGTGGGACACGCTGCGCGACGGCGCGCGACCGGCGACAATGTCTGTCGTGTCATCGCTTCAAGTACACCGTTTCGGCCCCGCCGACGGTCCCGTCGTCCTCGCCCTGCACGGCCTCACCGGCCATGGCAACCGGTGGGAAACCCTCGCCACCCGGCATCTGCCGCAGGCCCGGGTGATCGCGCCCGACCTGCGCGGACACGGCCGTTCCACCTCGCTGCCGCCGTGGGATCTCGAGACCCTCGCCGCCGATGTGGCCGCACTCGTGCGGGCGGAAACCGACGGCCCGGTCGTCGTGGTCGGGCACTCGTTCGGCGGCGCGGTCGGGGTGTATCTGGCGCGGGCGAACCGCGAACTCGTGCGCGCGCTGGTGTTGCTCGATCCGGCCATCGGGCTCGACCCGAAGCTGATGGAACAGGTGGCCGCCGCCGATCTGGCCTCCCCCGACTACACCGATGTCGACGAGGCCCGCTCCGACAAGCAGGTGAGCGCGTGGGGACCCGACGAGGTCGACCCCGCCGAACTCGAGCGTGAGCTCGCCGGGCACCTGGTCCCGGCCGAGGGCGGGCGGGTGCGCTGGCGCACCTTCCAGCCCGCGATCACCTCGTACTGGGGACAGCTGGCACGCCCGTTCGTGCTGCCGCCCGCCGACGTGCCGACCGTACTGGTTCAGGCCGCGAAGGTGCAGCCGCCGTATGTCACCGCCGAATTCCGGGCCGCGCTGGGCGCCGAGGTCACCGATTTCACCGCGCACGACTGGGATTGCGACCACATGGTCCCCCAGGCCCGACCCGCCGAAACGGCCGCGCTCGTCGCGTCGGTGCTGTAGACCCGTGCCCGCGACCACGGACGACCAGGTGGAACGGGTGCGCGCTCTCGTCGCCGCCATCCCACCCGGTCGCGTCGCCACCTACGGCGACCTCGCCGCCGCCGTCGGCCTGACCTCGCCGCGCACGGTCGGCTGGATCATGCGCACCGACTCCTCCGACCTGCCCTGGCACCGCGTCGTCCCCGCCTCCGGCCGCCCCTCTCCCCACCTGGCCACCCGCCAACTCCGCCTCCTCGCCGAGGAAGGAGTCTCCATCACCGACGGCCGCATCGACCTCCGCACCGCCCGCCTCTGAAGATCGGCGGCGAGCCGGGTGGGTCACGCGGTTAGCATGGCCGACATGCCGACTACTTCGCTGGCCTCATGACCGACGCCGATGCGATCGTGCTGGCGGGTGGGCGAGCCAGCCGGATGGGTGGGGTGGACAAGCCCGGGATCGTGATCGGTGGCCGGTCGATGCTCGAGGCGGCGCTGGGAGCGGTGGACGAGTGCGGTGCGGTGGTGGTCGTCGGGCCGCCTCGCCCCGAACTCGACGCGCGGATCAGGCAGGTTCGTGAGGTGCCGCCGGGGTCCGGGCCGGTGGCCGCGATCGGCACCGGGCTGGCCGCGCTCGGGCCCGAGCCCGCGCCGTGGGTCGTGGTGCTCGCGGCCGACATGCCGTTTCTGACGCGCGACACCGTGCGCGAATTGCTGCTCCGCGCAGCCGAATCCACTGCCGAAGCGGTGTTCGCCATCGACGCCTCGGGCCGCCCGCAGTACCTGGTCGGTGTGTGGCGGCGCACCGCGCTCACGGCCGCGCTGGCCGGTCTGGACGCGCTGGTGAACCAGCCGATGAAGGCGATCATCCCCACCGAGACGGCCTTGGTCGAACTGCCGGGCACCACCGACTGCGACACCGAGGAGGAGGTGCGCCGGGCCCGCGAGTCCGTCGACAACGATGCCCGCCTCGACCTCACCGAGGCCAGGAAGCGCATCGCCTCGCTCACCCCGCTGGTCGCCTACGAGACCGCGTTCGCCGACGTGCCGGGCGCCGCCCTGGCCGAACCGGTGATCGCGGCGGGCGCGCTGCCCCGCTTCGATGTCTCGGCCATGGACGGTTACGCCGTGTGCGGTGACGGCCCGTGGCGGTTGCGCCGCGACATCGGGTTCGCCGGTGGCGCGCGGCCGCTCGGACTGCTGCCCGGTGAGGCGGTGCGGATCGCGACCGGTGCGCACGTGCCCGACGGCACCACCTCCGTGCTGCGCGACGAGTTCGCCGCCGTCACCGGTGACGACTTGGCGCGGCGCCCCGGCACCCCGATCCGCGGCGATGTGCGGCGCAGCGGCGAGGACCTTCGGATCGGCGACCTGGTCGCCCCGGCGGGCACCCGGGTGACGGCGGCGCTGCGCTCGGCCGCCGCGTCGGTGGAGGTGACGGCGGGCTCGGTGCGTGGACCCGTGCGGGCCCGCATCGTCATGACCGGAGACGAGATCCGCAGCACCGGCCCGCTGCAGACCGGCCAGACCCGCGACTCGATCGGCCCCGTCCTGCCGGAGCTGCTCACCGGCTGCGGTGTGCGCGTGATCGACCGGGTGCACCTGCGCGACACCGCGCACAGCTTCGACGAGATGCTCACCGCGACAAACGGTCTCGACCTGCTCGTCGTGGTCGGCGCGACCGGTGGCGGCGCCGCCGACCAGTTGCGCACCGCCCTGTCGCGCACCGGTGCCCGCGTCGTCGTGCCGAGACTCGCACTGCGCCCGGGCGGTTCGACCGTCGTCGCCGAATTACCCACCGGAACAACGGTTCTCGGCCTGCCCGGCAACCCGTTCGCCGCCATCGCCGTTCTGCTTGCCCTTACCCCGGCGATCGTCGCGGCCCGCACCGAGTCGGCACCACCACGCACCGTCCTCGGCCCGCTGCACAATGCCGCCGAGATCGCCGCACCCGTCACCCGCGTCACGCCCGCGCGCTGCGCTCCCGAGGGTGGCTGGATCGGCGACCCGAATATCCGCACGGCCCACCTCGCCGGGCTCATCGATCGCGACGGACTCGTCGTCGTCGCCCCCTCGGCCGCCGACGGCGACCTGGTGGAATTCCTCCCCCTGCCGAGCTGAAACCGCACCCCGGAATTACCGCCGAAATACCGGGACACGCCGAATATCCGCTGGTCGGAATGCTATTTGGCGTTCAACTCTATCGCTGCGACCCCGCGATGCCTATCGTTGAGCAAGTCAGGCGTACCCCGCCTCGAAAAAGGCGGAATTACGCCGGACATCCGAATTAGGCGAAGTATTCATCCCTCGGAAAGGACCGTGTGGAGATGGCTGAGAAGTCGAAGAAAACGCCGAAAAAGATGCCCAAGCAGATGCCCCGCCAGCAGCAGGAGCAGCGGCAGGAGCAGGACTCGCAGCAGATGACGCGAGCAGGCCAGGATGATCGGCGCGAGCCGCGCCGCCCCGGCAGCCACTGATCCACGCGTGTCGACGAGCCGCCGGTAGCGCTACCGGCGGCTCGCCCACGTCAGGCCAGCCGCTCCTCTCGTGGCAGCACCCCCCCGGTCGGCGGCCAGATGAGCGGGCAGCAGGTACCCCGCGTGCTGCGCCGGATCGTTGATACGATGCACGGGATTCGTGAAGTGTTTGCTGTCCGGAGCAAGGCAATTCGGGGTGGGGGTTCCCATGGCTGGTGTTCTGAGTGTTGACATCGACGTGCTGACCAAGGCGGTCCAGGCACTGAACAGTGCCGAACAAGTGTTGAACGACGCCATGACCGCCATGTCCGACGACAGCAACAAAGACATCGGAACCGCCGAGCTCAACAATGCAGCCGACAGCTTCCAGACTCGATGGAAGTATGGTATCGAACGCATTGGCGAATCAGCCGTGGTTACGGCCCAGGGAATCTCGAAGTGCCTCGAGGCCTACCAGACTACAGACACAGCCTTCTCCAAGGCCCTGGCAGACGCGAACTCGTCCCTTGAAGGGCCGACGAAGGCATGACAACGAACCCGTATCCGAACCTAGGTTTCAATCCGGTTCCAGGCGCGGTCACCGATGTCGCCGGGCTACAAGCCAAGATCGACTCGTCGCATGAGGCCATCAAAGAGACCAACGCCCTGCTGACACGGCTCCGCGACAGCAACGACGACGCCTGGAAGGGCGATGCCGGCGACGCGTTTCGCGCGAGCTTCGACGCCACCCTTGCGCAAGATCTCGGGTATGCGCAGGCATCGCTCGAGAAGGCTGTCACGCTGATTCAGGAATGGCACACCAATCTCACCGGCTTTCAAGACATCGCGAAAGGTTTGGAAACCGAAGCTGCAGACGCCAGGCGGCAGCATGCGCTGGCTGTCACAGCGTTGAGCCAGGCCAAGTCCAACCCAGACCTCGCACTCGCAAATCAGAGCTTCAGCGACGCGGCGAGTCTTCAGGCTGCTCAAACTCGCTTGGATGCTGCGACAGCCAAGGTCAACTCCGCCACCAACTCCGTCAACGACTGGCAGGCGAAGATCGACTCGGTCATTACCCGAGCCAGAGAACTAGAGACGATCCACAATGCTCTGGCACGCCGCATTGCCGGAGAGCTGGACGCCGCGGGGAAGAACTTTGCTCCGAGCCCGCCCGACAAGAACATATGGGACCGAATCGCCGATGCCGTAAAGGCCTTGGGCGAGTGGATCGACGA
The DNA here is from genome assembly GCF_001612825.1 of Nocardia caishijiensis NBRC 108228. Classification (GTDB taxonomy): domain Bacteria; phylum Actinomycetota; class Actinomycetes; order Mycobacteriales; family Mycobacteriaceae; genus Nocardia; species Nocardia caishijiensis. The sequence continues at coordinate 258,443 of NZ_BDBE01000034.1, read as the reverse complement.
GCATCGGGAGGGAATCCACCAAACGCTATCGATCGTCGCGGCCGTCGGCAGCGTCGTCGCGGTTTGCACCCCTCCGCCCGTCAACATCATCGGATTCGCCGTAGCGGCAGCGGCGACCGGCGGCCTACTGGCACTTGACCTGTCCGACCCGAATATTCGGCAAGGCTTGGCAAATGGTGAACTCGATGCCTGGAAGAAGGTGGGCATCGATGCACTGGGAATCGCACCGGTCGGCGGCGCCGGAATCTCCGCAGCGAAGGTGGGATTGAATCTCTTCAAAGGCGGTGACGCTATCGCGGCAGGCACTCACGCTGCCCAGACCGTCGGAGTCGGAGAAAGATTCGGCGCGGCCGCGTACAACGCTGTCACGAGTGAACCACTGCTGTCTTCGAAGATCGCTGGCGCCCTCGGCGGCACAAAGGTCGCCGAGGCGCTGGCTCTCGATGGTGCCGCGACGAAAGTCTTGCAATTCACCGGCGCGGCCGGTCCGCATGCGTCGGTCTCCGGTCTCGAAGCTGTTGACATCTTCGCGCGTTCAGGCAAAGCCGTGTCCGCCATGCTCGATCCCGTGATGGGCGGAGAGTGAGGTGGCGAAAGTTGAAATTTCCGAGAGTATTTCGGTGGCGGTCGAGATACCACAGGGTTACGCTGAACTTCCGCTCGATGCGATAGACGAGGCGATTGCTCGCACGGAGGCACTCTTCGCGTCGCTGGGTACCGGGGCGTTGAGCTCGACGGCTCCAGGAGTCCTGCAAGCGCTGAATGCGCTACTGAACCGCCTCGCAGAGTGCGGTACCGCCTATTGCGGCCTCGGCATCCACCTCACGGCAGATGGTCGGCAAATTTCCTCCGCGCTGGCCATCACGTTGGCAGACTATGGCGCCGAACAGAACCCGAGATTGACTCTCGGTAGTGTTTTGACTGGGAGGCAGCGTGCCGGAGAGAGGTTCGACAACGCCGAGTTCCTCGACGTTGCGGGCCGATTGATCCTCATGGTGGATCGAACCAAGGCTGTGCCAGCCCCCGATATCCCCAACTACGACGGCGACGAGCAAGAAATCTACCAAGTAGAAGCCATAGTCGCATCTCCCGACGGTTCCGCGATCGCCGCTGTCGAACTGTCGACGCCGTTCGTGGAAGATGGCTCCGAGTACCTGCTCCCGATGGTTGCGGTGGCGGCATCGATAGAGTTCGGTACTTCCGCTCGAGCGGCAACCACCTCTTCATTGAATCTCTAGGCTGGGGCGGTTGTCATGTCGAACAGCGATCCAGCAGGGATTTCGGCGATACACCTTTCCGCTACCAAAGAGGCATTGCGGAAAGGTCGAGCCACCCGATGGGGGCTGCTGGTGTTCGGCCTGTCGTGCTGTGTCTGCACGATAGTGCTGATCGATGGCGGCCGGGGAGTCGAGCCGACCGGTCTGTCGGTTCTGATCGGCTTGTGTCGAAATTTTGCGGCTGCCGGTATGACTATCGGCCTGATCTTCGGCGGAACCCTGCTGTGGATGAACTGGAGAAAGCGCCGTGCGTCGAAGCGGTACCCGTGGGCGACTTGGTCCGTGAATTACATGACGACAGGCCGACACGAGTGGTTGGAGCTCCTCGACCAGGACAGACAGCGGGTGTCTTCACTGGTATTGAGCACGTGGCCGAAGGATATCGGCAAAGTGGTCGGCCATCAGACGACCGAGATCTGGTTCGCGGGCGATCCGATGCGATATGGAGTGGTCTCCCGGCCAGGTGGAGCTGATGTCCGGTACGCCTACGTGTCGAAATCTCACCCGGCACCGCGGTGGTCGTCGCGCAGCCACGACTCCGTGTCAAACCGACCGGAACCCGGACCCGGGTCGACGAACGCACCATACGGGTTGACGCGTGTGGGCGGGCGAGTGTTGATGAAACCCGCACGAGCCCTACCGCCGACGGACGCACGACTGGACTTCCTCGGAGAGGGTGAACATCGCCCACCGCAGCGTATTCGCCGAACGTTGGCTTTCCTTCTCGATTGGGTCGTGCACGCCGTGGCCGGAATCGGAGCGGCGATGGTGATCGGCCCCGAGTTCGCGGTCGGCCCGGTTGTCCGGCTCGGTGGAACAGAACTAAGCCTCAGTCCGGTCGTTGCCGTTGTGGGCTGGGCGGCGGCGTCGGTGATCGACCGTGTCGTCGTCCAAGCCATCTTCCACACGACAGTCGGCAAGGCCGTGTTCGGTCTCTGCGTTGTCCGTCCCGAGGACGGCTCGCACCCCGGATTCTGGCGGCTACTGGCGGTGTGGTTGGTCGATCTGTACTTGGCAGTCGCTGTTCCGCTCGCGCTGATCGGAATCGATGCGCCAGGACCGGATCGAGTCCAGGACTACTTCCTGCCCGCTGTGCGGCGAGCGGATTTGCCGGTCCGATACCGTCTACCGGCGGAATGACAATCTCGCAGTGACGACACGGCAGGAGCAGGACTCGCAGCAGATGACGCGAGCAGGCCAGGATGATCGGCGCGAGCCGCGCCGCCCCGGCAGCCACTGATCCACGCGTGTCGACGAGCCGCCGGTAGCGCTACCGGCGGCTCGTCCACGTCAGGCCCCGATCGGCAGTGCGGTGTCACGCTCCCGGCGTGCTGTCGCCGGATCGGGAGCCGGGACCGCGTCGAGCAGGCGACGCGTGTACTCCTGTGCCGGTGCGGCGAATACCGCGCGCGCCTCGCCGGTTTCCACGATCCGGCCCTGCCGCAGCACCAGGACCCGGTCGGCGACCTGGTGGACCACGGCCAGGTCGTGGCTGATGAACAGGCTGGCGAACCCGTATTCGGCGCGTAGGTCGGCGAACAGGTCGAGCACCTGCGCCTGCACGGAGACGTCGAGCGCGCTGGTCGGTTCGTCGGCGACCAGCAGCCGCGGCGCCAGGGCCAGCGCCCGCGCCAACGCCACCCGCTGACGCTGCCCGCCGGACAACTCCGCGGGCCTGCGCTGGGCGTAGTCCCTCGGCAAACGCACCGATTCGAGCAGGTCGCCCACCTTGGACCGCAGCAACGCCCCCGAGGCGACCCGGTGCACCTGGAGCGGTTCGCCGATGGCGTCGGCGACACTGCGTCGCGGGTCGAGTGAGGCGCTCACATCCTGATGCACCAGCGCCACATGGCGACGCAGGGCCCGAAGTTCCCGTCGCGATGATCCGGTCAGCGAGACGCCATGCAACTCCACGGTTCCCGACGTCGCGGGTACCAGTCCGAGTGCGGTGCGACCGAGCGTGCTCTTGCCCGAACCGGACTCACCGACGATGCCGAGCACCTCGCGCGGGCCGAGCGTCAACGAGATGTCGTGCAGTGCGGGGAAAGCGGCAGCACCGTGGCGACCGGGGTAGACCACGGACAACTCGTCGATCCGCAGCACATCACGGTATTCCGGCTCGGACGCACCCCCGCCCTTCTCGGCGACGACCGCCGGTTTCCGCGCCACCACTCTCCGTAGCGCCCGCTCGACACCCCGATCGGCGCGCCCCGCCGCACCATGGTCGCCCGAATCGACGACATCCGAACCGTCAGCGGGCCGCGACGGATCGCCCGCCTCGGCACCCCCGGAATCGAGTCCATTCGCCCCGACCACACCATCGGACTCCACGGGAAGGGCTGGACCGACACCGCCTCCGGTACCCACCCGATCGGCTACCCCAGCGCCGTCCCCGGCACCCACACGATCGGCCGCACCAACACCGTCCTCAGCACCCACACCGTCAGCCGCCCCAACACCCACCTGGTCAGCCGCCCCAACTCTGTCCCCAGCACCCACACCGTCGGCCGCAGCGGCACCCACCTGGTCGGCCGCTCCGGCACCGACCAGGTCGGCCGCCCCGGCCGCACCGACATCGGACTGCGCAGGGTCGGGCCTTTCGGTACTCGAATCGTCCGGGACGACGCCGACCCCGTTCGCGCCGCGAGCCGGGATCACCGTCTCGACCTGCCAGACCTCGGGCACGCCGTCGGCGTCGCCGATGTCGGCCACCACAGCTATCCCACCGCGCGCCGGACGCGCGGGCAGGCGCGGCACCGACGCGAGCAGCGTGCGGGTGTACTCGGCCCGCGGTGCGGCGAACAGATCGAAAACCGGCTGCTGTTCGACCACCTCACCTGCCCGCAGGACCACCACCCGGTCGGCGATCTCGGCGACCACGCCGAGGTTGTGGGTGATGAACAGGACCGAGGTACCTCGGTCGCGGCGCAGGGTGCGCAGCAGGTCGAGGATCTCGGCTTGGACGGTGACGTCGAGCGCGGTGGTCGGTTCGTCGGCGATGAGCAGGTCGGGTTCGCCCGACAGGGCGAGGGCGATGACCACTCGTTGCTTCTGGCCGCCGGAGAGCTGGTGCGGGTACCAGTCGAGACGTTCGGCCGGTTCGGGGATGTCGACGGCGGTGAGCAGTTCGATCGCACGGGTGCGGGCGGTCGCCTTGTCGGTGACGCCGTGGGCGCGCAGGGCCTGGGCGAGCTGGGTGCCGATCTTCTGTACCGGGTTGAGCGCGGTCTGCGGCTCCTGGAACACCATGGCGGCCCGCGTACCGCGCAGTCCGCGCAGGGTCGGCTCGTCGGCGCCGACGATCTCGGTCGCGGCGAGGGTGACCGATCCGCGTGCCCGCGCGGTCACCGGAAGCAGTCCAAGCGCCGCCCGTGCGGTGAGCGATTTACCCGACCCGGATTCGCCGACCAGCGCGACCACCTCCCCGCGCCGCACCTGAAAGCTCACCCTGTCGACAACGGTCCGGTCCCCGAAGGACACCACCAGATCGGCGATGTCGAGCACGACGTCATCGGGCCCGCGCTCTTTCGTACTCATCCCGATCTCCTCGCGTTGCCCAATGCCTGGGCGATCAACAGAAATCCGAGCGTCAGCCCGGCGACGACGACCAGCGGCCCGACCGCCATCCACGGATTGGCGTCGAGATTGCCGATGGATTCCCCGATGAGCGAACCCAACGAGGGGTTCGGGGGTTGGACGCCGATCCCGATGAAACTCATCGCGCCCTCGAGGAACACCGCCACCGACAGCGACAACGCGAACTGGACGACCAGCGGTTCGATCACATTGGGCAGCACATGCTTTCGCAATGTCCACCAGGTGCCCGCGCCGATCACCTCCGAGGCTTCGACGAACGGTTGCTCACGCACGGCCAGTACCGCGGTACGGATCTGACGGCCGAAGATCGGGATCTGCGCGGCAACGATGACGATCACCACCGCGTGCCAGCCCGGCCCGGTGATCGCGGCCAGGGCGATCGCGAAGATCAGCGACGGGAAGGCGAGCACCAGATCGAACAGGCGCTGCACGGTGACGTCGGCGACGGGATTCACCGTGGCGAGAAGCCCGGCGAGCGAACCGATCACCGCGCCGAGCGGCACCGCGAGCGCCACGATCAGCAGGTCGAGGCGGATGCCCGCGAGCACCCGCGCGGCCACGTCGCGGTTGAGATGGTCGGTGCCGAGCCAGTGCCGGGCGCTCGGTCCGAGCAGGTTGGCGGACGGGATCTGGGCGAGCGGATCGAACTGGTTGAGCGCGCCCGCGAACACCCCGGCCAGCGCGATCACGGCGATCAGCAGTACACCGGCCAGCCCTTGACCACGCAGTAACGCACCCAACGGCGTTGTGGTATTTCGCGATCGGGCGTCGCGTGATTCGGTCTCCGGTGTTTCGACGGTTGCTGTGGTCATCCTCGTCCTCCGATCCGGACGCGCGGATCGAGCCAGGCGTGGGCCAGGTCGGTGAGCAGCTGGATCACCACGAACACCGCCACCGCCAGCAGCAACAGCACCTGCACCACGGGGTAGTCACGGCGGCTGATGCCCTGTTCGATGAGCTGACCGATCCCCGGCCACACGAACGCCGCCTCCACCAGCACCGCACCGCCGAGCAGCTGCCCGGTCTGCAGGCCGAGCACGGTGACCGCCGTCGGCAGCGCGTTGCGCAGCGCGCCACGGGTGACGATCTCGCGGTGCCCGACGCCGAGCGAACGGGCCGTGAGCACATAGGGTTTGGTGAGTTCGGTGCGTAGCGACTCGGTGAGGAACCGGGACAGCGCGGCCGCCGTCGGCAGGGCGAGGCAGATCGCGGGCAGCAACAGATACTGCACCGCGATATCCGGCCGGGCGATGAACCCGTCCGGCGGCACCCCGCCCGAGGGCAGGATCGGGATCGCGACGGCGAACACCAATACCAGCAGCGGACCGACCACGAAGGTCGGCAGGGCCACCGCGACCGTGTTGCCCGCGGCGACAAGGGCATTCAGCCACCGGCTCGGCCACAGCACCGACGCCAGCGACACCACCAGGCTCACCACCACGGCGAGCACGAGGGCGGTCACCGTGAGCACGAGGGTATTGGTCAGCCCACGGCCGACCAGGTCGCTGATCTGCCCACCGATGAGATAGGACCGGCCGAGATCGAGCGTCACCAGGTCGCCGAGCCAGCTCAGGTACTGCACCGGGAGCGACCGGTCGAGACCGAGCTGCTGACGGATCGCCGCGATCGACTGCGGCGTCGCGTCGTTACCGGCCAGGATCGTCGCCGGGTCACCGGGTACCAGGCGCAACAGCGCGAAGATCAGCACCGATGCCCCGAACAGGACGAGCAACGCGGACGGCAGCCGGTGCAACAGATAGCGCGTCATGACAGGAAGGTTTCGGTGAAGACGGGCTCGCGGCGTTTGGTCCAGGCGAAGCCGTGGACGGTGTTCGCGGTGGAGTACTGCTGGTAGCGCACGCCGACCTCGATGAGGAACAGGCCGTCCAGCAGCTGATCCGTCACGGCCTTGTAGGCGTTCACCGCCTCGGGTCCGGTGCCGCGCGGCAGCTGCCATGCGGCGTCGGCGGCGGCGGTGTAGGCGGGCGACTCGTAGCGCGAGGCGTTGCGGCGGGCGTTGAACGGGTAGGCGCTCACCGTGAGGGTCGACGGCACGAACTGCGCCCACGAATGGTCGGTCACCCACAACCCTCGGAACTGCTGGCCGGTGAGTTGTTTGACGAAGGCGGCGGCGTCGATCGGATCCAGCTCGACCTCGATGCCGACCTCGGCCAGGTTGGCCTGCACGATCTGGGCGACCTCCTGGTAGCCGGGCCCGAAGGTCAGTGGCAGCTTCGGCGGCTTGCCGGTCTGGGTGAGCAGTTGCCTGGCCTTCTCGACGTCCCTGGTGTATTTGGTGTTGCGGGATTCGTCGAATGCCGGTGAACTCTTCGGCCACGGCACGTTGAGGGGATAACCGGCGCCGCGAAAGACCTCGCTGATGATGCGTTCGCGGTCGAGGGCGTAGGCGATGGCCTGGCGCACCCGCACATCGGCCAGTGCGGGTTCGGTGACATTGACACCGACATAGGTCTGCAGTTCGGCGCCTTCGAGGTCGTGCACCGTGAACCCGCCCTTTCCGGCGAGGGTTTCCGCGTCACGGAAGGCCAGGTCGCGCGCCGCGGCGATCTGGCCGGTCTTGAGCGCGTTGAGCAGGGCCTGCGGGTCGGGGACGATCGACACCTCCACCCGGTCGAGGTAGGGGCGCTCCGGGATCCAGTAGCCGGGATTCTTCGCGAAGATCAGCTGCGAATTCGGGATTCGCTGTACGAACGTGAAAGGTCCGGTGCCGATATAGGTTTCGCCGGTACCGAGCTTGTCGGCCGTTTCGCTGTCCAGAATCGGCACGGTATCGAGGAGATCGAAGATGTTGCTGAGGTGATGGGCGAAACGCAGGACGATCCGGGTCGGCGAGACGATGTCGAATTCTGTGATGGCGGCGGCGGTGGACCGCAGTTGCGCCGACCATTTCGGGTCGGCGTAGGTGCGCAGGGAGAATTCGACATCCTTGGCGGTGAACGGGCGCCCGCTGTGGAATTTCACGTCGTCGCGCAGGTCGATACTCACCGAACGACCGTCGTCGGCGAGCTGCCAGGATTTCGCCAGCAGCGGTTGCGGCTCGAGGGAATCGTTCGGGTATCGGATCAGCGATTCGTACACGAGGCCGACGAGCACCGGGGTGGCCGCGGTGTTGGTGAGCAGGTTGGCGGGCACCAGGTCCTCACGGATGCCGACCTTCAGGGTGCCGCCGCGTACCGGCGTCGCGCCGTCGCCGCCCGCCTTCTGCTCCGAGACCGCGGACGTGCACGCCGCCAGCGCCGCCCCACCGAATATGGCGGCGGCGGCGATGCCGCTGGTGCGCAGGAAATTACGGCGATGGATACCGCCACGCGGTGCGTTGTTCGTTGACACGGCAGCGACGCTAACAATGCGCGCCACCGGGGTCACCGATTCCGCGCAGGCTGCACCTAATCCTGGTGACCAGCCGTTTTGTGCAGTTCACTGCGTGAATGCCAGTTCCACCCCACGCTCGCGGTTACGAATCTTTCGCAGGCTCGATCGGGCGCACCTCGGCCGATTCCACACCGGATTGGACAACGCCCGTCGCCGCGCCCGCCGGTGCGCCGAATATCGTCGTCGTCCTCGTCGACGATATGGGCTACAGCGATATCGGCCCGTACGGTTCCGAAATCGACACGCCAACGCTGGATCGGCTCGCCGCGGCTGGGGTGCGCCTGTCGAATTACCACACCACGCCGTTGTGCTCGCCCTCGCGCGCCGCGTTGCTCACCGGCATCAACCCGCACCGGGCGGGATTCGGTTTCGTCGCCAATGCCGACCCGGGCTATCCCGGCTTGCGGCTCGAACTCGCCGACGACGTACTCACCCTGCCGGAAATCCTGCGGGACAACGGATATGCGACCTATGCGGTGGGCAAATGGCATCTGGTGCGTGATGCCACGATGAATCCGGCGGCGCACCGGGATTCGTGGCCGACCCAGCGCGGATTCGACCGCTATTACGGCTCGCTCGAGGGCCTGAACTCCTTCTACTACCCGAATCAGCTGGTTTCCGACAGTTCGGTGGTGGATGTCGAGGAGTACCCGCCCGGCTATTACCTCACCGACGATCTCACCGACAAGGCGCTGTCCTATATCAAAGACCTGCGTGCCCACGACGCGACGAAACCGTTCTTCCTGTACTTCGCGCACGTCGCCATGCACGGGCCCTTGCAAGCCAGAGCCGAGGATCAGGCGAAGTACCGCGGTCGCTACGCCGAGGGCTGGGACGAGTTGCGCCGCAAGCGGTTCGCCGAGCAGGTGGCGCAGGGACTCTTCCCGCCGGGCACCCAGCAGAAGCCACGCAACACCGAGCCGGGTTACGAAGCAGCGGAATGGGATTCGCTTTCCGCCGACGAGCAGCGCCGGTACGCCAGGTACATGGAGGTGTACGCGGGCATGGTCGACAGCATCGACCAGAGCCTGGGGCGCATCGTCGACCTGCTCGAGGAGCTGGGCGAACTCGACAACACCGTCATCGTGTTCACCTCCGACAACGGCGGCACCGCCGAGGGCGGACCGGAAGGCACGCGGTCCTACTTCGCCGAGTTCGCTCATATCGACGATCCCGACTGGGTGGGCGATGTCCCCCACGACGAGGACCTGATCGGCACGGCGAAACTCGGCGTGCACTATCCGCGCGGGTGGGGACAGGCGTCGAACACGCCGTTCCGCTTCTACAAGGGGCAGACCTTCGCCGGTGGGGTGCGGGTGCCGCTGATCGTGTCGTGGCCGAAAGGGTTGCCGCGCAACGACACCGACGGCGGGATCAGGCACGAGTACGCCTATGTCACCGACCTGGCGCCCACCCTGCTCGAGTTCGCCGGGGTGCGGCGACCCTCGGTGCGCAACGGACTACCGGCCAAGGACTTCGACGGTGTGTCCGCCGCCGAGGTGTTGCGAGACCCCGCCGCACCGAGCCGACACACCGAGCAGTACTCGGAGATGACCGGTCACCGCGGCTACTACCGCGACGGCTGGAAACTGCTCTCGCTCCACGAAGTGGGCACCGACCTCGACGCACCCGACTGGCAGCTCTTCGACGTGCGCGCCGACCCGACCGAACTGCACGACATCTCGGCTCAGCACCCCGACAAGGCCGCCGAACTCGCCGCCGCCTGGGACGAATCCGCCTGGGCCAATACCGTTTTCCCCCTGCTGACCCGTGCCGACCTGTTCCGCAGGCGTCCGGCGGAGGCGCGCTTCGCCGAACCCGTCCGGTTGCTGCCCGGCACGCCGACCCTCGAGCGTTACCGCTCCCAGCGACTCATCGCCTACCGCGACTTCACCATCACCGCCGACCTCACCGGGAACGCCGAGGCAGGTGCTCCCGACGGCCGGGCGGCGCGATCCGGATACCGGGTCGGCGACGAGGGCGTGCTCGTCGCCCACGGTGACCCGCTCGGCGGGTACCTGCTCTACATCGACGACGGTGAGGTGGTGCTCGGGGTGAACAGTTACGGCCGCTACACCTCGATAGGCACACCGCTGCCCGAAGGCACCCGTGAGATCACCGTCCGTGCCACCGTGCGCCCGCACCTGCGCTGGGACTTCGTCGTCGAGGCCGACGGCACGCCGTTGGCGGAACTCACCGACCAGGTCCAGCTCGTCGGCATGGCCCCGTGGACCGGCATCTCCGTCGGCGTCGACGCCCGCGGTCCCGTCTCCTGGGACCTGCGCGAACGCCGCGGCCCATTCCGCTACACCGGCGCCCTCCGCGCGATCACCTACACACCCGGGCCGATCCAGGTCCCCCAGGCCACGATCGACGCGGTGGAACGCGAGGCCGAGTTCGTTGCCGAGTAGTGCCAGGCCACACCCACCGAGCGGCCGGCCGGTTGCGTGTCTGTCCAGGTCAGGATCGGGTCCCGACAGCCTCGACCTGGTCGGATATCGTCTACCGGCGGATAGACAGTCTCGCAGTGAGGACACCCCGATGGACGACAGTTCCCTGACCTGGGACGACGGTGCGCTCGTCACCATCGACCAGCGCGGGCTGCCGCACGAGGTGCGTGAGCTGCGATTGACGACCGTCGATCAGGTGATCGACGCGATCACCACGCTCGCCATTCGCGGCGCGCCCGCCATCGGTATCGCCGGTGCGTTCGGTGTGGTCATCGCCACCCGCGCGCACACCCGCCCCTTCGCACCTGCCGTCGCACAGCCGGACACGTCCGCGCCCGACGAGAGCGGATCGACGAACACGGCGTCCGGCGTCGGAACTGGAGCGGTCGGTGCGTCCGACGAGACCGGGCCGACGAACACGGCGTCCACGATCGGAGCAGGCGATACGCCTGGCAAGAACGAACCGACGAACACGCCGCCCAGTGTCGAAGCCGGAGCGGTCGATGCGCCTGGCAAGACCGGATCGGCGAACGCCCGGCCCAGCATCAGAGCCGCGGCGGTCGATGCCCCCGACGAGAGCGGATCGACGAACACGGCGTCCACCGACGCAGTGACGCTCGACCGGCACGACGAACTCGCCGTTAGGGCGGGGGAAGACAATCGGCTGCTCGGTTCCACTCGCGAGGTCGTCGATGTGGCGGCGGTGCAGGCCGATGCGGATCGGATCGCGGCAGCTCGACCGACTGCGGTGAACCTCGCGTGGGCCGTGAGTCGGGTTCGGACGAGGATCGCGGAGGGCGCCGACGCGGTGCTGGCCGAGACGCTCGACCTGCTCGCCGAGGACGCGCGGGTGAACCGTGCCGCCGCCACCCACGCCGCCGACCTCGTGCAGCAGCTGTGCGGCGCACGGTCGTTGCGCCTGCTCACGCACTGCAACACCGGACGCCTGGCCACCAGCGCGGTGGGGACCGCGATCGGCGCGCTGCGGGTACTGCACGAGCGCGGTGTGGTCACCGATGTGATCGTGGACGAGACCCGGCCGCTGCTCCAGGGCGCGCGGCTCACCGCCTGGGAGCTGGCCGAGGCGGGCATCCCGCACCGGCTCACCATCGACTCGGCCGCCGCGTGGGCGATGGCGACGGGGCAGGTCGACGCCGTGCTCGTCGGTGCCGACCGGATCACCGCCAACGGCGACGTCGCCAACAAGATCGGCACCTTCGGTCTCGCGCTGGCCGCGCGCCATCACGGCATTCCGTTCATCGTCGTCGCGCCGGAGTCCACCCGCGATACCGCGATGGCGACCGGCGCGCAGATCGTCGTCGAACAGCGGGCCGCCGCGGAGGTCACCGGGTTCGGTGGAGTCGAGGCCGCACCAGCCGGGACCGCCGTGTTCAACCCGGCCTTCGATGTGACGCCTGCCGATCTGGTCACCGCGGTGGTCACCGAGAACGGTGTGGTCTACCGCAACACCGACGATTTCGACGAGAACGGCCGCGCCGCGGATCCTCGCGCTGCCAGCCCTGCGACCCCTACGGCCGCAGGCGCCGTGAACGGCACGGCAGGCATCGCTCTTGCCAGTGTCGCTCGTCAGCTCTACGAGCGCGGCTGGATGCCCGGTACGGCGGGCAACATCTCGGTGCGATCGGGAGACGATGCGCTGATCACCGCCAGTGGGTTGTCGAAAGGCGAACTGACCGAGCACGATGCGGTGCGCGTCCGCATCGTCGATACGACCGCGTACCCGGGTCAGAATCGAAAACCGTCCGCCGAGACCAGCATTCACACCGCCGTGTACCGCACGCGCGCCGCCGGTGCCGTCGTGCACGTGCACTCGCCGTTCGCCACCGCCCTGGCGACCACCGCCCAGCCGGGCGACACGGTGCGGATCAGCGGCTACGAACTCATCAAGGGCTTCGGGCTCGACGACCCGTCGACGGTGGACGTCCCGGTGTTCGCGAACTGGCCCGACGTCACGCGCATCGGCGCCGACATCGAGTACTACCTGCGCGAAAATCCCGGTGCCGCACCGATTCTGTTCATCACCGGGCACGGCATCACCGCCTGGGGTGACACTCTTGCTCAGGCGCGTGATCGCGCCGAATGTCTGGAAGCACTGTGCGAGTTGATCGCCCGCACCGGACGTACCGACGCCACTCCCTTCGAGATCGGACCGAGATGACCCTGCTGCAAGTGATGGCGGCCGACAACGCCGCCGACGTCCGGGTGCGCACCACCGACACGGCCGAGATCGGCGCCGAGCTGTCCAGGCACGGCATCGCCTTCTCCCGCTGGGAGGTGCTCGCCGACGCCACGACCGCCGACTCCGACACCCTGCTCGCCCATTACGCGCCGCGGATCGCCGAGCTGAACACCTCGGGCCGCTACCAGCACATCGACATCGCCCGCATCCACCCCGACGACGCGAACCCCGACTGGCCCGCCACGGCGGCGGGCGCGCGTACCAAGTTCCTCGACGAGCACCGGCACGCCGAGGACGAGGTGCGCTTCTTCGCCGCCGGTCGCGGCTGCTTCTACCTGCACATCGACGATGCGGTGCTGGCCACGGTGTGCGAGGCGGGCGACCTGCTTTCGGTCCCCGCGGGCACCCTGCACTGGTTCGACATGGGCGCTCGCCCCGACTTCATCGCCATCCGCTTCTTCGAGGAGGCCGACGGCTGGGTCGGCGATTTCACCGGTGACAAGATCAGCGCCGGTTTCCCCACCCTGGACGAGTTGCTCGCGTGATCCGCGCCATCGTCCTCGACATCGAGGGCACCACCAGTCCCACCGATTCGGTGCGCACCGACCTCTACGGCTACACCGAGAAACATCTGCCCACCTGGTTGGCCGAGAATGCCACCGGGGCAGCCGAATCGGTCATCTCCCAGACCCGTGAACTCACAGGCGAACCCGAGGCGAGCACCGACCGGATCGCCGAAATCCTCACCGGCTGGCTGCATTCCGACGTCAAGGCCGAACCGCTCAAGGCCGCCCAGGGCGCGATCTGCGCCGAGGGGTTCCGCGCGGGCGACCTGCACGGCCGCTTCTTCGACGACGTCGTCCCCGCACTCCGTGCCTGGCACGCCGCCGGTCACACCCTCTACATCTATTCCTCGGGTTCCGAACGCAACCAACGAGATTGGTTCGCCTACGCCGACTCCGGTGACCTCTCACCCCTCATCACCGACCATTTCGACCTGGTGAGCGCGGGGCCGAAACGTGCGGCCGCCTCGTACCAGACCATCACGACCCGCATCGGCGTCGCCGCGAGCGAAACCCTGTTTCTGTCCGACCATCCGGACGAACTCGACGCCGCCGTCACCGCTGGCTGGCACGTCATCGGCGTGCACCGCCCCGGCGAGCCGAATCCCCCACGGCCACCGCACACATGGGTTGGCACGTTCGCGGAGGTCGACCCCGAGGAACTGCCCGACCCGTAGACCTCGCCTGCTCACGCACGACAGCAGCAGCTCGGCTGATTAATCTGCTCGCATGACCGACCAGGGGCCAACCCTCGATTCCGCCCCCATCTCCGCGTCCGACTCGGCTCCATTCGCCGAACCGGCCTCCTATCTGCCGCGACTCGAAAATCCGGACAACACCTTCACCTCGACACCGAGCAGCGTCGCTGAGCTCAACGCCCATCATGCTCGATGGCTGAGCGTGAAGCCCGCCCTGGCCTGGACGGTTCTCACGGCACCGCTCTACATCCTGTTCCTGTCGGTGCTCGGCGCTGCCCCGGCGGTGATCGTGTCGACCACCGGGCTGCTCGTGGTCATCTACTACGGCAGCACCTACCGGTCCATGCGCAAATTGCTGTCGAGCGTCACCCGCCACGAGGACCCGATCTCGACCTCGGCCGTGCGGCTCGGTGCCGACGGACTCGACCTGTGCGAACCCCACGCCCTGTCCCGGATCGCCTACGACCGGGTCACCGCGTTGACGGCGTCGCGACGGGTCGCGGTGTTGCGGTTCGACGGTATGCGGATCGTCATGCCCCGGCGGCTGTGGCCCGACGACCTCGTCGCCCGGCTGGACGACCTGCGCGACCCGACGCGTGAGCCGACACCGCACGATCCGCCGCCACTGCCCCCGTTGCCGGTCGTCGCGCGGCCACACGTCGCCACTGTCGCCGGGCCAGGCACCGCCGAACTGCTGGCCGAGGCCGCACACCGCCAGCCCTGGCTCCGCCCGGCCGGTATCGCCGTGGCGGTGGTGCTCGCGGTGATGTTCCTCGAACTCGCCGTCATCGGTGGGTACCGCTTCGGCGCACCGGGTGCGGTCCTGCCGCCGGTCATCGGCGTGATCCTCGGGGTGTGGACCATCACCCACACCCCGAGGAAATATCTTCACCACTACCGTCGCAGCGCGTTCCCCGGCGCCGCACTGTCGGCCGTATTCGGCTCCGACGCAGTCGTTCTCACCACGCCTGCCTGGATCATGCGCGTCCCCTACACCGCCATCGGTTCGATCACCGTCCGGCCCGAGGTGAGCGCCCTCTACTACGGCCGCCTGCCGATCATGCTGCCCAGCGCCCTGTTCCCCGCACACATCGCCGACGGACTACGGCGACACGGCGTCGGCGTCGATGACCGACGCTGACGCCGGAAAGCGGTTTGCGCGCCAGTCCTGACGGCAAACCCTGGACCGCCCCCACCCAGGTCGCCGAACTGGTGGACCTCCCAACAGGGCTCACCGATCATTGCGCCGACTTCGTCCCACGCCTGTGCTTCATCCTCGACGACATCACCGCGACCCCGCTGCCCGATCTGTACCGCAACGCTGCCCACCCCGCTGTTCTCATCCTGCGTGTACTCCTCAAACGCGCACCGAAGAATCGACACCTCGACCGTGACCTCGAGCCCTTGCTTTCAGCGTTCGCCCAGATCGACACCGATGATCTGGTCGCCTTCCTCCGGTATATTCGAGACGTCGGCGACACCGCCGACTCCGACCTGCACCCACTGTTCCGCCGTCTCGGCCCTGACGCGGAGGAGGCATTCATGACAACCGCGAACATGCTCCGAGCCGAAGGCCGCGTCGAAGGGCAGGCTCGGGTTCTGCTCCTGCAGCTCACGCAGCGGTTCGGTGACGTGCCGACTACCGTGCGCACAGCGATCGAGTCGGCCGACCCGACGCGGCTCGACGAGTGGACCTGCCGAATCCTCACCGCCGAGACCCTCGGCGACATGGGAATCTGCTGAAGAACGTCGATCTGCGGTGACCGTCGCGATCTCGCACGCGCGCTGATCGCCGGTCATTTCGACCCGGCCATCAGCAGCCACCACCGGGTCGACTCCATCGCCGACAACGCACCGAGATCCTGGTGGGACCTCGTCGTGCCCGGATCAGAGCGACGCAGGTCACTGCGGGCGTGTAAACAAATGTAAACCGTCCGAGAACCCGTCGTTTCCGAAGCATCACCGCCTGGGCGTCCAACCGCCCCGCGAGCGCCGGGAAAGGCGCGCACGATCGGTATTCCCCCAGGTGGTGTCAGGTGCGACAGGTGGGCGGCCGGTTGCGGGGGTGACCACCACATTTCGCCCACCTCACATCGCACAGCGGGTCGATCCGGGGTGTGAGAAGTTCGTTTTGTCCGGCGGGAACGTCTCCTTACAGTTGGCCCAACAGCCCGATTTCACAAGCTCGAAGGGGGCGTCGTGGTTAATTCGCGCACTCATGGTTCGTCGCCCGCCGATCTCGGTGACAGTCTGCTGACGCTCGGAAAATACTTTCAGCGCGGTGAGGTTTCCGCCGATCAACGGTCGGTGTTCAAGGTCGGCGGTCGCGATGCCGATGCCTTCTACCGGGACCGGTGGTCGCACGACAAGGTGGTGCGTTCCACCCACGGTGTGAACTGCACCGGGTCGTGCTCGTGGAAGATCTATGTCAAGGACGGCGTGATCACCTGGGAGTCCCAGCAGACCGACTATCCGTCGGTCGGCTCGGACAAGCCCGAGTACGAACCGCGTGGCTGTCCCCGTGGCGCCTCGTTCTCCTGGTACACCTACTCCCCGGCGCGGGTGCGTTACCCGTATGTGCGCGGCACGTTGCTCGACCTGTACCGCAAGGCCAAGGCCGAGGTGAAGGACCCGGTTCTGGCCTGGGAGTCGATCGTCGAGGACCCGGCCAAGGCCAAGGCGTACAAGAACGCCCGAGGCAAGGGTGGGTTCGTGCGCGCCGAATGGTGGGAGGCAGCCGAAATCGCCGCTGCCGCACACGTTTACACGATCAAGCAGTACGGTCCCGATCGTGTCGCCGGGTTCTCGCCGATTCCGGCGATGTCGATGGTCAGCCATGCCACGGGCGCGCGTTTCGTGTCGCTGCTCGGCGGTTACATGCTCTCGTTCTACGACTGGTACGCCGACCTGCCGGTGGCCTCACCGCAGGTGTTCGGCGACCAGACCGACGTGCCGGAGTCGGCCGACTGGTTCGACGCGGGTTACCTCATCATGTGGGGTTCCAACGTCCCGGTGACCCGCACCCCCGACGCCCACTACATGACCGAGGCGCGGTATCGCGGCCAGAAGGTCGTGGTGGTCTCCCCCGACTACGCCGACAACACCAAGTTCGCCGACGAATGGGTGGCCGCGCGACCCGGCACCGACGCGGCGCTGGCGATGGCGATGGGGCACGTGGTGCTCAAGGAGTTCTTCCTCGAGAAGCAGACTCCGATGTTCCTGGACTACATCAAGTCCTACACCGACCTGCCGTACCTGATCTGTCTCGACGAGGCGGCGGATCAGGGCGGCGCTCTGCCCGGCAAGTTCCTGACGGCGGCCGACCTCGGCCGCACCGACGAGAACGCCGAACACAAGCCGGTGCTGCTGGATCAGGCCGGAAACCCGGTGGTGCCCAACGGTTCCCTCGGACACCGGTTCAACGAGGCCGACGCGGGCAAGTGGAATCTCGATCTCGAAGGGGTCGACCCGCTGCTCACCCTGCTCGGTCACTCCGACGAGGCGCCGACCACCATCGCGTTGCCCCGCTTCGACACCGACACCGCCGCACCCATCATCCGAGGTGTGCCGACGAAAACCGTTGCGGGCAAACGGGTCACCACCGTTTTCGACCTGCTGCTCGCCCAATACGGCCTCGGTCGCGACGGCCTGCCCGGCGAGTGGGCCAAGGGTTACGATGACGCCGAGTCGCCTTACACCCCGGCCTGGCAGGAAACCATCACCGGTGTGCCCGCCGTGCAGGCCGCCCGCATCGGCCGCGAATTCGCCGACAATGCCGAACGTTCCGGTGGTCGTTCGATGATCCTGATGGGCGCGGGCACCAACCACTGGTTCCACTCCGACCAGATCTATCGCGCGTTCTTCACGCTCACGCTGCTCACCGGCTGCCAGGGCAAGAACGGCGGCGGCTGGGCCCACTACGTCGGCCAGGAGAAATGCCGACCCGTAACCGGTTGGGCCACACTGGCTTCGGCCAGCGACTGGCAGCGCCCGCCGCGGCAGATGCAGGGCACCGTGTTCTGGTATCTGACCAACGACCAGTGGCGCTACGACCCGTTCACCTCGGACTCGTTCGCCTCCCCGCTGGGCAAGGGCAAGTTCGCCGGTCGCACCGCCGCCGACAACATCGCGCTGGCGAGTCGTCTCGGCTGGATGCCGAGCTACCCGACGTTCAACCGCAACCCACTGGACCTGGCCGACGAAGCCGCGGCGGCGGGTAAAACCCCCGGTGAGCACGTGGTCGACGGGCTCAAGTCCGGCGACCTGCGCTTCGCCTGCGAAGACCCCGACGCCCCCGAGAACTTCCCGCGCGTGCTCACCGTGTGGCGCGCGAATCTGCTCGGCTCCTCGGGCAAGGGCAACGAGTACTTCCAGAAGCACCTGCTCGGCTGCGGCTCCAACCTGCAGACCACCGACGCCACCGGCGTGCGCCCCCAGGAGCTGGAATGGCGTGAGGAAGGCGCCGAGGGCAAGCTGGATCTGCTGCTGGCCCTCGACTTCCGCATGACCAGCACCACCCTGTTCGCCGACATCGTGCTGCCCGCCGCCACCTGGTACGAGAAGCACGACCTGTCCTCCACCGACATGCACCCCTTCGTGCACGCCTTCTCCCCCGCCATCTCCCCGCCGTGGGAGGCCAAGACCGACTTCGAGGCGTTCCACCGCATCGCGCGCGGCTTCTCCTGGCTGGCCGAAAAGCACCTCGGCACAAGGAAAGACATCGTCGCGGTGCCGCTGCAGCACGACTCGCCGGATGCGCTCGCGCAGGCGGGCGGCAAAGTGCTGGACTGGAAAGCTGGTGAGTGCGAACCGATTCCGGGCAAGACCATGCCCAAGATCATCGAGATCGAACGCGACTACACCAAGATCGCCGAGAAGCTCGCGGCGCTCGGTCCGCTGGTCGACACGCTCGGGGTGACCACCAAGGGCATCACCACCTACCCGGACAAAGAGGTGGCCTACCTCGCGGGCAAGAACGGCACCGTGGTGTCCGGGATCGCGGCCGGGCGGCCGTCGCTGGCGAAGGACACCTTCGTCGCCGAGACCATTCTCGCGCTGTCGGGCACCACGAACGGGCGTCTCGCCGTCGAGGGTTTCCACCAGCTCGAGCGGCGCACCGGCACGAAACTGGCCGACCTCGCCGCCGAGGCCGAGGGCAAGCAGATCACCTTCGCCGACACCCAGGCGCGACCGGTGCCCGTGATCACCTCGCCGGAATGGTCGGGCAGCGAGAGCGGTGGCCGCCGGTACTCGCCGTTCACCATCAATGTCGAGCGGAACAAGCCGTGGCACACCCTCACCGGGCGTCAGCACTTCTACCTCGACCACGACTGGATGATCGAGCTCGGTGAGCAACTGCCGATCTTCCGTCCGCCACTGGACATGTCGGCGCTGTTCGCGGAACCGAGCATCGGCAACGTCAGCGGCAACGGACTCACCGTTCGCTACCTGACCCCACACTCGAAGTGGTCCATCCACTCGGCCTACCAGGACAACCTGCACATGCTCACGCTCTCGCGTGGTGGTCAGACGATCTGGATGTCGGATGTGGACGCGAAGAAGATCGGTGTGGCCGACAACGATTGGATCGAGGCGATCAACCGCAACGGTGTGGTCGTTGCCCGCGCGATCGTCTCGCACCGCATGCCCGAGGGCACGGTGTTCATGTACCACGCCCAGGACCGCGCGGTCGACGTGCCGCGTATCGAAGGCGCCGAGGACACGACACCGCAGGCCAAGGGCAAGCGCGGCGGTATCCACAACGCGCTCACCCGGGTGCTGATCAAGCCCTCGCACCTGATCGGCGGCTACGCCCAGCAGTCGTTCGCGCTGAATTACCACGGCCCCACCGGAAACCAGCGCGACGAGGTCACCACCATCCGCCGCCGCAGCCAGGAAGTCGAGTACTGACATGGACCACTCTGTTCGTTCTCCCAGGCGACAACTGATTTCGAACCGTCCGGGTAACTCATCGGGCACGTCCAGAACCGGATTGGTATCCGACCGCACGCCCGCATGCAGGACGCTCGACGGCTCCCGAGCCGTGCGCAAAAGTCGCGGAGAGGCGGAATAGTCATGCGCGTAATGGCTCAGCTCGCCATGGTCATGAACCTGGACAAGTGCATCGGCTGCCACACCTGCTCGGTCACCTGCAAGCAGGCGTGGACCAATCGCGGTGGCACCGAGTACGTCTGGTTCAACAATGTGGAAACCCGTCCGGGACAGGGCTATCCGCGCCAGTACGAGGACCAGGAGAAGTGGAAGGGTGGCTGGACGCTCAACAAGCGCGGCAAGCTCACCCTGAAGTCGGGGTCGCGGTTCAAGCGGTTGATGAACATCTTCGCCAACCCGGATCTGCCGACGGTCGACGACTACTACGAGCCGTGGAGCTACGACTACGACAACCTGCTGTCGTCGCCGCCGACGGACACCACTCCGGTCGCGCGGCCGAAGTCGCTGATCACCGGTGAGGACACCAAGGTCACCTGGGGCGCGAACTGGGACGACGACCTGGGTTCGGGCCCCGAGCAGGTCGGCAAGGACCCCTTGCTCGGCAAGCTCGAGGACAAGGTGAAACTGGAGTTCGAAGAGACCTTCATGTTCTACCTGCCGCGCATCTGCGAGCACTGCCTCAATCCCTCGTGTGCCGCGTCGTGCCCGTCGGGCGCGATCTACAAGCGCGAGGAAGACGGCATCGTGCTCGTCGACCAGGACAAATGCCGCGGTTGGCGCCAGTGCATCACCGGCTGCCCGTACAAGAAGATCTACTTCAACCACAAGACGGGCAAGGCGGAGAAGTGCACCTTCTGCTACCCGCGCGTGGAGGTCGGCATCCCGACCGTGTGCTCGGAAACCTGCGTGGGCCGGTTGCGCTACATCGGCGTGATGCTCTACGACGCCGACGCGGTGCTCGAGGCGGCGCAGGTCACCGACCCGCAGGATCTGTACACCTCTCAGCTCGGGGTGTTCCTCAACCCGCACGACCCGCGCGTGATCGCCGAGGCGGAGAAGGCGGGCATCTCGCCGGAATGGATTGCCGCCGCGCAGGATTCGCCGGTGTACAAGCTGATCGTCGACTACCAGCTCGCGCTGCCGCTGCACCCGGAATACCGCACCATGCCGATGGTCTGGTACGTGCCGCCGCTGTCGCCGGTGGTGGACGTGCTCACCGAGACCGGGCACGACGGTGAGGACGCGGGCAACCTGTTCGGCGCCATCGACGCACTGCGCATTCCGATCGGCTACCTGGCCGAGCTGTTCACCGCCGGGGAGATCGGGCCGGTGCGGGCCGCGCTGCAACGGCTCGCGGGGATGCGTGCGTTCATGCGGTCGGTGAATCTCGGTGAGGAGCCCGCGCCCGGCATCGCGCCATCGATCGGGCTCGAGCCCGAGGAGATCGAGGCGATGTACCGGCTGCTGGCCATCGCCAAGTACGAGCACCGCTATGTGATCCCCACCGGCGCGACGTCCCGTGCGCACGAACTGGATTCGCTGGCCACCGGGTGCAGCCTCGATACCGACGGCGGGCCCGGCATGACGGCGTTCGACCAGGTGGTGGAGAAGTTCTCCCTCGCCGACACGAATCAGGCCGCACCGGAGGAGAAGTCGGGGCGGATCAACCTGCTCAACTGGGACGGTCGCTCCACCGCGGGCCTGCTGCCCGGCAACGGCAACGGCAACGGCCACACCGGCAACGGCGCCGGAACCGGTGGCGGAGGCAACGGCGCCGAAGCCACCGACCCGGCTGTCAGCGGGGTGACCTCATGAGCACGACCGGGACGGCCGGGCACATCAGGCACGCTCGCGCCACGGGACATCGGTCGGCGACACCGGCGGTGGCCTACGGCACCGAGACCACCGATTACGGGGTCGCGGGTCTGCTCGCGGCGTACCGGCGCATGACCGAGGAAGCACGGGAGGACCGGCGATGAGCCTGCTCTCGATCCGTCGTCGACCCGAGCCCGTCCTCGCGCTGGCCGAGCACGAGCGACGCATGGTCTGGCGCCTGGCGGCATTGCTGCTGGACTATCCGGGCGAACAGACCCTCGCTCTTCTCGACCAGATCTCCTCTGCCGCAGCACAATTGCCCGACGAGGTGCGCGCACACTTCGAGCCGGTGCTCGCCTACCTGCGCGACACCCCGGACATCGAGGTGGCAAAGAGCTATGTCGAGACCTTCGACATGCGCCGCCGGGCCAGCCTGCACCTGACGTTCTACGCCTACGGCGACACCCGCAAACGGGGCATGGCGCTGCTGCGTTTCAAGCACGCCTACCGCCAGGCCGGTGCCGAACTCGGCGACGAGGAACTGCCCGACCACCTGCCGGTGCTGCTCGAGTTCGCCGCCACCGTCGACCCGGTCGGCGGTGAACGCCTGCTCGGTGAGCACGTTCCGGTGCTGGAACTGCTTCGGTTGTCGCTGGGCGACAACAACTCCACGTACGCCGGTGTCCTCGCGGCGGTCCTGGCGACCCTGCCGCCGGTGACCACCGCCGACCGCCGCCGCATCGCCGAACTCGCCGCCCAGGGCCCGCCCGAGGAAGAGGTCGGCCTGGAACCCTTCGCCATGGACCCCGCCCTCTTCGACGCCACAGAAGGACGCCGATGAACGCCACCATTCCGCTCCCCGAAGGCCTGTGGCTGATCCTGCCCTACATCGCCGCGACTTCCTTTGTGCTCGGCCATGTCTGGCGCTACCGGTTCGACCAGTTCGGGTGGACCACGCGGTCCTCGCAGATCTACGAGTCCAAGCTGTTGCAGCTGGGTAGTCCGCTGTTCCACTTCGGCATGCTCGGGGTGTTCGGCGGGCATGTGATGGGTCTGTTGATTCCGCAGTCGTGGACGGCGGCGCTCGGCATCTCCGAGCACACCTATCACCTGGTCGCGGTCGGGGCCGGTTCGGTCGCGGGACTGATGGTGGTGGCCGGCGTGGCCATCCTGTGCTATCGCCGGATCGTCGTGCCCGCCGTGCGCAAAGCGACCAGCCGCAACGACATCATGATGTACACCTTGCTCACGTTGGCGCTGGTCACCGGGCTGCTCAACACCTGGGGCTCGAACCTGCTGTGGGGCACCTACAACTACCGCGACACCGTGTCGCCGTGGTTCCGCGGCCTGTTCACCATCAACCCCGAACCCGAGCTGATGGTCGGCGTGCCGTGGACCTTCCAGCTGCACGGGCTCGTGGTGCTCGCGCTGGTCGCGGCCTGGCCGTACACCCGGCTGGTGCACATGTTCAGCGCACCCATCGGTTACCTCACCCGCCCGTACATCGTGTACCGGCGCAAGGAAGTGGACACCAAGGACAAGACCCGCTTCGCCAAGGCCTGGGACGCTCCGGTCACCCCTGACCGCTGGTAGGTCGATTTCGGCCCACTGAGCGGACGGTTCCGTTGCCGCCCCGAACTGAAACGTGTTTCACTTCGGGGATGAGCGATGTTCTCGCGCCTGCCCGACTCGGTCCCCTCACCCTGCGCAACCGCGTGCTCAAGGCGGCCACCTTCGAGGGACGCACCCCCGACGCGCTGGTCACCGACGAGCTGGTGGAGTTCCATCGGGAGGTCGCCGCCGGTGGGGTCGCGATGACGACGGTCGCCTACTGCGCGGTCGCCCCGGGTGGGCGCACCGATCGTCAGCAGATCTGGATGCGCCAAGAGGCGGTGCCGGGGCTGCGACGGCTCACCGACGCCGTGCATGCCGAGGGCGCGGCGGTGAGTGCGCAGCTCGGGCACGCGGGACCGGTGGCGAACGCCCGGTCGAACGGGGCGCCCGCGCTGGCGCCGAGCCGGATGTTCAACCCGCTCGGCATGCGGTTCACCAAGGTGCCCGACGCACTCGGCATCGCCGAGGTCGTCGCGGCACACGCGCGGGCGGCACGGCTGGCACGGGACTCCGGGTTCGACGCCGTCGAGGTACATCTTGGCCACAACTACCTGGCCAGCGCCTTCCTGAGTCCACTGCTGAACCGGCGCCGCGACGAATACGGCGGAACGCTGGTGAACCGGGCGCGAGTGGCCCGAGAGCTGGTGCGCGCCGTGCGCGACGCGGCGGGCGCCGACATGGCCGTCACCGCCAAGCTCACCATGGAAGACGGTGTGCGCGGCGGGTTCTCGATCGAGGAGTCGCTGCGGGTGGCCCGCTGGCTCCAGGACGACGGCGCCGTCGACGCCATCGAACTCACCGCGGGCAGCTCCCTGCTCAACCCGATGGCCATCTTCCGCGGTGACGCCCCGCGCCGGAACTTCGCCCGCGCCTTGCCGATTCCGGTGCGCTGGGGTTTCCAGCTCGTCGGCGGCAAGTTCCTGCGCGAATACCCGTATCGACCCGGCTATCTGCTGGACAAGGCCCGACGCTTCCGGGCGGAGCTGACGATGCCGCTGATCCTGCTCGGCGGCATCACCGACCTGACCGGCGCCGAGCAGGCCCGCGCCGAGGGCTTCGATTTCGTCGCCATGGGCCGTGCGCTGCTGCGCGAACCCGACCTGATCCGTCGCTGGCAGGTCGACCGGGCGACACCGTCGCTGTGCACGCACTGCAACGAATGCGTGCCGACCATCTACTCCACGACCCGCTGCGTGCTGCGAACCTCCTGACACCGATCAATTCGCCGGGGCGGCGTCGTCTACAGATCGGGACGTCGCCCGGCACCACGGCGCCCGGCGATCGAGGGTGCCTCGGAGGTTCTCGTGCCCGATTCCCGCGCCACGCTCTGGGCGATGACGCATGCCGAACGCGCCGCACTCGCGGCCGATCTCGCCCGCCTCGACGACGAGCAGTGGCAGCAGCCGTCGCTGTGCGGTGCCTGGACCGTCGAAGACGTGGTCACCCACCTCACCGCGGGTGCGAGTACCGGCCGATTGCGCTGGCTGGTCAGCGTCGTCGGGGCGCGGTTCGACTTCGACAAGCACAACGAGCGGCGCAAGGCCGAACACCGGGGAGCGACGCCCGCCGAGACACTCGACAAGTTCACGGCGATCCTCGACAGCACCACCGCGCCCTCCGGGGACACCGCCGCGTGGCTCGGTGAAGTCGTGGTCCACGGCCAGGACATCCGGCGCCCCCTCGGACTGACCACGACGCCGTCGCTCGAGGCGACCACCGCCGTCGCCACGTTCTTCGCCGAACGCGACTTCACCGTCCCCAGCCGCACCCTGATCGAGGGACTGCGCCTGGAAGCCACCGACGGTCCCTTCACCCACGGCACCGGAGCACTGGTTCGCGGCACGACGATCGCGTTGACCATGGCGATGGCGAGCCGCGTCGCCTACTGCGCGGATCTCACCGGACCCGGCCTGACCACCTTGCGCGAGCGGATAGAAGGCGCCCGCTGAACCGACGCGGCGTCGGGCACGTGGCCCACGGGTATCAGGCGTCGAGGGCTGCGCGGACGGTGTCGAACCAGGCCTGCGTACCGGCCAGGCCGGTTTCGATGTCCTTGCGGCCGCCGTGGAAGCCGAAGAGTTCGGCGGCGTAGCGGCTCAGGACCGTCCCCTCGGACTCCTCGAGTTCGGTGAGGACATCGCTGTCGCCGAGGAGGTAGGCGACGGCCGACACCTGGCCCGCCGTCCATTCGGCGCGGTTGGCCCAGCCGTCGGCGCGGACCGCGCGGGCACGGGTGAGCAGGTCCGCGCGCAGGGCAGCGCGGTCGGCGTCGGTGGGTGTGCGCGGCTTGCCCCAGCTGATCCGCTTCGCCTCCGACATGTCGGGTCCTCTCGCTCGGTGGTGCTGTGCGGTGCGTCCGCGCGCAACCACCGGCGAGTCTGTCACAGCGTCTCGGCCCCGCGTCGACGACGGATCGGAAGGTAGACGAATACTGCCTGAGTTGATTTGATGAATACCTTCTCAATGTATCATCGCCTCAGCAGCTACCGACCAAGGAGACGCGGGACCATGTGCAACGCCTCAACTGTGCCCACACCGCCCACAGTGCGTGACCACGGCGATGTTCCTCGGTGCCGATACGGCACGGTCGACGACTTTCAGATCGAGCGATTCCTCGACGGTATCGGCGCCTTCGCCGGGGCGGGCGCGAATGTGATCGTGCAGCTCGCGAACCGACCCGTCGGCTACGGCGTGGTCGAGAGCACCGTCGAGTCGGGCCGCGCCGACGTGCACCCGTGGAAGCGACTGCGCACCACGCTCACCTACATCGCGGTGGCGATGCTCGGCACCGAGGCCGACCGCGACATCTATCGGGAGGCCGTCGGCGGGGTACATCGTCGCGTGCGCTCGACTCCGGGCGCCTCGGTGAAGTACAACGCCTTCGATCCCGAACTGCAGAAGTGGGTCGCGGTCTGCCTGTGCTGGGGCGTCCTCGACATCCACGAACGCCTGTACGGGCCGCTGGACCGCGACACCAAGGAGGTCTTCGTCCAGTACGGCGCCAGGTTCGGCACCGGTCTGCAGATGCGGCCGGACATGTGGCCCGCCGACCTGGACGAGTTCGAACGTTACTTCGACGCCGGATTGGCGACCATGCGGATCGACGACGTGGTCGCCGAATACCTGCGCAAGCTGATCGGCTTGCGCAACGTGCCGCGTCCGCGCTGGCTGGCGAACTTCCACCGCTTCGCGGTGATCGGCCTGCTGCCCGCACCCATGCGCGCCCAGCTCTATCTGCCGTGGACCGACGCGCAGGAACGGCGGCACCGGCTGCTGTTCCGCTGCATCGGCGTGGTCTACGGTCGGCTGCCCGCGCGCGCTCGACTCTTCCCGTACACCACGGTGCTCTGGGACATGCGGCGGCGCCACCGACTCGGACGGCCGCTCGTCTGAGTACGGTGAGGCGGTGGACCGGTGACGGATCCACACCCGATTTTCGGTCTCACGTTCAGGACGAGGGGGTACGGCGATGGCTGAGCCGATCCGATTGCTGGCCCGGATCCGCGGCCACGGCGGCGTGGAACGGGACAACGCCGACATCCTGAACGGCGCCCTCGCCGCGTTCCTCGACTTCGGGATCAAACGCACCAGCATGGCCGAGGTGGCCCGCCGCGGCGGGCTGTCCTTGGCGACGCTGTACCGCCGGTTCGGCAAGAAGGACGATGTCGTCCAGGCGGTCGGGCTGTGGCAGGTGCGCCGCCTGCTGACCCAGGCCGACGCCTCGCTGCGCAAGCAGGCCGACGACGGCGCCAGCGCCGAGGACCAGATCATCGAACTGTTCGTCGTCTTCGCGCTCGGTCTGCGCCAGAACCCGCTGCTCGACCGGCTGCTCGCCACCGACGCCGCCACCGTGCTGCCCTACCTCACGACCGGCGGCTCGCCGGTGATCGAACTCGGGCGCGACTTCATCGCCGAGTTCATCACCCGCCTGCAGCAGGACGGCAAGCTGCCCGCCTACGATCCGCTGCCCGTCGCCGAGATGGTGGCCCGCACCGCGCTGTCGCTGGTGCTGACCAGGCCGACGGTCATCCCCCTCGACGACGAGGCGGCCGCGCGCCGGTTCGCCCGCGACCACATCGCACCGGGGTTCCGTCCACTGGACGCGCAGGCCGTGGCGCGCCAAGCCGACGGAACCCACTGATGGTTACCGACCGAACCGGCGCCGCCCGCGCGCACCGGTCGCGCGCATCGCGGAGCGCATGATCCCGAAGTTCTTCAGGCTGTACGGGTACCAGACGAGTTCCTTCTTCTGCGTCGGCAAGGCGGGCGCGGTGATCGCCTGTTTGCGGCAGTACTTGCGCAGGCCGTCCGCGCCGCCGAATCGGTAGCCGGTGCCGGACTGGCCCCAACCACCGTGCGGGAGAGCGAAATTGAACAGGTTGATGGTGGCGTCGTTGATGTTCACCGCGCCGACGGCCAGCCGCCGGGCGATGGCCTGCCCACGGGACTTGCTACCCGTCCACACCGAGGCCGACAGGCCGTACTCGGAGTCGTTGGCCAGGCGGACGGCTTCGTTCTCGTCGGCGACCTTGATGACCGGGATCGTGGGACCGAAGGTCTCCTCGGTGATGCACGACATCGAATGATCGACATCGACCAACACGGTCGGCTCGAAGAAGTTGCCCTCCCCTGTCGCCTTGCCGCCGGTGAGTGCGCGCGCACCCTTGGCGATCGCCTCCTCGACGTGGCGGGTGACGATCGCGACCTGCGCTTCGTTGGCGAGCGGGCCCATGTCGACATTGCCGCCGCGGTCGTCACGACCGAGCCGCAGCGTCTCGACGTGGGCGACCAGCTTGTCCACGAACGCGTCGTACACCGGCGCCTCGACATACACCCGCTCGACCGACACACACAGCTGACCGGCGTTGGTCAGCGCGCCGAAGGCGATGCCGTTGACCGCGCGGTCGAGGTCGGCGTCGGCCAATACGATCGCCGCGTCCTTGCCGCCCATCTCGAGGCTGTAGGGCCGCGTCTGTTCCGCGCACGCGACGGCGATCCGACGCCCGGTGCCACCGGACCCGGTGAACTGGACGAAGTCGGAGTTGTCGACCACCGCGGCACCGGTCTCGCCCGCCCCGGAGACGACCGTGAACACCGGCGGCGCGCCGATCTCGGCCCAGCCGCGTGCCAGGACCAGCGGCGTCAGCGGGGTCACCTCCGACGGCTTGAGCAGGACCGCCGCGCCCGCCGCGAGCGCCGGAACGACATCGGCGGCCACCATGGCGAGCGGGAAGTTCCACGGCGTGATGATGCCGACCACCGGGTACGGCATGTACGCGGTGGTCAATTTCTTGACCCGCATCAGCGGGCTGTGCGGACTCACGGTGGTGTCGGCCAGGAACTCGGCCGCGTGGCGCGCGTAGTAACCGAGAAGATCGACGGTGAAGGCGACCTCCACCTCGGCCTCGACCCTCGGCTTTCCCGACTCGTCCTGAATCGAATCCGCCAGCACGGCGGCATTGTCGAGCACCCAGTCCTGCAACTTCAGCAGCCACTGCTTGCGCCCGGCCGGGGTGATCGAGTCCCATCTCGGCTGCGCCGCGCGCAGTGCGGCCGCCGCCGCGGCGACCTCGGCCGGGCCGGCGACGGCGACGGTACCGACCGACTCTCCGGACGCCGGGTTGCGCACGATGATCTCGGCGGCGTCGACGGTTGGCGTGGCGGAATCAGACACTTGCTCTCCTGGCTGGCCGAATCGGACCGGGTCCGATCGCGTGATTCAATGAGATAGATTCTTATTTATCATCTCACAGCCGGGCAGGTGTCATCGCGAAATCACCCGGTTCACGCACAGCGGTCTAGAGCGCGAGATCGCGGCGGGTGACCTTTCCCGTCGCATTGCGCGGCAGCGCGTCGGCGGTGATCCGCCAGCGTGCGGGCACTTTGAAGTAGGCGAGCCTGGCCGCGAGGAAGTCGCGCAGTTCGCCCTCCTCGACGGTGCCCGGCGCGGCGACCACCACGGCGGCCACGGTGTGCCCCAGATCGGGATCGGGGACACCGAAGACCGCGCAGTCGGTGACCGAGGGGTGCTGGCACAGGACGTTCTCGACCTCGGTCGGGTAGACATTCTCCCCGCCGCGCAGGATCAGGTCGGTCCGCCGACCCGACACCGTGAGCCTGCCGTCGGTCATCGTCCCGAAATCCCCTGAGCGCAACCACCGCTGATCGTCGACGGCCTCGGCGGTCGCGGCCTCGTCGTCCCAGTAACCGAGCATCACATACTGGCTGCGGATGAAGATCTCGCCCTCGACACCGTCGGGCGACACGACACCGTCGGGGTCGCGGATCTCCACCGACACCCCGATGATCGGTCTGCCGACGGACCCGGCGTCGGCCAGCAGATCCAGCGGCGTCGCCACGGTGGCGGCGGTACCGCTCTCGGTGAGGCCGTAACTGGTCGTCAGCGCCAGCGGTACACCGGCGAGGTGTTCGCGCAACCGCTCGAGCAGCGCCGGGGCCGACGGCGCGGAATTCAGCGACAGCGCCGCGAGCGTCGACAGGTCGTAGCCCGACACGTCGTGATCGAGCAGACGGGTCGCCATGGTCGGTACCGCCGCCCAGTTGGTGACCCGCTCACGCTGGACCAGGCTCAGCACGCGGTCCACGTCGAACGCGCCGTGCGGGAACACCGCCGCCGCACCGGTGGCCAGCCTCGGGATCACCAGATTGTGCAGGCTGGCGATGTGGAACAGCGGAGCGGTGACCAGATAGCGGCGCTCGCTCGGACCGTGACCGAGCTCGCGACCGGTGAACGCGGCCTGCATCGCATCGGTGAACCGGTGATAGTCGGTGATCGCCACCAGGTTTCGCTGGGTGTGCACCACACCCTTCGCGCGTCCGCTCGTCCCGCTGGTGTACAGGATGACGGCCGGATCATCCTCCGCCACTTCGGTTTCCGGCATCTTCGCGCCACGGTATTCCGCGATCAGCGCGGGCAGATCCGCCTCGAAGGTGAGCACGGGCACCTCCCCGCCCGCCTCGCGAAGCCGCGCGGTTCGCTTCCCGTCGGCGACCACCACCGTCGGTGTGGTGTGGCCGAGCGCGTAGGCGATCTCCGGTGGCGCCCACCAGGCGTTGTAGCCGACCGGGACGGCGCCGAGACACTGTGCGGCCCAGAAGGTGACCACCCAGTCGGGGCCGTTGGCGGCCAGGATCGCGACCCGGTCGCCCTTGCCCACGCCATAGCGTTCGGCGAGCGCGGTCGCCAGCGCACCGACCGCCGCGGCGTGCTCGGCGAAGCTGATGCGGCGGTCCTCGGTGACCAGATAGTCGCGCTCGCCCCAGTTCAGGGAGAGTTCGAGCAGCTCACGCAGGCTGCGCCGCCGATGCCGGAACACCGGAACGGGCGCACCGAGCACCTCCTCGACCGTCATCTCGAACGGCGCGCCGGGCGCGGTGAGGCCCGCGGCCACCTGGGCGACGAACACCTGGGGGTCGACGGCGTCGGTCATTAATTCCTCCCTCGGGCCGGTCCGTTCCGGCGCGGGCGGAGAAATTCGTGCGCGACTCCTCGTCGACCCACGTTCGGCGACGTGACTCGAACCACACGATAGCGGCTCCCCCCGGACCGCATCGGCGAATGAACACCGGCCTCCGGCGAGCTCAGAGCAGACCGACGCAGCGCGCCTGGGCGATGGCCGCGCCCCGCGCGTTCACCCCGAGCTTCTGATAGATGCCGCGCAGGTGCGTCTTCACCGTGTTCACCGAAACCCCAAGATCGGCGGCGATGCTGGTGGCGGTGAGTCCCGACGGAAGACGCCGTAGCACAACGAGTTCGGTGTCGGTGAGCCGTGGCGCGTCGGCCGCGGCGCCCCGCTGCGCGCGCACATGTTCGACGAAGGCGTCGTAGCGACCGACGTGCGAACCGAGCCGGTCGAGCAGGTCGGCGGCACCGGGCACATCGAGGAACGGGCGGATCAGGTGTTCTCCGCGCGCGTGCGCGAGGGCCTGCTCGACGGCGTCCTCGACCTTGCGCGGCCGGTCCAGATGATCGGCGGCGACCGCGATGAGCAGCCACGCCGCCACGGCCTGGGCGTCGGTGACCTCGCCCGCCAGCGGCGTCAGCAGCGGAAGGACGGCGGCGGGACGCTGGGTCTGCAGGGCGAGCGCGGCCTCGGCCAACTGGGTGTCGACGGTCTGTCCGAGCACCCGGGTCGCGTGGTCGACGAGGCCGCGGGCCTCCACCTTGGCGTGCACCCGCAGCAGCAGCCACATCACCTCGGTGACCAGGTTTCCGGCACCGAGCAGGGCCGGAGCGTCGTCGAGCAGGTGGTGCAGGCGCCTGCTCAGCGCGGTGGCCGCGGCGGCGCGGTCCACGGTGTCGTCGAAGGTGAGCACGCCGATGACGATGCGGGCCTGGCGCAGCAGCGCGGGGGTGGTCACGTCGTCGGCGGACAGGTCGGGCAGCGGCTTGCCGTAGGCGCACCCCTGTCGATGCGCGCCGTAGGCGGCGGTCACGCGGGCCATGGCGGCCTCGGACGAACCGGCGAGCCCGTAGCGGTCGGCGCACTCGAGCGCCTGGGCGGCAAGCACCCGCAGCTCACCGACCCGGCCCGTGATCCCCGATGCGGCGGCGACCGCCGTGCGGGCGCGGACCGCCACCCGGCCGAGTCCGGCTTCCTCGGCGTAGACGACCGCGTGCCGCAGAGCCGCTGTGCCGCTGACGATCCGGCCACCGAACACCTCGGCCGCACCGCAGTGCAGTGCCACGTAGCAGTCGAGATCGGTGTGCCCGGTCACCGGCGGCAGCGGCCACCGCATGGACGCCGAATCACCGGCCAGCACGGCCACGCCCGCGCTCACCGCGTGGTCGAGCGCGGTGATCCACTCGGCCGGAACCAGCGCCGACCCCGGCCACGAACCCACGTGGGCCGCCTCCAGATACACCTCGGCCGCGGCGATCTCACCGTCCTCCACCGCGACGGCGGCACGCAACAACCCGACGAAGGTGTCGTCCGACAGGCCGGGTACCTGGTCGAGCGCGTGCAGCAGCAGATGCCCGCTGCCGTCGAGCACCATGCGCACACCCCATTCCCACAGGAACGACGACAGCCCCGGCGCACCCGGTTCGGCGAGGACATGGTCGAGGGCACCGCCGGGCAGGGCCGCGCCGGTGAACCATTCGGCGAGGTGGCGGTGCAAACCGGGCAGGCGGTGTGCCCTGGTGTGCGCGGTCTCGGCGAGCAGGTACGCGCGCAGGAGCGGGTGGTAGGTGTACCAGAGTTGTCCGTCGGTGGCGGCGGTGTGCAGCGGGAAGCTGGCGCGCAGCAGTTCGTCGAGGATGCGCGGCGCGGCCGGACCGAGCAGTTCCTCGGCCATCGGCAGACAGAACCGGGTGGGAACGGCGGTGGTGAGCAGGAATTCGACCGTGCGCGGTGGCAACGACTCGATCAGCTCGGCGACGAGGAAGTCGGCGACCGCGTGGGTCGGGGTGGCCAGCGCGGTCAGGGCGGTGGCCTTGTCGTCGGTTCCGAGCGAGATGGCGGCGATCCGGACCAGGGCGGCCCAGCCCCGGGTGAGCTCGTGCAGGGCGGTGAGGTCGGTGTCCTCGAGGCGGCAGTCGTGTTGGGCGAGCAGTTGGGCGACACGGTCCGGCGGCATGGCCAGTTCGTTCGCGCCGAGCCGGGTGAGTCTGCCCGCCAGGTCTAGAACGTGCCAGCGAAGAGGTGGTTCGAAGCGCCCGGCGAGCAGCGCCGTGATCTTCGGTGGCAGGCGGGTGAGCAGGTACTCCAGGCCCGCCAGTTGCAGCGGATCGGTGAGCAGGTGGACATCGTCGACGACGAGGACCGTCTCCTCGGTGTCGGCGAGTGCCGCGACGAGGTCGGCGGCCCGGTCGGCGGGCGTGCGAAGGACACCGTCCGGGACGGTGGCCACCGTCGGATCGAGCGCCCGGGCGACGGCGGCGAGCAGGTCGGCGCCGGGGCCCGCGCTGACCGTGAGCCAGGCCAGGCGGGGTGCCGGGCGGGCGGTGGTCACCCAGTCGACCATGGCGACGGTCTTTCCGCTGCCCGCCGGTCCGCACATCAGCACGACGTGTCCCGGCGCGGTGCGGGCCCGGTCGAAGGCGGCGGTCGCGGCATCGCAGCGGATCGGCGCGAAAGACAGTTCGGGAACACGGTCCTGGGTCCCACGACCGGCCACAGCTATCGCGGAGCGTGCCATCACGAGCCTCCTGAACTCGAGTTCTCACCTGCCCCCGACATCGTGCCGAGTTCGACGGTAGGCCACGCGGGCGCCACGAGTTTGCTGGTGACGGACATCTCGACGTGCTCGTTATCAGATCGACGCAGGGTCTTTGCGTCCCCGCCGTGCCGCCTCAGTCGGGCAGGCGTGACATCTCGAGCAGGGTGAGGCCGAGGGTGTCGATGCGCGCGAGAATCCCTCGCACAGCGGTGCTGTCGGCGACCGTGCCGAACAGTGTCGTGGTCCCGGCCGCGGCATGGTCGCTGGGAATGAGCTCGGGAAACGCCGCGAGCACCCGATCGGACAGTTCGCCCTCGAGGACGAATTGGTAGCGCAGTGGCCCGGACATGCCGCAAGCCTCGCAGTTCCCCCGTGCCTTCCGCCTCATCCGAGGCGGGTGAAATCGACGGTGGCCGATTATTTGCTGGGCAGGGTTTCGGCGAAGGTCACTCCTCGGGTGACCCAGTCCCGCAGCGAGGCGTCGTCCGCGACCGCTTCGGCGGTGACCCGTAACCAGCCGCTGAGTTCACGGCCACCCATCACCATCGGGTGCACCGAGGTGCCGTCGAGCAGGGCGTCGCCCTCGGCCGGATCGACTCGGACCAGCAGTCCCCCTCGGCCGCTGGCGGCGACGGCCATGTTGCCGCCGATCAGAAACGCGAGACCGCCGAACATCTTCTTCTCGGCGAGATCGGCGCGAGGGTAGACGATCTCCCGGATCCGCTCGGCGAGTTCCTCGTCGTATGCCATGGGCCGAGTATGCGCCGGGGTACCGACAGATTCGGGCGACTTCCCGGCGCCGAAAATTTTAAACATCTCTTTTTCTGTTTTGCGGACCGCGACCGGAGCGACTGGCTAATCTCGCGCTCACCACCGCTCGACACAGGAGAACACCATGCAGACCAACCAGGCACGGCGTACCGGCTTCGGCCTCACCGCGTTCACCGCGATCGCGGCGGCCGCCGTGCTCACGGCACCGCAGGCCTCGGCGCTCGTCCAGAGCATCGCGGTGAGCGGCACCACCCACTACGTGGGCACGCCCTACACCGTGACGGCCGATGTCACCGCCACCTCGTTCCTGTTCAAGGTGACCTTCAGCGACAACGGAACGCAGATCGGCGAGCCCGTGGCGGTCAAGGACGGCAAGGCGACCATCACCTGGACCCCGTCCACGCCCGGCGCCCACGAGATCAAGGCGGTGCAGGAACTGATCAGCTCCAAGACTGTCACCGTGCAGGTCTCCGAGAAGCCGACTACCCCGCCCGACGGCGGCCCCAGCACCGGCTCGGCCGACCTCGGTGGGCTGTTGACCGGTTCTGCGGGCTAGTCCCCGGCAGCAGGACGGCCGCCACGTGATGACGTGGCGGCCGTTGTCGTGTCGGACCTCAGACGCCCAGAGCGGCGGCGAACATCGGCCAGGAGTCGTGCACGTCGTCCTGCCAGTACGGCCAGGCGTGCGTACCCGCGGCACGGAAGCGCACGTCGGCGGGGATACCGAGCTGGCCCAGGCGCCCGACCAGCGGTCCCGAGCAGCTGCCGACGACGGCTTCCATGGTGCCGCCGACCAGGATCCGGTCGAGCAGCACACCGACATTGCCCGCGATGCTCGGATCGTTGAGCGCCTCGTGCGGGCCGGGTGCGCCGGTGCCCGAGGACAAGTACACCGAGGTGCCACGCAACCGATCCGCGTGCAGCACCGGATCGTTGGCGACCCAGGCCGGGTCGCCTGGACCGCCCCACATGTTGTCGGCGTTGGCACCGAAGGTGGCGAGCTGGGATCGGACCAGGGTCTGGGCCAGCGGATTCGCGGTCTGGGTGCACCCGCTGAAGGCGCCGACCGCGCGATAGCGACCCGGTGCGGCGATGGCCAGGTTCAGCGCCGAGGTGGCCGACATCGACAGACCGGCGATGCCGTTGGCACCGGTCATGCCGAAGCGGTCGTCGAGCAGCGGGGGCAGCTCGTTGGTGAGGAAGGTGGTCCACTTGTTGCGGCCGAGGACCGGATCGTCACGCTGCCAGTCGGTGTACATGCTGGCCCGGCCGCCGATCGGGACGATCACGTTCACCGGCTTGTCGGCGAAGAAGTCGACCACATCGGTGCGCCGCATCCACGGCCCGCCGCTCTCCCCGCCGTCGACGGCGTTGAGCAGATACAGCGCGGGCGCGCCGGGACCGGGATGCGACATCCAGAGAGTGATCGGCCGGTTCATCGCCGCCGAGTGGACGACGACCTCGAACTGTCTGCCGCCGAGCGGCCGGACCTCGAGAATCGATGAATCAGCCGACGCCGCGGGTGCGACGACCACACCGCAGCCGAGCAGGACGAGCAGACAGCACAAGAGCCGACGCATGCGCACGAGTGTGCCGCATCGATCCATCGATCCCCCGCATTGACGGCGAATGTGTCCGTGTCGTCCCCTATGGGTGGGCTAGGGCGTTTCGGCCGGGACCCGGGCGGCGTCGATCGCGGTGAACGCGTGTGCGAGGTCGAGCCCCTGCGGGATACGCGCGGGTTCGCCCGCCAGTACCTCGGGTTGCACGAGCAGGGAGAACAGCGAGGCGGCGCCCGTACCGACGAACTGGCCCGCGCGCACCTCGGTGACGCGGACCCGGCCCGCGCGGTGCGCGTCGAGCGCGTCGGTCCACACCCGGGCACGGACACGGCCTTTGGCACCGGTGGCCGTGAGCGGGGCGGTCTCGTCCACGATGCCGTCGACGGGACCGTAGGCGCACTGGTGGCCGAAATGCCAGCTATCCCAGGGATCGGGCCATGAAGACGATCGCGGTGGTCGCCGTCGCGCCGGTGAAAGCGTTCGACCCGGCCCTGCCGGAAACCCCGCGAACTGCTCGAATCGACGACCCTGCCGATCGAACGGGTCGCCCGGCACAGCGGGATGGGGACGGCGGAGTCGCTGCGCCAGCACATGACCCGCCAGCTCGGTGTCCCGCCGAGTACCTACCGCGCCAACTTCGCCGCGGTGCGGTGAAAGGGGTCAACTCAGCAGGGCGCTGACGATCCGGTTCGCGTCCCGTAGGCGGGGGGCGGCGTTGGGTGTGCGTTCGAGGACCCACACGCCCTGGAGGAAGACGAGCAGGAAACGGGCCAGGGCACGCGGGTCGCTGTCGGCGGCGAGTTCGGCCTGCGCCCTGGCCCGGATGAGGGCGCCGGTCAGCGCGGTTTCGGTACGCGCCCAACTGGATTCGACGGCCCGGGCGACCTCCTGGTCGCGGGCGGCCAGCTCCACCGCCGACGTGGTGACCAGGCAGCCGAGGAACCGTCCCTCGACGCACGAATCGCGCACGAACTGATCGATCAGGGCCCGCACCGCGGGCAGAGCCGGGCCGGGGACCGACAGCTGCGCGGTGACCCGTTCGTCGACGATCTCGAGGTGCCGGTGCAGTGCCCGCATGAACAGGTCGTGTTTGTTGCCGAACGTGGCGTAGATGGAACCCCGGGCGATACCGAGGTACTCGGTGAGGTCGGCCATCGAGGTCGACTCGTACCCGCGTTGCCAGAACAGGTCGAGTGCGCGACCCAGTACCACGTCGGGGTCGAATTCCTTGGTGCGCGCCACTGTTCGAGCCTACCGCGCCGCTGGTCAGCGCGGTCCCGCGAGCGGGTACTGCGGGCGGGCAGGGGCGAAGAAG
Source organism: Nocardia caishijiensis NBRC 108228 (assembly GCF_001612825.1). GTDB lineage: Bacteria > Actinomycetota > Actinomycetes > Mycobacteriales > Mycobacteriaceae > Nocardia > Nocardia caishijiensis. The sequence goes on along the minus strand of NZ_BDBE01000034.1, from coordinate 221,054 downwards.
GGCGCCGACCCGGGGTGCCACAGCAGCACGATCGCGCCGAGCCCGATGACGAATCCCGCGACATTGAACGCCGCCGCGCCCGCGGTGACGCCGAGGTCCGCCACCAGCGCGACCACCGCGTAGAGCGTCGAGAGCACGTTGATCCCGAAGAACACCGTGGAGGTGATGCGCGCCCAGTTCTTACCCGCCCGGCAGGAGAACGCCATCCATATCCAGAGCCCGACGTTGACCAGCGCGCCGACGACGGTCGCGCCGACCGTCGCGTAGACGAGGACATCGAGACTCGACCCGCGGAAGGCACCACCCGAGGAGTCGAGCATGTTCGCGCGAACCGTATCGATGTCGGTGAGCGCGTACGCACCGGCGAGGAAGGCCACCGCGGCGCCGACCAGCATCACGACGAACGCCATCCGGATGTTCTCCGGAACCGCTCGCGGCTCGGCCTCGACGGGCGTGTACCCGGTATAGGGCGGATATGCCTGCCCTGCGGGCTGCGGTCCCGGGGCGTAGGGCTGTCCGGCAACGGCGAAGGGCGGCGGCGCGAACGGCTGTCCGCCGATCGGCGGCTGACCTGCGGCGGAGATCGGCGGCTGGGGGACGTTCGGCGGTTGCGGGATCGCCGACGGCTGGGCCGCGTCATCGATCGGGTAGGCCGTCACGTCGTTCGGCTGCGCGTACTGCTTGTCGGCGTCCGGACCGGACATGGACGGGTACCCCCTTCTACGGAAAATCACACCACCCTATCGCGGTCGACACCCATTTTCGTATCCGAAGCGGCCCCCCGACCCGCTGCTGTCGGCCTAACGGACGTTCGCGCGCACCAATTCGTCGGCGGCGGTGCGGTAGCGGGCGGCGATGAGACGCACGACCGCCGGATGGACGCCGATCGGTTCGGCGACACCGTCGGCGCCCGCGTCGTGCAGGCGCTGCTGGAACAGACCGTGCGCCAACAGATACGAGGCGATGAACACCCGCCGCGAACCCGATTCACGCAGGGCGGCGACGACTTCCGGCACTCGAGGCGCGCCCGTCGCCACGTAGGCGATGCGTACCGGTGCGGCCAGCTGTTCGGCCAGCATTCCGGCCGCGCGCCGAACATCCTGGCGCGCACGCGAATCCGAGGAACCGGCGGCCGCGAAGACCACCGCGTCGCCGGGTCGCCACCCGGCCGCCCGCACACGCATCGCCATGATCCTGGCCAGCGCGGGGTCGGGACCCATGGCAGGGGTGACCGCGACGGCGGTGTGGCCGCTCTCGGCCACCTCGCGCGGAACGTCCTGGTACACATGGTATCCCGAGGCCAGAAACGCCGGGACCAGCACGGCGGGGCCGTCGAGGTCACGCAGGACCTCCGACGGTGTCGGGCCGAGTACGTCGACGAACGCGGTGCGCAGCAACGGGTTCGGGCCGGTGGTGTCCATTCCGCGGCCCAGTTCCGCGCCGACCGCGTCGGCCAGGGCGGCGATCATCTCCACACCGCGCGCACTGCGGGTGCCGTGCGCGACGAGCACGAGAGCCGGTTCACCCGGCCGCGACGCGCTCACCACACCCCGATCGTCTGGGCCCGCGCCGACCGCGCGGGCGTGCCGATACCGGCTGCGTGCGGCGGTTGCACCGGCGGGCGCGACGGCGCGTCGGAGCAGTCGGCGGCGTCGAGGGCGAGGCGGTAACCCCGCTTCACCACGGTCTGAATGGCTTTCGGTGTCCCGAGTCCCGCGCGCAGGCGCGCGATCGCGGTCTCCACCGCGTGGGTGTCGTCGCCACCGCCGGGCAACGCGGCCAGCAGATCCTCGCGCGAGACCACCCGACCGGGCTGGCGCGCCAGCGACCGCATCAACGCCATCGGCGCGGGCGCGAGCTGACGCACCTCACCGTCGACGACGACACACCCGCCGCGCACGCTGATGAGATGCCCGGCGGCGTAGATCCGGCTGGCCCGGCGCGGCAGTTCCTCGGCCACGTGGCGGGCGAGCGCACCGAGCCGCGCCCGACCGGGCATGGTGGTCGGCACACCGAGTTCTTCCAGTGGCGCGGCGGTGATCGGGCCGACACAGGCGGCGAGCACCCGTCCGCGCAGTGCGTGCAGCACCGACTCGAGCAGCCCGGTCTCCTTGGCACGCATGAGAAGTGAGGCAACGGCTGGCGCGCTGGTGAAGGTGACGCAGTCGAGGTTGCCGGAGATGATCGCGTCGATCATCGAGTCCATCGGGCCGCGATCGGCGGGCGGTTCCCACCGGTACACCGGCACCGGGACCACATCGGCGCCCGCGCAGCGCAGCACCTCGCAGAAGTCGGGGGCCGGCTCCCACTCGGTGGTGGCGCCGTGCAACTGCACCGCGATGCGCACGCCCTCCACACCCTCGGCGAGCAGGTGATCGAGCACCTCGGCCGATGATTCGGAGGCGGGCGACCATTCCTCGCGCAGCTCCGCGGCCCGAATGGCGCCCTTGGCCTTGGGGCCACGGGCGAGCATGCGGGTGGCGGCGAGGGTGTCACGCAGCGATTCGGCCAGCCCCCACCCCTCGGCGGCTTCCATCCAGCCACGGAAACCGATGCCGGTGGTCGCCACGGTGATGGCGGGTGGGTCGGCGATGAGCTGTTCGGTGACCCGCTCGAGTTCGGTGTCGTCGGCGAGCGGGATGATGCGGATGGCCGGTGCGGTCACCACGGTGGCGCCCCGGCGGGTGAGCAGGGTGCCGAATTCCTCGGCGCGACGAGCAGCGGTGATACCGATGGTGAAACCGGCGAGACAGGGTCCCGCTTCGGGCACGGAATTCATGAAGTCACCGGTTCGTTCGACACCGAGACGATGCCTGCGTCGAGTCGCACGGCATACACCGGCAGCGACTGGGTTTCATCGTCGAGGCAGCGGCCGTCGATCAGCGAGAAGGCCTGCTTGAGCAGCGGCGAGGCCACCACGGGCACCCCGCCGCGGTCACCGACGATGCCGCGCGACATGACCGCGGCCCGCCCGAAGGGGTCGACATTGCCCACGGCGGCCAGCGTGCCGTCGGTGAGTAGGAACAGGGCGGCCTGCTTGCCGCCGCCGAGCAGGACCGCAACGCCGCGTCCCGGAATAAGGAAGTCGAGTCGGCACGCCTGCGTCCAGGTCGTGGTCTCGGTGGTGATGGTGGGTGTGTCGATAACGGTCATCGGTTCCTCCTCCGAACGCCTTACCTATTGGTACAGGCGCCCTGTTTCCACAGGGTTAAGCGCTTATTTCCCGGCTGCTGCTGTGTCGGAGCCAACACCGACGGGCATGCCGGGCAGTCCGAGAAGCACTGGTACCTTGCGTTCCCCGCTCTCGTCGAAGGCGATCGTGGGATCGGCTTCGTCAGGGGCGTTGACGAAGGAGACGAAGCGCGAGAGTTTGTTCTCGTCCTCGAGCACCGCCGCCCACTCGTCCTTGTAACCGTCGACGTGCTTGGCCATGGCGGCCTCGAGGTCGGCGGCGATGCCGAGGCTGTCGTCGCACACCACGGCCTTGAGGTAGTCCATGCCGCCTTCGAGGGCCTCCTGCCAGGGCGCGGTGCGCTGGAGCCGGTCGGCGGTGCGGATGTAGAACATCAGGTAGCGGTCGATGTAGCGGATCAGCGTCTCGTCATCGAGGTCACCGGCCAGCAGCACGGCGTGCTTGGGGACCAGACCGCCGTTGCCGCCGACGTAGAGGTTCCAGCCGTTCTCGGTGGCGATCACACCGACGTCCTTGCCGCGGGCCTCGGCGCACTCGCGCGCGCAACCCGACACGGCCAGCTTCAGCTTGTGCGGCGAGCGCAGGCCCCGGTAGCGCTTCTCGAGCAGCACGGCCATGCCGACCGAGTCCTGCTGCCCGTAGCGGCACCAGGTCGACCCGACGCAGCTCTTCACGGTGCGCAGCGACTTGCCGTAGGCGTGCCCGGACTCCATGCCCGCGTCGACCAGGCGCTTCCAGATCAGCGGCAACTGCTCCACACGCGCGCCGAACAGGTCGATGCGCTGACCACCGGTGACCTTCACGTACAGGTCGAATTCCTTGGCGACCTCACCGATCACGATCAGCTGTTCGGCGGTGACTTCACCGCCGGGCATGCGCGGGACGACCGAGTAGGTGCCGTTCTTCTGCAGGTTGGCCAGGAAGTGGTCGTTGGTGTCCTGCAGCGCGGCCTGCTCGCCCTCGAGGATGTGGTCGCTCGACGTGGAGGCGAGGATGGAGGCAACGGTCGGCTTGCAGATGTCGCAGCCCGAGCCCTTGCCGTGCTTGGCGATGAGCTCCGAAAACGTCCGAATGCCAGTGACATTCACGATGTCGAACAGTTCGGCGCGCGACTGCTCGAAGTGCTCGCACAGCGCCTTCGACAGTGCCACACCGGACTGCTCGAGCAGCTTCTTGATCATCGGCACACAGCCACCGCAGGAGGTGCCCGCGTTGGTGCAGCCCTTCACCGAGGCGATATCGCAGGCACCCTCGGCGATGGCGCCGCAGATGGCGCCCTTGCTCACGTTGTTGCAGGAGCAGATCTGCGCGTCGTCGGGCAGCGCGTCGGCGCCGAGTTCGGCACCGGCCGGGGAGATCAGCGAGGCCGGATCGGCGGGCAGCGGGCGCCCGACCAGCGGGCGCAGCGCGGCATAGGCCGAGGCGTCACCGACCAGGATGCCGCCGAGCAGGATCTCGGCGTTGTCGGAGACGACGAGCTTGGCGTAGGTGCCCTTGGCGGCGTCGTGCAGCACCACCGACAGCGCGCCCTCGGTGGTGGCGTGCGCGTCACCGAAGGAGGCCACGTCGACGCCCATCAGCTTCAGCTTGGTCGACATGTCCGCGCCGGGGAACTCGCCCGCCCCGCCGAGCAGGCGGTCGGCGACGATCTCGGCGGTGGTGTAACCAGGCGCGACCAGGCCGTAGCAGACACCCTCGACCGCGGCGCATTCACCGATGGCGTAGATGTCGGGGTCCGAGGACTGCAGGCCGAGATCGGTGAGAATGCCGCCGCGCGGGCCGATTTCGAGTCCGGCTTCCTTGGCGACGGAGTCGTGCGGGCGGATACCGGCGGAGAACACCACCAGCGAGGCGTGGATCTCCGACTCGTCGGACAGGTGCAGCTTGACCCCGCCGGTCTCCTCCTCGATCGACTCGATCTTGGCGGTGCCGACCCCGGTGTGCACGTTCAGGCCGATGTCGGAGACCAACTTCTCCAAGATGGCGCCACCACCGGCGTCGACCTGGGCGGGCATCAGGCGGTCGTTGTACTCGATGACGTGCGGGGTCATGCCCATCAGGCGCAACGCGTTGGCCGCCTCCAGACCGAGCAGACCACCGCCGATCACCACACCGTGCGCGCCGGGACCGGCCTTCTCGGCCGCGGCGCGGATGCCGTCGAGATCCTCGATGGTGCGGTAGACGAAGCACTCGGGCAGTTCGTGACCGGGCACCGGCGGCACGAAGGCGTAGGAACCGGTGGCCATCACCAGCGCGTCGTAGGCGATGACGTCACCGGTGGAGGTGGTGACGGTCTTGGCCGCGCGGTCGATGGACTCGCCGCGCTGGCCCAGCCGCAGCTCCACCAGCTCGTCGCCCGCGTACATGTTGCCCGGTAGCGCCAGGTCGTCGGGGTTCCAGTTGCCGACGTAGTAGGACAGGCCGACGCGGTCGTAGGCGGGCAGCTTCTCCTCCGAGAGCACGACCACGCGCCACTGTCCGGCGTCGTCGCGCGAGCGAAGGGCCTCGACGAAGCGGTGTCCGACCATGCCGTGGCCGACCACGACCACTGTCTTGCGAGTGCTGTTCATGAGAGTGACCTCCTTGGTAGTGGTCGGTTGTCAGCGAGCCGACGACTTGGCCGACGAAGCGGTGGATTCGGCCTCGAGGACCAGGCTTTCGGCTTCGACCACGACATCGGAGTCGGAGACCAGGGACGTGGAGCGGGGACGGCGCAGGAACACCGCCCAGGTGACGACCGCGCAGACCACGTAGAAGGCGAGGAACACCCAGAACGCGGTGGTGGCCGAGGCGGTGCTGGCATAGGAGCTGCGCAGCACCATGTTGATGCCGACACCACCCAGGGTGCCGATCGCGCCGACGAAGCCGATCAGGGCGCCGCCGGCGTTCTGCGACCAGGCGGCCTGCTCGGCCCGCGAGCCCGGCAGGCTCTTGGACTTGGCCTCGAACACCGACGGGATGATCTTGGTGACGGCACCGTTGCCGAAACCGGACAGGACGAACAGGGCGATGAAGCCGATGACCAGGAAGGTCATGGTGGCGCCGGAGGCGACCCCGTTGTTGCGGTCGGCCATCGTCGAGGCGGCGATCACGATCAGCGCGGCGGCCATCATGGCGCCGAACGTGCCGAGCGCAACCCTGCTGCCGCCGATGCGGTCGGCCAGCTTGCCGCCGTAGGGGCGCGACAGCGAACCGAGCAGCGGGCCGATGAACGCGATCGAGGCGGCGTGGATCGCGGCCTGGGTGGCGGTGTCGCCACCGGCTTTGAAGCTGATCTGCAGGATCTGGCCGAAGGCGAAGCTGTAGCCGATGAACGAACCGAACGTGCCGATGTAGAGGAAGGCGATGGCGTAGGACTGCGGCACCCGCAGCGCCTTGACCATGTAGGACAGGTCGGCCTGCTGGTTGCGCAGGTTGTCCATGTACAGGGCGGCTCCGACCGCGGTCAGACCGACGAGGACCAGGTAGATCGCGCAGACGAGGTAGGCGTAGTCGCCGCCGAGGATGACCAGCACCAGCAGACCGAGCAGCTGGATCACCGGGACGCCGATATTGCCGCCACCGGCGTTCATGCCGAGCGCCCAGCCCTTGAGTCGCTGTGGGTAGAAGGCGTTGATATTGGTCATCGACGAGGCGAAGTTGCCACCACCGACACCGGCGAACGCGGCCACGATCAAGAAGGTCGTGTACGAGGTGTCCGGCTGGGTGACGAAGTACAGGGTCAGCACCAGCGGCACCAGCAGCAGCAGCGCGCTGAAGATCGTCCAGTTGCGGCCGCCGAAGCGGGCGGTGGCCACGGTGTAGGGGATCCGCAGGAATCCGCCGACCAGCGTCGGCATGGCGACGAGGAAGAACTTGCCCGCCGCATCGATGCCGAACTTGTCGGTCGGCATGAACAGCACCATCACCGACCAGATCGACCACACCGAGAACCCGACGTGCTCGGCGATCACCGACCAGATCAAGTTGCGCTTGGCAACGTCCTTGCCACCGGCCTCCCAGGCCGCGACATCTTCGGCATCCCAGTGCTCGATGTCGTGGTTACGCTTCAGCGTGCTCAAGTTGGGCCTCCCAAAAGTGCGATGGCCCAACGGTAGGAAATGGGTATTGCCGAAATGCTGCGGGAAATTGCGCCTGAATCAACGGTTTCTCACGCTGCCCCGGTCACAGGGGTGAGATCAGCCCTTTTGTTTCGGGCATGTGACACAACGATTTCCGCGCGTAAGAAGGCGGCGAGAATTCAGCGCAAACCCGAGTGAGGGTGTGATGTACACAGCATTCCTCAGCGCGCACAAGTCGGCAACTCGGACGGTGAGAACATGGGTAACTCACCGGGAACGGGCGCACCCACCGGCAGCGCTACCGCCGGACGCCGGTTTCAGTCTCCCCGCGAATGAGTCCGGCCGAAAACGCGGAGAGGCGGGCAGTCTTCGAGCATGCGCGGTTTGCAGGCCTGCCAGGCGCCCGCGAGAAGTACGCCGAGGGCGACGAGCAGCAGACCGAACGGCGCGAGCCAGCCACCGGTCGCGGTGTGCAGGATGCCGAACACCAGCGGGCCGACACAGGCGACCACGTAACCGACGCCCTGGGTGAAACCGGACAGCGCCGCCGAGCCCTGCGGTGTGCGGGTGCGCAGGTTGATGAGCGTGAGCGCCATCGGGAAGGTGCTCGGGCCGAGGCCGAGCAGCACCACCCACAGCAGCGGCGCACTCATCGGCGCGATCAGCAGGCCCGCGAACGCGATGACGAACAGCACCATGCACGCGACGACGACCGGGAACGGGTTGCGCATGCGCGAGACGACGGTCGGCGCACCGAGCGCGGGGATCAGACCGATCAGCGCGAACAGTGCGACCATGTTGCCGCCGAAGGCCGCGCTGGCGCCCGCGTCGGCCAGGATGGTCGGCAGCCAGGTGAACATGGCGTAGGTGGTGAGCGAGGTCATGCCGAACATGCCCGCCATCCCCCAGGCCACCGGGGAACGCCACACCGCGCCCGCGGCCGTCGGTGTCTCGGGCGGCAGGGCGGTGGTGTCGGCTTTGTCGCGGCCACGCCGGTCGCGCAGGACCACCAGCCACGGCACCGCCGCGGCGAAGCCGACGAGCGCCCACACGCCCATCGAGATGCGCCAGCCATGTTCCTCGGCCAACGGCACCGCGACGAACGCGGGGATCACCGTGCTCAGCTGCACCATCACGATGTAGAGCGAGGAGATCGACGCCAGCCGATCGGCGAAATACCGCTTGACCAGCGGCGGAATCACCACATTGCCGATACCCATGCCGAGCAGCGCCACCCCGGACAAGGCGAGCAGCTCGCCGGTGCCGGAGGAGAACACGCGGGCGAGCGAGCCGAATCCGGCCAGCAGCATCGCCAGCAGAACCGTGCGCTCCAGCCCGAACCGCCGCACCGCGAAGGGTGTGACCAGCCCGGCGACACCGAACATGGCGGCCGGCAGCATGCCGAAAACTCCGACGATCGCGGTGCCGTACCCGATGTCGTCACCGATCTGCTCGGCCAGCGGGCTGAACGCGGTGACGGCGGCGCGCAGGGTGAGCGCGGACATGATGATGGCCGCGAGAACCAGCAGCCGACCCTCGATCAGCGACCGCCGGGTGAGCTGGTCGGACTCCGCCCGATCGACCTCGGCAGGCGGATTCGGAAGCGCGCTCCCACCGTCGACCGCATCCCATCGACCATCGACCTGCCCATCCACAGGGGTGAGCCGGGTCAAGGTTTCGGAGGAGGGCGGAGGAGTCACAGACGAAATCATAGGATGACCCGATGACAACCGCCACCAAATGTGAGCGATATCCAACCGTGAGCACATGGGTAGCCGGGCTGACCCACCCTGCTCCCCAAGGCTTGCCGCATCGCCACCCCACCCCCGCGCCTGAGTCTGGCCACCATGCCCGGGGAGGCGGAACAGCTACGCTGGCTCACGTGCAACCCGTCCGGCGCTCCAGCCTCATCGCCCAGGTGACCGAACAACTGCGCGCCGAAATCCGGTCGGGCCGTTGGCCGGTCGGCGGCCGCATCCCCACCGAGCCCGAGCTCACCGAACTCACCGGCACCGGCCGCAATACCGTGCGTGAAGCCGTGCAGGCCCTGGTCCACGCGGGCATGCTCGAACGGCGCCAGGGGTCGGGCACCTATGTGATCGCCACTTCCGAGGTCGGTGGCACGCTCGGCAAGTACTTCGCCGACGCCGAGGAACGCGACATCCTCGAATTGCGCCAGGCGCTCGACACCACCGCCGCCGGCTTGGCCGCACGTCGCCGCGACGACACCGACATCGCCAACCTGCGCCGCCTGCTCGCCGAACGCAACGACCGCGACTGGACCAGACCCGACCCGGTGGCCATCGCCGCCGACGTGGAATTGCACCGCGCGATCGTCGTCGCCAGCCACAACGCCGTGTATCTGGAGTTCTACGACTCGCTGCTGCCGGTGATCGAGCAGGTGATCCACGCGCGCACCGCCAAATCCGACGACGCCTACGACAGCGAGCACATCGAACTGGTGCAGGCCGTCATCGACGGCGACGCCGATCGCGCGATGCAGGCCGCGCGCTGCTTCCTCGGTTCGCTCATCGCCGAATACCCGGACCGCTGAGTTTCGCCGGGTAACCGAGCTGTCACCTCGGCGCCGACGCCTCGGTGAGCCCGAGTTGGCTCGAATGTCACCTGAGGCCATTGTCACGCAACAACCGGCTCCTACCGTTGTCTCGACACCGCATCATGTGCCCGATCGAGAGGAAGCCGATGACCGCGATCGCCGCCACCGGCCAGACGACAGACACCGCGTCGTTCGAATATGAGAAGAAGGGCCGCTGGCTCACCCAGTGGGAACCCGACAATCCGACGTTCTGGGAATCGGGCGGTGAGAAGACCGCCAAGAAGAACCTGTGGTTCTCGGTGTTCGCCGAGAACCTCGGCTTCAGCGTCTGGGTCCTGTTCGGTTCCATCGTCACCGCCATGGGCGCCGCGGGCTTCACGTTCCTGGAGGGCCTCGGCAAGGGCAACCCGACCGCCGTCGCCAACGCCCTGCTGCTGACCTCGGTGCCCACTCTGGTCGGCGCCACCCTGCGCATCCCCTACACCTTCGCCGTCCCCAAGTTCGGCGGTCGGGCGTTCACCGCCTTCAGCGCGGGCATGCTGCTGTTCCCGACGCTCGGCCTGGCGTATTTCATCAACCAGCCGGGCACCCCCATGTGGGTGTTCCTGCTGCTGGCCGCGCTCGCCGGTGTCGGCGGCGGCAACTTCTCGTCCTCGATGGCCAATATCTCGTTCTTCTTCCCCGAGGGCAAGAAGGGCGCCGCGCTCGGCATCAACGCCGCGGGCGGCAATCTCGGTGTGGCACAGACACAATTGGCCGCGCCGCTGCTGATCACGCTCGGCACGCACCTGCTGGCCAAAGACGCCGCGGGCTACCGGTTCGGTCTCACCCTCGCCATCCTGGTCTGGGTGCCGTTCATCCTGGTCGCCGCGTTCGGGGCGCTGCGCTACATGGACTCGATCACCTCGGCCAAGGCCGACGGCAAGTCCTACAAGCTGGCGCTGACCAATCCGCACACCTGGATCATGTCGTTCCTCTACATCGGCACCTTCGGTTCGTTCATCGGATTCTCGTTCGCCTTCCCGACCCTGATCAAGGCCAACTTCCCGCATTTGACCCAGATCGGCTGGATCAGCACAGTCGGTAACCTCGCCTTCCTCGGCGCCCTCGTCGGGTCGTTCAGCCGCCCGGTCGGCGGGTGGATCTCCGACAAGGTCGGCGGCGCGCGCATCACGGTGATCGTCTTCACCGGAATGGCTGTCGCGGTCGCGTTGATCATGACCGCGCTGTCGATGAAGAGCTTCCCGCTCTACCTCGCCGCATTCCTGCTGCTGTTCGTGCTCACCGGCGTCGGCAACGGCTCGACCTACCGGATGATCCCGTCGATCTTCGGCGCCACCGCCAAGAAGTACGCTGCCGAACACGGCATGGAGCTCACCGAGGCACAGGCATCGGCACGCCGTCAGGCGGGCGCCGCGATCGGCGTGATCGGTGCCGTCGGAGCCTTCGGCGGATTCATCCTGCAGCAGGCACTTCGCCTGTCCAACATCAACTTCGGTTCCATGGCCCCCGCCTTCTGGGGCTACGCCGTCGCCTTCGTCGTCATGGCGGGTGTCACCTGGTGGTGCTACCTGCGCACCTCCTTCGCCACCGACAAGGTCCCGTCCCTGGCCTACGCCAACGTCTGACCACCCACCCGACCACGGAGGCCACGCCCGGGACCCGCCCCGGGCGTGGCCTTCGGCCGTGAGCGAAACCTATTACGGCACAACCGATGACAACCCGATGACCGAGTCGGCATACTGGCGTTGCCTGGCTGCACTGGGGGACATCGATGAGAATACGACCGCGCCAACAACTGCTGGATCTGTGGCGTGCCCACCTACGGACCTCGTTCCGCGAGGGGGCATGGGTCTGGGGCGGGCGCGACGGCCGCAACTCGGTGAGCGACGCCGAACAGTTGATGTGCCTGCTGTATCCGTCGAGCGAGCTGGCGAACTTCGCCCTCGATCCGGACAGTATCGCCACCGCCGTCGATGTCGCCTCGGTGACGGCGGTGCTCGGCGAGGACATCCGGGTCGGCGCCGCGCTGGTGGCCAAGCTCGAGGAGTTCTTCGCTACCTACACCGACGCCGAGGGCGAACCGATCTTCCCCGGCGGGAGCTACTTTCGCGATGCGGGCTTCGGCGAACCGACGGCCGCGCAATGCGAACTCGAGGTCGTCGACTCGTATTCGATGTCGCTGAGCCTGTGCATCGCCTCGCTACGTTTTCTGCGCGGTATCGAACGCTATCTCGAACACGAGGTACGACGTGAGGCCCGGCGGCTCAACGAGCGTGTGAAGGCGCTGATTCCCCAGGTGAGTACCAGGCTGACGTGCGCGATGGTCGGCCTGATCCGTAGTTTCGTGATGGACACCCCGCCGTTCTCCTCCCCGCCCGGTCAGCAGATTCTCGACCTGGTGAACCAGACCGGTGCCCCGGCCAAGGAGATCATCGCCGACTTCTCCGCCGCGCTCGGACCCATCCGAGTGCAGGCCGAGACCGATGTTCGCTCCGGTCACCCCGAAGGCATCGACCTGCGCGACGACAACCGTGCCTTCGAATGCGGCTGGACCTGGGGCATCGGCCGCGATGTCGGCCCCCGCGCGGACGTCACCGCCCGGATCGCCACCCAGCCCGGATACGCGGTCACCCAGCCCTATCTCTACTTCACCCTCGTCGCCCTCGACGGCATCAAAGACCTGTACTCCCAACGCACTTCGGAGCCCGACCTGTTCGAGCCGCACCAGGTCGAGCTGGTCGAGTCGCTCAAGCGCCGCGCGGAACTGGCGCAGAAGTACTGGTCGACGATCTCGCGGTTCGGCCGGGGACGCTGGCCGCTCGAGGACCTGCCGTGGCGCACTTCCGACGGCAAGCAGTCCGACTACTACAGCCTGGCCGTGACCGCGTTCCTCATCCAGGACCTGCTGGAGAAGGAATCCACATCAGATCTCGACCGTACCGCGGCGGTGCTGCGTCAGCTGGCCGAACGCGGCCGCATCACCAGCCGCCCGACCCCCGACGATCCGGCCGACCAACTGCACCATCCCGGACTCCTGTTGACGCTCAAGGGATCCGAGGACGTCGACGGCGGCCCGGTGCTCGGCTATCACGTCAACGACTACACCACCCTGCTGCTCAAGCGCAGCTTGCAGGCGGCCCGCCTGGCGCGCGAGGTACCCACCCGTGTGGCACTGCTCGATCTGGCCGAATCCGCGCTTGTGCACCTGGAGGCCAGGGCGATCGCGACCGGTTGTTCGGCCGGTCTGTGGGACAACCTGGGCGGCAACGGTGATACGACCGACCCGGCACCCTCATGGTTCCTGACCGAGCGCGTGATGGAATGCCTCGTCGTCGCGCACAACACCTTCGACCGTCCGCCGTTGGCCGCACCGAGCATGCGTGCTGCCGCGCTGATCAAGATCAGCGAGGCCGATCACCTTTTCATCAAGGAAACCCTGCAGGTCGGCGACGACGTCGACTCCCCGAGATACACCGAGCTCGCCGCGATCGAGGAGTCGCTCACCCAGGCCAACGCGCTCATGGACAAGCAACCGAGCACCGCCGAGGCCCTGGCATACAGCGTCCTGCTCCGACTCGCCGCCCTCGCCTATGCCAGGGAGGACGCCACCCGATGAGCGCTAACGACCCGGCATCGATCCTGGTCTTCGCGACCTCCGACAAGGGCGGCACGGGGCGCTCGGTCACCAGCTGCAATATCGCCTACCGCCTGTGGTTGCGCGGCCTGGACGTGGCCTATGTCGATTTCGATTTCGGTTCCCCGACCGCGGGCGCGCTGTTCGAGATCGGTGGCGTCGAACGCGGTGTCACCGAGGGCCACGGCCTGCATTCCTATCTGCTCGGCCAGACCCGCGAGCCGACCCGGATCAACGTCGGCCGCGACACCGATCGTCCGCAGTTGCGCCGCAACCCGCCCCGGGCGGGCAGCCTGACGTTGCTGCCCGGCGATATCGGCGGCGGCGAATTCGGTTGTAACGACGCCAGTGTGCGGCTGGGCGCCCTCCTGCTCGCCAACCTGCTGAACGAATTCGCCGTGGTGATCGTCGACCTCAGCGCCGGCCGCTCGGTCGCCCTCGAAATCGCGCTGCGCGCCACCGCATCGACGGTGCTGCGCAACCACACCCATCGCTGGCTGGTGTTCCATCGCTGGACCCGTCAGCACGTGCTGGCCGCGGGTGGCCTGGTGCACGGTGCACACGGACTGCTCGAAACCGCGACGGCGTGGGGCCACGCGAAAGCGGATCTGCTGGCCTCGATGCGCTGCGTGCGCACCGCGGTCGCCGAATCGGACTCCACCCGCGTGGCCGACCCGGCCCAGGCGACCTGGCTGAAGGAACAGGCCAACTCGCTGCGCGAACTCGCCACGGCCAACGGCATCGGTGCCGCGATGATGCTCGGCCAGACCCCGATCGAACCCATGCTGCAATGGCGCGAACAGCTGATCCTCGACGCCGATGTCGGCGCCCGCCTGGCCAACCCCGCCACCGTCGCTGCCTACACGAATCTCGCTCGGCGACTGACGGATTCGACGACTTGGGACACAGGCCGATGAGTTCACCGATCTACCGGGAGGCTTCGGAGGAAGCCGATATCACGCCGCTGCCGATGGCCCACCTCTCGATCGAGGTCTGCCATTTCCGGCACGAGGAGATCGTCGACGACACCGACCTGGTCCGCGCGCAGTTCCGGCGCGCGGTGCCGCTGGTCGCCGCGTTCATCGAGTCCGCGCGGGTGGAATTCGGGCCGCAGACACGGGTGAGTACCTGCTATCTCACCGACGACTACTTCCAGCCGCGTTTCACCCCGGCAAAGGTACTGGACCGGCTGTTGGGCGCCGCCGACGAGGCAGGCTTGCGGATCGACTACCTGGCCCGCGAATCGGCCTGTCATCGGGCGCCGAGGTTCGCCGACGGGGTGGCCGTCGGCGAACCCGTCCCGGTGGCCGAGATGGTTTCGGCACGGCTCATCGCCCAGCCCGAGGACGAAGAGGTCGCCACCGGCGGCCGACCGCCGACCACCGAATTCGGCTGGCTGTGCAACGGCCGCCGGGAACAGAACGGCTCCGCCCGCGCGGCCATGCATCCGCAACCATATCGGCCACCGCAGGAGTACGGCCGCGGCGAGCACTCGATCTTCCTCGATGTCGAGTTGTGGCACGACCGTGACGAGGCGGGCAGGCGCTGGTCGTGTCCGTTCCTGGCCGCGGTCTGGCAATTGCTTCGGCTCGGCATGCTGCGCTATCACGGTGCGCCCGTGGTCGATCCACAGTTGTGGACGCCCGATCGGGAGTGGCCCGAGCGCTGGCAGGACCTGCCGCCGGTGATGCGGCTGAACGCGGATGCAGCGCCGTTCACGGCCTATCGGACGCTGTCGATGTTGCCCAAGCGCTATCTGCTCATCGAGTCGGCGGTGCGCGTCATCCTCGACCACCTCGCTCCCGACGACGATGTCGCCGCCCAGGTGGCGGCCCAGGGGCTGGCCGAGCGCGTGCCGATCCCGGCCAAGGTCGTCGAGCGAGTGGGGCATCTGCTGCTGGACGGATCCTGACCGTGCCCGCGCCACCGCGCCGCCCCACCCCGCTCGTGGTACTCGGCGAGATCCGCACCTGCCTGCTGCCCCATTCGCTGACCCTGGACGACCGCGGCACCGTCGAGTTGCTGGCCACCGTTGCGGGCGCGACGGTGGTGCGCCGCGAACGTCCCTGCCCCCTTGCCTTTTCGCCACGCCACGCCACCGGTGTCGACTGTCATCTCGGGTGGGGTCCGAACGCGAACACGACCGCGCGGGTGGTCGGCACCGTCGCGTCGACCGCGATCCTGACCGGCGGACGGATAGCGCAGGTGTCCTCGCACACCACGGTGGTGCGGGCGCAGCAGAAGAAGCGCATGCCGTGGGCGCATTACATCGCACGGATCGGGGTCACCGAGCTCGTCGGCGAACTACCCGACAGCACGGCCGCCGGAAAGCAACTCGCGGCAGGCTATTTCGCCCCGCCCGGCGCCACCACCATCGATGTCGGGTCGATCTGCGCACGGCAGCTGGACAACCTGCGCGCCTCCCCCGTCCTGGATGGGCATCGGCCCCTGCGGGCGCCGACGACGCGGCTGCGCTGGAACGCGATTGTCGGTGGCACCACCGGTCCCGCGGTATCGATGCGGATCGAGGACGAAGAGTTCAGGACTTTGCGGGTGACAGTCAAGGAATCCACGGATCTGCCTGCGGCCCTTCGGTTCTGCGAGGATGTCGCCGTCCACGACTGGCTGCTCACGGTGATCGATGCACGGGTGCGGGCGGCAGAGGGGCTCGACGAGGGGCGTCAGGTGGCCGCGCTCGCTCCGGTGCTCGAGCACCTGACCCACCTGTGGATGCCCGGTGCTCAAGTGCCCACCGCGATGCGCGCACCCTGGCGGGATCTGCAAACGGTGGCGGGGCTGTCCAAACAGTGGACCGCCCGCGTCGAACAGATCCAGCGCCGCATCGACGTCGCCACCTATCACGCCGTGCGCGGTACCAACGCGCCGGGACGCTGATCAGAGCCGGAACCACCGCCGTACCAGCAGGGCGAAGAACACCGACATCGAGACCGCGCCAAGGCATGCCTCGGTGGCGAACAGCAGCTTGGCCTGCGGTTCCATCCCGGCCACATTGTTCGGATCCAGCGGGTTCAGGAACGTCAGCACCGCCAGATAGACGACATCTGTCGGTGATTTCGTGCCGGCCAGCAGCAGGGCGAGACCGACGAACACCGCGATCTGCACCACCACCCAAGCCAGCAACCGGAACGGCCGATATCCGTAGCCGCACAACAGATCCGCCGCGAGGCTCGCACCCCGGGCCCACCCCGGCGGCAGCGTCGCCCGGCGCGCCCGCGCCAAGGCGAACCCGCACCGGTCCTCGGCGTCGGAGTTGTGCGCGTGGCGATAGAGCTCCATCGCCGCGGTCCACGCGCGCACCGCGTGCGCGGGCAGCTCGTGGCGACTCAGCGCCGCGCCGAGTTTCTCGAATTGTGTTGCGAGCAGAGCATTCTGGGTGGGACTCAATCGCAACGGGCCGCGGAACTCGATGTCGGCCGCGATCAACCCGGCGATCAGCGGCTTGCGGGCGCGCCAGAGTTCGTCGTCCGGGCCGGGTTCGCAGGCACGGTCGTAGACATCGCCGAAGCGCAGTCTGCTGTCGGGTTGGACGACAAGCAGTTCGGGATCGTCGAGGAACCCGGCGACGACCCGGTCGAAGTCGTCCAGGCTGTCGGCCTCGGCTGCCGAGTCGAGCCTGATGGCGTAGTCGTGTGCGCGGTCCTCGATGAGCTCACCGACCGGGTCGTGCCCTGACCGCGACCCCCCGCCCATCGCCATCTCGTGCTCCCCGCGTCCCGCCACCCCGAATCAAGTTCCAGAGTAACGGTTCTCACCTGTGGTCGGCAGCAGAGATCCTACGCAGCTTGTAGACCAGCACATCGCGTGGCTGGCCCTCGCCGAAATACGTTTCGTCGTGCACGCGCAGCACGAACCCGACGTCCTCGAACAGGCTGTAGGCGGTGACGTTCTTCGGGTCGACGGTCAACCAGATCTCGTCCGCGTCGCCTTTTTCCTGACACAGGGCGATGGTGCGCGCCAGCAGCCCCCGCCCGTAACCGCACCCGCGGCGATCGGGTGAGACCGCGAGACTCAGCAGCCAGGCCCGCGACCCCTCGCCCATGATGGTCAGCGCGTAACCGACCACTTCGTCGTCATTGCCGGGCTCGACGGCGACGACGCTGCGGGAACTGTCGGCCTGCAGCAGCTGCCGTAGGACGAAGAAGGGGTAACGGTCGGCCGGAAAGGCGGCCCCGTCGATGAGCTGAATGTCGGGCAGGTCGCTCGGTGTCGGCTCCCGATAGCGAACTGTCTCCTCGATGGTGGTCATCTGCTCCCTTGCGTTCGCGCACAAGAACACCCTGATATCAAGCCTAGACGCCCGGCCCCGCTCGCTCACATCGAAACGAGGGGAAGTGTACTCAGCCGCCTCAGAGCACCAGACGGACCATGTCCGCGGTGCGCGCGAGGCCCGGGAAGGCCTCGGGGGTGGAGCGGGGGTGCAAGGCATGCACGGCGAGGCGGAAGATCAAGGCGCGCAACAACATTTGCGGCCATTCGGGCAGCGTGGACCAGCGTTCCAGGAGGCCGTCGTCACCGCCACCCCAGGCCAGCGCGTCCACCACGACCACGCCTGCCGCCCAGGCGGCGGGGCGCCAGTACGGGGTGATGTCGGTGAGGCCGGGGGCGTGGGTGCCGGAGAACAGGACCGTGCCGAACAGGTCGCCGTGCACGAGTTGGTCGGGGCTGCGGACCGGTTTGCGCAAGGTGGCCAGCTGGCCGATCAATTCGAGGCTGCGCTGGCCGTCGGGGGTCGCGGTGAGGGGGACGCCGCCCGCGCGCAGGGTGCGCAGCGGCACCGATTCCCAGGCGGCCCGGTCGGCGGCGACGAACACGTCCACATCCACCCACGGCGCGACGGGTGGCTGCACCAGGAAACGCGGGCGCTCCAATTGTGCTGTCGCCTTGTGTAATCGCAGCGACACCGACACCACCTCGTCGTGGCGGGGTTCGGGGGCGCCGTCGATGAAGGTGTCGGCACGCCAGCCCGACACCACGTAGCGGCCGTCGGTGGCACGCACCGGACGCGCGACGCGCACACCGTCGACGGCGAGGGTTTCGCGCACCTTGGCCGACCACGCCGCGCGGGCGTGATCGGCCACCGGGCTCAGCACCACATCGCCGAGCCGCCAGCCACCGTCCCAGTCACCGAGGGAGACCGGCGTCACTTCTCGAAGACCGAATGTGGCCCGCACATGCTCGGGTGGTTCGACTGAAGTCACTGACGTCACGGCCGTACCGTAACCCTGAGGACGCGTCAACAGCCCGAAGGCACGCTGGCACGCGACCCCATTGCGACCTCCCCGCAATCAACGGCGGATCAGTACACGGGCAGCGACGGATCGACCTGCTTGGCCCAGGCAACCACGCCACCCTGCAGGTGCGTGGCGTCGGCGAAACCGGCGCGCTTGAGCGCCGCCAGCGCCTCGGCCGAGCGGATCCCGGTCTTGCAGTGCAGCACGATCGGCTTGTTCTGCGGCAGTTCCGAGAGCGCCTCACCGGAGAGGATGCGGTCCTTGGGGATCAACGTCGCACCGTCGATGTGCACGATGTCCCACTCCACCGGCTCGCGCACGTCGATGAGTTCGACCTTGTCGGCGTCGAGCAGGTCCTTCAGCTCGGCGGCGGTGACGGTCGACCCGGCGGCGGCGGCCTGGCCCTCCTCCGACACCACACCGCAGAACGCCTCGTAGTCGATCAGTTCGGTGATCGGCGCACGTTCCGGATCGCGGCGCAGCTTGATGGTGCGGTAGTTCATGTCCAGTGCGTCGTAGACCATCAGACGGCCGAGCAGCGTCTCACCGATGCCGGTGATGAGCTTGATCGCCTCGGTCACCATCACCGAACCGATCGACGCGCACAGCACCCCGAGCACGCCGCCCTCGGCGCAGGACGGGACCATGCCCGGCGGCGGGGCCTCCGGGTACAGGTCGCGGTAGTTGATGCCACGCCCGTCGGGTGCGTCCTCCCAGAACACCGACACCTGGCCCTCGAAGCGGTAGATCGAGCCCCACACGTAGGGCTTGCCCGCCAGCACGGCGGCGTCGTTGACCAGGTAGCGGGTGGCGAAGTTGTCGGTGCCGTCGACGATCAGGTCGTACTCGCCGAACAGCTCGACGGCGTTGTCGGGTTCGAGGCGGATCTTGTGCAGCCGCACGTCGATTCCCGAATTGATCTCGAGGATCGAATCGCGGGCGCTGTCGGCCTTGGACCGGCCGATATCGGACTCGCCGTGGATGACCTGGCGCTGCAGGTTCGACATGTCGACCTCGTCGAACTCGACGATCCCGAGCGTGCCGACGCCCGCGGCGGCCAGATACAGCAGGGCGGGCGAACCGAGACCGCCCGCGCCGATCACGAGCACCTTGGCGTTCTTCAACCGTTTCTGACCGTCGACACCGAGATCGGGGATGATCAGGTGGCGGCTGTACCGCGCGACCTCGTCCTTGGTCAGTTCCGCCGCGGGCTCGACGAGCGGCGGTAGGGACCCGTTGAAAGACACGTTGGAACTCCTGTGTTCTTGGCGGCTGGCGCCGCGGGTTTGCGGCCTGTTCCCTTGATCTTCCCTCCCGGCGGGCAGTCCTTCGTCGCACCCTCTGGTCGGTCCAGATCAAGGCGGCCGCAAACCGGTGGCCGTGTGTACCTACAACACTGCCCGCCGCACTGTTCTTCCCGCCCATGCTCTCGCACCGGCGCAGCTGTCAGCCGCGCGGGTACGGCCAGGGGTTGAAGCGGCAGGTCTTGCCGTCGGGCGGGACCACACCGTGCGGGTCGAGCTGGGCGATGTCGTTGTTCTTGGTGCCGAACGTCTGCTGCATCATGATCGGCGCCAGGCCGCCCTCGGTCTCGCACGGCTGGTGGCCGTGGTAGCCGATGGCGTGGCCGACCTCGTGGTTGACGAGGTACTGCCGGTAGGAACCGATGTCGCCGTCGAAGGCGAGCGCGCCGCGCACCCAGCGCGCCTCCGACAGCACCACCCGGTCGATGCCCGCGTTGTAGCACGACGAGTCGATGGGGATCTCGAACCCACATGCGGCGCGGGTGCTTTCGCGGGAGGTGAGCGAGAGCCGGAAGTCGGGTTCGCCGACGTCGATGCGCTGGAAACCGAACTTGGGGTCCTTGGTCCAGCTCTTGGGGTTGGCCAGGGTGGTCTCCACCATCTTGGCCACGGCCACGTCGCCACCATAGGCCGAGGTGTCGATGCCGTCCTCCACCTCGACGGTGTAGCGGAACACGCGTTCGGTGCCGGCCCCGACCTGCGGGCCCGCGCCCGGCACCACATGCCAGGTGCCCGCGCCGCGCTCGACGAACACGCCGCCCTCGGGCAGCGCGCCGAGCGGCAGATCGGCGGGGAACTTCCCGTCGCCGGGCGGTGCGCCGATGATGCCGGACTGCGCGACGCCGGGACTCAACGCACCGAACCCTGGATCGACCGGTACGGGCCTCGGCCCGGTGCGCAGGGCGTCGACGATCACGAAGACCGTCACCGCCAGCAACACCGGCAGCGCGTAGGCGCGCCAGCCGTAGATGGAGACGAAGCGACCCATGGCGCTCTGCTTCTTGGCGTCACGCTGCGGGCTGCGTGGCCTGCCGGTGTCCGCCTCGGTGGGATCCCAGCGCGCGCGCAGGGGCTGGCGCGATCGGTCGGCCGGTTGATACAGCCCGAGGGGGTCGTAGACCTGCAGGTCCCGCCCTTCTGACTCCGAAGTCACTGCACCGGACTCGGTGGTTTGCGTGGGGCGAGCGACATCGCGCCCGCCGCCGGATGGTCGTTCCGGGCGGTCGGTCACCACACCAGATTCTCACAGTGGCCAAATCGATGACGCGGTGGCCGGAGAAGATCCGCCGGTTACGGCCCGGCGAACCGTCCCGCCTGGTACTACATTTCCGTAGGCGATACTCCGGGGGAACACTGTGCGAGTATCGTTCGTGGGACATCGGCCGAACATTCGCCTGGCCTGGTGTAGTCGACAAAGAGAGCCGAGATGACTGACCTCGTGGACCGCATGACCTCGCGCCGATCGGTGCCGGAGACGGTCCCGGCAAAGCGCGGTACCCGCCTGCCTCGCGACGAGCGACGGCAGCAACTGCTGCTCGCGGCGAGCGAGGTGTTCGTCCAGCGCGGCTACCACGCCGCGGGCATGGACGAGATCTCGCAGGTGGCCGGTGTCAGCAAGCCGGTGCTCTACCAGCACTTCGCGAGCAAGCTGGAACTGTATCTGGCGGTGCTGCAGAACTACGTCGACATCCTGGTGTCGAGTGTGCGCCAGGCGCTGCGCTCCACCACCGACAACAAGCAGCGCGTGCGCGCCGCCGTCGCCGCCTACTTCGACTTCGTCGACAACGAGATGCAGGGCTTCCGCCTGGTCTTCGAATCCGACCTCACCAGCGAGCCGCAGGTGCAGCGCCGGGTGGAACAGGCCACCGAGGCCTGCGTCGACGCGGTGTTCGACCTGGTCGCGCACGACTCGGGGCTCGATCCGTACCGGGCCCGTATCCTGGCCGTCGGCCTGGTCGGCGCGAGCCAGTTCTCCGCGCGGTACTGGCTGGAGGCCGACCGGCCGGTTCCCAAGGACGAGGCCGTCGACACCACCGTGGCCCTGGCCTGGGGTGGCCTGAAGCACGTGCCGTTCCGCCTCTCCGGGTCATAAGGCCAGACCTGGGTGCGTGGGGAGTTCCGGAGGCGGCAAGCTCTCTGGAGGTGGCTGGGTCAGCCCGTGCCCGGTGAGTTACCCATGTACTTGCGAGATCAGTTGTCACTTGCGTGACGCGGAAAGGCCCGCCTTCGTGAAGGCGGGCCTTTGTGTTTCGCGGGTTACACCGTGGCGAAGCCGACGCGGCCGACGGCCGGGGAGCCGATCTCCACATAGGCGACCTTCGCGGCCTGGATCAGGAACATCCGGTTCTTGTCGTCGGTGAGCTTGACGACGCCACCGGAGCCGCTGAGGGCATCGGTCACCAGCGCCTCGATCTCGTCAGGGCTCTGCGAGCTGTTGATGACGAGCTCCCGAGGGCTATCCGAAATACCGATCTTGACCTCCACGGCCAACCTCCGAACGTAAGAGTCCTGTGTTGTCGTCTCCCAGGTTAATGCAGCCGCTCGGCCCCGGTGACACACCTGCCTGCGCTGTGAGCGAACGGTCAGGGTTCGACGAGTTCGATGTCGAGTTCGATCTTCACCGTGTCCGACAGCATGCCCGGCATGGGCCCGCCGACACCGAAATCGGTGCGCTTGATGGCACCGGTCGCGGAGAAGCCCGCGTGGCGCGAACCGTCGGGGAAGTCGCCGACGCCGCCCCATTCCACCTCGAGGGTGACCGGCTTGGTGACGGTGCCGAGGGTGGCCTCACCGGTGACGGTGAAGGTCTCCGCGACGCGGACCGGCTCGGTGGCGCGGAAGGTGAGGGTGGGACGGTTGGCGACGTCGAGGAAGTCGGCATTGCGCACGTGGGCGTCGCGGTCGGCGTTGCCGGTGTCGAAGGAGTCGAGGTCGATGGTGGCGCCGATGATGGCGGCACCGGATTCGTCGACAACGAACTCGGTCTCGAAACGGGTGAAGCCGCCGCGCACCTTGGCGATGCCGAGGTGGCGAATGGTGAACGAGACCGACGAATGGCTGCGGTCCAGCGCCCAGGATCCGGCCTTCAGCTGCTGTGTCTGTGTCGAAGAAGTCATGCCCCCAGCCTGACCGGACCGTGGTCCGTTAACCAGACCGCCGTTATCCTGGACCTGGCAGGGCCAGGCTGGCGAGGCCGGGACCAGGAAGGATGGTGTCATGCCCGACCAGCCACCAGCCCGCTCGACCTTCGCCGAACTGCTCATCGCCCGCCGCGCGGAACTGCGGCCCGAGGACGTGGGCCTGCCCGGTGGTGGGCGCCGCCGCACACCGGGCCTGCGCCGCGAGGAGGTCGCGGTGCTGGCCGGAGTGAGCGCGGACTACCTGGCGCGTCTGGAACAGGGCCGCGACACCAACCCCTCTCCGGCGGTGGTCGACGCCCTGGCCACCGCGTTGCGCTTCAACGACACCGAACGTGCGCACTTCGGCTGGCTGGCACTGACCACCAGCAAGGAAGCCCGGTGCCCGAGTACGGCTTTCGACCCGGAGCTCGATCAGGTGACGCCCGCGCTCACCGCCGTGCTCGACGCCCTCACCCCGACCCCGGCGTTCGTCCTCGGTCCGCGCGCGAATGTGCTCGCCTGGAACGACTCGTGGGAAGACCTCGTCGCCCCGCTCGGCCTGCTCGACGACCCCGAGCAGGTGAACCTGGCGGTGTGGGCGTTCCGGCACCCGCTGGCGCGCACCACCGTCACCGACTGGCCGCAATACGCCGACCTGCTCGCCGATCAGCTGGCCCGCACCAGACTGCGCCGCCCCGAGGACGAGAGCATCACCTCGACCATCGAATTCCTCAGCGCGGAACCGGAATTCGCCCGCCGCTGGCAACCGCACCGACTCGCCGAGAACCTGCCGACCCTCCTCGGCCTCGAACACCCGAACCGAGGCACACTCACTTTCACCGTGCAAACCCTCTCGGCCGACAACGACCAGCAGATCGTCATCTGGCTCCCCCGCGAAACCGCCGCCCGCGCACCGGAATTGCGCCTGGTGCACCAGCAGGCAGCCAACGGCTGACAGATCACGCGAGAACCCGGGTCACCAGCACGGGCTACGACCACCACTGCCCCGCCCACCGACCCAGACCTCCCCGCACCTGAATCCAGCCTGAGTCCCGGTGAGAAAGGCAAGCACATGGGTAACTCGCCGGTACGAGCCAACCCAGCCAGTCCCCCAAGCTTGCCGCGTTCCCAGGTCGCCCCGCACTCGAGTCCGGCCAAAGACCCGGAGAGGCGGCTACAGCCCTAGTTGGGCCATGCGGGCGGCGTGGCGTTCCTGCATGCGGTCGAACAGCGAGACGATGCCGTTGAGGTCGCCCGTGGCGGCCAGCACCAGTTCGGCCAGCTCGTCGCGCTGGGCCATCACGTACTGCGCCTGGGTGATGGCCTCACCGAGCAGTCTGCGGCCCCAGAGGGTGAGCCGGTCACGTTCGGACCGGCTGGCGGTCACGGCGTTGCGGACCTCCTCGACCACGAACTGCGAATGCCCGGTCTCGGCCAGCACGTCGCGCACCACGTCGGCGACCTCGGCGGGGAGCGCACCGGCGATCTCGGTGTAGAAGTCGGCGGCCAGACCGTCACCGACGTAGAACTTCACCATCGACTCGAGCCACGTCGAGGGGTCGGTGGAGGCGTGGTAGGAGTCGAGGGCGCCCTGGTACTGGTCCATCGCCTGTTCGGCGTCGACGCCGCGGGTGGCCAGCGCCGCCTCTAGTGCCTCGAAGTGCGCCAGCTCGGCGGCGGCCATCTTGGCCACCGCCACCCGCCCGCGCAGCGACGGCGCGAGCTTGGCTTCCTCGGCGAGTCGGTAGAACGCGGACAGCTCGCCGTAGGCGAGGACCGCGAACAGTTCGGTCACCCCTGGGTGATCGGCGGACAGCGGTGTGGTCGAGAAGGCTTCCGGCGCGGCAGAGGTGTGGGCTCCCATGACCGCCAATCGTAGTCGCGCTCGGGGTTCAGTCGCGTTCGGCCAGGAATTTGTCCAGGTGCACCCAGGTGGTGTCGTGCGCCTGCGGTCCGGTGAGCATGCCGAGGTGACTGCCGGGCACGACCTCGTAGGTCACCGAGGGCGACCCGGTGAGGGTGCGCAGACCGCGTTCGACGGCGGCCTTGGGCGTGATCACGTCGGCGGTGCCACCGAACAGCAGCACCGGCACTCGCACGTCGGCGAGGTCGATGGTGCGCTCGCTCAGGTGCACCCGGCCCTTGCCGATGTCGTTGGCCAGGATGAACCGGCCCCAGAGCTGTCCGTAGAAGCGGCCGGGGTAGCCGGGCATGGCGGCCTGGAACCGGTCGATGGATTCCATCCTGGCCAGTGTCTCGGTGCGGGCGATATTGCTGGCGATGAACATCGGCCGCGCCAGTTCCCGGTCGAAGGCGGCGACCCGGTAGGCGAGCTTGGTCAGCGGCGCGGGGATGCCGCCGACGGCGCGCACCACCCCGGTGACCGCCTTGCCGCCGGTAAGCCGGGCGACCGCCCGCACCTGCGGCATGCCGAGCATCTTGTCGTAGTCCAGCGGCGGGCCGACTCCGGTGACCGAGCGGATCGGCAGCTCGGCATTCGCCGCGGCGGTGAGCAGGGCGAAGATGCCGCCGATGGACCAGCCGATCAGGTCGACGGGCGCGCCGCCGCGATCGGCGCTGACGCGGCGGATCGCCTCGGGCAGGATGTCGAGCACCCAGTCCTCGAAACCCATCCGCCGGTCGGCGAAGCCGATCTCGCCGTAGTCGACGAGGTAGGTGGGGCGGCCGGTGGACACCAGGTGCCGGGCCAGGCTCTGGTCCGCGCGCAGGTCGTAGCAGGTGGCGGGCGCCGCCAGCGGCGGAATCAACAGCACAGCGGAATCGGTTGTGGCCGAGACGTTTCCGGCGTCGTAGCGGCGCAGCAAGCGATGCGGTTCGTCCCACAGCACGGTCGAGGGCGCGGGGTCGGGCGCCTCGATGCCGTCGCCGAAGCTCAGGGCCCAGGCATTGCGCGCGGCGGTGGTGACGGTGTCGGTGATGCTCACGACAAGAAATGTCTCACATCCCGGTACCAGCGGTTACAGTGACCTCTATTACATCCGCGGCACGCGCGAAAACCGGAAACGATGAATTGCGCTGTGACGCACCACGTATGCACCCCTGCACCGGCGGCGATTTCGATTTCCGCGCAACGCCCGAACGGCGCGAAATTCGGATTGCGCAGAATATCACGCTACAATCACTGTGGACAACGCTAGTTTCGTAGCCCCGGCACACTTCGTGGGCGCGTCACACCACCGGCGCACAGCGCCATCCGGCGGCGTTGACCAGGAAAATGTGCGCGCACCGAATCCGTATCACCGATGCGCCGCGCCGATGACGCAGACGCGATCGGCGCTGGCCCGGGGAGTATCACAGGCGGATATGTGGTCGTCGCGGGCCGACCGGCCCGCCCCACCTCGTGCGTGCGAGATGCGATGACGAGGAAGGCACGAACCCTGAGCAAGATCACTGTCGAACAGGAACCCGGTGTGGCCGACACCCTACTGACGGCCGAGCTGGACGACACCCACACGCCCCCGAGTTTCGCCGAATTGGGAGTGCGCGAAGAAATTGTGCGCGCGCTCGGCGAGATCGGTATCGAACGCACCTTCGCGATTCAGGAACTCACCCTGCCGCTGGCGCTGGCCGGGGAGGATCTCATCGGCCAGGCCCGCACCGGTATGGGTAAAACCTTCGGTTTCGGTGTGCCGCTGCTGCACCGTGTCGCCACCGCCGACACCGGAACCACCCCGCTCGACGGCACGCCCCGCGCGCTGATCATCGTGCCGACGCGTGAGCTGTGTATCCAGGTGTCCAAGGACCTGGAGAACGCGAGCAAGTACCTGACCAACCACCAGGGCCCGCTGAAGGTCGCCGCCATCTACGGTGGTCGTCCCTACGACTCCCAGATCGCCGATCTGAAGAAGGGCGTCGACGTGGTCGTCGGCACCCCGGGCCGTCTGCTCGACCTGGCCAACCAGAACCACCTGATCCTCGGCAAGATCGGCGTGCTCGTGCTCGACGAGGCCGACGAGATGCTCGACCTCGGCTTCCTGCCCGATATCGAGCGCATCCTCACGATGGTTCCCGAGAAGCGTCAGACGATGCTGTTCTCGGCGACCATGCCCGGGCCGATCATCACCCTCGCCCGCACCTTCCTGACCAAGCCAACGCACATCCGCGCCGAGCTGGCCGACGATTCCGCGGTGCACGATCGCACCAAGCAGTTCGTCTACCGCGCACACGCGATGGACAAGGCCGAACTGGTCGCGCGCGTGCTGCAGGCGGAGTCCCGCGGCGCGACGATGATCTTCACCCGTACCAAGCGCACCGCGCAGAAGGTGGCCGACGATCTGGCCGAGCGCGGCTTCAAGGTCGGCGCCGTGCACGGCGACCTGAACCAGGTGGCCCGCGAAAAGGCGCTCAACAAGTTCCGCAACGGCACCATCGACGTGCTCGTCGCCACCGATGTCGCCGCCCGAGGCATCGACATCGACGATGTCACCCACGTCATCAACTACCAGTGCCCCGAGGACGAGAAGACCTACGTCCACCGCATCGGGCGCACCGGCCGCGCGGGCCGCACCGGCGTGGCGATCACCCTGATCGACTGGGACGAGCTGCACCGCTGGGAGTCGATCGACAAGGCGCTCGGCCTGAACATGGCCGATCCCGCCGAGACGTATTCGCGGTCGCCGCACCTGTACTCCGACCTCGGCATCCCCGAGGGGGTCACCGGTGTGATCCGTCAGCCGAAGCCGCAGCGCGATGAGGACGCGGTGGTGGTCGAGCGCACCGAGCGCCCCAAGACCACCCGCACCCGTCGCCGGACCCGAGGCGGCAAGGCCGAAACCGCCGAGACGACCGAGACCACCTCCTCGGAAACCGGCACCGAGGAGTCGGCGGCCGTCGACACCACCGACGGCGACAAGCCCGCCCGGCGCCGCCGTCGTCGCCGCAAGCCCGCCGAGGGCGCCGACGCGGCCACCACGGATTCGGCTGTCACCGATTCGCCCGCCCCTGATCCGGCCCCGGCCGATTCGGCACCCGCCGAGGCGAGCGATTCCACCGACACCGAGCCCAAGCCCGCTCGCCGCCGCCGTCGCCGCAAGCCCGCTGACACCAGCGCCGACACGCAGGTAACCGTCGACGCCTGACCGCACCCAGCACCGCCCGAAACGGCCCGCCATCACCCGATGGCGGGCCGTTCGCGTACTCACCCGGCATTCATTGCCCACCACCTCACCTCGCCGCAGGCAGAGCTCTCACGATCCCGCCCCGAAGCAGCAGGCGAGTACATGGGTAACTCACCGTGGACGAGCTGACCCACCCACCTCACAAGAGCTTGCCGCGTCCCCAACCAGCCTTGCGCCTGAGTCTGGCCATAGACGCGGGGAGGCGGGTGGGTAACTCACCGGGGACGGGCTGAGGTGGCCCATCACCTCGTCTGGCCGCCGACGCAAACCTCACCGCACCTGAGTCTGGCCGAAATTCCCGGGGAGGCGGAACTGCTAGGGTCGCTGGCGTGCTTGCCCCGGAGCGGCGTACCCGCGCCGACATCATTGTCGCCGTAGCGATCGCCGTTGTATGTGTGGTCGCGGCGGCCGTCGTCTGGGCACGGGCGGACGCTACGGGCACCGATTCGATCACCGCCGACTCCCCCGCGCCGACCGTCGTCGCCGCGACGCAGTTGCCGGGGACGCTGCGCGAGCGGTGGCACGCGGCGGACGCGGCGAGTTCGCGGGCGCTCGTGGTGGGCAATGTGGTCGTCACCGGTGACGACGGCACGGTGAGCGGGCGCGATCCGGCCACCGGCGAGCAGCGGTGGTGGTATCGGCGGGACATGCCGCTGTGCGGGGTGGAGGCGCAGTGGGGCTCGGTGATCGCGACCTACCGTGACCAACGTGGCTGCAGCCAGACCACGATGCTCGACGCGGATACCGGCGCCCGCAGTATCGCTCGCAGCAGTTACATGGACGACGCGGTCCGACTGTCCGGGGACGGCACCTATCTGCTCGCGCTCGGTCCCGACCGGTTGGAGATGTGGCGGTCGGATCTGGTCCGCACTCTCGAATACGGCTATGTGGACGCCCCCGTGAACCCGAACACCCAGCCGCGCAACGGATGTGAGCTCCGGTCGGCCGCGTCGAGTTCGTCGCGGCTCGCGGTGATCGAGAAGTGCCCGGCCGATCCGAGTGCCCGGCTCACCGTGCTCGCCCCGTCACCGAAGGAAGCCACCGCGCCCGAGGAACACGGTTCGCGGGTGCTCACCGCCCCTGGCGCCGATTCCCCCGAGGTGCGGGTGATCGCGGTGTCCGACGCCAAGATCGCCGTCTACTACCCGCCCACTCCGGCCACCGCGACCGGCCTCGCTCAACCGGCCCGCATCGCCGTGCACGACGGCACCGGCAACGAGGTGTCCTCGGCCGCACTGGCCGAGCCGTGGACCGACCGCACCACCGTCACCCGGCTTGGCTCGGCGATCTATGTGTTCACCGGGAAGAACCTGATCGCGTTGAGCGCCGCCACATTACAGCCGACCTGGACCGTGCGTGACGTACTCGGCACTCCGGCGTCGATGGCGGGCAAACTGTTGGTTCCGGTGGCCGACGGGATGCTCGCGGTGGATTTCGCCACCGGAACGACCGTCGCCCGGATCGCGGTGCGCCGCAGCGACTACGGCGGTGACCCCATCTCCACGGCGGTCCTCGGTGACACCGTCTTCGAACGACGCGGCGGCAGGCTCTACGCACTCGGCTGACACCGTCGGGCTGTCATGATGGAACCATGTCCGCATCCGACGCCCGTTTGGTCCTGCTCCGCCACGGTGAAACCACGTGGTCCGCGCAACGGAAGCACACCAGCCACACCGATCTGCCGCTGACCGAGCGCGGCGAGGCCCAGGCCCGCGCGGCCGGGCTGGTCCTGAAGTCGCTCGACCTGCGCGACCCGCTGGTGTTCACCAGCCCGCGCGCTCGGGCCAGGCAGACCGCCGAACTGGCCGGGCTCGCCGACATCCACGTCGACGACGAACTGGTCGAATGGGATTACGGCGACTACGAGGGCATCACCACCGCCGAGATCCGCGAGACCGTCCCCGGCTGGACCGTGTGGACTCATCCGGTGCCGGGCGGCGAGACAGCCGAGCAGGTCGGTGCCCGCGCCGACCATGTGCTTGACCGGGCCGAACCGGCACTGGCCGACCGGGACGTGGTGCTGGTGGGGCACGGCCACTTCTCACGCGTGCTGATCGCCCGCTGGGCCGAGTTCGCGGTGCGCGAGGGTCGCCGGTTCGCGATGTCGACCGGCGCGGTGAGCGTTGCCGGTTACGACCATGGGGCACATACGATCTGGGCTCACAACCTGACCCACCGCACCGAAGGAGACCTCCGTTGAGCGTGCGTCGCGCCACCGTGACCGATGTGCCGGCGATGGTCGGGCTCGTGCACGATCTGGCCGAGTACGAGAAGGCCCCGCAGGAGTGCACGCTCACCGAGGCACAGTTGAGCACAGCACTGTTCGGGCCCGCGCCCGCCCTGTTCGCGCACGTCGCCGAGCACGAGGGGCAGGTGGTCGGGTGCGCGATCTGGTTCCTGAACTACTCGACCTGGGACGGCGTGCACGGCATCTACCTCGAGGACCTCTACGTGCGCCCGGAGGCGCGTGGCACGGGCCTCGGTCGGGCCCTGGTCGCGGCGCTGGCCGCCGAGGCGGTCACCCACGGCTACAGCCGGGTGTCGTGGTCGGTGCTCACCTGGAACACGCCGTCGATCGAGTTCTACCGATCCCTCGGCGCCACCGCGCAGGACGAATGGATCGGGTACCGGCTCGCGGGAAGGGAACTGTCCGCGCTCGCCGCGCGGGCGCGGTGACATCGGATGCGTATAGCGTTACCGCACGACTGGCCGAGCACCCCCGAGGACGCTGTCGCCCTGCAGGACCGGCTGCGACCCTTGATTCGCACCGAAAACCCTGTGCCACCGCAATTTTCGATGGTGGCCGGAATCGATTCCGCATACGCCGAGGACGGCACCGTCGCCACCGCGGCGGTAATTCTCGACGCGCCGACCCTGGAAACCGTGGAAACAGCGGTGGCATATAGCGTTTCGACATTTCCCTATGTGCCGGGTCTGCTCGCTTTCCGGGAACTGCCCGCCACCGTCGCCGCACTCGAAAAACTCACGCGCACACCGGATCTACTGGTCTGTGACGCGCAAGGACGCGCACATCCGCGGCGATTCGGCCTCGCCTGTCACGTCGGGTTGCTGACCGGAATTCCGACGATCGGTGTCGCCAAATCGGTGTGGGGTGAATACGCCGAACCCGGGCCGCGACGCGGTGACACCAGCGCGGTGACGATCGACGGCGAGATCGTCGGCCGCGCACTGCGCACCAGGGACGGCGTGAAACCATTGTTCGTTTCCGTCGGTCATCTCATCGACCTCGACACCGCCTGCGCCCAGGTACTCGCGCTCACGAAGAATTTCCGGCAACCGGAAACCACCCGCGCCGCCGACCGACTGTGCCGCGCGGCGCTACGCGCGCGAACCGGCTAGCGCTCCTCGGGCAGCTCGCCGTAGTCCTGCGCCATCCACCGGCTCGACGCGGGCGCGAACAGCGCGGCCAGACCACCGACCGCGACGACGGCGAGCAGGGTGCCGTACAGCGGCTGATGCGAGTCGGTCAGCAACGACCAGGCGACCGGCAGCAACAGGATCTGCGCGATGACCGCGATGGCCCGCCCCCAGCGCTTGCCGCGCAGCAGCGCGATCCCGGCCGCGAGCACCCCGCCGAACAGCGCGATGAACCACATCGCGGTGCCGACGCCGCTGGCCACCGACTGATCGTGACCGGTCAGCGCCCGCACGATCAGCACGATCGCGGTGCCGACACCGGCCAGTCCCTCGAGGGTGACGATCGCACCGGCCACCCGAACGGTCGTCGGGATGCCGCTCTCGCGCTCGGCGTCGTGGTCGGGCTGGTCGCCTGTGGTCATGTCGCGCTCCGTCACGGCGCCCAGCGTACGACCCCCGCCCCGCACCCCCGACCCCTAGGGAGGGGCGTTCGCGGCCCGGCCCGCCGGTCCCTCCCAGGGCCGCGAACCCGCCGCGCCGCAGGCGCGGCAAAATAGACACAGTGCGGACGCTGCTCATCGTTAATCCGAATGCCACCTCGACCACACCGGCCACCCGGGACCTCCTGGCGCATGCCCTGGAGAGCCGGACACAGCTGACCGTTGCGCACACCCAGCATCGCGGCCACGCGGCCGAACTGGCGCAGTGGGCATCGACCCAGGAGATGGACCTGATCGTCGTGCACGGTGGCGATGGGACGGTCAACGAGACCATCAACGGTTTCCTCCCGCTGCCCCAGGTGGCGGACGACCAGGTGTGGCGGCCCCGGCTCGGCGTGATCCCCGGCGGCTCGGCCAACGTCTTCGCCCGCGCGCTCGGCATCTCCCCCGATCCGGTCACAGCTACCAACCAGCTCATCGATCTGCTCGGTCGCGACGCCGACCGCCGGATCGGGCTCGGTCTCGCCGATGACCGGTGGTTCACATTCAGTGCCGGAGTCGGCCTCGACGCGGATGTGTGCGAGTCGATCGACGCGGCGCGGGCCAAAGGTCGCAAGGCCACTCCGGCGCGCTATCTGCGTACGACGGTTCGGCAGTTCTTCCGCGCGCGCGGGCAGGAACCGGGCGTCACCGTTACCGTTCCTGGACACGATCCGGTGGAGTCGGTGTATTACGCCTTCGTCACGAATTCGAGCCCGTGGACCTATCTCGAGGACCGTCCGGTTCGCACGAATCCGGGAACCACCTTCGAATCGGGGCTCGGCGTGTTCGCGATGGGGTCGATGAGTGTGACGCGCACCCTGTTGCTCGCGCGGCAGTTGCTGAGCGAGAATGGAAACCCTAAGGCGGATGCGCTGTTTCGGGTTGACGATGTCGATTCGGTTCGCGTCGACGCACCCGATGAGATCGGCCTGCAAATCGATGGCGACTTCATCGGAAAACGCAAGATGGTGCATTTCACATCGGTACCGAGTGTGCTCGATGTGGTGGCTCCGAAGCCGGTCTGAGCAAGGAACTCTCGAAAAAATCTCCGGGTTGCGCTGCGAAAACCCGCGGACGCGAGTACAAAGGACCGGGCAGGTGCCCCATGTGGGCAGCCTAGAGCGTGATCTCCCCCACGGTGCGCCGCAGACCTATTGACATCTACGGTGATCGTGAAAGCATTCACAAGCAACCGTGCGGAA
This sequence comes from Nocardia caishijiensis NBRC 108228, assembly GCF_001612825.1. Classification (GTDB taxonomy): domain Bacteria; phylum Actinomycetota; class Actinomycetes; order Mycobacteriales; family Mycobacteriaceae; genus Nocardia; species Nocardia caishijiensis. The sequence goes on along the minus strand of NZ_BDBE01000034.1, from coordinate 187,731 downwards.
ACATTCGAGTCGCACAAGTGAACGATCCACTAACCAGAGGTGCCCTTTGTGGCGCCCGCGCAAAGGAGCAGAGGAATGGACTGGCGCCACAAGGCCATCTGTCGCGATGAGGACCCCGAGCTGTTCTTCCCGGTGGGTAACAGCGGTCCTGCGCTCGCGCAGATTGCCGATGCCAAGCTGGTCTGCGCCCGCTGCCCCGTCACTGCCGATTGCCTGTCGTGGGCCCTGAAGTCCGGGCAGGATGCCGGTGTGTGGGGCGGAATGAGCGAAGACGAGCGTCGCGCGCTCAAGCGGCGCAACGCGCGCACCCGTACGCGTACCTCCGTCTAGGTAGAACAAGGCGGGCGTTACCGGGCCAGCAGCCCCGGTCCGGTAACGCATGTGAGAACCCGGCACCCATGGGTGCCGGGTTTATTGTTGCCCCGCAACGGTTTCGACGATTCCTAACGAGCCGATCGACGGCCGAGCGGAACACGCAACACCGCGTCGGTGCCGACATCGGCACCGGGGTGCAACCCGATCGAACCACCCAGTTCCGAGGTCACCAGGGTCCGCACGATCTGCAGCCCGAGGCGGTCGGAACTCTCCAGGCTGAAACCGGTGGGCAGACCGCGGCCGTCGTCGCTGATGATGACGTCGAGCCAGCGCGCCGACCGCTCCGACCGAATCGTCACGGTACCGTTCTGCCCCGCGTCGAAGGCGTGCTCGATGGCGTTCTGCACCAGCTCGGTGAGCACCATCACCAGCGGGGTGGCGCGCTCGGCCGAGAACACCCCGAGCGAACCCGCGCGCCGCACCTTGATCCGGGCGGTGTGCACGGTGGCCACATCGGCCATGATCGGCAGCAGCCGGTCGACGACCTCGTCGAGGTCGACCTCCTCGTCCACCGACATCGACAGCATCTCGTGCACCGAGGCGATCGAGGTGACGCGGCGCACCGACTCCGTCAGCGCCACTTGGGCTTCCGGGTTCTCGGTACGACGCGCCTGGAGCCGCAGCAGCGCGGCGACGGTCTGCAGATTGTTCTTCACCCGGTGATGGATCTCCCGGATGGTCGCGTCCTTGCTGAGCAGCGCGCGGTCGCGGCGCTTCACCTCGGTGACATCGCGCACCAGCACCGCCGGACCGGCCAGCTGCCCGCCGGGGCGCATCACCAGGGTGCGCAACAACACGGTCGCGCCCCGCGCCTCGACCTCCATCCGGCGGCCCGTGCGGCCCGCGAGCGCGGCCTGGATGTCGGCGACCACCTCTTGCGCGTCGAAGGGGTCGGTGATGAGCGAACGGGTGGTCACCGCGAGATCCTGGCCGACCAGATCGGCCTGCAATCCCATCCGGTGGTAGGCCGACAGCGCGTTCGGGCTGGCGTAGACCACCTGACCCTGGGTGTCGAGCCGGATGAAGCCGTCACCCGCGCGCGGGCTGGAGTGGGTGGCCGCGCGGTCCTCGGGGGTGGGGAAACTGCCGTCGGCGATCATCTGGCACAGATCGTCGGCGGCCGACACATAGGCCGTCTCCAGCGTCGATCGCACCCGGGAACGTTGCAGATCATTGTCGCGGCTCAGCACGGCGATCACGTCCTCACCGCAGCGCACCGGGATGGCCTCCCGCACCGCGTGCACCGGGCTGACGTCTGCGGCGTCGCTCACCCGCACCTCGGTGTCGGTGCGGACCGCCGCGCCGGTGAGCAGGGCGTCGAATACCTGGGGGAAATCGGTGCGAGAGGCGGTGGTCCCCACTTTGTCGTCGAGGTGCACCGTGGGCGCGGTGGTCGGCCGGATCTGGGCCACGCACACCACGTCGGCGCCGTCGGCGACCGGGCCCGCGCCCACCCACAACAGCAGATCCGAGAACGACAGATCGGCGAGCAACTGCCAATCGCCGACCACGCGTTGCAGATGGTCCACGGCGGTGCCGGGAAGGTCGGTGTGTTCGGCCAGGAGCTCGCTCAGAGTTGCCACGCTGGGTTACCGCTTCGTTTCTCGTGCGTCTTACGCGATGGTGGCGATCAGGTCGCCCGCCTGCAGGACCTGGCCGGGAGCGACGTCGACGGAGGTGACCTCGCCGTCGACCTCGGTGAGCACCGGGATCTCCATCTTCATGGACTCGAGCAGCACGAGAGTCTGATCCACGTGGACGTGGTCGCCCACCGCCACCTCGACAGCGAGCACGGTGGAGACCATCTCCGCGCGCACTTCTTCCACCATGACACCCCGTTCGTAGTCGTGTCGGCCACCGCACGAGCGGCCGTGGCCGTATCCGCCGAAGCTACAGCCAACCACACGTGAAACAATGGCTCTCGATCAGATTGTGCTCCGCGCTGCGGCGGGGAGGACCCAGAGAAGGGAGCTACCTATGGGTAAGCGCGGACGTAAGAAGCGCAGCCGTAAGGGCAACGCGGCCAACCACGGCAAGCGGCCCAACGCCTGAACCAGGCTCGGGACACGAAAAAGGGGCACCCGCCGGGTGCCCCTTTTTTGCTGCCGTCAGCCCTCGGTCGACTCGACCCTGGTGACGGTGATGCAGCGGTGGATCTCCACCTTCAGCCGTTCCCGCAGACCCTCGGGCGCGTGCTCACCACCGCACTTGCGGTTGAGCAGACCCTTGATCTTCTCCTCGATGCCGTACGCCTCGATGCAGGGACTGCAGTGGTCCATGTGTTCCTGCAACCGCGCGCGCGTGGCCTCGTCGCATTCGCCGTCGAGCATGAGCCACACATCCGCGAGTACGGCGGTGCAGTCCATCTCCATATCGGGGTCGCTCACTTCACTACCTCCTGGCGTTCCCCACGGTCGAATCCACGGTCGCGCGCCACCCCGGCGAGCAGACCTTTGAGTTGCTTGCGGCCGCGGTGCAGCCGCGACATCACGGTACCGATCGGAGTGCCCATGATGTCGGCGATTTCCTTGTACGGGAACCCTTCGACATCGGCGTAGTACACCGCCATCCGGAACTCCTCCGGCAACTCCTGCAGCGCGGCCTTGATCTCGTCGTCGGGCAAGGCGTCGAGGGCCTCCACCTCGGCCGAACGCAGACCGGTCGAGGTGTGCTCGGCGGTGGCCGCCAGCTGCCAGTCGGTGATCTCGTCGGTCGGGTACTGCGCGGGCTGGCGCTGCTTCTTGCGGTAGGAGTTGATGTAGGTGTTGGTCAGGATCCGGTACAGCCAGGCGCGCAGATTGGTGCCCTCTTTGAAGGACTTGAATCCCTGGAACGCCTTGACGTAGGTCTCCTGCACCAGGTCCTCGGCGTCGGCCGGGTTCCTGGTCATGCGCAGCGCGGCGCCGTAGAGCTGGTCGAGCATCGGGAGCGCGTCGCGCTCGAACCGGGCCGCCAGCTCGGCTTCGTCGACTTGCGCGCCGGACGCCTCGGCAGGCACCACGTCATCGTCGCTCGTCACACCAATCCCTTCGATCGCCGTAGCCACCGAATCTACCGGCAGCACGGTGTCGGTGGGCAATCGCAGGTCCCCCGACGCGAGGGGACGCTCCTCGAGCAGCAGTGTCACTATCTCTCCTCACAGGGTCTCGGGGGGGTGTGTCACTGCTGTGCAACAGGCACTCCCCCGCCGGTGTTCCCGATCGGCCGGTTTTAGGGTGTGCACATGGCTGCCGCGTCGACGCCCGCGATCAGGGTTCTCACCGTTGCGAACATCGCGCACGAGGTCCACTCCTATGCCCACGACCAGCGAGCGGAGTCCTACGGCGCCGAAGCCGTCGACGCGCTCGGTTACGCGCTGGGCGTGGTGGCGGCGCAGGTGTTCAAGACCTTGGTGATCGAGCTCTCCACCGGCGCGCTGGCCGTCGCGGTCCTTCCGGTTCCGGCCAAGTTGTCGCTCAAGGCCGCGGCGGCCGCGCTCGGCGCGGCGAAGGCGAGCATGGCCGACAGGACCAAGGCCGAACGCACCACCGGGTACGTCCTCGGTGGGGTCTCCCCGCTCGGTCAGCGCAAAAAGCTGGCTACCGTCGTCGACGCCTCGGCACTGGCGTGGGACCGGGTGCTGTGCAGCGCAGGTCGACGCGGCCTGGAGATCGAACTCGCCCCCGCCGATCTGGTGCGCGCGGCGGGCGCGGTCACGGCACCGATCACCGCGTAGCAATCCGATCACAGTCTCGTTCCGAATCCACTACCGACGCATTCCGCGCCCGGTACGACCGATTTGACCCGAGGATGTGATGCGAGAAATGTCCACTCGTTCGACGATCGCCACCCTGTCCCTTGCCCTGCTGCTCGGCTTCGGTGCCGTGGAGGCCGCCGTGCCCGCGGCCGCGATCCCGCCGGTAGCCCCGTCGGCGCCGACCGATCCCGGCGACTATCCGCTCAACGGTCAGGGCACCAGCCCGAAGAACGCGCCGGGGGCCGAGCAGAACGAACAGGCCGAGAAGACGGAGAACCTCGGCGGCGGACTGGCCACCGAGATCATCGACCTGGTGACCGGCGCCATCAAGTGCGGTCTGAACATCGCCACCGATTCGGTGCCCTGCCCGCTCTGAGTTCCCCAGGCGGCCGGGCACGATCACAGCAGTGTGGTCTGCCCGGCCTCTTCGTCGGGAACCAGCAGTTCGGGGCCGTTGTTGCGCACATTGTTCACCAGCGTGGACACCGGGCGCACGACGATGTTCGACACCTCGTCGGCCGCCGGGCCACCGAGTAATTCGGCCGGGGCCGGGTGATCCGGGTCGAGCCAGGCGTCCCAGTACGTACGCGGCATCGGCAACGGCATGCGGTCGTGGACGCGGGCGAGATCGCCGACGGCGTCGGTGGTGAGAATGGTGCACGACATCAGCGGCTGCGCGTCCGGTGTGCCGCGATCCCGCCACACCGACCACAGCCCGGCCATATAGATCCGCGAGCCGTCGGCGTGGGACATGAAGAACGGTTTCTTGACCGCCTTGCCCTTGCCGGTCGGCGCGGGCTCGACGAGCCACTCGTACCAGCCGTCCATCGGGACGAGGCACCGCTTGGACTTGGCCGAGTCACGGAACGACGGTGCCGTGACGATCTTGTCGGCCCGCGCGTTGAACAGCGGTTTACCCTTGGCCGGAACACCCGGCTCGGCCGCCTTGGTCCAGTGCGGGATCAACCCCCAGCGCATCCGGCGGATCCGCAGGCGCGGATCGTCGTCGGGATGCTCGTGCTCGTGGCGTTCGACCACGGTGAGCACCTGGCTGGTCGGGGCCACGTTGTAGCTCACCGTCTCGTCGGGGTCGTCGAGGTCGGTTTCGTCGACCGCGTCGAGCTCGGCCGCCAGGCGACCGGGGTTGGTCGTAGTCGCATATCGTCCGCACATGAGAACCATGGTGGCACCGGAGTCCGACAAGTTCGGCCGACGCGGCGACGCGAATTCCTACGCCACCCGTGTGTCCGGTCCGCACATGAGAGAGGATGGGCGGGTGAGTTTCTGGCCAGCGCCCCACATCGAGGTCCCCGTCCACGCGACCGTGACCCTGCCCGGTTCGAAATCCATCACCAATCGCGCGCTCATCCTCGCCGCACTGGCCGATGGGCCGTCCACCCTCACCGGCGCCCTGCGCAGCCGCGACACCGATCTGATGATCGGCGCCCTGCGCGCCCTCGGCACCGAGATCGTCGGCGACGCCGAAACGCTCGAGGTGACCCCGGCGCCGCTGCACAGCGCCGCCGTCGACTGCGGTCTCGCGGGCACCATCATGCGATTCCTGCCGCCCGCCGCCGCCCTGGCCACCGGTGATGTCGCCTTCTTCGGCGACGAGCAGGCCAGGCACCGGCCGCTGTCGACCATCCTCGACGCGCTGCGCGCCCTCGGCCTCGACATCGAGGGCGACGCGCTGCCGTTCGTGGTACACGGCACCGGGGCGCTGCGCGGCGGCGAGGTCACCATCGACGCCTCCGGCTCCTCGCAGTTCGTCTCGGGCCTGCTGCTCTCGGCGGCCCGTTTCGAGCAGGGCATCACCGTCAACCACAGCGGCGGTGTGCTGCCCTCGATGCCGCACATCGAGATGACGGTGGAGATGCTGCGCCGCGCGGATGTCACCGTCACCACGCCGAGCGACGTGCGCGGCGCGCAGACCTGGACGGTGGCGCCGGGCCCGATCCGCGCCGTCGACTGGGAGATCGAACCCGACCTGTCCAACGCGACGCCGTTCCTGGCGGCGGCCGCGGTCACCGGTGGCGAGGTGAGTGTGCCGATGTGGCCGCGCGGCACCACCCAGCCCGGTGACGTGATCCGCGAGATCCTGGTCCGCATGGGCGCCGAGGCCCGCGTCTTCGACGGGATCCTCACCGTGCGCGGGCCGGAACGGCTGGCGGGTATCGATATCGATCTGCACGATGTCGGCGAGCTCACCCCCACCGTCGCCGCGTTGGCCGCGCTGGCCGACTCGCCCTCGGTGCTGCGTGGCATCGCGCATCTGCGCGGACACGAAACCGACCGTCTCGCAGCGCTGTCCGCGGAGATCAACCGGCTCGGCGGCAAGGTCACCGAGACCGCCGACGGGCTCGAGATCGTGCCGACCCCGCTGCACGGCGGGCAGTGGCACTCCTACGCCGACCACCGGATGGCCACCGCCGGTGCGATTCTCGGCCTGCGGGTGCCCGGCGTCGAGATCGAGGACATCGGCACCACCGCCAAGACCCTGCCGACCTTCGTCGCACTGTGGGAGCAGATGCTGGCGCCCGCGTTATCGGGTGAAGGAGTGGCGCGCTGAGTCGCCGAGGACGCACCGCGGCCAGCTACGACGAATCCGATGTGCGGGTTCGTCCCGGCAAGGCCTCCCGCCCACGCACCAAGACCCGGCCGCAGCACAACGACGCCGAGGACGCCATGGTCGTCGCGGTGGACCGGGGCCGGTGGGGCTGCGTCCTCGACGGTGATCCCGACCGGCGCATCGTCGCCATGCGGGCGCGCGAACTGGGCCGTACCCCGATCGTCGTCGGCGACCAGGTGGGGGTGGTCGGTGATCTCACCGGCAAGCCCGACAGTCTGGCCCGGATCGTGCGGGTCGCGGACCGGCGAACGGTGTTGCGGCGCACCGCCGACGACACCGATCCGTTCGAACGGATCGTCGTCGCCAACGCCGAGCAGTTGTTCATCGTCGTCGCCCTGGCCGATCCGCCGCCGCGCACGGGTTTCGTCGAGCGGGCCATGGTGGCCGCGTATGCCGGTGGGCTGGAACCGATTCTGGTGCTCACCAAACGTGATCTGGTGGCGGAGTCCGAATTCGCTTCGGCCTTCGAGGGTTTGGAGCTCGAGATCCTGTATGCGGGGATCGATGATCCGATCGAGCCGGTCGTCGAGATCCTGCGCGACCGGCTCACCGCGCTCATCGGCCACTCCGGGGTCGGCAAGTCGACGATGGTGAATCGTCTTGTGCCCGACGCGTATCGGGCCGTCGGCGAGGTGTCCGGGGTGGGTAAGGGCAAGCACACCTCCACCCAGTCGGTGGCGTTGCCGTTGCCCGGCGGTGGGTGGGTGATCGACACGCCGGGTGTGCGGTCGTTCGGTCTGGCCCACATCACTCCCGACGACGTGATCGCCTCGTTCACCGATCTCGCCGACGCCATCGAAGACTGTCCGCGCGGCTGCACCCACCTCGGGCCGCCCGCCGATCCCGAGTGCGCGCTCGATCAGCTGCCCGGCGTGGAGCGTCGGGTCGCCGCGATCCGGCAGTTGCTCACCGCGCTGATCTCCAATGAGGCGTGGTAGCACTCGATTCGCGCGCGAATGGGTCTCGGTAGGATTGCGAATTCGACTCGCGTTCGCTCGCGTTCACGACTGCGACACTCCGCGCCGGTACGGTCATGCCCATGAAGCCACCGGCGATCGGATATCTGCGCCGCGACATCTCGGGTGTCGCCCAGTCATGGGACGAAACGCAGATCCGTTCCCTAGCCGAACGCCTCGGCTACCGCTTCACCAAGACCGTGGCCTTCAGCGACCGCACCACCGATCCGCTCGGCCGCCTGCTCGAGGTGGTCGCCGCCACCTCCGCCTCGGCCGTGGTCATGCCGAGCCTGGCCCACCTGGGTGACGCCTTCCCGCACACCCTGCTCGCCGCCTGCGACATCGTCACCGTCGCCCCCGAGGTGACCCACACCCGCACCGCCCCCGCCTTACCCGCCTAGCCGACATCCACTCGGCGGAGTCGAGCCGTTGGGGCATTCACAGATCAGTTCAGCGGACGGTAGCGGCCGTCGGGGTCGGTGGTGAGGCGGCCGCGGCGGGTGGCGAGGGTGAGGGCGGCTTCGATGCGGTCTTCGGCGATCCCGGTGCGTTCGTGGGCGAACTGGGTGAGCGTGGACCAGACGAGGTCGTCGAAGGTGGGACGATTGTGCTGGGCGACATGGGTTATCGCGTTCGCGAGCTCCTCGCCGCAGATGGTGTCGATGGGGCGGGTCGTGCCGGGGGTGGTGAAGCGGAAGCCGCGCCAGGTGGCGGGGTCCAGGTCGGACGGCCAGACGAAGACGCCGAGCGGGGTCGCGCGCACAAGGGCTTCGGGGACTTGGCCGAGGACACAGATCTGTTGCTTCTCGGAGGGTTTCGGCACGCCGAAGCGTTGCGCGACCAGGGTGACCAGGCGGCCGCGTTCGATCGGGCCCTCGATGGTGATGATCTCGCGGACCGCGTCACGCACCCGGACCGGAATGGTCGCGGCGCTGTCGCGGTCGAGGTCGAGCGGGGAACCGAGGACGCTGGTCGGTGCGCTCGCGTAGGGGATGCCGGTGGGGAGCCAGTGGTGGATGCCGCGGGTGCTGGTCACCCATTCGGGAATCTGGGTGACGGTGGCAGCGATCGGGGCCGAGGGCGGGGTGTAGGCCGTATCCGGGACGGGCTTCGGCGGGGTGACAGGTGGCATCGGACCGATCGGATGACCCCAAGGCGGTGTGCCATCGGGTGTGTGACCTACCGGAGGCCCGAGATATGCGGGGCCCGCGGCACGAGGGCCGATGTGCGCGGAACCCGTGCCACCCGCATACGGGATGCCTGAGGGCGGGGTGTGCCGGGGCTGCCGGGAGTAGGTGCGCCGCTTGTGGCGGTCACCGACGACGAGCTGCCAGATCGAGACGCCCGCCAGCGCACACCCCGCGCCGAAGAACACCACGGCCAGGGTGATTTCGAACGGACTGTCGTTGCCGATACCGGTGAAGTATCCGACGCTGCCGAGCAGAACCCCGAAGGCTCCGGCCAACAGCCCGACGACCCAGCCGATTCTGCCGACCCACTGCACGCCCGCGATCTCCACTTCCGATGGCCGACACCGTCCCCTGTCAGCGATGCGAGCAGCTTACTCCGCCGGGAACACCCCGCACGCACCTCAGCAACGGAGTTCGGCCGCCAGCGCCTCGATCCGGCGGCGCATCGCATCCTCGGGTGGCCGCAGCACGGCGAGGTCGTCGCGCAACCGGGCGACGAACCGCGCCGCCCGCGCGTGGTCACCGGCGGCGGGCAGCTGCTCGGCGAGGGCGAGCCGGACCAGCAACGCCTCGTCGCCGAATTCGTTGTCGGCCGACCGTATTTCGCCGAGCATCCGGTACAGCTCGTCGACCGCGGCGGCGGGGGTGAGTTCGCCGAGGGCGGCGCGACAGCCGATCGCGGCCACGCGTGCCCGTCTGCCCCCGGTGCCGGTGGCCGCCTCGATCGCCTCGACCCGCTGCCACTGCGCCAGCGCGCGGCGTTGTTCACCGGAATGTTCGAGCGCGGTGGCGATATCGCGGTGCAGGTCGCCGAGCTGCGGGCTGTCGGGCCCGAAGCGTTGTTCGGCCTGGTCCACGATGCCGAGCAGCACGTCGGCTGCCTGCGCGGTGCGGCCGAGCGCGAACAGTTCGCGATACCGTGCGGCGGCCTCGGCCAGTCCGGTGGCGGGCGGATCGCGCGGCGGCGGATCGCGTGGAGCGGGGTCCATCGGGAGGTCGGCGGGCGGATTTGGTCGGCGGAAGATCCGCGTCGGGTCGGGGTGGGTGCGCGCGGCGGCGTCCTCGGGGGCACCCGGTGCGGGCAGGAACGGCAGCAGCCGCTCGTAGACGAGCCGCGCGCTCGACGGCCGCTGCGTCGGATCCTTGGCCAGCAGCTCGAGGACGAGCGCTTCGATCGGCGCGGGCACGTCACGACGCAGGGCGCGCAGCGGCGTCGGCGGCTCGGACAGGTGCCGATTGTGGGTGTCGAACTCCGAGCGGGCCTCGAAAACCCGTCGCCCACTGAGCATCTCGTGGAGCACACAACCCAGTGCGTACAGGTCGGCGCGTGGGCCCGCCTCCTGCCCGTTCACCAACTCGGGTGGCATGTAGGCGGCGGTGCCGAGCACCGATCCCGTTCTGGTGATCCGGCCGGTGCTCCCGTCGAGCAGCGCCGCGATCCCGAAGTCGATCACCTTCACCGTGCCGTCGCGGGCGATCACGATATTGGCCGGTTTCAGGTCCCGGTGCACCACCGGCAGCACATGGGCGTACGACAGTACCGTCGCGATCTGCGCGGCGATCGCGACAGCCCAGCCGAGCGGCAACTCACCGATCTCGGCCAGGTGGTCGCGCAGCGTCACGCCGTCGATGTGCTCCATCACCAGGTACACACTGTCGGCGCGCGCGTCGAGCACGGCGTCGAACACCTGCGGCACCCCGTGATGCCGGATCCGCGCGGTCACCCGGGCCTCGCGCCGGAAGCGCGCGACGAACTCGTCGACGAGATCGGCACGGGAAGCGAACTGCCGCACCGCGATCCGCTTGACGGCGACGGGCCGGTCGAGCACGGTGTCGTAGCCCGACAGCACCTCACCCATGCCGCCCGCGCCGAGCACCCCGGTGATCTCGTAGCGCCCGTCGACGATCTCGCCCACCACTACCCCCAGCTCGATACCGGTACCGGACGCCAGCACGATACCGGTACCGACGGGGATCACCCGGTTGGCGGCTCCAGCGCACCCGCTGTGAGACCGGTGGCGATGAGGTCGGCCGCGTCGCGCGCGGCGGCGGCGGCGGTGTGGGCGGTGACCCGCAACTGATGCAACCGGCGGAACGCCGACCCGAAGCGTTGTTGCTCCGCGATCGGCAGCAGTGGAATGCGCAGCCGGGCGGGATCGAGGCGGATGGTCGTGGTGCCGTACATGGCGGCCGCGTTGTCGGGGCTGCCGATGAATCCGGCGAAGAACCAGGGGTCGACCCGCGCGGGATCGGTGCGGAACACGAGCACGCCGGGCCCGGGCACGGCACCGAGATCGGTGCCTTCGGCGACGCGGGCACCCTGGGCGGCGCCGTGGTCGTCGCGCAGACGCGACACCAGGACGTCGCCCTCCTCGATCGGCTCCCCCACCGGCGAGCCCGGGGTGGTGACGCCGGAGGGAGCGCGGCCGGCGAGCAGGTCGTGACCGGTGAGGACGGGTCGCTGCGGTTCGTCGGCTGGGGCCGGGTCGGTGGTCGCGGTGACGATCCGAACCGCCTTTCCCGCGATCAGGTTGCCGACGGCCACGGGGCGCCAGTCCGTTCCGGAGCCCGAATTCCATTCCCGCACAGTCTCGGCCACCGATCGCAGCTCCCCGAGGCGTTCGCCGAGCACACCGATCGCGAGGTGGGCGGCCGCCGAGGCGTTGCCCGGGTCGACCGCCGCACGCACCTGACGGGCGGGGGTCAGATCGACGTCGTCGTCGAGGACATCCATCACCCGCACCACGGCGGTGACGTCCGGGACGGTCGCGGCCTGCGCGTCGCCGGAGTCGAACTCGCGCCAGGATTCGAGCACGGTGCTCGCCAGCTGTGGCCAGTCCGGCTGGCCTCCGCGATTCGGCAGCCGGGTGGTGTCGGCGAACAGCAAGGTGTCGCCGGGACTTCCGACGCCGGGTCGGCGCAGCACCCACAGTTGCAGCCCGACCTGACGTGGGGTCGACGCACCCGGCGGCAGAGCGATCACCGCGCGCAGCGCACCGGCCCGCAACAGTTCCATGCGGATCCGCCGACCGGAGGAGCGGGCCGCGACAGCGGGCGGTAGGAGAAGTACCGCGGTCGCGCCCGGGCGCAGATGGGCGAGGGCGTGCTGGGCCCAGGCGAGTTCGGATTCGCCGCGCGGTGGCACCGAGTACACCCAGCGTGGATCGAGCGCGAGTTCGTCGGCGCCCCAATCCCGTTGCGAGTACGGCGGGTTCGACAGGACCGCGTCGAATTCGGCGTCGGGGAACGCGTCGGCGAGCAGCGCGTCACCGGCGCGGATATCGGCCTTCGCCCGTGGTGCGAGGGTGCCGAGCGCGGCGGCGGTACGCGCGGCCTGCACGGGGAGGATGTCCTGCCCGCTCAGCTGTGTCGCGCCGAGTCGGGTGGCCTCGAGCAGCAGGGTGCCGCCACCGCAGGCGGGATCGAGGACCGAGTTCGGCGCGGGCGAGGTCGCGGCGGCGAGTAGGTCGGCCATGAGGGCGGCCACGAGTTGGTCGGTCGGATAGACGCCGGTGCTCGGCCCGTCGAGGCCGCGTTCGGACAGCACGGCGAGCGTCTGGCCGACGCCGACCTCGTCGACGGCCTCGCGGATGGCCACGCGCACGGTGTCGGTGGCCTTCGCGCGTGGATCGCCGACGAACGCCATCAGCGCGACGACCTCGTCGGGCGCGACCTCCGCGCGCAGGAGGGTGCGCAGACGCTGGACCGGGGAATCGGCGGCGGTGATGCCGTGGCCGCGCAGCCACTGCCGCACCTCGGCGAGGTCGAACAGCGGCCGTTTCTCCGATCCGCCCGGCACGGGTGCGGGGAAGTCGGCATGGCGGCGCCGCCAGTTGCTCACGGTGGCGCGGGTGACGCCGGCCAACCGGGAGATCTCGGCGGCGGCCACGGTGGGCGTCGAGTCGGGCATGGGTCTCCTCTCGGCCCCCGGCCGTGCGGGCCAGGTAGTCAAGGTCAAACCTTACATGGAGTGGTTACTTAACTGTTCCGTCGTACACAATCTCAAGTCGTAAATCATGAAAACATTGTTCTTCTGTTGCTAACCGCGCGAGGCCGGTGTAGCGTCCTCACCAACGGAGCGGCAACCGAACGGAACCGCTTCCGCAGCGCGAAAACCATTGCGCGCCAACCTGTTCACGCTGCGCCACCGAGCCCGGCAACCGCATCACGACACAGCCGGACAGTCCGTCCCGGCGCGATCTCACCTGACCTTTTCCCGATGAGGAGCCCGTCATGTCCTACCCTCAGCACACCAACCCCGGCGCGCCGCAGCAGCCCTACTACCCGCAGCCGCCGAAGAAGCGGAAGGTCTGGCCGTGGGTGCTCGGCGGCTTCTTCCTCGCGATCCTGGCCCTCTTCGGCGGGTGCGCGGCCCTCATCGGTGGCGCCGCCAAAGAGGTGGCCGAGAACGAGCAGGCCAGGTCGGTGGCCGCACCGGTCGGAACCGAGGTGCGCGACGGGAAGTTCGCCTTCACGGTGACGCGGGTCGACCCGCCGGTCCACACGGTCGGCGACAACCCGTACCTGCGCAAGACCGCGCAGGGCGAATTCGTCCTCGTCCACATCGACGTGACCAACACCGGCGATGTCGCCCAGCAGTACTTCGGTTCGAATCAGAAGCTGATCGACGATCAGGGACGTGAGTTCGCCAACGACACGGCGGCGGAGATCAATGTCAACGACGAGCTCGTCGCCGAGATCAATCCGGGCAACAAGATCTCGATGGTCCTCGTGTTCGACGTGCCGACCGGCACCAACGCGGCGGCCGTCGAGTTCCACGACTCGGCCTTCTCCAACGGTGCGCGGGTCGCCCTGAAGTAGACGATCACCCTCGGTGCCCGGCGGATACCGCCGGGCACCGAGCCGTGTCCATGCGGGAAAATGCCGGACATGACCGCCGACGACACGCGACCCGGCCCGCCGACCATGAGCCCGAGCATCCTGGTGATCACGCTGTGCCGACGGGTGGAGGCGGCACTGTCGGCGGGATTGGCGCCGTTGGATCTGACCGTGGCCCGACTGGGGTTGCTCGGGCACATCAACGGGGTGTCGGGCGCCTCGTTCAGCGAGCTGGCCCGGATGTCGGGCACGAGTGTGCAGAGCGTGCACACCTCGGTGAAGGCGCTGGTCGCGGCGGGGCTGGTGCGCGATCGGACAGCGCGGGCAGGTTCGGCGTCGACGATCGAACTCACCGAGGACGGTGCGCGCCTGCTGGCAGCGGCGCGAGAAGTGGTGTCGCAGGTCGACATCCAACTCTTCGGGCCCGACGCCGATCCGATCCAGCGGCGGGTTGGCGCCGCGATCCTCGCGGCGTTCTCGGGAGCCGCGTAGTACTTTCAACAACCATGAAGGTTGCGCTACGCTTCAACCATGTTGAAGGTTGGAGGTCGGTAGTGGAACATTTCCTGCTGTCTGTGCACGTACTCGCGGGCATCGTCTTCGTCGGCGGCTCGGCGGTCGCGACGAGTCTCTTCCCCCGCTACGCCCCGGTCGGCGTACCCGAACCCGATTCGGTGCGCAGCAGATCGGTGGCCGTCGCACTGCACCGCATCACGGGCAACTACGCGAAACTGGCGATCATCGTGCCGGTGGTCGGCATCATCCTGGCCACCATCCAGGGCCGGATGAACGAAATCTGGATCACCTCGGCCATGATCACCACGGCCGTGGCCGGTGGCCTGCTCGCGGTGCAGATCCATCCCATGCAGCGCCAAGCGCTCGACGAACCCGACGACGGCAAACGTCTGCGGATGCTGTCGATGCTCGCCGGGATCTACAACCTGCTGTGGACGGCGGTCGTCGTGCTCATGATCGTTCGCCCGGGTGGCTGAGCGCGTCGAGGACGACGGCGACGAGCTCGGCGGTCGAGGCGGGATTCTGACCGGTGTACACGCCGCGATCCGATTCCACGTGGGACGCGAAGGGTTCGGCGCGGCGATAGTCGACACCGAGTTCGGTGAGCCGGTCCTCGAGCAGCCAGCGGGCCCGGTCGGCCAGCCCGTTGAGCTGCTCCTCGGTATTGCTGAAGGCGGTCACGCGATAGCCCGCGAAGTCGTCGCCGGTGGCCAGCAGGGCGGCGGGACCGTGGCTGATCAGCGCCAGGGGCTTGCCCGCTCGGCGAGCATCGACGAGCAGTGCGGCGGAGTCGACGTTTCCGGCGAGGTCTTCCATGGGGCCGTAGCCACCCGGATAGTAGAGAGCGTCGACGTCGGCGGCGGTGATCTCGCCGAGCGCGACGGGTTGTTCGAGCACCGAGGCGCCCCTGATCGTTTCGGCGACCTCCTGGGCCGCGTCGTTGCCGCCGTTGGCATTCGGGGCGAGGCTGCCCAGGTCGACGGGCGGCACCACCCCGCCGGGCGTCGCCACGAGCACCTCGTGCCCGGCCTCACGGAAGGCCAGGTAGGCGATGGTGAATTCGGCGGCCCAGTAACCGGTGTAGTGCTTGGCGCCGGTGGTGAGACTCCAGCGGTCGGCACCGGTCATCACGAACAGGATCTTCGCCATCATCGCCTCCCGAACAGGGCCGCTCGACGTCAGGTGTGCTTGGCGCCGATGGTGTGCAGAATCTCGTGGATGATCGGGTCGGCGAGCCGATTGGTGACCGACCGGCCCTCCCGGCTCGACACCACACACCCCTCGTGCCGCAGCACGCGCAGCGCCTGAGAGATCGCGTTCTCGGTCCGTCCGATCGCGGCCGCGAGCTCACCGACGCTGATGCCGGGAGTGCGGTGCAGACAGAGCAGGATCTCGAGCCGGTTGGGGTCGGAGAGCAGGTCGAATCGTTGCGCCCAGGCGCGGATCTCGACGTCGCCGATCGCGCGCCTGCCGAGTTCGACGGGCGATCCGTCCAGTGTCCGTGGCTCTCCCATAACGAACCTCAGCTTAGTCCCCGCGCCGTGGCCGGACTATCATCTGTCCATCTGTTCAGATAAACAGCTAGGAACATCGTGATGCGAAGCCGGACCGTCGCGGGGGCCGCGTTCGCGCTGGTGCTCACCGCCTGCGGAGCGCCCACCGCGACGACGACCGATTCGATCGTCCTCGCCGATGCCGCCGAGCTGGGCGGCTACAACCCGATCGCCGGGTACGGGGCGGCGGGTGAGGCGAAGGTCTACGACGGTTTGTTGCGGCTCACCGGCGGTACCGGGATGCCCGGCTTCGCACCCGCGCTGGCGACCCAGCCGCCGACAGCCGAAGCGGGCGCCGCCGTGTGGACCGTCCCGCTGCGCACAGGGGTGCGGTTCAGCGACGGATCCGCCTTCGACGCGGCCGATGTGGTGGCCACCTACCGGGCGATTCTCGACCCGGCCTCGGCCTCGGAACTGCGTTCGTCGTACTCGATGATCGAGCGAGTCGAGGCCGTCGACCCCGCCACGGTGCGCTTCACGCTGCGCCACCCGTACGCGGCGTTCCCCACCAAGCTGCTCATCGGGATCGTGCCGTCCGAGGCGGTGGCCGTTCCGGGTCCCGCCACCGCATCGGCGCTCAACACGAAGCCGATCGGCACGGGGCCCTACCGGCTGACCTCGCTCGAACCGACCCGTGCCGTCTTCGAGGCGAACGAGAACTATTGGGGCGGCGCGCCTGCCGTACGACGGCTCACCGTGCTCCATGTGCCCGACGACAACACCCGCGCGCAGCGGATGGCGAGCGGCGAGCTGGACGGCACCTCGTTGCCGCCGCTGCTGGCCGCCACTTTCGCCGGGCGCGCGCCGATGTCGGTGCACGCCAACACCTCCGCCGACTGGCGCGGTGTCTCCCTGCCCGCCGGTGACCCGGTGGCCGGTGATCCCTCGGTCCGGCTGGCGCTGAACTTCGCGGTGGACCGGCAGGCCATGATCGACAACATCCTCGGCGGATACGGCCGCCCCGCCCACACACCGATCCCCGAGGTCTACGGCGACTCCCACGACCCCACGGTGTCTTTCGGTTTCGACCGGGCCAGGGCCGAGCAGGTCCTCGAGGCGGCGGGTTGGGTGCGCGGCGCGGATGGCGTCCGCGCGAAACAGGGTGTGCGGGCGCGGTTCACGGTGATGTACAACGCCACCGACACCCTGCGTCGTGACCTCGCCCTGGCTTTCGCCTCCGATGCCCGCCGGGTGGGTGTCGAGGTGGACCTGGAAGCGCTGTCCTGGGATCGGATCGAATCCAGGATCGAGCGGGCGGGCATCCTGCTCGGCGGCGGCGGCGAACCCTACGACCCGGACACCCAGGCCTACAACACGCTGCACACCGTCGACCCCGGTGCGGGCAGCCCGTACGACAACGCGAGCCGCCATTCCGATCCCGAGATCGACGCGCTCCTCGAAAAGGCGAGGCGCACCCTCGATCCGGCCGAACGGGCAGCGGCCTACCGTGCGGTGCAGGTCCGCTACGCCGCTGATCCGAGTCACGTCTTCCTCGTCCATCTCGATCACACGTACGTGGTGCGGGATTCGGGATGGACGATGTCGGGGCCGGTGCTCGAACCGCACGCGCACGGTGTGACCTGGGGACCGTGGTGGTCGCTGCAGACCTGGACACGCGGCTCGTGAGCGGTCGGGGAATCGCCCGGATGACGCGGCGGCGGGTACTGGCACTGGTACCGGTGCTGGTCGTGGTGTCGGCGGCGCTGTTCGCGGCGGCGGCGGTGTCACCGTTCGACCCGCTGGTCGGCTATCTCGGCGACCGCTACGAAAGCACCGGCGCCGCCGACCGCGCGGTGCTCGCCGGGCAACTGGGGCTCGACCTGCCCTGGTATCGGCTCTACGGCCGGTGGGTCGCCGAGCTGTGCACCGGCGACCTCGGGGTCTCACGCAGTTTCGCGCAGCCGGTGGGAGATCTTCTCGCCCAGCGTCTTCCGTGGACGATGCTGCTGGTGGTAGTCGCCATGACGGTGGCCGTCGGGGTGTCGCTCACCGTCGGGGTGGCCGCGGGGATGCGGCGCGGTGGACTGTTCGATCGGGTGGTCGGCGCCGCCTGCGTCGCCCTGCAGGGGCTGCCGCCGTTCGTCGTGTCGCTGGCCGTGATCGGTGTGTTCGCGGTGGGGCTCGGTTGGCTACCGCCCGCCGGGCTCACCGATGCGGGGGCCGAGATCGACGCGGGGCAGGTGGCGCGGCACCTGGTTCTCCCCGCCGCGGCGTTGGCGCTCTCGCAGCTGCCGTGGCTGGTGCTCGCGGTGCGGGAGACGGTCGCCGCCAATCGCGGTGAGGATTTCGTCGTCGGCGCGGTGACGCGCGGCATCGACACCGCGACCATCACCCGTCGCCACATCCTGCCGTCGTCGCTGGCACCGTTCGTCACGATTCTGGGTGCGCGACTGCCCGAGGTGGTGGTCGGCGCGGTGCTGGTGGAGGAGATCTTCTCCTGGCCCGGGGTGGCGGGTGCCTTCGTGCAGTCGGCGAAAGACCTGGACATGGCGTTGTTGGCCACGCTGACGGTCGCCGCCACGGGTGCGGTGCTGCTCGGTTCGCTGCTCGCCGACATCGCGGTGGTGCTGCTGGATCCGCGGGTGCGCGCCGATGGGTGACGGTGCTCGACGGCGCCTCGTCGTCGCCATCACGGTGCTGGCCGTGGTGCTGGGGTACGCACTGGTCGTGCCCTGGCTCGGCGGAGTGGACGACCGGCTCACCGATTTCGCCGAGGCCCGGCGGGCACCGTCGGGGCAGTGGTGGTTCGGTACCGATGCGGCGGGACGGTCGCTGTTCACGCGGATCGCGGCGGCGTTGCGCACCTCGCTGGTGGTCGCGGTGTGCGCGGCGGCGGTGTCGACGGTGCTCGGCGTGCTGGTCGGCGGGGTGTCGGCGCTGGTCGGCGGACGGGTCGACCGGATACTGATGCGCTTCGCCGACACCGCCAACGCTCTGCCGCACCTGCTGCTCGGCATCGTGATCGTCGCGCTGTTCCGGGGCAACACCCTGGCCGTGGTGTTGTCCATCGGGCTCACCCATTGGGTTCAGGTGGCCCGGATCGTGCGGGCGGAGAGCGTGAGCCTGCGCGAACGCGACTACATCGCCGCCGCCGTGCTCGCCGGAGCCGGACATACCCACCTGTTCACCCGGCACCTGCTGCCCGCGGTGGCGCCGCAAGCGCTGATCGCGGTGGTTCTGCTACTGCCGCACGCGATCTGGCACGAGTCGACGCTGTCGTTCCTCGGGTTCGGGTTGCCGCCGCACGAACCGAGCCTCGGCACGCTGCTCGAGGAGGCGCGGAGTTCGCTGTTGCTCGGCGGATGGTGGACCCTCGTGTTCCCCGCGGGTTTCCTGGTGGCGACGACGCTCGCCGTCGCCGTGGCGGGTTCGTCGCTGCGTGCAATCCTGGTGCCGCCCAAACCTTCCCGTATTCCGCGATGACCGACAAACTCGACGCGGACAGCCGGGAAACCACGCAGCGTCCCAGCGACAGCGGTCCGGGCGCGGACGGGCGGGCGACTCGTGGCTGCGCGGAGCGAATGCGGCAGGGTCTGCGTATCGACTCGCTGACCGTGCGGATCCCGGTTCGACGTGGCGCGGTCGTGCACGCGGTGAGTGAGGTGTCGCTCGACGTGGCACCGGGCACGGTGACCGCGCTGGTTGGTGAATCCGGGTGCGGGAAGTCGGTTGTCGCGAGTGCGGTGATGGGCACACTGCCGCCGGAGGCAGTTGTCGGCGGCGCTGTTCGGCTGGGCCTGGGTGACCGAGGCATCGATGTCGTCCGGCACCTCGGTTCCGCCGAGCCCGACAGCGTCGAGGAGCCGAGCCAGCGGGGAGCCCGGCGAGGACGCTCGTCTGTCGAACCCGGCGCACCGGGGCTCACTCGGCGCCGACGGATCGGCCTGCCGGGTGGGCGGCCCGCACGCGGACACCTCGTCGAGCCGTACCGGGGCAGGCATATCGCGCTGATCCCGCAATCGGCGAGCACGCACTTCACACCTGTCCGCACGATCGGCTCGCAACTCGCGGAAACGATTGCCGCGCTCGGCACTTCGCACACACCCGCCGACCTGTCGCGCCGGGCCGGGCTCGATCCCTCGGCACTCGACCTCTACCCACACCAGTTGTCCGGCGGGATGGCCCAGCGGACGGCGGTCGCCGCGGCGCTGGCGGGTGATCCGGCGGTGATCGTCGCCGACGAACCGACGGCCGGACTCGACCGCGACCACACCGATCGGATCGGCGCCCTGCTGCGTGCGTGCGCCGACGCGGGCGCGGCGGTCCTGCTCATCACGCACGATCTGAGCCACCTGCGGCGCACGGGTATCGCCGACACGGTGGCCGTCATGTACGCCTCCCGGCTGATGGAAGTGGGTCCGGCGGCCGAGGTCTTCGCCGATCCGTGGCACGACTACACGCGCGACCTGCTCGCCGCACTGCCCGAGAACGGGCTGCACCCGCTCCCCCACCCGCCACGGGAGCTGACGAACCTGTCCGACAGCTGCCCCTACGCGGGCGGGCCGACCACGCTGGTTCCGGTGGAGCAGCGCCTGATCCGACGCGCGAGGAGTTGACGTGCTGCACGCTGATTCGATCACCGTCGGCTACGGCCGCCCCGTCCTCGCGGACGTCTCGCTCACGATCGCACCCGGCGAGATCGTCGGGCTCGGCGGCGAATCCGGCTCGGGCAAAACCACTCTCGCCACCACCCTCGCCGGTCTGCGCACCCCCGACGCGGGGCGGGTGACGGTCGAGGGCACACCTCCCCGACGCGCACGCGGCACCGTGGCCATGGTCTTCCAATCACCCCGCGCGGCGACGAATCCGCACTTCACCGTCGCCGAGATCATCGCCGAGCCCACCCGAATGCACCGCCGCCCCACCGACATCCCCGCCCTCGCCGCCGCCGTCGGCCTCACCCCCGACCTGCTCGACCGCCGACCACACACCCTCAGCGAGGGCCAACTCCAACGCGCCTGCCTGGCCCGCGCCCTCGCCCAGCAGCCCCGCTACCTGCTCCTCGACGAACCGACCGCCATGCTCGACGCGGCGACGACCGCCGCCGTCATCCGCCTGGTCATCCAGCACGCCAGCACCCTCGGTGTGCTCCTCATCAGCCACGATCCCGCCCTGCTCGACGTGGCGTGCACCCGCGTGCACACCCTGCACAAGGGCACACTTTCTCCACAACTCCCTCAGGCGGGCCTCAGCGAACCGATCTAGCGTTGCCGCGTGACATCGACGCAGGGGACATGCACGGCAACGCGACGGAGTTTGAGCGGGTGGGGGCGCACCTCGCCGACTGTCGCCGAGGTACTGCGCACGCGCGATCTCGAGCTGATCGCCGAACGGGTGCGCACGGCGGGCGCGCGCGGGGTGATCGCGCGCGGGCTCGGGCGCAGCTACGGCGACCCCGCCCAGAACGGCGGCGGGCTGGTGGTCGACATGACCGCCCTCGACCGGATCCATCACATCGACCCGGACAGCGGGATCGTCGACGTGGACGCGGGCGTGAGCCTGGACGCGCTGATGCGGGCGGCGCTGCCGTCCGGCCTCTGGGTGCCGGTGCTGCCGGGTACCCGCCAGGTGACCGTCGGTGGCGCGATCGCCGCCGACATCCACGGGAAGAACCATCATTCGCAGGGCAGTTTCGGCAATCACGTCCTCTCGCTCGATCTGCTCACCGCCGACGGCGACCTGCGCACCCTGACACCCGACGGCCCCGACAGCGCGGTGTTCTGGGCGACGGTCGGCGGGATGGGACTCACCGGCATCATCACCGGTGCCCGAATCCGGTTGAAGCACACCGAGACCGCGTATTTCATCGTCGACAACGACCGCACCCGCGATCTCGACGAGACCATGGAATTGCTCACCGGCGGATCCGACGACGGCTACGACTATTCGATGGCGGTGCCCGACACCATTTCCACCGGGGCCAAGCTCGGCCGGGCGGGTTTCAGCCGCGGATCGCTGGCCACACTCGATCAGCTACCCCCGAAATTGCGCGCGCGGCCGCTGACCTTCGATGCGCCACAATTGTTCACAGTGCCCGACATCTTCCCGAACGGCATGGTCAACGCCGTCACCACGCGCATCGCCGGGGAGGCCGCGCACCGGATGTTTCCGCGCCGGGCGCGCGGTCGCATCCAGAATCTGACGCAGTTCTATCACCCGCTCGACCTGCTCGGGGAATGGAATCGCGCCTACGGCAAACGCGGTTTCCTGCAATACCAGTTCTCGATGCCGTTCGGCGCCGAACAGCAGCTGGCCGATGCCGTGCGCGCCATCGCCGAATCGGGCAACCATTCCTTCCTCAACGTGTTCAAACGCATGGGCGCGAGCAATTCGGCACCGCTGTCCTGGCCGCACCCCGGCTACATGCTCAGCCTGGATTTCGCCTTCACCGACGGCCTCGGCCGGTTCTGCGCCGAACTCGACGAACGGGTGCTCGCCGCGGGCGGACGCCTCTACTTCGCCAAGGACTCCCGCACGACCCCGCACATGGTCGAGGCCATGTATCCCCGCCTCGACGAATGGCGCCGAACCCGGGACCTGGTCGACCCCTCCGGCGTCTTCACCTCCGACCTCGCCCGCCGTCTGCGTCTGCTCGGCTGAGTCAGGCCAGGCGGATCCGCAGCGATTCGTAGGTGGGGATGAAGACTTTGCGCCGGTAGCGGCGGTGGACGATCTCCCACGGCCGCCCGGCGGCGGTGAGCGCTTCGAGCAGGGCGGTGAGCTCGGAGTGCACCAGTTGCGCGCCGAGGCACAGGTGGCGGCCGCCGCCGAACCAGAGCTGGCGGGTCTCGGGGTTGTAGTCACGGTGGACGTCGAAATCGCCCGCGGCGTTGTTGATGGTCCAGGTGAGGATCTTGACGTGGTCACCGGCTTTCAGGTCGCGGTCGGCGACGCGGACGTCGGCGGTCACCGACCGACCGACCAGATACGCGGGACTCGTCACGCGCAGGGTTTCGCGGACGGCGTCGGGCAGGCGATGGGGTGCGGCGAGCAGGGCACGGTGCTGATCGGTGTCGTGCATGATCGCGACCATCCTGGTCATGGCGCTGGCCAGGGTGTCGGTTCCGGCGACGGCCATGAGGATCGCCAGGCCCGCCGCGTGCTCGACCGCCAGACCGAGTTCGCGGCAGCGGCCGAGGGTGGTGTCGGGATCGGCCCGTTCATAGGCGACAGGGACATTGACGGCCAGCTGGGTGGCCAGTTCCCTGGCGCGTGCCACCGCCACCGGGTCGAGAGTGGTGGAGGCCATCGTGCCGAAACCCAGGTTGACCAGTTCCTCCACATGGTGGAACAGGCGAAGGAACAGGGCGTCCTGGTCGGCGTCGGGGTCGCCGCCGATGGCCGCGGCGATGTCCTCGGGCCGCATGCCGACCAGGTCGGACACGCTGCGACCGACGAGGATCTGCGCGCGGGCGGCCATGTCGACGGTCTCCCCCGCCGCCAGCCGCTCGCGCAGATCACGCAGGTCGGGGCCGATGACGCGGCGGACGAGGGCGTCGGTGTGGGTGAGGGTGAACAGGTCACGCACCTTGGTCCGCAGCTCGGTGTGGCCGGGGCCCTCGAACAGGTCACGCACCCAGTCACCGATCACCTGCGACCACCAGTGCCCGGCCGCGCCCTCGGAGACGATGCTGAAGTGGGTGCTGTCGTTGTAGATCTGGCGGGCGACCACGGGATCGGCGACGAACCAACCGAGTGCGGGCACTTTGCGCACGGGCCGCGCGACCCTTCCCACCAGCAACAAGCCCGGTAACCAGGGCTGACCTGCGGCGAGTAGGGTGAGTTCACGGCGACGAGCAGTACTCCACACCCCGGCAGAATCTAGCTGACCAGGCCCGATTAGTGAAGGTCTGTGACTAGGATCGGCGGGACGCACGGTGGCGGAGTCGGCCGTCGCGCGATAGCTGGAAGTGACACACATGGTGAGATCGACAATCGAAGCGATCGGCGCGTATCTGCCGTCCCGCGAGCTGACCACGGCGGAACTGATGAGCCGGCTCGCCGTCGAGGCGCCGCTGGATCTGGAGAAGGTCAGCGGGGTCAGGGCCCGGCGGGTGCGCGGTGACGACGAGGACTCGTTCACCATCGCCCTTGCCGCCGCCCGCACCGCGCTGGCGAATTCGCGCTACGAGGCCGCCGACCTCGACGTGGTGATCTCATGTTCGATCACCCGCACCCGCGGCACCGATTTCTGCCTCGAACCGTCGTTCGCGCTGATGCTGCGCAACACCCTCGGCGCCACACGCGCGATCCATTTCGACGTCTCCAACGCGTGCGCGGGCATGCTCACCGGAGTTCTGGTGCTGGACAGGTTGATTCGGTCCGGCGCGGTGCGGCGTGGCCTGGTGGTCTCCGGTGAGTGCATCACCCCGATCTCCGACACGGCGGTCCGCGAGATCTCCGCGAAGTACGACCCACAGTTCGCCTCGCTCACCGTCGGCGACGCGGGCGCGGCCGTGCTGCTCGACGCCACCGACGGGCCAGGCCTGGACTACGTGGAACTCAACACCAGCGCCGCCTACGCCGAGCTGTGCCTCGGTATGCCGAGCGACCGCAGCGCGGGCGTAGCGCTCTACACCGACAACCGGGCGATGCACAACGAATCGCGGTATCTGCTGTGGACCTCGCGTCAGCAGCAGTTCCTCACCGAGCGCGACTCGAGTTTCGCCGCCGAGGGGTACGACTATCTGATCCACCACCAATTCAGCGGCCCGGCAGTGGAATTGATCGACAAGATCGCCGAGCGCGAGTTCGACTCCGCGATGCCACCCCGGCTCGCCGTTCTCGACAAGTACGGAAACACCGCCTCGACTTCGCATTTCGTCGTCCTCTACGACGCGCTGCGGCACGGCCGGATCACCCCGAGGTCGAAGGTGCTGTTCGTGCCCGCCGCCTCCGGGGTGGTCGCGGGATTTTTGTCGGTGACACTGGGCGATCTTCGGGTATAGGACAGTATGGGAATTATCATTTCGGCGGCAATCACCCGCACCGGTGGCGTCAGCTCGGTGAGGCAGGCGGCCGAGGCCGCCGGTGCCGCGCTCGACGCGGCGGGCTGTCCGCACGAGCAGGTCGACGCGCTCATCAATGTCGGGGTGTACCGCGACGCCAACCTGGTGGAACCGGCGGTGGCGGCCCTCATCCAGCAGGCCGCGGGCATCGGCCTCGAATACCGGCCCGGCGATGTGCCGTGCCTGTCGTTCGACCTGATGAACGGGGCCTGCGGTCCGGTGAACGCCATCGGGGTGGCCGCCTCGCTGCTGGCCGACCTGCCCAACGGGCACGTGGTGATCGTCTCCGGTGACGCGCATCCCTCGATGAGCCCGGACGCGCAGTTCCCGTTCCAACCCGTCGGCGCGGCACTGGTCCTCGAGAACCGCGCCGACGCCTACGGTTTCGGGGATGTCCACGTGAGCGCCGGTGACACGGTGCCCGCTGCGCAGGGATATGTCGCCCTGGCCGAGATGGGTGCCGAGGGCCGCTCCGCGCTGACTGTCGAACTCGCCACCGGCACAGCAGAACTCGTCGAGCACGCGGTGATCGCGGCACGTGACGCACTGGCCACCGACGGTCTCGACCCGGCCGATACAGTGCTGGTGTGCGGTAAGCCGACGCCCGACTTCGCCACCGACCTCGCACGCGAACTCGGCGTCGCGACGGTGGTGACCGACGACTTCGCCGGTGACGCCCACACCTCCGCCCTCACCGGTGCCTATGTCGCCGCGCGAGCGGCGGGACACGACAATCGCGCGCTGTTGTTCGTCGCCGCCGACGGCGGGCCGACGGCGGCGGCGGTGACCTACCGAGGACAGGGAGTGCGGTGAGCAGTCGTCCGTTGCACGCGGTCTCGGCCGAGGGCGAGTCCTGGCAGGTGAGCGTGCCCCAACCGGGTCGCCACCGGGCCGAACCCGCCCGTGCCCCGAGCCGCGAGGCGGTGCTCGCGCTGCGGGCCATCCCGATCTTCGGCTGGTTG
Source organism: Nocardia caishijiensis NBRC 108228 (assembly GCF_001612825.1). Taxonomy (GTDB): domain Bacteria; phylum Actinomycetota; class Actinomycetes; order Mycobacteriales; family Mycobacteriaceae; genus Nocardia; species Nocardia caishijiensis. Next base: position 161,967 of record NZ_BDBE01000034.1, on the reverse strand, counting down.
TTCCTGATCCTCGGCGTGATCCGGCCCTTCCGCACCACGGTGCTCCGGGTGGCGTTCTGGATCGATGTGGTGCTCAGTGTCGGTGTGCACGCCGCCCAGATCCCGGCCGCGCGGCGGGTCGCCGCCGCACGCGGTATCCCGGCGGGCCGGGCGGCACTGATGACGATGTTGCTCGGCGCCACCTGGTGGAAGACCCTGGGCGAGCCATGATCCGCCGATACCCGTGACGACGCCGCTGTGGGTGGTGATCCCCGCGTTCGACGAGGAACGCGGGATCGAGGCGACGCTGGAAGCGATTGCCGCCCAACGCGACACCGATTTCACCGTGGTCGTCGTCGACAACAACTCGACCGATCGCACCGTCGAGGTCGTGCGGAAATTCGCCGCGGCGCACCCGGTCCCGGTGATCGAGGTGATCGACGAGGTACAGAAGGGCACCGGTGCCGCCGCCGACACCGGTATGCGATACGCGATCTCGCAGGGTGCCCGGCTGCTGGCCCGCACCGACGCCGACTGTCTACCCGCGCCGGACTGGACCCAGCGGATCCGCGCCGGGTTCGATTCCGGCCTGCGCCTGGTGAGCGGACAGCTGATCCCCCGGACCGACGAGGGAGTGTCCTGGTCGGACCGCACGATCATCCGGGTGGCGCTCGAGCTGGCGTCGCTGTTCGGCAAGATCAGGTCGGGCAATCGTGACCCGCGCTACCTCGGGCCGTATGTGATGACACCGGGGTGCAATATGGCCATCACCGCCGAACTGTATTCGGCCGCAGGCGGTTTCCCGCGCACCGCGATCGAGGAACTGCACGAGGACCGCGCGCTGGTGAACGCGGTGCGCACCATCACCACCGAGTACGGGCTGCGCCGCGACGTGCGGGTGTACGGGTCGAACCGACGGGTGCGCGCCTGGGGCATCCGCAAGACGCTGGCCTGGTACGCCGATCACCGGTACCGGCCCGAGGTGGTCGACATCCGGTGAGCTCGTCGTCCCCCGATTTCCTCGACCGTCTCGCCGCCCACGCCGCCCGGATTCCGGACGCCTCCGCGCTCGGCACCGTCGGCAAGCGGGCCCTCACCTACCAGGAGCTGGTCGACACGATCGGCCGGGTGGCCCACAACCTGCGGGTGGCCGGGTTGCGGCCCGGCGACCGGATGCTGTTCTCGATCCGCCCGTCGGTGAGTTCCGTCGGTTTGATCTTCGGCACCATCGCGGCGGGCGGAACCATCGTGTTCGTCGACCCCGGCGTGGGGCCGGAGTTGTTCGCCAGACGCATCGCGCTGGTCGAACCCCGCTGGGCGGCAACGGAATCGCTGCTCTACTCGGTGAGTGGCCCGCTGGCCCGCTTCGGGCGCGAGCGGGGGCTGGCCTTGCCACGGTTCGGCGACCTCGACGTACGGCACCTGCACAGTGGGGTGTGGTTGCCCGGCACGCCCTTGCGATCCCTGCCGCTACGGCGGATATTCGGTGACGCGCCGGATTCCGCGCTGCCCCAGGGCGATCCGGAATCCGAAGCGCTCATCGTATTCACCTCGGGGACCACCGACGAGCCGAAAGCCGTTGTGCACACGCGTGCTTCGCTCAGCGCGGGGCTCGCGGCCATGTGCGGGCAGACCAGTCTCGCGCCCGGCGCGTTCCTGCACACCGAACAGCTCATGATGGGCCTGCCCGCGCTGATGTCCGGCGCCCGCTGGGCCATGCCGCGATATCCCCTCTTCGGCACGCACATCGACCCGGTGCGGTTCACGCGTGACCTGCGCAGCGCGACCCACGCCTTCTACACACCCGCCGACCTCGCCGTCGCCCTCGACGCGCTGGAAGCGGGCCGCATCGCGGCACCTCGCTACCTCCGCCAGGTGGCGCTCGGGGGTGCGCCGGTGACCGCCGCGCTACTGCGCCGGGCACAGAAGTCGTTGCCCGCCACTGAATTCCTCGCCGTCTACGGCATGACCGAGATCCTGCCCGTCGCGGTCGCCACCGGCGCGGACAAGCTGGCCCACGACGGCGACCTGCTCGGCCCGCCCGTCCGCGGTGTCCGGGCACGTATCGCCGACGACGGCGAACTGGTCCTGAGCGGACCCAACCTGTGCCGGGGCTACCTCGGCGAACCACCGCTGACCGAGATCGCGACCGGCGACCTCGCCCGCTTCGACGGCACTCGCCTCGTCCTCACCGGGCGCAAGAAGGACATGATGATCCGGGGCAAGACCAACATCTACCCCGGACTCTACGAACCGGTGATCGCCGCCGTCGACGGCGTGCGCGACGCCGTCATGGTCGGGCTGCCCGACGAGATCGGCGACGAGCGCATCGTCCTCGCGATAGTCGCCGAGCCCGACGCGGGCGACGTGGTCGACCGTCTCCGCACTTCCCTCCCCCAGCTCATCGACACCTCCGCCCTCCCGGACGACATCATCACCGTCGACCACATCCCCGTCACCGGCCGCACGAGCAAACCCGACCGCACCGCGCTGCGGGAGATGGTGCGCGCCCGGCTGCACTGAGCACATTCCGTAGCATTTCGTACATGCTGTAGCAGCGGCGTACACTGGCTCCATGAGGCAGATCCAGCAACGCGACCTACGCAACGACAGCGGGAAAGTGCTGGCCGCTGTCGAAGCCGGGGAGAGCTTCATCATCACGCGCAACGGCAATCCGGTGGCCAAGCTCGAGCCATTGGTTCGACGGACATTCGTCCCGGTCTCCGAGCTGGCGCGCACCAGCGCCACATTGCCCGCTGTCGGATACGACCAGTGGCGAGCCGACCTCGACGCAATGATCGATCCTGAAGTCCCCGGCCGTGAGTGAGGCTGTCGAACCCCTCAACATTCTGCTCGATACTTCGGTCCTCGTCGACTACGCCGAGATCCACACCGCACTTCCCGGTCAGGCCGAAGCCGCGATCAGCGCAGTCAGTCTCGCCGAACTCGCAGCCGGGGTCCACGCGGCGAAGGACCCGGTGCATCGAGCCCAACGCCAACTCCAGTTCCACTGGGTGGTGCGAACATTCGACCCCTTGGTCTTCGACGCCGAAACGGCGCACGTCTACGGATCGTTGGCCCTACTGGTCGAACAACTCGGCCGTAAACCCCGCAGCCGCGTAGCAGACCTGCAGATCGCCGCGACAGCTGTCCAACACGCACTGCCGCTGTACACACGCAACCCGGATGATTTCAAGGGACTCGGCCCGCTGCTCAACGTTGTTCCGGTCTGAGATATCGCTACGCCGTGGCAGTGGCGATCATAGTGTCGGCGAGGGCTTCGATGGTTGCTCTGGGGACCATGGTGTCGACGTAGCAGAAGGTGATCGACAGGGTGTTGTCGAAAGTGGCGACACCCACGGTGAGGGCGCTGGCGCAGGAATTGGTTCCCGCGACGGTGACGTCGGCGATGTGCAGGGGCTCGGGTGGTCGCGGTGGGGTGATGCGGCCGAGGTTGCTGAGGGTGACGTTCCAGGGGGCGCGACGGTCGATGAGTTCGATGGTGCGTCGGCCGGATTCGAGAGTGCGGGGGCAGCCGTAGCGGATGGCCGCCAGTGCGCGGAGGTCGGTGTGGCGGGCGATCCCCTTGTCCAACTGGGCTTTCGCTGATCGTGCGGCGGACGGCAGGTCGGTGCCGAAGGGGACGAAGGTGGGGACCACGGCGGTGAACATGCCTGGTTCGTCCTCGGCGGGAGGGGGATTCAGTCGGGAGCGGATGTCGACCGGGACGCCCATGCCGACCACCCCGGAATCGCGCGGGGCGTAGTCGCCGATCGCTTCGGCCAACGCGGCCGCCAGCAGTGCGCTGACAGTGACGCTTTCGCGGTGGCAGCGGGATCGCAGTCCGGCGAGCAGGTCGCCGGTGATCGTGCGGACGACGGTGCGGGTGCGACGCATCCCCAACGGGGGTGGGACACCGGGCAGACTCACCGCACGGCGCGCGACGGCCCTGAGTTGGCCTGCCACATTAGTCCACAGGCAGCGGACCATCCGGGTCTGCGCGGGCGGAATCAGGTCGTCCGGGGCGGGAATCGCCGAACGGGTGGCGACCACCGGTTCGGCGCCGAACGCGTAGGCGAGCAACCGCCACACCAGCGCCACCATCGACCGCCCGTCGAGATACACGTGGGAGAACACCACGATCAGGTCGTGCTGCTCGTCCTCGGTGCCCGGCCGGAAGGCGAGGTCGACGATCCTGCCCGGGGAGGTCGCCAGGTCGACCGGTGTGGCGAGCTGGGTGTCGAACACCGTGCGCCAGTCGTCGAGATCACCGACGATGCGATGCAGTACCGGCAGATGCGGATCAGCGGAGGCGACGAAACACGGGCCCGCGCCGACCACCGACCGCAACAACGGGAATTCCGCGACCAGCGCCTCGGCCGCGGATTCCAGCCGATACGCACCGATCGCCCCACGCACCCGGATCCGCACCACACAATTCGCGGGCGACAACTGATCCACCAACCAGAACCAGCGCTCCGACGCCGACAACGCCCGCTCCACCGAGTCCGTGCGCACCGTCGCGCCCTCCCCTTCGTCAGAAAACGAGTCACGGCGAGCCTAACGAACCGGGGTCGGTTCGATACACGGCTCTTTCACAGCGCGTTACTACATGCGTATTATGGACTTATGGGTTTCGAGTGGCCTGATTGGGCGATCGCTCACCTGATCGGTATCGAACCCAGCGAGGTTCGGCAGGTCCTCGCAGCGTCACGACGGTGGCCACGCCCGGCCTTCGACGGCCAGGTGACCGTCCTGACGGTGTGGGGGCGCACCACGGCCGGGCGTCCGTTGATCGTGGTGACACGGCAGCGCGACGACTGGACGTGGGTGATCATCGGCGCACGGACGATGCGCGCCGAGGAACTGGCGCGATTCGAGCAGTGGGAAAGTGGGAATCCATCATGAGCGATCAGGACTTTCCGTCCAGCCGAGAAGAACTCGCCGACTTCATGGATCGGTTGAGTTTCTCCGACGAGCCCGCCGACGCGCCGCCCCGACTGCCCGCCAACGAGGACATCATGGTGACCACATCGATCCGGTTACCGCTCGGCCTGCATTCCCGGCTCAAGGATCTGGCCGACGAACGGCGCGTCGGAGTATCGACACTACTGCGCGAATGGGCCGAGGCCGCCGTCGCCGAAATCGACGACGAAGACCACATGATCTCCCTGGCCGAAGCCAAACGCGCCCTCTCCCGCGTCCACCCCATCCACCGAGCCAGCTGAACGGCCCTACTGGATCGGTGCAGTGTTCACGGGCGTCAGGACACGCACCGCGCAGGTGATGCCCGGCGCGTTCGCCAGCCTCGAATCGGTGGTGAGCAGATCGCAACCATAAGCCTCGGCCGCGGCGACATAAGCGGCGTCGTAGGCGGTCAGATTGTCGTGCAGTGCCCAGATTCTCGGGACGAGTACGCGCGTGACCGGAACTTCGGGGTCGAGTTTTTCCAACGCGGTGACAGCCCGAGCGGCCTGCTCGGAGGTGATGGTGCCCGCGCGGGCGAATCGGCGGATGACGGACAGAACCTCGACAGTCCAATGCTGCGGGGCGATCCAGCGATTGTCGGCTTCCAGGGCATCTCGGCAGACCGTACCGAGTGGGTCGGGGTTCAGGAGCCCGTGAACGAAGACCGAAGCGTCGACCACGATCACTCGCGCGCTCCCGGACCGTCCAACGCCGAGTCCCGCTCGCAGCGTTCATCGTCCAAGGCCACTAGCACGTCCTGAGCAGTGAACGCGACATCCCAGGTGGCGGGACTGAACTGCTTGAGCACCGCGATGTTGTCCTGACGCCGGGCTTCGTCGCGCACCAGATCGAAGAGGAATGCCTGCAAAGACTGGCCTCGCTGGCGAGCCAACGCGACCAACTGATCCCGCAGAGGCTCGGGAACGTCTCGAATCTGCAAGGCGACCATGCATGCAATTGTACATGCACGGTCGCGGTTGTGGCGATGCGCTGATGATGAACGCTGACACGGGCGCCGCCGCGACAGCCGGGATGCTCGTTGTGCTGAACAATCGAAACCACGCCCGAACGCGGGTTTCGTTGCGTACGGAACCTGCTGCGGGAGAGCAGTTTCCGGGTGCATTCCGACGCCGTGCGGACAGTGTTCACGGTGATACTCGCGATGCTTGTCGGGTTCGGTGCGGCGCCCGACGAAGAACACACCGTCGAGCTCGAAAGCGGAAATGGATCGGCTCCCCCGACCTGAGCGGCCAGCACATCGGTGCCGCCGCCGCGTCGATGTTCAACCGCACCGGCAAGACGGTCACCCTGTTCGCTGATGGGCGCCGCTCGCGGGCTCGTTTGCGCCCATCATGCAACTGCCGAGCTGACAGCGGTAGTGTCGTACGCGCCTGCGACGAGGAGGAGTTGACCAGTGACCGCAGTGCATCCAGACGAACCGCAAAGGATCACCGCCGAAGAGTTTCTCGGATCCGAGCCGGATGCCCTGAGCAGCACATTCGGCGATTTCGAGATCGTAGACGGGCTCGTTGTTCGGGCGATGGCGCAGAGTGAGGCGCACAGCAGGGTGGTGCGTAGGTTGGCCGCTGCTCTCGAAAATGCGCGTGACCCGGCTGGCCCATGCCTTCGGGTTGCCTCCGATGTCGCTGTACGTTTCGCAGATGCTGAGGACGGAGCAGCGGATCGCCGCCTCAATGTGCGGTACCCCGATATTTTTGTGCGCGATTGTGAACCGTACGACGTCAATTCGGTGCGTAGCCATATCGCCTTGGTTGTCGAGGTCGCCTCGCGCGCGACGGTGGACAGCGACACCGGGATCAAGCGACAACTATATGCCCGGGCGGAAATTCCGGTCTATCTGATCGTGCATTTCGACAAGAGCTGGGAATCCATCGATCGGATCGAGGAGTATCGGCTCGATTGGTCGGGGATGCGGTACATGCCGCATCGGGTTCACCGCACCGCGTTGGTTCTCGACAATCCGGTGACGTTGGCAATCACCTTCGACGCGTTGGATCGTCCGTAGGCATACAGCGAAGGCCCCCACAGAGAACCGTGGGGGCCTTCGCTATTCGAGAGAACTGGTCAGCGGCGACGCTTGCCCTTGGTTTCGGTGCGGGCGGCCTCGCGGCGTTCGCGGCGAGTGCCGGACTGCTGGGGGCGGCCGCCGTATTCCTGGGCGTCGGAGTGGGATTCGGCGCGGCCGTCCTCGGCGGGGCCCGAGTAGTTCAGGCCGCGGGGAGTGGACTCGTCGATGCCCTTGGCGCGCAGGGCGGGCGGGGCCTGGTTCTGGGGGGCGGCGTCCTGGGGGCGGGCGCCGACGGGGGAACGCAGGCCCTTGTCGATGGAGACGCCTTCGGGCTGGGGCTGCTGGACCTCGACCTGCAGGTTGAACAGGAAGCCGACCGACTCCTCCTTCAGACCCTCGAGCATGGCCGAGAACATGTCGAAGCCCTCGCGCTGGTACTCGACCAGCGGGTCGCGCTGGGCCATCGCGCGCAGGCCGATGCCCTCCTTGAGGTAGTCCATCTCGTAGAGGTGCTCACGCCACTTGCGGTCGAGCACCGAGAGCAGGACCTGGCGTTCCAGGTTGCGCATGGCGCCCTCACCGGCCAGGCCGTCGATTTCCTGTTCGCGCTTCTCGTAGGCGGTGTGCGCGTCGTCGAGCAGCGCGTCACGCAGTTCGTCGTGGGTGAGTTCGCCCGCCTCGCCGGTGGCGGTCTCGCCTGCCAGCTCCTTGTGGTCCAGGCTCACCGGGTACAGCGTCTTCAACGCGGTCCACAGCTTGTCCAGATCCCAGTCCTCGATGTATCCCTCGGCGGTCGCGCCGTCGACGTAGGCGGTGATCACGTCGGTGATCATGTTCTGGACCTGACCCTCCATGTCCTCGCCACGCAGGATCCGATTGCGCTCGCCGTAGATGACGGTGCGCTGCTGGTTCATCACCTCGTCGTACTTCAGAACGTTCTTGCGGATCTCGAAGTTCTGCTGCTCGACCTGGGTCTGGGCGCTCTTGATGGCCTTGGAGACCATCTTCGCCTCGATCGGCACGTCGTCGGGCAGGTTCAGGCGGTTCATGATCGCCTCGAGCGCGGCGCCGTTGAAGCGGCGCATCAGCTCGTCACCCAGCGACAGGTAGAACCGCGACTCACCCGGGTCACCCTGACGACCGGAACGACCACGCAGCTGGTTGTCGATACGGCGCGACTCGTGACGCTCGGTGCCGAGCACGTAGAGGCCACCGGCCTCGCGCACCGTCTCGGCGTCTTCCTCGGTCTGCTTCTTCACCTGCTCGAGCGCGGAATGCCAGGCGGCCTCGTACTCGTCGGGGGTGGTGACCGGGTCGAGGCCCTGCTTGCGCAGCAGGATGTCGGCGATGATGTCGGCGTTGCCGCCGAGCACGATGTCGGTACCACGACCGGCCATGTTGGTCGCCACGGTGACCGCGCCGGGCCGACCGGCCTCGGCGATGATCTGGGCTTCCTGCTCGTGGAACTTCGCGTTCAGAACGCTGTGCGCCACACCGCGTTTGGTGAACTGCTTGGACAGGTACTCCGAGCGCTCCACGCTGGTGGTACCGATCAGGACCGGCTGGCCCTTCTCGTGCCGCTCCACCACGTCGTCGACGACGGCGTTGAACTTGGCCTCTTCCGACTTGTAGATCAGGTCGGCCTGGTCTTTGCGGACCATCGGCTTGTTGGTCGGGATCGGCACCACGCCGAGGCCGTAGATCGAGTGCAGCTCGGCGGCCTCGGTCTCGGCGGTACCGGTCATACCGGACAGCTTGTTGTAGAGGCGGAAGTAGTTCTGCAGGGTGATCGTGGCCAGCGTCTGGTTCTCCGGCTGGATCTCGACCTTCTCCTTGGCCTCGATCGCCTGGTGCATGCCCTCGTTGTAGCGGCGCCCGACCAGGATGCGGCCGGTGAACTCGTCGACGATGATGACCTCACCGTCGCGCACGATGTAGTCCTTGTCGCGCTGGTAGAGCTCCTTGGCCTTGATGGCGTTGTTCAGGTAGCTCACCAGTGGCGAGTTGGCGGCCTCGTAGAGGTTGTCGATGCCGAGTTGGTCCTCGACGAACTCCACGCCCGCCTCGTGCACACCGATGGTGCGCTTCTTGATGTCCACCTCGTAGTGGACGTCCTTCTTCAGCAGCGGCGCGATGCGCGCGAACTCGGCGTACCACTTCGAGGAGGCATCCGCCGGGCCCGAGATGATCAGCGGGGTGCGCGCCTCGTCGATGAGGATGGAGTCGACCTCGTCGACCACGGCGAAGTTGTGCCCGCGCTGGACCAGATCGTCGAGCGAGTGGGTCATGTTGTCGCGCAGGTAGTCGAAGCCGAACTCGTTGTTCGTGCCGTAGGTGATGTCGGCGGCGTAGGCCACGCGGCGCTCGGCCGGGGTCATGCCACCGAGGATCACGCCGACCTCGAGTCCGAGGAAGCGGTGCACGCGGCCCATCCACTCGGCGTCGCGCTTGGCGAGGTAGTCGTTGACGGTGACCACGTGCACGCCGTCGCCGGAGATGGCGTTGAGGTATGCGGGCAGCACACAGGTCAGGGTCTTGCCCTCACCGGTCTTCATCTCCGAGATGTTGCCCAGGTGCAGCGACGCGCCACCCATGATCTGCACCTTGTAGTGCTTCTGGTTCAGCACGCGCCAGGACGCCTCGCGGGCCACCGCGAACGCCTCGAGCAGCAGATCTTCCAGGGTCTCGCCGTCGGCGTAGCGCTGCTTGAACTCGGCGGTCTTGGCGCGCAACTCGTCGTCGGTGAGCTGTTCGATCTCCTCGCCGTAGGCGATGACCTCGTCGGCGAGGTTCGACAGCCGCTTGACCATGCGGCCTTCACCAATCCGTAGCAACCTCGTCAGTGTCAGCGCAGGCACGGGTCTCGTCAGTCCTCTGGTCGGAGTCGGGTTCGGGCTAGTGAGCCACAGTGTTGTGGGCAATGGTAGTCCGCAGACCACCGTACCCGGCCGCACGGACCGGTGCCCGGTGTACCGGGTACTCACATCCGCCCAGGTCACGGCATTCGACGAGGGGGCTTGCCCGGCATCGCGATCGACCTACTGTGCCGTAGGATGTGGCGGGTGCCCGATCTGCGCCCCGACGGCGCGCGAAGCGTGCAACGGAAGGAGCATCGGAGCGCGTGATCACGAGATTGACGCCGCAGGACGCGGCGTTCTACCGGCTCGAGTCGAGCAGTAACCCCATCCACATCGGCTCTCTCGCGATCCTCCAGAACTCCGCCGCCGACGGATCCGGGCAGGTCCTGGACTACGAACAGCTCATCGAGCTGGTCGAATCCCGGCTGCCGTTGGTCCCGCGCTACCGCCGCAAGGTGCGCGAGATCCCGCTCGCCCTCGGTCGTCCGGTGTGGGTGGAGGACAGCCGATTCGACATCAGCTATCACATCCGTCGCTCCGCGCTGCCCGCTCCCGGCACCGACGAACAGCTCTACGATCTGGTCGCCCGGCTCGCGTCCCGGCCACTGGATCAGGGCAGGCCGCTGTGGGAGATGTATCTCATCGAGGGACTGTCCGGCGGACGCGGCGCGGTGTTCACGAAATCGCATTCGGCGCTCGTCGACGGTGACACCGCCCTCGAGATCGGTCACGTGATCCTCGACAACAGCCCGCTGCCACGCGAACTGGCCGACGACGCCTGGCGCGCGCCCCGCGAACCCACCGACGTGGAACTGCTCGCCGGTGCGCTGTCGCAGCTGGCCGCGCAACCACGCGAGGCGTACTCGGCGGTGCGCGACGCGGGCTCGAGCGCGTTCGGCGTGGTCCGCGGCGCCCGGATGGCGGTGCACGCCGCGGCCAACGCGGTTCGCGCGGCCACCTCGGGCGCACCCGACAGCCCGCTCAACGCCAGGACCTCGCGCAGCCGCCGCTTCGACGTGGTGCGCACCGACCTCGAGGACTACCGCCGGATCCGCAGGCACTTCGACTGCTCGATCAACGACACCGTGCTCGCCGTGGTCACCGGGGCACTGCGCAACTGGCTGCTCTCGCGCAACGAGGCACTGGTCGAATCGACGAATCTGCGTGCGGTGGTACCGATGTCGGTGTACGTCGACGGCGACAACCAACTGACCCCCGCCAGCGAGGTGTCCTCGTTCCTCATCGATCTACCGGTGGGCGAACCGAATCCGACGATGCGGCTCTCCCACATCTCGCACGCCACCGAGGCCGCGGGCAGGCAACGCCGTGGTGTGCGGGCCAGGACCCTCGTGCACCTGGCCGGTTTCGCCCCGGCCAGCCTGCACGCGATGAGCGTGCGCGCGGCGAGTACCTTCGCCGACAACACGTTCAACCTGGTGATCACCAACGCGCCGGGACCCCAGACCGCGATGTACATCGGCGGTGCGCGCATGCTGGAGATGTATCCGGTGTCGCCGCTGCTGCGCAATCAGACCCTGAGCTTCGGGCTCACCTCGTACGACGGTCAGGTCTTCTACGGACTCAACGCCGACCGCGACGCCATGGCCGATCTCGACGTCCTCGCGGCGTCGGTGCACGAATCGATGGAGGAGTTGCTCGGTGCCTGTCTCTGAGAACGCCAAGATACGCGTCTACATCCCGACGACGATCCCGATGCTGCGTCGACTGGTCGACGAGCGCCAACTGTTCCCGCTCGGCGCGACCGCCTTCGCGGTGACCCCCGCGCTGCGCGAGGCCTACGCCGCGGGCGACGACGACGAACTCGCCGAGGTGGCGATGTCGGAGGCCGCGCGCGCCTCGCTGCGGCTCATCGCCGCCGAACGCGACGGCCTCGACGACCTCGACGACGACGCCACCACCCCGGACGAAGCCGCGAACCCGGGCAGCCCGACCTACCGGCGCTGCGTGATCGCCGCCGACGTCACCGGCGCGAAACTGCGCCCCGACCTCGACGACGCCGTGGTGAAACTGGCCGGGCCGATCACCTACGACCAGGTGGCCTCGGTACACGTCGACCTGGCCGACGCCGAACCCCAGGTGGCCAAGGCGGTCGACGTGATCGACGCCGCCGACCTGGGCGACCCGGACGCGGAGTTCGTTCTCGGCGACGCCGAAGACCACCAGTTGGCCTGGTACGCGACCCAAGAACTCCCCTTCCTCCTGGATCTGCTGTGACATTGGCGGCTGGCGCCGCGGTTCTCGGCGCTGAACCCCGCCTCTTCCCTCCCTCCGGGCACTCCTTCGTCGCACCCTCCGGTCAGTCCAGAGGCGGGGACGCGCCGAGAACGCCCAGTCCTTCGGCTGGCGCCAAACCTACGATGCCGTAACCTGGCTGCGAGCGAGCCACCCCACGGGTGGCATTGATGCACGACAGGGAGAAAACGGCGGCATGGTCCTGAACAAGTTCCGGGAATGGCTCGAGGCACCGGCGGCGCAGGTCGCCGATCGCGGCGGCAAGCTGAACGTGCTACGCGGCGCGGTCGCCCGGGTGACCACACCCCTGCTGCCCGACGACTACCTGCACCTGGCCAATCCGCTGTGGTCGGCGCGGGAACTGCGTGGGCGCATCGTCGACGTGAAGAAGGAGACCGCCGACTCGGCGACGCTGGTCATCAAGCCGGGCTGGGGGTTCGACTTCAAGTATCAGCCGGGTCAGTACATCGGCATCGGCATCCTCATCGACGGCCGCTGGAACTGGCGTTCCTACTCGCTCACCTGCCCGCCGGACTGGACCGGCGAGGGTGGCAAGCGGCTCATCTCCATCGCCGTGAAGGCCATGCCCGAGGGCAAGCTCTCCAGCCACCTGGTCAACGGGGTGGCGGCGGGCACCATCGTCCGCCTCGCCGCGCCCCAGGGCGGGTTCGTGCTGCCCCAGCCGGTGCCGGAGAAGGTGCTCTTCCTCACCGCGGGCAGCGGCATCACCCCGGTGATGTCGATGCTGCGCACCATGGACCGCCGCGACGGCGTCCACGACGTGGTGCACGTGCATTCCGCCCCGACCGACGCCGACGTGATGTTCGGTGCCGAACTGCGCGCTCTGCACGACAAGCACCCGAGCTTCGTCTCGCACCTGCAGCTCACCGACGAACAGGGCCTGTTCGCGCTGGCAAGCCTGGACGAGCTGTACCCCGACTGGCGCGAACGCGAGACGTGGGCGTGCGGTCCCGCGCCGATGCTCGACGCCATCGAAGCGCACTGGCGGGCGGCGGGCATCGCGGACAAGCTGCACGTCGAGCGGTTCGAGGTGGAGCGCTCCGCGGTCGGTGAGGGTGGCACCGTCACCTTCGGCACCACCGGGCGCTCCCTCACCGTCGACGGCGCGACCAGCCTGCTCGAGGCGGGCGAGTCGGTCGGCGTGCAGCTGCCGTTCGGCTGCCGGATGGGCATCTGCCAGACCTGCGTGGTGACGCTGTCGGCCGGTCATGCCCGCGATCTGCGCAACGGTGACGAACGCCAGCCGGGCGACAAGGTTCAGACCTGCATCTCCGCCGCGGCGGGCGACTGCACACTCGACATCTGATCCAACCGTCACGCTTCGGTTACGGGTATCCTCGAATCATGCGCCGGTCATATGACTGACCGGCAGCGGCTGGTCTAGGCAGTGACGCCGCAGCGTCACCGCCGGACTCCTCGTGTGTGGACCGAGCGCAACGGCCGTCAACCGAACAAGAGAGGACCCCGGTGGCCATCACCGATATCCAGGCCTTCGCTCATCTGACGGCGGCCGACATCGAGACCCTGGGCAAAGAACTCGACTCGATCCGCCGGTCCGTCGAGACCTCGCGCGGCGAGCGCGACGCCAAATACATCCGCCGCACCATCGCCGCGCAGCGCGCCCTCGAGGTGGCGGGTCGCGCGGTCCTGTTCGGCAGCCGCAACCGCTGGGCCTGGCTCGGCGGTACGGCGCTGCTGTCGGTCGCCAAGATCATCGAGAACATGGAGCTCGGGCACAACGTGAGCCACGGGCAGTGGGATTGGATGAACGATCCCGAGATCCACTCGACCAGCTGGGAGTGGGACATGACCGGCACCTCGGCGCAGTGGCGTCGGGCGCACAACTACTCCCACCACACCTACACCAACGTGCTCGGCAAGGACGAGGACCTCGGTTTCGGCATCCTGCGGATGACCCGCGACGAGGCCTGGCACCCCAAGCACCTGGTGCAGCCCGCCGCCAACCTGCTGCTCGCCGCCACCTTCGAGTGGGGTATCGCCCTGCACGACCTCGGCATCGAGAAGGAACTGGCGGGCATCCCGGCCAAGCAGTTGCTCTCCGAGCCCAACAAGGATTTCGCGCGCAAGGCGGGCCGCCAGGTCGTCAAGGACTTCGTGCTCTTCCCGGCGCTCACCGGTCCGGCCTGGAAATCGACACTCAAGGCCAACACCACGGCCAACCTGGTGCGCAATCTGTGGGCCTACGCGGTGATCTTCTGTGGCCACTTCCCCGACGGCGCCGAGAAGTTCACCATCGAACAGCTCGACGGCGAGACCCAGGGCGAGTGGTACCTGCGCCAGATGCTCGGCAGCGCCAACTTCAAAGCGGGCCCGGCCATGGCGTTCATGAGCGGCAACCTCTGCTACCAGATCGAACACCACCTGTTCCCCGACCTGCCGAGCAACCGGTACCCGGAGGTCGCGGCCCAGGTCCGTCAGCTGTGCGACAAGTACGACCTGCCCTACACCACGGGTTCGCTCGGCAAGCAGTACCTGCTGGCCTTCCGCACCATCCACAAGCTCGCCCTGCCCGACCGATTCCTCAAGCGCACCGCCGACGATGCCCCCGAGACGTCCTCGGAGCGCAAGTTCCACGGCATCTCGCTGCCCGAGGCGCTGCGGGTCGATCCCGAGACGGGCAAGCGCCTCGGCCTGCGGTCGGCACTGCACGACGCCAAGGTGGCCCTCGAGGCGAAGGCCCGGCACGAGAAGGAAGTCCTGCGCGAGGCCAAGGCGGCGCTCAAGCAGCGGGCGAGGCAGGAAAAGGCCGCACTCCGGAAAAGGGCGCGCGGTCTCAGATAACATCTGCGTCTCGATTGCGCAATAGGACACATCCCACAATCCAGCACCGAAATCGCCAACCTACGCTCTCGTAACCTACGGTACTGTAACCGCCATGGCGATCTCGGATGTCAAGGAATACGCGCACCTCACCGCCGCGGATGTCGAAGCTCTCGGTGCGGAGTTCGACGCGATCCGCCGCGAAATCGAATCCTCGCGAGGCGAGGCCGACGCCCGGTATATCCGCAACGTCATCCGGTTACAGCGAGCCCTGGAGATCAGCGGCCGCACCGTGCTGTTCGCCAGCTTCCTACCCCCGGCCTGGCTGGCCGGGGTCGCCCTGCTCGGCACCGCCAAGATCATCGAGAACATGGAGATCGGGCACAACGTCATGCACGGGCAGTGGGACTGGATGAACGATCCGGAGATCCACTCCACCTCCTGGGAGTGGGACAACGCGGGCCCGTCGGCGCACTGGAAGATCACCCACAACTTCCTGCACCACAAGTACACCAATGTCCTCGGCATGGACGACGACATCGGCTACGGCCTGCTGCGCGTCACCCGCGATCAGCGTTGGATGCCGTTCTACCTGGGCAACCCGATTTACAACTTCCTGCTGCAGGCGCTGTTCGAGTACGGCGTCGCGATCCAGCACCTCGAGCTGGGCAAGGTGGCGAAGAAGAAGTGGGACAAGGACTCTCCGGAATGGAAGCAGTTCGACGCCGACCGCAAGCTGGTGCTCAAGAAGATCGGTAAGCAGGCCGCCAAGGACTACGTGATCTTCCCGCTGCTCACCGGCCCCTCGTTCTTCTCCACCCTCACGGCCAATTTCGCCGCCAATGTGGTGCGCAACGTCTGGACCAACGCGGTGATCTTCTGCGGCCACTTCCCCGACGGCGCCGAGAAGTTCACCAAGGCCGACATCGAGAACGAGACCCAGGGCGAGTGGTACCTGCGGCAGATGCTCGGCAGCGCGAACATCAGCGGCGGCCCGGTCATGCACTTCATGACCGGCAACCTCAGCCACCAGATCGAACACCACCTGTTCCCCGACCTGCCGAGCAACCGCTACGCCGCCATCGCGGTGCGGGTGCGCGAGCTGGCCGATAAGTACGACCTGCCCTACACCACCGGCTCACTGCCGGTGCAGTACTTCAAGTCGTGGCGCACCATCCTCAAGCTGTCGCTGCCGAACAAGTACCTGCGCCACACCGCCGACGACGCACCGGAGACCAAGTCGGAGCGCCTGTTCGAGGGCAAGGCCGTGCCGACGATCGACCCGGTGACCGGTCGCAGGCGCGGTCTGCGCACCGCGCTGGCCGCCGGACGACGGATGGCGCGTAAGTCGGCCTGAGCTCGCAATGCCACACTGCACCGGTGTGTGCTGAGCAACTGAGCGTCTACGACGCGATCCGGCTGCGTCGCGATGTGCGCGCCGAATTCACCGGCGACCTCGTCGACGACGACACGCTGTGGCGGATCCTGTCCGCCGCCCACCGGGCGCCGAGCGTCGGCAACTCCCAGCCGTGGGACTTCGTGGTGGTCCGCGACGCGGCGACCTTGCGTCGCTTCGCGGACCACGTGGCGGTCAAGCGGGCCGAGTTCCGCGACGCGTTGCCCGCCGACCGGGCCGCGACCTTCGACCCGATCAAGATCGAGGGGATCGTCGAGAGCGGTACCGGGATCATCGTCACCCACGACAACCGACGCGGTGGACCGCAGGTGCTCGGCCGGGCCAGCGTCCCCGAGACCGGCGTGTATTCGACGGTGCTCGCCATCCAGAACCTGTGGTTGGCCGCGACCGCCGAGCGGATCGGAGTCGGCTGGGTGTCGTTCTACGAGCCCGAGTTCCTGAGCGACCTGGCCGGACTGCCCGAGGGCATCACGCCCGTCGCCTGGCTGTGCGTCGGACCGGTGCGCGAATTCCAGCAGGTGCCGGATCTGGAACGGTTCGGCTGGCGGGCACGGCGGGCGCTCACCGAGGCCGTGCACTACGAGAAGTTCGGCGGCTGAACGTGATCCGGGCACCCGCGACGACGGGTGCCCGGAGTTCGGATGCGGTCAGACCAGCCGGATCAGACCGTAGTCGAAGGCGTGTCGGCGATAGACCACCGAGGGCTGATCGCTTTCCTTGTCGTGGAAGAGGAAGAAATCGTGCCCGACCAGTTCCATCTGGTACAGGGCGTCGTCGACCGTCATCGGCGTGGCCGGATGGTCCTTGGTGCGCACGATGTGGCCGGGACCCTCGTCCTGCGGCTCCTCCTCGTGCTCGTGCGCCACATGCCCGTTGGTCTGGGCGAACAGCGAGTCGTCGACCAGGGATGCCGTGGCCTGCGCTACCGAGACGGGCGTCTTGTCCCCGTAGTGCACCACCCGGCGCTTGTCCTTCGACCTGCGCAGCCTGCTCTCGATCTTCTGTGAAGCCGACTCGAAAGCGGCATAGAAGCTGTCGGCGCACGCCTCGGCCCGCACGATCGGGCCGCGCCCGCGTGCGGTGATCTCGACGCGCTGGCAGGCCTTACGTTGACGACGGTTGCGCTCGTGGAACAGCTCCACATCGAAGAGGAAGATCGACGGATCGAAACGCTCCAGCCGGGAGAGCTTCTCCGAAACATAGATTCGATAGTGGTCGGGTACTTCGACATTACGACCGGAGACCACCACTTCCGCGTGGGGTGTCCGAGTCGAGTCGGCGGCACCGTTTTCCAGTGCCGAAGGGTCAGCATCGTGCACTGATGCCCGTGCAGAAGTCGTCACGCGAGTACCTCCCGGATATGGCCGCACACCAGAGCGAGTGCGGCGGGATTGAGCTGTGCCGATCGGGAATCGCTCGACACCAGAGTTCGCGGCGCCACCTCCCAGAAGCTGTGTTGACTTGCGCCTTCGCGAGGGCCTCCGTGGTTACGCTGCGCTACCGCCTTCGGCCCGCCGCTTCAGGCGCGGTGTTCGGTGTGTGTTCGCGACGCTAGTCCGCCACGGACGAGTCCGCCACTGTTCACGCAAATTTCGCTGCGTCAAGCCGCACAGGTCACCAAAACAGCGCACGGATGTATGCCGATCCGGCTAAGAACACGTATCGATTCGGTGGCGGTGGCGCCGGTGGTCAAGACGTCGTCGACCAGCACTACCTCGGCATTCGCCGGAATCGCACCCAGTGCGGTGGCGGGGGACACGGCGATGATCTTGTGTGCGAGATTGTGCGCACGCTCGCGCGAGTCGAGCCCGACGGAATCGCGGACTCCTGGCCGCAGGCGAAGAAGACCGACCGCTCGGCAATCGATCAGCCACCGCGCGGCGCAGGCCGTGGAACGGGCGACGGGATCGCCACCGCGGCGCCTGGCCGCCGCTGCCCGGGTGGGCGCCGGAATCAGCACCAGGGGGCGATCAGCGGACCGTAACCGGGTCAATGCCGAGGCCAGGGCGACGCCGAGCGGGTCGGCCAGATCGCGTCGGCCGTGTTCCTTGGCGGCCAGCACCGCCCGCCGGGCCGGGCCCCGATACGGGCGAAGCGCCCAGCACGCGACGCCGGGATCGGTCCGCGGCCGCACCCGCACCGGCCCCGCCGCCAACTCCGCCGCGCACGCGGCGCACCACGGCGTGCCAACCCGCGCGCAACCGCCGCAGCGGACCGGCAGCAAGAGATCAACCAGAGCTCTCATAGCCGGTGAGCATGACAGCGGGCACCGACAGATTCAGCTCGGCAGGACCGGGACCACGCCTTCGCCGGTGAGCCCGGGCACCTCGCGCCAGAAACGGTCGGTGCGGGTGGGGTCGGCCGTTTGCAGTTGCAGCACCGCCCGGGAATCGGCGACGTACTGGGTGGACTGGGTCGCCGTGACCACCCGGACGGGCGGAGTCAGGTTCTGCGAGGTCACCGGGGTGAACTGCGAGCCGTCGATGGACACGGTGAACACCGGGTCGACGTTGCCCTCCCGGGCGACCATCAGGGTGTCACCGGTGACCCAGCTCAACGACACCGCGGGCGTACTGAGCCCGATCGCCACCGGCAGCGGCGAGGTGAGTGCGTATCTGCCGTCCGGCCTGCGTTCGATCACCGCCACGTACACCTTGCCGTCGGCGATCAACGCGGCCCGCACCCCGGTGCGCGACACGACCACCTCGGTGATCGGCGGTCGCGGCGCTCCCGCACCTTCGAACAGCGCCGAGGTGTCCACGTCCTGCAGCGACACATTGCCGGTGGCGCGGTCGGTGACCGCCCGCACCACGCGTTGCTCGTCGAGCACGGTCCACGCGGCACCGCCGTCCATGGTCCACGACGGCCGGGCGATACTCGCCGCCTCGACCACGCCGAACGCACCCGCGCCGTAGTTGCCGATCAGCAGGGTACGGCCGGGCTCCGGCGCCGGTCGTCCCGTGTCGGCGACGGCGGCGACGAACTGGCCGTCGGAGGAGATGCCGACCGACTGCAGGTTGGTCGCCTCACCGAACGCGCCGCTCGGCGCGACGATCCCGTCCGGCGTCACCTGGACGAGGGTGCCGTTGCGCAGCGCGTGCAAGCCGATCTTGTTCTGTCCAGCCGTCGCCGCGCTGAACTGGTCGACATCGGCGGCCGACCACCCGTTCGCGAAACGCTCGTCGAGCGGTTTGCCGTCGGCGAGCAGCACATACGGGCCGAGGATGTCGGCGCGCGAGAGGGTCGTCACCACCTGGGCGGCCAGCAGTTCACGCCCGCGCTGGTCGAGCGTCGCGATCCCGCCGAAATCGATGCGCACGCCACCGATCCCGACGCCCACTTCGCCGGGGTCGTTCTCCGCCTTGGTGATCGGGCTGCGCACCGCGGTGGGCGGGGCGAGCAGGTTGCGGACGACTCCGGCGATGCCGGGCTGTGGACCGCCGCTGAGCAGGCCGACGAGTCGCTCGGTGAGCTGCCCACGCGGCACCGAGATCCAGCGCGGATCGGGGACGAGCAGCTGCGCGGAGCTGTCGAAGTAGTACAGGACATAGCGCTGGTAGGTGCTCACGAACGACGCGGAATCCATCACCACACCGTCGGGTAGGTCGGTGATGCGCCACTCGCCGTCGATCTTGCTCATCTCGATCTTGTTCTCGAGCATGCCGTCGACGGCGCGGTAGGCGCCGTCGCGGCCGAGCTCGCCCACCTTGCGGGCGCGCACCACATAGGTCGCCCGATCGCCGGTGCGGGATTCGCGCAGCGTGTCGGGCCGGTCGACGATCGTGATGCTCGCCTCGTCGTTCCACTCCCCCGCCGTTTCGTCGCGCATGTACTGGCGGGCCGCGGCGTGCCGGTTGGTCGGGTCGGCGCTGGCACCGAGGAAGTCGCCGACCAGCAGGTCGGGGTCACGCCCCGGCTCCGGCGGCGGCGGACCGGCCGAGGTCGGCGCGCGCTCGATGGTGCCGAGCGCCTGCGGTGCCGACGATTCCGGCAGGCTCGCGCATCCGGTGAGGACGAGCAGACAGACAAGCGCGAACAGCCCGATCCCCTGGCGAACACCACCCGCTCTGCTCATGACTCTCGGTCTCCGGTCTCGGTCGCCGCGGCGTCCTCGTCGTTGTCGGCGTCGCGCTGGGGACTGTCGAGGACCTCGGGTTCCGGCTCGGCCTCCGGTAACGCGGGCACCTTGCGCAGCATCGGTTCCAGTGCCAGCGGGCTCGGGCCGAGTTTGCGGCCGCGCACCATCGGCAGCAGCAGCCGGAAGCTGGCTCCGACACCCGGATCGCCCCAGGCCTCCAGGCGACCTTCGTGCAGATTGGCGTCCTCGACACTGATCGACAGCCCGAGACCGGTGCCGCCGGAGCGGCGTACCCGCGAGGGATCCGAGCGCCAGAACCGGTTGAACACCAGCTTCTCCTCACCCGGTCGCAGGCCGACACCCTGGTCGCGCACGACCGTTGCCACGGCATTGGACTCGCCGTCGCCGCGCATCCGGATGAGGACCGGTTTGCCCTCGGAGTGGTCGATCGCGTTGGCGAGCAGATTGCGCAACACCCGTTCGACGCGGCGCGGATCGACCTCGGCGACCACCGGTTCCTCCGGCAGATCCACCACCAGCTCGACCCCGGCGTCCTTGGCCAGGTGCCGCACCGTCGTGATCGCGGCCCTGGCGCACATGCGGACGTCGAGGGACTCGATCTGCAGTTCGGCCACACCGGCGTCGTGGCGCGAGATCTCGAGCAGGTCATTGAGCAGACCTTCGAATCGGTCGAGCTCGTTGACCAGCAGCTCCGAACTGCGCGCGAGCGCGGGGTCGAGATCGTCGCTGGAACCATGGATGAGGTCGGCGGCCATGCGCACCGTGGTGAGCGGGGTGCGCAGCTCGTGGCTGACATCGGAGGTGAACCGGCGTTGCAGGTTGCCGAATTCCTCGAGCTGGGTGATCTGGTTGGACAGGCTCTCGGCCATCTCGTTGAACGCCTGCGCGAGCCGGGCCATGTCGTCCTCGCCGCGCACCAGCATGCGTTCCTTCAGCCTGCCGTCGGCGAAACGGCCCGCGATGCGGGCGGCCGACCGGATCGGCAGCACCACCTGCCGGGTGACCAGCGCGGTGATCGCGGCGAGCAACACCAACAGCACCACGCCACCGATCAGCATCGTGCCGCGCATCAGCGACAGGCTCGACTCCTCGCTGGCCAGCGGGAAGATCAGGTAGATCTCCAGCGTCGCGATCTCGGCGCTCGGACTGCCGATGATCAGCGCGCGGCCACGGTAACCGTCCGGGTCGGCGACAGTGGTGAACTGGTAGGACACCTGGCTGCGCTGCACGAACCGGCGCAGTTCCTGGGGCACCTCGGAGATGAGATCGGTGGTGATCTCCTGCGGCGGGGTCCCGCCGACCATGGCCAGCGCCGAGTCGAAACTACCGGCGGCGCCCGTGGATTGGCCGGTGCCGCCTCGGCTGGACAGCGCGCTGCGCGCGTCGGCCAGTTGCTGCTGGCGGCTGTTGGCGCCCTCGACACCGCTCAGCTCGTTCTCGATCGTGCTGCGCGCACGATCCATCTCCTCGACCGCCGCGTTGATCTTGGCTTCGAGGAGCCGGTCGGTGATCTGACCGGTCAGCACGACCCCGAGGATCGTGATCACGATGAGGGAGAGGGTCAGCGTGGAGACGATGACCCGCAATTGCAGCGAGCGACGCCAGAGGTGACCCAGCGCGGTGCCGATGGTCTGGAACCAGTCGAGCACCGGGGTCGCCCACCGCCGCAGCCGCGCGATGAGCCCGTCGGTCACCGCGGCGCCTCACAGCGACCGATCACGGCGGTCCGGCCTTGTATCCGACGCCGCGCACGGTCAACACGATCTCCGGGTTCTCCGGGTCCTTCTCGACCTTGGCGCGCAGCCGCTGCACGTGCACGTTCACCAGGCGGGTGTCGGCGGCGTGCCGGTAACCCCACACCTGCTCGAGGAGCACCTCACGGGTGAACACCTGACGCGGTTTGCGTGCCAGCGCCACCAGCAGGTCGAACTCCAGTGGGGTGAGCGAGATCTGCGTGCCACCTCGGGTCACCTTGTGCGCGGGCACGTCGATGACGATGTCGGCGATCGAGAGCAGCTCGGCCGGTTCGTCCTCGGTGCGACGCAGGCGCGCACGCACGCGGGCGACGAGTTCCTTGGGCTTGAACGGCTTGACGATGTAGTCGTCGGCGCCGGACTCGAGACCGAGGACCACGTCGACGGTGTCGGTCTTGGCGGTGAGCATCACGATCGGAACGCCGGAATCGGCCCGCAGGACGCGGCATACGTCGATGCCGTTCATGCCGGGCAGCATCAGGTCCAGCAAAACCAGGTCGGGGCGGATCTCCCGCACCGCCGACAGGGCCTGCGTGCCGTCGCCGACCACGTGCGGGTCGAACCCTTCCCCGCGCAAGACGATGGTCAGCATCTCAGCGAGTGCCATATCGTCGTCGACGACCAGAATCTTGGGCTTCATAATCCTATGTTGTCATCTTCCAGGCCAGGATCGGGCCGCCACGCCATTAATGGTGTGAACCCGTCGCTTATCCAACCTTATCCGGCAAGAATTTCCGTGCACACAGTGAGCAGCGCGGGCCGGTCGTGTTCGGATCGGTATGTCCACCACCGGCCGAACCAATCGCGATCGGCCAATTCACGATAGACCTCGCCGGTGCGCCGCTGCAGACCGCTGTCCTTCTCGTAGGCGTCGAGGGCTCGCGCGGTGTCGAGTTCGCCACGGCGCCGGGCACGTTCGGCGGCCACGTCGGTGCCGACGTCGAGCAGGACGGTGAGGTCCGGCGCCGGGCGCCCGAGCCTGCCATACTCCAGATCGCCCACCCAGGCGACGATTTCGCCGTCGGCGTCCTGCACTGCCCGGGCCGCCGAATAGGCGGCGTTGGAGGCGACCCAGCGATCGAGGATCACGATGTCGTTGGCGTCCAACAGGTTCGACAGCTCCGCGCTCGCGTCGGCGCGGTCGAGGGCGAACATGATCGCCATGGCGTTGATGGATCCGGCGAGATCGCCGTGCGCCCCGCGCAATGCCTCGGCCGCGAGGTCGGCGTGTATCGATCGGCCGTATCGCGGAAAGGCGAGACTGCCCGCCCGGAGCCCTTTCGCGGACAGTTCGTCGACGAGCCCGTCGATGAGCGTGCGTTTCCCCGCCCCGTCGAGCCCTTCCACCGCGATCAACACACCCATGCCGTGAGATTACCGCGCCGCATGCCACGCCCTTCGACGCGAGCCACTCCGGCGATTCCGGCCCATTCGGAGATTGTGAGGTGATTTCATTTCAGAGTCTGTTCTACCCAGGAGTCACCATGCGCTCACGCATCGCCCTGCACACCGCCGTCGCCGCCACGGCTCTCGGACTCGCTTTCGCCAGCGCGGGCACGGCCTCGGCCGCCCCCGTCGACCCGATCCGCCACGGTCACCACAACCACCCGGGCCTGCTCTCCGGCTCCGCGTCCGCGGGCTCCGCCGCCGCGGGGTCGGCCGCGCGCGGCTCGGCCGAACTGGCAGGCTGCCTCCTGCTCGAAGTCGTGGTACCCCTCCCCCTCTGCTTGCTGCTGAGCTGACCTTTCGGGCGCGGCCCGTGGCTCACGCGGGCCGCGCCCCGCTGTGCGGCCTGATCAGCATCCGCAACACCCCACCGCTGGGGCGGAGACGACGGTGGCCCGCCGACCGGAACGGTCGACGGGCCACCGGGTGTCGGCTCAGTAGCGGTAGTGGTCCGGCTTGTACGGGCCTTCCACGTCCACGCCGATGTACTCGGCCTGGTCCTTGGTGAGCTTGGTGAGGGTGCCGCCGAGGGCCTCGACGTGGATCTTGGCGACCTTCTCGTCGAGGTGCTTGGGCAGGCGGTAGACCTCGTTGTCGTACTCCTCCGGCTTGGTCCACAGCTCGATCTGGGCGATGACCTGGTTGGAGAAGCTGTTCGACATCACGAACGAGGGGTGTCCGGTGGCGTTGCCCAGGTTGAGCAGACGACCCTCCGACAGCACGATGATGGCCTTGCCCGAGTCGAAGGTCCACTCGTCGACCTGCGGCTTGATGTTGATCCGGGTCGCGCCCGAACGCTCCAGCGCGGCCATGTCGATCTCGTTGTCGAAGTGGCCGATGTTGCCGAGGATCGAGTGATCCTTCATCGCCTTCATGTGGTCGAGGGTGATGATGTCCTTGTTGCCGGTGGAGGTGATGACGATGTCGGCGTCGCCGATGGCCTGCTCCACGGTGACCACGTCGTAGCCGTCCATCAGCGCCTGCAGGGCGTTGATCGGGTCGATCTCGGTCACCTGCACGCGTGCGCCCTGGCCCGCCAGCGATTCCGCGCAGCCCTTGCCGACGTCGCCGTAACCGCAGATCAGCACCTTCTTGCCACCGATGAGCACATCGGTGCCACGGTTGATGCCGTCGATCAGCGAGTGGCGGGTGCCGTACTTGTTGTCGAACTTGGACTTGGTGACCGAGTCGTTGACGTTGATCGCCGGGAACACCAGCTCGCCCGCGGCCGCGAACTGGTACAGGCGCAGCACGCCGGTGGTGGTCTCCTCGGTGACGCCCTTGACCGAGTCGGCGATGGTGCCCCACTTGGTGTTGTCGCGCTCGAGGCTCTCGCGCAGCAGGTTCAGGAACACCGTGTACTCGGCGGAGTGGTCCGCGTCGGCGGGCGGGACGACCCCGGCCTTCTCGAACTGCGCGCCGCGCAGCACGAGCATGGTGGCGTCACCACCGTCGTCGAGGATCATGTTGGCGGGCTCGCCGGGCCAGGTGAGCATCTGCTCGGCGGCCCACCAGTACTCCTCGAGGGTCTCGCCCTTCCACGCGAAGACCGGCACGCCCTTGGGCTCGTCGACGGTGCCGTGCGGCCCGACGACGACCGCGGCGGCGGCGTGGTCCTGGGTGGAGAAGATGTTGCACGACGCCCAGCGGACCTGCGCGCCGAGGTCGACCAGCGTTTCGATCAGGACAGCGGTCTGCACCGTCATGTGCAGGGAACCGGAGACACGGGCGCCCTTCAGCGGCTGCACGTCGTGGTATTCACGGCGCAGCGCCATCAGGCCCGGCATCTCGTGCTCGGCCAGGCGGATCTCTTTGCGGCCGAATTCGGCCTGCGACAGATCTGCCACCTTGTAATCGATGCCGTTGCGGACGTCAGCGGTGAGCTCGGTGCGCGGGGAGAGTTCTGAGGTCGTCACGCAGGCAAGGCTACCGTCTGCGGGCGCTGCTGTTTCCGCCTCCGCCCAGGTCGGAGTCAGGCGGTGGCGCGGTATCTGGCCAGCAACCGCCGCTGTTTGACGGGCGCCACGTTCGCCAGGCTCAGATCCCCGCCGTAGTGGGCGGCCACCCGGGGGTCCATCACCGCACGCCACAGGGGCGGGACGGCGGCGAGCAGGATCATCGTCGCGTAGCCCGCGGGCAGCTGCGGCGACTCGCTGGTGCTGCGCAGGGTCTGGTAGCGACGGCCGGGGTTGGCGTGGTGGTCGCTGTGACGCTGCAGATGGAACAGGAAGATGTTGGTGACCAGGCGGTCGGAGTTCCAGCTGTCGCGCGGGGAGCAGCGCTCGTAGCGGCCGTTGGGCTTGCGTGCGCGCAGCAGTCCGTAGTGCTCGACGTAGTTGACCGTCTCGAGCAGCATCACCCCGATCGCCGCCTGCAGCGCGAGCCACGGCACGATCGCGAACCCGAAGACGAGCACCAGCGAACCGAACAGCACCGCCGACATCGACCAGGCCTGCAGGATCTGGTTGGTGGGATGCCACCACCGCAGACCCTTCCTGGCCAGGCGCGCGCGCTCGAGTTGGAGTGCCGAACGGAAGCCGCCGATCACGCTGCGCGGCAAGAACTCCCACAGCGACTCGCCCAGGCGCGCGCTGGCCGGATCCTCGGGGGTGGCCACCCGCGCGTGGTGGCCGCGGTTGTGTTCCACGAAGAAGTGCCCGTAGCCGGACTGGGCGAGCGCGATCTTCGACAGCAATCTTTCAGCACGCTCCACGCGGTGGCCCAATTCGTGGGCGGCGTTGATGCCGATGCCGCTGACGAAGCCGACGGTGGCGGCGAGGCCGAGCTTGTCGACGACATCGAGGTCGTTGCCCGCCCACATGGCACAGGCCAGCAGCAGCCCGACCAGCTGGACCGGTAGGAACAGATAGGTGCACCAGCGGTAGTAGCGGTCACGCGAGAGCGCTTCGTAGTCCTCGTCGCGCGGATTGTTGCCGTCCTCGCCGACGATCCAGTCCAGAACGGGGATGGCGATCAGCACGATCACGGGACCGATCCACCAGAAGGCTTCGGCGCCGGTGCGGTAGACGAGCTGGGAGGGCAGCAGGGCACTGGCCGGTGCGATCAGCCCGAGAGCCCACAGATACCGTTTGGGATCACGAAAACCCCCCGGTTTGCCAACCGTTTGCACACCCGCTCCGCTACAAAAAGACCAATTGCCGACGGATGTGAATACTGACAGACCATGGGCACGTTACACAGCGGCCGCTCCTCAAACGTGGTGATGGTTACATCACCGCGAATAAGAGCAGATCACCCCTTATAGTGATCCGCCCCACTTCGTCTAGGGGTGGATACCGCGTGCCTGGACGATCGCTTCGACGTAGGGGCTCAACAAGGCGCTCATCTCGGCGGGCGCGTCGCGTTCGGGCACCGGGGGGTTGGGGATATAGCTCAGCGCGATGCGCACCAGCGCGTGCGCGAGGACGTCGGCCTCGGCGTCGGTGGCGTCGACCCAGCTGTGCTGGAAGACGTCGGCCAGGCGCGCGGTGGCGTGTTCGAGCAGCGGACCCGCGTCGAGCGTGATGAGCCGCAGCAGGTCCGGCTTCATCTCCCCCGCCAGCAGCGAGCGGACCAGCGGGTCGGCCGCGGCGGCGAAGAAGAAGCCGGTCATGCCGTCGCGGATGGCCTCGCGCGCGTCACCGACGTGCCGATGGATCGCGTCGCGCACCTGGTCGACGAGCGTATCGGCCAGGCGAAGCGCGTAGGCCTGGGACAGCCCGGCCCGCGAGCCGAACTCGTTGTAGAGCGTCTGTCTGCTCACCCCGGCTCTGGCGGCCACATCACCGAGGGTGATCTTGGACCAGTCCCGTTCGGTGAGCAGCTCGCGCATGGCGTCCAGGACCGAGGTGCGCAGCAGGTCGCGCGCGGCCTCCTGGTACGGCGGGCGCGCACCCTGGCGCGCCGCCCTCACGAACGTTCGATCTCGACCATGAAGAAATCGGATTTGCGAGCACCGCAGTCCGGGCAGGTCCAGTCGTCGGGGATGTCGTCCCAGCGGGTGCCGGGGGCGATGCCGTCGTCGGGCCAACCCTGCGCTTCGTCGTACTCGAATCCGCACTGGGCGCACTGATACAGCTTGTACTCGGTCATCCCGCTACTCCTACCGCCTCGAAATCGATCTTCTCCCGCACTCCGCAGTCGGGACAGCACCAGTCGTCGGGCACCGCCGACCACGGGGTGCCCGCCGGAAACCCTTCGCGCGGAGCGCCTTCGGCTTCGTCGTAGACATAATCACAGACGGGGCAGCGGTACGAACTCATGGCGCCTCCGTTCCGTATTTCGCCAGCACCTGCTCGCGGCGTTTCGGTTCGATATTGGCCAAACCGACATCGCCGCCGTAGTGGGCGAGCAGCCGCTTGTCCATCACTTTGCGCCAGATCGGCGGGAAGTAGCTCAGCAGGATCATGCTGGCGTAGCCGCTGGGCAGGTTCGGCGCGCCGTCCCAACTGCGCAGTGTCTGGTAGCGCCGGGTGGGGTAGGCGTGATGATCGCTGTGGCGCTGCAGGTGGTACAGGAAGATGTTGGTGACCAGGTGGTCGGAGTTCCAGCTGTGCTCGGGGGCGGGCCGCTCATAGCGCCCGCTCGGCGTCTTCTGCCGGACCAGGCCGTAGTGCTCGAGGTAGTTCACCGACTCGAGCAGGCTGAATCCGATCACCGCCTGCAGGACCAGGTACGGCAGCACCTCGATCCCGAAGACCAGGATCAAACCCAGCCACAACACCACCGACATGGCCCACGCGTTGAGCACGTCGTTGCGCAGCGTCCACGGACCCTTGTCCAGGCGGGCGAGCCGGTCCTTCTCGAGGTGCCAGGCCGAGCGCAGGCTGCCCCACACGGTGCGCGGCCAGAAGGCCCAGAAGGTCTCGCCCAGGCGCGAACTCGCCGGGTCCTCCGGTGTGGCGACCCGCACGTGGTGACCACGGTTGTGCTCGATGTAGAAGTGCCCGTAGAACGACTGGGCCAGCGCGATGCGCGAGAGCCAACGCTCCAATTCGACCTTCTTGTGGCCCAATTCGTGCGCGGTGTTGATCCCGATGCCGCCGATCATGCCGACGCTGATCGCGATGCCGATCTTGTCGACCACGTTGGCGCCGCCGGGGAAGCCGAGCCAGTGCAGGTTGTCGGCGGTGATGATGTAGCAGGCGAAGATCAGTGAGGCGTACTGGAACGGCAGGTACAGGTAGGTCAGGTAGCGGTAGTACTTGTCGTTCTCCAGCTGTTCCATGACCTCGTCGGGCGGATTGTCGCCGTCGGGGCCGAAGAACAGGTCGGCCAGCGGGATCACGATGTAGATCAGGATCGGGCCGAGCCAGAACGGCACTTCGGCCAGACGATGCCAGCCGAGCTGGTTGATTCCCCAGATCATCGGAATCGCGATCGTGAACAGCCCGGTCGGGGCGAACAGGCCCCACAGCCAGAGGTATCGCTTGGAATCGCGCCACTGCGGTGGCGCTGCCGTCCGTTCGGACGGGTTGGCGTCGGTGGACATCGTTGTCTCCATCCTGAGGCACATCTCACAGGTGTGATGTGCGTAACTCTCTGTCACAGACGATAGGCCGCCTCGCCGGTCGATGTCTAGACAAATCGGCGAATTTGTAAAGTAGGTAACGGGGAGATAACGGAAAAGGCGGCCGCACCCGTTCGGATGCGGCCGCCACGATCGCCGGTCAGCGAGGGGTCAGGCTTTCAGCGCCACGTCGGCGCCAGGCGGTAGCCCGTCGACCGGCCACCACCGCAGATCGGTGGATTCGGAGCTGCGCACCGGGACGGCCCCGGGCGGGGCGATGACCTCGAACAACAGGTCCAGATGACGCGTCGGCACCCCGAGCGAACAGGTGATCGGATGGGCCTGCGCACCGTAGAGACCGGGCACCGGCGTCAAGTCGGGAATACCGGATTCCTCCACAGCCTCACGCAGCGCGGCGTCGGCGACGGTGTCGTCGCCGGGCTCGCAGTGGCCGCCGAGCTGGATCCAGCGGCCCACGCGCGGATGCAGGGTGAGCAGCACCTCGCGGCGGTCGTGCGACAACACGATCGCCGAGGCGGTGATGTGGCCGGGTGCGTGTTCGCGCAGACACCCGCGCGGTGCGGACCCGAGAAACGCCAGCATCGCTTCGCGCAGTGCGGAATCCGCGTCGGTGGGTGGCTTCCAGGAGGTGAGCAGTTCGGTGGCCGAGAGGTGCAGGGATTCGGCGGTCATGACATCCTCTCCGCGTCGGCACGGCGACAGGGCCGCACGGCTGCACCACGTCGGAACCGGTGGCGGCTCGCAACTCCCCCGCCCCGGCACCGGGTCGAACCGACCGCAGCCGCATCGCAGCGACTCACAACTCCACCGCCGCACGGCCGGGTCGCGCCGATCGTGGCCGTGGCGCTCCGGCTCACAGTTCGACCAATCCGGGGCCGGGGTCGCCGACCGTCCGTGGCTCGGGCGTCTGGAGTGGATGACCGATGGCGATGGCGCCCAACGGGTTCCAATCCTGGGCGAGCCCGAGGACCTCGCGCGTCACCTCCGGCGCGAAGATGGTCGAACCGATCCAGCAGCTGCCGAGCCCGTCGGCGGCCAGCGCCACGAGCAGGCCCTGCACGGCGGCGCCGACAGCGACGGTGAACATCGTCTGCTCGGCCGCCCGGCGACGCGCGTCCGGGTAGTCGTGCGCGCCGTCGGGCACGCAGAACGGGATCACCACCTCCGGCGCGTCGACCAGGATCCGCCCGCGCGCGACGCGACGTTCGATCCGCTCCTGGTCGAGTCCGTCGGCCGCGAGATCGGCACGCCACTTGTCGGCCATGGCGGCGAGCAGCCGGGCACGCACGTCGCGATCACGCAGCCAGACGAAGCGCACGGGCCGGGTGTGGTGCGGAGCCGGGGCGGTGAGACCGGCGGCGACGGCGGCCCTGAGCCGCTCCGGGTCGACCGGTTCGTCGCTGAACGCGCGCACCGAACGACGAAGGGGCACAGCCTGTTTGCGGCCGAGTTCGATCGACTCGGCGGTGCCGAGCCAGAACAGGTCGTCGACCCCACCGCGCAGCAGCGCCGCCGCGGTGGAGCCGTCGTCCACGGTCGGCAGGCCGCGAACCACCGCGATCGGCACCGCGCCGAGCTTGCCCTTCACCAGATCGGCGGCGGCGGCGAGTTCGTCGGCGACGGCCACCTGGGTGACCTGCAGTTCGTTGCCCTGCCCGTCGACCGCGCCCGCGTAGTCGTGCAGCACGCGCAGGCCCGCCGCGCCGATGGCCGCGTCGATCTGGCCGGTACGCCAGGCGCGGCCCATCGTGTCGGTCACGACGACGGCGACCTGGACTCCCAACCGCTCGGCGACGGCCGCGCGCAGGGCCTTGGCGCTGGCGTCGGGATCCACCGGGAGCAGCACCAATTCGCCCTCGGCGACATTGGAGCCGTCGACACCGGAGGCGGCCTGCACGATGCCCAGCCGGTTCTCGGTGATGAGGGTGCGACCCTTCCGCGCCAGGACCCGCACGGCCTCGGCGTCGACCAGTTCGCGGCGGGCGGTGTCGCGTTCCTCGGGGTCGGTCGGCGCGGCGACGATGCGACCCTCGGCCTTGGACACGATCTTGCTGGTGACCACGAGGATGTCACCGTCGGCGAGCCAGGGCGCCTGTGCCACAAGGTGTTCGGCGATGTCGTCGCCGGGCCGGAACTCCGGCAGTCCGGTGACCGGCAGGATCCGCAGTTCGCCCGCCGCGTGGTCGGTCGGTGTGCTCACGCCTTCACTCCCGCCGATTCCAGTGCGGCACGGGCCATTTCGGCCGTCGCGTCGGGGTCGGACATGAGCAGCGGCACGCTGCGCACCTCCACACCGGGCACCTCGGCGGTGTCGGTGGAATGGACGAGCCAGCCGTCGAGGATGCCGGTGGCCGAGCGGGCGCCGTAATGCCTGCCGACCCCCTCGGCCGTCGACTCCACCCCGATCACCTTCAGACACTCATCGGCCATGCCCCGCAAGGGCTTTCCATCGATCACGGGAGACAGGCCGACGACCTTGGCCTCGGTGGTCCGCAAGGCACCGCGGATACCGGGCACGGCGAGGATCGATCCGATGCTCACGACCGGGTTCGAGGGGGCGAGCAACACAGCATCGGCGGCAGCTATGATATCGGTCACATTTGGTGCGGGAGAGGCTTGTTCGGCGCCGATCGAGGCAAATCCGTGAGTCGGAAGCGCCGCGCGGTACCGCACCCACCATTCCTGGAAGTGGATCGCGCGACGTTCGCCAGCATTGTCGGGATCGCTGACCACCACATGGGTTTCACAGCGGTCATCGGTTGCCGGGATGAGTTTCACGCCCGGCTGCCACCGATTGCACAGCGCTTCGGTGACCGAGGACAGCGGAAATCCGGCGCGCAACATCTCGGTGCGAATGAGGTGAGTGGCGATATCGCGATCGCCGAGTCCGAACCAATCGGGCTTGGCGTTGTATTTCGCCAGTTCCTCCTTGGCATGCCAGGTCTCGTTCGCGTGGCCCCAGCCACGTTCGGGATCGATGCCACCACCGAGGGTGTACATGCAGGTGTCGAGGTCGGGACAGATGCGAAGGCCGTGCATCCAGACGTCGTCACCGACATTGACGATGGCCGAGATATCAGCATCGGGCAGCAGATGCCTGACGCCCTGGAGGAACCGTGCACCCCCGACACCACCGACGAGAACGGCGATCCTGGGCTCGCGCACCGCGTGTTGTGCAGTCACAGGGACACAGCCTAAGTGGTGCCGGTTGCCGGGTCGTTTCCCTGTGCTGAAGAACAAAGTTGCTGGTCATTTGCCACGGCACATAACAAGATCAACACGAAAGGCGGGTCCGGAGTGTAACGGAAGGGTGACGGCGGGTTGACCACCGGCAAGTGCGGCGTGTCTAATCACAGACATGTCATTCCGGTCACCGCGAGAAGACATAGCGCGGGGGCGTTTGCAGGAGGGTGCCGATGCGCCGGAAGGCAGGCTCGGGGAAGCCCGCGAGACTACGTCGCGGTGTTGGGCCGTCGGGGTTCTAGTTCATCCGACGGAAATCATTCTGCGCTAACACATAGTGAGGAGGCGGAACGATGACCGAAAACCTGGTCTCGCCGACCGATTCCACAGCAGGCGCAGCTCACGCTGTCTGCGCTGAAACGAGCTGGCCGGAACCGGACGCGGCAAGCGAAGTCGCGGCCCCCCGGCTGAGTCTGGTCGTCACGGGCTTCGACGAAATGTTCGAGTCGATCGAAGAGCAGTGGCAGGAACGTGCCCTCTGCGCTCAGACCGACCCCGAGGCGTTCTTCCCGGAGAAGGGCGGCTCGACCCGTGAGGCCAAGCGCATCTGCTTGGGCTGTGAAGTGCGTGACCAGTGCCTGGAATACGCGCTGGCGCATGACGAACGTTTCGGCATCTGGGGCGGTCTCTCGGAACGAGAGCGTCGCAGGCTGAAGCGCGGAATCGGATAAGTGACTGTTCGAAAGTAGACTCTCCAGGCCTGGCCCGGAGCCACGCAGGCGCAGTACGTCGGTGTCTCCGGGCGAACGCCCGTTACCGGTCAGGCGAGAGAGGCGAAGTACCCATGGCACGTTCCCGGCGACATCTTCCGGCGCCGACCGCTCGTTCGGTGACCCGCCGCGGTCGCGGTGTCCGTGGTCCCATGCTCCCGCCGACGGTGCCCGCCTGGCGCACGCGCGGGCAGAAATTCGACCGGCTGGTGCTCGAGGCCTTCGCACCGCTGGACACCCGCTGGCACGACCGGCTGACCAAACTCGACATCGCCGTCGACGATGTGCCGAAAATCCGTCCGCTGCATCCTGATTCGGTCACCTGGCCGGACGAGGTCGTCGCCGACGGACCGGTTCCGCTGTCGCGGCTCATTCCCGCGGGCGTCGACCGGCACGGCGCCGCGACCCGTGCGCGAGTGGTGCTGTTCCGCAAGCCGCTGGAACTGCGCGCCGCCGATCCCGACGATCTCGTCGAGCTGTTGCGTGAGGTCCTGGTGCAGCAGATCGCGACGTATCTCGGTGTCGATCCCGACCTCATCGACCCCGAACCGGAGTAGAACGACGCCTCCGCCACCGCGTGTCCGTATCCACTTTTGTGGGCTGGAGGGTTAATCTCGACGTCGTGATCCCTATGCGTCGTTGCTGCCGACCCGGCTGCAAGAACCCGGCTGTAGCGACGCTGACGTATGTGTACTCCGACTCGACCGCCGTCGTCGGACCCCTGGCCACCGTCGCCGAACCGCATTCCTGGGATCTGTGCGAAACCCACGCCTGCCGCATCACCGCCCCCAAGGGCTGGGAACTGGTGCGCCACGAGGGCGGCTTCTCCTCGAGCACCCCCGACGACGACGACCTCACCGCCCTGGCCGAAGCCGTTCGCGAGGCAGGCCTACGCCGCCGCCCCGCCGAACCCGACCAGCCCGGCTACCGCGACACCACCACCCCGGCCCCCCGCCAGCCCCGCACCGGCCGCCGAGGCCACCTACGAGTCCTCCCAGACCCCTGAGCTCACCCGCCTCCCCGCGACTTTGGCCAGACTCGAGCGCGGAGAGACTGCGTCGGGCGGCCAGACTCACGTGCCGGGTTGCCGGAGCCCGTGCCCGGGGAGTTACCCATGTACTTGCGAGATCAGGCGTTGCGGCGCTGGACCACGCGCCACTCAGTTCACCGTCGACGCAGTTCGCCAGCGATCGTCCGACCAAGTCCGGGGAGCGAAACAGCAAGCCCATGCGCAACTCACCGGCACTGGCTCACCCATACGCACCTGAGTCCGGCCGCCGACGACACCCTCCCCGCGCCTGAGTCCGGCCAAAAGTCATCGAAGAGCGGGTGAGCACATGGGTAACTCACCGGGCACGGGCTCACCCGACCCAGCACCCAAGTCTGGCCGCCAACGACACCTCCCCCGCCCCTGAGTCTGGCCAAAAGTCCCGGGGAGGCGGATCGGCTAGGCTTTGCGGCATGACGACCCTCGCGCGCTCTGGCGAACTCGTGAACGCCGTGATCAAGGCTTATGACGTCCGCGGGGTGGTGGGCGAGCAGATCGACGCCGGTTTCGTGCGCGACGTCGGCGCCTCTTTCGCCCGGCTGATGCGCGCCGAGGGCGCCGAGCGGGTGGTCATCGGTCACGACATGCGCGAGTCCTCCCCTGAGCTGGCCGAGGCGTTCGCCCAGGGCGTGCAGGGTCAGGGTCTCGACGTCGTGCACATCGGGCTCGCCTCCACCGACCAGCTGTACTTCGCCTCCGGTCGGCTCGGCTGTCCCGGTGCCATGTTCACCGCCAGCCACAACCCCGCCAAGTACAACGGCATCAAGCT
The DNA here is from genome assembly GCF_001612825.1 of Nocardia caishijiensis NBRC 108228. Lineage (GTDB taxonomy): Bacteria > Actinomycetota > Actinomycetes > Mycobacteriales > Mycobacteriaceae > Nocardia > Nocardia caishijiensis. The sequence goes on along the minus strand of NZ_BDBE01000034.1, from coordinate 127,062 downwards.
GTGCCGGGCCAACGCGTTGCCGGTCGGCCAGGACAGTGGTCTGGCCACCATCGCGGCCGAGGTCGTCGCCGGTGTGCCCGCCTACGACGGCGCGCCCGGTTCCGCGTCGTCGGTCGATCTGCTCGCCGACTACGCGAGCTTCCTGCGCGACTTGGTGAACCTGGACGAGATCCGACCGCTCACCATCGCGGTCGACGCGGGCAACGGCATGGGCGGCCACACCGTGCCCGCCGTGCTCGGCGCGCTCGGGCCGGTCACCCTCGTGCCGCTGTACTTCGAGCTCGACGGCTCGTTCCCCAACCACGAGGCCAATCCCCTCGACCCGAAGAACCTGGTCGACCTGCAGGCTCTGGTGCGGTCCAGCGGCGCCGACATCGGTTTGGCCTTCGACGGTGACGCCGACCGCTGCTTCGTCGTCGACGAGCGGGGCGAGCCGGTGTCGCCGTCGGCGATCACGGCCCTGGTCGCCCAGCGTGAGCTCACCAAGGAGCCGGGCGCCACCGTCATCCACAACCTCATCACCTCCCGGGCGGTGCCCGAACTGGTCTCCGAGCTCGGCGGCAAGCCGGTGCGCACCCGGGTCGGCCACTCGTTCATCAAGCAGGAGATGGCCGCCACCGGCGCGGTCTTCGGTGGCGAGCACTCCGCCCACTACTACTTCCGTGACTTCTGGGGCGCCGACTCCGGCATGCTCGCCGCGCTGCACGTGCTGGCGGCGCTCGGCGAGGGCGACCGTCCGGTCTCGGAGCTGATGGCGGCCTACGACGGGTACGCGGCCTCGGGCGAGATCAACTCGACCGTCGCCGACGCCACCGACCGCACCGAGGCCGTGCTCGCGGCCTTCGCCGACCGCACGGTGTCGGTGGACCGCCTCGACGGCGTCACCGTCGATCTGGGCGAGCACGCCTGGTTCAACCTGCGCGCCTCCAACACCGAGCCGCTGCTACGGCTCAATGTCGAAGCCGGATCGCAGGCCGAAGTAAACGCACTCGTGACCGAGATCCTGAGCATCGTCCGCGCCTGACTGGGAACATGGAAACCAGCAGAGCGCGGCGCTCGCGCCGACCGACCACACAGCGCGATGAGGGGAGGTGGACTCGGCGATGATCGCTGGAACACCGGTTTTCGACCTCGACGATGCCGCGTCGCTCGAGGCGGCCGACACCGGCGGCTTCTTACGGTCGGCGGCCTCGGGCGGTGCCCAGGTGCGGGCGACCGCCGCCGCGGTCGCCGAGACCTCCCTGATCGAACGGCTGTCGGAATTGCGCGCGCGCAGCCTGGTGCTCGTCACCGGGTCCGGGCGCGCCGCCCGGGCCGCCGGGCTGCTGGTCGCCACCCTCGGTGACCGGGTCGGACTGCCGATCGTGCCCGTCACCGCGCTGCCTCCGTGGGTCGGGCCGCTGGACGTGGTGCTCGTCGCCGGTGACGACGCGGGCGACCCGCGCCTGATCGACGCGGTCGACCGGGCGGTGCGGCGCAGCGCCGAAGTGGTGATCGCCGTTCCCAACGAGGGTCCGCTGCGGGCGGTCGCCGCCGGTCGCGCGATCGTGCTCGAACCGCGCGTGCCCGTGCTCGACCACAACCGCCTGCTGCGTTTCCTCGCGGTCGGCATCGCCGTGCTGCGCGGGATCGACGGCCAGCGCAGTGTTCCCGCCACCCCCGACCTGACCGCGCTCGCCGACGTCCTCGACGCCGAAGCCCTGCGCGACGGTCCGCACAACGAGGTGTTCCACAACCCGGCCAAAACCCTCGCGACCCGCATGCACGGCGTCGGCGTCGTCCTCGCCGGTGACTCTCCCGCCGCGGTCGAGCTGGCCGGGCACGGCACCGAGGTGCTGTTGCAGTCGGCGGGCAAGCTGGCCTCGGCGGCCGACCTGGCCGACGCGGTCGCCGCCGTCGGCAGGCTCGCCCAGGCGGCCGGTGGCGCGGCGCCCGGTTTCGATCCGCTGTTCCACGACGAGGAACTCGACGGTCCGGCCCCGGTGGACCGGGTGCGTGTGCTCGCCCTCAGTGTGCACCCCGACCAGGCGGCGGCCCGCCGCAAGCTGACCGTGTTCGAGGGCGCGGGCAACGGCCTCGTCGACGCCGAACTCGTACACGCCGATGTCGACGTGTTGCAGTCCCAGCTGGCCGAGCCGGGTTCGGAGCCCTCGGCCGAGAGCGCGATCGCCACCTCCGCCGCAGGGGGCGGACACGGCAGCGAACTCGTACAGCTGGCGGTGCTCGCCCTGCGGCTCGACATGGCCGCGGCCTACCTTCGCCTCGGCGCACGCGGTGCGTCCTCGGGCGACCAGGACCGATATCACGACGGGGGACGCTACTAGTGCAGGAACTCGTTGGTGCGCTGCGTTCTTACGCATGGGGATCGCGCACCGCGCTCGCTCGGTTGTGTGGCAGACCGGTGCCCTCGGCTCATCCGGAGGCCGAACTGTGGTTCGGCGCGCACCCCGCCGACCCCGCGCACGTGAAGTCCAACGGCAGTTCGCGGTCGCTGCTCGAGGTGCTCGCCGCCGATCCGGTGCGTGAATTGGGCCCGGTCGCCGAGGGTTTCGGTCCTCGTTTGCCGTTCCTGCTGAAGATTCTCGCGGCCGAGGAACCGCTGTCGCTGCAGGCTCATCCGAGTTCGGCACAGGCGCTGGCCGGTTTCCAGCGGGAGAACCGGGTGGGCGTGCCGCTCGACTCGCCGCTGCGCAACTACCGCGACGACAGCCACAAACCCGAGCTGGTGGTCGCGCTGGAGCGTTTCGAGGCGCTCGCCGGTTTCCGCGCCCCGCACCGCACCGTCGACCTGCTGCGCGCACTGAACGTGCCCGGTCTCAATGTCTACGCCGAACTGCTTGCCGCCCAACCCGATTCGGCCGGTCTGCGCACGCTGTTCACCACCTGGATCACGCTGCCGCCCGCCGCCCTGGCCACCCTGCTGCCCACGGTGCTCGAGGGGTGCGTGCGCTACCTGTCGGGCACGGGTCCGCGCGAGTTCACCGCCGAGACGCGCACCGTGCTGGAACTGGCCGAGGTGTACCCCGGTGACGCGGGGGTGCTCGCGGCGCTGCTGCTCAACCGGCTCACCCTCGAACCGGGCCAGGGCCTGTTCCTCGCGGCCGGTAACCTGCACGCCTACCTGCGCGGTGTCGGCGTGGAGATCATGGCCAACTCCGACAATGTGCTGCGCGGCGGGCTCACCCCCAAGCATGTCGACGTCCCGGAGCTGCTGCGCGTGCTGGATTTCGAACCGATCGACCTGCCGGTGATCGAACCCGAACCCGGCCCCGACGGCAGTATCCGCTACGCCACACCCGCCCCCGAATTCGCGCTGTGCCGGTTCGATCTGGAGGCAGGCGCGGAACCCGTCGCGCTGGCCGATGCCGGACCCGGCATCGTGCTGTGCACCGACGGCACCGTCGAATTGCGCCACGACGGGCGCGAACTCACCCTCGTTCCCGGCAGTGCGGCCTGGATCTCGGCGGCCGACGCCGACATCCGTGCCCGCGCCGTCGGCGGCGCGGCGCAGCTGTTCAGCGCCTGCGTCGGCGACGGGAACTAGCGTCGGGGCGTACTTTTCGCGCGACGCCCCTTAGGCTGTTGCGAGCAAAGCGTGTTCGGTGCAGTGGGAGGACGGGGACAAGATGTCGGCTGGTGGCGGCAAGAAGGCGATCATCGCCGCGTTGACGGCCAACGCGGGGATCGCGGTGGCGAAGTTCGTCGGCGCGGCGATCACCGGGTCGGCGTCGATGCTGGCCGAGGCGGTGCACTCGGTGGCCGACACCTCCAATCAGGGTCTGCTGTTGTTCGGACAGCGTGCCGCGGAGAAGGACGCCGACGAACTGCACCAGTTCGGCTACGGGCGCAACCGGTACTTCTATTCGTTCGTCGTCGCGCTGGTGCTGTTCACTCTCGGCTCGGTGTACGCCATCTACGAGGGCATCCACAAGATCCAGCACCCGGAGGAACTGAGTCAGCCGATCGTCGCGATCGTCATTCTCGGCATCGCGATCGGTCTGGAGACGTTCAGTTTCATCACCGCGGTGCGTGAATCGCGTCCGCTCAAAGGCGACGCCAGCTGGTGGCGGTTCATCCGCACCTCCCGCAGCCCGGAACTGCCCGTGGTGCTGCTCGAGGACACCGGCGCCCTGATCGGTCTGATCCTGGCCTTCGGCGCGGTCGGTCTGACCATGATCACCGGCGACCCGGTCTTCGACGGCATCGGCACCCTGTGCATCGGCGCGCTGCTCGGCATCATCGCGGTGGTGCTCATCATCGAGATGAAGAGCCTGCTCATCGGTGAGGCGGCCACCCCCGAGCAGGACCGCGCCATCCGCGACAACCTGATCGACGGCGAGAAGATCACCTCGGTCATCCACCTCAAGTCCGAGTACATCGGGCCGGAGGAAATGCTGGTTGCCGCCAAGGTGGCCATCGCTCCCGGTCTCGGGATCGCCGATGTCGCCGAGGCCATCGATGCGGCGGAGACGCGTGTGCGCGCCGCCGTTCCGTTCGCTCGGCTGATCTACCTCGAGCCCGACTTGTACCGGCAGTCGGTGTCGTAGCCGGGTGTGCTCGGGCGGTCACCGCGCGGCCGGGACATAGCGTCGAGGTCGCGCGGTTTCGCGGGCGAGGACGGTAGCGTCCCCCGGTATGGCCGCTGAAGGTGGAGACAGCAAGATCGCGATCCTGGCCGCGCTCGGCGCGAACGCCGGGATCATGATCGCGAAGTTCATCGGTGCGTTCATCACGGGCTCGTCGTCCATGCTGGCCGAGGCCGTGCACTCGGTGGCCGACACCGGCAACGAGGCGCTGCTGCTCGTCGGCCGCAACCGGGCCGAGCAGGCGCCCGATGTGCTGCACCCCTTCGGCTACACCCGCAACCGGTACTTCTATTCGTTCGTCGTGGCGCTCGTGCTGTTCACGATGGGCTGTCTGTTCGCGCTCAACGAAGCGGTGCACAAGATCCGCTTCCCGCACGAACTCGAGTCACCGGGGGTCGCGATCGCGATCCTGCTGGTGTCGATGCTGCTCGAGGGCTTCAGCTTCCGCACCGCACGCCGGGAGTCGGTGCCGTTGAAAGGCAAGCACTCCTGGTGGCACTTCATCCGCAACAGCCGCAATCCCGAGCTGCCGGTGGTTCTGCTGGAAGACATGGGCGCGCTGATCGGGCTGATGTTCGCGCTTGCCGGCGTGGGCCTGACGGTACTCACTGGCAACGGGGTGTGGGACGGCGTCGGCACCCTGCTCATCGGGCTGCTGCTCGGGTTCAACGCCATCGTGCTGATCGTGGAGACCAAGAGCCTCATCATCGGTGAGGGCGCCACCGCCGCCGAGGACCGGGCCATTCGCGGTGCGCTGCTCGCCGATCCGCGCATCGTGCGAGTGCTCCGCCTGCAGACGCAATATCTGGGCCCGGAGGACCTGCTGGTGAACGCCAAGATCGCCATGCAGGCCGATCTCGACATCAGCCGGGTGGGCGCCGCGATCGACGCCGCCGACGCGCGTATCCGCGACGCGGCACCGAGCGTGCGCACGGTCTATCTCGAGCCCGACGTGTTCCGACCCGAGAAAGCCGGTGCCACCGGTAGTCACCGATAGGCGGGTTGCTCGCCGCGCAGCAGGTCGAGTGGGTCGGTGACGATACCGAACCGGGTGCGCAGCATGTGTGCCACCGCGTGCAGTCCGGACATGCCGTGCACACCGGGTCCGGGCGAGGTCGACGACGAGCACAGGTAGGCGCCGGGAATCGGGGTGGCGTACGGGTTCCAGCGGGGCAGGGGCCGGAAGACGGTCTGGCGCAAGGTCATCGCGCCCGCGGAGATGTCACCGCCGATGTAGTTGGCGTTGTGGGCGGGCATGAATGCCGCCGGGCGCACGTGCTTGGCGAGAATGAGGTCGCGGAAGCCGGGCGCGAAGCGTTCCACCTGGGCGATCACGTCCTCGCTGATGTCGCGATCGGATCCGTTGGGGACGTGGGCATAGGTGTAGAAGGTGTGCTTGCCCTCGGGCGCGCGGGTGCTGTCGACGACGCCGGGCTGAATGGCGAGCACGTACGGCCGGTCGGCGAATTTCCCCGCGGCGATCTGTTTTTCGGCACGCATCGCCTCTTCGCGGGTACCGATCAGGTGCAGGGTGCCCGCCAGGTCGGCGCCGGGCGCGGTCCACGGCACCGGTCCCGACAGCGCGAAATCGACCTTGCAGGCCGCTCCGCCGTAGCGGAAACGGCCGAGGCTGTCGCGGTAACGCTCGGGCAGGCGGTCACCGCCGATGCGCAGCAGTTCGGCCGGTGCGGTGTCGAACAGCACGGCGCGGGCGGTGGCGAGCTCGGCGAAGTCGTCCACGCGATGACCGGTGACCACCTCGCCGCCGAGGCGTTCCAATTCGGCGATCAGCGCGTCGGGAATGGCCTGGCTGCCGCCGCGCGGGATCACCCAGCCACCCGCGTGCGCCAGCGTGCCGAGCAGCAGACCGGCACCGACGGCGGGAATGGCACGCGGCTGGGTGATGGCATGAGTGGCCACGCCGGTGAGCATGGCCGGGGCGGCGTCCTCACGGAACCGGTTGTTCCACAACGGTGATGCCTGTTCCAGCACACGCAACCCGAACCGCACGCCCGTCGGCACGTTCAGCGGCGGGTGGCGCAGATCCGACATGGCCAGCTCGACCACCGCGGGCCAGTGCTCGACGAGCGGGGCGAACAGCGAGCGCCACGCCGGACCGTCACGACCGAGGTCGGCGACCGTGGATTCGAGATTGCGCCAGGCCAACCCGGCCACGCCACCGTCGAGCGGGTGGGCGTAGGACACGGTGGGCGCCAGCAGTTCCACTCCGTGCGCGGCGAGGTCGAACGCGCGGAAGAACGGCGACGCCAAGGCCATCGGGTGCGCGCCCGCGCACACATCGTGCTGGAAACCGGGCAGGGTCAGCTCGGCGGTCCGTGAACCACCACCGGCCTGATCCTGCGCCTCGAGTACCCGCACCGACAGCCCGGCACGCGCCGCGATCACCGCCGCGGCGAGCCCGTTCGGCCCCGACCCGACCACTACGACTTCCGCCATCGCCGTCCCTTCGCCGACCGACTTTCCCTCCAACCTACGCGGCCGATCCGTCACGGCGGACGAGTGCCGCGTCACGTCCCCGGCGGACGATTACCGGTCCCGGGGCGGCCCTGCCCGACACGGCGATGAATTCGTGCGGTACGCACCGTCTCCACCGATAACGAGAAACAAGGAGAGATCTCATGGCGAACGCACCGCACGGCCCCGCGTCCTACTTCCCTGCCATCGAGGCCAAATATGGTCGGCCCGTGGACGAATGGCTGACCTTGCTGGCCGCCACCGACGTCGCCGGACACAGCGCGCTGGTGAACTGGTTGAAGTCTGAGCACGGCCTCGGGCACGGGCACGCGACCGCGCTGGTGCAGTTCCATCTCCATCCAGAGAAGTGGGCGCGGGCCTGAACACGGGCAGCGGACCGGCTCCGCACTAGGCGAGGTCGGTCCGCTGCACTACCGCACCGCGACCGGGGGCTCGGCGTCGGCGGCGGCCTCGGGGGTGGGGGTGCCGTGGTCGTCGTCGACCATGGTCTCCTCGTCGAAGGGGAGTTCGCGGTCGAGGACACGGCGGGTGCGGTCGGCGTCGACGGTGTTGGTCCAGGTGCCGATGAGCAGGGTGGCCACGGCGTTGCCCGAGAAGTTGGTCAGCGCGCGGGCCTCGGACATGAACCGGTCGATGCCGACGATCAGACCGACACCGTCGAGCAGTTCGGGGCGGTGGCTCTGCAGGCCGCCCGCCAGGGTGGCCAGGCCCGCACCGGTGACACCGGCCGCGCCCTTGGACGCGATGATCATGAACAACAGCAGACCGATCTGCTCGCCGAGACTCAGGGGCTGCCCCAGCGCGTCGGCGATGAAGATCGAGGCCATCGTGAGGTAGATGGCCGTGCCGTCGAGGTTGAACGAGTACCCGGTCGGTACGACGACACCGACCGTGGTCTTCTCCACACCCGCGTGTTCCATCTTCGCGACCAGCCGAGGCAGCGCCGACTCCGACGAGGAAGTGGCGACGATCAGCAGGTATTCGCGGGCCAGGTACCGGCACAGCTTCAGGATCGACACCCCCGAGACCACCCGCAGCACCACACCGAGCACGCCGAAGACGAACACCAGGCAGGTCAGGTAGAACGCGACCATCAGGGTCGCCAGCTGTACCACCGCCGACCAGCCGGTACGACCGACGACATTGGCGATCGCCCCGAAGGCGCCGATGGGGGCCAGCCACAGGATCATCGAGAGGATCCGGAACACCAGTTTCTGCGCGAGCGAGACCGCCCGCAGGATCGGCTCGCCCGCCGAGCCCATCGCCTGCACGGCGAACCCGACGAGCAGGGCCACGAACAGCGCCTGCAGCACGCTGCCCGCCGTCAGCGAGGACACGAGCGTGGTCGGCACGATGTTCTGGATGAACTCCCAGGTGCCGCCCGCACCATGCGCCTGTTCGGCGTAGGTGGCACCCGCGCCGGGCTTGGCCTCCCCCAGCCCCGAACCGGGTTCGATCACGTTGCCGACCACGAGGCCGATCGCGAGCGCCGCCGTCGACATGGCGAGGAAATAGGCGATGGCCAGGCCACCGACCTTGCCGACGGTCGCCGCCGCCCGCACGGACCCGATACCGAGCACGATGGTGCAGAAGATGACGGGGGCGATCATCATCTTGATCAGATTCACGAACAGTGTGCCCAGCGGCGCCAGTGACTGACCGAACTCCGGTGCCAGCTTGCCGACGAGAACTCCCGCGAGGACCGCGATAACCACCGCGATGTACAGCCAGTGGGTATGGTCTCGTTTTCGCGCGGTGGTTGTGATCATGGCAGCGAGCATGCCCGTTAGGTGTGATCGCCGTCACGTTTGGTACATAACGTGCTTTAGGTACATAACGTTCAGTTCGAGGTCGGAGGGCAGGATGCGACGAGGACGACTGTCGCTTGCCGGACAGGCCTTCGTGTGGCAGCTGGTGGTGCTGGCGGTGATGATCGGCACGGGTACGGTGCTCGCCGTGCTCGATGCCCGGCGCGACCACGATGTGGCCACCGAACTTCAGGTCCGCGACGTCGCCGTCTCGGTGGCCAGGGCGCCGTCGACACTGGCGGCCGTGCACTCGCCGTATCCGAGCGGCCTGCTGCAACCGACCACCGAACGGATCAGGGCCGACACCGGGATGGACTTCATCGTGGTGATGGCACCGGACCGCACCCGCTACACCCACACGAACCCGGAGATGATCGGCAAACCGTTCTCCGGCAGCATCGACCAGGCACTGGCCGGGCAGACGTTCACCGAGACCTTCACCGGCACGCTCGGCCCCTCGATCCGCGCGGTCACCCCGGTCTACGACCGCGGCCGGGTGGTCGCGCTGGTGTCGGCGGGGGTGACCAGGGCCAGGATCGGCACCCAGGTGGCCTCGCAGCTGCCGGTGATCCTCGGGGTGAGCGCGGCGGGGCTCACGCTGGCCGCGTTCTCCTCGTTCCTGCTCAGCAGGCGGCTGCGCAGGCAGACCCACGGTCTGGCGCCCGACGAGTTGCGCGCGCTCTACGAGCACCACGACGCGGTGCTGCACTCGGTGCACGAGGGCCTGGTGGTGTTCGGCACCGGTCATGGCCCGGCGGAGGTGGTCAACGACCAGGCGCGAACCCTGCTCGATCTGCCGCAGGGTCCGGTGTATCGCGACGACCTGCCCGTCTCGCTGCGTCGGGAGCGTCAGGGTGTGGTGCGCGACGAAACGCACGTGACGACCGATCGGGTGCTGCTGGTGAACCAGGACGTGGTCACCTGGGAGGGCGAACAGATCGGCACCGTGCTCACCATCCGCGACCAGACCGAACTGCGCGCGGTCCTCGGCGAGCTCGACTCGGTGCGCAATTTCGCGGAGTCGCTGCGCGCCCAGGCGCACGAGGCGGCCAACAAGCTGCACACCGTGGTCACCATGGTCGAGCTGGGCAGACCGGAGGAGGCGGTGGCGTTCGCGACCGACGAACTGGCGTTGTCGCAGGTGCTGATCGACCGACTGCTCGCTGCCGTCGGTGACGCGGCGTTGGCGGCCCTGCTGCTCGGCAAGGTGGACCAGGCCGCCGAACGCGGGGTGAGCCTGGCGATCAGCGAGGACACCGCGCTCGACTCCACCGATCCGCTCTCGGCGCAGGAAACCGTGACACTCGTCGGCAACCTGGTCGACAACGCCATCGACGCGGCCGCGGGCACCACCGACAAGCGCGTGGAGGTGTCGGTGAGCCACCGCGACAAGCACCTGTGCGTGCGCGTCGCCGACAGCGGCCCCGGCATGTCGGCGCAGATGTTCGAGCGTGCCGCCGAACGCGGCTACACGACCAAATCCGATCATGCCGGGCTCGGCCTGGCGCTCGTGCACCGTCTCGTCGATCGACACGGCGGTGCCATCACCACAACGGCCGCACCACACAGCGCGGTCACCGTCCGAATTCCGTTGAGGGAGAACCCATGATCCGCGTCCTGATCGTCGAGGACGAACCGTTGATCGCCCAGGCACACCGGGCCTACCTCGAACGGCTCGACGGGTTCGTCACCGGCGGCGTCGCCCATACCGGTCACGACGCGCTCGATCTCGCGGCCTCGGCGATCGCCGAGGGCAACCCGTTCCACCTGGTGCTGATGGATATCGGACTGCCCGACATCAACGGCCTCGAGGTGGCCGCCGCGCTCAACGGACTCTCCCCGCGCCCGGACGTCATCGCGATCACCTCGGCCCGCGAGCTGACCATGGTGCGCAGCGCCGTGGCCCACGGGGTGGTGCTGTATCTGCTCAAGCCGTTCACCTTCGCCGCCTTTCGCGAAAAGCTGGAACGCTACCGGGATTTCGACACTGCTCTGCCCGCGGGCGAAGCGGCGCTGTCGCAGTACGACATCGACCGCGCGCTCGGCGCGCTACGCACCGCCGATCAGCGCGCGGGCGCCCCGAAGGGCGTGGTGCAGCACACGCTGGAGGAGGTGTCGCGGGCGGTGCGCGCGGCCGAAGCGGGCATCACCGCCACCGATGCCGCCGCGGCGGTGGGAGTTTCGCGCATCACCGCGTGGCGGTACCTCGAGAAACTCGCCGACGACGGCCTCGCCGAACGTCGCGCCGACTACGGGCGCGCCGGTCGGCCGAAAACCCGCTACCGCTGGCGGGTTTCGACCTAGCTCACCCCTTGGTGGTGGCACCGGCCAGGTCGTCGGGTGCCCCGGACCGCGCGACCGGGCCGAGGTCGACCGGCATGTGCTCGAACCCGTGCAGGGTGAACAGGTTGCGGCGCACCGGTTCTCCGCGTAACCGCAGATCCGGGTAGCGGGTGTAGAGCGCGCGCAGGGCGTGCACCGCTTCCATCCTGGCCAGGCTGGCGCCGAGGCAGGCATGGATGCCGCTGCTGAAGGCCAGGTGTTCCTTGGCGTTCGGGCGGTCGATGTCGAAGCGCGCCGGGTCGGTGAAGACCGCCGGGTCGCGGTTGGCCCCGGCCAGCGACAGGATGAGGGTGGCGCCCGCTTTCACTCGCACACCGTCGACCTCGACGTCCTCGAGCGCCACCCGCGCGGTGGTCTGCACGGGTGGGTCGAACCGCAGAACCTCCTCCACCACGTCGGGCCAGCGATCGGGATCGTTCTGCGCGATGGCGAGCTGGTCGGGGTGGGCCGACAGCGCGGCCACCGCGTTGCCGATCAGGTTGACCGTGGTCTCGAAGCCCGCGCCCATCAGCAGCCCCGCGCCCGCCTGCAGTTCGCGCATGGTCAGATCACCCGAGCCGACCAGGGTGGACAGGATGTCGTCGCCGGGTTCGTCGCGCAGGCGGTCGATGTGCTCGGCCAGGTGGTCGGCCAGAGTATCGGTGGCGGCCATCGCGTCCCGGTACGAGCGCCAGGAGGTGCCGATGTCGAGCAGTGGGGTGACCCGGTCGCCCCAGCGCAGGAACAGCTCGCGATCGGCGGGGGGAAAGCCGAGCATCTCGGCGATGATCGCGATCGGCACCTGGGCCGCGTAATCGGTGACGAGATCGATCGAGCCGTGCGCTGGCATGGCGTCGAGCAGCTCGGCGGTGACGGTTTCCACCCGGTCGCGCAACCGGCCGATGGCGCGCGGGGTGAACGCTGAGGCCACCGGTTTGCGCATCCTGGTGTGTTCGGGCGGATTGAGCACGAGCATCGACGGCGGCTCGACCGGGCTCGGCGGCGGAACCACCCGTTCGGCCAGCTTGCGCAACGGTGCGGGCACCTCGGGCCCGAGAGCGGGGAACACGCCGAACCGGGTGTCGCGCAGGATGCTTCGGACCTGTGCGTGTTCGAACACCGCGTACGCCAACGGCGTCCGCCGCAGGCCGGGGCCGCGCAGTTCCTCGATGAGCGGGTACGGATCGTGCAGTCCGCGCTCCCCGGCGAGCAGCGTGGCGAAGGCGTCGCCGCGCCGCGCCCGCCAGCGCAGGAAGGCACGGGGAATACCGTGCTGAGCAGACCAGCGGATCCAGTACCCGACGTTCATCGCCACCCCTTTGTGCCGTACTGCTGAAGATGACTCCCACAGTACGGACGGGGTGTGACAGAAACCACGTTCTCCGGTCGGAGGGCGACCTATACCCAGGTAGGAGTCGAGTGGCTCAACGCCGTACGGTCACCCGTTCGGTCTCGGCCCGGTGCTCGGTGGCGGCGGCATCGGGATTGACCACCTGCACCAACGACGCCCCGACACCGAGCACGGCGACATACCCGTCGATCAGTTCGGCGGCGGTGTCCCAGGATGCGCTGGACAGCACCCGGTCACCGGCGGAGATGCCCTGCAGCGCCGCGGATTTCTTCGCCGCGTCGAGCACCTCACCCACCGACATACCGTCGAGGGCCGCCCGGAAGCCGCCGGGCAGGAACTGGTCACCGTGCACACGCACCGCCGTGGCGAAATCGGTGACGCCGACCGGTAGGTCGCGCACCGGGGTGCCCATGGCGTCCAGCGACAGCACCGCCACCTCATCGACGCCGTCGGCGTCGTCGAGCCGGTCGGGCGTCACCAGGGCGAGGTCGGCGTCCGGATCGGGGCTGAGCACCACTTCGGTTCCGGCCCACCAGCAGCCGAGCAGCACCGCGGCCGTCTGCCAGTGCGCAGGCAGCAGCACCGCGACCCGGGCGCCGGGGGTGAGCGCGAACTCGTCGCGGATCAGGTTGGCGGTCTTGGCCGCCCAGTTGGCCAGCGTCAGCCCGGACAGCTCGATGCGGGCGCCGGTGGCGTCGTCGTACCAGGTGACGCGCGGTCCGGCGGGATCGCGTTCGAGGATCGGGTCGAGGAGGGCGTCGGTCAGTGTCGAATGAGGCTCACGCATGGGTCAATTCACGCATTTCGGTCCGTTCTGGCCTGCGTCGATCGGCGGGGCGGGCGGTACTGGCGTGGCGGTCGCCGAGGATGTTCCGTCGAAATCGAACATGCCTGCCGCGGCCGAGCCGGGACCAGAGTAGTCGCTCGCCAGCACCACGCTCACCGAATCCGCCGACAGCGACGGATCAGCGACCACGGTCAGGCCGCCGAGTTCCTCGGCCACCGCGACGGCCTTCGGATCGGCGCTGTCGGCGGCGAGCACCCGGCTCGAGCTCACACTCCCGCCGGAGTAGTTCCCGACGAGCCCCTCTCGGAAACCCTTGCCGGTCAACGCGGCCGCGACCTCGGCCGCCAGACCGGTGGCACCACCGGCGTTGAAGACGCTCACCGTCACCGTCGACGGGTCGACCTTCTGCTCCTCGACCGGCTTCTCCTCGCCGACCAGCCCGGCCACGTAGTCCTGCACAGCCTTCGGTTCCACGCGCACCACGGACTCACCACTGGCCGTCATGCTGTTGAGGTCGGCGACGGGGATGGTGTCGAATTCCACCTGACCACCGGAGAGGTCCTTGAGCTGCTGCAGGAAGGCCAGCACGTCCCAGTCGTCGTCGAGGACGACGGTTCGCCCGACGGCTTCACTGATCTGGCTCAGCCTGCCGGGATCGGCCAGGGTCTTCGCGGTGAGCAGCTGACCGACCAGCTGGGCCATGAACACCTGCTGACGCACGATCCGGTCGATGTCACCGCGCGGCAGATCGTGGCGCTGACGCACGAAGCTCAGAGCCTGCGGACCGTCGAGACGCTGCTGACCCGCCGGAAACCGCGCACCCGACATGTATTCGTCCACAGCGTTGTTCAAGCACACCTCGACCCCACCGACCGCGTCGGTGAGCAGCACGAACCCGAGCAGGCTCACCTCGGCGTAGTGGTCGACGGTGACGCCAGTGAGATTGGCCACCGACTTGATCAGCGCCTGCCTGCCCGCCTTGGTCGAGTCGCGTTCGGCGTCGGCCTCGGTGTCGCCGTCGGCGAGCATCTTCGCGCGCTCGGTCTCCTTCGTCGCCCCGTAGGCGGAGTTGATCTTGGATTTGCCCTGGCCGGGGACGTCGACGTAGGAGTCGCGGGGGATGGAGATGGCGGTGGCGGATCGACCGTCGTTGGGGACGCGGACCAGCACGATGGTGTCAGTGTTGGTACCCACTTCGTCGCCCGCGTGCAGCATGGCGCGCTCGGCGCTGGTGAGCGGATTGCCGTGGGCATCGGTGCGGCTGTCGACGCCGACGAGCAGGATGTCGACGGCGCCGTCGCGTCCGCCGCCGAGGCCGAGGCCCCCGATGCGTTCGATATTGGCGATCAGATTGTCGACGCTGCGCCAGGCGAATCCGGTGACCGCCAGCACGAGGACCGCCGCGATCGCCACCATCACCTTCGCCGGGCCCGCAGGCGCGGCGGCCGACGGTGATCCTGTCGACTCTCGCACTGGTGCTTCCTCTCGACTACGCGGCGCCCCGCCCGCACGCCTCCCCGCCAACCCCACTGTCGTGAACACAGGCTAACCAACAGTTACCACAGTCGGGCCGACCCGCAGGTCTCGCGGCGTGCCAGACTGGCCGCGTGAATGCCGATTTCCCCACTCGAGCTCCCCTGATCGTAACCGGCGCGCACGGGCTGCTCGGCCGGGAAATCCTGCGTCTCGCCCCGCAGGCGCGCGGCCTCGGCCGCGCACAGCTCGACATCACCGACCGCGCCGCGGTGGAGGCGATCCTCACACCCGGCACGGTGGTGCTCAACTGCGCGGCCTACACGGCGGTCGACGCCGCCGAAACCGATCGCGATGCCGCGTTCGCGGCCAATGCCACCGGCCCGGCCGTGCTCGCGGCCGCCTGCGCGGCGACCGGTGCCCGGCTCATCCACGTCTCCACCGACTATGTGTTCCCCGGCACCGCGAGCACACCGCACGAACCGGACGACCCGACCGGTCCGGCGACCGTGTACGGGCAGTCGAAGCTGGCGGGTGAGCGGGCCGTGCTCGACGCCTGCCCCGAGGCGCAGGTCGTGCGCACGGCCTGGGTGTACGCGGGTGTCGAGGGGGATTTCGTCGCGACCATGCGCAGGCTCGAACGCGAACGCGACACCGTCACCGTGGTGAACGACCAGCTCGGTTCACCGACCAGTGCGATCGACCTGGCCGCCGCCCTGCTCGAACTCGCCGACCGTCCCGACGCGCCACGGGTGCTGCACGCGACCAACTCCGGCACCGCCACCTGGTTCGACCTGGCCGTCGCTGTGTTCACCGAGCTCGGCGCCGACCCCGCGCGGGTGCTGCCGTGCGATTCGAGCGCCTTCCTCAGACCCGCACCGCGCCCGCCCTATTCAGTGCTGTCACCCCGGGTCTGGAACGACGCGGGCCTGACCCCGTTGCGGCCCTGGCGTCGCGCACTCACCGACACACTTCGCCGGTTGTCCGACTAGGCTGCGCAGTCGTGAACGCAGCCGAATCCCCCGCCCCGGCCGGTCTGGCCGTCGTCACGGTGACCTATTCACCGGGCGAGCACCTCGAGCACTTCATCACCACCCTCGCGGACGCGACCAGCGAGAAGCCGCAGGTGATCCTGGCCGACAACGGGTCGACCGACGGCGTGCCCGAACTGGTGGCCGAGGCCAACGCGCACGTGCGGCTGCTGCGGACCGGCGGCAACATCGGCTACGGCGGCGCCATCAACCGAGCCGTCGCCGAGATCGATCCGTCGATCGAATTCGTCATCCTGGCCAACCCGGACATCCGCTGGGGTGTCGACTCCATCGACAAGCTGCTCGCGGCCGCGCGGCGCTGGCCACGCGCGGGCGCCTTCGGGCCGATGGTCCGCGAACCCGACGGCAGCGTCTATCCCTCGGCACGGCGGGTGCCCGGCCTGGCCGACGGCGCCGGACACGCGATCCTCGGCGCGATCTGGCCGAAGAACCCCTGGTCGGTGCGCTACCGGCAGGAGAACGAGGAGCTGTCCGAGCGGGTGGTCGGCTGGCTGTCGGGCTCGTGCCTGCTGGTGCGTCGCGCCGCGTTCGACACCATCGACGGCTTCGACTCGCGCTACTTCATGTACATGGAGGACGTCGACTTCGGTGACCGCATGGGCAAGGCGGGCTGGCACAATGTGTTCGTCCCGGACGCCGAGGTGACCCACGCCAAGGGCCACGCCGCGGGCAAGCACCCGGAACTGATGCTGCCCGCCCACCACGCCAGCGCCTACCGTTTCCAGGCCGACCGGCATCCGCACTGGTGGCAGGCGCCGCTGCGGCTCGCCTTGCGGGCCGGACTTGCGGTTCGCTCCCGGATTGCGGTTCGATCGGCGCTGCGTGAGAAAGCGCGAACTGCCTGACTCGTCAGCGCCCGGAGGCGGCAGCCTGCGTAACCACGTAGGGCGCCGAGGCAGGCAAATTGACACCGGCGCCTGAGTAGGGCCGGTCCACTGTGAACAGGGGAAACTCGATGGCAGGCAATGCAGGCACCGACGCGGTCATCCTCGTCGGCGGACAGGGCACGCGGCTGCGTCCGCTCACCCTCTCGGCGCCCAAGCCGATGCTGCCGACGGCCGGGCTGCCGTTCCTGACCCACCTGTTGGCCCGCATCGCCGAGGCCGGGATCACCCACGTCGTGCTCGGCACCTCGTTCAAGGCGGAGGTGTTCGAGGAGCACTTCGGTGACGGTTCGGAGCTGGGGCTCGAGCTGGAGTACGTCACCGAGACCGAGCCGCTCGGCACCGGTGGCGGCATCCGCAACGTGCTGCCCAAGCTGCGCGCCGACAACGTGATGGTGTTCAACGGTGACGTGCTCGGCGGTACCGACCTGGGCGCGATCCTCGACACCCACGAGTCGAGCAACGCCGATGTGACCCTGCACCTGGTCCGGGTGAGCGATCCGCGCGCGTTCGGCTGCGTGCCGACCGACGAGCAGGGCCGGGTCACGGCATTCCTCGAGAAGACCCAGGACCCGCCGACCGACCAGATCAACGCCGGTTGCTATGTGTTCCGCCGCGAGTACATCGAGAAGATCCCCACCGGCCGTCCGGTGTCGGTGGAGCGGGAGGTGTTCCCCGCGCTGCTGGCCGAAGGTGCCCGCGTGCAGGGCCATGTCGACGCCTCCTACTGGCGCGATATGGGTACTCCCGAGGATTTCGTCCGCGGTTCGGCCGACCTGGTGCGCGGCATCGCTCCCTCCCCCGCGCTGCCGGGTCAGCGTGGTGAGTCGCTGGTGCATCCGGGCGCGGGTGTGGCGCCGGGCGCGCTGCTCATCGGCGGCACCGTGGTCGGGCGTGGTGCCGAGATCGGTGCGGGCGCGCGACTCGACGGTGCGGTGATCTTCGACGGCGCGGTTGTCGAGGCGGGCGCGACCGTCGAGCGCTCGATCGTCGGCTTCGGTGCCCGGATCGGTCCTCGGGCGCTGGTGCGTGACGGTGTGATCGGTGACGGCGCCCAGGTCGGCGCCCGCTGTGAACTGCTGCGCGGGGCCAGGGTGTGGCCGGGCGTGGAGATCCCCGACGGCGGCATCCGCTTCTCCACCGACGTGTGACACCGCCGGGTCGTCGACTTCCGGTCGACGGCCCGGCGTGCTCGTTCCTCAGCCGAAGCCGACGGCGTGGTCACCCCAGGCGGTGTGCAGATCGGCGTCGGGGTTGTCGACGACCCGGTCGATGGTGTCGATGAGCAGGGTGGTGCGGTCGGTGGGCCGGTAGTGCGGCCAGTGCTTGGAGCCGTCGAGTGCGGCTGGCACGCCGTGTTCGGCGAAAGCCAACCAGCGGCGCTGCATCCGACCCGAAACCGCCAGCGACACCTTGCGACCGCCGAGCCAGAAGGTTGGGTCGTGGTTGAGTGTGCCGAAATTACCGAAGACATATGGCAATTCGGTGGCGTGTCCCGCGCCGACCCGGGCGGCCTTCAGCATCGGCGTCGCGTAATCGAAGCGGTACTTCCAGGTCGGTGAGTGCTTGGCGTGCCCTTCAGCGACCCAGGCGGCGGGCATGCGGAACGCGGCATCGGTCGACATCGCCAGCGCGCCACGGAGTTTGGTGAGGTCCGGGTAGGCGGAGGTGATCTCGGCGATCCGTTCGGGTGACATCTCCGGGTGGCTGGCGGCCACGTCCTGGAGCATGGCGTTCACCGCGTCGGGGGTCACCGGCATGATCGGGGACTTGAGCACCCGGAACAGCGAGGCCTCGTCCTTGTTGCTGCCGATCAGCAACGGCACCCGGTGGGAAAGCCCCTGCTGGAACCGCTCGATCGGATAGGAGGGCAAAAGGTCTCCGTCGACGACCGGCGCCGCGGCGAGCCGACCGGGCTCCTTGGTCGGCACCTCGTCGAGCAGCACCGCGCCGACCTCGACCAGCTGTTCGACCGACAGTTCGAGCAGCCGATCCGCGTCGCCCACACCGAGTTCCAGCAGTTCGAGGAAGCGTTCGGCGACCACGGCGGCGCGTTCCTGCCCGAACACCGTTGTCGCGGGCGGACTCTGGGCGATGGCCTTGTGGAACAGCCCGGCCGCCGCGGGTGAGGTGAGCAGCGCGGTGACGCATCCCGCACCGGAGGACTCACCGAAGACGGTGACGTTGTCCGGATCGCCGCCGAAAGCGGCGATGTTGTCGCGCACCCAGGCCAGCGCGGCCAGCTGATCGTGGAGGCCGAGGTTCGGGGTGAACTGTTCGCCGAAGCTGGACAGATCGAGGAATCCGAGCACGCCGAGGCGGTAGTTCACACTCACGACCACCACGTCGCCCGCCTCGGCGAGTCTGCGTCCGTTGTAGATCGACTGCGCCGCGGTACCGAGACAGTAGGCACCGCCGTGCAGCCACACCATCACCGGTCGCGGTTCGTCCTCGGCGGGTTGCGGACGGGGTGACCACACATTGAGCCACAGGCAGTCCTCCCCCATGCGCAGATCCGAGTCGACGGGCACCATCGCACCCATCGCCTGCGGCGCGATCTCCCCGAAGACGGCGCAGTCGCGCACGCCGTCCCACGGCTGGGGCGGACGCGGCGGGCGGAACCGGTGGGGTCCGGCGGGGGCAGCGGCGTAGGGGATGCTGCGCCACACGGCGATCGGTCCGTCCCAGATTCCGCTGACCGTGCCGTACGCGGTGTGCGCCAGTGGTTCGGCTTCGTGGGTCCACGTGCCTGGGTCGAGATCGGGCTGAATGCTCATCGCACACCTCCTAGCCTGGCGCGCCCGCACGAGTGCCTGTGCATTTGCTCCCGTGGGCCGCAGCACCTGGTGACTCCTTACGAGAGTACGTCCCACGCCGACTGGCACACCGCCAACGCGCCATTTCCGCAGGTAACGGTTACTCTCCGACACGGATGCCACCTCGTGATCGGGCGGTCCGAGGCTGACCCGTGCCGCCGAAGCCGCGTTCCGTCGAGGTGGTTCCGGCACAGGTCGACGGGGTGCGGGCCGGTCGTATTCCCTCGCATTCCGGTAGCTGCCGGTGTGCTGAACCGTAAGGTGGCGATCGGTTCGGCGCGACCTACACTTGCCGCATGCCGAACTACAGCTTCCGGTGCCGCTCCTGTGGCGACACCTTCGAGGTGAACCGGCCGATGGCGCGGTCCTCGGATCCGGCGTCGTGCCCGGCGGGCCACGACGACACCGTCAAACTGCTCACCACCTTCGCCACCGTCGGGCGCGCGGCACCCGCGCCCGCGCCACAACCCTCGGGTGGCGGCTGCTGCGGTGGGGGCGGCTGCTGCTGATCAGCCGTGCCGGTCGACGTGCCCGAGGTCGCGTCCGGGAGCGATCCGGTCGCGCACCCGCTGCTTGAGCACCGCGATCTCGGGAAAACCGCCGTCGGCCTTGCGTTCCCACAGCTGGTCGCCGTCGAGGGTGATGCGGAAGACGCCGCCCTCCCCCGGCACGAGCGCCACCTCGGTCAGCTCGGTGCCGAAGGTGCTCAGTAGTTCCTGCGCCATCCAGCTCGCCCGCAGCAGCCAGCGGCATTGGGTGCAGTATTCGATCGCGATGCGGGCCACCGGTGCAGTATCCCCGGTTCAGGCCGCGAACACACCGTCGAGGTACACCCAGGCGCCGTCGACGCGGACGAAGGTGCTGACCTCGTGCATGCTGTCGCGCGATCCGTCGAGGCGGTAGTGGGCGACGAACTCGACGGTGCCGTTGTCGTCGAACGGTCCGCCGCGTTCGGTGCGCACGATCTCGAGGAACAGCCAGCGCTGGTCGGGGTCGAGCTCGAGGCCCTTCGGGCGGGTGTCCGGATGCCAGGAACGCAGCAGGTAGCCGGTGTCGCCGACCACGTAGGCGGTGTAGCGCGAGCGCATGAGGGTCTCGGCGGTCGGCGCCGCGCGCTCACCGGTCAGGATCGGACCGCAGCAGGCATCGAACGGTTCGCCGCGTCGGCACGGACATGGTTTCGCGTCACCCATGGGGATCATCCTGCCGGGTGCGGGCGCGCGGGCGATCGCCGAGGTCGCCGGACTCAGCCGAAGGGCTGGTGCGCCAGGGGGACCAGTTCCAGGGCCCGCCACAGTTCGGTGGTCTGGTCGCGCCAGCGGCGCAGGTCGGTCACGCTGGGCGCCATCTCGTAGTCGAGATGGTGGGCGGCACGCGACAGCGCGGCCCAGAGCGCACCGACCTGGCCCGCGGTGTCCGGGCCCGCGTAGACGCGAAGGGCGAGGAGCTGGGCACGCATCGGGCAACGCATGAGTTCCGGTGCGATCTGGGCCCACAATTCGTCCACGGCCTGCTCCAACGCCAACCGTAGAATCCAGGCGACGGCCCGCGACCACACGCCCCCGGCGTCCGAGACCGACCCGTTCAACAGGTCCTCGGCGGCTTCCAAGCGTTCGGCCACGGTGGGACGCGGGGTGAATCTCGCTCGCACCGGTCGGCCGCGGCGGTTCACGACCGCGCCATCGCCGGTTCGTGGGCACGCAGCCAGGCGATGAATCGCTCGGTGTCGCTGATCAATTCACGCATCGGGCGGTCGATCGGGACGTGGGCGCCCGCCGTCGCGTCCCGCAGGACCCCGACGAGCCAGCGGCCACCGACCGCGCTGAGGTGCTTGTTCAGATCGTCGACGCGGGCGCGCGGGCCCATGATGGCCAGGGTGATCATGGCGCGCGTGGTGTGCGCGTTGCGGACGCGGCGTTCCACCTCGGCGTGTGCGAGTCCGGCGGCGAGCAGTTCGTGCCGCGCCTTGGCCAGGCCCGCCGCTTCGATGGCCGAACGGCAGCAGGTGGCGACGAGTTCGTCGGCGATGGCGGGGGGCAATTGCGGTGTGCGCAGCAGGGACCGGGCGTCGTCCAGGTAGCGGCGTACCGGGTCGCCGGTCACCCGCACCTCGACGACGGAGCGTTCGCGGCGCTGCACCTCGAGCACCGTGGCGTCGAGCTGCATGCGGCGCACGGCTTCGGCGAGGCGTTCGTCGTGGGTGAACACGACGACCTGCCGGGTGAGCGCCACCTCGGCGAGGACACGGGCCAGCCCGTCCACCTTGGCGGGATCCATCGCCTGCACCGGATCATCGATCATCACGAAGCGGAACGGGCTGTGCGCCACCGTGGCTCGGGGCAGGAACAGCGACAGCCCGAGCGCGTGCAGCTCGCCCTGACTCATCACGCCGAGGGCGGCGCCGTCCACCTCGTCGACGGTGACGTCGAGCAGAACCCGCCGGGCCGTGCCCGCGCTGCCCTGCAACCGGATCGCCCCGAGCTCCACATTGCTCTGCTGGCGCAGCGTGCTCCACACCCACCGCGCCGTCGTCTCCAGCGGCCGCATCCGTTCGCCCCGGATCGTCGTCGTCGCCGACTTGAGCCAGTCCGCCGCCTTGCGCACGAGCCGTAATTCCCCCGCGTCGGCGGCGACGGCCCGGGCCGGGTCGAGCCAGGCCAGGATGCGCGGCACCAGCGGTGACCACACCGCGTCCAGGCGTTCGAGCTCGACGCGCGCGTCGCGTTGCAGCGCGGCGAGTTCGGCGGCGAGGTCCTGATAGGTGGTCCGGAGGTGGTCGGGCAACTGCTCGTCGTAGTCGGCGGTGGCGAGGGACGCCCACGCCCGCCAGCATCGTCGAACCGCGTCGCGGCGTTCACCCAAGGTCTCGGGTCGGGTCGGCGCGGCGGTTCCCTCGAACTTGGGAGCGCTTGGTCTGTCGTGGGAAGAGCCACTCGCGGTCGATCCGGACCACGGTGCCTCGTCGGACAGCGGCGAGGGAGTCGCCGCTGGCTCGAAAGCCCGTGTCGTCGAACTGATTTGTACGACCGGAGCATCGGCGAATTCCTCGGGTAGCGGCATCGGCAGTGCGCGCGCCGCCGCGAGGGCCGATTCGAATTCCGTTCGAGCGGAGCACAGTGCGTCGAGATCAGCGCTGCGCCTGGTTATCTCGGCATCGGTGGCGGTGAGCCAGTCGTCGCCGAGATCGCCCCGGCCGCACACCGGGCAGGGGCAGGCGCCGACAGCGGTGACGTGTTCGCGTGCGCGGGTGAGCAGTTCGAGGACGCGCAGGTCGGCTTCGGCATCGGTGGTGGCGTGGCGGGCCAGGTCGGCGGCGGCAGCAGCGAGCCGGTCGGCGACGGCCACGACCTCGGCGGGGTCGGGTAGGGACACGCGCAGGACGGCGCGCAGGCCGTCCGGGCCTTCGGCGCCGAGGACCGAGCCCGCCACCTCGGCCGCGATGGCGTCGAGGTCCGGCTCGGATTCACGGAGCAGTTCGGCGACGCGGTCGGCACGATCGTCGTCGACCGCGGTGAGTTCGTCGAGCAGGTCGGCGCGGTCCTGTCTGGACAGTTTCACGGCGCGTTCGAGTTCCAGTTTGCGCAATCGGATCCGCTCGGCGGCCGCGGCGAGCTGGTCGAGGCCGAGCAGGCGGTGCAGGGCGTCGAAGAGGTCACTGGGTTTGCCGTCGACGAGGGCGCCGAGTTCGCTGTAGGACAGGAAGGGGCGATACAGATCGAGGCCTTGCCGTTTGCTCACCGGGTCGATGACGGCGGGCGAGGCGACGCCACGGCGTTCGGTCCACTGCGCCTCGGCCAGTTCGGCACCGGGCGTCCAGTGCGTGGCGACGGTGACCTCACCACCACCGGTGAGCAGCTCCACCTCGATCCGGGCGAGATCGGGTTCGTGCAGATTGCGCCAGCCTTCCCGCCAAGCGCTGGTGCGCCCGTCCCAGCGGCGGTTGCCGCCGGTCAACGCGAATTCGGCGGCTTCGGCGAAGCTGGACTTACCGCTGCCGTTGCGGCCGACGACCAGGCTGAGGCCGGGACCGGGATTCAGGCGAAGGGTGGCGGTGGGCCCGATGCCACGGAATCCGTGCACAGTGACGGCCCGCAGGAAAACGCCCGTGTCACCGGCATCGGCGGTGTCGACGGCATCGTCGACCTCGGTGAGCGCCGCGAGCACGCAATCGGCGACCCGGTCCTCCACAGCCGGGTCGGCGGCGAGCTCGCGCGCGACCACCTCGGTGATGCGGTCCGAGCACACTGGCGACACCCCCTTCGCGCCCCGCGCGCAACTGTGCCCGAAACGCTACCCGATCGCCGGGCGTTCGCCCAGGGGATGCGCTGCGCCCCAGCGAATCTGCCCGCGGGAGTGGAATGGCCATCGTGGCGCCGCGAGGCGGCCCTCGATGTCCACCCCTCGCCCACCCCGGCGGGCAGCTCGATGAGGTGCTCTCACCCGCGCTACGCTGCGTTGAGCGGCCCGGGCGGTCCGGTCGAACCGAACAGGTCAGAATGCCAGAGTTCGCCCCACACAGCAAGAGTTGAGGCGCGAATTTTCCACGGCACCAGTGTTTTCCAGGCGCTTCCTCGTGCACGGGCGAAGTTGTCGGTGGGCTCGGGTAGATATTTCGGCGACAGAGAACGGGGGAACCGATGACCGACACATCCGCGCCGTGGACCGAGGACCAGGTCCGTGCGCTCGCACCCGACGCGAGCTCCGTGGCTGCCGCGCGCAAGCTGGCGAGTCGCTGGCGCGACACCGGCGCCGCGGGGAACGCGGTATGGGGGCTGTGCCAGGGCAGCGGGGCCAAGCCCTACCAGACGATCGTCGATCTCTCCGGCCCCGCGTACAAGTGTTCGTGCCCGAGCCGGAAGTTTCCCTGCAAGCACGCCCTGTCGTTGCTGCTGGCCTGGTCGAGCGGTGCGGTTCCGACCCGGGAGGCGGCCGCCGACTTCGCGGCCGAGTGGCTCGCGGGACGTGCGGCCAAGGCCACCGCCGCGCCGAAGGCCAAGTCGGCGCCGTCGGCCGCGGCGGTCGAGCAGCGGCGTGGCCGGGTGGCGGCGGGGCTGGCGGAGCTGCATGTCTGGCTCACCGACCAGGTGCGCACCGGCCTGGCCCAGACCGACCGCTCCTTCGCCGCCTACGAGGCCGTCGCGGCGCGGATGGTCGATGCCCAGGCGCCCCGGATCGCGGAAGCGCTGCGCAGGCTGCCCTCGGCGGTGGCCACCACCGAACACTGGCCCGAGTTGCTGTTGCGCGAGTACGCGCGGCTGCATCTGCTGGTCCTGGCCCACCGCACGCTCGACGCGTTGCCCGAACCGCTACAGGCAGGCATCCGATCCCACATCGGGTACCCGGTGCAGGCCGAGACGGTGCTCGCCGAACCCGCGGTACGGGACCGCTGGCAGGTGCTCGGTATGCGGGTGAGCGAGGAGGAGCGGCTGCACGCCCGCCGCACCTGGCTGCGTGGTCGCAGCAGTGGCCGGTGGGCGCTGCTGATCGAACACTCCTTCGGGACACCGAATTTCACCGGTGAGGTGCCCGCGCCCGGCAACGAAGTCGACGCGGACCTGCACTACTACCCCGGCCCCGTACCACTGCGGGTGCAATGGGGTGCGCGCCACGGTGCGCCGGAACCGTTCACCACCGTCCCCGCCACCGGCACCGCGATCACCGATGTGCTCGACGCCTACGCCGCCGCCCTCGGCGCGGATCCCCTGGTGCGTTCGGTCCCCGCCTTGCTCACCGAGGTGGTTCCCGCCGTCGACGAGCACGGCTGGCACCTCGTCGACGCCGAGGGCACCGCGTTGCCGCTGCCCGCCGGTGTCCGGCCGTGGCGGTTGCTCGCGGTCTCGGGTGGTCATCCGGTGACGGTGGCCGGGCAGTGGTCGGCCGAGGGCTTGGATCCGGTGTCGGTGTTCAGCGCGGGTGAGACGCACGACCTCGACACCGACTTCCCCACCGATACCGCCGCGAGTCCCGAACTCGCCGAGCTGGTTTCGGTCGCCCTGCTCGGTACCGCACGTCGCGGACTCGACGGTGTGCACCTCGATTCCGCCGTCGCGGACGCGGTGCCGCAGCGCGGCGGTGACCCCGCGACCAAGCTGCTGGAGACCGCCGCGTTGCAGGACCTGTATCTGCGGGGCGGGCGAGTGCCCGGTACGGCGCCGAAACCCGAGCCGGCCGTGGACGATCCGCGTCCGCTGTTGCCACGCCGTTCGGCCGACCGGCTCAGCCGCCTGCTCACAGAGAAGTCGGCGTTCCTCCCTGAATGGTTCGCCGCCGCCGAGCCGTTCGACTACCGCTTGCCCGATGTGCTGTGCGTCCAGGCGTTGTCGGCGGCGTCGGACCCCGCGCTGCGCGCTCCGTTGTTGCGGTTGGCCGGGCGGCGTGGACGGTGGCTGGCGGCACGCAATCCGGCCTGGTCGAAGCTGGTCGACGAGTTCCCGGTCGACCATACCTCGTCCGGCAAGGACCCTGCGGTGGCGGGTGCGCACGCGACCACGGATCCAGCCGCGGACCGAGCGGGCTCCGCCGAAAGCCCGGCCGCACAGGACATATGGCTGTTCGGCACGCCCGGTGAACGCAGGGACTGGCTCGCGAACCTGCGGCGGGTCGACCCGGCACGCGGGCTCGAGGCATTGACCACCGCTTGGCCCAAGGAATCGGGGCCGATCAAAGCCGAACTCCTCGGCCTGCTCGCCATCGGAGCGCACGCCGCCGACGAAGCGCTGCTCGAACGGGCGCTCGACGACCGGCGCGGCGATGTGCGGCGAACAGCCACCGGTCTGCTCGCCCGGCTGCCCGATTCCGCGTACGGCGCCAGGATGACCGCGCTGCTCACCGCGTGGCTCCGGATCGGGTCCGACGGCGGACTCGAGGTGCGGGTCCCCGCCGACGTGGGCGCCGAGGCCCGCCGCGACGGCATCACCGACGGCACCGACCAGCCGAAACTGCGCTGGGACAACTCCGACGCCTCGGTGCAGACGCTGCACCAGGTGGTGGCCGCCGCCCCGCTGTCGGCCTGGACGCGGATCCTGCGCACCACCCCCGAGAACACCGCGGCGACCGCGCTCGCTCTGTCGCTGCCCGTGCGCTACGCCAAAGCGATCGTCGACGGCTGGGTCGACGCCGCCCTGGCCGCCCGCGACACCACCTGGGCGCGAGAACTTTTCGCCCGGGCGACGCCGACCGAACAGGCGGTGCTGCGCCGCCGCGAACTGTTCACCCTGCTCGATCCCGCCGACCGCGTGGAGCACGTGCTCGACCTGGACGCGCATCAGCTCACCGAACTGCACGCGATCCTGCCCGGCCTCGATCATCCGTGGCCGGACCGGGTCGCCGCCCACGTGCTGCGGCTGCTCGGCGAGCGCGCCAGGACCACCTCCCGCCAACCGCATTCCGGCGCGGGTGTCTACACCGATCGCGCCCTGCTCACCGCGGCGGGCGTCCACCTGCCCGTCGACCTGGCCGCCCGCGTCACCGCGCTGGCCGAGGCCACCGACGATCCCGCCTGGCATCAGGCCTTCCGCACACTCGCCACCGATCTCACCGAACGCGCCACCATGCTCGAGGAGCTGTCATGACCACGACCGAATCCGCAACCACCCTGCTGCGTCCGCACGCCGAGCAGGCCTTCGCCGACGAACTGGCCGCGCTGGCGCGCGTCGACGACCGGCCGCGCCCGCCGTCGTGGCAGTTGTCGCCGTGGGCGGTGGTGACCTATGTGCTCGGCGGCACGCTCGCCGACGGCACGGTCATCACGCCCAAGTACGTCGGGCCGCGCAGGCTGATGGAGGTGGCCGTGGCGACCCTGGCGACCGATCGCGCGCTGCTGCTGCTCGGCGTACCGGGTACGGCGAAGACCTGGGTGTCGGAGCATCTTTCGGCCGCCATCAGCGGCGAATCGACGCTGCTCGTGCAAGGCACCTCAGGAACCGCGGAGGAAGCCATCCGCTACGGCTGGAACTACGCGCGGCTGCTCGCCGAGGGGCCGAGCGATGCGGCGCTGGTGGCGTCACCGGTGATGACGGCCATGCGCACCGGCGCGATCGCCCGGATCGAGGAGCTCACCCGTATCCCCTCCGATGTGCAGGACGCGCTCATCACCGTCCTGTCCGAGAAGACGCTTCCGGTTCCCGAGCTCGGGGCGGAAGTGCAAGCGGCCAAGGGTTTCAATGTGATCGCCACGGCCAATGACCGCGACCGAGGTGTCAACGATCTGTCTTCGGCGCTGCGTCGCCGCTTCAACACCGTGGTGCTGCCGTTGCCCGCCGACGAGGATTCCGAGGTGGCGATCGTCAGCCGCCGGGTCGAACAGCTCGGCGCCGCACTGGAATTGCCGACGGTTCCGGCCGCCGCCGAGGAGGTGCGGCGAGTGGTCCGGGTGTTCCGTGAGCTGCGCTCGGGCATCACCGTCGACGGGCGGACCAAACTGAAGTCGCCCTCGGGCACGCTGTCCACCGCCGAGGCGATCTCGGTGATCACCAACGGACTCGCCCTGTCCGCCCACTTCGGTGACGGAGTGCTGCGTGCCTCCGACATCGCGGGCGCCGTGCTCGGTTCGGTGATCAAGGACCCGGTCGCCGACGCGGTGATCTGGACCGAATACCTCGAGGCCGTCGTTCGCGAACGCCCCGACTGGGCCGATTTCTACCGCGCCTGCCGCGACATCGCCAGCTGATCCCGGGGCGACGGGGCGGACGGATCACACAGCACACATGGGGTTTTCGATGAGCGAACACACAGGCGGGACCAGGCCGGACCCGGCCCGCGACGAGCCGACTGCCGACGAACCGGTGACCCGGGTATTCGGTATCCGGCATCACGGGCCGGGATCGGCACGGTCGTTGGCGCAGGCACTCGCGGAGTTCCGGCCGGACACGATCCTCATCGAGGGGCCCGCCGACGCCGATCCGCTGGTCGGTTTCGTTGCCGCCGACACGATGAGCCCACCGGTCGCCCTGCTGGCCTACGTCCCGGATTCCCCCGCCCGGGCCGCCTTCTGGCCCTTCGCGGTGTTCTCCCCGGAGTGGCAGGCCATGCGATACGGCGTCGACAACGGTGTCCCGGTCCGCTTCTGCGACCTGCCCGCCACCACCGTCCTCGCCATCGAGGACGACACCCGCGCCGACCGCACCGACCCTTTGGCCGCCCTCGCCTCGGCCGCCGGTTTCGACGACGCCGAACGCTGGTGGGACGCCGTGGTCGAATCGGTCCCCGATACCGCCGCCTTCGACGCCATCACCGAGGCGATGGCGGCACTGCGCGAAGACGCGCCGTCCGGCACAGCACCGACCGCGCCGGACGGTGAGAAATCCGAACCAGGCCCGAATGCCCGCAATCCCCGTGCGGGCCTCGATCTGGATGTGCCACCCGATTCCAACGGCCGCGCCACACAACCAGACCGCGACACACTCGTCGCTGGTTCGGACGAGTCCACGACACATACGGAGGCGAGCGATCCCACGATCGAACCGCTGACGTCGACCGACTCGGCCGCGCCTGCCGATCCGGCACCTCGGGCTGAATCGCCCGACGATGCCGGTCTGGCCCAGTTGCTCCCCGAAGCGGCGGGGGCCGGACCGCTGGTCGTCGACGAGCACACGCTGCGGCGGGAGGCGTACATGCGCCAGACGATCCGCCAAGCGCTCAAGGGTGGGGCGCGACGGGTCGCGGTGGTGTGCGGTGCGTGGCACGCGCCCGCGCTGGCGGGACCGCTGGGACCGGCCGCGCCGGATACCCGTCTGTTGAAGGGACTTCCGAAGACGAAAGCGTCGCTGACCTGGGTGCCGTGGACCCACTCGCGGCTCGCCTCGGGGTCGGGGTACGGCGCGGGGGTCACCTCACCCGGCTGGTATCACCACTTGTTCACCGAGACCGAGCGGCCGGTGGCGCGGTGGTTGACGAAGGTGGCTGGCGTGCTGCGCGAGCACGATCTCCCGGTGTCGAGCGCCCACATCATCGAATCCGTCCGTCTGGCCGACACACTCGCGGCGCTGCGGGGGCGGCCGCTGGCCGGGTTGTCGGAGGTCACCGAGGCCGTGCGGTCGGTGATGTGCGGCGGGGACGAGACCATGCTGCGGTTGGTCGTCGACGAGCTCGTCGTCGGCGAAACGCTCGGTGCCGTGCCGGAGAACACGCCGACCGTTCCGCTGGCCGCCGACCTGCGGGCGCGCATCAAGACCCTGCGGCTCGAGCAGGAAGCCCTCATTCGCACGGTCGATCTCGATCTGCGCAAGGAACGCGATGTCGAACGCTCGCACCTGCTGCACCGACTGCGGTTGCTCGGCATCGAGTGGGGCACCCCGACCGTGGGCGAGGTGCGCAGCACCGGCACCTTCCGGGAAACCTGGTCGCTGCGGTGGGAACCGGAGTTCGAGGTGCGCATCGTCGAGGCCGCCGTGTGGGGCACCACGCTGCGGACCGCGGCGGAAGCCAAGATCCTCGACACCGCGAGCCGCGAGGGCGTGTCGGTCACCGAACTCGCCGACGCCCTCGAACTGGCGTTGCTCGCCGACCTCGGTGGCGCCACCGACGGCCTGATCGCCCGCCTGGAGGCGGCTGCCGCCCTGGACCACGACGTCACCCACCTGCTCGGCGCCCTGCCCGGCCTGACCCGCACGCTGCGCTACGGCGACGTGCGAGGCACCGACACCAAGGCACTCGAGCACGTGGCCGACGGTCTGCTCGTGCGCATCTGTGCCGGTCTGCCGGGTGCGGTGACCGGTCTGGACACCGACGCCGCCGAGGCGCTGCGCCGCCAGATCGACGCCGCCCACACGGCCATCAGCACCCGCGACGACACCCGCTCGACCACCGAGTGGCTGGCCACCCTGCACCGGATCGCCGACCGCGACGACGTGCACGGCGCCATCGGCGGCCGTGC
Organism: Nocardia caishijiensis NBRC 108228; assembly: GCF_001612825.1. GTDB lineage: Bacteria > Actinomycetota > Actinomycetes > Mycobacteriales > Mycobacteriaceae > Nocardia > Nocardia caishijiensis. Next base: position 96,614 of record NZ_BDBE01000034.1, on the reverse strand, counting down.
CGTTCGACTCCTGTGCGACGCCGAACGCATCGATGACGCCGACTCGGCGCGCAGGCTCTCGGCAGCGCTCTCGGTCGGCAACACCCCCGCCGCCAAGGCCGCCTGGATCGACGGCTTCCTCGGCGGCCGAGGTCTCCTGCTGGTCCACGACCGAGACCTGTTGCGCCGCATCGACGACTGGCTGCGCGATCTCCCCGAAGACCAGTTCGTCGCCACCCTGCCCCTACTCCGTCGAACCTTCGGTTCCTTCGAATCGGGCGAACGCCGCGCCATCGGCCAAGCCCTACGCGATACCGGCCCCGCCCCGGCCGCGGCTACGAACGCCACGACCATCGACCCGACGCGCGGACAGCTGGCCCTGCGCGCCGCCGCCACCATTCTCGGCGCCGCCGGATGAGTACCTACCCCGGCCCGCCGTCCCCGGACCGGGCGAACATCCCGGGTCCGCGAGTCCGCACGTCCGACGATCATCAGGAGCGTCACCATGACCGGTAACGACGAAACCCACGCTCGCCGTTGGCGTCTCGTACTCGGCTCCGCCGCCGAAGAACAACTCGGCGGGCTGGGATCGGGGGCGGATCAGGCCATGGACCAGGCGCTCAGCGCCCTGTACAACACCGGCGAGGCGGGCACCTCGGCGAAAAGGTCCGGCGGGCTCGGTGGCTCGGCGCCCCGGGTGGCGCGGTGGCTCGGCGACATCCGCACCTACTTCCCCGCCACCGTGGTCGAGGTGATGCAGCGCGACGCGGTGCAACGGCTCAACCTCACGCAGCTGCTGCTGGAGCCGGAGCTGCTGGAATCGGTGGAACCCGATGTGCACCTGGTCGGTACGCTGCTCGGTCTCAATCGGGTGATGCCCGAGACCACCAAGGCGACCGCCCGGATGGTGGTGGAGAAGGTGGTGCGCGAGATCGAGCAGCGCATCGCGGCCAAGACGGTCGCGGCCGTGTCGGGCGCGGTCAACCGGGCCGCGCGTACCCACCGCCCGAAGCTGCGCGATATCGATTTCGACCGGACCATCCGCAAGAATCTGGCCAACTACCTGCCCGAACACCGCACCGTCGTGCCCGAGCGACTCGTCGGTTACGGCCGCAAGTCGCAGGCGATCCAGCGCGATGTGGTGCTCGCGATCGACCAATCCGGCTCGATGGCGGCCAGCGTGGTCTACGCCTCGGTGTTCGGCGCGGTGCTGGCCTCGATGCGGTCGTTGAAGACCTCGCTGGTGGTGTTCGACACCGAGGTCGTCGATCTCACCGAACAGCTCAGCGACCCGGTCGACGTGTTGTTCGGCACCCAACTCGGCGGCGGCACCGACATCAACCGCGCCATCGCCTACTCCCAATCGCTCATCACCCGACCCACCGACAGCCTGTTCGTGCTCATCTCCGACCTCTACGAGGGCGGGGTGCGCGAGGAGATGCTGCGCCGGTGCAACGCGATGAAGGAGGCAGGCGTCCAGGTGGTCGTGCTGCTCGCGCTCTCCGACGAGGGTGCCCCCGCCTACGATCACGACAACGCGGCGGCACTGGCGGCCCTGGGAATCCCGGCTTTCGCCTGTACACCGGACAAATTCCCCGACCTGCTCGCCACCGCGCTCGACCGCGGCGACATCACCCGATGGGCACACACCCACGCCCCGGCGGTGTGACAACGACTCGGCGAGCGACCGCGCCGATTAGGCTGCCAACGATCGGATTCGGTGAACGGGGTGAGCGATGGTGCGGCGCGGGGCGGTTTTCGCCGGTTTCGTCATCGAACGAGAACTGGGACGCGGCGGGATGGGCGCGGTGTACGCGGCGAAGGACCGCAGGCTGCCACGCCTCACCGCGCTCAAGCTCATGCACCGGGAGCTGTTCGCCGACACCGAGATCCGGACCAGGTTCGAGCGGGAAGCCGATGTGATCGCCCAGCTCGACCATCCGAACATCATCACCGTCTACGACCGTGGGGTCGAGGACGAACGGTGCTGGATCGCCATGCAGTTCGTCGACGGTGTGGACGCGGCGGCGATCCCGGCGGCGGAGTTCGGGACCGAGCGCATCGCCCAGATCGTCACCCAGACCGCTGGCGCGCTGGACTACGCGCACCGCCAGGGTGTGCTGCACCGCGATGTGAAGCCCGCCAACATCCTGCTCTCGCGCACGGCGGGTGTCGGCGCGGGTTTCGACGAACGGGTGGTACTCACCGACTTCGGCATCGCCAAACTCCTCGACGACTCCGTCGGCCTGACCCGCACCGGCCAGTTCACCGCAACCATCGCCTACGCCTCCCCTGAGCAGCTCAGCAGCGAACCCCTCGACGGTCGCGGCGACCAGTACTCCTTGGCCTGCACTGTTTTCCGCTTGCTCACCGGCAGCGGCCCCTACGACGCGCCCAATCCGGCCACCGTCATGCTCGGCCACCTCAACGCTGCGCCACCGTCGGCGAGCACGCGGCGCGCCAGCCTCCCCACCGCCGTCGACGCGGTCCTCGCCAAGGCCCTCGCGAAGAATCCGGCGCACCGCTTCCCCACCTGCACGGCCTTCGCCGCCGCCCTCACCGACGCACTGCGCCGACCCCCGCGCACCGGTCGACAACCGGCCACGCCACGTCCGCACACCGGCGATCACCGCCTGCCGCCGCACCACCGCGGCGATCCCACCGCCGTCGGCAGACCCGTCGACGACGGCACAGCCGCCGACACGGAAACGTCCGCACCCACCGGCAACCCCGCCGTGTCGGCGGGTATCCCGGTGATCCGCACCGGCGAGCCGCGAACGCGCGGCGCGCACGCGCTCGCCTCGCCCGACGCACGAAAAGCACACTCCGACACCGGGAAACCGCACGGTGCGGTCGAATGGCTGAACGCGGTACACGGCTGCCTGCTCGGTGGTGCGATCGGCGACGCACTCGGCGCACCGGTCGAGACTCTGTCCCTGCGTCGGATCCGCGACGAGTACGGGTATCTCGGGGTGACCGACGAGGCCGACCAGCTGCGCATCTCCGAGGAAACTCAGCTGACCGCCTTCACCGTCGAGGCGCTCATCCGGGGTTCGGTGCGGGCGCGGGCCAAGGGCATCGGCGGCGCGACGCTCGGTCTGCTGCAGCAGGGGATGCTCGTGTGGTTGCGTGGACAGGTGGGTGAATTGCCCGAGCAACCGACCGCCCTGCACAGCTCCCTGGCGGGCCATCGCGAGCTGATCGAGCAGCGCGGCGTCGCGAACTCGGTGTACACCTCGTTGCGCGCGGTGGCCGAACGCCGGGAGCCAACGAACCCGCTCGGCACCCGCGACCGGCCGATCAACCATTCCAAAGGCAGTGGCGCGCTGATGCGGTCGGCGCCCTGCGGATTCGGCTACGCCGCCGACCGTTCCGGGGCCGCGCTCACCGCCATCTTCGAATTGGGTTGCGACACCGCCGCGCTCACCCACGGTCACCCCAGCGGGTGGCTGCCTGCGGGCGTGCTCGCCACGCTGATCTATCAGCTGAGCCGGGGCGTCGCGTCCAGAACCGCACTGGACCAGGCGCTGGCCGAACTCGCGACCTACCCGCACCACGCGGAGACGACGGCCGCCCTCGAAGCGGCGATCGCGCTGGCCACCCGCACGGCTCGCGCCGCGCGCGTGCCCCGCCCCGAAGACCTCGAGACCCTCGGCGCGGGCTGGATCGGCCCCGAAGCGCTGGCGATCGCCGTCTACGCCATGCTGGCGGCGGAAACCGTCGGTGGGCCCGGCCACGTCATCGTCCGCACCGGACTGCTGTTGTCGGTGAACCACTCCGGTGACAGCGACGCCACCGGCTCGATCGCGGGAAGCCTGCTCGGCGCCCGCTACGGCCGCGGCGCCCTGCCCCACCGCTGGGCGCGCACCGTCGACGCGCGCCCGGTCCTCGAACGCCTGGCCACCGACTACTGCACCGAATTCGGGCTCACCCCACCGAGGGACGAGCACGGCGGACCCACCGACGACTGGTTCGACCGGTACCCCGCCTGACCCGAAAACCGTCGGGCCCCGGAATCCACTCCCGGGGCCCGACGGGTTCGTCGCTCTTACAGGTCCGCGATAGCCGCCAACGGTGGCGTCCGCGCGGCCCGCACACCCGGCCACACCGCCGCCAGCACACCGACCACCCCGGAGGCGATCAGCATCACCACCAGCTGCGACCACGGGATATCGATCTGGTCGATACCCATGTCACGCAGGGTGCGCAGGAAGCCGACACCGAGGGCGATACCGAGGATCAGCCCCACGATGGCACCGAAGATCGCGATCAACATGGATTCCAGGTAGATCGTTCGGCGAACCTGCGAACGCTGAGTGCCGACAGCGCGCAGCATGCCGATCTCCCGGCGACGCTCCACCACCGACAGCGCGAGGGTGTTGATGATGCCGAGCACCGCGATCACCACCGCCAGCGCGAGCAGGCCGTAGAGAATGGCGAGCAGCGTGTTGATCTGCTGGCCCTGAGCGCCCTTGAACTGTTCGTGGTCCTGCACCTGCACCACCGCGAACGGTTCGGTGGCCTTCTCCAGATTCGTCCGCATGGCGGCGACATCGGCGCCCGGCTGCGCCTTCACCAGCACGATCGCGTTCGTCCGCAACTTCTGCGGCATCAGCTGTTCGTAGAGTCGCGGGTCGACGACCATCGTCCCGAGCAGCGGCGAGTCGGCGTAGATGCCGCCGACGGTCAACTCGAGCCGCGCGTTGTCGAGGCTGGTGATGGTCACCTTCTCCCCGAGTTCCCAGCCGCGGTCGGCCGCTTCGGTCTCGCCGACGAGCATGCCCCGTTCGCCGATGACGCTCGAGCCTTCGCGCATCTCGATATCCATCACCGGGTCGATCGGTCCCTCAAGGGTGGTTCCACCGACCCGTTCCTCACCGAGCCGGAACCCGACGATGCGAATCCCGGTGACCTCCTCGACCTGCGGAACCTGCTGGCGCACCGCGTCGACCGCACCGATCGCCACACCGAGCATCGGCGGACCGGCCAGCACGTACTCGGCCTTCACACCCTTGTCGATGAGCACGGCCACGCTGGTCTTCGCGGACGCGCCGAGAATGCCGATGGCCGAGACCAGCATCAGACCGAGCGTGAGCGCGAAGGCGGTGGCGGCGGTGCGACGCGGATTGCGGACCGCGTTGTTGCGTGCCATCCGCCCCATCGGCCCGAACGGCCGGGTGAGCACACCGAGCACCATCACCATCGGCCGCGACAGCGCGGGCGCGGCCAGCAGCACCGCCAGGATGAGGCCGAGCGCACCGACGCCGACGGTGATCGCCGCGCTCTTGCCCGTGCCCTGGGCGCCGAGATACACCAGCACACCACCCGCCACGGCGAGCACCGCGCCGAGGACCGTACGCAGTCGCAAGGATTCACCGGCACTGGCGAATTCGGAGCGCATCGCCTCCACCGGCGGCACCTTCGCGGCGCGGCGGGCCGGTGCGTAGGCACTGGCCACGGTCACCAGCAAGCCGACGAGCAGCGCGACGACCGCGGTACGCGGCAGCACCGTGAGCGACCCCGTCGGCAAACCGACATCGAACGCGTTGAGCAACGCCGACAACCCGAACGCCAGCGCGATGCCCGCGCCGAGACCGATCGCACTGCCGATCAACCCGATCACCACCGCCTCGCCGACCACCGAACGGCCGACCTGCTGACGGCTCGCCCCGATCGCGCGCAGCAACGCGAGCTCACGCAACCGCTGCGCCACGATCATCGAGAAGGTGTTGTAGATGATGAACGTGCCGACGATCAGGGCGATCGCCCCGAAGGCGAGCAGGAAGTAGTTGATGAAGGTGAGGGCCTCCGAGATCTCCTTCTTCATGTCCTCACGGACCTCGTCGGAGTTCTGCACCTTCAGGTTCGGCAGGCCGGTGGCAAGCCGGTCGCGCAGGTCGTCGGCCGCGACCCCCGGTGCGGCCCGGATATCGGCGTAGGCCACGTAGTTGCCGTCGGTGAACAGCTTGCGGCCCTGCTGGTCGGTGAACAGCACCGCGATCACCCCGCCGCCCTCGGCGCCCGGCATCTCGTAGATGCCGGTGAGGGTCACCTCGAACGGGTCGCCCTTGGAGGGGACGAGCACCTTGGTCTTGTCACCGACCTTCAGCCCGGCCTTCTCGGCACCACCGACATTGAGCGCGATCTCGCCCGGCTGCGCGGGCGGCACACCCGCCACGAACTTGTCGGGCGTCTCGACAGCCTGTTCCGGCGGCAGGTACGACAGGCCGAAACTCGGCGCACCCCCGGTCTGAACGGCTTTCTTGCCGTCGGGCTGCAGCAGCACGATCGGGCCGTTCACGGCGGGCGCGACACGCTCGACGCCCTCGGCCTTGGCCAATGCGGCGACGATATTGGTCGGCACACCGAGCGACTGCTGGTCCTTCGGTCCCACCCGCACGTCGACACCCTCGGCCTGACCGGCGAAGATCCCGTCGAAGGTGCGCTGCAAGGTGTCGGTGAACACGAACGACCCGGAGATGAACGCGGTGCCGAGCACCACCGACAACACCGTCAGGGCCAACCGCACCTTGTGCGCGGCGAGATTACGCAAGGCGACCCTGCGCATCGGCCCACCCGTCACCCGACCGCCGCCCCTCATGGAATCACGACGCGATGCTGTGTTCACTTGGTCTCCAGCGCCTTCATCCGGTCGAGGATCGAGTCCTGTGTCGGATCGCGCAGTTCGTCGACGATACGGCCGTCGGCGAGGAACACCACCCGGTCGGCGTAAGCGGCCGCGCGCGGGTCGTGGGTGACGATCACGACGGTCTGACCGAATTCGTCGACCGAGGCACGCAGGATCGAGAGCACCTCACCGGAGGAATGCGAGTCGAGGTTGCCGGTCGGTTCGTCGCCGAAGATGATCTCCGGTTTGCCGACCAGCGCGCGGGCACAGGCCACCCGCTGCTGCTGCCCACCGGACAGTTCGCTCGGTCGATGGGTGAGCCGGTCGGCGAGGCCGAGCCGCTTCACCACGGTCTCGAGCCAGTCCTGGTCGGCCTTGCGGCCCGCGATGTCGAGCGGGAGGGTGATGTTCTCCAGCGCGGAGAGCGTGGGAACCAGATTGAACGCCTGGAAGACGAAGCCGATGCGATCGCGGCGCAGCGCGGTCATCTGCTTGTCGGACAGGCCGGTGAGCGAGGTGTCACCGATGCGGACCTGGCCGCCGCTGGCGCTGTCGAGCCCGGCCAGGCAGTGCATGAGCGTCGATTTGCCCGAACCGGACGGTCCCATGATGGCCGTGAACTCGCCACGCGCGAAGTCCGCCGATACCCCGTCGAGGGCCTTGACCTGGGTATCGCCGGAGCCGTACAGCTTCACCAGGTCCTGTGCTGCGGCGGCGATCTCGGTGGCGGCCGCCGTATCGACGGCCTCGGTCCCCGTGGGGTGTGAAGTCATGGTGTCCAGTCTGGCGGGCCGCCGTCACCGGCGCCATCCGGGATTCCCCCGATGCCTACCGGATGACCCACTCGAAGGCGTCGGCCTTCGACCGCGCGCCCTCGGCGGTGCGTGATCGGTTGGGCTCACCCAGTTCGGCGAGCAACTCCTCGGTGAGCCCGACCAGCCGCGTGAGTTCGTCGGGGCCGAACCAGGACGGGCGGGTGGCGAACAGGATGTCCTCGGTAGCGGTGTTGCCGCTGGCGCCGGGCGCGAAGGGGCAGCCGCCGAGACCGCCGAGGGCACCGTCGACCATGCCCGCGCCCGCCTGGATCGCGGCGAGGGTGTTGGCCACACCCATCCCCCAGGTGTCGTGCCCGTGGAAGACGATGCGCCGCGCCGGTGTGGTGTCGCGGACAGCGGTGACCAGCGTGCTCACCTGGCCGGGCGCGGCCTGGCCGAGGGTGTCGGCGAGGACGATGTCGGTGGCGCCGTCGGTGCGCGGGTCGCGGGCGATGGCGAGCACCCGTTCGGGGTCGACCGGGCCGTCGAACGGGCAGGTGAAGCTGGTCGCCAGGCACAGCTGGATCGAACCGTTCGCCTCGTTCGCCAGCCGGATGGCGTCCGGCATCGCGGCCACCGAGGTCTCGGTATCACGCCCGATATTGGCCTTGTTGTGGGCGTCCGACACCGAGAAGCAGTACTGGAAATTGCGCGCGCCCGCCTCGGCGGCCTTCTCGACGTGTCGTGGCGTGGCCACCCACACCCAGCATTTCGCCAGCTCATCGGGGGTGAGCGCGGCGATCAGCTCGAGCGAGTTGGCCATCGGCGCGACCAGATCGGGCCGAGCCATCGAACCGATCTCCAGTGCGGGCACCCCGGCGGCCAGGAGTCGGCGCACCACGTCGATCTTGTACTCCACCGGCAGCACCTTGCCGGTGAGCTGCAAACCGTCGCGCAGGGTGACATCGCGCAGCAGCGCGGTCATCGCCGGTGCTCCGGTTCCTGCGCGGGCACACACATCACCCCGCCGCACGGTTTGTCGCCGACGCTGGCCGGGGTGGGGTGCACCGTCGGACGCACATGGCCCGGTCCGCGTGGTTCCCACTTGCTGCGGACCGGTGGACGGCGCCGACCGTGTACTCGTCTGGTCACGATGCCTCCAGCGCGTCGATCTGATCGTCGGTCATCCCCAGCAGCCCACCGAGCACCTCCCTGGTGTGCTCACCGAGGTCGGGGCCGACAGCGCGGATCGGCAGCGACGCACCCCCGATCACCGGGACGATGCCGGTGAAACCCACCTGCTTGGGTTCGGGCTCGCCCACCTCGACCGGGAACGACTGGATCATGTTTCGAGCTCGGTACTGCTCGTCGGCCACGATATCGGCCGCGGTGTAGATGGGTCCGCACGGGATCGCGGCGGCGTCGAGCAGCTTCAGCGCCTCGCCACGGGTGTGGCGCACGGTCCATTCGGCGATCGCCGCGTCGAGTCGCTCGCGGTGGCGCCAGCGTCCGGCGTTGTCGGCCAGTTCCGGGTCGACGGCCAGGTCGGGACGGTCGATGACCCGCATGTACCGCTGGAAGATGGCGTCGCCGTTGCCGCCGATGATGATGCTGAACCCGTCGCTGGTCGGATAGGCGTTGCTCGGGGCGATGCCCTCCATGCGGCCACCGACCCGTTCACGGTTGATGCCGTAGGCCAGGTGATCGGGCACCAGCGATTCCATCACCGACAGGATCGACTCGTTGAGCGCCACGTCGATGATGCGCTCGGCCTGCGGCACCCGGCCGATGCGTTCACGCTGGAACAGGGCCATGACGGTGCCGAACGCGGCGTAGATGCCCGCGATGGAGTCACCGATGGACACCCCGACACGCACCGGCGGCCGGTCGGGGTCGCCGACGAGTTCGCGCAGCCCACCCACGGCCTCGGCCACGGCGGCGAAGCCCGGCCGCGACGCCATCGGACCGGTCTGGCCATAAGCCGAGATCCGGGTGATCACCAGATTCGGGTTCACCTGCTCGAGCACCTCGGGCCCGAGGCCCCATTTCTCCAGCATCCCCGGCCGGAAGTTCTCCAGCAGCACATCGCAGTGCGCGAGCAGATCGAGCACGATATCGCGGCCCGCCTGGGTGCGCAGATCGAGCACGATCGACTTCTTGTTGCGGTTCACCGTGCGATACAGCATGGAGGTGTCGCCGCCGTACAACCGCCAATTCCGCAGCTCGTCGCCGGTACCCGGCCGTTCGACCTTGATGACCTCGGCACCGAAATCACCGAGAATACGACCGGCGGTGGGAGCGGCCACATAATTGCCGAGTTCCAGGACGCGAACACCGTCCAACGGCCGAATACACTTGTCCGCCACCCGGCAACTCTAGCGCCTGCCCGCCTCTCCGCGACTTTGGGCCAGACTCCGGTGCGGGGAGACCTGGGGGACGCGGCAAGCCCCAGATGTGCGGTGAGTTGGCCCGTGCCCGGTGAGTTACCGATGTTCTTGCGGTGGTCAGGCGAGACCTTTCGATCAGCTGGCCAGTAGCTCTACGCCCTCGATGATCGAGTACTCTTCGGCATTGCCCGCTATGGTCTTGCTCGCCCGCCCGTCGACGCCGACCGGGATGTCACCGGCCAGGGTGATGCGGGTCAGTCTGCGGGGCTGGTCGTCGTAGTCGTCGATCGCGTAGTGCTGGGTGGCGCGGTTGTCCCAGATGGCGACGTCGCCGTCGGCCCAGTTCCAGCGGGTGGTGTTCTCCAGCCTGGTCACACGGTCCTGGAACAACCGGAACAGCGCGTGCGACTCGCTGGTCGACAGGCCGACGAAATTCTTCACGAAATGCCCGAGCAACAGCGCCCGTTCCCCGGTCTCCGGATGCACGCGGACGACGGGGTGCTCGGTCTCGAAGTACGTCGACTGGAATTCGGCCCGGTACTGCTCGGACTTGGGCCGCAGCGGCTCGACGTTCTTCGCGGCGTAGTCGTAGACGTTGGTGTGCACGGCACGCAGGTTCTCGGCGAGCAGCTTCAACGGCTCGGGCAGCGAGTCGTAGGCCGCCACGGTGGAGGCCCAGGTGGTGGAGCCGCCGTAGGTCGGCAGGTACTCCGCCCGCAGGATCGATGCCTTGGGCACTCGGTCGACGAACGTCACGTCGGTGTGCCACGAGTTGGCCCGCCCGTTCTCCGAGTCGATGGCCAGGCTCTTCACCCCGTGTGACTTCACGGTGGGATGCGGGGTGGTCGGGCTGCCGAGCAGCTGGGCGAACTCGTACTGCCCGTCCTCGGTGAGGTGGTCCTGCCCCCGGAAGAAGATCACCTTGTGCTCGTTGAGCGCGCGCCGGATGGTGGCGACGGTCGCGGCGTCCAGCTCGCCGCCGAGACGGACGCCGTCGAGCCGCGCGCCGATATGGGCGCCGAGCTTGGTCACGGTCACGGGGGCCTGGTCGACCATGGGATCACCTCTGTCTTGTGTGGATCGGTTGGTACGCCCCAAGCACACCGCGAATCCGATCGAACAGACAGGTTTTCTCGCCCGCTGATCGAAAGCCCTCAGCCCAGGCTCTCCCGCAGATACGCCAGGTCGTCGGCGACTCCGTCGACCGGAGTCTCGAGGATCACCGGGGCGCCCGCGGTGCGGCAGACCTCGGCGAGCAGCTGCGGGTCGATGGTGCCGTCGGCGAAGTTGGCGTGCCGGTCGGCACCGGAGTCGAACTCGTCGCGCGAGGAGTTCAGGTGCACCAGGTCGATGCGGCCGGTGATGGCCTTGATCCGCTCGACCACCCCGACGAGTTCCTCGCCGCCCGCCCAGGCGTGGCAGGTGTCGAGGCAAAATCCGGCGCCGTGGTCGCCGACGGCGTCCCACAGCTGGGCGATCGAGTCGAAGTGCCTGGCCATCGCGTGGTTACCGCCCGCGGTGTTCTCGATCAGGATCGGCACGGCGAAGCCGCCCTTGTCCTGCTGGCGTTCGAACAGCTTGCGCCAATTGTCGATGCCGGTGTCGATCTCGGCATCGGAGCGCACGTGCCCGCCGTGCACCACCAGCCCGAACGCGCCGAGTTCGGCGGCCGCCTTCGCCTGCTGGGCGACCGCGTTGCGCGAGGGCATCCGCAGGCGGTTGTTCAGGCTGGCCACGTTGATCTGATAGGACGAGTGCACGACAACGTCGATCGGGCTGGCCAGGATCTCGGCCGCCTTCGGATGCGGTTGCGGCTTGTCCCAGCTCTGCGGATCGACTACGAACATCTGGATGACGTCGGCGCCGAGCTTCTCGCCGAATCCGATCGGATCGCCCTCGTCGCGAACGTGTGCTCCAATGCGCATAGCTGACACCCTAATCCGCGGCACCGACAAGGTCGGCCGATGTTGCGCGTGGGAGTCGGCGGGAGATACATCGGTAGAATTTCGAACGGGTGCTCTGCCCTGGAGGGGGTGACTTCGCGTGTTGGTCAAAGGCGACGTGTTCGCCGGCTACACGATCCGACGTGTGCTCGGCCACGGTGGGATGGGTGTGGTGTACCTGGCCCGACACCCGCGTCTACCCCGGCTCACGGCGCTGAAGCTGCTCAGTCGCGATCTGTCCGCCGACGAGGAGATCCGTCGCCGCTTCGAGCGCGAGGCCGATCTGGTGGCCCAGCTCGAGCACCCCAACATCGTCAATGTCTACGACCGTGGCACCGACGACGATCAGCTGTGGATCTCCATGCAGTTCGTCGCCGGGACCGATGTGGCGACCGCCGATGTGAACGTGCTGACCCCCGGTCGCGCCGTGCAGATCGCGGCGGAGACCGCCACCGCGCTGGACTTCGCGCACGCGAGCGGTGTCCTGCACCGCGATGTGAAACCGGCGAACATCCTGCTCGCCAAGCCACCCATCGGCCGCCCGGAGCGGGTGGTGCTCACCGACTTCGGCATCGCGGCCGTGCGCGACAGCGAGACCACCCTGTCCTCGGCGGGCTCGATCACCGCCACCCTCGCCTATGCCGCGCCCGAGCACCTGGCCGGTGGTCCGATGGACCATCGCGCCGACCAGTATTCGCTGGCCTGCACCCTGTTCTGGATGCTCACCGGTTCGGTGCCGTTTCCCGGACCGAGCCCGGCCGCGGTGATCCAGGCGCACATGAGCACCCCGGTTCCGCCCCTGCGCAGCCTGCGTCCCGACCTGCCCCCGACGCTGGACGCCGTGCTGGCCAGGGCCACCGCGAAACACCCGACGGCCCGGTACGCCAGTTGCGCCGAATTCGCCGAAGCGGCGCGGGCGGCGCTGTTCGCCGTGCCCGGCCCGTGGCATCACCAGCCGCAGTACACCTCCAACGGTGTGGTCCTGCGGGCGCGGGAAGCCCCTCGGCCCTACCCGACGCCGCGACCGGCCACCCCCGCCCAGCCGTATCCGCACGTCGAGCGGCCCCACACGCAGCGCCCGTCGACGGGTGGCAATCCCGTCCCGCCTCGGCGCCCGGCCACCCGGCCCGGAACCATCGACTTTCCCGGTGGCCGTAACCATCCCGGCTACATCGTGCCGCCGCAGCACCGGCGCCCACCGTGATCGTGTGCCCGCAGTTCGCGGGCCCCGTCGGTTTCGTGACCGACTGCTATGGTTTCGATGATTTTCGGTACGCGCGTGCGCTGGTGGGTCCCGGCGCACGGCGGGAAGTGGAGCAGACATGCTGGCCAACGGAGATGTCTTCGCCGGCTATGTGATCGAACGGCAGCTCGGCCGCGGTGGCATGGGTTCGGTCTATCTCGCCAAGCACCCGCGTCTACCGAGGCTCACCGCGCTCAAGCTGCTCAACCGCGAGATGTTCTTCGACCAGGAAGTGCGTGCGCGGTTCGAACGCGAGGCCGACCTGGTCGCACGCTTGGACCACCCGAACATCGTCACCGTGTACGACCGGGGCCTCGACGACGAACAGCTCTGGATCTCCATGCAGTTCATCGACGGCATCGATGCCGCCTCGGTGGAAGCGCAGTCGCTGCCGCCCGCCCGGGCACTGCAGATCGTGAAGGAGACCGCCGACGCGCTGGACTACGCGCACGGCATGGGTGTGCTGCACCGCGACGTGAAGCCCGCCAACATCCTGCTGGCCCGCTCGGGCGCGGGCCGTGGCGAGCGGGTGTACCTCACCGACTTCGGTATCGCGCGCCTGCGGGACGACACCGGTCATCTCACCCAGACCGGCACCTTCACCGCCACCCTCGCCTACGCCTCCCCCGAGCAGCTCACCGGCGCCGCCCTCGATCACCGTTCCGACCAGTACTCGCTGGCCTGCACGCTGTTCTGGTTGTTCACCGGGACCGGTCCGTTCGCGGCGACCAACCCGGCCGCGGTGATCCAGGGGCATCTGCAGCAGCCGCCGCCACCGCTGAGCAGCGTGCGTCCCGGGCTGCCGCCCGCGCTCGACGGTGTGCTGGCCAGGGCGATGTCCAAGCGTCCCGACGACCGGTTCGCCACGTGTTCGGACTTCGCCGCCGCCGCGACCGCCGCGCTGAGCAATCCGAGCTCGCCCGCGCTGCCGCTCGCCCGGCCGGGAACGGGACCGGGGATGCCGATCACCGGTGGCCAACGCCCGACCACCGGCGGCGCCGTCCCACAGACCGGTTCGCCGTTTCCCGTTGCGACGCAGGGCCCGATGACCGGTTCCGGGATGACCGGCAACGCGATGACGGCGGGCCCGATGGGCACCGCGGCACACACCCAGGGCCCGATGACCGCGCCCCCGATGCGCAACCAGACCCCCGCTCCGCAGACCGGCGGCGCCTACCCCCAGCAGTCGCACCAGCAGTTCGCGGCGGCGCCGCCGCGTCCGCCGACGGGTGGCGGTTACACCCAGTACCCGCAGCGGCCGCCGTCGAAGTCCAACACCGGGCTGATCATCGGCATCGTGATCGCGGTCGTGCTGGTGCTCGCCTTGCTCATCGGTATCGGTGTCGCGGCCGGCGGCGGCGATTCGAGCACCGCGTCCACCACGTCGACGACCACGACCTCGGCCAAGCACGTCACCCCCGACGCCGCCGCGATCAGCGCCGAGTTCAGCCAGATGGTGCCGCCGGATGTCGACAGCGAGACCGGCTACAACGGCTCCACCTGCTGGGAGACCGACACCAGCTACACCCCGACGGACAACGACGGTGATCCCGAGTTCGGTTCCTGGGTGTGGCAGTGGCGCTGCTACGGCGGCGGCGACGACTCGGACAACGACCCGTTCTACCGCTTCTACGTCTACAACTCGGCCGCCGATGTGCAGGCGGTGATCGACAGCCTGCCCGCCAACACCAAGTCGACCGACACCAACGGCGGCAAGCAGTACACCAACTACAAGTTCTCCGACAACGGGAACAAGATCGTCACCGTGTTCACCGGCGACCCCGATCGCGCCCAGTTCCTGATGTACTCCGACAGTTACGCCGAGGCCGACGAACTACTGAGCTGGTGGCGTTCGGCGCCGCTGAACTGATGCGGGAGACGACGGGGGTTTTCGCCGGGTACACCATCGAGCGACTGCTCGGCCGTGGTGGCATGGGTTCGGTGTACCTGGCCAGGCATCCACGGCTGCCCCGGCACACGGCGATGAAGTTGCTGAACCGGGAGTTGTTCTTCGACACCGAGATCCGGGCCAGGTTCGAACGCGAGGCCGACCTGGTCGCGCAGCTCGAGCATCCCAATATCGTCACCGTGTACGACCGGGGCGTCGAGAACGACCAGCTGTGGATCTCGATGCGCTACATCGACGGTGCCGACGCCGCGTCGCTGCCCGACCCGGTCGATGCGGCACGGGCGGTGCACATCGTCGCCGAGACCGCCGCGGCGCTGGACTTCGCGCACAGCCGCGGGGTGCTGCACCGCGATGTGAAACCGGCCAACATCCTGATCGAGTCCGTGCACGGCGCCGAGCGGGTGTATCTCACCGATTTCGGTATCGCCCGCCTCCACGACGACAACGCCGCCAAGCTCACCCAGACCGGAAGTTTCACCGCGACCCTCGCTTTCGCCTCGCCCGAGCAGCTCACCGGGGTGGCGCTCGACGGTCGCGCCGACCAGTACTCGCTGGCCTGCACCCTGTTCCGGCTGCTCACCGGCGCCACCCCGTTCGACGCGCCGAATCCGGTGTCGGTGATCCAGGGTCACCTGCAGCAGCCACCGCCGCGCGCGAGCGCGCTGCGACCCGATCTGCCACCGGCGATGGACGCGGTGCTCGCGCGCGCGATGGCCAAGCGCCGCGAACACCGGTACGCCACCTGTGCCGAATTCGCCGCCGCCGCCGCGCAGGCACTCACCGCTCCCGCTGTGCCACAACACTTTCCGATGCGCCCGGCGCCCACATATCCACCCGACTACCCGCAGCCGAGGCAGTGGCAGGCCCCGCCACCCCGTGCGCCGAGGCGGAAACCGGAGAAGTCCGTCGCCGAGGCCTATCTCGGTCCCAAACGGACCTCTCGCTGGCAGGGGTCGTTCATGGGCTGGCTGTCGATGATCGCGCTCTTCGCCGTGGTCGGCTTGCTGATCTTCGCCGTGTTCACCGTGTGAGCTCGTAGTTCGGGAAGTCGCGTACGGGCCGGAATCCGATGCTTTCGTAGATCTTGTTGGACGTGGGATTGGCCAGATCGGTGAACAGGCAGACGTCGGCACCATCGGCCCGGATCACCGCCGACACGGCTGCGGTGAGCGCACTGGCGTACCCGTTGCCGCGCAACCCGACCGGCGTGTAGACCGGTCCGATCCGAGCCCAGCCGAACACCTCGGTCTGGCGGGCGACGAAGCTGCGCGGCGCACCGTCGACCTCCCACAGCCACCACCATCCGCGCTCGATCAGCCGCAGCGCCCGTTCCTCGTCGAGCGCGCGCGGCGCGGCACCGATCTCGCGGTCGAAATCGGCGAACCAGTCCAGGCACAGCGCCACATCGTCCGCGGTGGCCGGACGGGCGGCGCCGGGGACGGTCGGTGGGCGCAGAGTTTCGAGCCGGTGGAGCCGCGCGGTGTAGTCCAGGCGATGGGTTCCCGCGTGCGCCACCGCCCAGTGAGTGAGAAATCCGTCGACCTCGGCGCTCGATCCCTCGACGCTGCGCAGGTTCTCGACGCGCTCGACCAAAGTGTCGACCACCGCAGGAAGGCTGTCGGCGGGCAGGTCACCGAGGTAGGCGCGACCGTCATCGGTGCACTGGGCGAGCCCGACGACCTCGTCGTCCCGGACGGCGAGGAAGCGGGTGCCAGCGAAGTTCCGGTCGATCTGGTTGACGACGCTGCTCGCGATCACCGTGTTGCGCAGGGCATCACGGCGCAGAAGTGCTTCGGCTTCGGGCAGGAACCGGGCGGCGTCACCGGTGATATCGATTCGCACCGCATCGACGGTAGCGCGTACCCGTCGGCGGCGGAATCGGAATATGTGGCAGCTCAGGCGATTTCGCGCGGCTCCTGGTCGGCACGCAGCTTGAGCAGGATCAGGCCCGCGGTGCAGGCCAGGATCAGACCGGCCACGGTGATCTCCACATGCAGCCCCGCGATGCCGAGGCCCGCACCGACGAGCCCGCCGACGAAGAACACCCAGCCGAGCACCCGGGCCGCGACAGCGAACGCGCGGTTCCCCGGCGGGGTTGCGGTGTCGGGTGTCTCGGGGG
This sequence comes from Nocardia caishijiensis NBRC 108228, assembly GCF_001612825.1. Taxonomy (GTDB): domain Bacteria; phylum Actinomycetota; class Actinomycetes; order Mycobacteriales; family Mycobacteriaceae; genus Nocardia; species Nocardia caishijiensis. The sequence continues at coordinate 79,651 of NZ_BDBE01000034.1, read as the reverse complement.
CCTCGGTGGCCGGATCGGGGTTCGCCTCGGCCGTTTCCAGCCGGGGTGTCGAATAAGCTCCCATCAGACTCTCCTCGATGACGCCGATCTGATTCTTGCGTCGCGCAAACCTCGCGCGTCAGGGGTTTCGGTCCGGGCGTCTCATGCGTAACTTTGCTCACACACGCTACGACCCCCGCGCTACAAAAGCGCGCGACACGTCCCCACGACACGCTTGCGAGATCAATCCGATATCTGAATCATTCATGTTTACAATGAGCCGATTTTCACGGGCTGCACTACTGTGAGGCGACCCGAGCCGACGAGGAGTACAAGGCGATGGAAGACAGCAGGGCCAAGCTCGTAGGTCCGGCAATCGCTGTTGGCGCGGTGTCGCTCGGCCTGATCGTGATCGGCGCGTGCGGCGTCGGGCAGCAGGACGTGTACGTGACTCCGCCACCGCTGCAGGCCGGGCTGGCCGCGGCACCGAGCCAGGTCGCCGACGAGCCGACCTCAACCACCGTGCGGGTCTCGATCCCGCCGTCGCCGAGCTGGCGCATCGCCCCGTACATGTCGCCACGCAAACCGTTCAGCCTCAGCTCGACCGAGACCACCTCCCCCTCGGAGACCCCGCCCACGGACGAGCCGACGACCGAACCCCACCCCACCGAGGCGACCACCGAATCCCGCCCACCCGAGGCGACCACCGAGCCCCCCGAAACCACCACCGAGGACTCGACGCCGACCACCACCCGCCCACCGCGCACCACACCACCCACCCGCACGGTGAACCCCCCACGCACCCGCCCCACCTACCAGGGCGAGTTCGAGGACTCCGACATCCCCACCACCAACGCCCACGACAACGTCACCCGCACCCCCACCCCCACCACAGCGGCCCCGTCGACCACCCAGGCCGACGGCTGACATCACCTCACTCGAGGCCCGTGCCCGAGCGCATCGAGGTCGGTGGCACCGAAGAGATCGCCGACACGATGCCGAAGCTTTCCGGCCATGTTCGATCCCCACTCATCGCCTCGTCATGATTCTGGGGCAATATATCGAGCTCCCGACAGCTTCGCTGGCAGACCAGCCCCCATCTCGCTATGCTGCTGATCGACCGCCAAAGGGGGCGCGGTCGTCAGAAGTATTGGGGGAGGCTCGTTTTCATGATCCAGGCGTTCAACGCTGGTCTCGGTCGTACGTCCGCCTCGCGCGTATCGGTGCGTCCTGCCCGGTCCGCGATGACGGCCCGGGCAGGTCGTACGACGAGGGTGGGCCAGTCGTGGCCGATGAACTGAAAGTCGCGCCCGAAGTGCTGATTCAAGCGGCACAGGGGATCACGGGAATCATCAGCGAACTGTCGGAGATCGGCGTCAAGGAGACCGCGTCCTCGGGGCGTGGCTTCGCCCTGCTGACCATGTCGGGTCTCGAGGCGGGGAAAGCGGCGGTGCAGAAGGGGTTCGAGGAGTTCACCGAGCGGTGGTCGTGGGGTGTGCGGTATCTGGTGCAGTCCGGTAACTCCATCGCCGAAGCGGTGGGATTGGCGGCGGGCCGCTATTACATGATGGAGCAGCAGGGCTCGGACACGTTCAAGCAGATGTACACCCACCTGCTCGGCAATCCCCATCTGTCGAGCGCGGAGATCAAGGCCCGCACGTGGGGTGAGACTCTCGCCGACAATCCGATCAACATGGCGCTCAACCCTGATTACACCGCGGAGTCCTTCGAAGACGCGGCCGCCCACGCGGACAAGAACTGGCAGGTGGTCCAGGCTGTCGGCCCGCAGGCCCTGGCCAATCTGTCGACCCTCGATCCGTATTCCTACGCCAAGCCCGGAGACGACGGCCTGCCCGATGCGGGCTGGAACACTCAGGCCGCGGAGCGAGCGGCCGAGATTCTGAATCCCCCCGGCTGATCGATGGGAGTGTTCGACAGCCTCGGCGACCTGTTCGGGCGAGGTGTGGAAAGTGCTGTCGAGAAGGCCGGTGAGCTCGCCGACGACGTGCTCGACGTCGCGTCCGTCGGCGCCACGAAGCTCGGTATGGACAGCCTGGCGGAATCGCTCGACGACCTCGGCGATCAACTCGCCTCGGCCGCCGGTGGTGAGGTCGAGGAACGCGCGCTCGGGGAGACGAAGGACCCGAAGGAACTGATCCGAGGCGAGCCGACGGTCATCACCGACGCCGCGACCTCGTTGCGTGACATGGCGACCCAGATCGCCAAAACGGGCGACGCCTTGAAAACGATCGATGCCGCGGACTGGACCGGCGCGGGGGCGGACGCGTTCAACGCCGTCTACGACCAGCAGCCCAAACTGTGGTGGGACGCCGCGGAAGCGTTCACCGCGACCGCCGCTGTCCTCGACACCTGGTCCACGGCGGTCACCACGGCGCAAGCCCGCGCCGCGGACGCGATCACCGAGTGGGAACGTGCGCTGACCGAGGAACGCACCAAGAAGGACTGGTGGAACTCACTCACCGGCGATCAGCAGAAACAGGTCGGCCCCCTGCCCGATACCTGGACCGCGCTGCGCGACAACGCACGCCAGATCCTGAGTTTCGCTCGCACCCAACGCGACAACGCCGCCGGTGAGGCGACGACGAAAATCGCCGAAGCAACCAACAAGGCGCCGACGACGCCGCCGTTCACCTCGCGGATGTCGGCCAACCTGTCGGATCTGGCCGATATCGGTGAGCACGCGAAGTTGAGCTTCGAGTCCGGCGTGCTCACGGGTCTGACGGGGCTCGTGCAGTTCGTTCGGCAGGTGAATCCGGCCGATGTCTACAACATCACCCATCCGGCCGACTACATGTCCAAGATGTCGGACCTGGGGACCGGCCTGGTGGTCGCGGCCGCCGATCCCGGTGCGGCTGTCGATGCGATCCTTTCCGAGGCCCGCGCGAACCCGTTCGAGTTCGCGGGCGCGATCACGAGCGACCTGTTGGTCACGGTCGCCACCGGCGGTGGCGGTGCGGCGAAGCCGGTGTTGTCGGCGATCGACAAGCTCGGCGACGTCGGTCGCCGCCTTCCCGGCGGTAACCACGACAGTCCCGATGGTGCGACGCCGGAGCGGTCCGGCACCCCCGAACCGGCGAATCGTGGCGACGAGAACGCCCCGCCGCAGGCCGGGGTGCCGGACGGGCCGCGCGCCGACCCGCAATCGAACGTCGACGCGGGCGCCCGCCCCGATTCCGCACCGGCAGCTCCGGCGCAACGCCCGGACACCCACCGACAGGAATCACCCGAAGACAACACGCCCGGCACGCCTGTGCACAACACCCCGGAACCGCGTGTCGAGGCTCCGGCGACCCGCCCGGATGCCGAAACAATCGCGCCCCGTCCGGATTCCGACAACCCGGCGCCCGTCCGAACCGATCCCGCCGACCAGCCCAGCACCCCGGCGCACGCCGACGCCCCGGAGCCCGATCCCGACGACGCCAAGACCGTCGAGGCACCCCGCCAACCCGGCACGGACCCCAATCCGACGCGGCCGGTGCAGGATTCGAGTTCGCCCGTGAGCCATCCCGCTACCGACGCACCGACCACCCACACCCCCGCCGACACGGCCCGCACGGAGCCGCCTGCGCGGGCCGTCGACACGGATCCGGCCACCCCCAAGTCCGACCCCGGAGCGGTCGATTCCGATTCGACCCGACAACCGCCCGCCCGCTCCGACGCGGATGGTGCCGCGGACTCGACGTCGGATCCGCACCGATCCGATGCCGAGCACGACTCGACCCGGCAGCCGCCCGCGCGCACCGACAGCGACGCGGAGACGACAGCGGATCACGATCCGACCACTCCGACCCGTTCGGATTCCGAGCCGCCGCAACGCGACTCGACCACACCCGCGTCGACCCTGGCTCCGACACCGAGCACCCGCACGCCGGAGGCACCGGCAACCACCCGGGCACCGGACCCGCGCCCCGCCGCCACACCCGACAACCGACCGGTCCGAGATACCGACACCGAGAGAACTCAGCCGAAACCCGACGAACACTCCGGCACGCCCGACCAGGACAAGGCCGACCCCAGCCCGACCCCGCGCGCGACGCCGGATTCGAACACCCCCGAGTGGCAGGGTGATTCACGACCATCCCCCGACCACGACACCACCTCCGCTCCCGCTCGTGGCGACAGCGACGGTTCGTCCGCTCCGGATCCCAACGAACCAAGAACCGACGCCGAAGGCGACCACGACACGAGCGGCACCGACAAGTCCGGCCAGGACGAGTCCGACACCTCTGAACACGTCGACGATCCCGAGAAGATCCGCGAATCCACCGCGGAGAATCCGGTCGAACACGACCGGACCGACGAGGACATCGAAGAATGCAACGACCCCGTCGACGCGGCCACCGGTGAATTCCTCCTCCCCGAACTCGACCTGAGCCTGCCCGGTGTCCTGCCGCTGATCCTGAAACGTCGGCACCGCTCGAACTACCGCTTCGGCCGCTGGTTCGGGCCGTCCTGGTCAGCGACCCTCGACATGCGGGTCATCGTCGACGACCACGGCGTCATCTTCATCGGCGAGGACGGCGTAACGCTCCTCTATCCCCACGCTGAGCCCGATGCACCGGTGTTGCCGCTCGCCGGTGCGTCACGCTGGACATTGACCCGGACCGAGGTCGGCGGGTACCGGGTCTGGGATCCCGAACGCGAATTGATCTGGCATTTCGCACCCGAACCGCTCCGGGCCGGACTCGATGTCGCCCTCGGCAACTACGCGATCTCGGCCATCACCGACCGCCACCGCAACCGCATCCGGTTCCATTACGACAGCGACGGCGCGCCGATCGAGATCACCCATTCCGGCGGCTACCGCGTGGCCGTGACCACCGCCCGGGGGCGTGTCACCGGTCTCGACGTTCTCGGCCCGTCCGGTGGCCACCTCGCCACCATCCGCGAATTCGGTTACAGCGCCGGACAGTTGGTCGCGATCACCAACGGTGTCGGTGCGACCACCCACTACACCTACGATCACGCGGACCGCATGACGTCGTGGACAGACTCCAACGACAACTACATGGTCAACACTTACGACGCGGCAGGTCGAGTCACCCGTCAACGCGGTATCGCCGGAGTTCTCGACGCCGAATTCGACTATGCCGCATTTCCCGACGGCACCGGCCGGATCACCACCCACACCAATTCCCTCGGCGCCGCCACCACCTACGGCTTCGACACCGACCTGCGCACCCGCGATGTCCGCGACCCCAACGGCGCCCGAACCCACACCGACTACAACACCGACCGCAACCCACTGACTTTCACCGCCGCCGACGGCGCGGTCACCCGCTACACCTACACCGACGACGGTGACGTCGCCTCCATCACCCGCCCCGACGGCAACACCATCCACTTCGAGTACCTGTTCCGCAACCGCCCCACCCGCATCACCGACGTCGACGGCACCGAAATCCGCCGCGAATACGACACCAACGGCAATCTCACCGCCATCGTCGCCACCACCGGCGCCCGCACCACCTTCACCCACCACCCGTGCGGCGCCGTCGCGTCCATCACCGAACCGAACGGTGCGACCACGACGATCGACGTCGACTCGGCGGGTCTACCGATCCGGATCACCGACGCGCTCGAGTCGGTGACCACCATCGAACGCGATGGTCTCGGCCGCCCGCATCGGATCACGGATGCACTCGGCGCGACCACCATCCACCGGTTCTCGCCCACCGGTCAGCTCCTCGAACGCGCCCTCCCCGACGGTCACCGCGAAACCTGGACCTACGACGGCGAGGACAACCTCCTCACCCACACCGACCCTGCCGGTGGGGTCACCCGCTTCACCTACACCGCCTTCGACCTCCTCGCGGCCCGCACGGACCCGGCGGGCGCGACCACCACCTACACCTGGGACACCGAACGCCGCCTCACCTCCGTCACGAATCCCAACGGTGAAATCTGGCACTACGTCTACGATCCTGCGGGTCACCTGATCGCCCAGACCGATTACACAGGCGCGACCACCCGCTACGCCCACGACCCGGCAGGGCGCACCGCCACGGTCACACCCGCCACCGGCATCACGCGACACCACGCCTACGACATCCTCGGCCGCCTCACCGCGATCACCACCGACTCCCGCGACTGGATCCATTACACCCACGATGTGTCGGGTCGTCTACTCGCCGCGGCCAACGGCACCGGCGAAACCCCTTCTCACACGATCCAGTTCACCTACACCGAGTCCGGTCAGCTCGCCTCACAGCAAGTGGACGACCAACCGCCGATGCGGTTCGACCACGACGACTTCGGCCGCCGCACCCGCCGCACAACCCCCAGCGGCGCCCAGACCCACTGGTCCTTCGACTACGCGGGCCGCCACGGCGCGATGACCGCCGACGGCCACAACATCGACTTCACCTACGACCTCACCGGCCGCCTCACCCGTTGGCAACTCGACGAACTCGCCGTCGACACCACCTACAACCCGACCGGCCTCCCCACCACCCAAACCGTCACCGCCCACCCACACCGCCTGTTCAACATCGGCCTCGACTCCGCCCCGCGTACCCCACCGAGCACCCTCCGAACCGACGAGTACGCCTGGCGCCCAGACGGTTACCTCACCAACCACACCACCCACCACCCCGACAGCGCGTCGATCAGCCGCGACTACGAACTCGACCCGATCGGGCGGGTGACCACCCTCACCCGCAACAACCAGGTCACCGAGCGCTACACCTACGACCCCCTCAGCAACATCACCAGCAGCCACACGCCCGACTCGAAGACAACGCCCGCCCCCGATACCGCCGACTCCGGCCGCCGCGAATACCGCAACAACCTCCTGATCCGAAACGGCCGCACCACCTACCACTACGACAGCGCGGGCCGCCTGATCAGAAAAACCACCACCCGCCTCTCCCGAAAACCCGCCACCTGGCACTACCGCTACAACAGCTTCGACCAACTCACCGACGTCTGGACTCCCGACCACCAATGGTGGCACTACACCTACGATCCCCTCGGCCGCCGCACATCCAAACAACACCGCACCACCGACGGCACCATCCTCGACCGCACCGACTACACCTGGGACGCAACCACCCTCACCGAACAAACCACCCTCGAATCCACCACCCGCTGGCACTACCAACCCGGCACCCACACCCCCCTCACCCAAACCACCGACCAACCAACCATCGACCGCGAGTTCTACGCAATAATCACCGACCTCGTCGGAACTCCCGCGCAGCTCATAGACCCCAAATCGGCCTACTCCATGGCTGCTGCGGACGTCGGTCTCTGGGGGCGCACCATATGGCGCGGCCAGTCCAGCTCTCCACTGCGGTTTCCTGGGCAGATTTACGATCCGGAAACCGGTCTGCATTACAACATGTTCCGGTACTACAACGCGGATACGGGCCGGTACCTCACACCCGACCCACTGGGCTTGGATCCCTCACCCAACCCCCACTCCTACACCACGAACCCGCTTCGGTTCATCGATCCCCTCGGTCTCAGGCCCACAGACTGCGAGCGATTCAAAAACTTCCATAGGCAGGTTGCGCCCGGAGATCTTCACGGAGCACCGCCCCCATACCCGGGCGGGTACCCAGGGCACGCGCTTTCGAAGCACCGCGTCTCCGCCCAGGTTCAAGCGTCTATCCTCAACAACCCTGAGCGAATCTTCAGCGGAAACTTCCACGGCGTAAACCATCTCACCGGTCAACCGTACACCCGTTCTGTCGACATCTATTATAACAACGGCTCGGTAGTGATTACTGAAGCTGGCAACAAGAGCTCAGTCATCACAGCATATGGTTTGATCGATAAGAGAAGCTCGTCGCCGAGAGCTGTCAATCCCGACAAAAAATGGGCCGATGACCCAAATTTTGTCGAGATTCGCTTGAATAACAACCATAACGAAGTAATTTATCCAAACCGAGAGAACTGGGAAAGGAATGAGTGGCAGTGAATATGGAGGACGACTTCCAGAACCCTCCGCGGCTAGGCCGGTGGACGTCTTTAATCAACTCTCTAGTCGCCGGGTTGTCCAAGCACCTCAACGAAACCGTAACCATAGTCGACGCGGGCGAGATGCCTGATGGATTCTCCTCTTCCATACGAGGGCCCGAACCTTGCCATCCATCCCTCCAGGTGGCATGGGAGGGCACGCTTGGAATGCAGAATATTGACGGGAAACCGCATGTCAGTGCTACATTGTTCCTGTTCAGCAGAGGCCGTCGATTGCGCCTTGATGACCAAACCGGGAGTTTCCTCGAAATTGTCTACGAGGGCCCTCTCGATGGCACGGGGACGTGGCGTGATCTCGGTTGGTTACAGGATGATTTCGGTGAATTCGAGGAATACGACCGTTACGGAAATTGACGGGGCCGAAAATCGGCCAAGCTATCAGCAGCCATACCCGACGGGGCGATGACGATTCCGTTCCGACATGTCTACCCGTCGTTTAATATGCAATACTAAACCGGGCATGGGAACCGTACGGGAAACGACAGGGCAGATTTCCAAGGTGTGAAATCAAGAACTCTCAGGAATGAGTCACCGGAGCATTTAATGAATAAATATGGCAAGCTGTTCATCGCCTTACTCGACACCCCTCGATCACACGTGTCACAGTGACAGAGTTAATTCACGAATTCATTCTCCGCTGGCGAATACGGCCCGCCTTTTGACCGGCTTTACTCCTGCATTTCCGAAGTCGACCTCCACATTTCTCGAGTATCCTAAAAGACTGGAAGGGGGCCGCCAACGCCGCCGAGGCGCTTTATCAACCAGATATTGTCGTGTACTATTATTTGCGGCGACCGATATTTGCCAATCTCCGTCCTGAACGGATTTCGATATGTCAAGCTCTGAGGACGGTCACGGATCGTTCTTGCTTCGGAATGAACTTCCCCTTCATTTAAATTTAAAATTCAGGCCATGGCGTTACACATTGTCGCTATCCGAACTGGAGTTACGGAGCTTCGACAGAAGTTCGGCGCCAACGTTTGTGTCCATTAAATTCATCGCTGTCTTTGCCATGCAGCTGAAAACACTGTTCTCCACGCTGACCATTTCAGAGGCTGATTCGGCGCAGTCTGCCGAACTTCAGCGTATCTCAGGCATAGATGACTGCCGATGGCCCCGGGTACAGTGCTTTGCGCTGAAGTCTATGGGGGCGGACAGCCTCGTAGCATGTACCGGGGTAGCGGTTCGAATATATCCGAATGGCTTTTCCGCTGCGACCGAACTGCGGACTGGATCAGCCGAGTGACTCGATAGTTCGAAAGGTCTGCGAGAGTGATCAGATGACTTCGCACGAAGTTGCCAGGATTTTCCGCCGCCCTACCGCTGGGGGTGTGCTGCTGTCGATGTTCTACGTGGAGGTCGAGTCGTTCGATGATGTTATCGGGTTCGGTCGTAGGCTGCGTGAAGTCGTGAATGTCGGTGTCGATGCCTCGCTGACGGCCGACTTCGAGGGCGACTTCATTCCGGAAACCGGTGTCCTACAGTGGATGCGGGAAGCCTGGGGTTCGGCGGCCGTTCGGTACGGGGCGCACCGGGGGCACGAGGAGTGGACGGTGCAGGATGTGCTGTTTTCCTTCGATCCACGTGAGCGGGAATGGGCATGGTGGGATGTGACAAAGGTTTTCGGAAATATTGTCCGTGTCTGGGTGGACTCATTCGGGGAGGGAGTCTACAAGTGTGAAGAGTTGCGGTGGATTATTTATTTGTGCGGTGCAAAGTCGGTAGTGGGTCCGCTACCGCAAGTTTCGGAGGATTGGGAAAAGTCGGTGAGCGTCGCTGTGTAGCATCGAAGCTGCGCATTGGGTAGTCACCGACGGGCGAATGTAACGGAGAGTAGATAGTGTAGAGGGCACCGGCCATCAGGCTCAAATTTCAATGAAAGGGATTCGAGATGACGGTTTTTGGCACTCTCGATGCCGTCTTCAGAGAACGGTCGGCCACCGATGTACTCGTCCCTGGATGGATCGATCGAGGCATAGGCTACTCAGAGTTTCGACCTCAGCCGACTATCGTATATATGCGCCTAGATGAAGGGTATCTACAGTTCGAATCCATCGATCAGTACGACCAGCTCAAAATTGAATATTCTTCAGAATTGAACCTCGCGGGTGTCCTCCACGAAGAGGGGGATGAAATACTGGTGGCTTCTTGCGGTGAAAATCTTTTCGGAGATGGCTATACCGCCCTGCGTTGCGCAAGCATTCGATACTTCCTAGATGATAATTCTCGCGTGGATCAAGGTATCGTGAAGTGTATGGAGATGAAATTTCAAGGGGCGAGCAGTCTGTTCATTGATCCCATGTGGACTTTCGGTATCCGCTTGGGTGGCGCGGATCTTCTCGTGCAGTGGCGCCAGAACATCGAACGATATTCCAATGTGCAAGAATATTTGTGGGACCTACGAAGCGGAGATAATCGTCTTGTGTCGAGCTGATCTTTTGAAGCCGCAGAGGGTCGTTCAACTAGGAGATGCCGCTGCGGACCCGAGAGCTGTGAACTGTATTTTCAGGTTTGGACGATGTGTTTTCGCGACTTGAGTTTGTACAGCTATCTTTCTGGCGAGGAGGGAGCAGTCGGTCGCGGCACAGAACTCAACGTGGGCTGGCTTGCGGGTCACGAATCCTTTGACGTCGGCAGTCCATCTCAAATTCTCCTGGAATAACTTCGCAAAGCAGCAAGGAAGCCTGTCAACATTACCCGTGGCTATCATTTTTGCGGCTTCTGCGCCAGGGACATATCGGCGTTCTACGGGGCCGAGATGGATGGCATCCTGCTGACAATGGTGCGTACCCGTGCGGGTACGCACCATTGTGGGGTGGTTACAACTCGGGCAGGTCGTAACTGCCGACTCGGTCGGCGAGGACTCGTCGGTGTTCCAGTTCGCCGCCGAGGGTCTGGCCGATCGCGGTGAGGCGGGCGACGTAGTGGCTCACGGGGTATTCGGCGGTGACGCCGATACCGCCGTGCATCTGGATGGCCTCTCGGCCGATGTGGGCGGCGGATTTGCCGATCTGGAGGCGGGCGCGTGAGGCGACGACCTCGTCGAGGGCGCCGTCGGCTAGGGCGGCGGTGATGTAGAGGTTCATGCTGCGGGCCAGTTCCAGGGAGACGTAGCAGTCGGCCGCGCGCTGGGTGAGGGTTTGGAACTTCGACAGGGTGACGCCGAACTGTTTGCGCGATTTGAGGTAGTCGGTGGTGAAGGTGAGGGCTACCTGCATGGCACCGACCGATTCCGCGCACAGTGCTGCCTGGGCGTAGCCCTGGGCGAGTGTGATCTGTTCGGTCGCGTCGGCGGGGTCGCCGAGCGGTTCGGCGGGGGCGGAGGCGAAATCGAACTGGGCGCCGCGGCGGCCGTCGAAGGTGCGGTAGGTGCGCCGCTGCACGCCGGTGCCGGTGGGGTCGACCAGGAACAGGCCGACGCCGCCGCCGGGGAGGCCCGCGCTGACGATCAGCTGGTCGGCGCAGTCGCCGCGCGGGACGGGGTTCTTCACACCGGTGAGGGTGTACGAGTCGCCGTCCTTGGTGGCGGTGGCGGTGACCTCGGTGGACGGCCAGCGCTGCCCGGGTTCGGCGTGGGCGAAGGCGAGCAGGGTGGTGCCTTCGGCGAGGGCGGGCAGCAGGCGGTGACGCTGGTCGGCGCTGCCGGTGAGCCGGATCAGTTCGGCGGGAACGACCACGGCGTCGAGCACCGGTTCGGGAGCGAGCGCACGGCCAAGCTCCTCCTGCACGAGCAGGGCCTCGACGGGGCCCGCGCCGACGCCGCCGTCTTCTTCGGGGATGGTCAGGCCGAGGACGCCGAGGTCGGCGAGTTGCTTCCAGACCGTGCGGCTCCAGCCGGGGTCGGTGTCGCCTGCTTTGGTGAGGGCCTCGCCGTCGTAGAACCGGTGCAGCAGTTCGCGCACGGTGTCGCGCAGCATCGTCTGTTCTTCGGTCAGTGCCAGATCCATGTCAGCGCCTCACAATCCGAGGATCGTGGAGGAAATGATCGAGCGCTGGACCTCGCTCGAACCTCCGTAGATGGTCACCTTGCGGTAGTTCAGATAGCCGGGGCCGGTGTGCTGGGCCCAGGCGGGTGAGGCGATGTCGTCGGCGCCGACCGGGAGGGCGTCGGCGCCCGCGATGTCGAGCAGCAGTTCGGTGGCCGCCTGCTGCAATTCGGTGCCGCGCAGCTTGAGCACCGAGGAGGCCGGGTTGGGCTTGCCGTCGGCCGAATTCGACACCACCCGCAACTGGGTGAGTTCCAGGGCGAGCAGTTCGTTCTCCAGTTCGGCGATGCGCGCGGCGAACACGGGATCCTCGAGCAGGGTGCCGTGGCCGGTGCGTATCGAGCGGGCGTGGTCCTTGGCCAGGCCGATCTTGACCTTGGTCTTGCCGACGCCGGTGATGGAGGTGCGTTCGTTGCCGAGCAGGAACTTGGCGTAGGTCCAGCCCTGGTTCTCCGCACCGACCAGCTGATCGGCGGGCACCCGCACGTTCTCGAAGAACACCTCGTTCACTTCGTAGCTGCCGTCGATCAGTTTGATCGGGCGCATGGTGACACCGGGCGACTTCACGTCGAAGAGCAGGAAGGAGATGCCCGCTTGCTTCTTGGGCGCGGACGGGTCGGTGCGCACGAGGCAGAAGATCCAGTCGGCGTACTGGCCGAGCGTGGTCCAGATCTTCTGGCCGTTGACGATGTAGGAGTCGCCGTCGCGGACGGCGGTGGTGCGCAGCGAGGCCAGGTCGGAACCGGCGTCGGGCTCGGAGAAGCCCTGGCACCACCAGATGTCGAGGGCCGCGGTCGGCGGCAGGAAACGCTGCTTGAGCTCCTCGGAACCGAACTGGGCGATCACCGGGCCGACCATGGAGGCATTGAAGGTGAGTGGCTCGGGCACCGAGGCCAGCTGCATCTCGTCGAGCCACAGGTGGCGCTGCATCGGCGTCCAGTCCTTGCCGCCCCACGCGACCGGCCAGTTCGGCACGGCGAGCCCGTGGTCGTTGAGGATCTTGTTGGCGGTGACGATGTCTTCGCGGGAAAGCTCGTGTCCGTATTTCACGCGGTCACGGATCTCGACGGGGATCTCGGTCTGATAGAAGTGCCGGAGCTCGTCGCGGAAGGCGACCTCTTCCGGGGACAGGGCTAGCTTCATACGGGTCTCCCAGCGTCTCTAGTAGCCGTCCTCTAGGAACCTACCCCGCACGGCGGCGCCACGACACCGCCACGCTGCCACCGGCCGGTCGAACTGGTACGTTGCCACACGGACCGGGGAACCGGCGCGCGAGCAGCAGGGAGTTACGGGTGAACGGCAGATCCATCGCAGGTAGAGCGGCGGCGGTGACCGCGGCGAGCATCGGGGCTGTGGTCGTGCTGGCGGCGAACGCGAGCGCGTCACCCCTGGACGACGCCATCACCCACCTGCGCCATCTCGCCGGTGAGGACGTGAACACCAAGGCGGGTGTCGACGCGATCGCCAGTTTCACCAACATAGTCGGCGCCGACAAGCTGCGCGACATCTCGGCCCAGTTCATCCCGCTCGGCTACGCCGCCCCCACGTTCGGCTGCGGCAGCAACGGCCCCATCACCACCATCATCGCGGCGGCGACCGTCGAGGGTCCCGGCCCGCGCACCCCGACCAGCCTGACACCGGGCGATGTGCGGTTCAGCGCGAGCCCGGCCCACACGGGCGTGCCGCTGGCCTCGGGACTGAACGTGGCCTGGGTGAACGTGAACAACGGGCAGAGCGGCATCGCCGTGCTCGACGACGTCACCGAATACCAGCTGCCGTCGCTGTCGAAGACGATCACCAGCGGTGCGGGGACCGTGGTCGCGTCCATGTGGGGCACCATCGATTACCCGGGCGCGCGCTGCGTGATGACGCCAACCGTCGGCACGTTCGTCGTTCCCGACCTGCCGGTGGCCGCACCGGAAGCGCCCGCCGCACCGGAACCGCAGGCGCCAGCACCCGGCTCGGGCGCACCGGGTCCTGGGGCGGCTCAGTCCCAGGCGCCCGCACCCGAAACGCCCGCGCCCGCCCCGGCACCCGCGGAAACGCCGCAGCCCGCTCCCGCCCCCGCTCCCCCGGCCCCGCCGTCGGCGCTGAGCGTCGGCGGCTGATCGCACGCCGCAACGAGAAACGGCCGCCGACTGATGTCGGCGGCCGTTGTCGTGTGACGTGTCAGCCGCGCGGACGGATGCGCAGCACGGTTCCCTCTTCGGTGCCCGCGAGCAGCGCCGTCGAGTCGGCCGGGTCGGCGACGACCGCGGTGAGCGGCTGGGTGGCGGCGATCGTGCAGGCACCGCCCGACGCCAGATCGATGCGCACCAGCTGGCCGGTCAGTGTCGTCACGTACAGTGCGCCGTCACGCATCACCAGGTCGTCGACGAAGTCGGGCAGCGAACCGAACGAGGTCAGGTCGGCGACGGTGGTGCTCACCGCCGGATTCGTGCGCGACAAGCGGAGCACCCGACCCACCGGGCCCGCCGCGCTGTCGACGAAGTTCGCCGTGACGTACACCGAATCACCGAAGACCACAACGCCGTTGGGGCCCTCGACGGTGACGTTCGACCACCAGGTCATGTCCTCGGTGCCGTCGGGCAGCAGCCGGTGCACGCCGTCGCGGGCGGTGACGTAAAGGTTGCCCTGCGCGTCGAAGGCGGCCCCGTTGGGCTGGATGAAGCCGGTGGCGAAGGATTCGGGGGCCGGGTCGGCGGCGGTGGGGTCGAACCGGACGACGCCGCCGGAACCCGACAGCGGCGAATTGCCGGTGACCACGTAGAGCAGGCCGTCGGGGCCGAGGCGGACCGCACCGGGGGCCGCGATGTCCACGGTGGCGGTGAGCTGTCCGGCGCTGTCGTACCGCTGCACCTCGCCGCGCAGCACCCGCGCCACCCATACGTCGCCGCGCTCGTCGATGCCGAAGTTCTCCGACCAGTCCAGTAGGGGGACCGTCGAGTGGATCGCGATCTCCTGACCGGCCCGCCCGCAGGCGGCGACCGGATCGGCACCGGCGACCGCGGTGACCGCGGTGCTCACGCCCGCCGCACCGACGACAATGCTTGCCACACAACGACGCAACGACAACATGGACGACCTCGACTCTGAACCAGGTGGACGGGCGAAGTGTAACGGCTGGCGCGATGCTTTGGCAGGTGCGGATAATCGGTCGGTGCCCTACTTCGACAGCGCGCGTGGCCGGTTGCACTACCGGCGCAGGTCGCTCGACCCCGTCGCCGCGACCGTTGTGCTGCTGCCAGGCACCGGTCAACACAGCGGGCACTACCACCGCTTCGGTGCCGCGTTGGCCGCCACCGGCATCGCGTTGTGGACCCTGGACACCTCGGGACAGGGCCTGAGCGAAGGCGATCCGCACGCGCCGGGCACCCTCGCCGAACTCGTCGCCGATGCCAGGGGACTGCTCGAGGTGGTGCGCGGCGACACCACGACCGCGCCGGTACTCATGGGCCATTCGCTCGGTGCCGTCACGGCGCTCGCTTTCGCCGCCGATCAAGCCGCCGAACTGCGCGGACTCGTCCTGAGCGGCACCCCTCGCCGGGCCACCGAGATCACGCCGAACCCGCGTCCGCCGACCCTGGCGGTGCACGGAATCGATGATCGCCGGGCGCCGATCGATGCGGTGCGGCTATGGACACAGCGGTGTGGATCGGTAGATTTGCGCGAGTACGCCGACGCGGGTCACGACCTGCTGCACGAACCGGTGCGGGACCGCGTGGCCGACGACATCGCGCGGTGGGTACTGGCCACGGCGGGCTGAACGACGAAGGGGGAAGCGGTGCAATCGAATCGCGCGGGGCTGCCGAATACGGCGGCGCTCGGTCAGGCCGTCGAGGAGGGTGGATTGTGGGTCGACGGGGTGCTCGTCGCCGACGGCGCCCCCGAACGGTGCGCGCTGCGCTACGAGCGTCTCGCCGCCGCCATCGACGTACAGGTGCAGGCCCTGGCGCAGGCCTCGACGCTGCCCGGTTTCGGTGGGCTGCCCTCGGGCGCCGCGCTGCGCACCGGTTTCGAGAGCAAGACCGGTGACGCCTTGGACCAGTTGCGCGCCTACGCCGCGACGGCACGGCAACTGGCGGCGGTGCTGCGGGCCGCCGGTGCCGCGTATCAGGACAGCGATCAGGTGATGGCGAGCGCGGTCCGCGCGATCGAGACGGGTGCCGGGCATGCGTAGCATTTCCGACGCACCGGGGACCGACCCGGACTACGTGGCCGTCGTCGAGGTGTTCGACAGCTTGTCGCATTCCGAAATCCACACGGCGGTACAGGAACTCGACCCGGCGGCGTTGAGCAGTGGTGGTCAGCTGTATCTGGCGGCGGCCACGGCGGTGGGTGACGAGGTCGACAACGCGCACGCCGAGATCCGGGCGGCGATCGCCGACGGATGGCGTGGGTCCTCGGCGCAGTCGGCGGTCGACGCGCTTCGCACGTTCGAGCAGGCGGGTCGCCAGATCTCGGATGTGTTGACGGCCGTCGGGGTTCGGCTGTGCCAGGCGGGTGACGCGGCGGAGTCGATTCGCGCCGCTGTCACCGAACCGGCTGCGGCGCAGCCTGATCCGGACGCCGCGCTGCTCGATCCGAAGCGGGCCACCGACAACGCCACGATCTCGCGGGAAGCCGAGAACGCGCGGCTGGACGCGGTGCGGGCGATGGAGACGATCTACGCGGGTGCCTTCGTGCCCACCGGGTCGGGAGTGCCCGCTTTCGGCGGGATGGATGCGGGGACAACCGAAGTGGCCCCTGGGGTCGCGCTCGGGGCGGCGCCGTCGGCGGTGGGCGCGGCGATTTCCGGTGTGAATTCCGATGTCGAGGTCACCGGTGCGGCGGCACACCCCGTTCCGGGCGGAGCGGCGGGCGCAGTCGCCGCCGGTGGTCCAGGAGTGGTTTCGGCGGCCGGTGTGAGCACCTCGTCGGCGAGCACCTCCCTGTTCACGGGCGGTTCGGCAGCGGTCGCACCGGCGGCGGTGTCCGGATCGGGCGGGTCGAGCGCGGTGTCCGGCGCGGTCGGCGGGTCGAGCACCTCGGCAGGCAGCGCGAACCCGGTGGCGGGTGCCGCTGCCCTCGCCGGGCCCGGGCGGACCGCGAAACGGGCGAAGACATCGCGGGCCGCCGCCGGGTCACCGGCGACCCAGGCGGCTTCGCTCGGCGAATCGGCTTCTCCCGCTACCCGTTCGGCGACGTCGGAGGACGGGCGGCACGACGCGACGGTCGCCGGTGGTGAAGCGGCTGCCGGGATGAGTGCGGGTGCGATCGGCGGACTCATGGGTGGGGCGATGGTCGCGGCGGACCACAGCCGCGCTCCCGGTGGTCCACGCCAACCCGTTCAGCCCGAGATCGAGGACGACGACGACGATTTCCTGCGTTTCCTCGAGGAGGAACCCACCTTCCTCGAACCCGCCGACGAGGTGAACCCGCTGATCGGGAAGCTGGAACCGACCAGTCCCGCCGTGCTCGGAGAGTGGACCGAGCACGAGTGAACTGGCACCTCACGCCCGACCAGTTCGCGCTGGCCTGGGCGCGTACCGACGGCGACCGGATCCCGTATCCGCTCGCCGTTCGCGCGTCCGCCCGCGACACCGCCGAGCGGGCGGCCGCGCAACCGGCACTCGACGCGTGGTGCGCCCGCACCCTCGACCCCGACCTCTCGGCGGCGCTGCGGGTGCTGGCCAAACCCGAGATCCGGGTGGAGGTGAGCGGGCACGCGCCCGCGCCCGTGCGCATGCTCGGCGCCGTCGCGGGGGACGTGGCGGTACTCGCCGTGCAGTCGCCCGGCACCGCTGCCGACCGAGGTGGAGACCTGCACGTTCAGGTCGGTGCGACGAAACGCTTCGCGCCCCAGGTCTTTTCCCGGATGCCGCGCCAACCGGTCGGTACCGGTCCGCGGATCGCCGCACCGGCGGCGCGCGTGCGCGAGGACAGCCGCGACCTGGTCACCGTCCCCGTCGCGGGCCCCTCCGACGCTGCCCGTATCCGCAAACTCCTCCAACGCCCGCGCACCGGCATCGGCCAGATTCTCGTCGCGCCTGGCGCCGACGAACCTGCCACGGGCGTCCTGTCCTGGATCGACGTCACCGGCGACGGCCGGTACCTGATCCACTCCGGCCACCAGGTGTCGGTCGCCCCGGCGACACCGGACACCACCGCCGACTGGCTGCGGCGGCTGTTGCGTGCCGCTTGAGCCGCAGCGCTCAGGCCAGCACCTGTGACGACGAGATCACCCCGGTGCGGGTCCATGCGGCTGCCGGGTTCATAGGGTCAGGCGGTGAATCGGTCGGAGTTGGTGGGCGGCATCGGATCGAGGCGTAGCACCATCACAGCTCGTGGGGCGAGTTGTCGATCGAGCGCGGGCGGCTGCGCCGCGCGACGGGTGGTGGGCCGCCGAGTGTTTCAACCGAGCTGGAGGAAGCCGCGCAGGGCGGTGAGTTCTTCCGGGGTGTCCGGCAGGTACTCGGTGAGCAGCGGCGAGCGGATGATGATCGCTTTCCACATGGCACGGCACAGGGTGGCGTGGATGACGGTGCGCGAGAGGAGTGCGCGCATACCGAAGGGAGCGTCGTCGGGGGTGGAGGTGGTCATCGACAGCACGACCACGGCGGCTTCACGACCCCGGAAACGGTCGGGGGTGCCGACGAGGACGTCCTCGATCTTGGCGCGCGCCAGCAGGGTTCGGATGCGCGCCACCTGCGCGGCGTAAGGGGCGACCACGAAGACGTCGTGCGGGTGCAGTTTGCGGGTGCGCGCACCGGAGGTCCAGGTTTCGCCGAGCAGGGCGCGCACGCGGCGCACCACCTCGCGGGCCTCGGCGTCGGATTCGGTCGCGCTGCCACGATGTTCGACGAACACCGTATTCACCCCGGGCGCGATCCCGGCGAGATCGCGGGCGCGGGTGACGGCCTCGACCGCCGTGAGCTTGCCGTCGTAGCAGCTCACCGACACCGGCGCGCACACCGCGGGGTGCATCCGCCAGGTGCGGTCGAGGAAGTAGCCGTACTCCGGCGGCAAGGTGGCCGCGCCGTCGCACAGCCACTCGAGGGCCGAAACATGAATCGGCTCGGGGTGTTCGGCCTGGGCGAGCGCGGGCTCGGGATCACCGACGAGCAGCAGGTTGCGCGCGCTCACCGCGACGGCGGCCGTGTCGGCCAGCGAGCATTCACCCGCGTCGGCGATCACCAACAGGTCGAGCGAACCGGGGGCGACGAGTGTCTCGTCCACGAAATCGGCGGTGGTGCCACCGATCACGCACCCGTTCACGGCGTTGTCGAGGAATCGGGGATACCGACCGGCCTCGATCGCCGACCATTCGCGGCCAACCGACGCCACGTCCTTCTTCGCGACGAGTTCGGGCAGCAACCCGGCCTCCACGACCGCGTCGAAGATCCGCTCGATCACCTCGTGCGAGCGGGCGACCACCCCGATCCGCCAGCGGTGCCGGGTGACCAGGCGCTCGATGGCGCGGCCCGTCGTCGCGGTCTTGCCGGTGCCCGGCGGGCCGTGCACCGCCAGGTAGGAGGCGTCGAGCGCGGCGGTCGCCTGGACGACGGCCTGCGTGATGTCGCTTTCGGGCCGGGGTAGCGGCGCGCCGTCGCGCAGGCGGGGCCCGCGACGCAGCAGCAGGTCGTAGACGGCATTGGCGGGCACCGACGGCAACGTCACCAGGAGGTCCTGGGCGGTGGCTTCCAGGGCCGCCTCGAGATCGGCTTCGCCGTCGGGCGGGCCAGGGGCGATGGCGGCGGGCAGGTCGTCGTAGGGCGGGCAGCCCGCCGGGAGCAGTTCCTCCAGGCGCACGGTGTCGTCGAAATCGGCGTCGACCGCGCAGCCGAGCACGGTGGCCGTCGCGGTGGCGCGCCGACCGAGCGTCTGGGTCATGCCCGCCGCGGCCGCGCCGTCGTAGATGGTGACCATCTGGGTGCCGGGGGTCAGGGTGGCGCCGGTGCCGAGGCGGCCGGTGAGGGTGAGGTAGCGGCGCATCGTCGGCAGCTGGGGTGTGCGGTGCCATTTGGTGTCGACGGTGCCCCACTCGGCGACCAGCACGCCCGGTGCGTCGGCCCACTCGCCCACCGGGTGCCCGAGCCGGTCGATGTGGGCCCACCATCTCGGCTGCCGTTCGCGCCGGTGGTAGCCGAGCACCGCGGCCGTGAGCGCGGCCGCCCTCGCCGCGTCGCCATGGGCGTCGACGGCGAATTCGGCCAGTGCTGCCTCCAGCGAACCCGTCCGTAACGACGGCGGAATGTCGGTCTCGGCCACCGCGAACCGTGGGCCGGGCACCTCGATCCCCGCATCGGCCGCCCGCTCGAGCAACCAGTCCCGGATCCCCAGCACGGTGGCCGCACGACCATGTGCGCCGGGCACCAGGGCGGCCAATCCGGCCACGTCGTAGGACTGCTCACCGATCAGCAATGCGGTGCGCACTACGGGTGCCAGGTCGACCAGTGCCCCGTCGGCGAGCAGTTCGTCGAGCTGATCGGCTCCAACACCGAACCGCCCCGACCAGTCCAGCAGGGCGGTCCGAACCGCCGACCCGTAGTGATAGACCCGCGCATCCGGATCCAGCGCCCGATACTCACCGATGATGTCGAGCAGTTCCTCGAGCACATCCGGGCCGTACCCGCCCTGGGTGGACGGGCCGAGACCGCCGCCCGTCGCTGAAGTTCCGAGCCCTCCGGCGCCCGTCGGAAAACCCTCGTGGGAGTCGGGCCAGCCGTTCCTCCCGAATGTTCCGTAGTCGCTGGCCTGCGCGTCGCGCGGGTCGGTCGACGCGATCGGCGAGGGGTCCGGGCGGAAGACAGTGGTTGTCGCGTCGGCGAGTTCTACCGAGGTGATGGTTCCCCGGCGGTCCAGGTCGATGAGCAGGGCCAGGTCGCCGGGCCGAGGGGTGGGGAGGGCGCCGAGGGCGGTGGCATCGCGCAGAGCGAAGGTGGGGGTGGCCGTGCGCTCGCGGGTGAGCTGGATGTCGGCTTGGCGGCGCAGTTCGGTGACGGTGCGCGGGGCGAGGCCGGGGACGGGAACGGTGGTGGCGGCGAGTCGGTCGATGGTGAGCACGCCCGCTTCGCGCAGCCGGGCCCGCTGGGTGGGCCGAATCCCCGCTACCAGCAGCAAGTCCCGTGCGGTCGCGGCCGCCGCACGGCACGTCGGGCACTGCCCACACGCCAAGTAGCGCGGGTCACCCCACTGCACGGGCAGCAATTCGGTGAGCTTCTCCTCGACGACGTGTTCCACCCGCGCCCGCCGCGCCCGGTAGATCGGCTCGAGTTCCGCTGCGACCACGCCACGTTCACCGGTCGGCGTCGAAATTCGCGCCACCGGGTCGACATCCACCCCGGCCGCCGCCAATGCCTCGACGCACGCGGCTACTTCGACCCGAGCACACAGCTCCAGCCGAACCGGATCGACCCCAACCGACCGCACCGACGCCGAAACCCGCTCGAACGGCGTCCGCCCCGCCGCGAGTTCACGCCGCAACACCCGATGGTCGTCAGCATCGAAACCCGCGACACCAGAACCGGACTCGACAAGCGGACCCGGTTCATCACGACCGGCTTCCGCCCCGAGGCCCCGGTCCCGGGGCGACTCGGCACGTGCGCCACCGAACCCGCCCGCACAGCCGACGCGCGATTCGTTGTCTCCCCCATCGCTGCCGACGGGGGCGACCTCACCACTCGAGCCCCGGCACGCCTCGCCGTCCACGCCGCTGTCCAGCGTGTCATCTCGGCGAGATCGACTGGGCAGGCCGACTCCCGACGCCCCGGCATCATGCTGAGGCGCCTCGCGCGGAAACCCCACTCGCGCAGGTGCGACGGCACTGTGCACCACGTACCGCGCACCGTCGCGCACGAGAAGGTCTGCCTGGCAGACGAATCGACCGTCGAAGAAGACCGCACCGGCGATCGCCTCGGCACCGGCACGCAGGGCGTCGGTGGTGCGTGCGGCGGCTTCGCTGAGAGTGGTGGCGTCGACGGGATCGGGGGTGGGGATGTGGATCAACCCGTCCCCGAAGTGCCGCAGCAACTCCGGGGAAACGTCGACGGCGCGCACCAGATCCGCGGCGGCGTCTCGGGTGCCGGGGAGGTTGCCGAGGGCGGCGTCGACCCCGCGCAGCAGCGCGAACTCGCAGTCCGCCGCGCGCACGAGATCGCCGACAGCACCGATCACCCGATCACCGGAGACGAACAAACGCGGCCCTCCTGTGTTCACGCACACCCGACGGCAACACCTTAGCCAGCGCCGAGACAGCCCATGGAGCGACCCATGGACTCGTCTACGTGCGAGGGTGCGCTACGTGCGCGGCTTACGCCGTTCGGTACGCGGACGGGCCTCACGGTCGCGCCGGGGTCCGCGCGCGTTGAGCCGCTGCGACGGCGGGCCCTGATCCGGCTGCAGCTGGATGAGCACACCGCTGATCCTGGTGCGCCGCAACGCTTCCAGCGTCTCGTGCGGCAGGTTCGCGGGCAACTCGACGAGGCTGTAGTCGGGCCGGATGCTGATGTGCCCGAAGTCGCTGCGCCGCAGCCCACCCTCGTTGGCGATGGCGCCGACGATCGCGCCGGGCACCACACGGTGCCGCTTGCCGACACTGATCCGGTAGGTGGCCAGCTCCGCGCCGGTCTCACGCGAGAACGACGGCGGACGCGGTCCACGGTCCTCGTCGTCGTAGCGGCGCGGGGCACGCTCGCGATCGCGGTCCCGATCCCGGTCGCGCCGCGGCGCGGGCTCCGGCTCGGCCTCCATGAAGAAGTTGTCGCCGTCGAAACCACCGACGGCCAGCGCCGCCGCGATGTCGACCAGCGGGGTGTTGTGCTCGGCCTCGTAGTCCTCGATCAGTTTGCGGAACAACGCGATGTTGTCCGACGACAGGTTCTCGGTGATCATGTCGCCGAACTTCGAGACACGGGTGGCGTTGACGTCGTCCACGCTCGGCAGCTGCATCTCGATGAGCGGATGCCGGGTGGCCCGCTCGATCGCCTTGAGCAGATGACGTTCACGCGGCGCGACGAACAGCAGCGCCTGACCCGAGCGGCCCGCGCGACCGGTGCGGCCGATGCGGTGCACGTACGACTCGGTGTCGTGCGGGATGTCGTAGTTCACGACGTGCGAGATGCGGTCGACGTCGAGACCACGCGCGGCCACATCGGTGGCGACGAGGATGTCGAGCGCACCCGACTTCAGCTGACCGATGGTGCGTTCACGCTGGTTCTGCGCGATGTCACCGTTGATCGCGGCGGCGGAGAATCCGCGCGAGCGCAACTTCTCGGCCAGCTCCTCGGTGGCCTGCTTGGTGCGCACGAAGATGATCATCGCCTCGAAGTCCTCGACCTCGAGGACCCGAGTGAGCGCATCGAGCTTGCGCTGATGCGACACCTGCACATAGCGCTGGGTGATGTTGGTGTTGGTCGTGGTCTTCGACTTGACCGTGATCTCGACCGGGTCGTCGAGGTACTGCTTGGAGATCTTGCGGATCGCACCGGGCATGGTGGCCGAGAACAGGGCGACCTGCTTGTCGCGCGGAGTGTCGCGCAGGATGCGCTCCACGTCCTCCTGGAAGCCCATCTTGAGCATCTCGTCGGCCTCGTCGAGCACCAGGTAGCGCAGCTCGGTCAGATCGAGCGTGCCCTTCTCCAGGTGGTCGATGACGCGGCCGGGCGTACCGACGACCACGTGCGCGCCGCGGCGCAGACCCGACAGCTGCACGCCGTAGCTCTGGCCGCCGTAGATCGGCAGCACGTGGAGACCGGGGATGTGCGAGGAGTACTTGCCGAACGCCTCGGCGACCTGGATCGCGAGTTCGCGGGTCGGCGCGAGCACCAGCGCGCTCGGCTTCTTCTGCGCGGTGTCCAGATTCATCAGGATCGGGATCGCGAATGCGGCGGTTTTGCCGGTGCCCGTCTGGGCCAGGCCGACGACGTCAGCGCCGGAGAGCAGTGGGGGAATCGTGGCCGCCTGGATCGGCGACGGCGACTCGTAGCCCACATCGGCGATGGCCGCGAGGACGCGGTCATCGATCCCGAGATCGGCGAAGGTCGGGCCGTTGTCGTGCCTGTCGTCGTCGGCAGGAACGCTGTCGACCTCATTTGTGTTCATTGACCACGAGTTTACTGCCTGGCGGTAGCTGATCGGGCCACCGGGTGAATACGGTGTGACCCATGCAGCTGCACAACGGGTCATCGCATCAGGAACACGCCGCGACGACGGTGCCGATCGCGGTCGTCCAATTCGCCCCGCAGACCGACACGTCGGCCAATCTGGCCGCCCTCCGTGAATACGTGCGCACCGCTGCCGAAGCCGGTGCGCGGGTCGTGGTCGCACCCGAATACTCGATGTTTGCCGTGACCCGTCTCGACGATCGGGTCGTCGCCGCCGCCGAGCCGCTCGACGGGCCGTTCACCACCGGACTCGCCGCGCTCGCCGCCGAATTCGGGGTGCACCTGGTGGCCGGTGTCGTCGAATTGCCGACACCGGGCGCGGACCGCATCAGCAATACCCTCGTCGCGCACGGACCCGACGGCGCGCGCCTCGCGCTCTACCGCAAGGTGCATCTCTACGACGCTTTCGGGCACCTGGAATCCGACGTCGTGGCGGCCGGTCCACTGCTCGAGCCCGCCACCTTCACCGTCGACGGTGTGATCTTCGGCATGCAGACCTGCTTCGATCTGCGTTTTCCCGAGGGATGTCGGCGTGTCGCCGCGGCGGGGGCGCATGTGCTGCTGCTGCCCGCGCAGTGGATTCCCGGCCCCGCGAAGGTCGATCAGTGGACCACGCTGCTGCGGGCGCGGGCCATCGAGAACACCGTCTATGTGGCGGCGGCCGATCAGTGCGCGCCGCTCGGTGCCGGTGCGTCGATGATCGTCGACCCGGCGGGCACCGTGCTCGCCGAGCTCGGCGACGAGCCGGGCGTGCTCACCGCGTCGATCGACCCGGCCCACCTGGCCAGGGTGCGCACCGCCAATCCGAGCCTGTCGTTGCGCCGCTTCACAGTGTCGGCGGAGGCCGACGCGGAGTAGCGTTCGAAGCGATGGTGTACCCGGATCGCGCTGCGGCGGGCCGCGCTCTCGGCACGGCCCTGGACAATCTGCGGGGCACGCGCCCGCTGGTGCTCGGGTTGCCGCGTGGCGGGGTACCGGTGGCGGCGGCCGTCGCCGAGGCGATCGATGGGGAACTCGATGTCCTGCTGGTGCGCAAACTCGGGTTGCCGAGGCATCCGGAACTGGCGATGGGCGCGCTCGGCGAGAACGACGTGTTGGTGCTCAACGACGACGTGGTTGCCCGCGGCCGGGTGAGCGAGACGGCGTTCGCCGAAGTCGAACGCGCCGAACGCGCCGAACTGGCCCGTCGGCGGGCCCTGCTGCGCGACGGCGACCCCGTGTCGATGCGGGATCGGACGGTGGTGATCGTGGACGACGGCATGGCCACCGGCGCCACGGTGGCGGCCGCCTGCCGCGTCGCGCGCGCACAGGAACCCGCCCGGTTGATCGTGGCGATGCCGGTTTCCGCCCCCGAGGCGCTCCCCCGCGTCCAGCCCGAGTGCGACGAGCTGGTCTGCCTCTGGGCTCCGCCCGACCTCGGCGGCGTCGGCGGCGCCTACCACGACTTCCACCAGCTCACCGACGACGAGGTCACCGACCTGCTCTTCAGCTCTGCTCGTAGACCACGTCGTGGCGATTGAGCGCGGCGGCGTCGATCCGGCCACCGGCGCGATGTTGGGTCGCCGATCCGACCCCGCGAGCGATCAGCCGAAGCACTGCCCTTCGCCCCGATAGGTGGGAACTGTTGTGCGGGTGCCCGATTCGTCGACCAGGTGGATCTCGGCGAAGCGTTCGCACAGCTCGCCCGCCTTCGCGTGCCGGAACCAGACGCGGTCGCCGATCTCGAGTTCGGACCCACCCGCCAACGGGGTCTGCACCTCGCCAGCGCCCTCGGCGCCGAGCAGCTTCAACCCGGCGGGCCAGACCGGCAGCGGCACCCGGCTCGGACCGGCGGGGCCGGAGGCGATGTAGCCGCCCGCGAAGACGGTGGCGATGCTCGGGGTGGGTTTGCGCAGCACCGGCGTGGCGAAGAACAGGGCGGGACGCGGGGTGAAGGAGCGATAGTGGTCGAACAGGGTCGGCACGTAGAGACCCGAACCGGCGGTCACCTCGGTGACGTCGGGATCGCTGATCGAGACCTCGATCGAACCGGTGCCGCCGCTGTTGACGATCTCGAGTGGCCCGGTGACCATGCGGACCGCGTCGAGCACCTGGGTGCGGCGGCGGCCGATCTCGGCGGCGGAGAGGCGCTTGACCACGCGCACGGCCGGATTGCTGTCGGGCAGGCCCGCGATCTGCGCCTCGTAGGTCATCACGCCGACCACCTCGAAGCCGCGCGCTCGCGCCTGCGTCGCCAGCACGGCGGCCTGGTCGGGCGTGCGAATCGGGGAACGACGTGCGCCCAGGTGCAGCGGGCCGATGCGCAGGGCGGCGTCGACGTCGAGGCAGACGCGGGGATGGACGGTATCGGTGCCGAGCGCGGCGCGGGTCAGGTCGAGCTGGGCGACGTCGTCGATCATCAGCGTGATCGAGGACAGCAGCGTCGGCGCGCCCGCGAGCTCGGCCAGCGCGGCCCGGTCGAGGGTCGGGTAGCCGAGCAGGATGTCGCGGGCGCCGAGGCGGGCCAGCCAGATGGCTTCCCGCAGGGAGTAGGCCATGATGCCCGCGAAGCCGTCGGCCGAGGTGAGGCCGGTGCCGAGCACCCGCTCGAGCACCGCACGGCAGCGCACCGATTTGCTCGCCACGCGGATGGCGACGCCGTTCGCGCGGCGGCGCAGGTCGGCGGCATTGGCGTCGAGCCGGGACAGATCGAGCGCCGCCAGCGGCGGGTCGAGGTCAGCGGTGGCGTCGTGCAGGTGGTGCAGCGCTGTTGTCTCGGTCACCCGTCTACTGAACCACCTATCTGGTCACTCGTCCAGTAATCTCAGGCTTCGACGGCCTTGAGGGTGAGGCAACCGACGAGATCGTCGGTGACGACGAGGATGGTCTCGTCGTTGCCGTCGGCGAGCCAGCGCAGCACCGCGCCGTGGAACACCGAGACGAGGTAGCTCGCGATCGAGTCCACCGGCTCGAGCCACTGGGCGCCGGACAGTTGCGCACACAGCTCGAGGAACTCCGCCGCCTCGGCATCCATCTGACGGAACATCACGATCGCCGACGGATCGCCGACATTGTCACCGGGCTCGATCCACCGCTCTCGCAGGGTCCGCAGCGCGGTCTCATACGATCTGATACTGCTCGCCGGGGCGGCTTTCACCACCGGCCAATACGCACTGAGCCCCGCATGCAGACAGATACGCAGTGCCCGCAGGCCCGCGGTATCCGAACTCGCGGCGGCGGCTTCCACGGCCCGGCGAACGACGGGTCGCAAAGATGTATCGGTTAGTTCACGACTGGCGCTCAACGACAACTCCTCGGCAACAAATTTCGCTGCCCGCGGCGATGCGAGCTGGTCGGGAAGGTCCCTCATCGAGGTTGGTCCAATCCCGCAAGCACGATCTTAGAAGGTTTTCTGGATTCACGAACTGGTTCAGCCATCCTTTTCAGACTGAAAGATTGTTTTGTTACCCGAATGCGACCTTGATAAAAAACCGACCATACGGCTGGATTTTGTTTGGGTGTTCGAATACATGCCCCCGCTGTAATCGGCTTACTGGTCGATGGTACAAGTCGCGGTAGCCGACCTCACGTTCCTGTGGGTGAGCGCACACGTGTCGCGCGGGGAAACGCACGTCACACTCCGCGTGACCGATCGGCCGACTCCGTCCACACCGACGCGGACCGCCGATAATCTGGACGGGTGACTCTCTCGCCCCGCGCCGACCAGTTCGCCCTCAGTGGCACCTTCAATTTCCGCGATGTGGGCGGGCTGCGCACCGTCGACGGCGGCACCGTCCGCCCCGGCGTGCTCCTGCGTTCGGCCCAGCTCAGCGGCCTCGACGAGCAGGGGCTGGCCACCCTCGGCGAACTGCGGGTCACCGATGTGCACGATCTGCGCGGCCCGGCCGAGATCGACCACATCGGCCACGACACCCTGCCCGGGGGCGTCCGCCTGCACGTCACCCCGTTCGACTCGCGCATGGAGGAGGCACCGCCACACGAGGCCGCCACGGTCAGCGCGTACGCGCACATGGTCGAGGTGTACCGGCAGTTCCCCCTGCTCCCCGAGGCGGGCGAGGCGATCACCCGGCTGGCCGCCTCGATCGTCGACGGCGACGGCGCGGTGCTGGTGCACTGCGCGGCGGGCAAGGACCGCACCGGCTGGGCGGTGGCGACCGTGCTGCGCGCGGTCGGCGTGCACGAGGACGACATCTACACCGACTTCCTGGCCAGCAATGCCGCCGTGGAGCCGCTACGGGTACTGCTCGAACCCAAGATCGGCGGGGGCGAGGCCCTCTCGGTCGACATCCTCGGCGTGCGCGAGGAGTACCTGCGCACCGCCGACGCCACCGTGCGCGAACACCACGGCGACACCGAGGGCTACCTCACCGAGATCGGCCTCACCGGCGACCTGCGCGAAGCACTGCGCGCCGCGCTGGTGTGACTCAGCCCAACGGCTCGGCGTGGACCAGGCCGTCGGTGTCGATCCGCACGAAATCGCCCGTGTGGAACCAGGTTCCGCTGAACCGGGCGGCGGTGGCGTCGGGGTTGTTCCAGTAGCGCCTGCTGACATTCGGGCCGCGACAGAGCAGCTCGCCGCGCCCCTGCCGGGCCTGCGGGCCCGACAGTGCCAATTCCGTTCCGCCGAAGGCGAATCCGAGGGCCGATTCGGTGCGGTCGGTGTCGTCGACGAGCAGACCGATGCCGCTGGTCTCGGTGGCGCCCCACACCGACCACTGGCGCGCGTCGGGGAACAACGCGCGCAACGCGCCGGTGAGCGGGGCCGACGCCGGGGCGGCGGCACGTTCGGAGCGGTGGCAGGCCTTGCTCACCCGTCGGACGGCGGCGCCCGAGCGGCGCTCGGCGAAAGCGGGCAGCAGGTCGGCGAAGATACGTGGGGTGGCCGAGACGGTGTCGATCCGCTCGCTGACCAGCACGTCGGCCAGACAGCGGGCACCCGGCGCGAGAACGACGGTGCCGCCGACGGCGAAGGTCGGCAACAGCTGGTCGACGCACCCGCTGGCATGGGCCAGCGGCAACAGCACCAGGTTGCGCACACCGTCGGCGGACAGGCCGAGCGCGCCGACCATCGACGACACCGCCGACAGGAGGTTCTCGTTGGTGAGCTCCACCCCGGCGGGCACCGGACCGCGCGCGGGGGCGCCGGTGTAGCAGAGCAGCGCCGGATCATCGAGTGCCGCACCGTCATCGATGTAGGCGGTGCTGTCGGGCAGTGGACCCTCGGGTCCGAGCACGAAGTCGGCGCGACTGTCGGCGATCACGCGGGCGGCCAGATCGGCGCCGAGCCCCTCGGGGATCAGGACGGGCACCGCGCCGGACAGCAGGGCACCAAGGAACGCCTGGACCCAGCGCGCGCCCGTCGGCATGTGCACCGCGACCCGGTCGCCGTAGCCGACGCCGTGCCCCTGTAGACCGCCCGCGATGCGCGCGGCACTGTGCCACAGTTCGCGGTAGGTCAGGCGGGGACCGCCGACCTCGACCACGGCTTCGCGGTTGGTGAAGGAATGCACGCGCAGGTCGAGCAGTTCGGTGAGCGCGGGGTGCAGATCGCCGTAACGCAACACCCCGTCGGGACCGCGCCGCAGTTGTCCGCAGCCGAGCACGCCGGTGCCGACCGGCGACGACCGGAACGCCCGGAAATCGGGTCCGCTCGTGATCGACGCCGCCGCGGCGCCGCGCCCCGGCGCGCCACCCGCCGAGCGTGCGGTCGTGTCCGATTCCGGCTCACCCATCAAGACCTCCACGTACTCGCTCGGCGTCGCATCTCCGACTATATGACGTGGATCACAGTGCTGTCAGGCGCTCGGCGTTCACTCGCCCTTGTAGGTCGCCTTACCTGGGCCGACATCGAGGAAACTGCGCACGGCGCCGCGCAGGTCGGCGGTGTCGAACAGGGCGCCCGACACCTCCGGGGTCACCGAATCCGCGTGTGCCACACCGCCGGAACGCCACGCCTCGATGACCTGCTTGGTCGCGGCGTGCGCGCGGGTCGGCCCGTCGGCGAGGCGGGCCGCCAGGGCGCGGGCGGCGGTGTCGACGTCGTCGTGGACGGCATTGACCACACCCCAGTCGGCCATGGTCGCGGCGTCGTAGAGGTCGCCGGTCATCACGAACTCGCGGGCCCGGCCCGACCCGGCCCGTTCGGCCAGTCGCTGCGGGCCACCCATCGACGGCGTCAGCCCGACCACCGTCTCCACCAGCCCGAACTTCGCCTTCGGCGCGGCGAGGATGATGTCGCAGGCCAGCGACATCTCGAAGGCGGCGGTGAGGGTGAGCCCGTGCGCGGCGAACACCACCGGGCACGGCAGCGCCTCGAGCGGATGGATGAGTTGCTCGAACAGGTCGCGCCACAGCTGGGCGCCCTCCTCGGCGCTGCGCCCCTCGAAGACGTGCACGTCGACGCCACCGGAGACCACCTTGCCCTCGGCCCGCACCAGCACGGCGCGCGGCGGCCGCGCGGTGAGCGCGGCGACATCGGCGATCAGCGCGTCGATCAGCGGCCGGTCGAAGAGGTTGAGCGGCGGATGATCGATGGTGATCGTGGCGATCTCGGCACCGGCGTCGGTGAACTCGCGCGTGAGTCGGGTCGGGTTCGTTTCACTCATCCGGTCAGCGTAGAACCCGAGCGCGGGGCGCGGGGGTGGAGAGCCCGCCCACATCGCGGAACCACAGCGGTGTCGGTAGTCGTTGGCATGATGGGCTGTCGGGGACCCAGGTGCCCTACAGTTCGACTCGTCGGTCGAAGAGGAGGACGACGCCGTGTTCAAGAGTGCGATCGAGAAGGCCGTAGTCGATGTTCTCGACACCGGTTCCAAGCTGCAGGCGCCTGCCGTGCGGCGCTATGTGCGGTACCTGCGGGAACGTCATCCCGGGGAGAGCCCGGCCCAGATCGTCGAACGGCTGGAGAAGCAGTACCTGCTCGCGGTGACCGGCAGTGGTGCCGCGGTGGGCGCGACCGCGGCGGTGCCCGGCATCGGCACGCTGGCCGCGCTCGGCGCGGTGGGGGCGGAGACGGCGTTCTTCATGGAGGCCTCGGCGCTGTTCACGCTGGCCAGGGCCGCTGTGCAAGGCATCGAACCCGAGGACCAGGAGGCGCGGCGCGCGCTGGTACTCGCCGTCGTCCTCGGCGACGCGGGCATCGCCATCGTGCAGAAGGGTCTGCGCACGCAGTCGCAGAACTGGGCGAGCACGCTGGCGGGCCGGGTGCCCGGCATGGGCGCGATCAACAGCAAACTGCTGCAGCAGTTCATCAAACGCTTCATCACCAAGCGGGCCGCGCTGATGGCGGGCAAGGTGCTGCCCGCCGGTATCGGCGCCGCGATCGGCGGTGCGGGCAATCGCGCGCTCGGCAAGGCGACGATCGAGAACTCGCACAAGGCTTTCGGTCCCGCGCCCGCGCTGTGGCCCACCCCGCTGCACAACGTCATCGACGCCGATCCGCTGCCCGCGCTCGGTACCGACCCGGCGCGTAAGCAGTGAGGAAGGCCGGGGGCGATGCCGTGCTGGTGCGCGGCGTCGGAAAGGTGTTCGACCAGGTCAGCGCCGTCGACGGCGTCGACTTCACGGTGCCGACCGGCGCGGTGACCGCGCTGGTCGGGCCGACGGGCGCGGGCAAGACGGCGCTGCTGCGGATGGTGCTCGGTCTACAGCGGCCGAGCACCGGCCGGGTGGAGGTGACGGTGGGGCGCGGGCCGTCCGCCGTCGGCGCGGTGCTGCTGCCGCGCGGACTGCATCCGGCGCGCACCGTGCGCGATCAACTGTCGTGTTACGCCCCGGTCGCCGGGGTCGGCGGGCGGCAAGTCGAGGCCGTGCTGACGACGACGGGCCTTGGCCCCCTCGCCGATACCGTGGTGGCCCAGCTGAATCCGGGCCAGCAGACCCGGCTCGCCCTGGCGACGGCACTGCTCGCCGATCCCCCGCTGCTCGTCCTCGACGATCTGTTCGCCGACGCCGACGGCTTGGAACGCGGCTGGTTGCAGCAGATGCTGCGCGGCCATGTCGGCCGAGGCGGCACCGTGCTGGTGAGCGCGGGCAGCCTGGCCGACGTGGTGTCGGCGGCCGATCATCTGGTGGTGCTGAGCGAGGGTGCCGTGGTCTGGCAGGGCACCCCGGCCAAACTGCGACGCGGCCACCCCGACCGGCTCGTCATCGCCTCCTCCCCTTCGATCGCCCTGGCCACAGCCCTGGCGACGCGTGGCTTCACCGACGCGGTGATGCGTCCCGACGGCCGCCTGGCCGTCGCCGAGGCCGACGAGGCGACCATTCGTTCGATCGCCGAGGCGGCCGAGGTGCGGATCGGCAGCATCGTCGCCGACCCCATCCATCCCGACCGGGTGCTGGCCTCGCTCACCAAACCGCGCAGGCATCAGCACCGGATACCGGCCCCGGCGAGCCCCGCTTTCGCCCCGGCCCCACCGTCGTTCGGGATGTCGCGATGATCTCGACGCGCGAAGACCGAGAGCCACCGCGGCGCGCCGCACCGTCGACCACGCGATCGACCTGTGGCGACCCGGCCCAGGATGCCCAGGGTGAGAAGCGGTTCCGCGTGACGCCCGAGCCGGTGCGGACTTTCGATTCCGCCTCGGCCCCGACTTCGGAGGGGATGACCCGATGACCACCGTGCTGCCCGAGGATCTGCTCCCCGGAGTCGACGCCGAGACACGCAAGGTGTTCACGCTGCGGCCCAATCGGTTGTTACTCGCCGGGCCGTTCGCGGTGGCGCTGGTCGCGACCCTGATCACCGCACTGATGTCGGGCCGCTACGACCCGACCGGGCAGCCCGTGACCGGCGCCGCGACCATCGGCCTGTTCCTGGCACTCGTCGCGGTGTTCGTGGTCGCGGCGCTGCTCGGTATCGGCGCGACCGGTGGCGAGTACAAGCGCAAGACCATGGCCCTCACCGCCGTGTTCGCCCCGGATCGCGACCGGCTGGTCATCGCGAAATACGCGGCGGTGGCGGGGATTTCGCTGGTAGTCGCGGTCCTCGCCGAAGTGGCGTCGATGCTCGTACTCGTGGCCGCCGGGCGTGGCAAGTTCGAGTTCGGCTGGCCGCTGCTGGAAGTGCTCGGCGCCGGGCTGCTCGTCGCGCTGTGCTGGGCGGTGCTCGGTGCGGGCATCGGACTGCTGCTGCGCACCACCGGTGCGGCGGTGTGGCTGGTACTCGGCTGGGCCTTCGTGCTCGAGCCGCTGATCTGGTTGGTGGCCAAGGGTTTCGGGGCCGGTGGGCTCACGGCCGTGCTGCCGGTGTCGTCGACCGTGGCCGGGGTGAGCGCCGGGTCGTTCGACGACGCCGAGATCTTCGCGCCGACCCCGGCCGCCCTGGTCGTCCTGCTCCTGTGGACCATCGCCGTCGGCGCCGCCGGGTGGTGGGACCTGCGCAACCGCGACCTGTAGTGCCCGAGCCCGCCGCGATGACGCCGTCTGCTGTGGTGACGCAGCGGGCCGAGGTCGACCGGCCCGGCTGGATCCGCAGGCTGTGGCGGCTGTGCCTGGAGCATCCGCGCCTGCTCGCCGTCATCGGTGCGGCGGTGCTGGCGGGCGCGGCCGTCTCGATCGCGGCACCGCTGGCGACCAAACGCGCCGTCGACGCCGCCGAAGCGGGCGACACCTCGGTCATCGGCCGCGCCGCCGCCCTGCTCGTCGTCCTCGCGGTGTGCCGGTTCGCCGTCAGCTTCGCGCGTCGGTTGTGGGCCGGTCGACTGTCGTTGGAGGTGCAACACAGCCTGCGGGTCTCGTTGCTCGCGGCGTTGCAGCGACTCGACGGCGCGGGCCAGGACGCGATCCGCACCGGGCAGGTGGTGTCGCGGTCGATCACCGATCTGCAGCTGGTACAGGGCCTGCTGTCGATGGTGCCGTGGTCGGGTCTCGCGGTACTGCAGTTCGTGCTGTCCGCGGTGGTCATGGTGTGGCTGAGCCCGCCGCTGGCCCTGGCCGCGCTGCTCGTCGCGCCGCTGATGGCGGTGGTGGTGCTGCGGCTGCGGCCGCGGCTGTACGCGGCGACCTGGTCGGCGCAGCAGCGGGCCGCCGAGCTGGCCGAACACGTGGAACAGACGGTCACCGGCGTGCGCGTGGTGAAGGGGTTCGGGCAGGAGGCCCGAATGGTCGACCGGCTAGAGGAGCACGGCCGCACCCTCTACGCCGAACGGTTGCGCGCCGCGCGGATCAATGCCCGCTTCGCGCCCGTGGTGTCGGCACTGCCGCAGGCGGGGCTGGTGGCGGTCATCATCGTCGGCGGCGTACTCGCCGCGCACGGCGCGATCGGGATCGGCACCTTCCTCGCCTTCACCGCCTACCTCGCCACGATGACCACGTCGGCGCGCACGATCACCTCGACGGTCATCATGAGTCAGCTCACCAAGTCCGCCGCCGACCGCGTGTTCCAGGTGATCGACGCGGCTCCGGTCCTCGTCGACCCCGCCGAACCCGCCGAGCTGCCACCCGGCCCGCTCGGCATCGAATTCGAGCGTGTCGGTTTCGGTTTCACCCGGGGCGAGCCGGTGCTGTCGGACCTCGACCTCACGGTTCGGCCGGGTGAGACCGTCGCGATCATCGGCCCCGCCGGGTCGGGCAAGTCGACGCTGTCGCTGCTGCTGCCCCGCTTCTACGCACCCGACTCGGGAACCATCCGCCTCACCGGCACCGACGGCACCCGGGTCGACCTGACCGATCTGCGCGCCGAAGATCTGCGCGGTGCGCTCGGCGTGGTCTTCGACGACCCGTTCCTGTTCTCCGACACCATCGCCGCCAATATCGCGCTCGGCCGCCCGGAGGCCACCGATGCCGAGATCCGAGCCGCGGCCACCGCGGCCGTGGCCGACGAGTTCATCGCCGAACTGCCCGACGGGTACGACACCGTCATCGGCGAACGCGGTCTCACTCTTTCGGGCGGGCAACGTCAGCGCATCGCGCTGGCCCGCGCCCTGCTCACCCGGCCGCGCGTGCTCGTCCTCGACGACGCCACCTCCGCCGTCGACGCCGTCACCGAGGCGGAGATCTTCCGCCGCCTGCCCGACCCGGGCGGGCGAACCACCCTGATCCTGGCCCACCGCGAGTCGACCCTGGCCCAGGCCGACCGGGTCATCCGTCTCCCCGCACCCACCGGGTCGGTCGTGCCGACGGTCCGCACGGACAAGCGGCCGACGATCGCTGACCGGCCGCGCGCAATGGCCGCAGCCGACCTCAGCGAGACCCCGGAACTGCGCGCGGCGGTCGATGCCCTTCCCCCGGCGACCGAACAACCCGACCTGCCCGGCGACCTACGCGCCCCGCAACCCGATTTCGGTCTGCGTGCCCTGTTGAGCCCGGTCCGTGGCCTGGTGACGCTGGTCGTATTGCTGTTGATCGCCGACGCCGTGATCGGCATCGCCTTCCCGCCTCTGGTCCGCTACGCCATCGACACCGGGGTCACCGGTGGACAGAGTTCGGCGCTCGCGGTGACGGCGGTGGTCGGGATCGGGCTCGTCCTGGCGAGCCTCGCCGTCGGCGCCGCCGTCACCGTGCTCACCGCCCGCACCGGTGAACGGGTGCTGTTCGGCCTGCGGGTGCGCAGCTACGCCCAGTTGCAGCGACTCGGCCTCGACTTCTACGAACGCGAACTGTCCGGCCGGATCATGACGAGGATGACCACCGACGTCGACGCACTGTCGACGTTCCTACAGACCGGTGTCGCCACCGGTCTGGTCGCGGTCATCACCCTGGTCGGCGTGGCCGTCGGCCTGGTCGTCATCGACGCGGGACTCGCCCTCGTCGTGCTCGCCACCGTGCCGCCCATGCTCCTGGCGACCCTGCTGTTCCGGCGGGTCTCCACCACCGCCTACACCGTCTCGCGGGAACGGGTCTCCGCCGTGAACGCCGACTTCCAGGAGAACATCGCGGGCCTGCGTGCGGTGCAGGCCGCGCGCAACGAGCCGGTGGCCGCGCGCCGTTTCGGCGAGTACTCGAACCGCTACCGCGAGGCCCGCATCCGCGCCCAGCGCGCGATCGCCTGCTACTTCTCCTTCGGCCTGGCCTGGGCCGACCTCGCGCTGGCCGTCGTCGTGTACCTCGGCGCGAACGCGGTGGCCGACGGGCGGACGAGCACCGGCACGCTCGTCGCCTTCGTTCTCTATCTCGGTCTGTTGTTCAGCCCGATCCAAGAGCTGTCCCAGGTGTTCGACGGCTACCAGCAGGCCAGGGTCGGGCTGCGTCGTATCGGCGATCTGCTGCGCACGCCGTCGTCGATCGCGGCCGACCCGCCCGACGCGGTGCGCATCGACCGGTTGCGCGGCGAGGTCGTTTTCGACGACGTCCACTTCCGCTATCCGGGAGCGAACTTCCCGGCGTTGGACGGCGTGTCCTTCACGCTTCCGGCCGGGCGGACCCTCGCCCTCGTCGGCCCGACGGGCGCGGGCAAATCGACGATCGTGAAACTGCTCGCCCGGCTCTACGACCTGCCCGGTGAGCCTTCGGCAGGCGAGATTCGGGTCGACGGCGTCGATTTACGTAAATTTGTGCTCACCGAGTACCGCTCGCGATTGGGAATTGTGCCCCAGGAAGCTCACTTGTTCAGCGGTGACGTCGCGAGCAACATTGCATTCGGACAACCTTTCGCCACATCGGTGGACATCGCACAGGCAGCGAGCGCCGTCGGTGCGGCGGAAATGATCGCGGGATTACCCCGAAAAATGAACCAACCGGTCGGTGAAAGAGGGCGCGGGTTATCGGCGGGCCAACGTCAACTCGTCGCCCTCGCCCGCGCCGAACTGGTCGACCCCGACCTGCTGCTGCTCGACGAGGCCACCTCGACCCTCGACCCGGAGACCGAG
Organism: Nocardia caishijiensis NBRC 108228; assembly: GCF_001612825.1. Taxonomy (GTDB): domain Bacteria; phylum Actinomycetota; class Actinomycetes; order Mycobacteriales; family Mycobacteriaceae; genus Nocardia; species Nocardia caishijiensis. The sequence continues at coordinate 42,736 of NZ_BDBE01000034.1, read as the reverse complement.
GCATCGGTGCTGGTAGCGAGTCGTTCGCTGGCCCGAGGCCGGACCACCGTCGTGGTCGCCCACCGGCTGGCCACCGCGGCCCGCGCCGACCTCATCGGCGTGGTCGAGCAGGGACGTATCGTCGAATTCGGTAGCCACCGGGAACTGCTCGCCCTCGGCGGGAGTTACGCGCGACTCTGGTCGGCGGGCGCGCGGGCGGAGCGAATAGTCTCGGGCCACTAGCTACGCCGACATGCCACGGGGCATATGCTCGGTGAGGGCGCATCGGCAGCCATCCGCTGATACCCCTGCCGGGCACGTCACAAACGTCGCAGCGCGAAGAACGAAATGAGGCGAACACCAGCTGTGAGCAGCTCAACTTCCCAGTTCGGACAGAACCAGTGGCTAGTCGACGAGATGTATCAGAAGTTCAAACAGGACCCGTCCTCGGTCGACGCGAGTTGGCACGAGTTCCTCGCGGACTACACCCCGGAGGCGACCGACTCCGGTAACGAGCAGGCTGCCGCCGCCACCGCGCAGGCCGCGCCGCAGCAGGCACCGAAGGCCGCGCCGCAGGCCCCCAAGACCGCCGTCGCGACCGCGCCCAAGCCGACTCCCGCGCCCGCCCCGGCCCCTGCCCCGGCGAAAGCTCCGGCTCCGACCCCGAAGCGGGAGAACGTGCGCGCGCCGCAGACCACGCCCGCCCCGGTGTCCAACGCCCCCGCCACCGCGCCCGCCAAGCCGAGCACCGGCAGCGGCGAGTCGAAGGTGCTGCGTGGTCCCGCCGCGGCCATCGCCAAGAACATGTCGGCCTCGCTGACCATCCCCACCGCCACGTCGGTGCGCGCGATCCCGGCCAAGCTGATGATCGACAACCGCCTCGTGATCAACAACCACCTGGCGCGCACCCGCGGCGGCAAGATCTCCTTCACCCACCTGCTCGGCTACGCGATCGTGCAGGCGGTCAAGGCGTTCCCGAACCTGAACCGGCACTTCGCCGAGGTCGACGGCAAGCCGAACGCGGTCACCCCCGCCCACACCAACCTCGGCCTGGCCATCGACCTCGCGGGCAAGGACGGCAACCGCACGCTGGTCGTCGCTGCCATCAAGGGCACCGAGGAGATGAGCTTCGGCCAGTTCCACGCCGCCTACGAAGACATCGTCCGCCGCGCCCGCGAGGGCAAGCTCGGCGCCGAGGACTTCTCCGGTGTCACCATCTCGCTGACCAACCCGGGCACCATCGGCACCGTGCACTCGGTGCCGCGCCTCATGCCGGGCCAGGGCGCGATCATCGGTGCGGGCGCCATGGAGTACCCGGCCGAGTTCCAGGGCATGAGCGACGAGCGGCTGGCCGAGATCGGCGTCGGCAAGCTGATGACGCTGACCTCCACCTACGATCACCGCATCATCCAGGGCGCCGAGTCCGGCGACTTCCTGCGCACCATCCACAATCTGCTGATCTCCGACGAGTTCTACGACGAGATCTTCCACGGCCTCGGCGTGCCGTACGAGCCGGTGCGCTGGCGCAAGGACATCAGCGAGCGCGGCGTCGACAAGAGCGCCCGGGTGCTCGAGCTGATCGCGGCCTACCGCAACCGCGGTCACCTGATGGCCGACACCGACCCGCTGCGCCTGGTCAAGGACAAGTTCCGCAGCCACCCCGACCTCGACGTCACCGAGCACGGCCTCACCCTGTGGGACCTGGATCGCACCTTCAACGTCGCGGGCTTCCACGGCCAGGAGCGGATGAAGCTGCGCGATGTGCTGTCGATCCTGCGCGACGCCTACTGCCGCCACGTCGGTGTCGAGTACACCCATATCCTCGAGACCGATCAGCTCAAGTGGATCCAGGAGCGGGTCGAGCAGAAGCACGTCAAGCCGACGGTCGCCCAGCAGAAGTACATCCTGAACCGCCTCAACGCCGCCGAGGCGTTCGAGACCTTCCTGCAGACCAAATACGTCGGCCAGAAGCGGTTCTCGCTCGAGGGCGCCGAAGCCGTCATCCCGATGATGGACGCCACCATCGACCAGTGCGCCGAGCACAGCCTCGACGAGGTCGTCATCGGTATGCCGCACCGTGGTCGGCTCAATGTGCTTGCCAACATCGTCGGCAAGCCGTACTCGAAGATCTTCACCGAGTTCGAGGGCAACATGAACCCGGCCGCCACCCACGGCTCGGGTGACGTGAAGTACCACCTCGGTGCGCACGGCCAGTACCTGCAGATGTTCGGCGACAACGAGATCGAGGTGTCGCTCACCGCGAACCCCTCGCACCTGGAGGCGGTCGACCCCGTCCTCGAGGGCCTCGTACGCGCCAAGCAGGACCTGCTGAACAAGGGCGACGGCCCCGAGGGCTTCTCGGTGATGCCGCTGATGCTGCACGGTGACGCCGCGTTCGCCGGTCAGGGCGTGGTCGCCGAGACGCTGAACCTGTCGGGTCTGCGCGGTTACCGCGTGGGCGGCACCATCCACATCGTGGTGAACAACCAGATCGGCTTCACCACCGCGCCGGAGAACAGCCGCTCCACCGAATACTCCACCGACATCGCGAAGTTCATCGGCGCGCCGATCTTCCACGTCAACGGTGACGACCCGGAGGCCTGCGACTGGGTCGCGCGCCTGGCGGTCGACTTCCGGCAGAAGTTCCGCAAGGACGTCGTCATCGACCTCGTCTGCTACCGCCGCCGCGGCCACAACGAGGGCGACGACCCCTCGATGACCCAGCCGGAGATGTACGACGTCATCGACACCAAGCGGTCGGTGCGCAAGGCCTACACCGAATCGCTGATCGGTCGTGGCGACATCTCCATGAAGGAGGCCGAGGACGCGCTGCGCGACTACCAGGGTCAGCTCGAGCGCGTGTTCAACGAGGTCCGCGAGCTGGAGAAGTACGTTCCTGAGCCGTCGGAGTCCGTCGAGGACGACCAGAAGGTGCCCGCCACGGTGCAGACCGCGGTCGACAAGTCGGTGCTGCAGCGCATCGGTGACGCCTTCCTCAACACCCCCGACGGTTTCAACGTGCACCCACGTGTGAAGCCGGTGCTGGAGAAGCGTCGCGAGATGGCCTACGAGGGCAAGGTCGACTGGGCCTTCGCCGAGCTGCTCGCGTTCGGTTCGCTGATCGACCAGGGTCACGATGTGCGCCTGACCGGTCAGGACTCGCGGCGTGGCACGTTCACCCAGCGCCACTCGGTCATCATCGACCGGATCAACGCCCAGGAGTACACCCCGCTGCACAACATCGGTTCGGAGAACCCGGGCTGGTTCGCGGTGCACGACTCGGCGCTGAGCGAATTCGCCGCTGTCGGTTTCGAATACGGCTACTCGCTGGGCAACCCCAACGCACTGGTGTTGTGGGAGGCGCAGTTCGGTGACTTCGTCAACGGCGCGCAGTCGATCATCGACGAGTTCATCTCCTCCGGTGAGGCCAAGTGGGGTCAGCTCTCCGACGTGGTGCTGCTGCTGCCGCACGGCCACGAGGGTCAGGGTCCCGACCACACCTCGGGCCGCATCGAGCGGTTCCTGCAGCTGTGCGCCGAGGGTTCGATGACCGTCGCGGTGCCGTCCACCCCGGCGAACTACTTCCACCTGCTGCGCCGCCACGCCCTCGACGGCATCCGTCGTCCGCTGATCGTCTTCACCCCGAAGTCGATGCTGCGCAACAAGGCCGTGGTGTCCGACATCAAGGACTTCACCGAGTCGAAGTTCCGTTCGGTGTTCGACGAGCCGACCTACGAATCGGGCGTCGGCGACACCGCCAAGGTCAAGCGCATCCTGCTGACCTCGGGCAAGCTCTACTACGAGCTCGCCGCCGAGAAGGCCAAGCACAAGCGCGAAGACGTGGCCATCGTCCGGGTCGAACAGCTCTACCCGATCCCGACGTACCGCCTCAACGAGGCGCTGGCCAAGTACCCCAACGCGACCGACATCGCCTGGGTCCAGGAGGAACCGGCCAACCAGGGCGCCTGGCCCTTCTTCGGCCTCAACCTCCCCGAGGTCCTGCCCGACCGCCTGGGCAAACTGCGCCGCATCTCGCGCCGCGCCATGTCGGCCCCGTCCTCGGGTTCCTCGAAGGTCCACGCCGTCGAGCAGGCCGAGATCATCGCCGAGGCCTTCGAGCCGACCGCGTAAGTTCTTCTCGCACAACGGCGAACGCCGGGTGGATCATCACGATCCGCCCGGCGTTCGCCGTTGTCAGGCCAACAGGTTGCGCATCACCACGCGAACGTGGTGTTCGGTCAGCTGTCGCAGCTCGGCGCGGCTGATCCGGTTGCCATCGATCGTCAGTGTGGTGTCCACGTGTAGGTTCTCGTCGAGCACGCCGATCCGCACTTTTGTCACCGGACGCCCGGCCCAGTTGGCCTCCTCCTGGACGAAGGCGTCCTCGCCGAGCCCGGCCAGGTATTCGAAGCTCGTATTCGGATCCGAGACACGGTCTCCGACAAGATGTTTGAACCTGTCGTGCTCCGCCCGCCGGTCGCCTCCTGCCCGCGTGACATCGAGGCTCAGCGACACAGAGAGGTCACCGAAAGCGCCGGAACAGTAGCCGGTCGACCCGATGGGCTCCTCATCCTCCTGCTGCCACCCGGCGCTGCCGTGACGTGTGAGTTCGGCCAGATCCATCAGCTCGCAGTGATTGCCTTGCTCCGGCTCGCGGTACTTGCGCGAGGTCGGGGTGTCGATCGGCGTGCCCGGCGTCCACCGCGTGTCCGCCGTCCCGTCCTCGCGCCCCAGCCACATCGCGGCGGCGATCACGGTGACCACGACGAGGCAGCAGGCCGACACTGCCGCAGCCGTCCATGGCAGCGAGAACCGTCGTCGTGGCGTCATCCGAGGCGCTCCCAGAGTATTCGGCCCTGATGCTCACAGGCCGTCACCATCTCCGAATCGTCCATCGTCGACTCCGCGGGCGTGCTCAACGTCACCGCGACGACCACGTTGTCGTCGAAGAGGCCGAGCTCGCAGGTCGGGCCGTACATGTACGGCAGTCGGCGCACGTAGAGGTAGGAGTCGTCAGCGAGCTCGAGCCGGTGGTCCGCCCGGATCGTGTTGGTCGCGCCCAGACGAACCAACTCCGAGTCGTCGCGGAAGAAGGCCTCGGCGCCGTGTCCGTCGTTCACGACCTTGGCGAGCACCGTGGCTGCCAGACCCCGGTAGGAGACCGAGCAGTGGTGGGACGAATATGGCTCGGAGTCAACGGATTCGGAATGGAGGGAAGAATCGGGCGGCGCCCCACCGAGTTGTTCGAGCGCGGACAGGTCGAGCAGGTCACAGGCGTTCGCGACACTCTGTGTGGTGTAGACCCGGGTCGGCTGGCCCCGGATCAGGTCGGTGGTCGTCATGACGACGAGCAACGCGACCGTGGCGGTCGTCAGCACCGCGGTGAGCACCGAGGGCAGGAGCGTTCGCGCGGACCGGGTCCGCCGCCGACCTGGCAGGGCGACGGGAACACCGGCGGTGACCGGATCGGTCGGGGACGGCGCGCGGACCGGCGCCCCGGTGTCGAACGCTCTGCTGGCCGCCGCGGCGAGGTCGGCGCAGCGGGCGAATCGGTCCTCCGGCCGTTTCGCCATCGCGGTCGCCACGACCGCGTCGATGGCCCGCGGCAGCTCCGGTCGTAGCTCGGTGGGCCGGGGCGGTGCCGCGCCCAGATGCGCGGCGATCACCGCCGCCTGGTCACCACGTGGAAACGGTGTCCGGCCGGTGAGTAGCTGATACAGCGTGCAGCCGAGGGAGTAGATGTCGGCGCGATGATCCACCATGTGCCCGTGGAACCGTTCGGGCGCGGCGTAGGCGAAGGTGGCTGCCATCGCCGACAGCGTCACCGTGTCGTCGAGGCCGCGGGCGATGCCGAAGTCGGTGAGCAGCGCGGTTTCGCGGCCCGCCGCGTCGCGTTCGATCAGCAGGTTCGCCGGTTTCACGTCGCGGTGCAGCACCCCGTGCGCGTGCGCGAAATCCAGTCCGGCGGCGGCACCCTGGATCAGCCGCAGGGCGCGATCCGGTGCCAGGCCGGTGGGATTCGCGTGCAGCAGGCCGATCGCGTCGCCACCGTCGACATATTTCATCGACAACCACAGCACCGGGTCCTCGGGACCGCTGCGGTCGTACACGGCAACGATGTTCGGGTGTTCGAGCCGTGCGGCCAGTGTCGCCTCACGGTCGAACGCGGTGCGCGCCTTGGCATCGGTGGAAATCCCGTCGCCGAGCACCTTCAGCGCGACCCGCCGACGCAGCCGAGGATGCTGCGCGAGATACACCGACCCCATCCCGCCCGCGCCGAGCAGCCGTTCGATCACGTATCCGGCGAACACCGTCCCGGATTCCACCGCCACCCCGACCCACCTCCGCTTCGCCCGCCGACGCTTGAGCGGAACTATGAGCCCACCCGATCACGGATGAATCTAAGGGCAGCCCTCCGACCGAGCAAGCCACCGGCACGCGACAGCAGGGACGGACCTGCCGCCGTTTCACTACTGGTCGAGGGTGATCCAGGCCTGACCCGAAAGCTGTTCCGTGGTCTCGATGTGACAGCTGGATCGAGACCTGGGTCACAGAGTTCTCTCGAGCAAGCGGCATCCCGCGCTCACTGTCGCGCAGTAGTGTCCGCTGCGAACTATCGGACAGGAGGCAACAGGTGAGCGGACGTAACGGATTTCTGCTGCTCGGTGGGATCTCGTCGGTCGGGGCGGGAGCGGTGCATTTCCTGGCCGCCGGAATGCATACCGAACACGCCACACTGGCCCGACTGATGGTTGTGCTCGCCGCGATGCAATGTGCCGTCGGGCTGGCGGTGCTGCTGAGTGAACGCAAGATCATCGTGACCGCGCTCGCCGCGGTGAACGCGTTCGCGGTGGCGGTGTGGGCGTTCACGCGCTTCGCCGACATCGGGTGGGTCGCCGGGCTGACGGCGGAAGCGCCTGGTGTCGCCGATACCGTCTGCGCCGCGCTGGGTGCGCTCGCCGTCCTCGGTGCGGCCGTAGACCTGCTGCGGCCCGGCGCGACGCTGCCGCCGATGCGGTCCGGAATCGCTGCCGCGGCGGTCGGTGTGCTGGCGCTGGCGGCCATGCTCAACGGCGTCGGCCACGTGCACAGTCACGGTGACAGCGGCGATCACGCGCACGCGGCGGGCGAGGACCACAGTGACACCTGGCCCCGGGCCTTCGACCCGGCCGCGCCGATCGACGTCTCCGGTGTCCCCGGCGTCACCGCCGAACAGGAACAGCGCGCGACAGCCCTGATCCGCAACACCCTCGACAAGCTGCCCGCCTTCGCCGACATCAACGCCATCGGTGCGCTCGGCTTCCGCTCGATCGGCGATGCCGCCACCGGCTACGAGCACTGGATCAACACCGGCTACATCCGCGACGACAGCTTCCTCGACCCCACGCGACCGGAGTCACTGGTCTACCGGGTCGACGGCCAGAACCGGACCCTGGTGTCGGCCATGTACATCGCCAAGGGCAAGAAGATCGACGACCCGGCCCTCACCGAGTACGCGGGCTCGCTGATGCAGTGGCACGTCCACGACAACCTGTGCTGGAAGGCAGGCGACAACGGCCCCCAGGTCGCAGGCGTGACCGACGAGAACGGCAACTGCCCACCGAACTCGATCAACCCCGGCGCGGGCAATCCGATGGTGCACGTGTGGATCGCCGCGCACGAATGCGGCCCGTTCGCGGCGCTGGAAGGCCACGGCGCCGGGCAGGCGGCCACGGACGGTCGCCGCACCGACACCTGCGGCGACGGCCACAGCCACGGCGGCCACAAATAGCGTGAAGTCGGACCTCACGCGGCGCCGTAAATGGCGATCCCGAAACTGACGATCGTCATCACGATCATCACCAGGATCCACCGCAGCGGCCACACCGACACCAGCCGCCGCTGCCACCAACTCCGGACCATCAGCGTCACGACGACGAACGCACCGACGAACGTCGTGATGGTCATCAGCCAGGCGCCGATGTCGACGTGGGTGCGACACCGGCCCGCACATTCGCTGGACTGTCCCCCAGGCGCGCCGATGAACCCGATCATCAGCGTCACCGTCATGCCGAGGAAGAACACCACCGCGAGCAAGACCACCCCGGCGGCCAGGTCGGCTGCCCGCCGCCATCCCCCCTTGTCGAACTCCATGACAGCAGAGTAGTTCTGGGCCCGACCCCGGGATAGAGTGCTTGCTCCGACGACAGGGGGATGATGAGTACGCCGACGACGACGCTGTGGCGACCGACAGGGCCCGCCGAGTTGGCGCTGGTCGCCGAATCCGGCTGGCGCACTTGGCCTCCCCGGCTGCCGGATCAGCCGATCTTCTACCCGGTCCTCAACGAGGCATACGCGGTGCTGATCGCGCGGGACTGGAACGTTCCGGCCTCCGGCGCCGGATACGTGACACGCTTCGAGGTCCGCACGGCCTTCCTCGACGACTACGAGGTCCAGCAGGCCGGTGGCCGCGAGATCCTCGAATACTGGATTCCGGCAGAGGATCTCGCGGACTTCAACCGCAATATCGTCGGCACGATCGAGGTGGTGCGGCGATTTCCCGAGAATGCGCCGATACCGGGGTGATCAGGCTTCGGAGTGCCGCTTCACGATCGCTGACTTGATGGCGCCGATGGCGGTTTGTGGGTCGTCGGCCCAGAAGGCGATGGTCGACGACGTCAGGTCGCCCTGCGGCGTGGAGAAGGTGTGGGGCGAGGCCAGTTCCAGGCGAATGTTGGTGGAACTGCCGACCGGGAGGGCGACGGTTCCATTTGCTGTGCGGTGCAACAACTTCGATTCGTCGTAGCCGCGCATCTCGGGGCGCACAGCGCGCACGGCGGAGAGCGGGATCGCGAGTTCTGTGCGGCGCAGGTAGCGAACGCGTAGGTGGGTGGGGGTGAGGACGTGCGGGTACACGTGGTGAGCCGCCAGCAGGCCGACCATCCACAACAGTCCCCAGATGCCGAGTGCCAGCGCGGCGAAACGGACCGGTGCCCACGGAATGATCAGGTGCACAGCGGGAATCTCCACCGCGCTGACCAGGACGAACGCCCAGAGGATGGCCGACATGGCGCCCGCGTAGCGGATCGGCGTGCCGCCCGCGATGTCTGGTTTGCGGGTGATCGCGCGGGCGAGGCTCACCCACAGATCGACTTCGAACCGGAAGAAGCGGCGTATGAGCCGCAGGACAGCGCGCATGGCGACCCCCTTTGCAATACAACTGCATTGTAAAGAGCCGCCGCATGGCAATACAAGTGCATCGTGAAAGAATGTCCGCATGCCGAAACAGGTGGATCACAGTTCGCGGCGGGCCGAGATCAGCGACGCCGTGATGCGCCTACTCGCCCGCGACGGACTCGAGTCGATCAGCCTGCGCCACGTCGCCGCCGAGGCAGGCGTCTCCGCAGGTCAGGTGCAGCACTACTTCCCCACCAAGGACGCGATGATGGAGTTCGCCACGACCACGATCGCGGGCCGGATCCAAGCCCGCATCGCCGCCGCGGGCCCCGACCCCGACCTGCGTCAGATCCTCACCGCCCTGCTCCCCACCGACGCCGAATCAGCCGCCGACACCCGCACCTTGATCGGCTACCTCGCCTTCGCCTCCGTCCGCCCCCCGGTCGCCGAAACCCTGGCCACCAACGGACGGGCCTTCCGCGACCACATCGCAGGCATGCTCCCCCACCACCCGGACCCGACCGGAGCAGCCAACACCCTGCTCGCCCTCCTCGACGGCCTCGCCCTCCACGTCACCCTCGGCCAACTCCCCGCCGCCGACGCCCGAACCGTCCTCACCACCGCCATCGATGAAGCATGCTCCCGACAGCCACACATCAACCAGCCGTGACGACCCAACCGACGCCACACTTGCCACGGTGACAGGACCCACTGGTCTACGAAGTCGACGACGGCAAGCTGGTCATCCTCGTCGTCACCGCCGGGCATCGTCGAGACATCTACGAATAGGCTCCCACCGCCCTCGGTTACCCGCTTCGGCAACACAGCGACCCGGCTTATCGACAGCCGACCCCCGGCGCACCGTTCGACGCACCGGGGTCGGCTCTCCTCGCGACAGCATCGACGACCGCACCCCGCCCCGGGCACGGGGCCATGCGCCCGGGGCGTCATCTCACCGATGCAACCGAGCACCAGCTCAGCGAACGGCGGCGCTCTCCGAGGCCCGGAGCCGATCCACCGCGGCCGAGGTAGCCGTCATCACCAGATCCGCGTTGATCTGCGCACCCGCCATGGCCCCGGCCGCAGCCGCCGCACCCACCTGCGCCATCGGGTCGGTGGCGTTACCTGCGATCCACACTCCGGGCACCGCTGTGCGGCCGGTGGGGTCGGCGGGGATGTGGTCGCCCATTCCGCTCGGGTGGGGTTCGGGGGTGAGGCCGAGGTCGGCGAGGAAGGTGGCGCGGGTGCTGAAGCGGGGGCCGACCACCACGGCGTCCCGGTCGATCACGGTGCCGTCGGCCAGGCGCACGCCACTTAGCTTCCCGTCGTCGGTGAGCACCTCGACCACCTCGCCGTCGATCACGCGAATGCCTTGTGCGGCCAGTTTTTCCGCGTCTTCGTCGCCGGGGGCGGCGGTGTGCGACAGGAACACGATGTCGTCGGTCAGTTGGGTGAACAGCAATGCCTGATGGGTGGCCATCGGCCCGGTGGCCAGGATCGCGACCCGCTGGTCGCGCACCTCCCAGCCGTGGCAATAGGGGCAGTGCAGCACGTCGTGGCCCCAGCGTTCGCGGAGCCCGGCGATCGGCGGCAACTCGTCGGCGAGCCCGGTGGTGACGAGGATGCGCCGCGCGAAGACGGCCCGGCCGTCCGCCAACTCCACCCGGAATTCGCGGGAGGCGTCATCGTTTCCGGGCACCTCGGAGGACGGGCCCGCCCCGGTTGCGGAGTCGCCGACACGGTCGACGGCGACCACCTCGCCGGTGACCACATGACCGCCGTACCCGCGCACCTCCTCGCGCCCGAGCGCGACCAGCTCCAGCGGCGGCATCCCCTCCCGCCCCAGCAGTCCGTGCACCCCGTCGGCGGGCGCGTTGCGCGGCGCACCGGCATCGATCACCAGCACCGATCGCCGCTGCCGCACCAGCATCAACGCACCGTTCAGCCCGGCGGCACCCCCGCCGATCACCACCACGTCGTAGGACTCGTTCAGCTCTGTCATGTCGACCTCCTTCGGGAATTCACAGTGCACCAACGGACGAAAATATGGCAAGCATGTTTGCCGCTATGGCAAACTGATGGATATGGACGACCTCGAACGGACCCTCGACTCGGTCGGCCCCCGGCTGCGCGCACTGCGCAAACAGCGCCAGACCACCCTGGCCGACCTGTCCACCGAGACCGGCATCTCGGTGAGTACCCTGTCGCGCCTGGAATCGGGCGACCGCAAACCCACCCTGGAGCTACTGCTCCCCCTGGCGAAGGCACACGGCGTCACCCTCGACGAACTCGTCGACGCCCCACTCACCGGCGACCCACGCATCCACCTGCGCCCGGTGACCAGGCACGGCATGACGATGCTCCCGCTCACCAAACGCGCCGGTGGTATCCAGGCCTACAAGATCGTCATCCCCCCGGGCGCCCGGGACCGCCCGGACACCCCACAAACACACGAGGGCTACGAGTGGCTCTACGTGCTCAACGGCCGACTGCGCCTGATCCTCGGCGACCACGATATCGTGCTCACCCCCGGTGAGGCAGCCGAATTCGACACCCATGTCCCGCACTGGTTCGGCGCGGCCGACGACCAGCCGGTCGAATTCCTCAGCCTGTTCGGCAAGCAGGGTGAACGCGCCCACTTCCGCGCCAAACCGCGCGAAAACGGTTGACGCTCAGTCCCGTAACGCGGAGATCAACGCGGGACTGAGCGCGAGCGCTGGTAGCGATTCGACCAGCAGATCGACCAACGCCGCACGGCTGATGGGCTTTTCGACCATCCAGGTCAGAATCGTCTCCTCCACGAACGCGATCCAGCCGCGAATGGCGAGGGTGAGGCGAGCCAGGTCCGGGTCGTCTGGGGGCAGCGGCAGCTCGCCGACGATGAGATCGGCGATGGCGCCCCGCGTCTGGTTGACGTAGTCGGTCATGTCCGGGGTGCGGCTGGCCGGACCACGTAGGACGGAGTGGTAGGCCGCGGAATGGCCGATGGCGTAGTCGACGAACCGTTCGATCGAATCGCGCAGCATGTCGAACAGCGACAACTCGCGGTCGGGCATCACGGCGGCGTAGAACTCGGTGCTCACATGCCGCGCGATCGCCTCGTGAAACTCCTGCTTGGAGGCGAAGTAATGGAACAGTAGACCCCGCGAGATGCCCGCCTGTTTGGCGATGTCGTCCACCGAGATGTCCTCGAGCGGCCGATCGGCCAGCATCTCGGCACCGAGGTGGATCAGCTGTAGCCGCCGCTCCTCCGGCCCGAGCCGGACACGCTTGGTCGCTCCCGAACTTCTGGTACTCACACCGACCATCCTAGCCACTATTGAATGATGCTCAACAAGCTGTTGACTCCGACTCAATAGCGACGTAGTCTGCATTACATGAGTCGCAAGGTTACAGACAATGTTGTCGAACCCCGAGCCGTCGACAACCGCGCCCGCCACGTGAAGACCGTCATCATCGGCAGCGGGTTCGCGGGCCTCGGCCTGGCCATCCGCCTGTCCCAGCAGGGCCGCGAGGACTTCCTCGTGCTCGAGCGGGGCAGCGAGGTCGGTGGCACCTGGCGGGACAACACCTACCCGGGCGCCGCCTGCGACGTGCCCTCGCACCTGTACTCGTACTCCTTCGCACTGAACCCGGACTGGACGCGTTCGTTCTCCCGCCAGGGCGAGATCCAGGCCTACATCAAGAGCGTCGCGCAGCGTTTCGACGTGCTCGACCGGCACGTCTTCGACTGCGATGTGCGCCGCGTGCGCTGGAACAGCGAGACCAGCCGCTGGGAGATCAGCTCCTCCCAGGGCGAATTCACCGCCGACACCGTGGTCAGCGCGGTCGGCGCCCTCTGCGAGCCCGCACTGCCCGACATCAAGGGCATCAACGAGTTCGAGGGCGAGATCTTCCACTCCGCACAGTGGAACCACGACGCCGACCTCACCGGTAAGCGCGTCGCGGTCATCGGCACCGGCGCCTCGGCGATCCAGATCGTGCCCGCCATCGCGAGCAAGGTCGCCTCGCTCGACGTCTACCAGCGCACCGCCCCCTGGCTGCTGCCGCGCATGGACCGCCCCTACCTGCTGCCCGAGCGCCTGGCGTTCAAGCACATTCCGGGCGTGCAGCGCCTGAGCCGCGCCGCGATCTACGCCGCGCGCGAGACCCAGGTGGTCGGCCTGACCAGGTTCCCGGTGCTGATGAAGGGCTTCGAGGCGCTGTCGCGGGCCAAGCTGCAGTTCGAGATCCGTGACCCAGAACTGCGTAAGAAGGTCACCCCGAACTACCGGATCGGCTGCAAGCGCATGCTGATCTCGAACGAGTACTACCCCGCCCTCGACCGCGACAACGTCGACGTGATCACCGACGGCATCGCCGAGGTGAAGCCGGGCTCGATCGTCACCGAGGACGGCACCGAGCGCGAGATCGACGCCCTGATCGTGGCCACCGGCTTCCACGTCACCGACTCGCCGACCTACAACAACATCGTCGGCCGCGACGGGCGCACCCTGTCGGAGGTGTTCGACGAGGTCGGCCAGCAGGCCTACAAGGGGTCGTCGATCGCCAACTTCCCGAACATGTTCTTCCTGGTCGGCCCGAACGTCGGCCTGGGACACACCTCGATGGTGTACATGATCGAATCGCAGATCAACTACGTCAGCGATGCCTTGGCCACCATCGACACCCTCGGTCTGCAAACTGTCGAGGTGCGCGAGGATGTTCAGCGCGAGTACAACACCGGTCTGCAGGACAAGCTCGCCAAGACGGTCTGGAATACCGGCGGCTGCGCCAGCTGGTACCTGGACAAGCACGGCAACAACACCACCCTGTGGCCGGACTTCACGTTCGAATTCCGCAGGATCACAAAGCATTTCGACGTATCCGCCTACAATACGACAACCTCGCACGCCTCCGGCGCCGATCTGAAAGTGGTGGCAGCACAGTGAGCAAAGATGCTTACTTCACGAACAAGGTCTGTGTGATCACCGGTGCCGGGTCCGGCATCGGGCGCGCGCTGGCCGAGAACCTGGCCAAGCGTGGCGCCAAGCTCGCACTGAGCGACATCGACACCGAGGGACTGGCCGAGACCGTCCGGCTGTGCGAGGCGCTCGGCGCGCAGGTGAAGTCCGACCGGCTCAATGTCGCCGAGCGCGAAGCATTCCTGGTCTACGCCGATTCGGTGAAGCAGCACTTCGGCGTGGTGCACCAGGTGTACAACAACGCGGGCATCGCCTACCACGGCGACGTGGTGAAGACCGAGTTCAAAGACATCGAACGCATCATGGACGTGGACTTCTGGGGTGTCGTCAACGGCACCAAGGCGTTCCTGCCGATGCTGATCGAGTCCGGTGACGGCCACGTGGTCAACGTGTCGAGCCTGTTCGGCCTGGTCACCGTGCCCGGCCAGGCGGCCTACAACTCGGCCAAGTTCGCGGTGCGTGGCTTCACCGAGGCGCTGTACCAGGAGATGAAGATCTCGAACACGCCCGTGCAGGTCACCTGCGTGCACCCCGGCGGCATCAAGACCGCCGTGGCCCGCAACGCCACCTACGCCGAGGGCATCGACGGCGCCAACACCGCCTCGCTGTTCGACAAGTACCTGGCGATCCACAGCCCGGAGATGGCCGCCCAGACCATCACCGAGGGTGTGCGCAAGGGTCACGCACGGGTGCTGATCGGCTGGGAGGCCAAGCTGCTCGATGTGAGCGTGCGCTTCCTGGCTTCGGGCTACAACCGGATCTCGGCCGCTGTCAACGGCCGCTTCATGCCGCACTGACCCTCTCTCGAGATCCAGGAAACGCCATGCGCGAGTTCAAGATTCCGTTGCCGGTGGTTCGCGCGGTGCTCGATCCGGTGTTCCGGGTGACGCTGCACGCGCGCCTGCCCGTCGCCGTGCAGCGCGCCCTGCTCGACGTGTCCTCCCGGCTGCAGTTCATGCCCGACGGCGCCGTCGTGCAGGGGTTGCAGCTGGGCGGGCGACCCGCCGAGCGGGTGATCGCCGAGATCGCGATCCCGGGTTCGCGTACCCGGGCCGTCCCGCCGGAGCGCGCGGCGGGCGCGATCCTCTACCTGCACGGTGGTGGTTACGTGGTCGGTTCGCTGGCCACCCACCGCTCCCTGGTCGCCCGGCTGGCGCTGGAGAGTTGCTGCGCGGTGTACTCGCTGGACTACCGGCTGGCGCCCGAGCACCCGTTCCCGGCCGGTCTCGACGACGCCGAGGCCGCCTTCCTCGATCTGGTGAACAACGTCGGCTACCGGCCGGATCAGATCTGTCTCGCCGGTGATTCGGCAGGCGGTGGGCTCGCGCTCGCGCTCGCTCAGCGTCTGCTCGAACGCCACAAGATGACCCCGGCCGCGCTCGGGCTCATCGCGCCGTGGGTCGACCCGACCGACCCGCCGAGCCGCGACCGCGACCTGGTGATCAACCGGGCGTGGTCGCGCCTGTGCGCCGCCCACTACCTGGGCGACGGCGACGCCACCACAGCGGGTTACGCCCCGCTGTCGGGCAACCTGATCGGCCTGCCACCCACCTATGTGCAGGTCGATGTGAGCGAACTGCTGCACGACCAGTGCCGCACGCTCGTCTCGGCCCTGCGTGGAGCGGGTGTGCACGTCCGTTTCACCGAGACGCGCGGCCTGTGGCACGTCGCGCAACTGCAGGCCGCGCTGGTCGCCGAGGCCGCGCTGGCGCTGCGCGAACTCGCGGACTTCCTGCGGGAGGCGATCCAGCCCGTATCGATTGACGACTTACGATAAAGCCAGGTGAAGGGCATTTCGGGCGGCGATATCGCAACCTGGCCGAACGTGTCGTAGATTACTGGCGAGTAGAACCCACTGGAAGGGCACTGATGCGAGAGTTCGAAGTTCCGGCTTCCTACACCATCCCGGACGATGCGAACAATTCCGACAACGTCTTCCGCTTCGGCGAGGAGACGCCGAACGCGGTGTTGTTCAACGTTCCGAACGGCAGCGGCGGCTGGAATGACGTCACGGCGGCGCAATTCGCGAAAGCCGTCACCGGCGTCGCCAAGGGCCTGATCGCCTCCGGCGTCGAACTGGGCGACCGGGTCGCGATCATGGCGGCCACGCGATACGAGTGGACGCTGCTCGACTTCGCGATCTGGGCCGCCGGTGGCGTCACCGTCGCGATCTACGACAGCTCGGCCGCCGAGCAGGCCAAGTGGATCCTGCAGGATTCCGAGACCAAGCTGCTGGTCGTCGAGAACGACAAGCACAAGGCGACCATCGACGAGATCGACGCCGCCTCGCTGCCCGCGCTGGCCGAGACCCTGCAGATCGACAAGGGCGCCGTCGACACTCTCCTCGAGCGTGGCGCGGACCTCGACGACGCCGTGGTGCACGAACGCCGCAAGCAGGTCGGCGCGGCCTCGCCCGCCACCCTGATCTACACCTCGGGCACCACCGGCAAGCCCAAGGGCGTGCAGCTCACCCACGCCAACCTGTGGGCCGAGTCGCGCTCGGGTGGCATCGAGCTCAGCGCGTTCGTCGCCGAGGGCCAGAAGACCCTGCTGTTCCTGCCGCTGGCGCACGTGTTCGCCCGCGCGGTCGCGCTGATCGCCTTCGATTCCAAGGTGACCATCCGCCACTCCTCGGACTGGACGACGCTGGTCGAGCAGTTCGGCGAGTTCAAGCCGGACTTCATCCTCTCGGTGCCCCGCGTGTTCGAGAAGGTCTACAACTCGGCCAAGCAGAAGGCGCACGACGGCGGCAAGGGCAAGATCTTCGACGCTGCCGCCGAGACCGCCATCGCCTACAGCGAGGCGCTCGAGAAGGGCGGCCCCGACCTGCTGCTCAAGCTCAAGCACTTCGTCTTCGACAAGCTGGTCTACAGCAAGCTGCGCGCCGCCCTCGGTGGGCAGTGCCTGGCCGCCGTGTCCGGTGGTGGCCCCCTGGGCGCGCGCCTGGGCCACTTCTTCCGTGGCGTCGGCGTCACCATCTACGAGGGCTACGGCCTGACCGAGACCACCGCCGCGTTCAGCGTGAACACCCCGACCCACATCCGGGTCGGTTCGGTCGGTCGCCCGATCCAGGGCCACGCCGCCAAGATCGCCGAGGACGGCGAGCTGCTGCTCAAGGGCTCGGTCGTGTTCGGTGGGTACTGGAAGAACGAGGAAGCCACCGCCGAGGCGTTCGAGGACGGCTGGTTCAAGACCGGTGACCTCGGTGCCATCGACGCCGACGGCTTCATCACCATCACGGGCCGCAAGAAGGAAATCCTGGTCACCGCGGGCGGCAAGAACGTCTCCCCCGCCGTGCTCGAGGACTCCCTGCGCGCGCACCCGCTGATCAGCCAGGTGATGGTTGTCGGTGACGGTCAGCCGTTCATCGGTGCCCTGATCACCCTCGATCCCGAGGCCCTGCCGGGCTGGAAGGACCGCAACGGCGTCGCCGCCGATACCGCGATCGAGAAGCTGATCGAGAACGAGGCGCTGGTCGCCGAGATCCAGGCCGCCGTCGACGAGACCAACAAGAAGGTCTCCAAGGCCGAGGCCATCAAGAAGATCCGTATCCTCCCGGTCGACTGGACCCAGGAGACGGGTGAGCTCACCCCGAAGATGTCGCTCAAGCGCGCCGTCGTCATGAAGCAGTACGCCGGTGAGGTCGACAAGATCTACAGCTGACCTACGCTGAGCTGAAAAGGCCGGTTGCGCTACGCAACCGGCCTTTTCGCTGTTCTCAGAACCGTTGTGCCGCGAATCGCGCCGCGGTGACGGTCATTCCGTTGACGCTGTAGAGGGTGTGCAGGGCATTGGGATAGGCGAGCGGGGAGCCGTCGCAGATGTTGTCGCCGTCGACGCACAGGTCGATGGTCTTGTTCCGGTAGGACGCGCCGATCGACAGTGCGGGAGCGGCGGCGTCGCGCAGGAACCGTTCGGAGGGTTTGCCGAAAAGGACGACGGCGGCGACGTGCTCGGCCACCTCGGCCCGCATCGGCTCGGGCAGGTACTGCTCGTATTCCGGCGGAACCCCCTCGGGCACACCGGCACCCGTCGCGAACCCGGCCAGCGCCGCACCCTGCGAATACCCGCCGAGCACGATCCGCGTGCCAGGACAATTCGCCGCGACGAACTCCACCCGCCGCTGCGCGTCGTCGATCCCGCGCACCACGGACTGCGCGAAGCCGAGCCGATCCGCGAAATCACTACTCGCCGGATAGTCGACCCCATAAACCCCCACCGACCGCCCACCGGCATTCGCCCGTAGCGCCTCGACAAAGGAAATCCCGGTCACCCCGACCACCCCACCCGGCTCCGAGGTCCCCCGCGCGAACACCACTTCCACATCGGAACACGGCGCCGCGTACGCGGACTGGATGGGCGATACCACTGGAATCGCGGCTGCCAGGAACACTGCAGACACGAATCGACGAAGAGAACGTGCTGTCATGCCGCGCAGACTACCTACCAGCGGCGCTGACCAGCCCCTTTCCACACCGACTCGCCGACCGACGATCGATAACGCGCGGGCCCCGAGCCCTCGAGAAGCCGCAACACCTGTTGAACTTGCTGGCAAGATGGTGGATGTTCGTGCACAAAGCAGCACAACCTAGGAGCGCGTGTGTCCGCCATCTTCGACTGGGCGACCAGCGACAACTTGCAGCCGGAGCCGGTCACCCTGGACATCTGGCGCAAGCTGTCCGAGGACTACTGCCGTCAGGTCGAGGTGGTCAACGGTGACATCGTGCGCGCGGAATCGCCGAATCGCGCTCATCAGAAGGCCGCGCGACGCTTGGCCGACATGGTGGAAGCCGCCGCGCTCGCACATGTCAACCAATGGGGTGGGTGCCTGGATGTAGACACCGACTTCGATGTGGTGCTGTGGGAGTTTCCCCGAGTCACCATCCGCCGTCCTGATGTCGCATTGTTCGACTGCGCACCGAACGATCTGCGCCCGCTGCCCGCGTCACTGGTGAAGATCGCGATCGAGGTGATCTCCCCCGGCACCGAAATGGTGGACAGCGCCGACAAGAAGACCGAATACGCTCTGGCCGGAATCCCCTGGTACTGGCTGGTGTGGGTGTCGGACAACAGCGTCAGCATGATCAAGATCTTTGTCCTCGACCATGTACAGGGGCAGTACGTCCCGCACCTGGAATTGCGGCCTGCCGACGGTGATTCTGTTATCGAGGCGCCGGTCCGCTGTCAGATCGACTGGAAGCGGTTGAGCGACCTGGTGCTCTGACAGCGACTTCCGGTTTCGCCGCCGATTTCGCGTGGCCCACGAACAGAGCCGAGGCGAGCACGCCCACGAGGAGGATCGCGGCGGGCAGCAACATGGACTGGGCCAGCGATGTACTGAATTCGTCGACGACGTGCGGCGGGAGGGGGCCGGTACTTGCGCCCTCGCCGACGGGGGCGTCGCCGCTGAGGCCGTTGGCGCTGAGCCGGGCGGCGATGAGGGCGCCGATGGCAGCGCTGCCGAGGACCGAACCGACCTGGCGGGTGGTGTTGTAGACACCGGCGCCCGCACCGGCCTGGGTGACCGGCAGGTTGTGGGTGGCGGTCGAGGCGAGCGGAGCCCAGATGCAGGCATTGGCCAGACCGGCGAGACCGCCCACGATCAGGAACGCCACGATCGACGAATCCGGCTTCATCAGCACGGCGAAACCGACGATGGAGGCGGCGAACAGTGAGAAGCCTGCTGTCGGAATCAGGCGGGGCGGTAATCGGTCGGCGAATTTGCCGATGAACGGCGCCGCGATACCGGTGACGATCGCCATCGGCGCGAACATCAGTGCCGACGTGGTCGGCGACATCTCGCGCACACCCTGCAGATAGAAATAGGCGGGCACCATCATGGAGGTGACGGCGGCGCCCATCGCGGCGATCGCCAGATTCGACAGGGCGAAATTGCGGTCGGCGAACAAGCTCAACGGCACCAGCGGTTCACCGGTGTTGCGGGCCTGGTTGACGACGAACAACACGAGCATCACCACGCCGAACGCGATCAACGCCCAGATCCACGGCGCCCAGTCCTGCGAATTGCCTTCCTGGATACCGAACACCAGGGCGAGCATGCCGATACCGCTGAGCAGCACGCCGACGATGTCGAACTTGTGGTCGCTGGTCGGCAGGGCGGGGACCAGCCACATCGCCAGACCGAACGCGACGACACCCACCGGCAGGTTCACGAAGAAGATCCATTCCCAGCCGAGCCCGTCGACCAGCACACCGCCGAGGATCGGCCCGACCAGGGTCGCCAGACCGGCCACCGCGCCCCACAGGCCCATGGCCGCTCCGCGCCGGTCCGGCGGGAAGGTGCGGGTGATCACCGCCATCGTCTGCGGCGTCATCAGCGCGGCACCGATGCCCTGGGCGGCGCGGGCCGCGATCAGCATTCCGATACCGCCCGACAGCCCGCACCACAGCGACGCACCGGTGAAGACCGCCAGCCCGATCAGGTAGATGTTCTTCGGCCCGAATCTGTCCCCCAACCGTCCGGTGACCAGCAACGGCACCGCGTAGGTGAGCAGGTAGGCGCTGGTCACCCAGATGACATCGGTGATATCGGTGTGGAACGCGCTCATGATCGCCGGATTGGCGACGGCGACGATCGTCATGTCGAGCAGGATCATGAAGAACCCGACCACCAGCGCGAACAGCGCGAGCCATGGATTGCGTTCGGTGGTCATCGGTACGTCCTGTCTGGGATTGGTGACGATCCGGCCGTTCATGATCGTCGCACCGCCGAGCCTATGCCCGGGCACCGACACGGACGCCGACGAGCATTCGCCTGCCCCCGGAATTACCCCTTCCCGCTGGTCGAGACTGCGGTACCGTGGGAACTTCTCGATGGGGGGGGAACGGAACATGAGTCATCCCACAGCTTTTCGTGCCGTGCGTGGGCTCGCGACGGCCGTGGTCGCGCTGATCGCCGTGGCGCTGGTTCTCGAATGGGCCGGCGTCACCGTCCGGTGGCTCGGTTACCGCTCGGTCTCCGGACGCTACGAGGGCACCGTGAGCAGCGCCGAGTACAACGCGACCCGCGACGTGCTGATGCCACTCGAGGTCGGCCTGTGGCTGCTGTCGTTGCTCGTCATGCTGGTCGTCTTCATCGTTCTGGTCGGCTGGATGCTGCGGACACAGCGCAATGCCCGAACGGTTTCCCCGGTTTCCCACCACCTCTCCGCCCCGTGGGCATTCTGGGGCTGGGTGGTCCCGGTCGTTTCGCTGTGGTTCCCGCCCCTGTTCCTGCACGACATCGCCAAAGCATCGAATCCCCAGCAGCGCGGCACTCCCCTCGTGCCCCTCTGGTGGATCGCCTGGCTCACCGCCTGGCTGACCTTCTGGGCCGGAACCGTCCTGACGACCTCCGGCATCTCCGACGACCACGACACCATCCAGACTCTGCGCGACTCCGAGGTCGACTCCCTCTTCACCTTCAGCCTCCTGCGAACCGTCGCCGCCCTCCTCTTCCTCGCCGCAGGCATCCTCCTGTCGGCCACCGTCCTGAAGATCAGCCGCGCCCAATCCCATTGGACCCCGGCCCGCTCATAGCCAGGTCAGTCGTCCGTCGGTGACGCTCGGGCGGTGGTTCATGAACACCGCGCCGGATTCGAGACCGGCGGCGAGGGCGGTGAAGAGTGCGGTGAGGGAGGGAAAAAGGGGGCCGTCGGTCGCGGCGGTGGCGCTGAATTCGCTGACGCAGCCGGTGTGGGGGCCGGGGCGGGTGTCGAGGAAGAGGGTTGCGCCGTCGAGGTCGGCGAAGGGGATGAACTCCGGGAGGAACAGTTCGCTGGGGAACCGGCGGGGGCGGCGCTGAGGGTGGCCGGGTCGTAGGTGGCGGCGAGTTCGGGGAAGCGTGCGCGCTGGTCGGTGACGATGTCGAGCCAGAGGGTCCAGATGCGGTGGGCGGCGGACAGGGTGAGCAGGTGGTGGCTGGGGAGGAGATTGTGGGGGAACTGGTCCACGTGGTTGAACAGGACGGCGAGGTCGGTGGGGATGCGTTCCCACCAGGCGTGATCGACATCCACGGGATCGAGATCGCCGCCGGTCACGGGGGCAAGGGTGGCCGCGACCCAGGTCTGGATGTTCGTCAGTTGCTCTTCCAGGGTGCCCGCGCGACCGTTGACTGCCATCCGTCGAGTATGCGGGTGGGGCGGGACGGAATCGCGGAGCTAGAGCCCGTGTGCGTCCAGCCAGGCGCGGGCCGCGTCGGCGGGCGCCGTGCCGGACTCGACCTTGTCGATCAGTTCGACCAGGCCCTCGGTGGTGAGTTCGCCCGCCACATAGTTGAGCTTCTTGGCTCGCTGCCGGTCGAAGATCCCGGAGCGGAACAGGGCGAGCAGGTTCTGCGCGCGCAGGGCGTAGTTCTCGTCCGCCAGAACGCGACCGTCGACCGGGCCGTTGACCATACCGACCTGGATCACATTGTCCCGCAATCCTTGTCGTAGTTCTTTCGCCGAGGCGAACCGCACCGAGGTGGCGAAGGAACAACCCTCGATCGGCGACGGCTCAGACGGGGCGAAACCGGGTGATTCGGCGAACCCCGCGGTGAGTTCGGCACACGGCAGCGCGGCGACGGCGCGCACCGGCGACGCGTCGGGGACGACCACTCGCGCCCGCAGATCGGTGCCGTCCGCCGCGTCCGAGAGCGACAATCCCTGCGGCAGTGCCGCGTTGACCGCCGCGACCACCTCCTCGGGCTTGCGGGCAGGTGACGCAGGATTCCAGCGGTCGAGCAGGGCGCCGCTGCGGGCGGGCAGTACCGCGATACGCCCGGCGTCCAGGTCGGCGAGCGGCGCGGTCAGTCCGGTCCGCACGGCGGTGGCGGTGCCCGCACGCGCCAGGGCCTGGGCGTAGATCTCGGCGAGCACGATCGATTCCGCCGAACCGTCGGCGCCGACCGTCACGACCGGGCCGGGCTCGTCACCGGCGCAGGACGCGAGGGCGACAACGCAGGTGGCGGTCACCAAAGCGGCCGCAATTCGCCGCAGGGCGCCCGAGATCATCCGCCGACACCAACTTTCCGTCTTTGCCGTCAACCCCCGCAATTCGCCGCGACGCGGGGCAATATGAACACCCAGAATGTACCTGCGGCGTCCGCGCCGCACGCACAGCGCACTGCCCGCCTTTGCCGGAAGGACACCAGTGAGAACCTCTGCACACCGACAATGTCGACCGGCACACCGCATGGCGGCGCGGATGGCGCGGATTCTGGCCGCCGCGGTGGCACTGGCCGCCGCCATGGTCGTGGCATCGTGCGCCGACTCCGATCAGCAGATGGCCCGCGGCGATTGCGCCAGCGACGAATTGATCGTCGGCTCGGCCGATTTCCCCGAGTCCGAGACCGTGGCGACCATCTACACCGAGGTGCTGCGGATCAATGGTTTCAAGGTGGCGACGAAATTCGACCTCGGCAACCGCGAGTCGTATCTGCCAGCTGTCCGCCGGTGCGTGGTCTCCCTGGTTCCCGAATACACCGGAAACCTGCTGCGCTACTTGAACAAAGACACCACCGCGACCACCCCCACCGAGGTGGACACCGCGCTGACCAGCGCGCTCGGCGACGACCTCGCCATCGCCACCCCCGCTCCGGGACAGAGTTCCGACGCGGTCGTCGTCACCCGCGCGACCGCGCAACGCTGGAACCTGACCACCATCGCCGACCTCGCGCCGCATTCGGCGGAGACGATCTTCGCCGCCAAACCCGAATTCGTCGAGCGGCCCGGGGGCCTACCCGGATTACGCAAGAACTACGGCCTCGATATCAGCACGCGGAATTTCGTCGCGATCGCCGACGAACCGGAGACGGTGCGGGCCCTGATCGAGGGCCGGGTCACCGCCGCCGATATCTACACCACCTCACCGGCGATCATCCAGAACGACCTCGTGGTCCTCACCGACCCCGCGAACAATTTCGCCGCCCAGAATGTCGTCCCGCTGTTCCACTCCGCGAAGAAGACCGACAAGGCGGTCGCCGTCCTCGACGCGGTTTCGGCCGAACTCACCACCGAGGAACTGATTTCCCTCAACACCGCCGTCTCTGGCACCGCCAAGATCGAACCGAAGGCCGCCGCGCTCGCCTGGCTCACCGCCCGCGGCCTCGATACACCGATCGCCTAGCGCCGCGCGACCGAGCGTCAGTCGTCGCCGAGCAGCGCGCGCAGATGCGGATCGCCCGCCACCACCTCGCGCATCCTCGCCCGTTCCCGAGCTCGCTGGGCGTGCGCGTGGATCCAATCCTGTACCGCCTGGACGACGACCGCGTTCACCGCGATACCGTCGGCCTCGGCCGCGGCGATCAACTGGGCTTCGATCTCGTCGGGTAGGTGCACGGTGATCGTTTTCATCCCCTCATGATCCCACGTGGTCGTAAACGGGTATCTCCGCTCATGCGCGTGCGGGATGACCAACCGAGTCATCAGCGCATTGCCTATGCGCTACCTCAGGAAGATCCTTGACGGGAGTAGAGAGACCACGCTTCGCGCGAGGTCAGCCGGGTTGACATGCGTCTATGGTAGACGATGAAGTATCTAGTCAGAGGGTTTAGCTGCTCCTGACTGTCAAGCCATGGACTGGATAAGCACGGGGTCTGCCAGTAGGGTTCAAGTCACCCGAGAGAGGGAGCCCCCAATGTCCCAGGTGTCGACCTTCGGCACGACCATCGCCACACTTCTCTTCTTCTGCTACGTGCTGCCCCTGCTGACCTACTGCGTCATCGCGCTGGTCGCGGCCCTACACTCCGACGCCCGTCGCCGCGAAGGCGCGAAGTCCCTGCTGCCCGAGCTGCGCAGCGGCATCCGGGCGGGCGGTGCGATTCTGCGCCGCGGCGGTACTCGCCGGTGAGCGACAACGACCGAGCGGCTTCCCAGCTGGTGAATCGGGCCGAACTCGCCGAGATGCTGCTGGTCGACAAGTCGACGTTCAAGGTGTGGAGCAACCGTCACCCCGACTTTCCCGAACCGGTCGGCACCGACGAACGCGGGGCCCAGTTCTACGATCTCGACGAACTCCTGACCTGGCTCGACGGCCGCAAGATCGGGAAGCACAAGCTGCTAGAGGACGAACCGGTCGGCACCACCTACGGCGACCGACTACGCCGGTCGGCCGCTCACCGGACCCGCCCGTCGACTGTCACCTCGGCCCCGAGCAGCTCGGCCGGGGAACCCGCGAACGCGAACGCCTTGATCGCGCAACTGCGCCAGTGGCCGCGCTCGGGTTCCGGTCCTGGCTTCCTGCCGATGGCGGCGCTGGCCCTGACCTTCCTGAACACCACCGACCCGACGGCGCTGTCGACAGCGGTCACGGACGGGCCGTTGCCGCAGCTGTGGTCGAATGTCTGCGATCAGCTCGACAAGGCGGGCCAGCGCCGGGGCATCTCGGCGCATCTGTC
The DNA here is from genome assembly GCF_001612825.1 of Nocardia caishijiensis NBRC 108228. Lineage (GTDB taxonomy): Bacteria > Actinomycetota > Actinomycetes > Mycobacteriales > Mycobacteriaceae > Nocardia > Nocardia caishijiensis. The sequence goes on along the minus strand of NZ_BDBE01000034.1, from coordinate 17,260 downwards.
GTCCGATCTCCGAACGATGCGGCCGCCGCAGACTCAGCACCTGCGCGCCGCGCTCGACCTCGCCCGCACGCTCGGCCCGGTGGCCGCCCGAGTGCTGGTCGAGCAGTTCGACGCGCAAGCCGAACTCGGCCCGACCCGGTACGTGGCACCGGCGGCGGTCAGCCGGTTGATGGCTGGTTGCGCGGTCGGGGCGGTGAGCAGTGGTCCGGTGACGCTATACGACCCGAACGTTCGCGGTGGCGAGTTGCTGCACGCCGCACTGGAATTCCTCGGTCAGGCCGAAGTCTCGATCGAAGCGCGCGCGGCCGACCCGCAACTGGCCCGGTTGGCCGGTCTCAGCCTGGGGACCACCGGCCGCCCGACCACGGTGTCGACCGGGTCCTCTCCCTGGTCCCGGCTGAATCACCCGTTCGCCACCGCCGTGGTCACCAACCCGCCGTTCAACGAAACGCTCGACGACGCCGCCGGGGAGCTGCGGTGGAGCTATGGCACTCCCCCGCAGCGCAACGGCAATTACGCCTGGTTGCAGCTGGCCGTGTCGGTGCTCGAGCCCGGCGGTTTCGCGGCGGTCCTGATGCCCGCCAAAGCCGGTCAATCCACCAACACGGCCGACCGCGAGATCCGGAAGGCCATGGTGCGTGCAGGTGTCGTACACGCTGTGATCTCGTTGCCGGACAGGCTCTTCCGGCCCACCGACCTGCCCGCGGCGATCTGGGTTCTCCGTAGCCCGGCCACCGCGCCCGTGCGCTTCGTCGTCGCCCGACAGGCCGGAGAACGCACCGCGACCGGGCGACACCGCCTGCCACGCGAGGTCGTCGACGACATCGTGCGCTACGTCCACGGCCCGAGTGAACGGGTCGGCGGCGCGGAGACGCCCTGGCAGGGCATCTCGGTGACGGGTGACCGAATCGAGCAGTTCGACGACGCGCTCGAACCCGCCCTCTACCTGCGGTCCACTCCGACGCCCGCGCCGAAGGACCTGCTCGCGCGGGCGCGCCAGGTGCAGCACGACGTCCTGATGGCGGTCGGTCGCGCACACGCCGTCGGAAAGCGGCTGTCGGCGGTGCGATTGCAGCCGTCGCTACCGGCGAACTGGAAAACCGAGCAACTCGATCGTCTGTGCGATCTGCGATCGGGACCGACGCCGAAGAATCTCGCCGCGGCCAACCGCTGTCCCTCGGGTGTGCGGGTCATCAGCAACAAGCATCTGACCGAGGCGGGCATCGTGCACGATGACGCCGACGGTGTCCGCGACGACATCGCACGCCGCATGCAGCGGTACACCGTCATGGCCGACGACGTGCTGATCGTCCGCACGGGGTCGCTCGGCCGACCGGTCATCGTCGACGCGCAGCATCAGGGCTACCTGCTCGGTTCGAACCTGATCCGCCTGCGTCCCTACGACTCCGACGAGTTCGACCCTCGGTTCCTGCGCATCGTTCTCGGCAGCGCGGAGGTGATGGCATGGATGCGCAGTCACTCCGCCGGTACGGTCGTGCACTCGCTCGGCGCCGAACAGCTCGCGAAACTTCCGGTCGTCGTGCCACCGATCGCCGACCAGCGCGCGATCGCCGAGGCGATGCAGGCGATCGACGACCAGATCACCACGTTGCACGCCGCCCTCACAGCGGCGCGAAAGGCACGCGAGCACCTCGCCGACGGTCTGCTCTCCGGCGCGGTCACCGCCGGTATCCCCTGAGACGGAGACACGACAGCGCCCCGCTCCGAAGGGGAACGGGGCGCTGTCGGTTGTTCGGTGCTAGGCGACGCCCTCGCGACGGGCGGCCTCGGCAACGGCCTCGGCGACGGCGGGTGCCACGCGGGGGTCGAGCGGGCTCGGGATGATGCGGTCGACGGCGAGTTCGCCTGCCACGACATTGAAGATCGCGTCGGCGGCGGCCACCTTCATGCCCTCGGTGATGCGGCGAGCGCCCGCGTCCAGCGCGCCCTTGAAGACGCCGGGGAAGGCGAGGACGTTGTTGATCTGGTTCGGGAAGTCGCTGCGGCCGGTGGCCACGATGGCGGCGTACTTGGCGGCCACCTCGGGGTGGATCTCCGGGTCGGGGTTCGACATGGCGAACACGATCGACCGCGGTGCCATCGAGGCGATGAGCTCCTCGGGAATGGTGCCCGCGGACAGGCCGAGGAACACATCGGCTCCGGCCAGGGCCTCGGCGGCACCACCGGTGAGGCCGCGGGGGTTGCTGCGGGCGGCCAGGTCGGCCTTCACGCCGTTGAGGCCGTCACGGCCGACGCTGACGATACCCTTGGAGTCGAGCACGACCACGTCGGGCACACCGGCGGCGAGCAGGATGTCGGCGCAGGCCACACCCGCGGCACCGGCACCGGAGACGACGACCTTCAGCGCCGACATGTCCCGACCCTGCTGCGCGGCAGCACCCTTGAGGGCGGCGAGCACCACGATGGCGGTGCCGTGCTGGTCGTCGTGCATGACGGGGCAGTCCAGCGCCTCGATGACGCGGCGCTCGATCTCGAAGCAGCGCGGTGCCGAGATGTCTTCCAGGTTCACCGCACCGAAGCTGGGGCGCAGACGGATCAGGGTCTCGACGATCTCGTCGGGGTCGGTGGTGTCGAGCACCAGCGGGATCGAGTTGAGACCGGCGAACTTCTTGAACAGCGCGGCCTTGCCCTCCATCACGGGCAGCGAGGCGCGCGGGCCGATGTCACCGAGGCCGAGCACGGCGGTGCCGTCGCTGACGACGACGACGAGGCGATCGGTCCACGTGTAGGTCTTGGTGAGGGCGGCGTCCTCGGCGATCGCGCGGCTCACCTGCGCGACGCCGGGGGTGTAGGCGATCGACAGGTCGCGCTGGGTCTCGAGCGGCGCGCTGAGCTCGACCGACAGTTTGCCGCCGAGGTGACCGGCGAAGATCTCCTCGTTGGTGATAGCAGCGAGGCTGGCTGCGTCATCGGCCTGGGGCGCCGCGGTGGCATTCGGTGCGTCAGTCACAGGTGACACGATTTCACTCCTGCTCGAGTCGGGCTCAACCGGGGGACGGTTACCGCCGGGTTTTTCTGGAAGCCGGGTTTATCTGGAATACGGGTTACATGACGCTCATCGGGTGCGCGACCGCCCGCGTTTCCGACGGGAACCGGAATGCGGGGCGCGACACTGAACCGCGGAGCGGAGCCGGACGGGTGGTCCGGGCGAGCGAACGGGTCGACCTTCGGCCACGACGGTGCGTCGCGACGCGGACGGTCTCCACAATCCCCGAACCCGGCGGTGGCAAGGGAAGGGAATTCGCACCATTCTGCCAGTCCGGCCGACCGGTTGCCAAACCGGTGCGGCGTGTCAACGGGCTGGGCGTCATCCGTCGAGCGTAGCCGTGTCGAATTGCCGTGGAGTTAGGGAAAACTCGCAGCACCGCAGGGGTGCCCGGTGAACAGTCACACCGTGGCGGTGGTGCTCGCGGTGAGCTCGCCACCACGTGGATCGGGCCGCTGCTCCGGGCGTACCCAGACCTCGTCGACCCCACCACAGCGCACCCGGACCCGCCACTGAGCCAGCACGTCGGGGTGGTCGATGCGCCGGTGGATGCCCCGGCTCTCGGTACGGACGAGGGCGCTGTGCCCGGCCCAGCGAGCGACGGCGAGCAGGGCGGCGGCCTCGCGGGCACGTAGTCGCTCGGCGCCGGTGCCGCCGAGCTCGAACCGGGCGCCGGGCCACATCGCGTCGAGTTCGGCGATGCTGTCGGTGAGGCTGCCCGCGCTGCGCCGGAAACTGCGGCGCAACGGCAGGGTGTGTTCCTGGACGAGTCCGACCACCGAACGCGGGTCGATGTGGGCGCGGGGGCCGAGTCCGGCGGCGGGTGCCGTCGGCACGACCACCTCGCCGCCCGCGGTGGCCGCGCGAGCAGCACCCTCACCCGCCCAGCTGCCCGAAGCGAGCGCCCACGCCCCGCGCAGCCCGTCCGAGCATCCGGCGGCCCCGGCGACGACCTCACGCGCGGCGACGCCACCGGCGGCGAAGAGCCCGGGCACGGTGGTCGCGCAGTCGGCGCCGGCGAGGGCGAGTCCGCCGGACCCACGCACGGTGCCGTCGAGCACCGCGCGCACCGGCACCCGCCCGGCTGCGTCGACCGCGCCCTGCCTGCGCAGCCAGTGCCCGACCGCCTCGGGTACGTCGTCGAGCGCGGCGAAGACCCGCCTGCCGTCGGCGATGGCGCTCAGCGCCGCCGCAGTACGTCCCGACAGCTCGGCGCCGGATTCGTCGTAGAACGTGGCGAAGCGCACCGCGAGCCCACTGGCGATGCTCCGATGGGGATGCACACGGGCGAGGACCGGGGCGAGGCCGTAAGCACTGGAGAATTCCATGCCGGACAGCTCGGCGCCGGTCTCGGCGGCCATCAGCAGGCCGTCGCCGGTGTTCACCTCGGTGCCCGCGCCACCGGACCCGAACGCGCACCCACCGGTGGCGAGGACAACGGCGCCCGCACGGATCGTCCAGCGCTGAAAGTTGTTGTGGCGCCGCACCCCCGAGGCACCGACGACCCGACCTGCGCGGTCGACGAGCAGGTGCAGCGCGGGGTGGTGATCGAAAATGCGCACACCCGACTCGAGCGCGCCGCGCCGCAACCTGCGCAGATAGCTCGCGCCCTCGAACCGGATCCGTCGCGGATCGGCGACCTGCCTGCCCGACCAGTTCGCCAGTCGCTCGTGCGCCTCGTCGATGACGCGGTGCAGCCACGCCGGATCACCGAGCCCACCGCCGCGCACCAGCGCGCGCTCGACGGCTTCGGCCCGCGCCTGACCCGGCGGGATGTCCCAGATCGTGGTCGCGCCGTACACCCCCGGCCCGCTCGAACCACAGCGGCCCTTGTCGACCAGCACCACCCGCGCGCCGTGCGCGGCCGAGGAAACGGCGGCCCAGAGCCCGGCGGGTCCGCCGCCGAGAATCAGAACATCCGTCTCCAGGTTGCCCATACTGAGAGATATTCGGGCACAGTTCACCCTTCCGCAACCATTAGCGAACTGTCATCCCCACCACTGTGTCCACAGCAGGGCACCGGTCGTCACGAACACGACGGCCGACCCGGTCACAGCCGCCGCCCCCCGCCGCCGATCCGCGACGATCTGCGCCCCGACGACGACCACGGCCGCCAGCACATGCCACGTCAACGATTCACCGCCCGGCCCGGGAAAGTCGCGGCGCGCACCGATCAGCGCGGCGCCGATCACCACACACAGCAGCACGACGACCCCACCCGCGACGACCCCGCTCAGCGTGCGGACCGCCGTCACGAGGAGATCACCGCAACCCCGCTCGCCTTGCCGATCAGCGCCTCGAACTGGTCGGGATCGGTGTGGCAGGCGCCGATCTCGATGGTCTTGTTGCTGCCGTGGTAGTCCGACGACCCGGTGCGCAGCAGGCCGAGTTCGTCGGACAGGTCGGTGAGCACCCCTCGGTCGGCAGCGCTGTGATCGGGGTGATCGATCTCGAGGCCGGTGAGTCCGAGGGCGGCCAGGTTCCTGATCTCGTCGAGCGCGAGGAGCCTGCCGCGTTTGCGGGCCCGCACGTGGGCGAGCACGCTCACCCCGCCCGCGTCGGCGACCAGCCGCACCGCGCGCGGCAACGGAGTGTCGACCTTCTCCGCGTAGTAGGGGCCGTGCGGGGCGAGCAGGTCGACGAACGCGGCGTCGACACTGGCCACCACCCCCGCCGCGACCAGGGCTCGCGCCAGATGCGGCCGACCCGCCGCGGGACCAGCCCCGGCCAGCACCGCCTCCGGGTCGATCGGCAGGCCGTCGGCCACCATCAGCTCGGCCATGGCCCGCACCCGCGCGATGCGCTCGGCCCGCAACCGCTCCCGTTCCTCGGCGAAACCGCGATCGGTGGGATCGAACAGATAGGCCAGCAGATGCACCGGGACGGGAAACCCGTCCTCCCCCATGCCCGTACACGACATCTCCATCCCGCGCACCAGGGTGAGACCCGGCGGACGCGCCGCCTCGGCCTCGGCCCACCCGCCGGTGGTGTCGTGGTCGGTGATCGCGACGACGTCCAAACCCGCCGCGGCGGCGTTGCGGACCAACTCGGCCGGGGTGTCGGTGCCGTCGGAGGCGGTGGAATGGGTATGCAGGTCGATGCGCACACCCTCAGTCTTACAGTGCGGTGTCGACCGACGTGCGATCGTCGACCTGCCCGTAACATCCGGGTGTGCCCTCCTTCCCGTCGCTGCCGAATTTCCACAAGGCGGGTCGCACCGCGACAACCGCGCGGCCACGGGTTCCGGTGCCGACCGCCCGGGCCATCGTCGACTGCGGCGTCTACGTCGACGGCAAGCGGCTGCCGGGCCGCTTCACCCCGCAGCAGGCGCTCGCGGAGGCGCGCGGAACCGACTCGGGTTTCGTCTGGGTCGGCGTGCACGATCCCGACGAGACGCAGATGAACGACATCGCCCAGATCTTCGGGCTGCACCCGCTGGCCGTCGAGGACGCCGTGGTCGGCAGGCAACGTCCCAAGCTCGAACGCTACGACGACACGTTGTTCCTGGTGATGCGCACGGTCAGCTATGTGGAACACGACATGCACGCCGTCAGCGAGATCGTGGAGACCGGCGACATCATGGTCTTCACCGGACCGCATTTCGCGATCACCGTGCGCCACGGCGAACACACCGGTCTCGCGGGCGTGCGTCGCGAACTCGAGGGCCAGCCCGACCAGCTGCGGATGGGTCCGCCGTCGGTGCTGCACGCCGTGGCCGATCACGTGGTCGATTCGTATGTGGACACAACCGAATCGATCGAGGAGGACGTCAACGAGATGGAGGAGGCGGTGTTCACGCCGGACTCCAAGGTGGGCATCGAATCGATCTATCAGCTCAAACGCGAGGTCGTGGAGTTGCGCCGGGCGGTGACGCCGCTCGGCATCCCGCTGGAACGGTTGGTGACCAACCAGGCTCTGCCGGTGCCGACCGAATTCCGGCGCTACATGCGCGATGTCGCCGATCACCACGTGAGCGTCACCGAGCAGATCGCCTACTTCGACGAGGCGCTGAGCAGCCTGGTCAACGCCGCTCTGGCCAAGATCAGCGTTCAGCAGAACACCGACATGCGCAAGATCTCGGCCTACGCCGCCATGGCGGCGGTGCCGACCATGATCGCGGGCGTGTACGGCATGAACTTCGACTACATGTGGGAACTGCACCAGCGGTGGGCGTATCCGGCGGTGCTCGTGGTGATGGCGGTGCTGTGCGCGCTGTTGTTCCGCAGTTTCCGCCGCAACAAGTGGCTCTAGAGATTCACCGCGCCGCGACCGGGATCACGCACATCGATGCCCGCCTCGGCCCAGGCCTCACGCAATGCCTGCGCGCCGCGCACCCGCACCCAGGCTGCTTCGGTGGCGGTCACCGGGGTGACGCTGAGGTAGCGCACCGGTTCGGCCGGTTCCGGCAGCGCGATCTCCGGCACGTCGCTCTCGCCGAGCAGCACCGCGGTGAACGGCCCGTTGTGCCACAACGGTTCACCGAGGTCGAGCAGCGCGTCGGCTTGCAGCACAACACCTTCCACCGACGGGGTGGCGACGAGCACGCCGAGCGAGCGGACCAGACCCGCCTGCGGTCCGGCAGCGGCCAGCAGGGTGAGCACGAGTTCGGCGCGGGGGCCACGGACCGGGTCGGCGAGCAGATCGGCCGGGTCACCCATCGGGTGCCGTGAACCGCCGAGCGTCGCGTAGTGCACCACCCCGTCGCCGGGGATGCGCAGGATCTCGATCGGCTCGAGCCCGAGGAACGTCACCGACGCGGAGTCGACCCCGGCGCGCTCGACCTCGTAGTGGCCGAGCACCGCCGTGCGCACCGAATTCACCACATCCATTGCGTCACAGCGCCAATCGGGCCAGCATGTCGCGGGCGCGTTCGGCCGTCTTGGGGTCGCACAGCACGTCGTAGCGACCGGCGACCAACTGCATGGTCGACGCGAAATCGCGCTGCCCCTTGGTCGCCGCGTACGGGATGGAGGTGGTGATGACACCGAAGACGATGCCGCCGAGCAGACCGACGACCAGCGGACCCAGCGCCCCACCGGTGGTGGTGAACAGGCTCAGCAGCAGGCCGAGGAACAGGCCGAGCCACGCGCCCGACACCACGCCACCGCCGATGACCTTGCCCCAGGTGAGCCGGTAGAGCACCCGCTCCACCTGCATCAGGTCGACACCGACGATGGTCATGTCCTGCACCGGGAACTGGTTGTCGGCCAGGTGATCGACCGCGCGCTGCGCCTCGGCGTAGGTCGGATACGACCCGACCGGCCAGCCCGACGGCGGCGTCGGCAACGCCTGCCGCCCGCGGTTCGAGTTGCCCAAGGGATTCGTCATAGTCCCATTCTGCTATTCCTGGCCCGGTTGTGGCGGAGTGAAACGGGTGGTCCTGCTCATTCCGGCGGCCCGGCCCTTCTCGGCGATGACCTGCGCCATCTTGGCGGAGGCTTCGTCGATCATCTCATTGCCGAGCATCACCGCGCCACGAGCACCACCGGCGGCCGAGGTGTGGAAGGCGTAGGCCTCGAGAATCAATTCGGCGCGGTCGTAGTCCTCCTGGCGCGGGCTGAAGATCTCGTTGGCCGCGTCGATCTGGTCCGGGTGCAGCACCCATTTGCCGTCGAAGCCGAGCGCGGCGGTGCGTCCGGCGGCCCGACGGAAACCGTCCACGTCACGAACCTGCAGGTAGGGGCCGTCGATGGCCTGCAATCCGTGGGCGCGGGCGGTGAGCAGGATGGTCATCAGGATGTGGTGGTAGGCATCGCCGGTGTCGTAACCGGGCGGCTGTTCGCCGACGACGAGGGTGCGCATGTTGAGGCTGGCCATGAAGTCGGCGGGACCGAAGACCAGGGCCTGCACGCGCGGGCTCGCGGTGGCGATCTCGTCGATATTGCGCAGCCCCATGGCGTTTTCGAGCTGCGGTTCGATGCCGATGCGGCCGACCTCGAGCCCGCACGCCTTCTCGAGTTGGGTCAGCAGCAGGTCGAGTGCGCGCACCTGGCCCGCGTCGGTGACCTTGGGCAGCAGGATCGCGTCGAGTTCGCGACCCGCGCCCTCCACCACCGTGATGACATCGGCGTAGGTCCATTCGGTCGTCCAGTCGTTGACCCGGACCACCCGCAACTGCTCGCCCCAACCCGGTTCGTTCAGCGCGGCCACGATATTGGCGCGCGCCGACACCTTGGCCTCGGGGGCGACCGCGTCCTCCAGATCGAGGAAGACCTCGTCGACGGGCAGACCCATCGCCTTGTGGATCATCTTCTGGCTACTGCCTGGCACGGCGAGCACCGAACGGCGGGGCTTCATCCGGGTGCGCTCCTTACTACTAGCCTGAGGGTCATGGCAACCACCAGGGTGTACGTCGCCCGGCTCGCGGGGCTGACGGTGCTTGGTCCGGACGGGGAGTCTATCGGCCGGGTCCGTGATGTGGTCGTGGCCGTCCGGTACGGGCGTCAGCCGCCGCGAGTTCACGGTCTGGTTGTCGAATTGCCGACGCGGCGAAGGATTTTCGTTCCGATGCTGCGCGTCACCGCGATCGAGCCCGGCGTGGTGACGCTCAACACCGGCACTGTGAGCCTGCGCCGATTCGCCCAGCGCGCGGGCGAATTGCTCGCCCTGGCCCAGGTCGTCGACACCCGGGTGCACGTGCACGACCCGGATCTGCCCGATCTGGAGGACGTGGACGTATTCGTCGCCGATCTCGGCATCGAGCAGACCCGGACCCGGGACTGGGTGGTCGGCCGGGTCGCGGTGCGCGGGCACCGGCGCCTCGGACGCAGGCGAACCGTCCACGTGGTCGACTGGTCCTCGGTGAGCGGCCTGACCCCGGCCGCCGTCGGCAGGCCGGGTCAGGACGTCACCGCGCTGCTCGCCCAGTTCGAGGGCCTGCGCGCCGCCGACGTGGCCAACCGGCTGCGCGAACTGCCCGAGAAACGCCGCGTGGAAGTGGCCGTCGCCCTCGATGACGAACGCCTCGCCGACGTGGTGCAGGAGCTGCCCGACGACGACCAGGTCGACCTGCTCGGCCACCTCGAGGTGCGCCGCGCCGCCGACGTGCTCGAGGCGATGGACCCCGACGACGCCGCCGACCTGCTGGGCGAGCTGCCCGAGAGCGAAGCCGAATCGCTGCTGGCCCTGATGGACCCGGAGGAGTCCGAACCGGTGCGTAGGCTGCTCGCCCACTCCCCCGACACGGCGGGCGGCCTGATGACACCGAAACCGGTGGTGCTGAGCCCGTCGACGACGGTCGCCGAGGCGCTGGCCAGGGTGCGCGACCCCGATCTCACCCCCGCGCTGGCGTCGATGGCCTTCGTCGTTCGCCCGCCGACGGCCACCCCGACCGGCTCCTACCTGGGCTGTGTGCACATCCAGCAACTGCTGCGCGAACCGCCCGCGCACCTGGTCGGCGGCATCGTCGACACCGACCTGGCCGCCCTCACCCCCGACCTGCCGCTGTCGGCGGTGACCCGCTACTTCGCCACCTACAACCTGGTGTGCGGGCCGGTGATCGACGACGAGAACCACCTGCTCGGGGCCGTCACCGTCGACGACGTCCTCGACCACCTGCTGCCCGAGGACTGGCGCGAAGAGGAGACACCCCCGCTGGAACAGACCGAACCGAGGCCGCTCGACACCGACGGCGTCACCGGTCGGAAGGACACCGCGTGAGAGGTCAGCGCCCGCGGGAGGCAGCTCGCGTCACCACGCAGGGCGCCCGAGCACGCGGAAAGGAATCAGCGTGAGCGAGAAGAACCCGGCCAGGCAGCGGCTGGAGACCCCGGTCGGGTCGCGATTACGGCTCGACTGGGACTCCGAGGCGTTCGCGCGCAGCAGCGAGAAGGTCGCCCGGTTCCTCGGCACCGGGCGCTACCTGGCGATCCAGACCATCATCGTCATCGTCTGGATCGTGCTCAATGTGTTCGTGGTGGCGCTGCGCTGGGACCCGTACCCGTTCATCCTGCTCAACCTGGCCTTCTCCACCCAGGCGGCCTATGCGGCGCCGCTGATCCTGCTCGCCCAGAACCGGCAGGACAACCGCGACAAGGTCTCCCTGGAGGAGGACCGCACCCGCGCCGCGCAGACCAAGGCCGACACCGAATTCCTCGCCCGTGAGCTGGCGGCGCTGCGCCTGGCCGTCGGCGACGTCGCCACCCGTGACTACCTCCGGCGCGAGTTGGAGGAGATCAAGGAAATGCTCGACGGCGCGCCGAGAACCGACACAAAGCGAAAAGGCTCCCGCAAGAAAACCTCCGGTCAAACGCCGTCTCCGGCCCCGGTTTCGCCTGGTGCTCCAGATGAGTGACCGGAAATGCTCAACAAGTACCTGACCGATGGGTAACCTGGATCACGTTGTTCCGGGCGGGCCGGAGGGGGGACTCTGCGGCGCCGCTGCTTCGACGTAAAGGGTTGGTGTGGCCGCAATGCGAATCTCTGCTCCGATAACCATGTCGGCCCTTGTCGTCGCGGGACTCGTCGCGTCCGGGTCGGCCGCGCATTCGTCGAACCCGAGCACCGCGCCGACCGCGCCGGAGGCCCTGCTCGCCGCGAACCAGACCACGGCCGACGCCACCGCCGAGAGCGATCCCTCAGAGATCGTCGGTCTGCTACCGGTGACACAGGAGGCACCGCGCAAACTGCGCGCGCTGAGCCCCTCCGCCAACACCCTCGCACCCTTCGCGGGAACTGTTCCGCTGCAATCGATCTCACTGCCACCGGGCAGCGGCACACTCGGCATCCCCGAGATCGTGCTCGCCGCCTATCGCAATGCCGAACTGGCCATGCAGACCGCGCAACCCGGCTGCGGGCTCACCTGGAACCTGCTGGCGGGCATCGGCCGCATCGAATCGGGTCATGCCAGCAGCGGGCGCACCGACGCCGCGGGCACCACGACCACCCCCATCTTCGGGCCCGCGCTCGACGGCACCCTGCCGGGCAACGAGATCATCAAGGAAGCCGACGGCGGTTACGTGCGCGCCGTCGGGCCCATGCAGTTCCTGCCGAGCACGTGGGCTCACTACTCGGCCGACGGCAACGGCGACGGTGCCGCCGACCCGCACAACGTCTTCGACGCCGCCCTCGGCGCGGCCAAGTACCTCTGCTCGGGTGGGCTCGACCTGCGCGACTCCGCACAGGAACTGCGCGCGGTGCTGCGCTACAACAACTCGATGTCCTACGCGGCCAACGTCCTGAGCTGGTCGGCGGCCTACCGCACCGGCGGCGCGCCGAGCCAGGTGACGATCTCGCCCGACATCATTCCGCCGGGCAGCGCGCCGACCGTCGCGCCGAACGTGCTGGCCGCCGACGCGCCCGTCACCGCGGCGCCGCCGTCGACGACTAACCAATTACCGCCCGACACACCGAAGGTCACCACGCCCACCCAGGTGATGATCACGCTGCCCGGCCTGCCGCCGATTCCCTGCGGCATCTTCTGCCCCGCGCCCGTCGCGCCCGAGGTGTGCGTGGACGAGCCGTTGCCCGCGCAGATGCCGAACCCGGTCGCGCCCGCACCGCAGACGTTCGGCGCCGAGGCGCAACCGGACCCGGCACAACAGAACTCGGCGCCGCGGGATCCCGCTGTCGCACCGGGCGAACGGAACCAGCAGGCGGCGTGCGCGCCCGCCGAACAGCCCGCCCCCGCACCGGTCGAGACGCCCGCACCCGCGCCCGAGAAGACGCCGGAGCCCGGTATCGCGCCCACCGAGGAGCCCGCGCCGCCCGCCGCTCCGGCACCGACGCCGCAGCCCGGAATCACGTTGCCGTTCAACATCGTCATCCCGCTGCCGCCCGCTCCGCCCGCGCCCTAGAAATCAAACCGAAATTCAGATCACGGAGGGGTAACAAAAAGGTCTCGGGTGCGGTAATCTCGGCTCATGGGTCGTCATCGTAAACAGCCTGCAACGACGGTTCGACGTAGTTCGATCATCGCGCTCACCGGTCTGGTTCCCGCCGGACTCGTGGCCGTCACCGCCGCCGCCACCGACACGACCACCGCCGAAATGGCGGCCGTGGAGCACGATCTGCCCGAACTCGACGCCGACACCGGCCCCGAATTCGCCGCGGCACCGCAGGCGGAGGTCGCCGAGGTCGTCCACGCCGAGGCCAAGCAGTCGCGGTCGGCCACCCCCGAGGTGAAAACCGTTGCGCTGTCCGGTGATCGGATCGCCTCGGACCTGCCCGCCGGGCCCCTCGGCATCCCCGGCATCGCCGTCGCCGCCTACCAGGCCGCCGAACAGCAACTGGCCGTGGAGAATCCGCACTGCGGCATGTCGTGGTCGCTGCTCGCCGGTATCGGCCGGGTCGAATCCACGCACGCCTTCGGCAAAGCCGACGCCGACGGCAACCCGATCAAGGCCGTCTACGGTCCCGTCCTCGACGGCAGTCTGTCGGGCAACAACGTCATCCACGACAGCGACGGCGGCGCCCTCGACGGCATCGGCGGCTACGACCGCGCCATCGGCCCCATGCAGTTCCTCCCCGAAACCTGGGAGCGCTACGCCGCCGACGGCAATGCCGACGGCATCGCCGACCCGCAGAACCTCTACGACGCCGCCCTCACCGCAGGCAAGTACCTGTGCGACGGCGGCCTGAACATGCGCGACCTGTCCCAGCAGTCCAAGGCCATCCTGCGCTACAACAACTCCATGGCCTACGTCGCCAATGTGATGGCGTGGTCGGGTTCCTACTCCAGCGGCCTCGCCCCCAAGCCGCAGGACCTCCCGCGCATCCACTGAGCGCGCGCCCCACACCCGGCCGGGAAACCGGTGCAGCCTAATATCGGACATATGGCAGTGATTACGGAAGCGGATGTGCGGGCGGCGCTCGCGAAGGTCGACGATCCGGAGATCCGCAAGCCGATCACCGAGCTCGGCATGGTCAAGAGCATCGCCATCGCCGACAGCGGTGACGTGCACGTGGAGGTGTACCTCACCACCTCCGGCTGCCCGCTGCGCACCGAGATCGTCCAGCGCGTCACCAAGGCCGTCGCCGACGTGCCGGGTGCCGGTGCGGTGACCGTCGACCTCGACGTGATGAGCGACGAACAGCGCACCGAACTGCGCAAGTCGCTGCGTGGCGACTCCGCCGAGCCGGTGATCCCGTTCGCCCAGCCCGGTTCGCTCACCCGCGTGTACGCGGTGGCCTCGGGCAAGGGTGGCGTCGGCAAGTCCAGCGTCACCGCCAACCTGGCCGTGGCCCTCGCCGAGCGCGGCCTGTCGGTGGGTGTGCTCGACGCCGACATCTACGGCCACTCCATCCCGCGCATGCTCGGCACCGACGCCAAGCCGACCCAGGTGGAGCGGATGATCATGCCGCCCATCGCCCACGACGTGAAGATGATCTCGATCGCGCAGTTCACCCAGGGCAACACGCCCGTGGTGTGGCGCGGTCCGATGCTGCACCGCGCGCTGCAGCAGTTCCTGGCCGATGTGTTCTGGGGCGATCTGGACGTGCTGCTGCTCGACCTGCCGCCCGGCACCGGCGATGTGGCCATCTCCATCGCCCAGCTGATCCCGAGCGCCGAGATCCTCGTCGTCACCACCCCGCAGATCGCCGCCGCCGAGGTGGCCGAGCGCGCGGGCGCCATCGCCCTGCAGACGCGTCAGCGGATCGCGGGCGTCGTGGAGAACATGTCGTGGCTCGACCTGCCCGACGGCTCGCGCATGGAGCTCTACGGGTCCGGCGGTGGCCAGGTGGTCGCCGACCGCCTCACCCGCGCCGTCGGCTCGACCGTGCCGCTGCTCGGCCAGATCCCGATCGAACAGGCTCTGCGCGAAGGCGGCGACGCGGGCACGCCGATCGTGCTCGCGGACCCGGAGAACCCGGCCGCCGTCGCGCTGCGTGGTGTGGCCGACAAGCTCGCGGTGCGCAAGCGGGGTCTGGCGGGCATGTCGCTCGGCATCGACACCACTCGCCACCTGTGACAGCTGAACCGACAGCTCCCGTATCACTGATTCGGGACTTGTCGGTGTGTTTCTCTAGGCTTGGATCATGCTGACGCTGCTTCTGTACGTACTCATCGTCGGGTTGGTCGCGGCGATGTTGTTCCTGCTCGCCAGTGCGGTGTTCGGGCGGTCGGAGGAGCTGGGTCCGTTGCCGCAGGGGACCACCGCCACTGTGCTGCCCGCCGAGGGGCTCACCGGCGCGGACGTGCGGGCGTTGCGGTTTCAGCAGGTGGTGCGCGGCTACAAGGCCGGTGAGGTCGACTGGGCGTTGCAGCGGTTGGCCGAGCGCATCGACGAGCTCGAGTTCGAGCTGGCGCAGGTGCGGCAGTGGCAGGCGCAGGTGAGCGCCGGGCAGGAACACCGGTGAACGAGCTCGTCGACGACGGGCTGATCCGCTGCGACTGGTCCACCGGCTCCCAGCTCTACCGCGACTACCACGACCACGAATGGGGCAAGCCCCTGCACGGTGACGACGCCATGTTCGAACGCCTCTGCCTCGAGGCGTTCCAATCGGGGCTGTCCTGGATCACCATCCTCCGCAAACGACCGGCGTTCCGCGCCGCGTTCGCGAACTTCGAGATCGCCGCCGTCGCCGAATTCGACGACGCCGACCGCGCCCGGCTGCTCACCGACCCGGGCATCGTCCGCAATCGCGCCAAGATCGACGCGGCCATCGCCAACGCCCGGGTTGCTCGCGACCTGCCGATCGGGCTCGACGAACTGGTGTGGTCGTTCGCACCCGAGCCACGCCCGAGGCCCGCGACCATCGCGGATGTGCCCGCCACCACACCCGAATCCATTGCTCTGGCAAAGGAATTGAAGCGCCGAGGCTTCGCTTTCGTCGGCCCGACCACGGCATACGCGCTGATGCAGGCAACCGGCATGGTGGACGATCACCTGGCCGTTTGCTGGGTGCAAGCCGTACCGAAAGGAACCGACTCCGGAGTCAGATTTGCTACTCAGGTGTCCGCCCGAGTCGGCAATAGGGAAGAATAGGACCGGTGTGGCCCGCCGAACACCCGGCGGACCAGAGAACAGTAGTGCGCACTCCACCGCGCAGATCTGGAGGGAGCAGAGGATGGCGGCCATGAAGCCCCGTACCGGGGACGGTCCCCTCGAGGCAACCAAGGAAGGTCGTGGAATCGTCATGCGGGTTCCACTCGAGGGTGGCGGGCGTTTGGTCGTCGAACTCACACCGGACGAGGCCGCGGCCCTCGGTGACGAACTGAAGAGCGTCACCAGCTGACAGCCCTGACCGAGGTCGCCGCACTCCTGGCCTGCCCGGAGTGCGGCGACACCCTGCAGCCCGACGCCGCCGCACTACGGTGCGGCAACCGGCACAGCTTCGACATCGCCCGCCAGGGTTACGTGGGCCTCCTGACCGGCGCATCGACCAAGATGACCGGCGACACCGCCGCCATGCTCGATGCCCGCGCCGCGTTCCAGGGTGCGGGACACTTCGCCCCCATCGCGGCGGCGGTCGCCCAAGCCTTCGGCTTCGTTGCCGAGCCCGAACACACGTCACATGTGCCCTACTCGGGTCCGGTTAGTGGCGTACGGCCGTCGGGCAGCGCCACATCGCCGGACGACACCACACCGCCGGACAGCGCCGCATCGCCAGACAAACCCGGCTTGCCGGTCAACACCGGGTCGCCGGGGGGCTCGACTACACCGCGAGACGCGATCGGACGCGCAGGCGGGGCTGTGTTGGAGATCGGTGCGGGTACCGGGTATTACCTGGCCCAGCTACTCGACGCGCACCCCCGCACCCTCGGCATCGCCCTCGATGTCGCCAAGCCTGCTGCCCGCCGTGCGGCTCGTGCGCACCCCCGGCTCGCCTCGATCCTCGCCGACGCCTGGCGCGGTCTTCCGATCCGCGACGGCGCCCTCAACGGGGTGCTGTCGGTCTTCGCCCCGCGCAATCCCGCCGAGGTCGCGCGGGTGCTCGGTCCCGGCGGACGCTTCGTCGTCGTTACGCCTACCTCGCGCCACCTGGGCGAGCTGATCGAGCCGCTGGGTATGGTCCGCGTCGACCCCGACAAGGACCGACGGCTCGAGGACGCCCTGTCCGGGACCTTCACTCGCACCGATCACACCCTGGTCGAATTTCCCATGAAATTGTCGCGCGCGGACGTGACCAATGTGGTTGCGATGGGTCCGTCGGCATTCCACGGCACTCCGGCCGACGACCCGCGGATCGCCGCGCTCGCTGACTTCACCCAGGTGACCGCTTCGGTCACCGTCGCGACGTACGCACCCGTTGGCTGAGGGCGGCTAACGCCTCGGTGTTTTGTGCACCACAAAGGTATTGGACTGTATTTTT
>NZ_BDBE01000033.1 GCF_001612825.1 Nocardia caishijiensis NBRC 108228 | reverse complement strand
CACGAAAGCCCTCTGACTACGGTCAGGGGGCTTTCGTCGTTTCCGGGCAGGTCCGAACGCGAAACAGAACCGACCAGCGAATGTTTCGGATTTGGCAGCGGCGGGAGCGCCGGTCCGTCACCATGAGGCGACGTCGCTCTGGAGGTTGTCGCATGGACCGTCTCACTCATCACGTTCTTCGTCGCGGCGCTGCCGCACTCGTGCTTCCCGCCGCCCTCATCGGGGCGGTGCTCACCGCCGCACCGGCAGCGGCCGAACCCACGCCGGACCCGCTGGCTGGCATCACCGACCGGGTCACCGCCGACATGCTCGGTGCCGCGAATTCCCTTGCGGGAGCGGCAGGTATCGATCTGCCCGACACCTACGGGCCCGAGACGGCGATCGTCGTGCTCGGCTACGGACTGCAACCCGACGGAACCATGCGCGCCGAGCTGAGCAACCGGTTGCACGCCGCGCTCGTGCAGGCCTACATGTCACCGGCCTCTCCGGTGATCGTCACCGGCGGCAACCCACGCAACGGGGTCACCGAGGCGCAGGTGATGGCCGACTGGCTGCACGTGCGCGGGGTGGCACGGCACCGGCTGCACGCCGAGACCGAAGCTGGGTCCACCCTGCAGAACGCGAAGTTCTCGGCGCAGCTGATGGCGGCCCTCGGTGTGCACAAAGCCGTGCTCATCACTTCCGCCGACCATATGCGGCGGGCGCTGGAGAACTTCCTCGCCGCCGGAGTGCCGGTGGTCGCGACGATGACGCCGGACGTGGCGCCGCTGTGGGCGCAGCCGTACGGGGCGGGCAAGTGAACCGAGCCGCGCCGATGTCGGTGTCGACGTCTACGATCATCGAATGCCGCCGGGGTGCGGCGCGGAAAGACAGGGGTTGATCAGCGATGGACAGGCCTGCCTGGGCACCGGACGGTGTCGACATGCAGCAACCGAGCCCGGCTCGGATGTACGACGCACTACTCGGCGGTTCGCACAATTTCGCGGTCGACCGGATGGCCGCCGAGATGGGAACCAAACTGGTGCCGGACCTGCCTCGGTTGGCACTGAGCAACCGGGCGTTCCTTCGGCGCGCGGTCCGGTTCATGCTCGATTCGGGTATTCGCCAGTTCCTCGACATCGGTTCCGGCATTCCCACCGCGGGCAATGTCCACGAGATCGTGCACGAACTCGACCCGCGGGCGCGGGTGCTCTACGTCGACATCGATCCGGTGGCGGTCATGCATTCACGCACCATCCTGCACGGCAACGAGCGGGCGGGCGCGATCGAGGCCGACCTGCGCAAGACCGACGACCTGCTGGCCGCCGTGCGGGAGACGGGGCTGATCGACTTCACCGAGCCGGTCGGCTTGCTGCTGATCGCGGTGTTGCATCTGGTGGCCGACGACGATGATCCGGCCGGGAAGGTCGGCGCGCTGCGCGAGGTCGTCGCACCGGGCAGCTTCGTCGCCATCTCCCACCTGACCTCGGAATTGCGGCCGGAGGACGCGGGTAAACTGAGCGCGAACGCGGCGAACGAGAATCGGGTCGGTATCCACTTCCGGCCGAAGGACGCGATTGCCGCCATGTTCGAGGGCTGGGATCTGGAGTCGCCGGGCGTGGTGGAACTGCCGGTGTGGCGGCCGGAGTCGGAGCGCGATCAGCACGAGAAGCCCGGGCGTTCGCTCGGGCTCGGCGGTGTCGCGCGCAAGGGCTGAGCCCGTCGTCACGGCGGTGCGAGAGACGACAGGGGCGGATGAGCGGTGGGGTCTTGGGAGCTGGCGCAGCGGTGGGCTGACGCGCTCGACGGTGTGGTAGCTCCCACGCTCACCCGCTCCCAGATCGAGGACATGCTCGCCGCCCTGTGCACCGGCCTGATCGACGCCGCCCGCGGCGGGGAAGACCCCGATGTCGCGCGGCAGGCGGCACGCATGCTGGTCGCGGCGAACTACCGTGATCCGGCGGCGGTGAGCCGCACGGTTCCGGTGTTGTGTACCGAACTCGTCGAGCACGCCGCCGCCGGACCCGACGATCCGGCTCGTGCCGAAATCCGCAGTCGCGCCGTCGGTTTGGCGGGTGACTTCGCGGCGGGCTTCACCGCGGCGTTGCGGGCCGCGGCGCTGGCCGAACAGGAGCAGACGCTGGCCGCGGTGCTGTCGGCGGCACAGGAGGCCGAAGACCGGCGCGCGCTGTCGGAGGCCCGTTTCGAGGCCGTGTTCGACGGTGCGCTGGTCGGTATCGGCACCGTAGACATGACCGGCAGCGTTGTGAACTGCAACCTGACGTTGGCCAGGATGCTCGGGCAGACCCCGGAGTCGATGGTGGGGCGCACGGTCGCCGACATCCTCGGCCCGGCGAACCTCAACGAGGCGTTCGTCGAACTGCAACGGATGGTGGCGGGGGAGTCGGAGAGCTTCCGGACCGAGACCGAACACATCCGCGACGACGGGCGGATCACCTCGATCGACCTGTCGATGTCGGCGGTTCGCGACGCCGAGGGCGCTATCCGGTTCCTCGTCGGTGTCGCGGTCGACGTCACCGAACGCAAGCAGCTGGCCGACCGGTTGTGGCACGACGCCAATCACGACGCGCTCACGGGCCTGCCGAACCGGTCGCACCTGTTCAGCCGACTAGCGGACGCCGAACCACCGGTCGGCGTCTGCTACCTGGATCTCGACGGCTTCAAGGAGATCAACGACCTGTGGGGCCACACCATCGGTGACCGGGTGCTGCGGGTGGTCGGCGACCGGCTGCGCGACACCCTCGGCCCGCTCGCGGCGCTGCCCGCGCGGATCGGTGGCGACGAATTCCTCGTGCTCGTCGAGAAGTGCGCCGGGGAGCAGGCGTTGACCGTCCTGGCCGACGAGCTGATGGCCGCGCTGTCGGCGCCGCTCGAGGTGGACGGGCACATGCTCGCCGTGGGTGTGAGCATCGGAACCGCCTTCTTCGACCAGCCACCTGCCGCCGCCGACGAACTGCTACAGGCCGCCGACGCCGCGATGTATCGCAACAAACACCATGCGCGGGCGGCGATCCGGCCGCAGGAGCACCGGTTGCCGCCCGCGCTGGATCAGACCAGCTGACGTTGCCGCGCGAGTGCGCGATCACGCTGCTCCTCGAAGCGCACCACGTCCTGGCGCAGCCGGTCGAGGAAGGCGGCCAGATCGTCGCGCGCCTTCTGCCCCCGCGCACCGAAATCGTCGCGCTCGAAAATGTTCCATTTGCGCAGGACCGGCAGCAGGACCTCCTCGAGGTGCTGGCGCAGATCGTAGATACCGTGCTTGGCCATCAGAACTCCGTTCCGACGCCAGCCCGGCATCCCGGCGCCCGGCATCTGGAAGCCGATCACGATGGTCGCGATGGCCTCCATCGCCTGGTCGGGAGCCAGGTCGAGGGCCGCCGCGCACAGATTGCGGTAGAAGATCATGTGCAGGTTCTCGTCGGCGGCGATACGGGCGAGCATGCGGTCGGCGATCGGATCGTCACAGACCCGGCCGGTGTTGCGGTGGCTCACCCGGGTGGCCAGCTCCTGGAAGGTCACGTAGGCCACCGAGTACAGGAAACCGGCTCCGGAGGTGACCCGCACGTCGAAGGCCCCGGCCTTCTCGTCGACCACCGACATGGCCGAGTAGCCGTTGGTCATGTGGATCATGCGCGCGTTCTCCAGCGCGACCGGATCGACGCCGCGGGTGACGACCAGATAGTCGCGGATGACGATGCCGTGCCGGTTCTCCTCGGCGGTCCACCGGCCCACCCAGGTACCCCAGGCGCCGTCCTGGGAGAAGTTCTCGGCGATCTCCCGGTGATACGAGGGCAGATTGTCCTCGGTGAGCAAGTTGGTGACCATCGCCGCCTTGGCCACGTCGTTCAGCGCGGATTGTTCCGGCGCCCAATCGATTCCACCCATCGACGCGAAATTGCGGCCCTGCTCCCACGGGACGTAATCGTGCGGATGCCAGTCCTTGGCCATCGATAGATGACGGTCGACATTGCGCGCGGCAACATCTTCCAATTCGATCAGCAGTTCCAGCTGGGTGAGGTTCCTGGCCACGCTCGTGCCCTTTCGCTGCAGGGAAAAGCAAGAGTCGGTAATGTTGCCGGTCGTCGCCGAGAGTAGACCCGGCACAAGGCACCTGGCGAAACGCGGTGCCATTCTCTACGCTTCACCAGTTCAGCTCCATCAGCGGTTCCCGATCAGTCGTGGCATAGCTAGAGAGAGTGAGCGAAGAATTATGACGGACATCGTGGTCACGAGCCTTGCGGCGACCACGTCGATCGCGGGCGACGTCGACTCGACCTGGAAAGGTCTGCTCAACGGCGAGAGCGGGATCGACGTCCTGGAGGACTCCTTCATCGACGACTTCGACCTGCCGGTGCGGATCGGTGGTCACCTGAAGGTGTCCCCGGCCGCCTCGCTCACCCGCGAGGAGGCGCGCCGGTTGTCCTACGTCGAGCAGATGGCCGTGGTGCTCGGACGTGAGGTCTGGCGCAACGCGGGCAGTCCCGAGGTGGACCTGGATCGGCTCGGTGTCTCGATCGGCACTGGTCTCGGCGGGGCCGAATCCCTGCTCTACGCGCGCGACAAGCTGTCCAACGGCGGCTACCGGAAGGTGTCGCCACAGACCGTGGCGGCCATGATGCCCAATGGTGCCGCCGCCTGTGTCGGCGTCGAATTGGGCGCTCGCGCAGGGGTTTCCACCCCGGTGTCGGCCTGCTCGTCGGGTTCGGAGGCCATCGCCAACGCGTGGCGGATGATCATGATGGGCGATGCCGACATGGTGGTGACCGGTGGGGTGGAAGGGTGCATCCAGGCGGTGCCGATCGCGGCGTTCACCCAGATGCGTGCCATGAGCACCCGCAATCACGACCCCAAGGGTGCCTCGCGCCCGTTCGACGTCGACCGCGACGGCTTCGTCTTCGGCGAGGCCGGGGCGATGATGGTGATCGAGACCGAGGCCCATGCCAAGGCGCGCGGGGCGACGATCCACGCGCGCCTGCTCGGTGCCGGTGTCACCTCCGACGGTTTCCACCTGGTCGCACCCGATCCCGACGGCACCGGTGCGGCCCGGGCCATGACGCGGGCCATGCAGACCGGCGGTATCAGCCGCACCGATGTCACCCACATCAACGCCCACGCCACCGCCACCCCCATCGGCGACACCGCCGAGGCCAACGCGATCGGCAAGGCCATCGGCTCGCACGCGTCGGTGTACGCGCCGAAGTCGGCACTCGGGCACTCGATCGGCGCGGTCGGTGCGCTCGAATCGGTGATCACCGTGCTCAGCGTGCGCGACAGCATCGTCCCGCCCACGCTGAACCTGGAGAACCAGGACCCCGCGATCGACCTCGACGTGGTCTCGGGTCAGGCGCGGGCGGGCCGCATCGACTACGCGGTGAACAATTCGTTCGGCTTCGGCGGGCACAACGTGGCCCTGGCTTTCGGGCGGTTCTGATGATCGGCGAGACACTCGACGACTACCTCGACGAGCAGGGCGCCATCCGCATCCCCGGTGACCAGACGCTCATCGACTTCGTCGACAAGCACAGCGAGGCCAACGGCGACGAACTGGCCTACCGGTTCATCGACTACTCGCGGGAACGCGACGGCGAATACCAGGAACTCACCTGGCGTGAGTTCGGGGTGCGGTTGCGCGCGGTGGCGGCGCGGTTGCAGCAGGTCACCGAGCCGGGCGACCGGGTGGCGGTGCTCGCGCCGCAGGGGCTCGACTACGTGGTCGCGCTGTTCGCGGCGGTGTACGCGGGCAATGTCGCGGTGCCGTTGTTCGACCCGGAGGAGCAGGGCCACAGCGACCGGTTGCACGCGGTGCTCGGTGATTGCGAGCCCGCCGCGGTGCTCACCGTCACCGGATCGGCGGCGGGGGTGCGCAATTTCTTCCGCGAACAGCCGACTGCGCGCAAGCCGAGAATCATTGCCGTCGAGGCGATTCCCGATGCGGTGGGGTCGCGTTGGCGTAGGCCCGATATCTCGATCGACAGTGTGGCCTATCTGCAGTACACCTCCGGGTCCACCCGGGTCCCCGCCGGGGTGGAGATCACCCACCGTTCGGTCGGTACCAACCTGCTCCAGATGATCGACGCCATCGGCATCACCGAGAACGCGCGCGGTGTCACCTGGCTGCCGCTGTTCCACGACATGGGGTTGCTCACGGTGATCCTGCCGACCATCGGCGGCAAGTTCATCACCATCATGTCGCCCAGTGCGTTCGTTCGTAGGCCGTCGCGCTGGATCAAGGAACTCGCCGCCCAAGCCGACGGTGCCGAGATCTATTCGGCCGCACCGAACTTCGCGTTCGAGCATGCTGCGGTGCGCGGATTGCCCAAGGGGGACGAGACTCTCGATCTGTCGAACGTGATCGGGCTGATCAACGGCAGCGAACCGGTGTCGGTGGCCTCGATGCGCAAGTTCAACGAGGCGTTCGCGCCGTTCGGGCTGTCCAAGACCGCCATCAAACCCTGCTACGGGATGGCCGAGGCGACGCTGTTCGTGTCGGCGACCCGACGCGAGGACGAGGCGCGGGTGGTCTACGTGGACCGGGGCAAGCTCAACGCGGGCCGCATGGTCGAGGTCGACGAGCACGCCGCGCAAGCGGTGGCGCAGGTGTCGTGCGGGTATGTCGCCAGGTCGCAGTGGGCCGTGATCGTCGATCCCGAGACGGGGATCGAGCGGCGTGACGGCGAGGTCGGCGAGATCTGGTTGCACGGCGACAACATGGGCATCGGGTACTGGGGTCGGCCCGAGGAGACCGCGCGGACCTTCCACAACCGGGTGACCCGGAATCCGGTCGGCAGCCGGGCCGAGGGCACACCCGAGGACGCCACCTGGATGCGCACCGGCGATTTCGGGGCCTACTACGACGGGGAACTGTTCATCACCGGCCGGGTGAAGGACCTCGTCATCGTCGACGGGCGTAACCACTACCCGCAGGACCTGGAGTATTCGGCGCAGGAAGCGAGCAGCGCCCTGCGGCCGGGTTTCATCGCGGCGTTCTCGGTTCCGGCGGGACAATTGCCCGCACCGGTGCGCGTGGCCGACGCCGACGACATCGCCGAACAACTGGTGGTCGTGGCCGAACGCGGCTCGGGGGCGGCGAGACTCGATCCGCGGCCGATCATCGACACGGTGCGCGCGGCGATCTCGCGCAGGCACGG
The DNA here is from genome assembly GCF_001612825.1 of Nocardia caishijiensis NBRC 108228. Taxonomy (GTDB): domain Bacteria; phylum Actinomycetota; class Actinomycetes; order Mycobacteriales; family Mycobacteriaceae; genus Nocardia; species Nocardia caishijiensis. Next base: position 209,237 of record NZ_BDBE01000033.1, on the reverse strand, counting down.
GGTGACGGTGCGTGATGTGCTGCTGGTGCCCGCCGGTTCGATTCCGCGGACCTCGAGCGGCAAGATCGCCCGACGCGCGTGCCGGGCAGCGTATCTGGACGGGACGCTGCGTGGGGGTCACCGGCAGCAGGATTATCCGGACGCTCCGGTCGACTGAATGCCTCGAAACTGCCTCGGTCGCTGAGATAGCGGCGGCCGAGGCATGCGTCTGCTCCGTGGGAGATCTTGCGGGACCGGCGCGGCCGGGGCATTCGTCTGCGTCGTGGGAACTTTGCGCATCGGCACGGCCGGGGCGGATTTCGCTGCGGTACGGCGCGAACCTGATCGTGTTCATCGTCGAGCAAGGGGTGTGTCTCACGCGCGATCGGCGGTCGTGGCGATTCATGCTCGCCTACAAGGACTTCCGCCGTGGAGTGGCGTGCTCAGTTCACGCAGGGGATGGTGTCGCCGATGTTCGTGGTGAGTGGCTTTCCGGCGTCCGGTAGGGGGACGGTGGACGCGTTGCTCGTGGTGGTGGTGGTCGGGCGGGTGGTGGTCGGGCTCAGTTCGACCGGGGGGCTGAAGTCGGCGCCGAGAATCACGCGCACGTGGCCGTCCTCGACCCAGGGCGACGCGGAAACCGGTAGGCCACCGAGGATTTCGGCGACCGCGCGGGCGTCGTGGATGGCACCGGGGCCGTAGGTGACCGCCGAATAGGGCTCGTCGTTGCCGTCACCACCGCCGACCTCGCCCTTGCCGTAGCCGCGCGCGGTGAGCATTTTCGACACCTGGGCGGCCTGGCCCGTCGTGGAACCGACATTGTGCACGTCGACCACCGCATCCGGATTCGGTGCCGCCACAGCGGTGGTCGGGGCCTGCTGGCCGAAGGCAGCGCGCACCTCGCGTTTGATGGCGGCGGGGTCGACGATATTCACATCCTGCCCGTCGATCACGTCGTAACGCAGCACCGGCAGCGTGCGGAATTCGACCGGAACACTGCCCGCCGCACCGAGATCGCGGACGAACGCCAGCAGATCCCAGCCCTGCGACAGCACGATATCGCGGTGGGCGGCATCCATCAGGGCCGACAGCTTGCGCAGATCGGTGAGAGTGCCGGAATCCTTGAGCGACTTGGCAACCGAGGTGAGGAAGGCCTGCTGGCGGTGGGTCCGGTCGAGGTCGCCGTTGGGCAGGCCGTGCCGTTGGCGCACGAACGCGAGGGCCTGGGCGGCATCCAGATGCTGACGGCCCGCCGGGAACACCGCGCCGGAGAACTCGCTGTCGTCGACGGCGTTGGTCAGGCACACGTCGACGCCGCCCACCGCGTCGGCCAGGTCGTAGAAACCGGCGAGCGAGATCTCGGCGAACCGGTCGATCGGCACCCCGACCAGGTTGCGCACCGTGGTGACGATCGATTCGCGGCCCGCCTCCCGGCTGCGGCGTTCGAGCTCCACCTGGTCGTCGACGCCCTGTTCCATCAGCTTCGCCTGCACGGCGGCCTTTTTCAGGCCGTAGGCCTCTTTGATCTTGATGCGCGAGTAACCGGGGATACCGGTGACCGCCACGTAGTTGTCGCGGGGGATCGAGAAGGCGACGATCTTGCTCAAGTCGGCCGGAATGTGCAGCAGGATCAGGGAATTGGCGTTGTAGCCGCCTTCGCTGCCGTCGCCCGCGTGCAACTGGTCGAGGATCGCCTTCGGCAGGTCCTTGCCGTCGAGGTCCTTACGGGTGTCGAGGCCGATCAGCAGGATGTTGACGGCGCCGTCGAGCGAGCGGGGCGCGTCGTCACCGAGCGCGTTGGAATGGAGGAAACCGCCGTCGAAACCGTTCTTCGCCGACCAGGCGAGGCCGGTACCCGCCAGCACCGCGAGCGCGACGGCGGCGACGAACATCCTCGTGACGATCAGCCCGATCCGGCGCAACCGGGGGTGCCCGGTCGGCCGCGGCGCGGGTGGGGCGCCGATACGCCTGGGTGGCTGCCGACGCGGCCAGGGCGCCGGTGGTTCATCGATCCGGTTCACCTCAGGGCACTACCCGCCAGCCACTGGTCCCAGGGCACGCTCCAGTCACCGTTCTGCCACACTTCGAGCGGTGCGCCGCCGGTGTTGCGGATCTCCACCACATCACCGGGCTGGGAGAACTCGTAGAACCATCGCGCGTTCTCCCCGCTGAGGTTGAGACAGCCGTGCGAGACGTTGGTGTTTCCCTGCGCCCAGATGGTGTCGTCGAGTTGGTGCAGGTAGATGCCGTCGGTACTGATCCTGGTCGCCCAGCCGATGGTTTCCTTGTAGCCGAGGCGCGAGTTCACGGGCAGACCGTAGGTGGAGGAGTCCATGACGACCGGGTTGGCCTTGTCCATCACGGTGTAGACGCCGGGTTGGGTCCAGAAGGAGATGGTCTTGCCCGCGACCTCCTCGCTGCCGCCGCGACCCATCGAGGTCGGCATGGTGCGCACGAGCGTGCCGTTCTCGTAGACCTGCACCTGTTTGGTCGTGTCGTCGACGATCGAGACGTGGGAGGGGCCGATGGTGAAGCTGGTCTTCGTGTCCTCCTGGCCGTAGAGGCCGCCGCCGAGGTCTTTGCCGTAGATGTCGGCGGCGAGCGTCACGCGGGTGCCCGGTTCGTAGTAGTTCTGCGGGCGCCAGTGGGCGTTGCGGTCGTCGAGCCAGTACCAGGAGCCGGTGACGGGCGGGTCGGTGGTGACCGACAGGTGCCGTTCGGCGGTGGCGCGGTCCGGTACGTTCTCGTCGAAATGGGCGACGACCACCGTGCCGACGCCGAAGGTCCCCTGTGGTGACAGGGCTGTGCCGCCCGTGGTGTGGAAGTACACCTTGGTCTGGTTGTTGGGGGCGAGGGTGGTGAATGTCGAGGTGGTCGGCTCGGCGTTGCGATCGGTCGCGGCGGTGATCGTGTACGTACGGCCGTAGCCGAGCGGTTCGGTGGGTTTCCAGGCGGTGCGGTCGGGGGTGAAGACGCCGTCGACGTCGTTGCCCTGCTCATTGGTCATCGTCACCGAGGTGAGCGTGCCTTCGCTGGTGGCGACTCGCACGGGGGCGAGTGGGTCGATCTCGGTGGCGCCCGGGTCGGGCGTCACCGAGACGACGGCCTCGGGTGGGGCCTCGGTCGACGACCCGGTGTCGGTGGTCGAGCCGCCGCACGCCGCGACGAGCAGCAGCACGAGCACCACGGCCAGCGCGGCCGAACACTGTCGTCGTATCATCGGACCTTCCCTCGGTGCGGTCGCGCTCAGCTCTGCAGACCGACCTCGATGTCGAGGGACAGGTTGATCTTGTCGCCGATCACCGCGCCGCCGTCGGCCATCGGCATGTCGATGGTGAGGCCGAAGTCGCGGCGGTTCACCGTCGCGGTGGCGGTGAAACCGGCCACCGGTGCGTCGGCCATGCCTGGGCCGGTGCCGAGGAATTCCACGGCGAGGGTGACCGGCTTGGTGTTGCCACGGACGGTGAAGTCGCCGGTGACACTGAATTCGTTGCTCAGCGCCTTGAATCCGGTGGCCTTGAAGGTGGCGGTCGGGTGGTTGGCCGCGTCGAAGAAGTCGGCGGTGGCCAGGTGGGCGTCGCGCTGGGGATTGTCGGTGGTGAGCGAGGCGACCTGGATCTCGGCTTCGGCATCGGCGGTGCCGTCCTCGTGGACGACGAGAGTGCCGGAGAAGTCGGTGAACCGGCCGCGCACTTTGCTCACCATGAGGTGACGAACCGAGAATTCGAGGCTGGAGTGGGCCGGGTCGATGACCCAGGTTCCCGCGGCCAGGCCCTTGGCAGGTGCCGACATGATCTCTCCTCACTTGACGATCCGGCCGTGGACGGCCGACGGGGTGTGAAGCGATAACGAGCCCAGCCTAGCGGGGCGGGCGGTGTCGGTCAGCTATCGCTGCTCGTACGGTCGCCGAGGAACCGCAGCAGCGCGGGATCGGTGGAGGTGAATCGGTCGACCTCCTGGCCGCCGGTGCATTCGAACAGGCCGACGGTGACGCTGTCGGCGCGGCGGGCGAGCACGCGCCAGATCGCGCCCGAATCCGCCCAGCGGCGCAGGGTTTCGACCGGGTCGGTGCTCATACCCGTTCACGATAGTTGGCGGCGACCAGTGCCAGGCAGGCCGCGGCGATCACGGCGGTGACCAGATACATGGCGGGATAACCGAATCCGAAATGCCCGTGCAGGGCCGACAGGATGGCGGGCACACCGAAACCGAGGTAGCTCACCGAGTAGAACACCGCGTTCAGCCCGGCCAGGTCGCCGGGACCCGCGATCCGCTCGATCTGCTGCAGCCCGGCCACCAGGCCGATGCCGTAACCGCTGCCGAGCACGACGGCGGTGAGCAGCGTGGCGCCGATGGTGAGGGTCGACGCGGTCCACGCCGCGAGCACCATGCCCGCCGTGAGGAGCACGAGCGCGAGGACCGCGGCGCGGGCGGTGCCGGGCCGGTCGATGCGGCGCGCGGCCGATTGGATGGTGAATCCACAGCCGAGCGTCACCATGGTGACCAGCGCGGAGAACGCGATCGGCGCCTCGCCGACCTGCCCGAGCATGAGGGTGGGGAGCACGGCGTAGGCGGTGGCGTTGGCCGTGAACAGCCACAGGGCGACGGGCACCGCCACCCGGAGGAAACGGCGGTGACCGGCGGCGGGGATCTTCAGATCGTCGAGCAGCCGGGCCGGTCGTGTCGGTCGGCGCACGGTTTCCGGGGCCTTCACCAACCAGGCCGTCGCCAGCACGCACAGCGCCACATTGACCAGGTACGCGGTGGAATCGGGCAGCGGACCCCATTGCGCGAGCACTCCGGCCACGCCTGCGCCGAGGGCGAAACCGGCGGTCAGGCTCATCGCCGAGCGGCGGGCGCCGACACCGGGACCGGACAGTTCCTTGAGCCAGCTGCCGCCGACGGCCATCGCCAGTCCGAGCGCGACGCCGCACAGCATCCGCCCGGCCGCCAGCATCGGCACCGACGAGGCTCCCGCCGCCAGCAACAGCGAACCGGCCGCGGCGACGAGTGGAGCGGGCAGCATGAGCGGGCGCCTGCCGAACCGATCCGAGAGCGGGCCGCCGACGAGCAGCGCGGGCACGATCCCGAGCACGTAGTAGAACAGCAGCAGATCGACCGCCGTCGCGGCCAGCCCGTGCCCCTTGTACATCACCAGCAACGGGGTGAACTCGTTGCCGCCCCAGGCGATGGCCACGACCGCGGCCGAGACCGCCTGCCAGGCGCGGGTGGACGGGACAGCACGGGGCCGCTCGATGGTGAGAATCGCCATCACAGGCCCTTTCCGTCGTGCGCGCACCGGGGGAACGCACACGGGCGACATGGTGGCAACCGGTCTCATTTTAGGGATGAGGGCTCGCTGTAATACCGTCGGGTGGTGCGTGAGCTGCGGGTGGGATGTGCGATGTGGACGCATCCGCAGTGGCCCGCGTCGGCCGAGAAGCTGCGCTCCTACGCCGCCCACTGCGGCGCGGTCGAGGGCAATACGACGTTCTACGCGACTCCCTCGGCCTCGACTGTGCAGTCCTGGGTGCGCCAGACCGCGCCCGACTTCCGGTTCGTCCTCAAGCCGCCGCGAGCGATCACCCACGAGCGACGGCTCGTCGACGCCCGCGCCGACCTCGCCGCCTTCCTCGCGGTGATGGCGCCACTCGGCTCGCGGGTGCACGCGCTGTGGTTGCAGTTGCCCGCCTCGTTCGGGCCGGGCGATCTCGGCGCGCTCGCCCGGTTCCAGCGTGAACTGCCCTCGGGTCTGCGGTGCGCGGTCGAAGTGCGGCACCCGGCGTTCTTCACCGACGACCGCGCCGCCGTGCAGCTGGAACGCGTGCTCGGACGGATCGGGGCCGAGTGGGTTCCCTTCGATACGACGGTGCTGTTCGACGGGCCGTCGGCCGACCCGGCGGAGGTGGAAGCGCGGGCGAAGAAACCTCGGGTGCCCCGGCGCACCCGTGCGCTCACCGAGTACCCGATCGTGCGCTATCACGGCCGTTCCGACACTGCGCGCACCGTGGCCGGTTGGGAACCCTGGGTCGAGACGGTGGCGCGATGGTTGCGCGAAGGCCGGTCGCCGACGGTTTTCGTGCACACCCCCGACAACGCGGCCGCGCGCGACCTGGCCCGCCGGTTCCACGACGAGGTCGCGGCCGTCGTACCCGGGCTGCCGCCGCAACCGGCGGGCGGCGCCGAGGAACCGATGACACTGTTCTGACCAGGCTGTCCGCATCGATTCCGCGCACACTTGTCGGAGGGTCGTGGCATGCTGTGCGCCAGCACTGGGGAGTGTGTGGGCGGGACCAGAGGGGACAGCCCATGTCGGGGTCGATCGATGGAACGTCGTTGTTGCCCGCGCCGCACTGTGAGCCACGCCTGGAACACGGGGTGAGCTCGGAAGAGGCTGTGCCGCATCGGGTCATCCGGGCGCGTACCCGGCGATCCGGACACGGGACACCAGCGGGGATCAGGCGGGCGGTGCGCGGTGCGTGTGTCGTGAAACCTCCGGTCGTCGAAGCGCCAACGGAGGCAATGCGATTCGCCGAGCAGGTGCTGCGGGGGGTGCTCGAGGTCCTCGACCGGCGCCGGTCGGTGTCGCATCTGCGGGCCTTCGCCGATCCGCTGGTGGTGTCGGCGATCGCGACCATGCTCGCCCAGGATCTGGTTCCCGGAAGGGGATTGGGCCCCGCTGGTCTCACGCGGGTGCGGCAGACCTCGGCCGAGCCTGGAGCCGCCGAGGTGTTCGCGCTGTATCAGCGCGGCGATCGCACCCTCGCCATCGCCGGTCGGATCGAAGCGGGTAAGGACACCTGGCGGTTGGTCGCGCTGCGAATGTATTGAAGGGCAGGGCTATTCGGAGCCCGGCCGGTGTCGTTCGGCCTGTTCGCGGCCGTTGCCGGGGGCGTCGTCTGGACCGTCGGGCAGTCGGCGGGTGCCGTTGGCGACCTCGGCCGCGAGATCGTCGTAGCCGCAGGCCAATTCGCGCAGCCGCTGCTGGGCCGCACGCAACTCGGCATCGGCGCCGCAGGCCAACGCCCGGTAGGTGAGCGCGGCGAAATGGGCCATGCGATCGACGACGGCGCCGATGCTCTCGGTGTGCATCGGCGCCGTCGTGGGTGGCTTCGGCGAGCGGAGCAGCACCCAGCGGTCGATCTCACAGACCAACCGGGCGCGCTCCCAATCGATCTCGCTGGTGTCGCCCGGCACCAGCTGTTCCCGGCGTTCGTGCAGGGTGGCCAGCTCGTGCGCGGCCGCGAGCACGGGGTCGGCGGACCCGGCGACCCCACACACGGCCCGCATCATGGCGGTCCGGGCGGGCAGTCCTGGTTCCCTGTCCACGTCTGGCCGCACCGTCCTGTCCTGTTCGTACCACTTTCCGAAGAACATTCGTCCCGGTCGCGGATACGGATAGGTCGGACGCTCGCGCGCGGTCCTACAGGGTGCGCGCGATGATCTCCTTCATGATCTCGTTGGTGCCCGCGTAGATCAGCTGCACGCGGTTGTCCACCCACATGCGCGCGATCGGGTACTCGTTCATGTAGCCGTAGCCACCGAACAACTGCAGGCAGGTGTCGGCGATGTGCATCGCGCGCTCGGTGGTCCACCACTTGGCCATGGCGACGGTGGGGATGTCGAGTTCACCCCGGATGTGCTTCTCGACGCAGTCGTCGATGAACACGCGGGCGATGCGGGCCTCGGTGGCGACCTCGGCGAGCTTGAACTTGGTGTTCTGGAAACCGAACACCGGGCGGCCGAAGGCCTCGCGCTCCTTGGTGTAGCGCAGGGTGTGGTCGAGGGCCACCTCCATGCCCGCGACGGCGCCCATGGAGACGATGAGCCGTTCCTGGGGCAGCTGCTGCATCAGCTGGACGAAGCCCTGGCCCTCCTGGGTGCCCAGCAGGTTGCTCACCGGCACGCGCACGTCCTCGAAGAACAGCTCCGAGGTGTCCTGGCCCTTCTGACCGATCTTGTCGAGGACGCGACCTCGGCGGAAACCGGGCCGGTCGGCCTCGACGAGGACGAGCGAGACCCCCGAGGCGCCCTGGGTGGGGTCGGTCTTGGCGACCAGGATGATGAGGTCGGCCTGGGCGCCGTTGGTGATGAAGGTCTTGGAGCCGTTGATGACGTACTCGTCGCCGTCGCGGATCGCCTTGGCCTTCACGGCCTGCAGGTCGGAGCCGGTGCCGGGCTCGGTCATCGCGATAGCGCCGACGACCTCACCGGAGGCCATCTTGGGCAGCCACTGCTTCTTCTGCTCCTCGGTGCCGTAGGCGAGCAGGTAGTGGGCGACGATGCCGTTGTGCAGGCTCACGCCCCACGAGGTGTCGACGGCGCGCGCCTGCTCCTCCATCAGCACCGCCTCGTGGGCGAAGGTGCCGCCACCGCCGCCGTACTCCTCGGGGATCGACAGACACAGCAGACCCACTTCGCCCGCCTTGTTCCACAGGTCGCGATCCACATGGTGCTGTTCGCGGTACTTGTCGATGTTGGGGACGAGTTCCTTGGCCATGAAGGCGCGGGCGAGGTCGCGCAGGGCGTCCAGATCGTCGTTCATCCAGCTGGACCGATTGGCGGCCATCGAGTCTCCTTATTACGGCTCGGTACAGCACCGGCCGCAGGCGTGACCGGTGGTTACGGATACAGTGTGTACGAATATTGGCGGAGTGACAATAGTGGCTTCGCCTGGGGTGGCGAACGATGTTCGGCAACATTTGGGCGGCAGTGAAGTGAAAAGTGGGCTGTTTCGGCCCTCGGTGTGCAATGCGCGTGTCGCTCGCGGCGCGCCGCGTTTGGGCAGTGGTGTGGGAGCATCGGTTTCGCGCCGGAGGGTGAATGCACTAAGAATGGCGTGTGCCGTTCACACGTGTGCTCACCTGTCTGCCATCGCGATCCCGGGGCGGTGGTCTGGCATGACCAGCGAATCGCCCCTCGAGGACGACGTCAGCCAGCTCGCCCAGCGCGTCGAACGGGCGCGCGGACGCCTCGCCTACCAGTTCGACCCAGCGCTCACCGACGCGCTGTCCGAGGACGAACTGCGCGCCGAACGTGAACTCGCCGAACGCATCCGTGAACAGGATCGCGAACAGCGCTGGAAACACACCCAGGCGATGGCGCAGGCCTCGGACCGCGCAAGGCAGACCACCGAAGCTATCGAGAAGGCCGACATGCGAGATCTGCTGCTCGCCAGGAAGGCGATGGCCGCCCAGCGGCGCGAATCGAGCCCGCACGCCAAGCTCGCCTCGCTGTACCGGCACCGGTCCTGGTCGCTGAAGGCGCTGGCCGGGGTGGTCGCCGCGGGCATGCTCTGGTCGGCGGTGAACGTGCAGCAGAACATCGCGCCCGGCGGGCCGACCGACCCGCTGTTCTGGTTCAGCTACCTGCTCGAGGCCATGATCAGCGTGTGTCTGATCATCATCATGGTCGGTACCAACAAGGTCGCCGAGTGGGGCGTCATCGACAACCGGCGCCAGGTGGCGCTGGCCGAGATGGCCCTGCTCTCGCTCACCGTCACGCTCAACACCTATCCCTATGTGCGCGACGGCCGTTGGTACGACGCCGCCGTGCACGCCGTCGCCCCAGTGATGATCGGTGTCGCGCTGCTCATCCACGACGCGGTGAGCGCCAGATACGGGCTGGCGATCACCCGGGCTACCAGCCAGGTCAGGGACCTGCCCGACCCGGCCGAGGGCATCCTGAACCGCCAGGCCGTCGACGGCGTGCGTCTCACCTACACCCCGCCGATGACCGGGAGCACCCGTATCGAGTCGGCGCCGCCCGTGCCGTCGACGAGCACCCCGGTGACCCGTGAACCCGCCTGGACCCCGTCCGAGCCGGTGCCGAGCGGCAGGCCGACCGAGAAGCGCAAGCGGTTCGGCATCGGCAAGCCGTCCTCGGGCGACAAGGCCACGGCCAAGAAGACCGTGGTCGCCCCCGCCGCCGAGCCGGTGAAGGAAGCGCCGAAGCCTGCCGAGCAGGTGAAGACCGCCGACTCGGTCCCCGCCGCACGCAAGAGCACCATCTCCGACATCGAGGCCCGCGTCGAGAAGGCCTTCGCCGAAGCCAACTTCGGCTACGAGGCCATCGAGCCGACCAGCATCTACGACACCGGCCAGTTCCGCATCGCCGAGAGCCTCGAACAGGAGCTCAACGAGATGCGTGAGGCCCGTCGGCAGGCCCGCAAGGAGCGCGCCGGGTCCTGAGGACTCCCGCTACAGACGAAACCGCCCTGGTTCGCTCGGAACCAGGGCGGTTTTCGTGTGTGTCAGCCGAACAGGCTGCCGCCGGTGCCCGCCTGCTGGCCGCCGCCGGTGCCGCCGATCAACCCACCCGGGGGAAGCTCGGAGGGCTGGACGATGACGAAGCCGCGACCGGAGAACGACAGGGTGCTCGCTTCGCCGGTGCTGCGGCCGATGAGACGGCCGAGACCGAAGGAGTCGTTGCGCTTGATGCCGGTCTGCAGGCTCGAGGACCAGGCGACGGCCGCGTTCGGGTCGGCGTAGGTGGCCTGGTCGACGGTGAGGACCACGGGGGTGCCGTGGGTGGTGATGGCGATGCGACCGCGACCGGTGAAGACACAGTTGAAAAGACCCGCGTTCGAGGCGAACCCGGCCGCGCCCTGCACCCGCCCGATGTCGTAGCGCAAGGTGGAGTCGAAGGCGAGGACGTTGGCACCGTTGATGGTGAGCCCGTCGGAGCCGTCGAGGTCGATGATGTGCACGTCGGCGGCGCTGTTGGCGAGGAAAAGGTCGCCGCGCCCGCTCACCTTCATCAACGGCACGCCCTCGCCGGTGAGATGCTGGCGGATCGCGCGGCCGATGCCGCCGGAGCCGAGTGCCTGGAACTGTAGGTCGCCCTGGTAGGCGACCATCGACCCGGCCCGCGCCATCACCTCCCCGTTCAACCCGACCTTGACCATCTTGCCGCCCTGCTTCTGGATGCCGAGGCCGGTGACCTCGGCATGGGAGGGATCGAACAGGTCGCTGTGCACGGGCGGGACTCCTTGCTGAGAGGCGTACGAAGGCCCACCCGGCTGCCCGGGTGGGAACTGCCCGGGAGGCGGGTAGCCGCCTTGTCCGGGGGTCGGGGCGGGTCCGGAAGGTGGCGGGTAGCCGCCCGGCTGACCGGCGGGCGGGAATTGCCCGGGCGGCAGCGGGGCGCCCGCGGGATGCGGTGCACCGTGCGGCGGGTGCACCGGCGACATCGCGGGATCTGGTGCGGCCGGTTCCGGTTCGTCGTCGAGATTCACGCCGTAGGCCGACGCGATACCCGCGAGGCCGTCGTCGTATCCCTGGCCGATCGCGCGCACCTTCCACGCGCCACCGCGCCGGTAGATCTCCACACACACCACGCCGCTCTCGGTGGTGAGCCCGGAGACGGGGAAGGTCAGGGCGGTCGGCCCGGACCCGATGGTCGCGGTGAGATCGCCGACGGCGGCGAAGGTGGCGGGCCCGCGTCCGTCGAGGCTGGCGGTCACCACCACCTTGTCCACGTCGGCGGGCAGCGCGGACGTCGCGACCTGCACGATGTCGGGTCCACCGTTGCCGTGCCGGTACACCACACCCGGGCCGGTCGGCTGGTTGAAGAAGACGAAGTCGGCGTCGGAGCGCACCGTGCCCGAGGCGCCGAGCAACAGGGCCGACACGTCGACCGGGGCCGAACAGGCCACGGTGACGGTCAGCTCATCGCCCGGCGCGGGCCGGTTCTCTCCCGGTGCGAGCACGGTCACGACACGGCACCCGAACGTGGGCGGGTTCGCTGCTGTTCCACGAGTTCGATAGTGCCGTGTGAGTCCTCACCGCGCCAGTGCTCGATCCGGACGGTCGAGGGGGATCTCGAGGTGCACGGTCTGGAATCCGTCGTGCGGACCGCGCGCGTCGTGCACGATGTGGCCGAAGGTGAGCCAGAACTCGAGAGCGCCCGGTGTCCGCGCGTCGGTGTGCAGGTACAGGCGGTCGAATTCCGGTGTGGCCTGCACGGTTTCGACGGCGGCCGCGACGAGCCCGGTCGCCAGCCCGCGCCGGTGGTGTTCCGGGCGGACATACACCCGGAACAGTTGGGCGGTGGTGTCGTCCGGATAGCGCCGCGCCAGCTCGGCCGGATGTGGTGGGTGCGCGGGCCCCTTCGCGCGGATCGCCGTGGTGCCGACCACGACTCCCTCGTGCTCGGCCACCCACAAGCGGTTGCGCGGGTGACGCAGGTAGGTCGCGTCGAGGTCGATCACGTCGTGGTGGTGTTCGGGCAGGTAGCCGATGCCGAACACCTCGTAGAAGGTGTCGAGCATGACGCTGCGCGCACCGGGCAGGTCGGCGGGAGCGGCCGGGCGGACGACATAGTCGGTGGTGGTCGCGGTCATCGGTTGGCCGCCAGTTCCCGGTCGAGCACTTCCAACCCCTCGACGGCCACCGGACCCGGCCCGGTGTAGCCGAAGGGCGCGACGATGATCCGGTCGTCGCGGATGGCGCGCAAGCCCGCCAGTTCGGGGCGCTGGCGCAGCGTGGTTCGCACCGATTCGGGGGTCTGGTCGCCCTGGGTGAGCAGGATGACGACCTCGGGATCCTGGGCGATGAGGGTTTCGGTGTTGGCTTCGAAATTGCGTTTGGCGATGTCGCCGTAGATGTTGGACAGGCCGAGGATCCGCATCTGCTCGTGCACGGTGCTCTGCGAGCCGTAGGCCTTGAGCTGGGCACCGTCGCGCGACAGGATCAGGGCCGCGGCGCGGCGCGGAGCGCTTGTGCCGCTGTGCTTGTCGGTGACCGCTCGCACGCGCTGACGCAGCGCGGCCACTTCGGCGTCGGCGGCGCTCGCGGTGCCGAAGAGCTTGCCGTAGAGCGTGATGTCGGCGAAGACGTCCTCGAAGGTGCCCGCCGCGTCGCGGCAGTAGCCGCGGGTGACGATCAGCGGGATGTTCACCTGGGCCAGGTCGTCGGGGGTCACCGACAGTCCCTCGACGCTCACCACCAGGTCGGGGGAGCGGGCGATGATCTCCTCGCGTGCGAGTTCGGCTGTCGGGGCGGTGATTTCGATGCCCTTCAGGTCGTCGCCGTATTCGCCGGGGAAGGCGGCGGCTTCGAAGGTGCGGGTGACGATCCGGTCGGCGGCACCCGCGGCGGCGATGGTCGGCGCGGCGATCGAGCCGACCGTGACCACGCGCTGCGGTGGGGCGGTGAACGTGACATCGCGTCCGCAACTCGACACAGTCAGGGGGAAGCCGTCCCGCGCGGTGCTGGTGGCCGGTGCGGGTGCGCCGCAACCGGTGACGACGGCGGTGAGCAACGCCAGCGCGGGTATCGCACGGTGGCGTGCGGAGGTGACACCTGTGAACACGGTGATCGGTATTCCTTTCGATGGAGCAGAAAATCAGGAGGCCCGCGAGCGGCGGATCAGCAGCAGGAGCAGGGGCGCGCCCACGGCGGCGGTGACGATGCCGATGGGCAGTTCGCGCGGCGCGAAGACCGTGCGGGCGCCCACATCGGCGAGTACCAGGAACAGTGCGCCGAGCAGGGCGCTCACCAGCAGCAGGTGCCGGTGCGTTCCGCCGACACACAGTCGCGCGACATGCGGAACGATGAGGCCGACGAAGCCGATCGCCCCCGCCACGGCCACCACCGCGCCGACGGCGAGCGCGACGACCAGCAGGGCCACCAGCCGGACGCGGTTCGGGGCGAAGCCGAGCGTGCGCGCGGTGTCGTCACCCGCGGCCAGCGCATCCAGGCGCGGTGCCATCAGCAGCACCGCGAGCAGGGCGCAGGCGGCGACGGCGACGGTGGTCGCCACCGAGGACCAGGCGGCCGGGGCGAGCGAGCCGAGCAGCCAGAACAGCACGGTCCGCGCGCCCTCGGGGCGGTCCGAGGCGAAGATCAGGAAGCTGGTGGCGGCCGAGAAGATGTAGCCGATGGTCACCCCACCGAGCAACAGTCGCAGCGAGGTGAGTTGGCCGTTGATCCGGGAGATCGCGAACAGCAGCACCGTGGCGACCAGCGCGCCGAGGAACGCGCTCGCCGCCAACGCGGCCGAGGTGGCCGCCGCGCTCACGCCGAACAGCAGGTACACGGCGGCACCGGTCGAGGCGCCCGAGGTGACACCGAGGATGTGTGGGTCGGCGAGCACATTGCGCACGATGGTCTGCAGGACGGCACCGGTGACGGCCAGCGCGGCACCGACCAGCGCACCGAGCAGCACGCGCGGTACCCGCACGAGCCAGACGATGGAGTCCTGCGCCGTGGTCCAATCCGGGGTCACCGGCCGACCGACGGTGTGGTGGCCGATGATGCGCGCCACCGTGCCCGGCGGCACGGATACCGGGCCGAGACCCGCCGCGACCAGCAGGGTGCAGACCAGGGCGAGCAGCAGTCCGCCCCCCAGCAGCAGGGTGCGGCCACGGTGTCGGGCGTGGTCGAGATCGTCGACTACGGTCTCGACCTGCGATGTCGCGGTCATCGGGTGGCCGCCTCTCTGGTAGCGGACGGTGCCGAGCGCGGGTCGGGTTCCGGTGCGGTTGTCAGGTCGACTTCGGCGTCGTGCGAGGTCGTCGAGCCTTGGCCCGAAGGTGATGGTGGCTGCTGCTGGGTGTCGGCGGAGGGCCCGAAGAGGAGTTGGACGGCGCCGAAGGCGGTGGTGCGGCGGACCGGGATGCGGTACACGGGTTCGAGGATCTCCGGGGTGAGGACCGCCTCGACGGTGCCCGCGGCGGCGACGCGGCCGTTGTCGAGCAGAACCAGGTGATCGCAGTAGCGGGCGGCCAGGTTCAGGTCGTGGAGCACGACGATGGTCGTGGTGGTGTCGAGGCCGCGGACCAGGTTCAGCAGTTCGTGCTGGTAGCGGATGTCGAGGTGGTTGGTCGGTTCGTCGAGGAGGAGATGGTCGGCCTGCTGGGCCAGCGCGCGGGCGATGAGGACGCGCTGACGCTCACCCCCGGACAGGGTCGCGAAGGGTCGTTCGGCCAGGTTCCGTGCGCCGACGCGGGCCAGTGCCGAGGCGGCGGCGATGCGGTCGTCGCGCGAATACCCCTGGAACGCACCGACCCACGGTGCGCGCCCGAGCAGCACCGTCTCGGCCACGGTGATCGGGGTGTCGGGCGGGGATTCCTGCGCGACGACGGCCAGGCGGGCGGCGAGCGCGCGGCCGCGCAGCGCGTCGACCGGGGAGTCGTCGATCGCGATGGACCCACCGGCCGGACGCAGGGCGCGGTAGAGCAGCCGCAGCAGGGTCGACTTGCCCGAACCGTTCGGACCGATCAGCCCGACCGTGCTGCCCGGTTCGGCTCGGAAGCTGATGTCGTCCAGGGTGATTCGTCCGCCGTAACCGA
This sequence comes from Nocardia caishijiensis NBRC 108228, assembly GCF_001612825.1. GTDB lineage: Bacteria > Actinomycetota > Actinomycetes > Mycobacteriales > Mycobacteriaceae > Nocardia > Nocardia caishijiensis. Next base: position 193,963 of record NZ_BDBE01000033.1, on the reverse strand, counting down.
AGCGGATCTGTTCGATGGTGATCATGCGGGTAGCTCTCTGCTGAGTAGGCGCTCGGGAGGGAGCCGATGCCCCGGAGCGGGTCGGCGCGTGTGGTGCACGTCGACCGTGCGGGCGAAGGTCGCGCACAACTGCTGGGCGGCAGTGAGTTCGGCGCGGTAGGAGTGGTCGTTCTCGCTGAGCAGGATTGCCGTTGTCGTGCCGCTGTGGGCGACGACGACGCCCACAGCGCCCAACGCCCGCGCCTGCCGGATGGTGTTCTCGAGGTGCGGGCGTTCGCGGAACGCGGTGCTCAGTACCGCACTGCGGGTGGCCACCGCGCCGATGCCCGCCACGTCACCGCGCACGATCGCGACACCGAGTTCGTCGAGCAACCGGCCGTATTCGCGGTGCTGGTCGGGCGTGAAAGCCGGTTCTACGCGGTTGAATTCGACGGTGTCGACCGTGCCGCCCTCGTCGCCGGTGACGATCGTCAGCGGTGGCAGGACACCGAGCCGGGCGTGCAGGCGCACCTCCCGATGGAAGTAGGCGACCGTGCCCGGATACATGATCCCGTCGGAGGGTTCGATGGCGCGCAGGTCGGCTTCGAGTTCCTCGAGTCCGACCGTGCGACCCTCGGCGTCGGCGACCGCGCGGGCCGTCGCCACCAGGTCGGCGGTGGAACTTGCCAACCCCTTGCCCTCGGGCAGGTCGCTGCGCACGGTGAGCCGTCCGCCGCGCAGCACCCGTGACCGGGCGACCATCGCGGCCGCCAGGCGCCGCGCCTTCGACTTGTGCGGGGGAACGACCGTGATGTCGTCACCGCCGGGCTCGAACACGGCGACCGACCCGCACTGGATGGGCAGCGTGACCAGGAAGTGCCGGTCCTGTTCCAGGACACCCTGGAGCAACTCACCGCAGCTGCCGTTGGCCCGGCCGACGCCGATACCGGGTATGTCGGTGGTGGGCAGGTGTTCGACGAGATGGGTGCGCCGGGCGTGCTCGCCGAGCGGGCGCCGAGGATTCGTCATCCGCGGACTCCCGCGTCGGTGGTCGGCGTGGTCTCGGGGGCGCCGGGTAGCACCGAGCGTCGGTGCAGGCCGAGGATCGCGATCGAGGACAGCGCGGCCGTCCCGGCGCACAGCAGGGCGGGCGGCCAGGTGAGCGACCCGCCCGCCCGATCGAGCACCGCGCCGCTGATCGAGGTCGCGACCACGGTGAAGAGCCCAGAGGCCAGGTAGAACGCCCCGAAATAGGTTCCGGTGAGCCGGTTTCCGGCGAAGCGGCCGATCGCCTCGTTCACGAACGGTTGCACCGCCGTCACCCCGACAGCGAGCACGACCGCGCCCGCGACCACGGGCGCCACCCGCAGCGCCGTCCCCGCGATGCCGCTGCCGAGGCCCGTTACGAAACCGGCCGCAGCCGGGGGAATCAGGAACGACGCGCCCATGATCGCCATCCCCGCCGCCATCGCTGGCCCGCGCTGGGGTCGCCGGATCAACACCGTGGTGACCCGGACCTGCAACGCCACCACGGCAATGGTCTCCACCACGAACAGCGCGGCCACCGCCCCGGCCCGGTGCCGTGGCTCGGCGCTGTCCTGCGCCTGCAACGTGAACAGGAAATAGATCTGGCTCTGCAACGCGAACATCGGCATCAGGGCCAGGGTGAACGCCCAGAACCGGCGATCGGTGAACACGGTCGCGAAGTCGGCCCGGACTCCGTCGTCGTGCGCTGGCACCGGCCGCGCGGGCAACAGCACCCATTGGATCACCGCGAGCACCGCGAAGATCGCGGCCGCGACCACCGCGGAGACGCGGAAGCCCGCCGCCATCAGCACGGTCCCCAGTACCGGCCCGATCGCCGATCCGGCGTTGCCGAACACATTGAACAGCGCGAACGCCTCCGCCGACCGCGCACCGCTGTCGGTGGCGATGTAGGCGCGCACCGCCGGATTGAACAGCGCGCCCGCAAATCCGGTGAGGATCGCCGCCGCGAGCACCACCGGCAGCGAACCCCCGAGCGCGAACAACGCGAACCCGAGCGCGCGCACGGCCAGCCCCACCATGATCACCCCCCGCGCCCCGAGCCGGTCCGCGGCCGAACCACCCACGAGGAACAGGCCCTGCTGGCTCAGGTTGCGCACCCCGAGCACCACACCCACCACGGCTGCCGACAGCGCGAGGTCTTCGAGCAGGTAGTCGGCGAGAAAGGGGATGAGCAGATAGAACCCGATATGCCCGACGAGATGATTGACCAGCAGCAACCGCACGCCCTTGGGCAGCACGAGAAACGTCGCCCTCACCCGAGCACCTCGGCATCGTCGTGGACTTCGGTGGCGGGTTTACGCAGCGGTTCGGCGTGGTCGCGCACTCGGTCGGCGCAATCCTGCGCTCGGCCGGACGGATCACCCATTTCGGTGGCCTGAGCCTTCGCAGCGGCATCGCCCACCGTGTCGGCGAGCATACGGACCACCTCGGTGTCGGATTCGCGGCCATCGGTTGCGGGGTCGCGCACCATGGTGCAGCGGCCCCAGCCGCTGACCTCGGTGCTGTCGGGAGTCGGGATGGTCCTGGGTTCTGTCGCGGGAGTGGTGAACAGGTCGTTCGTGCGACACCAGGTGTCGTCGTAGATGGTGCGCAGGTAGCGGTGTGGACCGTCGGGGAAGACGGTGAGTACCCGGGAATCCGGTTCGCGCTCGGCGACCCAGCCCGCGACCAGGGCGGCGGCGCCGGTGCTCCAGCCGCCCGCGATGCCGGTGCGTGCCGCCAGCGCGCGGCAGGACGCGACCGCCTCGGCCGCACCCACCCAGTGCACCTCGTCGAAATCGGCGTAGGCCACGTTGCGGGGCAGGATGCTGCTGCCGAGGCCGCGCATGAGCCTGCGCCGGTCCGGCTGACCGAAGATGCGCGAGCCAACGGCGTCGACACCGATCACGCGCAGCGCGGGCCAGCGGGTACGCAAGACCCGGGTGAGTCCCGCGCAGTGACCGCCGGAACCGATCGAGGCGACGAGCACGTCCACGTCGTCGACCTGGGCGAGGATCTCCGCGCCCATGGCCTGATAGCCGCCCGCGTTGTCGGGGTTGTCGTACTGGTCGGGCCAGTACGCGCCCGGTGTGGCGGCCAGCAGTTCGGCCAGCCGGTCGAGCCTGGCCTGTTGCCAGCCGCCGGTCGGGTGCGGGCTGGTGACGACCTCGAGGGTGATGCCGAAGGCCGAGAACAGGGCGCGCAGATCGGGTTCCAGCTCGTCGTCGACCACGAGCACGATCGGGTGCCCGAGTGCCTTGCCCGCCAAGGCGAGGCCGAGTCCGAGTGTGCCGCTGGTGGATTCGATGATCGTCGCGCCCGGCGCGAGGTCGCCTCGCGCGGCCGCCGCCCGCATCATCGAGACGGCGGCACGTGCCTTCATTCCGGCGATGCTCGCCGATTCGAGTTTGGCTGTGTACCAGCTGTTTCCGGCGGGTACCTGGACGACCGGGGTGCCGCCGACCAGGTGCAGCAGGCCGGGCTGCGGTGCCGTCATGCGAGCTCCCGGTAGGTGACCAGGGTGCTCGCGGCACCGTCGAGGGAGAAGAACGGGTAGGGCTCGGCCGAGACCGCGTGCACTCCGGCGCCGAGGAACCAGGGGAGCACCGCACTACCCGTCTGGGCGAACAAGACCAGTGGTAGTGCGCGCTCGCGTGCGATGGCACGGAATTCGTCGAAGGTGCCGTTGCCCAATGTCATTCCGGTGACCAGCAGTGCGTCGTAGTCCGACGGAGCCGCCGACACCGACTCGAAGATCGGTTCACCCCACTCGGTGGCCCCGCCCGCGAGGTCACAGGGCACATACGCGATGGATCGGTCGCGCAACTCGGCCAGCAGCGATCCGACGACGCCGACGACCAGCACCTTGGTGACCCCGGCGGGCAGCAGGTCGATGACGGTGTGCGCGCGTCGCCGCGATTTCGCCAGCGAGGTCGGCCCCGCGACGACCACGGGTTCACCGGGAAGGTCCGCCGCGTTCGGATGTGGGTGCCCGTGCATCAGATAGGCGTCGAGCGCCGCGATACGCACCGAGGTCACCCGGTGTTCGAGCAGGTCGCCGACGGTCGCGGCGACGCAATCGTCGATCAGATCGTCGGCGGCAGTCCCGGGTTCGAGGCCGCACGAGCCGACCGCCGCGCCGACCCGGATGCTGAGCACCTCGTTGCGGTAGGCCCGGGTGCGTCCGGCGTGCCTGGTGCCGTAGGTCGTGCGAAAGGCGGTCGAGGTCGTCAGGGTGTCGGGATCGGGGCCGAGCCGTCCGGTCCGTGCCCACCGGGTGAGTTCGGCCACCGAGTCGGGGTGTGTGCGGATCACGCGGCACCGCCGTCGAGTTCGACGCGCAGGTCGGCGATCAGCGAATCGGCCAGTTCCCCTGCCGCGCCCGGCTTCTCGGCGGTGACGAGGACGTGCCCGAGGTAGGTGTTGTTGTCGGTGGCGGGCCGGACCTCGGTGCCGGGCTGGGGGAGTTTGTGTTCCACGATGCGCGGATCGTCGGCCCACCCGGTCGCACCGGCGACCCGGGCCACCACGCCCGCCCGGTCGGGGACGGCGAAGGCGACGGCCGCGCTCCCCACCTCGGTCTGTCGCGGGGTCAGCTCGGGCACCGCGCCCAGCACGGCCTCGAGATGGGCTCTGGTGAGGTCGATGCCGGTGACCCGGCGAACCAGTTCGGTGATCCGGTTGCCCGCGGGCCGTGGGTTCACCTCGATCAGGCACGGTCCGTCTGGTGTCAGCTTCACCTCGGTATGGGCGACGGTCGCGTCGAGCCCGAGTGCCGTGATCGCCGCCACGGCGGTCTCGGCGACGGCGGTTCGGTCGGTGTCCGACAGGTCGGCGGGGAACATGTGACTCGACTCGATGAAGGCAGGTGCGCCGGTGAGTTGTTTGTCGGTGACCCCGACGACGGTGGTCTGCCCGGCGACGGTCACCGTCTCCACGCTGAATTCGGGTCCCCGCACGCACGTTTCGAGCAGGATCTGGGGTGATCTGCGCTGTCCGCGCGCGTTCACCGGGAACCCTGCGATGCGGTCGACGGCGACGCGCAGCTCGGTGTCGTCCTCGACGCGGCACACGAACATCCCGCCGCACAGATCGATCGGCTTCACCACCAGCGGATAGCCCAATCGTGCTGCTGCGGCGGAGATCTCGTCCGGCGTCTGGGCGACCGCGAATTCGGGGCCGGGTACCCCGGCAGCGCGACAGATCTCCCGGGTCCGGTGCTTGTCGCAGGCGGCGACCACCGCCTCGCGGCCGGGGCCGGGCAGGCCGAGATCGGTGGCGATGGCGGCCACGGTCGGGAGGTAGTAGTCGCACGAGGTGAGGACGCCGTCGAAACCGAAGAGCTCGTGCAACTTTCGCGCGTACGGCAGAAGTGTCGCCTCGTCGTTGGTCTCGGCGGTGAACACGTTGTCAGCGGTGAGCAGTGGGTGTGGTGACGGTGCGCCGGGGCGCAGATAGTGCCCGAGGTTCCTTGTCAGGAAGCTGAATCGGTGCCCGCCGTCCTTGATTCCCTGCGGCAACAGGGTGCTCATCGAGCCGACCCAGCTCTCCACCATCAGCAGATGTCCCACTACGACCTCCCAGCCTCATCGAGGTGATAATGATAACCATTATCGCTACGATTGCCAGCGCCGGTCACCGCGATCGGCTGAGAATCGATGAGGAATCACCCATGTTCTTGAAGAAAATCGTTGTGCCCGTGGCGTTGTCGCTGTCCGCGCTGGCGGTGACGGCGGCCGGGGCGCACGCGGAACCGGCGGCACCGAAGCCGGTGGGATACACCGCGCACACCGACGGCGCCACCTCGGTCATCGAGATCGAGCACGGTTCGCTGGTCGTCGACAACGGCACCCTGCAGGTGCGTGACAGCGCGGGCACTGTCGTCGGCGCGACGCCGTTGACCTTCGCCATCGACGACTTCCAGTTCCCCATCGAAGCCCGGATCGACGGTCGCACGGCGACGCTCACCCCGGCGCTGAGCATGGACAAGGCCGTCTACCGGCCGGTCGCGCTGCCGTTCGAGGACAAGGCGCCTTGGAAGTCCGAATACGACCGGGAACAGGCCGCCTGGTCGCGGATGACGAGCACCATCTCCATGGGTGCCACCATCGGCACCCTCGTCGGTGGCATCGGCGGCGCGGCACTCGGATGCCTCGCGGGTGCCGCCGCGGGCGTCGCGCTCACCGGGGCTCTGCTCACCCTGTTCGGTGCGGGACCGCTGGCCGGTTGCGTCGCGGGCGCGGCCGCCGTCGGCTTCCTCGGTGTGCTCGCGGGGCAGATCTTCGTCACGGCCCCGTCGCCATCGGCGCGGTGATCCAGTACGTCACCACGATCAACCAGCCCTTCACGGCTCCTGCCAAGTAGGGACCTCACTGCGGCCCGCTCCTCGCCGGGCGGGCCGCATTGTCTGGCCGAAGTTCCTTACTCGCGCGTACGGTCGCGATTAGGCTGCGGCCATGAGCTCTGCCGTGCACGCCTACACCGACGACGCCCTCGGCGACCACGACGCTGTCGGCCTTGCCGCCGCACTGCGCGCCGGTCGGGTGAGCCGTGCCGAGGTGATCGAGGCCGCCGTCGCCCGGACGCAGGCTGTCGACCCCCGCCTCGACGCGGTGCAGGTGCGCAGTTTCGAGCGGGCGGCCGCGGCGCCGGAAACGGCCGGGGTGTTCGCCGGGGTGCCCGCCTTCGTCAAGGACAACACCGACGTCGCCGGGCTGCCGAGTTGTCACGGGTCGGCGGCGTTCACGCCGCACCCGGTGATCGCGACCAGCGGGCCCGCCGCGCAGTTCCTGCACTCGGGGGTGGTTGTCCTCGGCAAGTCGACGTTGCCGGAGTTCGGGCTCACCGCGAGCACCGAATTCGTCCATCGCCCACCCACGCGCAACCCGTGGAATCCGGAGTTCTCGACGGGCGCGTCCTCGGGCGGGTCGGCGGCGCTGGTCGCCGCCGGGGTGGTGCCGATCGCCCACGCCAACGACGGCGGCGGTTCGATCCGCATTCCCGCTGCCGCGACGGGTCTGGTCGGCCTGAAGCCCACCCGTTATCGGCTGCTCGACCAGCCGGGCGCGCGCAAACTGCCGGTGCATCTGGTGGCCGAGGGAGTGCTCACCCGGTCGGTCCGTGATACGGCGCACTACCTGGCCGCGGTCGAGAGTTTCGGCGCGCACCCGAAACTGGCGCCGGTGGGACTGGTGGAAGGGCCGAGCGCACGGCGGCTGCGCATCGGCGTGATCACCGCCGACGTGCTCGGCCGACCCGTGCATCCCGACAACCGGGTGATCCTCGATTCGGCCGTCCGCGTTTTCGCCGGGCTCGGGCACGAGATCGTCGAGACCCGGTTGGCGGTCGACCCGCGTTTCGTCGACGACTTCAAGCAGTACTGGGCGGTGATGGCCGCCGCGATGACGCTGTCGTTCCGGCTCGGTCACCGTGGCCGGTTCGACGCAGGCAAGCTCGACCCGTTCACCACCGGCCTGATCGGGCTTGCCAAGCGCAATCCGCTCGGCTCGGTGGCCGCCGCGTGGCGTCTACGGGCCGGAACCGCCGCCTACGACCGGCACTTCGCCGAGGTCGACGTGCTGCTCACTCCGGTGCTGTCACACCCGGCGCCGCGGATCGGTGAGTTGGCGCCGGGTCAGCCGTTCGATGAACTGTTCGCGAAACTCGTCGATTACGTGGGTTTCACGCCGCTCAACAATGTCGGTGGGGGACCGGGCATCTCGTTGCCGCACGGGCTGCTGCCGACCGGTCTGCCCGGCTCGGTGCAGTTGGCCGCCCCGCGTGGCGGGGAGCGAACGCTGCTCGACCTGGCCTACCAGCTGGAAGCGGCCAGCCCGTTCCCCCGGATCACCGACCGTTCGGCCGACGCGGGCGCCGCCTGAGCGGATCAGTTGTGGCGGGTCGCCACATTGATCGGGCGGAGGCTGCCGGTGGTCCCGGCCTCGAACGCCCAGTGCTCGCCGCGCCAGGTGGGGTGCTCGGTGCGCCAGCGGTCGACCAGCCGCGGGTCTTCGAGGGACGCGACGACACCGGCGGAACCGGTGTATTGCAGCCGCTCGTACTTGTGGCGGGTGACGGTGTCGACCGTGGTGACGGTGGCTAGGGCAGACATGCGAACTCCGGGATAGCGGGAACGGTGCGTGACGAGGCGAGGCCCGGACCGGTGGCCCGGGGTGCTGCGGTGGCGCGTCACCGCTCGAGCCGAGTATGCCGCTCGTCGCGATGGTGCGCGCAGGTTTCGAAAATCCTGTTGTTCGGATCAACGGATACCGACAACAAGATCGTCGCACCGAGGTGAATGGTTACGACCTCACCAACTCGGGCGGACCCGACCGGGCGTGACCACGCGCGCCAATGCGTCTCTGACCTGGGTGAGGTCGGTCGCGCCAAGAGTTTCGGACCATCTTCTGGTGAGTTCGCCCAATGCCGCGTCGGCGGCCCGCGTGCACGCCCAGCCGCGCTCGGTGAGCGTGACGAGCCGGGCGCGGGCGTCGCGGGGGTGCGGGTTGCGTTCGACGTAGCCCTTGGTGACCAGCTCGTCGACCAGTTGACTTGCCGCCTGCTTGGTGACGCCGAGGTGCTCGGCGATCTCGCCGACGGTGGCGCCCTCGGGGGCCAGGCGCACGAAGGCGAATCCGTGTGCCGGTCGGACGTCGGTGAATCCGGCCGCCGCGACGCCCGCCTGCACCGCGTCGGTCACCTCGGCGGCGGCCGCCAGGAGGAACAGGGGCAGGTCGGCGGCAGCGGGCATGTCGGTCATTCTGGCACTTGACGGAATGGAAAAGCTACTTGACTATATAGACAAGTAGATTGACTATTGAGGAGTGTTCATGCCGGTAGTTCGTTCCGCCGACGCCCAGGTGTACGAGGTGCACAACGCCCGATTCGCCGCATTGATTCGCCCTGCTGTCGGAAGTGTCGACCTGTGCGTCTGGCAGACCGAAATCGCGCCCGGCTCGGTCGGGGTCGCGCACCGAATCCTGGGGGAAGAGGCGTTCGTCCTGCTCGCGGGCGACGTCGTCCTCACCGTCGACGGTGACTCGACCGCCCTGCGGCCGGGTGACGCCGCTGTCGCCCCCGCGGGCGCGCTCATCGCGCTCACCAACGAGACCGAGGCGCCCGCCCGGTTGCTGGTGACCGTTCGCTCCGGGTTCGCGGCGGAGTTGCCGGACGGGTCGACCTTCGTCCCGCCCTGGGCATCGTGACCGGTCACCACCGCTGTTTCGGTGGCTGAACTTGAAAGTTCGGTCACCCGAACAATATAATTCCGGGATGAAGGTTGGGTTCCACCGTTCGTCGCGGACGTTCGCGGCGTGCGTGCTGAGTGTCATGGTGTTCGCGCTGACGGCCTGCGGTGGCGTCAGCGCGTCCGACGACGACCGGAAGGTGGTGCTCACCACCTTCACCGTGCTCGCCGATATGGCGCGCAATGTGGCCGGTGAACACCTGCGGGTCGAGTCGATCACCAAGGCCGGTGCCGAGATCCACGGATACGAGCCGACGCCGGGGGACATCAAGAAGGCCGCGAAGGCCGATCTCATCCTCGACAACGGCCTGAATCTCGAGGCCTGGTTCGCCCAGTTCGTCGCCGATCTCGAGGTGCCACACGCCGTGGTGAGCGAGGGGGTGGCGCCGATGGACATCAGCGAGGACGCCTACGCGGGCAAGCCGAACCCGCACGCGTGGATGTCGCCGGTGAACGCGCAGATCTACGTGGACAACATGGTTCGCGCGTTCGCCGATCTCGATCCCGACCACGCCGAGGCCTACCGCGCCAACGGCGAGGCGTACAAGACTCGGCTCGGCGCGGTCCGTGACCAGCTGGCCGCCGCCGTCGCCACCCTGCCCGCCGACCAGCGCGCCCTCGTCACCTGTGAGGGCGCCTTCTCCTACCTGGCGCGCGACGCGGGGCTGACCGAGAAGTACATCTGGCCGGTCAACGCCGAACAGCAGGCCACGCCGCAGCAGATCGGGTCGGTGATCGACTTCGTGCGCCAGCGCGGGGTGCCCGCTGTGTTCTGCGAGTCGACGGTGTCGGACGCGCCGATGCGGCGCGTGGTCGAGGCGACCGGAGCGCGTTTCGGCGGCACGCTGTACGTCGACTCGCTGTCGGAGGACGGCGGCCCCGTGCCGACCTATCTCGACCTGATCCGACACGACGCCGACACCATCGCGGCGGCACTGGCGGGAGCACCGAAATGACCGAACCGGTGGTCGAGATCCAGGACGTGACAGTGCGTTACGGTGACGTGCTCGCACTCGACAACGTCGAACTCACGTTGAAATCCGGCCGGGTGTGCGGGCTGATCGGGATGAACGGCTCGGGCAAGTCGACGCTGTTCAAGACCATCATGGGGCTGGTGACGCCCGACCGCGGCCGGGTGCTGGTCAATGGTGGCGCACCCGCTACCGCGCGCAAGGCTGGCGCCCTCGGATACGTGCCCCAATCCGAGGACGTGGACTGGACTTTCCCGCTCTCGGTGCGTGACGTGGTGATGACCGGGCGCTACGGGAAGATGGGTTTCACCCGGCGCGCGAGCAAGACCGACAAGGCCGCCGTCGAGGCGGCACTGGCCCGGGTGGAGCTCACCGACTTCGCCGACCGGCAGATCGGTCAGCTCTCCGGCGGGCAGAAGAAGCGGACCTTCGTGGCGCGCGGCATCGCGCAGGAGGCGACCACCTTGCTGCTGGACGAGCCGTTCGCCGGTGTCGACAAACGTTCCGAGGCCACCATCACCGCGCTGTTGCGTGAGCTGGCCGCCGGTGGGGCGACGATCCTGGTGTCGACGCACGACCTGCACGCGCTGCCCCGGTTGGCCGCCGAGGCGGTGCTGTTGAACCGCCGGGTACTCGAACACGGTGACCCCGATGTGGTGTTGCGGCCCGAGAACCTGGCCAAGGCGTTCGGACTCGATGTGGACGGAGACCAGTGAGCCTCGAAGAATTCCTGCTCGACCCACTGCGCTACGAATTCATGGTTCGGGCGCTGGCGACCACCGTCACCGCCGCCGTGGTGTGCGCGGTGCTGTCGTGCTGGTTGGTGCTGATCGGGTGGTCGCTGATGGGTGACGCGGTCTCGCACGCGGTGCTGCCCGGGGTGGTGCTCGCCTACATCGTCGGGTGGCCCTTCGCGGTGGGGGCGGTGATCTTCGGGTTCCTCGCGGTCGCGCTGATCGGGGTGGTGCGCGACACCAGCCGGGTGAAGGAGGACGCGGCCATCGGCATCGTCTTCACGACGCTGTTCGCGTTCGGGTTGGTGCTGGTGTCGGTGACACCGAGCCAAACCGATTTGAACCACATCGTTTTCGGCAATCTGCTCGGGGTGAGTCGCGAGGAGATGATCCAGATCATGATCCTCGCCGCGATCGTGCTGGTGGCATTGGTGCTGAAGCGTCGCGACTTCACCCTGTATGCCTTCGACGCCACCCACGCGCATGCCATCGGTCTCAACCCCCGAGTGCTCGGCACCGCGCTGCTCGCGCTGCTCGCGCTCACCTCGGTGGTGGCGTTGCAGGCGGTGGGTGTGGTGTTGGTGGTGGCCATGCTCATCATCCCGGGCGCCACGGCGTACCTGCTCACCGACCGTTTCTCGCGGATGCTGATCATCGCGCCCTCGGTGTCGGTGCTGTGCGCAGTCACGGGTCTGTACATCAGCTACCACCTCGACACCGCCGCGGGCGGGATGGTTGTGGTCACGCAGGGCGTCGCCTTCACCCTGGTCTACCTGTTCGCGCCCCGCCACGGCATCATCGGCCGCCGCATCACCGCGAGCCGTGCCAGGTCGGCCGAGCTCGCCGTCTGAACCTGTCGGTGCGTTTTGCGATGATCGGGTCATGACAGTCACCGGGGACGACGTCCGGACCTTCGCCCTGTCCCTACCCGGCACAGCGGAGGCATTCGCCTGGGGCATGCCGATTTTCAAGGTCTCGGGCCGCCTGTTCCTCACCCTGCCCGAGAACGAGACCTCGATGGCCGTCCGCTGCCCGATCCTCGACCGCGACGAACTCGTCCGAGCCGAACCCGCCAAGTTCTGGATCGCCGCCCACGAAGCGAACAACGCCTGGGTCCGCGTCCACCTGTCAGCCCTCGACGACCACGACGAACTCACCGCCATCATCACCGACTCCTGGCACCAGGCCGCCCCCCGAGCACTGCTCGACAACTAGCAGCCGCGCGGCACCGAGGGGCCGGTAGGGTGGCGGGTCTTATGGGAATCAGCGCTACTGTGCACACCTTCGCCGTTCAGCTCGCCGATGTGGATCGGGGGGTGTACGAGGAGTTGGAGCTGCGGGTGGCTCGGCATCCGTCCGAGACGCTCGAGTACATGGTGACGCGGATTCTGGCGTACTGCCTGCAGTACGAGGAGGGGATCGTGTTCAGTGAGGGCGGGATCTCGGCGACCGATGAGCCCGCCGTGCAGGTGCGGGATCTGACGGGGCGGACCACGGCGTGGATCGAGGTGGGGGCACCGGACTCGGAGCGGATCCATCGAGGGAGCAAATTGGCGGGGCGGGCGGCGGTGTACACCCACCGGGACCCGGCGAAGGTGCTCGCGCAGTACGCGGGCAAGAAGATTCACAACGCGGCCGCGATCCCGCTCTACAGTTTCGATCGGGCGTTCATCGACGAGGCCGCGCGGCTGGTCGACCGGCGCAATTCCGCGAGTCTGTCGATCACCGAGGGCGTGGTGTACCTCGATCTCAACGGCGCCAGCCTGCGGACCGACATCATCGAACAGCCGTTGGCCTGAACTGCGGGTAATTTGGCGGGCACCCGAACAAGTGGAGGTCGCGGTGCCAACAGTGATGAGTCGGTTCGTGATTCCGGGGTTCCTGCGAGCCGCGCGCCGCAACCGCAACTACATCGATGCCGAACGCGCCGAAGCCCACATCCGCGAACTGGCACTGCGCCCGTTGCCCTACGGCCCGCCACGCACGCTGCGCGGAGTCGACATCTCCGTGGCGCGTGACCGTGGCTGGCCCGTGTACACACTCACCCCGCGCACCGGGAGATCACGCGGCGGTCTGGTGTACGCGCACGGCGGTGGCTGGGTCGGCGAGATCGCGATGCAGCACTGGCGGCTGGCCGCCATGCTCGCGGTTCGCGCACGGCTCACGGTGACGGTGCCGATCTACCCGCTCATCCCGTTCGGCACGGCCGCCGAGGTGATTCCCCGCGTCGCCGACCTCGTCCGCGCCGGCGCCGACCGACACGGCCCCACCTTCCTCGCCGGTGATTCGGCGGGCGGGCAGATCGCCCTGTCCACGGCACTGCACCTGCGCGACCTCGGCACCGTGTTGCCGCGCACCGTCCTCATCTCCCCGGCACTCGACCTGACCCTCGAGAACCCACGGATCGACGTCGTCCAGCAGCGCGACCCGTGGCTGGGGCGCGACGGCGGCCTCGTCTACGGCCGCAGGTGGAGCGGTGAACTGGCGATGAAGGACCCGATGGTGAGCCCCCTGTTCGGCGATCTCACCGGCCTCGGCCCGATCACGCTGTTCACCGGCACCGACGACATCCTCAACCCCGACGCCCGCCTGCTGCGGGACAAGGCCGCCGCGGCGGGGGTCGACCTGGAGTACCTCGAGGAACCGGGCCTGGTGCACGTGTACCCGTTGACCCCGAGCCCGGAGGGCGCGCACGCACGGCGCCGCATCGTCACCGCCCTGTGCGCCGATCTCGATGGGGCACAAGATGTCTCACCTCAGCGCTGAGACAGGTGGTAGTTGAACAGGATGGTCAGCTGGGCCACTGCCTGATCGAACGGATGCGCCGACTTGAGCGCCCGGCTGTGCACGATGGTGCCCTCGATCGTGGTGAGCAGGAATCCGGCCAGTGACACCGCCGCCGACCGTTCGATCCCGGCCGCCACGATGCCGTCGGCCAACCGCGCGGTCCACTCGGCGAACGCCTGACCGGCGATCGACTGCACCACCGGATCGCTCTCGTCCAGCGCGGCGGCCATCATGAACGATCCGGCCCGGAATTCGCTCTGCTCGAGCGGCACCCGCCAGAAGGCGAACAGGTCGACGAGCCACTGCTGGGCCGACGGCGCGGTCTGCAGCGCGTCGGCCACGGCGCTGACGTGCGAGTACACCAGTCGCGACACGATGCGCGCCGCCGTCTGAACCAGTTCGCTCTTACCGGAGGGAAAGTGCTGGTAGAGCGAGTTGCGCGAGGTGTTGCTCCGCTTGAGCAGCTCGCTCAACGCCGCGGCGTGCACACCGTGTTCCTGCACGGTCGCGATGGTGTGTTCGATCAGTCGGGCGCGTGGTCCGGCGGGCATCCGACTCTCCTCCCCGAAACGCTTGATTGAACCGATCGGTTCATGTTAGACCTTATAGCGGATGAACCGATCGGTTCACATGGAGAGGATGTCATGCCAACCCCCATCGCCACCTCGATTCCGGTCACCCATACGGGAATTCTCGGCCTCGGCGTGTACCGGCCGCGCCGCGTCGTGCCCAACGCGGAGATCGTCGAGGCCATCGACTCCTCCGACGAGTGGATCAAGACCCGTTCCGGCATCGCCGCCAGGCACTGGGCCGACGACGACGAGACGATCGTGTCGATGAGCACCGCCGCCGCCCGCGACGCGCTCACCGCCGCGGGGATCACGGCCGAGCAGGTCGACGCCGTGCTGCTGGCGACCTCCTCGCAGATGGTGCTCGGCCCGTCGGCGGGCGCGGTGGTCGCCACCGAACTCGGCATGCACGACACCGCCGCCTACGACATCTCCGCCGGGTGCGCGGGCTTCTGCTACGCGCTGGCCGACGCCGCCAACCTGGTGCGCTCGGGGCAGGCGCGGCATGTGCTGGTAATCGGTGTGGAACGGCTCTCGGATCTGCTCGACCGCGCCGACCGGGGCACGGCCTTCATCTTCGCCGACGGCGCGGGCGCGGTGGTCGTCGGTGCCGCCGAGCAGGAGGGCATCGGTCCGGTGGCGTGGGGCTCGGACGGCTCGCGGACCTCGGCGATCAAGCAGGACAAGGACTTCCAGCAGTACTTCGCCGAGGTGGCGGCCGCCGAGGCCGGTGGCGGCACGACGGTGCGGCCCTACATTCGGATGAACGGCACCGAGGTGTTCCGCTGGGCCGTCACGTTCCTGGAGCAGGCGTGCCGGGAGGCCCTGCGACTGGCCGGTGTCACCGCGGCCGACCTGGACGCGTTCGTGCCGCATCAGGCCAATATCCGCATCACCGACGCGCTGGTCCGCACCCTCGATCTGCCCGACGACGTGGCCGTGGCCCGCGACATCGTCGACACCGGCAACACCAGTGCCGCATCGATCCCGATGGCGATGGAACAGCTGCTGCGCAGCGGTGCCGCCGAACCCGGCCAGACCGCGTTGCTGCTCGGCTTCGGCGCGGGCCTGGCGTACGCGGGCCAGGTGGTGCACCTGCCGCCGATCGCCTAGGCGGTGAAGCGGTTCTCGCTCTCGCGCAACATCTCCAGCGCGCACCGCACCGACTGCTCGAGCACCTGCTCGGGTTCACCGTCGAAATCGCGGTGCACCGCCCAGGAGGTGTCGCGGGTGGCGACGGCGCACCACACCGAACCGGCCGGTTCGCCGTCCTGAGCGCCCGGCCCACCGACGCCGGTGGTCGCGGCGGCGATATCGGCGTCGGTCAGTGCCCGCACGCCCTCGGCCATGGCCAGTGCGGCGGTCTCCGACACCACCGGCACGTCGGGCACGCCGAGTACGGACTGTTTCACCGTCACGGAGTAGGCGACGACCCCGCCTCGGAACCATTGCGCGGAATCGGGCGCCGCCGCGAGGGCGGCGGCGAGATTACCGCCGGTGAGGGATTCGGCGACGGCGACGGTCAGCCCGTGACGCTTGGCGAAGTCGCCGACATCTGCTGCGGTGGTGATGATGGCCTCCTCTGACGCCCCTGATCGCTGACCGGAACAGCGTAGGCCGCGCCGTCGCGGATGCCGAACTCGAAACGGCACGGGAACAACGACGGCAGGCCGGTGGCACGCAGATCGTAGTTCGCGGCGAGTGTCTGCATGGCCCAGTTCCGCAACGAATCCGGCAGTCGCAGGGTGGTGCCGTCGACGCAGGAAATATAGGCGTGGGTCTGTTCGTTGCCGACCGGAAGCGGATTGCGCAATCCGACCGCGCCGATGTCGAGAACTCGTCCGGAGGTGTGGGGAGAAGCGACGCTCGGCAAATCCAACTCGATGTCGTCCATGTGGGAAACCGTAACGCAGCAACTATCCAGAGAATATCGAAATCACGCCCCCTATACCGAACTTCGCAACATTGGCTGAATGCCGCGTCCGGGTCGATCGGCGCACGGGCATCGCAACACCATCGCAAAGAACCGGAAATCTTCTCGTTCCATGAGCTTCATCGGCGGGTCCTCGACTGGTTCTCGCCCCGCCATGGGGCGCGTGAATGCTCAGGCGAGGCTTCGACGGGCCCGTAGACGGCCCGCGTCGAGGTATCACTGCTCGAACCTGATGAGGGGAAGAATGAGAATCAACCGTATCCCCGGTTCCCGTGGCCTGCGCGCCGTCGGTACCGGTGTGGCCGTGCTCGCGCTGGGTGCGCTCGTCGCCGGTACCGCCGGTGCCGACGCCTTCGTTCCGCTGCCCGACGGCGAGAAGGTCGGCCCGGGCGCCAAGGTGACGCGCACCGGTGAGCACGCCGTCGTCTCCCCGTCCCTCGCGGCCAACGGCGCGGGTCGCGTCGCGTGGGTGTCGGCCAACGTGACCGCCGATGTCACCGCCACTCCCGAGGGTGAGGTCGGCCCCTACAACGGCCCGAACAACAACCCGGGCACCAACAACTCCTCCACCCACGGCACCTCGCAGTTGAACACCGGCTACATCGTCGGTTGCCAGGTGGCCATCGGTGACGACGCCATCTCGGCGGGCGTCTCCGGCGGCATCAGCACCGGCGGCCTGAGCGCCGGTGGTTCGGTCGGCCTCGAGCTCGGCCCGGGCGAGGTGAAGTTCGTCCAGATCGACAAGAAGGACATCACCAAGCCGGGTGTCTACGCGATCGAGTACCAGGACGTGGAGATCCAGGTCCAGGGTTGCGCCGGTTACGCGCAGGCCCGCTCCTACAGCGTGGTCGAGATCATCGGCGACCACTACTCCAAGACCACCCTGTACGGCGCGCCGTTCAGCATCGGCTGATCGCCGCGACACCCACCTTCGATCCGAGGATGAAATACATGATCGACCGTAAGAATTCGGCTCGTCTGGCCGGTGTGGTCGGCGCGGCCGCGGTGACCTTCGGGCTGCTGTCCACCGGTGCGGCCAACGCCGACACCTTCGTCCCGCTGCCCGGCGGCGAGATCGTCAAGACCCTGTCCGACGGCAGCACCGTCACCGTCCGCCTGGTCGGCGAGTCGGCGCTGATCAGCCCCTCGATGGGTGCCACCCCGGTGCACCGCAACGCGTGGGTCTCCGGCTCGGCGCAGGTCGAGGTCTCCGGTAACGCCAAGGGCGGCAAGATCTACCCGGGTTACGTCGTGGGCTGCCAGGTCAACATCGACGGCGGCGGCGTCGAGGGCGGCGTCGAGGGCGAGACCAACTGGGAAGGTGACGACGTGAGCGTCGGCGCCGACTCCGGCGCCGAACTGAGCCTTGGCCCCGGCCAGGCCAAGTCGTTCTACGTTCTCGACATCGAGAAGGCCGACGACTACGGCAACGAGGACCACAGCACCAACAACAAGTTCAAGGGCAAGAGCGGCTCGGTGACCTGGGCCGACACCACCATCGGCCTGTCCGGCTGCGGTGGCTACGCGCAGGCGCGTGCCTTCGTGAAGGTCAAGGTCGAGACCGACAACATCAGCTCCACGGTCACCCTGTGGGGCCAGCCTTTCAGCATCGGCTGATCCGCGCGAACCCCAGCGGGGCCCGGCGTCCGAGTGGCGCCGGGCCCCGCTGTGTTGTGGCGAGCAGTCACCGGGGTCGGCCTCGCGCTACGACGTCGGGAATCGGCCGCGTGCCGTGGCAGCGCGACTTGTCCTCCTCCAGCCCGAGGTCGGTGCGGTCACCCGACCCGGTGACCGAGACGAGGATGAATCACTTTCATTGCGGCGACTCGGGCGGTTTCTTTGCGATCACGTGACGATCCAGCGCGGGCAGCGTCAATTCGAAGCGCGCACCGCCGCCCGGCCGCTGGAGACAACGGATCCGGCCCTGGTGTCCGGCAACGGTTTCGGCGACAAGGGCCAGACCGATGCCGGTGCCGCCGGTCCGGCGCGAGGCCGTGACGAATCGTTCGAAGATGCGTTCGCGGTCGGCCGTGTCCACGCCGGGCCCGGTGTCGTCGACGGTGACGCGCACGTCGTCGCCGTCGCGCTCCACCCCGACGGCGGTCACGCCGCCGCCGTGGCGTTCGGCGTTGACGAGCAGGTTGAGCACCGCGCGTTCGAGTTCCATCCGTCGCCCGCGCACCAGGCCGGTGTCGGTGGCCGTGAGCACCTCGCCCTCGATCCGACGGCTCGCGAGCAGATGGGTGAGCAGTTCGGCCATCGACAGCGGTGCCGGGTCGGAGCGGTGGATGCCCGCCTCGGCGCGCGCGAGAGCGAGCATGTCGTCGAGCAGGCCGCGCAGGTAGGTGGTCTCCTCCACGAGCAATCCCAGTGCGGCGCGCGGTCTTTCGGACAGTTCGTCGCTGTGTCCGGCCAGCACGGTCGCGGTGGTGGTGAGGGTGGTGAGCGGGGTGCGCAATTCGTGGCTGAGATCGGAGACGAGTCGGCGTTCGCGTTCGATGCGCCGCTGCAGGGAGTCGACCATGGCGTTGAAGGCGTCGACGGTCGGCGCCAGGTCGACGTCTTCGGGCCGCGACAAGCGCAGGTCGAGGTCGCCCGCGGCGATGCGCGACGCGGTGCCCGCCACCTGGCGCAGCGGGCGCAGCGCGAGGTGGGCGGCCCAGGCGCCGAGCACGGCGGCCACCGCCACCGCGAGTACCGCGCAGGCGAACAGGATGGTGCGCAACATCTTCAGGGTGTCCTCCAGTTCACGCAGCGGCGCGAATTCCTGGAGGACGGCACCGTCGCGGACGTAGGTCGCGCTGCGCAGGTAGGGCTCGCCCGCGATGCGGACGCGGATGGCGGGCGAGGGCACCTCGGCGGCCCGTTCGAGCGTGGCGACGGTGGCTTCGTCGGCGCCGAGGACACCGGTGCCGGTCGTCGTGTCGAGCACAGCGATGGTCCCGGCGGGCAACCGCAGCGATTCGAGGGCTTCGGGCCCGCCGACCTGCGCCTCCATCCGCAATCGCAGGATCTCGGCGTGCACGCCGACCGCGCGTTCGACCGTCCGAACCCGTTGGGATTCCATGTAATTGGTGCTGATCGCATATACCGAGCCGGACAGCAGCACCGCGACGAGACTGGCGCTGAGCACGAACGCCGCCGTTACGCGACCACGCAGGCCGCGTAACCGGGAGGGCACTTCAGGACCCGGCATCGAGGCGATAGCCGAGCCCACGCACGGTGACGATCAGGCGCGGTTCGGCGGGATCGCGTTCGATCTTGGTGCGCAGGCGGCGGATGTGCACGTCGACGATGCGGTCGTCGCCGAAGAAGCCTCGGTCCCAGATCTTGTCGAGCAGCACCTGCCTGCTCAGCACCAGCCCGTCGTTCTGGGCCAGTTCGCACAGCAACCGGAACTCGGTGAGCGTCAGGTGCACCTCTTCGCCCGCCAGGCGCACCGAACCGCGTTCCGGGCACAGGATCAGCCGCCGGTCCGGTGCCGCGTCGAGGACGAGTTCGACCACCTCGCGTTCGGTGCTGTGGCGCGTGCGCCTACCGACGGCCCGGATACGCGCGGTGAGTTCCTTGACCTCGAACGGTTTGGTGACGAAGTCGTCGGCCCCGGCTTCCAGCGCGGCAACCACGTCGTGGG
This sequence comes from Nocardia caishijiensis NBRC 108228, assembly GCF_001612825.1. GTDB lineage: Bacteria > Actinomycetota > Actinomycetes > Mycobacteriales > Mycobacteriaceae > Nocardia > Nocardia caishijiensis. The sequence goes on along the minus strand of NZ_BDBE01000033.1, from coordinate 174,085 downwards.
TGTCGTCACGGGCGCTGACCACGATGATCGGCACGTCGTGTTCGCGGCGTACCTCCCGGATGCAGGTGAACCCGTCCATGCCGCCCAGCATCAGGTCGACGATCAGGACGTCCGGCACGCCGACACTGTGCACGTGTTCGAGGGCGTGCTCGGCGCTTTCGGCCTCGGCGACGACATACCCCTCGTCCTCCATGGCCAGCCGCAACGACTCCCGCACCCGGGTGTCGTCCTCCACGATCATCAACTGCGCGTTCATACCGCGCCCAAATATACGGTCAGTTGGGGTAGGGCGACGGTCGGGTGGTCGGCGAGGATCGGGTCGCCGATCATGACGAACTCCCAGCTCGCCTCGGCGCGTCGCAATTTGGCGAGGACGAAACCGGTGTGCGAGGTGGCGCGCGACAGGTCCACGCGCACGAGTTCCATCCCGCTCACGCTGTCGCTGACCCGGCAGAAGCCGTTGACGACCTGGTCGAAGGTCTGCCCGGTGTAGCAGGTGACGAGGAAGACGATGGTGTCGATCGCGGCGGCGACGCGGGTGAGGTCGACGGTGATGACCTCGTTGTCGCCGTCACCGTCGCCGGTGACGCTGTCGCCGAGGTGGCGCAGCGCGCCGTCGCGGGAGGTGAGCTGTTCGTGGAAGGCCGCGTCGACGAAGTCGTACCCCGCGAACGCCAGGGCGGTCACATTGAGGTCGATGTCTTTGCGGGTGTTGCCGAACGGACCGGTCGGTGGTGCGGGGTCCCAGCCGAGGCCGACGGTCACGTGGGTCAGAGACATGGTGGAGCTCCTGGATCAGGGTGGGGACTGTTGATAGACGTCCGGGATGCCGTCGCCGTCGGCATCGATGTGTTCGGCCTCGTCGAGGCGACGGTAGACGCGGTTGCGGGCGCGCAGCACGACGGTCGCCAGCAGGGCCGCGGCCAGTGTGCCGCACAGCACGCCGATGCGGACGTGGTCGGCGCGGGTGTGGTCGCCCTCGAAGGCCAGTTCGCCGACCAGCAGCGACACCGTGAAACCGATGCCGCCGAGCAGGGCGACTCCGGCCACGTCCACCCAGGCCAGGTCGGCGTCGAGTTCGGCTCGGGTGAGTTTGGCGGTGAGGTACGTGGTGGCGGTGATGCCGACGAGCTTGCCGACGACCAGGCCCGCCATGATGCCGAGCGTCACCCGGTCGGCCAGGGAGTCGGTGAACCCGCTCAGACCGCCGACGGTCACCCCGGCGGCGAAGAAGGCGAACACCGGCACCGCCACCCCGGCAGAGAGCGGGCGGATGGTGTGTTCGAACCGTTCGGCCAGGCCGTGTTCGGTGTCGGTCTCGCCGTGTCCGGCCAGCACCGGCACGGTGAAGCCGAGCAGCACACCCGCCACCGTCGCGTGCACGCCGGAGGAATGCATCAGCCACCACGTCACCAGCGCCAGCGGCACCAGCAGCAACGGCGAACTGATCCGGCGCTGGACGGCGACGGCGAACAGGGCGATCGGGATCAGCGCCGGCGCCAGGTAGGGCAGGTGCAGTTCGCCGGTGTAGAAGATCGCGATCACGGTGACGGCCAGCAGGTCGTCGACCACGGCGAGGGTGAGCAGGAAGGTGCGCAGCGCGGTGGGCAGATGGGTGTTGATGACCGCGAGTACGGCCAGCGCGAAGGCGATGTCGGTGGCGGTGGGGATCGCCCAGCCGTCGACCGCGCCGCCCCGGTTGATCGCGAGATAGATGAGCGCGGGCACAGCCATGCCGCCGACAGCCGCGACCACGGGCAGTGCGGCCCGGCGTGGGTCCCGCAGGTCGCCCGCGACGAACTCGCGTTTGAGTTCGAGGCCGACCACGAAGAAGAAGACGGCGAGCAACCCGTCGGCGGCCCACTGACTCAGCGTCAGATCCAGATGCAGCGATTCGGGGCCGACGCGGAAATCGCGCAGCGCCGCATAGGCATCCGCCCACGGCGTGTTGGCCCAGACGAGGGCGAGGATCGCCGCGACGATCAGCAGGACACCGCCGACCGTCTCGCGGCGTAGCACCTCGCTGACGCGACGGGCCTCGGGCCAGCTGCCCCGGGTGAGAACGGTGCGACGCGCCCGGATCATCCGTGCGGGGACGTGGTAGGTGCGGACATGTGGGTTCCCGTCTTCGCTCGAACCCCGCTCGACGGAGTTCGAGCCGGGCTGCCGACCAGACTTCCCGGCGCACCGACCCTAACTTTGCCGCACCGACCACAGCCCGTGCAAACCGCGCGCGTCGCTAGCCGAGCGCGAAACGCAGCAGCGCCTGCTTGTCGCCCTGCTTGATCTTGCCCTTGCGATCGAGCACCTCGAGCTGCCAGACCGGGCCGTTGCGGAAGGCGCGGGCGATGGCGTTGGCGTTCTCGGCGCCGAGCAGCGACGGCCAGATGTCGGCCACCGGCTGACTGTCGGCGCCGGTGGCGTCGTAGATCTTGAACGAGACGTTGTTGGCCTTGTCGAAGGAGGAGCCCTTCTTGAACGCGGCGGCGACGAACACGATGGCGTCGATCGCGGTCGGTACGTTCGCGAAGGTGACGTGCACGGTCTCGTCGTCACCGGTGGCCGCGCCGGTCTGCTCGTCACCGGTGTGCAGTACCGAGCCGTTGCCGAGCGGGTCGAGCGAATCGAGCCCGGCGAAACGCACCGGCTCGCCACCCTGCATGAGGACGGCGACGAGGTCGAGGTCCACACCGCGCTTGCGGCGGGCGATGCCGAGCAGACCACCGCTGGCACCGGCCGACGGGTCCCAGCTCACCCCCACACTCATCTTGGTGATACCGGCGAGATCGGCCGCGCCGTCTTCCTTCTTCAGAGTAATCACGCCCTCGAGGCTACGGACTTCCCGAGTTGCCCGCATGCCCAAGCGAATTCGCTGGTCACCACCATCCGAGCACGGGGCCGATGCCGCGGCCGAGTGCGTCGGCGAGGGTGCGCGAGTAGGTGGCGGTGAGGTGGTGCTCGTCGTGGTAGATCAGCACATTGCCCTCGGTGACGGCGCAGACCGTCGGCCCGCAGACGGCGTCGGTGAGGTCGACGGGGAAGACGTGTGGAAAGGCCGCCGCCGCTTCGCGCTGCGGGTCGATCGGGTCGAGGGCGTCGGCGCGGCGCATGCCGCAGCTGATCCGGTCGCCGCCCGAGGCCAGGCAGTCGGTGGCGCGGTAGCGCACACCGTCGCGGCGCAGCCACGGGGTGTCGCGCAGGGTGAGCACCGACAGGCCACGTTCGGACAGGGCCGTCCACACCTCGAGGAACTCCGGTGGGGTCTCGTCGCCGCCCGCGTCGCGTGGCCTGGTGCCGATGGTGAACACCCAGTCGGGGCGGTCGGTGCCGAGCCGGTCGATCACCTCGCGCGACCAGTCCCGGCAGTCGGGGATCGGTTCGCCGTTGTAGGTGGCGTCCTCGGCGAGGGTGAGCGGGCAGCCCATCTTCAGATACACCTGGATGCGGAAGGAATGCTCCTCGGCCAGGATCTGCAGCGCGGGCAACCAGTGTTCGACGTGGGAGCTGCCCGCCATCGCGATGGTGCGTTCGGCGGCGGGGTCGCCGTAGGTGCAGGTGATGACGCTGCGGGTGTTCCAGTCGGCGATGCAGCCGTCGAGGGTCGGCGGCGGCTGGTCGTTGCGTGCCTCGAAAAGGCTTGGCCGCAACGGTTCCGGTGCGACCGGTGTGTGCGCGGTGAGCGCTCGCGCACCGGGGTACCTGATCGCCTCCACATCGGTGGGTTCGGCGGGCGGGGCCGCCCGGACGACAGCGAACTCCCAGGCCGACGCGGTCGCCACCACCGCCGCGAGCAGTGCCGCGATGCCCGCGGTGACCAGGCGCCGACCGGGCCGTCGGGACTTGGCGCGCAACGGCTTCTCGATCAGCTGATGGGTGAGCCAGGCCAGCGCCAGCGACACCGCGATCACCCCGGTGCCGCCGAGCAGATCGACCTCGGGGGTGTCGCGTTCGGTGAGGAAGAAGATGAGAATCGGCCAGTGCCACAGGTACAGCGGGTAGGCGAGCTCGCCGAGCAACCGCATGTGTCGGTGGGCGAGGAGCCGGTTGGGCCGATTCCATTCGTGGCGCGCCACATTCGCGACCGACACGATCACCGCCGCGGCCGCGAGCACCGGCAGCAGGGCGGCCGGGCCGGGGAAGTGGTTGGCGGCGTCGCGGATCACCCAGCCGCACAGCACGACTCCCGCGATACCGAGGGCGGCCAACGGCGCGCGGCACCAGCGCGGCAGCACCAGGTAGGGCGCGGCGACGGCGAGCGCCGCGCCGACGAGCAGTTCCCATCCGCGCGCGAGGGTGTCGTAGTAGTTCCAGCCCTGATGGGTCGCGGTTCCCCGGGTGGCATACACGAAAGACGCTGCGGCAGCGGCGATCACGATGACACCGACCACGGCTCGCGTGCGTCGCAGCCGTGCGCACACCGCGACGAGGATCAGCGCGACCAGATAGAACTGGCCCTGCACCGACATCGACCAGAGGTGCTGTAGTGGGCTCACCGACGGGTCGGCGGCCAGATAATCGGCCCAGGTGAGCGCCAGTTCCCAGTTCTGCGCGAACAGCAACGAGGCGAGCGTCTGCGCCGCCACCGCCGACCACTGGGTGTAGGGCAGCATCAGTATCGAGGCCACGAGCACACCGGCCAGCACCACGGCCATAGCGGGGAGCAATCGCCGGGCGGTGCGCCGCACCACCGGCCACACCCACCCGCGTGGACCGTGCTCGGCGCGGCGCAGCAGCATGCCGGTGAAGAAATAGCCGGACAGCACCAAAAAGACGTCTACGCCACCCGAGACCCGACCGAACCAGATGTGGAAGACCACGACGAGGCCGATCGCCAGGCCGCGCAAACCGTCGAGATCGGATCGGTATCCCGTTGTGCCGCTGCGCTGTTCGGCCGTCGAGCCCGAACCTGCCGAGGTCTCCGGCGAGAGAACCGATGGTGACCACGCCATGCCATGTGACTATCACGCGACCCGCGTGGATGTCACATCGAGGCATCGGGAACACTGCGCCACAGCGAATACGGCGCGACGGGTTTGCCTTCCACCCGAACAGGCGCCAAAATTTCGGAGAGGGACGCGGACATCACCGAATCGATGCCGCGGGGCTGGGAGAGACCTGTGACACGCGAAGATCCGCCCGTCGGGGGTGCCGACGATCAGGGTTCGTGGTGGATGACGCCGCGCGCCGATGGGCAGCAGGCCGACTCCGCCGCGCCGACGGTGCGCGCGGACGCGCCCGGCGTCGGGCAGCAGCCCCCGATGAGTCAGCCCCAGTGGCCCGTCGGCCCGCAGGGGCAGCAGTGGCAGCAGCCACCGGTGAGCCAGCCGTGGCAGCAGCCGGGACCGGGGCAGCCGATGCCCGGTCAGCCGATGATGGGACAGCCGCAGTGGCAGCAGCCGCGCCCGCCGTACGCGCGGGCGGGTTCGTCGTCGACGCCGTGGCTGATCGGCGGTGCGGTGGTCTGCGCGTTCCTCGTGCTGATCGTGGTCGCGGTGGTGGTCGGTGGCAACTCCGATCCCGACTCCCCGGTCGTCGCCGCGCCGACCACCACGTCCTCGACGGTGCCGTCCACCTACTCCACCACCTCGGCGGCGCCGACCTCGAAGCCGTTCGACTGGAACTCGCTCGACAGCGCGTCGACCGACGACACCCCGCTCACCGTGAAAGCCCTGCTGCCGCAGAGTTTCACCGACTCCAAGGGTGTGCTCTACACGCTGCGCGCCAGCGGCGAGCACGGCTGCGATCAGCCGGGCAACTCCGACAACGTGTCCTCGGCGATCACGTCCAACGGGTGCACGACCAATCTCACCGGCTCCTACATCGACAAGGACGACCACATCCTGGTGTCGGTGAACGTGTTGGTGTTCCCCACCCACTCCGCCGCCCGTTCGGCCTACGACACCCTCGACGGTGACGTGCAGGACTGGGGAATCTGGTGCCCCACAACGGGTCTGGCCAGTGACACCTGCCACGGCGACATCATGTCCGCCACCCGCGTGCAGTGGTCGGCCTACAGTCACCGCTACTTCACCCAGGCCACCGGCATCTACATCGACCTGTCCGACAACAGCAGCCTCGAGGAATGGTGCAAGGCGGGCGCCAACGCGGCGGCGACCACCGTCGGCCCGAAGAACTACTGGCAGAAGTGAGCACCGCGCGATCAGCGCGGTGAGTTCCTCGGCGTGGTGAAGGTGGCGGCGCGGCCTCGGCCTCGGCGTGCGGGGCGACGCGCAGTTCGTGGTCCCCGAAAGGTCACGGTGAGATAACCGCGGGTGCGAGCTTCGACACGCCGGGGAGCGGTGTCGGAGTGGTCGTGGCGGTCGGAATTCGGCCTTCTACGGGCCGTCCGCCGGGGTTCCGGGCTTTGTCACGAACTGGTCAACGGATCAGATCACATGGAAAGTCGCTGGTAGCGCACCTATGGTCGGGAACCGAGCTCGAGGAATTGGAGTATTCGCCAACAGGAAGTCGGGGGCGGACATTGCTTCGCAAAAGACCGAGTACGCAGACGTGCCGTGACGCGGTGGAGTTGGCCGTGCGCGCGCCGTCGGTGCACAACACCCAGCCGTGGCGGTGGCGCATCGGCCACGGGCGCGTCGACCTGTTCGCCGATTTCGGCAGGCAGGTCACCGCGACCGATCCGCGCGCCCGCGCGCTGATGGTGAGCTGTGGTGCCGCGCTGCACCATCTGGCCGTCGCGTTCGCGATGCTCGGCTGGCACGCGGTCATCGAACGGCTGCCCGACCCCGCGCGACCCGATCATCTCGCGCGGGTCGAACTCACCCCGCGCTCGCCGAGCGATCACGACATCCGGTTGGCCGCCGCCATCCACGTGCGCCGCTCGGATCGGCGCCGCTTTCCCGACCTGCCCATCCCGGCGCGCGACCTGCGCACGGTGTCGCGCTGTGCCTCCCGCTTCGGCGCCGCGGCCCGTCATGTCCCGGACATGCTGCTGCCCGAGCTGGCCGAACCCATGCGCTCGGCCGCCGCCCGGCACGCCGTCGACGGGGACTACCTCGCGGAACTGGGCGAATGGAGCGGCTGCCACGGCGAACTCGCGGGGGTGCCCGCCCACAACGCGCCCGCGTCCCGACGTTCCGACGAACTGCCGGTGCGGGTCTTCGCCGACGCGCAGCTGTCGGAGTTCACCGAGGAACCCGACGCCGCCCACTGGCTGGTGGTGTGCACCCCGCGCGACACCCGGCTCTCCCAGCTGCGGGCCGGTGAGGCGACCAGCGCCATCCTGCTCGAAGCGACCCACCTCGGTCTGGCCACCAGTCTGCAGTCCGAACCGCTCGGCATGCTCGACCTGCGCGACCAGATCCGCACCACCGTGCTGCAGGAATGCGCCTTCCCGCACGTGATGGTCCGCCTCGGCGTGATGCCGCACGCCGCCGCGCCGCTGGAATCCACCCCGCGTCGCGTCGTGGACGACGTCATCGAGTTCGACGAGACCGCGCTCGTCATGGCCTAGCCCGTTCCACCTGGCAGTTCCCCATCGGCGCCGCCGCCCGACCCGGGCGCGCGGCGCCGACGTGTGTCCGCCTCGAACGCATTCGGCTCGCCATCCGTAATCATCTGCACGACGCGGCGATATGTCTGTATCGCCAGACGCGCGCTGCCGCTTCGGACAACGATACGTGCGGGTAACCGCGCCTCGCGGTACACATACGTGGCAGAAGAGGGCAGACTGCCAGCAATCGCGAGTTTCGCAACCTCACCCGTCCGGGCCAGGTCCTTGGAGAATTGTGGAAGGAGTCGGCGAGTGTTCAGCCGTATCGCCATCGTGAATAGGGGAGAGGCCGCTATGCGCCTCATCCATGCCGTGCGTGATCTGGCGGCGGCGACCGGGCTACCGATCGAAACGGTAGCCCTGCACACCGACGTCGACCGCACCGCGACCTTCGTGCGCGAGGCCGACATCGCCTACGACCTCGGGCCCGCCTCGGCCCGGCCGTACCTGGATCTCAAGGCCCTCGAGCACGCGCTGGTCACCACCAAGGCCGACGCCGCGTGGGTCGGCTGGGGCTTCGTCGCCGAGGACCCGGCGTTCGCCGAGCTGTGCGAGCACATCGGCGTCACCTTCATCGGCCCGAGCGCCGACGCCATGCGCAAGCTCGGCGACAAGATCGGCGCCAAGCTGATCGCCGAAGAGGTCGGTGTGCCGGTGGCTCCGTGGAGCCGCGGCCCGGTCGACACCATCGAGGACGCCGTCGAGGCCGCGGGTCGGATCGGTTACCCGCTGATGCTCAAGGCCACCGCGGGTGGCGGTGGGCGCGGTATCCGCGTCATCACCAACGAGGCCGAACTCGTCGACGCCTACGAGCGAACCAAGCAGGAAGCCGCGCGTGCCTTCGGCAGCGGCGTGGTGTTCCTCGAGCGTCTGGTCACCGGTGCCCGCCACGTCGAGGTGCAGGTGATCGCCGACGGTCAGGGCACGGCATGGGCGCTCGGCGTGCGCGACTGCTCGGTGCAGCGGCGCAACCAGAAGGTCATCGAGGAGTCGGCCTCGCCGGTGCTGAGCGCCGAGCAGACCGCCGACCTCAAGGCCTCGGCCGAGCGGCTCGCGATCGCCGTCGGTTACTGCGGCGCGGCCACGGTCGAATTCCTCTACCACCCCGGCGACCAGCTGTTCGCGTTCCTCGAGGTGAACACCCGGCTGCAGGTCGAGCATCCGATCACCGAGATCACCACCGGTTTCGACCTCGTGCACGCCCAGATCCGGGTCGCCTCCGGGATCAAGCTCGAGGGCTCCGCACCCGCCGAGCGCGGCCACGCCATCGAGGCGCGCCTCAATGCCGAGGACCCGGACCGCGACTTCGCGCCCGCCCCCGGCCGCATCGTCCGCCTCGACCTGCCCGCCGGTCCCGGTATCCGCGTCGACACCGGTGTGAGCGAAGGCGACACCATCCCCGCCGACTTCGACTCGATGATCGCCAAGATCATCGCCTACGGCCGCGACCGCGACGAGGCACTCGGTCGCCTGCGCCGGGCCATGGCCGAGACCCGCGTCGTCATCGAGGGCGGTGCCACCAACAAGAGCTTCGTGCTCGACCTGCTCGACCAGCCCGAGGTGATCGACGCCAGCGCCGACACCGGCTGGATCGACCGCGTGCGCGGCGAGGGCCGCCTGGTCACCCACCGCCACTCCACCGTCGCCCTGGCCGTCGCCGCGATCGACGCCTACGAGGAAGACGAACGCGCCGAACAGCACCGGCTGCTGTCCACCGCGTCGGGTGGCCGTCCGCAGGTGCAGCACCAGAGCGGTCGCCCGCTCGATCTGAAACTGCGCGGCGCGAGCTACCGCGTGCGCGTGGCCCGCATCGGCGCGCACCGCTTCCGCATCGGCATCGAGGCCGGTGGCGACCTGCGCACCGCCGATGTCGATCTCGATCGTTTCGATCGCCACACCGGCCAGATCGTCGTCAACGGCACCCGCTACCGCCTGATCACCGGCACCCACGGCCCCACCCACGTGGTCGATGTCGACGGCATCACCCACCGCATCAGCCGCGACGAGGGCGGCGTGGTCCGTTCGCCCGCGCCCGCGCTGGTCGTCGGCACCCCGCTCGAGGTCGGTGCCGAGGTCGAGGCCGGTGCGCCGGTGCTCGTGCTCGAGTCGATGAAGATGGAAACGGTGCTGCGCGCGCCGTTCCGGGCCCGGCTCAAGGAATGCGCGGTGTCGGTCGGCACCCAGGTGGAGACGGGCGCGCCGCTGCTGCGCCTGGAACCCCTCGCCGACGACGACGCCGAGGAGACCGCCGCCACCGGCGCGGTCGTCCTCGACCTGCCCGCCGAGCCGACCCCGCGCAGCCCGCACGAGCGGATGTCGCGTGGCCTGCAGGACCTGCGCAGCCTGCTGCTCGGCTTCGATGTCGATCCGCACGACAACAGCCGCGTACTCGACGACTACGTCACCGCGCGCAAGGAGACCGTCGCCGACAACATCCGCCCGCTCGGCGAGGAACTCGAACTGGTGCAGGTCTTCGCCGACCTCGCCGAACTGAGCCACAACCGGCCCGCCGACGACGACGGCGCCCACAGCCACGTGCACAGCGCCCGCGAGTACTTCCACACCTACCTGCAGAGCCTCGACGTGGAGCGGGCCGGGCTGCCCGAGTCCTACCAGGCCAAGCTGTCGGCCGCACTCGGCCACTACGGCATCACCGAACTGGACCGCACGCCCGATCTCGAGGCCGCCGTCTTCCGGATCTTCCTGGCTCAGCAGCGGCCCGCCGAGACCGGCGCGGTGATCACCACCCTGCTGCGGGAATGGCTCACCGAGCCCATGCCCGATCAGGTGCTGCGCGAGCCGGTGGGTCTGGCCCTGGAACGGCTCGTCGCCGCCACCCAGGTCCGTTTCCCCGTGGTCGCCGACCTCGCCCGCGGCCTGGTGTACGCCTGGTACGGCCAGCCGCTGCTGCGCCGCAACCGCGCCCGCGTCTACACCAATGTCCGCAGGCACCTGAGCTACCTCGACACCGACCCGCAGGCCGCCGACCGCACCGAGCGGATCGCGGAGATGGTGCGCAGCACCGAACCGCTCGTCCGCCTGCTCGGCCAGCGGTTGCAGCGCGGCAAGGGCGACCACACCGCCATGCTCGAGGTGCTCACCCGCCGCTACTACGGCAACAAGGGCATCACCGGGGTTCGCACCGAGCAGGTCGGTTCGACCACCTTCGTCGTCGCCGAACGCGCCGGGTCGAGCCTGGTCTCCACCGCGGTGAGCTTCGCCGCGCTCGGTACCGCCCTGGACGGGTTGGCCGAGTTGGCCCGCGGCGCGGTGTCCATCGACGCCGACATCTACCTCAGCTGGGAGGACCAGCCCGAGGACTTCGACGCCATGGCCGTTGCGCTGCAGGAAGTACTCGGCGCGCACCCGCAGCCGAACCAGGTGCACCGCATCACCGCCACCGTCGCGGGCAGCGGCGGCTCGGTCATGCACCACCACTTCACTTTCCGTCCCTCGGTCACCGGCATGGCCGAGGAGCGGCTGATCCGTGGCCTGCACCCCTACATCGCCCAGCGCATGCAGATGGAGCGGTTGCGCAAGTTCGACCTCACCCGTCTGTCGTCCTCGGACGAAGAGGTGTACCTGTTCCGTGCCGTGGCCAAGGAGAACCCCTCCGACGATCGCCTGATCGCCTTCGCCCAGGTGCGTGACCTCACGGCGCTGCGTGAGCAGGACGGCCGACTGGTCGCGCTGCCGACGGCCGAGAGCGCCATCGCCACCTGTGTCGATTCGATCCGTCGGGCCCAGTCGCGGCGCCCATCGGCCAAGCGGCTCAACACCAACCGCATCGTGATGTACATCTGGCCCCCGATGGACGTCACCCGGGCGGAACTCGAGACCATCGGTGGCCACGTGCTGCCGTCGGCGGCGGGTGTCGGTCTCGAGGAGATCCTGCTCATCGCCCGCCAGCGCGATCCGCAGACCGGCGAACTGAACAAGATCGTCGTCCGGATCTCCTTCGACGCCACCGGCGGCACCGAGGTGACGGTCGGCGAGCGGACCGACGAAGCCGTCGAACCGCTCGACGAATACCGTCAGAAGGTGCTGCGCGCGGCGGCTCGCAACACCGTCTACCCGTACGAATTGACCGGGCTGCTCGGCGAATTCACCGAGTACGACCTCGACGAAAACCACGCGCTCGTCCCTGTCGAGCGGCCGAAGGGCCACAACAAGGCGGCGCTCGTGGCCGGTGTGGTCACCACGCCGACCCCGCGTCATCCCGAGGGTGTCACCCGTGTGCTGCTGCTCGGTGACCCGACGAAGTCCCTTGGTGCCCTGTCGGAGCCGGAGTGCCGTCGGGTGATCGCGGCGCTGGATCTGGCCGAGCAGATGCGGGTTCCGCTCGAGTGGTACGCGCTGTCCTCGGGTGCGCGGATCTCGATGTCCTCGGGCACCGAGAACATGGACTGGGTCGCGGCCGCGCTCAAGCGGATCGTCGAGTTCACCCAGGACGGCGGCGAGATCAACATCGTCGTGGCGGGCATCAATGTCGGCGCCCAGCCGTACTGGAACGCCGAGGCCACCATGCTCATGCACACCAAGGGCGTGCTGGTGATGACCCCGGATTCGGCGATGGTGCTCACCGGCAAGCAGTCGCTGGACTTCTCCGGTGGTGTGTCGGCCGAGGACAACTTCGGCATCGGCGGTTACGACCGGGTGATGGGCCCCAACGGTCAGGCGCAGTACTGGGCGCCGAACCTCGGCGCGGCGCGCGATGTGCTGATGTCGCACTACGAGCACACCTACGTCGTCCCCGGTGAGTCCGCACCGCGCCGGGCCACCAGCACCGACCCCGTCGACCGTGACATCTCCAGCTTCCCGCACACGCTGGCCGACAGCACCTTCGCCACCGTCGGCGAGATCTTCTCGGCGGCCGCGAACCCGGATCGCAAGAAGCCCTTCGACATTCGCACGGTGATGCGTGCCCTCGCCGACCAGGACCACCCGGTGCTGGAACGCTGGGCGGGGATGGCCGACGCCGAGACCGCGGTGGTGCAGGACGCGCACCTCGGCGGCATCCCGGTGTGCCTGTTGGGCATCGAGTCGCGCAATGTGCCGCGTCGCGGCCTGGTGCCGACCGACGGCCCCGACACCTACACCGCGGGCACACTGTTCCCGCGTTCGTCGAAGAAGGCCGCGCGTGCCATCAACGCGGCCAGCGGCAACCGTCCGCTGGTGGTGCTGGCGAACCTGTCGGGCTTCGACGGCTCGCCGGAGTCGATGCGCAAGCTGCAGCTCGAGTACGGTGCCGAAATCGGCCGTGCCATCGTCAATTTCGACGGCCCCATCGTGTTCTGTGTGATCTCGCGCTACCACGGCGGTGCGTTCGTCGTCTTCTCGAAGGCGCTGAACCCGAACATGACCGTGCTCGCCCTGGAGGGTTCGTTCGCCTCGGTGCTCGGTGGCGCGCCCGCCGCCGCCGTGGTGTTCGCCGGTGAGGTCAACGCCCGTACCGCCGCCGATCCGCGTATTCGCGAATTGGAGGCCCGGGTGGCCAACACCTCGGGCACCGACCGGGCGACCCTGGCCGCCGAACTCGACGAACTGCGGTCGTCGGTGCGCGCGGAGAAGCTGGGTGACGTAGCCGCCGAGTTCGACCGCGTGCACAACATCCAGCGCGCGGTGGAGGTCGGCTCGGTCGACGCGATCGTCAGCGTCGCCGACCTGCGCCCGCGCATCATCGACGCGATCGAAACCCGCCTGTCGTAGGCGGTTTCGGGTGACCGGCCGTCCCGTCCGGGGCGGCCGGTCACAGCTTCGTCATGATTTCGTCGGCCGGAACTGGGTAATTCTCGGTTGGCAGCCTGTCGGCTGTCGATCGAGAAGGGATAAGGTTTGTCGATTTCCGCTGACGAATCCCAGAGTCGAAATCCGAACAAAGGCTATATCGCCCTTTTGGGCTGGAGTTTGAACGCCGTGGCGGCCGTCGATCGTTTCGATCGGCGCTACATCGTGGTAGCCCCCGCTTGGGCGCAAGATTATTGCACAGAACACAACATTCCCTATATCCCATGGGATTTCGAACGACTCAACGATCGTTCGATGGAGATCGCGGAAACGCTGAAGGATCTGGGCGTCGACGTCGCCATCCCGATCTTCGAGGAAACCGTCGAATGGGCGGGCGCGATCAACTCGGTGCTGCTCGACAACCCTCGCCTGCTCGGCCAGGCCATGCTGCTGCGCGACAAGTCGCTGATGAAGCGGCGCGCCCAGCTCGGCGGCATCCGGGTCGGTATCTTCGAGGAGGCGCACGATCGCGACGACGTGGCTCGTTTCCTCAAGCGGGTCAACCAGACCCTGCTCAAGCTCGACGGCGACCCCAACGACCCGATACACCTCAAGGCCTTCGACAAGGCGGGTTGCCTCGGCCACCGCGTGATCCGCACGCCCGACGAGATCGACACCATCCCCGACGACGAGTTCCCGATGCTGATGGAATCGCACCTCGACGGCTGGGAGTTCGCGGTGGAGGCCTGGGTGCACAAGGGCCGCATCTGTTTTCTCAACATCTCCGAATACGTCACCCTCGGCTATTCGGTCTTCGTTCCGGCCACTCCTGAACTCGAGAAGTATCGGCCGGAGATCACCCGTCAGGTCGAAAAGCTCATCAAGACTTTCGATATCGAGTTCGGCTTCATCCATCCCGAGTACTTCGTCACCAGCGACGGCGAGATGTATTTCGGCGAGGTCGCCTATCGGCCACCGGGTTTCAAGGTGTTCGAACTCCTCGAACGCACCTACGGTTTCAACGCCTATCACGCGCTGGTGCTTGCCTTCGACCCGAAGACCACCGACGAGGAGATCGACGCCTTCTTCCCGAAGGAAGTCGTCGACGCCACCGGGCACGCCGGGTGCTTCGGGGTGTATCCGCGCAGGCGCGTGGTCAGCCAGCTGTCGATTCCGCCGGAAACCGAGGACCACGACTACTTCGAGTCCCACGAGCTCACCGAGCCGTTGGCCGAGAAAGTCACCAAGCGAACAGCTTTCGGTAACCATTGGGGCCTGCTCTACTTCTTCGGTGACGATCCGTACACTCTGCGGGATCTGCTGAAGCGACAAGAAGAGCTCGACTTCTACATCTGATCGGATCGGCGATTGAGTCCACGCGACCAGGCGACGCTCGACAAGCGTCTCGCCACCCTCGACCACGCCACCGGTGCCCTCTACGACACCGGCGAATTCGGCAAGCAGGTGAAGCTGCCCAGGGTGCTCGACGCGCTGCGCCGGGTACTGCTGGTGCCGGGCGGGTGTGCGGCGGTACGCGAGCGAGCGCAGCGCCTCGAGGCGGCAGGCCTGTTCCTCGGCACCGATTGGGCGCAACCGCAGATTCTCATTCCGGCGCTGAGCACCGGTTCGCTGCGCAGCGCCAACGCCGACACCGTTGTGGTGGAGGCGGTGAGCGATCTGCGGTTGCTCGCTGTGACCAAGGGCGATTACGAGCATCCGCTGATCTCGGCCGCGGCGGCCGCCGAGCACCTGTCGCAGGTGCTCGCGGTGAACCTGTCGCTGCTGTTCTCGCCGCCGTCGGAGGCCGAGCGCGAACAACAGGGCCGGATGGCGCAGGTGCCGCGCGAGCTGCTGCACTACCTGGTCGCCGAGGTCGGGTACGAGAAGGTGCTCGAGAATCTCGTGGACGAGATCTGGCGCATTCTGCGACAACGGCCCATCCAGGTCGACGCGGTGAAGCGGATGATCACCCAGATCGCGGTGGCCAGAGCCAATCCCGATGTCGATCTCGGCGCAAGTGGGCTCGGCGCCGATCGGCTCATCAGCAGCCTCTACGGCACCACCGAGGGGTGCCGGGAGGACCCGGGCGTCGAGATCTACCGCGCCCGCCTCGAATCCATGGACGACAGCGCCTTGCAATACGAGGCGACAGGTTTCGCGCGCTCCATGCACGACACCGGTCTGGTGTCGCCGTATCACGCTGTGCTGCTGCGCTTTCTGCTCGGCAAAGGCGAATACCTGCTCGGTGAGGCGATGGGACTGTCGAGCACCGGTCGCGACAGCCTGCTCTGCTACCACGAACTCGTGCGCACCCTGATCGAGCAGGCCGTGTTCGTCGAAACAGCCCAGTGTGTCTACGGTTTGGCGTTGCTGCTCGAGCGCGGCATCCTCTATCAGCCGCCGGTGGCGCCCGCGCTGTGGCGGCAGTTGTCGCTGCGGCTGTCGCCGCATTCCCAGCAGCGGTTGACCGAGGTGTTCGGCGCCGTGCCCGACCCGCGCGCACGGTTGCTCGCGGGCGTGCTGTCGGTACTGGGGCAGCCGCTCGGCATCGGCCAGGGTGACAACCCCACCTGTCAGTCGGCGCGGGCGCTGTCGATGTGGGCCTACAACGATCCCGACTACCTGTTGCAGACGGTGGTGTGGGCGGCGCGTGACGACGAGATCGTCATGCACTTCGAAGGTCGGCCACTGTCGTCACGCGAGTCGGGGGAGCAGGTGAACGCACTGCCCCACCACGACCTCGACCCGGTATCACTGCTGGTGGTGCCCCACCTGGACCGCATCTACGCCGAAATGGGCCGCCGGTGCGCCGGGCGCGAGGGCGACCCGCACCGCTGGATCAACCCCGAATTCCACGGCTGGTGGTCGGGCCGAGGTTTTCGCATCAATGTCGATGTCGCCACCGGCAAGATCGTCGACCTCGACGACTTCCAGCGCCATTTCTACGCCAGCTATCACCCCTTCTACAACGGCAACCAGCCCGTCATCCACCCGCAGCCCGCCGGGATCGCGGTCACCGACAGCGCTGCCCGCTTCGTCGGCTGGCATGCCATCACCGTGCTGCGCGTGAGCCTGGACCCGCAAGGCAAGATGCGCGTGTACTTCTACAACCCCAACAATGACAGCGGTCAGGACTGGGGTGACGGCGTGGTCGTCGGCACCGCCGGGCACGGGGAACGATTCGGCGAGGCGTCGCTGCCCTTCGAACAGTTCGCCTCGCGGCTCTACATCTTCCACTTCGACCCGCTCGAACCCGGCGAATCGGCCGCCGTCGACCGCGCGGAACTCGATCGGGTCACCGGGTACATCCGGCGCAGTTGGGGCGCGGATCGACTGCCGGAGGAAGGTGCCGCGGCCGAGGAGGTCTAGCTGTGTGTCGCGAGGTAGACCAGCGTCGCGACGCCGAGCGCGAGCGCGCCGAGGACGCCACCGGCGATGGTGTCGGCCCGATTGGTCGCGATCCCGCGTTCGATCCGGTCCCAGCCGACGAACGCCGCGCCGACCGCGATCACGGCCGCGGGCACCGCGAGGAACTCACTCGCGAACGGGATCACGGAGAAACCGCAGGCGAAGATACCGAGGACCAGCGAGAGCAGTCCAGCACCGTTGCGCGGCGGCGTCTGTGGTCCTGGCATCCCCCGAGCGTAGCGGGGTAGGCGCGCTGTCGTCGCGGTCAGCGGGCCCCGGTGGCCTCGACTCGCCAGGGCGGCCGTTCGTTCTGTCCGCCTTTCGCGCCGAGACCGGACTGACACCGAGCGAGTCCGGAAACCCCTGCTCATCGCCGCCACGGGCGGTCGCTGACCGGTTGCTGGTGTCTGTTCGATTTCATTTTCGTCCGGAAGTTACTCGCCGTTATACGGTGCAGATCCCGGTTCGAATGTGCGCATGCTCAGCAGAAATGGGGTGGCCGAAAATGGTGGTCGGGGCAGAGAAGGGTTCGCTGCGGGAAAGCCGTCGGGCGGTTCGCGTGCGTGTGCGGCGGCCGTTGCGGGTGACGGAACTGGTCACCGGGGCGATGGTGTTGCTCGCCGCGGGCGGCGGAATGACAGGCCCGGTCGTGGCCGCGGTCCTGGAGTATCGGGCTGGTGCGCCGCAGGTCGGCACGGCGGTGACGGCGTCGCTGGTGGTGGCGATCGCCGCCGTGGTGGTGTGTCTGGTCACCGGAGCCTGGTTGTTGGCCACGGCCTGGCGGCGTCGCGCACCCCGCCCGGCGCCCGACACCACAACGGTGCGGGTTCGGGTGCCGACCGGCCTTCGTCCCCGGATGGGGATGCCCGGTCTCGCCGTCCGGGGTGCGCGATGACGGGGCCGGGACGGATCACCGCCGAGTGCCACCGATGCCGTTTGTTCGTCGAGGTTCTCGACCGGGACCGGTGCGGGACGCGACTCGCCCAGCTGCTCGCCCGCGCCAGGCAGCACTGGCTCAGCCACAGTGATCGGACCCTGTTCGGTCCGCGAAACCATTGGGACGGCATCACCCTCGACGACGTCGTCCCGCACCCGGGTGACCTCATCGAGGCCGCCGCGGCCGGGTGCGGATGCGGTGACCACGCCGAGGACCTGGCCACCGTCCTCATGCTGCTGTCGGGCTGCCCCGTCGTGGTCGAGCCGGTCGCCGGGCAACCGTGTTTCCTGCTGTCGCTGTACGGCCTGGCCGACGACGATCTGGGTCTCGCCGAAACCCTCGTCCAGGTCTTCGAACTCGACCACTCCCTGCGCGTCGTCGACCGGACCAGCTGGACGGTTCCCGTCGGCGCCGGTTGACCCCTCAGGCGCGGACCGCGAGCGCGTCCACTTCGAACAGCATCCCCGGCAGGGCGAGCGCGGCGACACCGAGCAGGGTCTGCGTAGGCGGCCGTTCGCCCCAGATCCGGGCGATCGCCGTGCCGAGCACGGTCAGTTTCTCGAGGTCGTGCTCGACGATGAACGTCCGCAGCTGGGCGACGTCGCCGTAGTCGAGCCCCGCGGAGCGCAGCGCGACACCGAGGTTGGTGAAGGCGCGCTCGACCTGCCCCGCGAAATCGTCGGTCGTGGTGTGTCCCTGGGCATCCGAGTCGTACTGGCCCGCGATCAGCACGAGCTCACCGGTCACCCTGGCCACGTGGCTGTAGCCGAAACCGGTGGGATCGTGCAGCTCGGCGGGGTTGCTGATATCCAAAGGCATGTGTCTCTCCTGGGTGCGCGACGGTCGGGCACAGGAGAGACGACGCCGAGGCCGCGAGTGTGACAACCCGCCGGTGCGCCCCGACTACCGCAGGTCCGTCGGGTGCGGACCGGTACCGAACGGATTGGGCTCGTCGTCGGCGAGGACACCGACGAACGGTTCGCCCTCACCGGCGAAGACGTACGCACCCCCGGCGATACGTGCGACGAGGCCGCGCGTCCAGGTGGCTTCGCTGTCGGCCGAGTGAACCCACATGTGCATGATCTCGCCGATGTGCCCGAGCTGTCCCGGCCCCTGCTCGGGGGAGTAGTACTCGGTGACCGAGGCCCGCCACTGCTCGAGTTTGCCGATGCGCTGTTCCAGCAGGGTCACCACCTCGTCGCGCGGTAGGTCGACCATGAAACCGATGCCCGCCGAGAGCATGTCCATCTTCTGGTCGTAGGTGGTGATGGCCTCACGCAGCAGGGCGAAGTATTCCTCGGTCCCGGCCTCGGTGAGCTCGTATTCGACGCGTGGCGGTCCGCCCGCGACGCTGGGCGCGACCTCGTGGGCGAGCAGAAGTCCCTGCTTGGCCATGTGTTTGAGGGCGTGGTAGATCGACCCGGGTTTGGCATTGGACCATTCGTTGGCGCCCCAGAACTCCAGGTCGTTGCGCACCTGGTAACCGTGTGCGCGCCCGTGCTGACGGACCGCGCCGAGAACCAGCAGCCGGATCGCTGACATGGCCGTCTCCCTTCCGCGTGTGGCATCCAAGCTATCAGCGGATCAAGTTTGACTAGCCGAACGGGTAATCAAGTTTGACTAATTGCCGAACCGGGCGTAGTTTCGCCGATCTAGTCAAGTTTGACCAATGGGAGGGTGAAGTGACCGACCACGATCTGTCGATCGTCGTCGAGGGCCTGCGCAAGAAGTACGGCGCGAAGCAGGCGCTCGACGGACTCGACCTGGCTGTGCGCACCGGAACCGTGCACGCCGTCCTCGGCCCGAACGGCGCGGGCAAGACCACCGCCGTGCGGATCCTGGCCACCCTGTTGCGGCCTGACAAGGGGCGGGTGGAGGTGGCCGGTCTCGACGCGCGCGCCCGCTCCCGCGAGGTCCGCTCCCGCATCGGGCTGCTCGGCCAGCACGCCGCCGTCGACGAGAAACTCAGCGGTCGCCAGAACCTCGAGATGTTCGGCCGTCTGTACCGGTTGGGCGCACGCGGTGCGCGTGCCAGGGCGCAGGAACTCCTGGACCGGTTCGGGCTCGCCGACACCGGAACGAAAGCGGTCGAGCAGTACAGCGGCGGCATGCGGCGGCGGCTCGACCTGGCCGCCTCGCTCATCGCCGCACCCGGCGTGCTGTTCCTCGACGAGCCGACGACCGGCCTCGACCCGCGCGGGCGCACCGAGGTGTGGAACTCGGTGCGCTCGCTGGTCGACGGCGGCACCACGGTGCTGCTGACCACCCAGTATCTCGAGGAAGCCGACCAGCTGGCCGACCGCATCTCGGTGATCGACCACGGCAAGGTCATCGCCGACGGCACCGCCGACGAACTGAAGGCGAGCACCGGCGGTGACCGCATCGACGTGGTGCTGCGCGACCCGGCCCAGCTCGCCCGCGCCGCCCTGCTCGTCCCCGGTGATCCGGTGATCGATGCGGATCGCCGAATGGTGAGCGCCGCGGTCGGGGACCGGATCATCGCCCTCACCGAAACCGTCCGGGCACTGAGCGACAACGGCATCGACGCCGAGGACATCGCGATCCGCCGCCCCACCCTCGACGAAGTCTTCCTGCATCTGACCAAGGAGCACGCGGCATGAGCACCATCCAGACCCACCCGGCCTCGACACTGAGCGCGGCGCTGACCGACTCCTGGACCATGACCCGGCGGGAACTCGCGCACTGGGCGCGCCAACCCGTCCAGGTGGGCGTCGGCCTGGTGTTCCCGGTGATGATGCTGCTGATGTTCAGCTACCTGATCGGCGGCGGGCGCGGCATCGACGGCGACTTCACCGACTACCTGGTCCCCGGAATGCTCACCATGACCATGGTTTTCGGCCTCGACGCCACCATGGTCGCGGTGACCCAGGACCTCGGCAAGGGGGTGATCGATCGATTCCGTTCGATGCCGATGAACTCGGCGGCGGTGCTGGTCGGACGCAGCGTCGCCGACATGCTGTCGTCCGTGCTCGGCCTGGCCGTGATGATCGCGGCCGGGTACGCCATCGGCTGGCGCTGGCACGACGGGCCCGCCGCGTTCCTGGCGGGCGTCGCGCTGTTGCTGCTGTTGCGTTTCGCGATGCTCTGGATCGGGATCTATCTGGCGATGGTCGCGGGCAAACCGGAACTGGTGCAGACCGTGCAGCTGCTGATCTGGCCGCTGAGTTTCCTGTCCAACGCCATCGCCTCTCCCGAGTCGATGCCGTCCTGGCTGGGCGCGGTCATCGAATGGAACCCGATGTCGGCCACGGCCACCGCCGTGCGCGGCCTGTTCGGCAACCCGGTCGCCGCGGGTGACTCCTGGGCCGCCGACCACGCCGAACTGCTGGCGGTGGCGTGGCCGGTGGCGTTGATCGCGGTGTTCTTTCCGCTCGCGGTGCGGCGGTTCCGCGATCTGAGTCGCTGACTTATTCGACGGTGACGCTCTTGGCCAGGTTGCGCGGCTTGTCCACATCGCGGCCGAGGGCGAGCGCGCAGTGGTAGGCCAGGAGCTGGAGCGGGATGGTGAGCAGCATCGGGTCGAGTTCCGGGGCGACCTTCGGTACCCGGATCACGTCGTCGGCGATGCTCGCGGGCAGGTCCGCGTTGGTGACGGCGATGACCGGACCACCGCGGGCCTTGATCTGCTCGATCGTGTTGATGTTCTTGGCGAGCAGTTCGTCGTCGGGGACGATCACCACGCTCGGCATCTCCGGATCGATCAGGGCGAGCGGGCCGTGCTTGAGTTCGGAGGCCTGATACGCCTCGGCGTGCACGTAGCTGACTTCCTTCAGCTTCTGCGCGCCCTCCCTGGCCACGGGCCAGGCACGCACCCGGCCGATGAAGAACATGCTGCGTGCCTTCGCGTAGCGCTGGGCGATCTCGGCGATGGCCGATTCGTCGCCGATGAGCTGGTCGATGGCGTCGGGGACGGCGCGAAGACCGTCGACGATGCGCTGCCCGTCGGCGGCGGACAGATCACGCACCCGTCCGAGCAGCAGGGCGAGCATGGTGAACGACACCGTCATGTTCGTGAGCGCCTTGGTGGAGGCGACCGAGATCTCCGGGCCCGCGTGCAGGAAGACCCCGGCGCCGCACTGACGGGCGATCGCGCTGCCGACCGCGTTGACCGCGCCGATCACCCGGCCGCCCTTGCGCTGCAGTTCCTGCACCGCGGCCAGGGTGTCGAGGGTTTCCCCGGACTGGCTGATCGCCACGTAGAGCGCGTCGGGATCGACCACCGGATTGCGGTAGCGGAACTCGGAGGCCGGTTCGGCGGTGGCGGGGATGCGGGCGAGCTCCTCCACCAGCTGCGCGCCGAGCTGACCGGCGTAGTAGGCCGACCCGCAACCGAGGAACACCACCTTGCTGATGCCGCGCAGTTCCCGCGCGTCCATGTTCAGCCCACCCAGGCGCGCGGTGGCGAAGCGGTCGTCGAGGCGCCCGCGCAGAGCCCGGCGCACGGCCTCGCTCTGCTCGGCGATCTCCTTGCGCATGAAGTCGGGGTAGCCGCCGAGCGCGTAGTCCTCGGCCGCCATGTCGATGGTGGTCGGCACCTTGTCGGTTTGCTCGGGTTCGGCGCCGAGGGTGCTGGTGCGGAAGCCGTCGGCGCGCACGGTGGCGATCTCGCCGTCGTCGAGGAAGACCACCCGCTGGGTGTGGTGCACCAGGGCGGCGACGTCGGAGGCCACGAACATCTCACCGTCGCCGACACCGAGCACGATCGGGCTACCGTTGCGGGCGACCACCAGCTCCTCGGCGCGGCGCGCGTCGAGTACCAGCAGACCGTAGGTGCCCTGCACGCGGTGCAGCGCGGCGCGCACGGCGGATTCGAGCGAGTCGGTGGCGTCGAGTTCGGCCGCTATCAGGTGCGCGATGGCCTCGGTGTCGGTGTCGGAGACCAGTCGCACACCGAGCGCGGTGAGTTCGGCCCGCAACTGTTCGGCGTTCTCGACGATGCCGTTGTGCACCACCGCGATGCGTCCGCTGGTGTCGGTGTGCGGGTGGGCGTTGGCGTCACTGGGTTCGCCGTGGGTGGCCCATCGGGTGTGCGCGATGCCGACACTGCCGGGCAGCGTGGCGGTGTCACCCTTGTCCCGCAGCTCCTGCACCCGGCCCTGCGTCTTGCGTACCCGCAGCTTGCCCCGGTACGGCAGCGCAAGACCCGCCGAGTCGTAGCCCCGGTACTCGAGTCGATGCAACCCTTCCAGCAGCACCGGAACCGCTTGCCGATGCCCGACGTACCCGACGATTCCACACATGTCGGCTCCTTTACCCGTAGACGATGCGCCGCAACTGCCGTTCGGTGAACCGGGGAGCCGCCACCGGCCGCCGCGCGAGCTCGCTCGCGAGCAACCGCCAGATCTCGGCATTGCGCACCTGCCTGGCCTGCAACTCCCCGTGCCTGCGGCGCACGAACTCCTCGGCCGTCTCGTCGAAGTATCCGACGATATCGGCGACCACCCGAGCCGCGACCCGCTCCGGAAGCCCCGTGGACATGGCCACATGCCGCACCAGCTCCGCCGACCCTCCGTCGTTCACCGGCGCAATCTTGCCCTCCTCCGCGCTCTCCGCCAAGTTCCCTGCCCGATTTCGGGCAGAATTGTTGCACTTGGCGATGTGCGGGCATTCGGCGGACACTGGAACCATGGTCGACAGAGAACAACGCACCCCCTTCTACGGGGTGGTGCTGATTCTCGCAGCGCTGGGAGCAACCATGGCGGTGACCTTCGCCGGTCCGACCTGGCTGCGCGTCGTCGTCTACCTGTTCATGGTCGTGGCCATCCTGGTCGGCGGCGTCATGACCTTCCGCGACTACTCCCACTGACGCTGCGAGCCCGCCAACGCCCCTGGCCTCGACCAGCGGGCGAGGTCGGTGAACCGTGGCACGATGCGGGGGTGGGTGACTATTTCGAGCGGATCGTCGATGTCGAGGTGAGTGCGGCCGAGGCGGGTGCGCTCGGCGCGCGGGTCGTGGACTGGATGGTGTCGCGTGGCCTGCTGACGCGCGAGATGTCGGGCGAGTTGATGTACAGCTGGAAGGTCGAGCAGGGCTATGTCCCGGGGCCGAGGTGGGCAGGTATCGCGGCCGACTGGGGCGCCGATTGGCTGCCCGGGCCGGTGGCCGTGATCGTCGGCCGTCACGTCCACCACGCGGGCCAGGGCGAAACCGAACCCGAGTCCGCCACCTGTCCGCACTGCGGCACCCGTGCCGTCATCATCGATTACCCGAACAGTTGGGAAGCCGACCCCGTTGTCTGGCAACCTTTTTCGACGGCGATCGACGAATGGATCGGCACCGGCACCGGTGCCGTCACCTGTGGAACCTGCCGAACTCCGACACCGATCACCACCTGGTCGTGGTCCGACGACGTCGCTCTCGGCGCGCTGGCTGTCGAATTCTGGCACTGGCCACCGCTGTCGGAGACCTTCGTCGCCGAACTGTCCGCCCACCTGGGCCACCGCGTCGCCCATCACACCGGCAAGTTCTGACAGTCCGCGGCGATCAGCCGAACAGCTTCGGCATCGCCACGGGGCGCGACCCCTCCCGGAGCGACCGCGCCCCCGCGACACCGACCAGCGAGGCGGCGACCGCTGGTACCACGGGGATCAGCGGTGCCGCGCCGTCCTCGACGCACGCGCGAAACCCTTCGAGCACGTGAACCGTCCCCTCGGCCTTCGGCTCGACCGGCGTGCCGTCGGGCAACGTCGACGGCGTCGGCGCGCGTTCCTCATCACGGGCGGCGCCCGCCACCCATCCTTCGGTGCGCACCCGCACGGACCAGGCGCGATCACCCGGTGCGCGCACCGATTCGGCCAGCCCTTCGGTGCCGCGCACCGAAACCCAACTCCAGTGACTGTCGGGCTCGCCCTGCAGGAATCCGTGTCTGCTGATCGCCAACCCGCCGCCACTGAGCCGCACCACCATGACCACCGCCGCACGGGCATCGGCAGTGTCCACCGGGTACGCCGACACCTCGACCGGTAGCTGCCCGGTGAGCGCGAGGACCGGCGAGAGCGTGTGGGTGCAGTACGCCGTCGGTTCGATGCGTCCCCGCCAGTGGGCCGGATCGCCGATCAGGCCCGTCACGTCCTCGGGTGACATGGCGTGCAGATAATCGGCCTCGACCAACGTCGGCCGCCCGATCTCGCCGTCCGCCAGCGCCTTTCGGATGAGGTTCACATGCGGATGGAAGACGTAGTTCTCCGCGAACGAATAGGTCGCCGACGACCGTTCCTCGGCCGCGAGCAACGCCGCCGCCTGCCGATCGTCCACGCAGGCAGCCGATTCCGAGAGCACATGCACCCCTCGATCGAGGAAGGCGATCGCCAGCGGTGCGTGTTCGTCGAAGTCGTTGGCCAACACCACGGCATCGATCGGATACTCGAGCAGCGCGACCCACTCCTCGAAAAGCACTGCCTCGGGCAGGATCTCACCCGCCTCGGCTCGCCGCGCCGGATCGCGATCACAGGCGGCGACCACCTCCATACCCAGCCGACGACACCACGTCGCCAGATACAGCCCCATCCGCAAACCGACAACGCCTACGCGCATCCTCTGTCCCATCCGATGAGTTCCTGCCGACCTCGGTCGCCTCGCGGCCTCTCACGCGACGACAGTATACGAAACTACTAGTTTCGATAGCAACAGTCTCGTATCTGCCTCGGCTCCCACGGGTGGCATGCGAGCGACGTCGCTCGTCAGAGCTTTTCGGTGAGATTTCCGGCAGGGGCCCACTCGCCTCGCGACGAAACTCCGCGCCATTCCGTATTCTTCGAGCTTCCGCATATGGTTCCCGAGCTGGTTCACGGCGTTTTCCTTGTTGCCACCGGCTGTCCTGCTCCATGCCCAGGTCTTGTGATCGAAATTGTAGTAGTCCCAGATGTAGACGATGTATGTGATGTCCGCATACAGCCCACCGGGCCATTTTCTGATGAGAGTATCGCCACTGACCGCCACCGAGAAATGGCCGATACCGTATTTGACATCCTCGGACTCCGTAGGTCCTGCGTCCATCCACGGCGAAGTAAACTCTCGCAATACCTCCACCTGCGGATCGCTCTTCGCTTGTGTGACAATGTTGTTCAACCCCTGCGAAATTCGCGACTGGACATCGCCGGTATCCACGATCATGTCGACGTGGTGTTCTGGAATCCAGTAGTCCGATTTGTTCGGACGAAGATCATGAAGATAGTAGTCGAAGAGCGACTCGGACAATTCGAGTTTGTTCGCCTTGAAGTATCCCATGGCCAAGGGCGCTTCGACGAACTTGTGATGGCGTCCGTACAGGCTTCCATTTTCGGATCCGAATTCGGCCTGGTTCTTCTTCTCTGGGTCACGAAGCGGCGGTTTCAAGTCGGTCCTCCCACCAGACGTTGTTCCCGAACCCGTATCGCCTCACACCGGGGTCGGCCACCACCTTCGCAGGGATGTCGAGTACGTCCACCGGAATGGTCGGTACGGGCCGTCCAGGAGCGAAATCCATAACCTGAGAGATGAGTTCGACCAGCGCGCTGATCGCGGTGCGCCGGGCGTCGGCGCTCGTCCGCAGCGCCGTGACGGCCGAGGAGATCTCCTGCTCGATCGAATCCGGAAGAACCCCGTCCACGAGCTGAGCCCAATGCCCGAGTGGTAGATGGAAACCCAGGTAGCTCCGTGACTCCATGATGGCGCCGACCAGCCCGATCGCCTGGTTGTGGACCAGCATCTCCAGGCAGGCACCACCGCTCTCGACGACCTTGGCCACGGCCTCGAGATCGTCGCTGCGCTGACCGACCACCTCGGCCGACAGTGCCGCGGTCGAGAAGAACGCTCGCGCGGCCTCGCCGCTCCAATGGGTGGCCAGCCAGTGGGAACCCTGCGTCAGATTCTGCGCGGCGACGTAGTCATTGATGCTGAGTTGGCGAATGCGGCGGCCGATCGCCTGCACGGATTCCCAGTCGGCGACCAGCGGCTGCAGATAGTCGGCTGCCGGGCGCATCCCGATCGCTCCGGCGAGGGGGTCGTCGTACCCGGACACCTGCTCGATCGCCCGAACGACCGTCGCGCGAAGGTTGTAGGTCTCGTCGGGCACGTCGGTGAGGTTCGGCGACTGCAAACCGACGAAGCGCTCGAGATCTGTGTCGGACACAGCTGTGGCAGCGCCCGCCGACAAGGCTGCCGCCGCTGCGTCGTCGGTGGACCGATACGCTCTCGCGCTGGTGGCCAACTGCGTCCGAAGGCTGTCGACGGCTGTCAGATCCGTTCGAATCGCGGCGTACAGGTTGTCCTGGAGCCTGGTCGAAGCTGTTGCGAGCGCGGCGAACTCGCCGTCCGTGTCCGCGGGCAACAACAATCCGGGCAGATATCGCTGAGCGTTGTCGGCGATCACCGTAGCGACTTCCTCCAAGTCGATTCCGAATCCGTTCAGGCAGCAGACTTCGACCGAAAGTTCGGTCATGACATCACCTCGTCCTGCGGGCACAGTGGAACAGCACACCATCTGAGATGCGATCTCAGTGGAAACGGGTTCGCGCCGCGGTGCGTCGATTCAGCGGACATATTTGCCTGGACAGGTTGGGCGATAAGGGATTTCAGGGGAAACGAGGTCCCTCCACTCCGCTTCGCTCAGGCTGCGGGTCACCAGGGCGCACGCGGTGCCGGGCCACGCGGCGGGTAGCGGCCACAGTCGGATACCGCCTTCGTCGTACCCGACCGCGACCCGGGTCCCGGACGGGTCGACGGCGAGGGATTGGGCCGCTGTCTCGCCGCCGCCGAGGAAAGGCGGGCCGACCTGGCGCAGGTCGGCCGCGTTCCACAGCCGGACTTCGGCATCTTGTCCCGCCGTGATCACCAGCGTGTCGTCCTTGCTGAACGAGACTCCGGTGATCGCGTTGCGATGCCCCTGCTCAGAGGCCGCGATCGGGGCGAGTGTCCCGGCGTTCCACGTGCGGACCACACGGTCCGAACCCGCTGTCGCGATGGCCGCGCCGTTGGTCGCGTAGGCCACCGCGTCCACCCGACCGGCGATCTGTGCGAGTTCACCGAGCTTCGCACCGGTATCGGTCGCGTGGATCGTGGTCTTGCCGTCCTGTCCTGCGATGGCGAGTTGCCTACCGTCGGGACGCATGGCCAGCTGATACAGATGACCGGCCGACACCTCGACATCGAACAGTTGCCGCCCGTCGGCGACCGACCACGCGCGAAGGTGCCCATCGGCGCCAACGGCGAACACCCGCGACCCGCCGGGGTCGAAGTCGACGTCCGACATCGCAGGCCGACCGGGAACCTCGATGGTGCGCACTGGATCCGGTGCGGCGTCGGTGGACCAGATCCGCACGGTGCCGTCGGCGCCCACCGAGGCGAGCCGGTTCCCGTCTCTGCTGACCGCCGCCCCGAAGACGATCCCGACATGACCCCGTTTGTCGTGCAGCAGCTTTCGCGTGGCCGTGTCGAACACATGGATCGTGCCGTAGTGCGAACCCGAGAACAACCGCCTTCCGGTCACGTCGTAGGTGACTGCCCAGGACTTGATCCCGACACTGAATCCGGACGACCAGAACCGATCCTGCGCGAGACCGAGATTGACCACGGCGTCGCGGGCCGCGGCGATGCGGCCGTCCGGATGGATCGCGACCGCGTTGACCGGGTAGAGCCGTTCATACCAGCGGCGGCCCCAGTCGGTGAACGGGGTGCCGTTCTGCATGCCCGCGGCGATGTTCCATATCCGTGCGGTCGCGTCGCGGCCGCCCGATACCAGCTGATCGTGGTCGGGAGTCAAGGCCAGGGTGAGCACGGGACCGGCATGGCCGACCAATTCCTGCGGGGGATCGGTGCCACGCCACACCCGGATCCGCCCGTCCCGGCCACCGGAGAAGATGGTGCCGTCCGCGCGGACCGCGACGGCGTACACACTCGGCTCCGCCGCGAAGTCGGCCTGGATCGCCGGTCCGACGGGGGTGCCGTCGTCGGAGTTCCACCGCCGGATCGTGCCGTCCATACCGCCGCTGACGAACCCCGCGCCCGCCGATGCGAAAGCCAACGTGGTCACCGGGGCTGAGTGAGCGTGGATCGTGTGTCGGGTGGTGCGGGTGCGCAACTCGGTGATGCGCACCGTTCCGTCGTCGTGGGCGGAGGCGATGACGCCGCCCGTCGCGTCGAACTCGACGGCACGCACCGCGCTACCGGTCGACGCGAGCACCCCGACGGAGTCGCCGGTCGCGCTGTTCCACAGCCGGATGTCGCCGTCCACTCCGCCGGAGACGATCAGCTTGTCATCGGCACCGAACGCGACAGCGGTGACCTGACCGATATGGGCGAGGGCCGTGGTCGGCCGCACCGGTTGCAGATCGTTCGTGCGCCACAGCGCCACGCGCCCGTCCCAACCTCCCGCCGCGGTCAATGTTCCGTCGTGGCTGAACGCCACATCGGCGAATGTTCGGTCCACGGGATGGATCTCGGTACCCGAGGGTGCTTGGGCGCCGATGTCCCATTGTCGCAATGTGCCGTCGTCGCCACCTGAGATCACCCGGCTCGCTGCCATCGTCACGCCGCGAATCGCACCGCCGTGCCCGACCAGTGGATCGCCGAGCGATGCTCCGCTTTCGACATCCCAGCGGCGGATCGTCCCGTCCCAACCGCCACTGACCACGCTGTTCGTGGCGGCGTCGAACTGCACGACGAATACGGGGCCATGGTGACCGTGCAGCCTACGACCCTTCGGCTCGGGGCCGGACACATCCCAGATGAGCACCGATTGGCCCTCGCTGCCGACAGCGATGTGCCTGCCGTCGGCACTCACCGCCAGGCCGTCGATCTTCAGCCGCCCGCCTGGTGCGAGCCGGATGGGTAGCCGGTTGTCGACGTCGGTCCGCCAGACCGCGCCGTCGTAGCCCGCCGAGACGATCCGCCGCCCACCGGGTTCGAACGCGACACCACTGACGATTCCCTCGTGTGGGCGAATCCCGGTGACCGCCACCGAGCCGTCGGCCACATTCCAGACCGTCACCGTGCCGTCGGCGCCACCCGAGGCCAACCGGCGGCCCTCGTCGTCGAAGGACAAACTGTGCGAAGGGACGGTTCGGATCTCCCGGAGCAGCTTTCCGTCCCGCGAATTCCACAGGAGCAGTGCGCCATCCGAGTGCGCTGACGCCAGTACGCCACCGGCAGGATCGAAGGCGACGGCTGCGGCAGGTTGGCCACCATGCAGGTCTATCCAGATGTCCGCGCCGCCGGAATCACGGATCCGAATTCCGGTCGCAGTGGCGAAGGCGATGCGTGTCCCGTCGCGACTCGCGGTGACCGTGCGGATTCCGGTCGGCTCGGCGGTCACCACGCCACGCAGACCGATCAGCGTGTCCGACAACGCGCCGGGATCGTCGTGGTGCCGGATGGCCTCGGCCGCGAGCATGAGCTGGACCGCGCGCTCGACCCCACCTGCCCGCGTGCCCTGCAAGATCTGGCGCACATCGGTGGTGAGCCGATTCGCGGTGTCCTGTTCGAGGCGCATCCGGTCGTTGCGGACATGCAGCGCGGCGGCGATTCCGACGTTCACAGCCAGCGCAAGCACCAACAGCACGGCGACGATCGTTCGCGGATTGATCGCGGACCTGGTCTGTTCGATCGCGGCGGCCAGGTCGGCGGCACCGGTGACGCGCCGCGCGAAGCCGTGTGGCGCGGCGTCGGCGGCCTCGGTGCGGAATTTTTCGGCGACGACGACCCGCAGCTCCGGGCGGTGTGCGGCGGCGGCCGCGACCTTCTGTGGATAACCGGCCACCTCGGTCAGTTGGGTGTCGTCGAGCCCGGCCGTGACCGCGCATCGTTCGTCGAGACTGTGCAGTCGCAGTCTCCGCAGGTGCAGCGTCCTGACCCAGCGACGGCGGGGATCGAGGTCATCGAGGGCGACTGCCGCCGCGGCGGTCGCCGAATGCCCGGTGAGGTGGTTGGCCGGACCGGTGGTCGTGCTGATCGACCAGACCACACAGGCGCCGCGCACCGCGAGATCAGTAGTGCCCCATGCTCTTTCGAGACCATCGAGGAAGTCGTCGTCCACTTGCGCGAAACTCATCACAGCCGGGTCCGGGTGCAGTCCGCTCAGCCCGGCATCGAGCATGCTCAAGCGCAGCGTCGCGACCTCGGCCTCGGTGCCGTCGCGGCCGACCAGCAGCAGTACCGGCACAGTGGTCGTGCGGCGGGTGCGGGGTCTGCGTGAAGCCAGTTCGAGGGCGGTCAGCACGGCGAATCCGGTGGCCGGGCCCTCCGCCGCCGCCTTGAGCCGTTGGATCAGCTCGGCGAGACGCTGTCCGGTGGATGCGGGGCCCGTTCGGGTCAGCAGGTCGTGGTTGATCGCCTGCAGGCCGACCGAGCGCAGCCCCGCGCGGACCGCATGCGTGTCGAAAGAGGCCGCAGCCGAGTCGATCTCGCGGGCGCCGGTGAGTGCCTGGGCGAATCCCGCGAGTGCGAGGGCGGCCGAGAAGTCCGGACCGTCGTCGATGGCGAGCGGATCGGCGAGGCGCCGGATCCACACCGCGCCCGAGCGGTGGCACAGAATGCGATGCTCACTGCTCTCCGGAGCCAGCAGTCGTTCGGCAGTCGTTCGACCAGCGGCGGTGGCCGCTCGGCATCGGCCGAACCACTCCTGGTCGGTGCCGGTCAACGCGATCAGGCGACGCCGATCGGCGACCAGTGGGTCGATTTCCGGTTTCAGGAGGTCCCCTCGCCACCGGTCAGGGCGCCGACGATCGCGGCGCGCAGCGCGTGGTCGGCGGGGAGCGCGGCGGCCAGCCGACGCCAGGCGTTGAGTCCAGGCCCGGCGGCGGCGACCGAACGGGGCACCAGGGTGAGATCCCCCGGTGATATCCGCGTCGAGTCGAGTCGCCGCGAGGTGGACCCGGCTGGGTCGAGGACGAGACCCGGCGCCGTGAGCTGAGCGGTGACGCTCGTCCCGTCGCTGTAGAGAACCACCAGCCACGGTTCGCCGTCAGCCGGTGTGTAGCAGACGAGATCACCGGTAGCCCAGGCGTGGTCATCGATCGGGTGCACCACCAGCGTCGGTGCGCCGTGTTCATCGGGCAACAGCCGAAACCGCAGGCCGGTCTCGGCGTGCACCGCTTCCCCCGGCGCGATGTCGGGATCGCGGCTGCTCGCTGCCCGTGGCTGTGACGACGGTGTCGTGATCCGTTCGACCCGCGACAGCTCGTCGGCTGGATCGTCCTCCTCGTCGAGCACGGCCAGCAAAAGCTCGAACAGCTCCCGCTGCCTGCGTCGTCGTGCTCTGTCAGTCATCGTCATCGCCCAGCCAGCTCCTCATCACGTCGATCATGACTTCCTTGATCTCGTCCAACACCCGTTGCACCATCGACTCGCTCAGACCGAGCAGATCGGCGATCTCGCGTCGGGATCGGTGACTGTCCAGGTCCCAGACGTGGTCCGGCAGAGGGAACCACAGCGCGAAGACTTCCCGGTGCCGATCGCTGCGGAGTCTCGGTGGCACCTCGCGGCGCAAGGTGTCGCGCACCGGAATCCAGTCCTGCTGAACGGAATCCGTGTGCTCGTCGGGCAGATGTTCACCGGATTCGATCAGGTAGGTCGTACGCGGTCGGCGGTCGTGGCCGTCGGGTTGGTCGGCCGGTGTGGATCCGTCCTTCTTGCGCAGTTCCTCGAACACCCGCTTCCGCACCGCGATGCCGAGATACCCGCGCCACGCGCCGACCTCTCGCATCCGGTTGGGCAATCTCTGTTCGATCCGGATCATCACCTCGTGCGAGATATCGCCCGGATCGAGCAGTCGCAGGCTGCGGCCGAGATTGCGCAGCGACTTGGCGGCCTGCTCGGTCGCATGGTCGAGCATCGTGCTGAAGAACCAACCGGTCATCGCCCGATTCGCCTGCAACCTGTCGCGGACACTCGGCCGGAAGATCCACTCCCGCACCGCATGTTGATCCCGATCCGGCACCTCCGCCATGGGGCGCCGCTGCCACCGCGCGAACGGATGCGTATCGACAGCCCCGTCCTCCCCGGCATCGTCGTCCCTCGGCGGCCGTTCCTCGGCCATCGAATCTCCTATCGCACCTGGCTATCCTTCGGGCGGCCACGCTGTCGCCGCCCGCTTACCTAGATGCCGAGCAAGGCGATTCCGGTTCGCCCCAGCTCCGGGGAGGTCTGTCCGCCCGCCGTCGGTACGGGTTCCGACGAGCGTCGAGGATATTGCCGCGAATCTCAGTATTCGAGCCAGCTTTTGCGGCCGTAGTAGCGGTCCATTTCCTCTTCCTCCTCGGGCGTCGGCTGTCGACTTCGTGTCGGCGGCTGTTCGCGCGACGGTGGCGGCCACGGGGCTTGGTTGGTGGGCGGGCTCGGCGCCGGGGGAACCGGTCGGCGCAGGGGAGGGGTCGATGGGCGCGGCGCCGGAGTGCGGGGCGGGGCCGATGGGCTCGAATGGGCTGGGTCGCGTGGATGCTCTCGAACGGGCGCGAAAGATGTTGTGCGCGAGTCGGGAAGGGGAGCGTTCGGTGGGGGAGATGGCAACGGGCGGCTCAAGGCATCCGTTTTGTGCTCGGTGAGTGCGGCCAACCGGGGATCGGCTTCCAGGGCCGCGATGGCCGCCGAGATCGCGGCCTGCGATGCCGCGACAGCCGCCGTGTGCACGCGGACGACCTCCGCGACCACGGCGTCAGGCGTCATCGCCCGGGCGGCGGCGGATAGCTGGACGCTCTGGATCGTGCCGTCCTGAGCGACTTCGAGTCGCACCAGCTCGTCGACCGGTGCGTCGGCCGGTGCGGACAGTGATTCCTGCAGGTGGCCGACGTTCGCGGTCAGCGGATCGATATCGCTCACAATGTGTCTCCCCTCCACATGTCGAGGGAGCCAGGATAGCGTCAGCTCGCGTCGCGGCCGAACATCACATCGACGAGATCCGGAACCGTCGTGCCGAGCGCCCTGCTCAACGCGATGAGGGTCGACAACCTCGGATTCGCCGGGGCCTTGGTCTTGCGCACGCCCCAGCCGTTCTCGAGCAATTGGTAGTACTGGCGACTGATCCCCGCCGCATTCGCCACCGCTTCCTGCGTGAGCCCCCTGGCCTCACGCAGACTCGCCAGGTGCTGGCCCAAAATCGCCATGAGTTGCTTCTCAACGGCGGATTCGGGCACCTCACCGAGGTTTCCGAGGCATGGCACTCGCGTCGACCATCTATAGATGGCATCATGTGCGCGACGGACTTGTGCCATCTATAGATGGCCGAGATCGCGGCGCCTCGGGGGTGGGTTCCAGGGGGCGACGTCGAGAAGGGGGAAGTGCTGTGGGTGCCTACGACGATCTCGACCTGGATCCCGTCGCCGCGCGGGTTCTGGCCGACAGCCTGGGAACGGCAGGCCAGGAAACCCAACTGATCGGCAGCGGCGGCGCGCTACCCGACGGTCTGCTCGACGCCTTCGCGGGCGGCGACATCGCCGGTGCCTGCCAGAACGCGGCGCGGGCAGCCGACAAGTCGATGAACTCCGCGGGAACGGCGCTGGCCGAACTCGGCGGCGCCACGGTCGCCGCGATCATCGCCTTCAAGCAGCAGGACGAGGCGGGCGCGGGCGGCCTCACCGGCCTCGAGGGCGGCATCAAATGACCAAGGCACTGACTGTCGCCCAGGTCATGAGCTGGCAGCCAGGGCAGTTGACCGCGCTCGCGACCGAATGGGGGCGACAGGCGAGCGAGCTGCGCACGAAGATGGACGAGCAGTGGCGTGCTGTCGACAGTTCGCGGGAAACATGGAAGGGCCAGGCCGGTGAGGCGATGCGCGCACGCTTCGAGGTCGCGCGCACCCAGGCCGGCCAGGTCCTCGCGGCACTTGGCAACGGCCAAACCGCCGCGACCCAGCACGCGACCTTCTACGAGACCGCCAAGAACCTTGTCGCTACCGCGAAGTCCAACGCCGAAGCCGCACCCAGGAACTTCGCGGTCGAACCCGACGGCACCTGCGAGATCACCGAGACGGCCAAACGCGCGCTGTACTCGGCGGTCAACGGCGACGCCAACCGCTACAGCACCGCCATCGCGGCCCTGGCCATCGACGAGGCCGCCTGCACAGCTGCCCTGAAAGCGGCCCTGGCCAACGCCGCCGATGTCGACACCGCCGCCACCGCGGCGATCAAGGCCGCGTTCTTCGACCTCCCCGACGACACCGACTTCCAGAACACCACCGTCCTGAAGACCCCGGTCATCGTTCCGGAACCACCGAAAGGTTCTACCCCGCAAGACAATCGAAAGTACTGGGACTCGCTGACCCCTGAACAGCAAGCCGAGGCGATCCGAACCCAACCCGCCACCATCGGAAATCTGGACGGGCTTCCCGCGCAGGTACGAGACGAAGCGAACAGGGCATATCTCGCCACAGAGAAAGCTCGGCTGGAGGGGGAGGTCACCCGTCTCGCCGCTGTCGTGCAGGGCAATCCGAAAGCCATCGGTTCGGCACAGGAACTGCAGGACAAGCAGGCCCGGCTGGCTGATGTCCGTGCGATCGAACAATCCCTTTCGCAAGGTACGCCCGAGCAGCCGCGAATGCTGCTCGGGCTCGACACCACCAATGGCCGTCAGGTCCGTGCGGCTGTCGCCGTCGGCGATCCCGACACCGCTGACCACGTGTCGGTGACAACTCCGGGCCTGACCTCGAACGTGCGAGAGTCCCTGCCGGGCATGGTGAACGAAGCGGCTGCTCTGCAGAGCGAAGCGCAGTCACAATTGACCGACGCGGGCGCGGCGGGCAAGAAAGTATCAACGATCGCCTGGATGGGGTATGACCCGCCGCAGGAGGGGATGAGCTACCCCGAGGTCTTGTTCGAAGACCGGGCACAAGAGGCCGCTCAACCCTTGTCGAACTTCTACCAGGGTATCGAAGTGGCCAATCAGAACACCGATCCCCATATCACCGCGCTCGGTCATTCGTACGGATCGCTGGCGACCAGTCACGCGCTGCAACAACAGGGCGGAGCCGTGGATGATGTGGTGTTCTACGGCTCACCCGGTATCGGCGGAGAATTCGCCGGTGCGAAGGGTCCTTCCGTCGCGGTGCTCAGCGGATTGAACGACGCGGTGGAGTCGGCTGGGGACCTCGGTCTCGCACCGGGCCATGTCTACGAGATGACCGAAAAGAAGGAACAGGTCGGAAATTTCAATGCCTTCGGCCGCAGCCCGGTCAATATGCCGTGGGTGACCCATCTCAGCACCGATGAGGCCGTGGTCGGCGACACTACCTACACTGGAGCGGAGGGGCACTCCGAATATGGTCGAACGGACACCTCGACCGGCAAGTTGCACCGCAGCGGCTACAACCTGGCGGCGATAGTCGCCGGGCTACCGCAAAACGCGATCGAGCCTGGAAGTGCTGGTGTTCGATGACGAAACAAAAGAGGACGGCTGCCCAGAAGAACACCATCTTTCTGCTGATGGCGATTCCGATCGCCATCGTGGCCATCTTCTGCATGACGCTAGGGCCTTGGTTGTGGGTGACGTTGTTCGACAAACCGTACGAACGTCAGCCGACGAGCCCTGAGGAGACCGCGCAGGCGGTGACCCGGCTGCAAGGTCGTAGCAGCCTCGAGGATGCCGAATCAAAGGCACTCGAACTCATGTCGCGCGTTCAAGCCATCGTGACCGATATCCATCCCCGAATGACATGGACCGTCGA
This sequence comes from Nocardia caishijiensis NBRC 108228, assembly GCF_001612825.1. GTDB lineage: Bacteria > Actinomycetota > Actinomycetes > Mycobacteriales > Mycobacteriaceae > Nocardia > Nocardia caishijiensis. Next base: position 137,850 of record NZ_BDBE01000033.1, on the reverse strand, counting down.
GATCGGGAGAGTGGTGTCCGATTGCGAACAGCCCTTCGACAGGACCGAAGGTAAAACAATCAGTTACAGCAGCGCGGGCACAACGGGAGATCCCGGTGACCCGGTTCCGGTGAGTGGCTGGGAGGAGTTCTCTCGCCGATCGGTCGCTGCCTCGAGTGACCTGGGACTTCCGGTCACCGAGAACGGAGTTCCGAAATACCGCCGGATGGAACTTGTCAGTGCCGATAGAACCCTCGTGATAAGGATGCACAACCAACCGGCATCCGAAGCTACGAGAAACCTCTCCGCAACTCCGGCTCGCACAGTTCTCAGTCTGGAACTGGGTTGTCATCTACCGGCGGACAAGCGTTCCTCACCGATACGGCCGACCTCATGAACGCAGAAACGATGGGAGCGGCCAATGGCTGACACTGCTCATGCCAAGGAGCTTTTCGCCGCTGCCGAGGCGGGAACCTTTGTGCTCACCGAGTCGGCGGCACGGGAATGCGCATCGCATTTCACGTGGTACGCCGAACGGTTGGCGAGCTTCCAGGATCAGGTGTTCGAGCAGTCGAGACAGTCCGGCTATGGCGGGTTCGAGTCCGCGAAGCAGTTGCAGTCCGGCTTCGAGGCGAAGGCGCTACAGGGTTGCGAAGCGCTCAAACAGGCAGAACAGGTCGCATATCAGATGGCTGCCGCGATTTATCGGGCGGCCGGACTTTTCGACGACGTCGACCGTGCCAACGCCTCGGCGCTGCAGGCCGTCACGAATCCGGTGGCCGGATCATGAACGCGCAGTACCGCAGGCAGGCGGCTGTGGTGTCGATCGCCATTGCGGCAGCCGTTTCGGCTGGGTGTTCCAGCTCGCAGCCCGGTGAGGCCACGCCGTCGCCGGGTTCGGCCGCACCTGCCTCGGCACGCCCGACCCTGACCGCCGCGCATCTGCAACCGCCGTCCCAGGACAACAAATATGCGAAGTCGAGCGGCAGGTCCGCGGTGGTTGTGGATCCGTGCACGTGGATCGATGACGCGAGCATTCAGGCCACAGGATTCGACCCGTCTTCTCGTCGTCGGGGCAAGGACATGGTTGCTGAATACACCTTCCTGTCGTGCAACTTCAAGCGTGGCGACGATGAGGTCTTGGCGCTCGAGTCGAGCAACGTGTCGTTGGACGAGGTTCGCGCCAAGTATGCGGGGAGAACCGAAGATCTCGTGGTGAACGGCCGCCCGGCGGTGAAATCGTCGAAGGGCGACCCCGATGGTTGTTCTGTCGATCTCCAGACGGCCGTGGGATATCTCGGAATCACGGTCCGCACTCATACAGCGGGCCGGGTCAAAGGGATGCAACCCTGCGACAACATCATCGAGATCGCCACGACACTCGAGCCGACCATCGGAAAGGACAACTGATGACCGGCGACAACCCGGTATTGTCCGGCCCCGCGATCGTCACGGGTATCACCGGATCGACGCCAGAAATAGTGCGGGCAGGCCAGGGCGCGGCCACCACTCGTCAGTGGGCGTCGGATCTCGCTCAATCGGCGGCCGATGGTGCGCACGATCCCGCCTACATCCAGACGATGGAGAATTTCCAGGGCATCTCTCATCAGGAGATCTACGACCACGCCCAGCAGATGCAACCGGGAACGATGCACGCCGCTGCCGAGGCGTGGAAGTTGATCGGGACCGGGATGCAGTTCGCGACCATGAATTTGGGGCTCAAAGTTCGTAAGTCGGCGGCGGGCGGGTGGGCGGGCGCGTCGGCGGATGCGATGCTGGCGGCCCTCGACCGTTTCGTCGGTGAGATGACGGGCATGCAGGACATCGCCAATGGGGTGGGGTGGCGGATCGAGTCGGCCGCGTTGGCGGCGGAGGCGGTGAAGGCGGCTGTTCCACCGCCGCCGTCGGGCGACAAACCCGCCGCTCCGCTCATTCCGGGGCTGGAGAATCCTGCCGTTCTCACCAACTCCGCGCAGTCGGCCAGTGACAGTCATCTGGAGGCTGTCTGGGCGATGACGAATCACTATGTGCCCAATTACGATCCGGCCGGGCAAGGTGTGCCGACCTTCGGTGCGCCGACTGAGCCCGGTGAGGGCGCGAGCATCCAGGGGGCTCCTGGGAACTCGGTTCTGTCGGGCGATGCCGCGGGTGACCAATCCTCGGGAACTCGACTGGGTGTAGGGGACCAGCCGGGTGCGGACGCGGGCAATCAGCTGGTTTCGGATGGCCTGGAGTCAGAAGAAGCGAACGACGATCCAAGTTCAGACGGCGCTTCGGGCAATGAGGCGGGTTCGGCGGAAGACAACGGTGGATCCGCCGATGATCCGTCGGATGACAGCAGCACCACCGCGGCATCGACAGACCCCGGCGCCGTCGGTTCGTCCTCCGGTTCGCCGAACAGCGTTGGGGGAGCGCCTGGTTCGGGTCAATCCGGCTCGCCGGGTGGTGCGGGCGCGTCCGGTGGGCAAGCGGGCGCAGGCGTTCCAGGGGCGGGTCGTGCGCTGCCGGGTACCCCGGTCGCGGGCCCGGTCGCCGCTGTGGCGGGCGGACCGACCGGCGGGGCGGGTGGCCGCGCCTACCCGGGTATGGCCGGAATGCCGGGCGCGGGCGCAGGCCGTCGACAAGACGACGACGAGCGTAAGACGCCGGACTGGTTGGTCGACCAGCGCAACACCGAGGAGCTGATCGGCCCGCGCGAACCCACAGTCCCAGCGGTGTTCGGCATCGATGACGGTCCGGTTCGCGAGGGTGACTGGGAGACGCTGCGTCGCGACGAATCCGCGTACGGCCAGGACGACTGGACCACACCCGACGAGCAGCCTCGATGAAGTGGCACTTCACACCGGACGAATTCATCTATGTCTGTGGTGAGTTCGGCGCCGACCGGTTCCCGGCGCCGCTGCGGTTGCTGAGCTCGGCGCGGTACCGCTCGGAGTGGGAAATCATCGAGGCATCCTGCCGCTCGCGCATCCACGTGCGCGACGACGTCGACCTCTTTCCGGTGCTCCGAACGATTTTCGAACCGGAGACCGCGATCGAGGTGGTGGGCAACCGCGATCGGCCGATTCGCGCGTATGGCGCGGTCGTCACCGATATCGGTGTCGCCGTCGTCCAACATCCCGGCGCGACACAGGAATACGGTGGCGATGTGACGATTCAGGTGGGGTCGGTCAACGTCGTCACACGAATGGTCGCGGCGGTAGCGGGCAGCGCACCCGCCGGAAACACCGGCCGGATGGTCGAAACAGTGGATCGTCTCCAGGGGCGAAGCCCGGAATCCTCGTGGTCGGCTGCCCTGACCCGTGAGGCGATCCGTATGCGTGATCTGTTGGCGGCGCCCCGAACCGGTAGCGGACACGTCAAGGTCACGCATACCGGCACGGCCGTGTCGAGATACGCGAGCTGGTTCGACGTCCGCAACGACGGCCGGTACGTCTACACCCGCCACGGCCGCGAAATCCACATCGATCCCTGCGGCGACCAGCAATTCGTCGACCACCTCCGCCGCCTCGCGATGCCGCATCAGCCTCGATGACGGCTCCGCGAGCAGGTGCACCTACGGGCTCTCGACCGGTGCCAGTTCGGCGATCAGGTCCTCGATGCGTTTCCTGATCTCGTCGCGGATCGGGCGTACTGCTTCCACGCTCTTGCCTGCCGGATCGTCCAGCTGCCAGTCGCGGTAGTCGACGCCGGGGAAGTAGGGGCAGGTGTCGCCGCATCCCATCGTGATGACGACGGTGGAGGTTTCGACTGTGTCGGGGGTGAGGATTTCGGGGGATCGGTCGGTGATGTCGATGCCGAGTTCGGCCATCGCCGCGACGGCCGCGGGGTTGAGGGTGTCCGCGGGCGCGGTGCCCGCGGAGCGGACCTCGATCGCATCGCCCGCGAGGTGGGTCAGGAAGGCCTGCGCCATCTGGGATCGTCCGGCGTTGTGGACACAGACGAAGAGCACGCTCGGGGTGGAGGGCATGGGTATCAATGCCTTTCGGGAGAGGAAGATCAGAACGCGTCGGCGGCGAAGCGCTTTCGCAGGACTAGCGAGACGTAGACGAGCCCGACGAGAACCGGGACCTCGATGAGTGGGCCGACCACGCCCGCGAGTGCCTCGCCGGAACTCGCGCCGTAGGTCGCGATGGCGACGGCGATGGCCAACTCGAAATTGTTGCCCGCGGCAGTGAAGGCCAGTGTCGTGGTGCGTGCGTAGCCGAGGCCGAGGACCGCGCCGAGCGCGAAGCCACCGCCCCACATCACCGCGAAGTACACCAGCAGAGGCAGTGCGATGCGGGCCACGTCCCACGGATGGGCGGTGATCTGCTGACCTTGCAGCGCGAACAGGATCACGATGGTGAACAGCAGACCGTAGAGCGCCCACGGGCCGATGGCGGGCAGGAACGTCGACTCGTACCAGGCGCGGCCCTTCGCGCGTTCGCCGATGCGCCTGCTCAGATAGCCCGCGACGAGCGGAATGCCGAGGAAGAACAGCACCGAGGTCGCGATGTCCCACGGTGAGGTGTCGATCTGGGTTCGCTCGAGGCCGAGCCACCCGGGCAGCACCGACAGGTAGAACCAGCCGAGCGCGGCGAACATGAACACCTGGAACACCGAGTTCAGCGCGACCAGCACGGCGGCGGCCTCACGGTCACCGCAGGCCAGGTCGTTCCAGATGATGACCATGGCGATGCACCGGGCCAGGCCGACGATGATCAGACCGGTGCGGTACTCGGGCAGGTCGGACAGGAAGATCCAGGCCAGCGCGAACATGAGCGCGGGTCCGAAGATCCAGTTCAGCGCCAGCGAGGAGATCATCAGCTTGCGATCGCCGGTGACGGTGTCGAGGCGGTCGTAGCGCACCTTGGCCAGCACCGGGTACATCATGATCAGCAGGCCGATCGCGATCGGCAGCGAGACACCGTCGATCTCGACCGCGCCGAGCGTGTCACCGAGGCCGGGAACCAGGCGGCTCAACAGGATTCCGACCAGCATCGCCGCACCGATCCACAGCGGCAGGAATCGGTCGAGCGTCGACAGCTTCCCGGCGACGGGCAACTCGGCCGTCGTACTCACGCGGGCACATCCTCGGTGGCCAGCGCGCTCGCGATGCGGGCGAACGCTTCGGGCACCACGCGGTAGTACACCCAGGAAGCACGCCGCTCACTGGTGAGCAACCCCGCCTCGCGCAGCACTTTGAGGTGATGCGAGATCGTCGGCTGGCCGACCTCGACTCCGTCGGAGATATCGCACACGCACGCCTCACCACCGGCGCGGCTCGCCACCAGCGACAGCAGCCGCAGCCGCACCGGATCCGACAACGCCTTGAACAGTGCGGCGAGTTCGACGGCCTCGCTGTGGGTCAACGGATCGCGAACGACCGGTTCCGTGCAGCAGGTGGCATCAATTGCCAGATCCAGCTCCGACTTCGACATGCATCGATATTGACGTATGTCGAATCAAATGGCAAACGGGTGGGATCGGGCGACGGAGTATCTCTCCACGAACATCGTGGTGGTCCGTCGAGCCGACCGATCGGTGGTCGGCTCGACGGGTGGTCGGTCTCACGCCGCGGCGGCGCGGACCGCTCGACGACCCGCCACCGCGGTCACACCCACCGTCGTGCAAGCGCCGAGCACGACGGCGACCGCATAGGGCAGTGGTGCGAAGGCGGCGAGTGGGCCACCGGTTTTGACGATCGCGAACGGCACGGTGGTGACGAACGCGCCGACGGCGCCGGTGACCGTGCTGATGGTGACGGCCGTGGCGGCCTCACCGATGAGCATCTGTCGTGACTGGCTCGGTGTCGCCCCGATGAGGTGCATGGTGGCGAACTCGGTGTGGCGGCGGGCGATGGACGCGATCAGATTGTTGGACAGGGCGATTGCCATGAACGCGGCGATGAGGAACACCACCAGGTAATTGATGGTGGCCATCAGTTCCCCGTCGCCGCCGTCGGCGCCGTGACCGTTCTCGATGCTCTGCATGGACAAGGTCCCCGCCGCGACCCCGATGAACAGGGTCAGGAACGTCACCGCCGGACGTATCCGCTCCGGCGCGGTGGCCAGATTGAGTGCCACGAGATGCCCCGCGGGACCCGAGCGCAGCGCCGGAATCCGGGCGAGCACGCGCTGCGCCGCGCGGATCAGCTCCGGTGCGAGCAGACCGGAGCCGACGCCAGCGAGGACGCACGCGGGGCCGGTCAGCGCGGTGGTCATGATGTCGTCCGCATCCACCGTGAGCACGGCGATGGAGGACGCGAGACCCGCCGTGAGTGCCGCACCGGCCGCGATCCGGCGCCCTGCCCCGCCCCGCGACCGTGCCGGAGCAGGGTCCTCGACCGGGCTCCTGGCGGCGATGGTCCGGCTGCCGATCCAGGCGGCGGCAACGGCGGCGCCGAGCATCAGCACCGTCGCGATCAGCGGAAACACCGCTCCGGGTGCATAGCCCGTGGCATCGTCCACCAGGTCCGCGCCGCGAATGCCCGCGAGCAGGCCCACGCCGAGCAGTTGGCCGCCGAGCAGCCCGGGAAGGGCGGCGATGCTCGCCACGATGGCGGTTTCGGCGGCGATCATCCGGCGGATCTGCGGCGGCGTCGCGCCGATGAGCCGGATGCCCGCGATCTCGTTCGCTCGCCCGTGCAGGGCGACCGCGATCGTGGAGATCATCGCGAACAGGACGATCGCCAGCACCCAACCGCCGAGGATGAGCGGGAACTGGACGAGAAAGTCGCGGTCGTCCGGAACAGCGGAAAGACCCGTGCCCAACAGGCCTGCCATGGCGGTGACCAGCGCCGTTCCGGCGGCCGCGACGAGCCCGGTCGCGACGGCGGAGGCGCGGTGGTGCGCGAACGAGCGCGCGACCAGGCGCATCATCGCGACCACACAGTCGAGTCGCGTTCGGCGGATTCGACCAGCACGGCCATCCGGTTCGCGACATCGCCCGCAGTGGGTCGGGCGAGACGATCGATCAGGCTGCCGTCGGCGAGGAACAGGACCTCGTCGGAGTAGGACGCGGCGACCGGGTCGTGGGTGACCATGATGATGGTCTGTCCCTGGTCGGCGAGGCGACGCAGGAGGGTGAGAACGTCTCGGGCGCTACGGATGTCGAGCGCGCCGGTCGGCTCGTCCGCGAACACCACCTCGGGCTCGGTGATCAGGGCACGAGCGATCGCGACGCGCTGGCGCTGACCCCCGGAGAGTTGGTCGGGCCGGTGCTCGGCGCGTTCGCCGAGCCGACATGAGCCAGGAGGGCGCGGGTGCGGTCGCGGTCCGGGCGCCGCCCGTCCAGACGCAGCGGCAGCTCCACATTGTCGATCGTCGACAGGGCGGGCAGCAGGTTGAACGACTGGAAGACGAACCCGATCCGGCGGCGGCGCAGCTTCGCCAACTCGGTCTGATCGAGCGCGTCCAGCGCCTGGCCGCCGAAGGTGATCCGGCCCGAAGTCGGCGGCTGCAACCCGGCCGCGCAGTGCAGGAGGGTCGTTTTGCCCGACCCCGAGGGGCCCATGATCGCCGTGAACGACCCGGGCGCGAGGTCGAGGTCGACACCGCGCAGCGCGTGGACCGAGCCGCTCTCGCCGGGGTACTCGCGGCGCAGTCCGCGTAGGGACAGCACCGGTGGGGCTGAAGTAGTGGCGTGCATGGGATTCCTCCATGTATACGTCTGTTCTAAACGGTCGTTGTAAACGAACGTTTATATATAGTATCGCCACATGAGCAATCGAGACAAGCTCCGGCAGGCGGCACGTGACTGTCTGCTCTCGCTGGGGTACGCGAACACGACCGTGCGCGAGTTGGTCAAGGCGTCGGGAGCCAATCAGGCGTCGATCAACTACCACTTCGGATCCAAGGAACGCCTGCTCACCGACACGTTGCACGACCTCAACCGGGAATGGGGTGATGTCCTCTTCGCCGCGCTCGACGGCGTGGATCCGCCCGGTCCGGCCGGGAACGCCGCGAGGTGGGAGCGGATCATCGCCTCGATCAACGAGCACCGGGCGCTGTGGTACGTGAACTTCGAGTCGGTGTCGGCCGCCCGGCACGACGAGGAGATCCGGGCGATGATCGCCGCCGGGCAACGCGCCGCCCGTCGCATCCTCGCCCACGCTTTCGGCGGGCTCGACCCCGACACCGCCGATGCCGAGACCGTCGACGCGGTGGGGTCGCACTACTTCGCGCTGCTCGTCGGTGTGGCAAGCCAGTGGCTCGCCGACCCCGACCATGCCCCTACCGCGGAACGGATCGTTGCGGTCGACACATTGCGAAACTTCTAGTTTCGTAACTATGGTGTGTCGTGCGCGCTCGAGACGGCGTGCGAGGCATGGAAAGTGGAGGAGTTGTCATGAAGCAACGGTTTACGGTCGCGGCCCTCGGTGGAGCATTCGCCGCCCTGGTCGCGGTGGCCCCGCCCGCGTCGGCGCAGCAGGTGGTGCCCGGTGTCGACTGCCACCGCTTCTCCTGCACCAACAACACCGACGACCCCTACCGCGTCGACGCCCTCGTCCTGTGCACCGAGGGTGCGAGCGTCCCGCGCAGCGTCTGGGTTCCGCCGCGTGGCTCCGCGGATCTTCCCGCCTGGTGCCCGCCCGTCACCAAGCTGGGCACACCGAAACCGCCCCGCTGGGAATTACAGTCCGACGGCACCTACGGCTACACCTACCCCGGCCCGCCGAAACCGGAAGTCGTGCAGAGCTTCGCGATGACGGCGACGTTCCTCGGCGCGCAGATCGACCACGATCGACCGTCGGGTCTGTCGTCCGGTTCGTAGCAACGCGCAGCGGCGCCCCGATTGTGAGATCAGGGCGCCGCAGGGTGGTGCTCCGCCAGGGTTCACGCGTCGAGCGCACCCGTGATCTTCGCGGCCATCGCGGTGACGGCCGGGCGCGCCGCCCCCTTGGCGGGCCGCGTCGCCGCATCGATCGCGACGAGCACGGTATCGCGGAAGTTGGCTGCCTCGCCGGGGTAGGCGGCGAGCACGGCCATGGCCGCGGTCAGGCTCGGCAACACGGTGTCGGCGAGTTCGGCGACCGTCTTACCCGGCAGGCGGATGTCACGAGACTTCGTCGAGAGAACATGTCCGACCAGCCCCGTCGCGGAGGTGAGCGCGACGGAACCGTGCGAGACAGCCTTGTGCGGCGCACCGGCGGCGGCGATCAGCGAGACGGCTCCGTAAGCGGCGGTGCGCAGGGTGGCCTTGTCCTGGTCGGTCAGGGTGATGGTGGTGTTCATGATGTGCTCCTCGTAATCTCCTGGGACCCAACCACTTCGGTCGGTCCCGCTTTGTTCGATGAACACACTTTGTCCGGCCTCGCTGACACGGACCTGACGCCCGACTGACAGCTGTGCTGACAGGGAAGGCGCCGGTCATGGCGACAGCCCCGATGTGAGTTGCGGATCGCGGTCTGAGCCGGTTCGCCGAAGACGCCGTGCATCGTGGCCGGAAAACGTGGCTCAGTGCGGAGCGGCTGGCGACGCCTTACTCAGAGAGTCTTCGAGCCCGCGTCGATCGTCTCGGCCATTGTTGAACGTACCCAGTCGGTTGTAGACCGTGAACTCAGGACAACTCGGCGAGTCCGATACGGGCGCACACCGACTCGGCTCGAATCAGTTCCAGGAGTCGGCCGAGCCAGTTGGCGCCGTCCTCGCTGCCCGTGCCCCAATACGGGGAGTTCAATTCCTGATAGTAGATGGGACTGTCGCCGGTAGCGACGAGCCGTTCGGCCAGCTCGGGATGTTGAGTGAATTTGGCGCGAAGCAGGGCGGCCATGACTGCTGAGCGTATGACCGACCAGTCAGGGCGCCGAGTGCCCGTCATGGCGATCTTTCGGGCGTCGTAGGGGCGTTCGGCCTGCCGGATCTGTTCGGCGATGTCCGGTTCTCGGGTGGAGAGCGCCCAATAGGCGTGCACGACGGTGCGATAGCGGTGGTCGTCGTAAGTGACCGGCGCGGGAAACTCGTTGCGCAACACCAGAACACCCGCTTCGTCGGGCCATCCTTGCGGAAAGACGACCTGGGGCAGGGTGATCGCGTCGGATCGCCCTTGCTCCGGCTCATCCGTTACCCGCCGCTGCGCCCACTCGTCCTCGGACCGCGTGCGCTCGATGAAATATGCGAACGCGTCATCGCGCATCTGCTCGGTGACGAACTCGCCGCCGCCGATCATCGGTTCGTCCACGGCGGTGCAGATCACCCGCAGGGGCCAATCCTTGCTGTCCATGTCGCCGAGCGCATAACGCCGATCGGATCTCGGAATCTTCAGATACGCCTCGGCCAAGGCCCGGCGCTCGGCTTCGTCGCGGCTGTTCACGTAACCGGCGATCAATTGACGACAGCGGCCGGTCGAATCGGGTCGTCCGTTGAGCCGGTCGATCGCGTCGGCGACCTGAACCACGAAGTCCTCCGGGTCGATCCACACCTGCGGCTCGAGAAACTTCCACCCGGCCAAATCGTGTGCCGAAGCCTGCGCACCCGACTCGATCGTGGTGGCGACCCAACCACTCGCGAGTTTGTCCCGCAAACCGTCGAGATCGATCATGCCCCAGCAGTCGATCGCACCATCGGCGTAGATCTTCAGGTCGGTCAGAAAATAGCTGCCCCCGTTGCGGATGAAGATCGGCCGCCACGTGCCCTCGACCCGCTGCCCGTCCACGACCCGATACGTTCGATTTCCCCTACCCATGCGGATGAGGTTAGTCCGTCCGAATGCTGAGTTCCCTGCCAAGCTTCCCTTCCTGGCCGAAGAACTCGGTCGCGCTCTATCGTCGTGGGCATGCAGGCTCTGACCTATGCGCCCGCGGGTGCGACCTGTCCCGCCGAGAGCGGCTGGGCCGACGAATTCGGTGGGTTCCGGCGGTTCGAGACGTCGGTGGTGATCGGGCGGGGCGAGCGGGTGTGGGAAGAAGCGCGGCAGGCGGTGTTGTGTTGGGGAGTCAAGCAGCGCAGTGGTTTTCGGGTGGTACCGGATTCGCGTGTGGTGGTCGGTGCGGAGTATCGGGTGAGTGTCGGGTGGGGGCCGCTGTCGGTGCACGAACCCGTGCGGGTGGTGGCGGTGGTCGATAACGAGGACAGGTGTGGGTTCGCCTACGGCACTCTGCCTGGGCATCCGGTGTGCGGAGAGGAGGCATTCGTCGTGCATCGACGACCTGACGGGATCGTGGAATTCACCCTACGGTCGCTCACCAAACCCGCACCGGCCGGATACTGGCGGAGACTCTTTCCGATCTTGCTCGTCGCCCAGCGTCACTACCGCCGCCGCTATCTGCGCGCACTGCTGAGTTGACCCGCGCCGACGTGGGTGCGGTCCGAACTTCGGCGACGATCGCACGCTGTCGGCCGTGCGATGATGTGGCTCATGTCGGGAGCGATAGACGCGGAAACCGTTGTCGAGGAATGGAAGTCGCGGCTCATCGCGCTCGCGGAACGACCTGAGTACGTGTTTGTCGACACGCCGCAAGAGTTGATCGATCGGCATCGGGCGCGGCTCGTCACTTTCGAAGGTTGTACCGACGCCGAGCTCGAGGCCGTCGAGTCACGGATCGGCGGGCGGTTTCCCGCTGTGTTTCGGCAGTACCTTCTGCAAATGGGTGAGGCGTGTGGTGACCTCTTTCGAGGGAGCGAGACTGGCGGTATTCGCAGCTTCGATCAATTGCGGGACGACGCGCGGGAGATCGTCGACGACGTGGGCGGTAGGTGGGCATTGCCGTCTGACGCCGCCGTCGTTCTCACCCATCAGGGCTATACGTTCGATTATGTGCGCGCGGTCGGCGGATTCGACGGGCCCGTTCTGCGATGGACGGACGGGAAACCCCATGAGGAGACTCGGATCGCGGCCACGTTCGCCCGATATGTCGACGGGCAGCTCCGATTGTGCGAGCGCAACAACCGCGCCGCCCGTGAGCGGGGCGGGTATTCCCTAGTGCTCTTCCCGGGTGGTGGAGGGCGGCGCATATACCCGGCGCGGAACCCGGGCGATCGTTCCCAACGGGCCTGAGGCTCAACAGCACTCCGGACGCGCCACGCACCCCGACCCTGAGCCGGGCAAAAACGCGGAATTCCGAATACGCCCTGCACGCCACCTATCTGTACGCGAGAGAGATTCGTATATCGATCGCGAATCCGAACCGAAGAATGGATTGGTCAACAGGCAGTAATGTGAAATAGATCACAAAGGTTGCTTTGATGCTTTTCGGCTATTACTAATAGCTCGGTCGACATTCGATTGGTCCGGTTCGGGGGGCATAAGTTTCCAGAGGGAGTAGTCAATGTTCTCGCGCTCAACTCGCAGCATTCTCCTCGGTGCACTGCCGGTGATCGTGGCGGTCACCTTCGCTGGTAGTGGTGCGGCGTCCGCGGATGCCCTCGCTGATCAGCAGGCGCAGCCGACTGCCGTGCTGGCCGTCCAGGCGGAAAATCTCGCGAACGCCGTCGCCGAGATCTCGTTCGGCTCAGCCGTTCCGGCGGAAGCGGCCGTGGAAGCGGTCATTTCGCCGGAGGTCGAGTTCTCGAGCGAAGACGCTGTCACGGAGGTCGCCGCCCCCGTGGTTCCGGAGGCAACCGCACCGGTGGTTCCGGACGTGATCGAGACTCCGTTGCAGGAGATCGCGACCAACCCGAAGGCCGAGAATTCCGACCCCGTGATCAACGGTGCACTCGCGGGTGCCGGGATCGGTGCGCTGGCCACTCTGGTCAACTGCATCCCGTCCGCGATCGTGTTGGGCGTGGGTTATCCGATCTGTCTGCTCATCGGTGTACTTCCCCATGCGGCCGTCGGCGCCATCATCGGTGGCGTGGTCGGCCACGTGAATCCCGAAGCGGTTCCGCAGGTTCTGCCCTGAGCGGGAGTTCTGGCAGATAGTCGACTAGGTTCGAGCTCCCGGTGCTGCTGCGGTAATACGCGGTCTCGCCGGGAGTTTCGCTCTGCGACGGTGTACCTAATCGTTCAGAACCGCGGCCGCCGGGCGAGAACACGTGGGACAGTGCTGAGTTCGCTGATGGCCGCAGCAGCGCGTGGGTCTATAGCGCGTGCAAGCAGCAGTGCGTCTTCGTGGCGGGCGGCATGATTGGCTGCGAGCGTTTGTTCGTGGTGGCTCACGCGGTTGCGCAAATCTCTGAGGCGACCGATCGTGTTTCCGACGTGGTAGCCGAGGCATACCTTGCGGCCTGCAGTGTCACCGCGCGCCCCGACTGGCCAGACTTGGGCGCGGTTGGGGAAGGTATTGATGAGTCCGTGCAGCCACAGATTCTCGCGAGCGGACCGGCCGGTGGCTCGTGTGCTCCTGTTGGTCGGGGCGGCTTTGGTAGGAAGGAGATGGGCGAGATTTCCGAAGGTCAGCTGGGCTACCAGATCATCGTGGATGACCGGAGCGTTGAAGCGAGGGTGATTGCGCGGCCTTTTGTCGGCGGCCTTCTGCGCTGCCACCTGAGCGTCTCGGGACATCTTCGCGGCGAGCGAGTCGAGAGGCCTGGCCGCTGTGGTCAGCCAATCCCGGGTTCCTCCACCTGGCAGTAGCGCACGATGGTTCCAGTCGGCGAGGGCGTTGTCCACCGATTGACGTAGCAGCATCTCTACCAGGCCCAGCACCTCGTACCATGCCGCATGCAACTCCACCTGCCATACGTATAGAGCACCAGCCCGGTGATCGCTGGCGCTCCCACATTCGGAACGGTACAGCGACAGCCGGGCAGGACTCAGATGGGGAACGATCCGATGGGGCATGGCGCTGGGACTCCAATTCGGCTGATCGGTGCTACCCTGGTTCCTGTACAGCGGCAGACAGGATCTGTCGTTACTAGGCCCCGAAGACCCCTTGCCCCCGTCGGTAGGGGGTCTTCGCGTTGTCGACGGGCTGGGTGCATTTCACGCGGCAGCTGACTGCATTGCGCCAGTACGCGCGGGGTTGTGCGGTTGACGGTGTGCAGAGCACATCGATTGTTCGACAATCACAATCGCCCCCTCTCCTTCGCCTCGGCAGGTGTGCTCGGAGCGAAGGTGAGGTCGACTCCTCCGTCCGTTCGCACCGAGAGGACGAGTTGCCCATCGGTGCGGAGCACTGTCGTCTGCGTTCGGTCGGACTCGGTGTTCCCGGCCATCACGGCGTCGAACCAGTCCAAGAACTCGGGGATCGTGCCGATCATCGCGACCCGCTGATGAAGCGCGGCTTGGTCGTGACCGGAGACGAAGACGGCGCCGAAAATCTCCGTGCCGCACCCGCAGCGGCACGGCCTGCCGAATCCCGGAGTCGTATCGTCGTCGTAGGTGATCGGATTACGTGCACTCCGTGATTTCGCGGGAGCGAGGTCGCCGACGTAGGCCTGCCAGACGGGGTGGTCCGTGTCGAGCAGTTCGCCTGCGATGATCCGCCGCCCCGGTCGACCGACCGCATCGACGATCCCGTCGATCCGAGCGGCCATCACGATGCGGCCGGTCTTGTTGTACGAGAAGAGAACGTACTGTTCGCGATCGGCTCGCGTGCCCAACGCGTAGTAGCCGCGGTTGGATCGCCAGTTCTCTTCCAACGATCGGTTGGGGTCCCAGCCGTAGAAGTCGCGCTCGAGAGGATCAGTCGGGTCCTCTGCGGGTACGGCTTCGGTCAGTTTGATGTGCAACATCCGTATCACCTTCCGCGCCTCGGCGGCCCGGTCAGGCAGCTGCTATGAAGTGTGCGTCACGGCCGCCTGCAAGTCAACGCCTAGGGGCCCCGGTTATTGGTCGTAGCGGCGACGTGAGAAGGCTCAGTTGGGCCGGGGTCTCGCTGTATGTGGAGGATTGGGCCCGGACACGCCTCGGTCGACGTCGGGTGGCGCGGCCGAGCGCGCGAAGGCCTCTGGTGGCACGCGTGCCACAAATCTGTGCGCGAGAGGGGACTTGAACCCCTACGTCCGTGGACACCAGAACCTAAATCTGGCGCGTCTGCCAATTTCGCCACTCGCGCTGGATGTGTACGACCGTCCAAACTCTACCGGGCGAATCGGGCTGTCCCAAGCGTTGGGGCGGCGTGGCGTACTGGTGGGTAACACGACCTGGGGTTATAACGATTCGATAAAGTCAATATGAGGGGCACTCATGTTTTGCAAACGGACACTGGGGCCTCACCTGCGGGTTCAAACATGAGGCGGGGTCATGTTTCAGAATAATGTGGTACATGCGTGCATAAATACTGGGTGGTAGCTGTCGTGGGGGCGAGAAACGTGAGGCTTTCCTCATGATTTTGTGCGATCGTGGCTCTCAAACAGGCCCGAGGGGCTGCCGGATACGTGTGCGTGCCGTCGGTGGGCGGAGCGCCAGGAGAAGGAAGTCGAGCGACTTGACGATCAACGAGAGCACCGAGATGGGCACGGGGTCGACCGCGAAAGCCGAAGGTCGTGGCCGGGCGACGGGTGTCCGGGTGTCGCTGCTCGAGCAGTTGCGCAGCGGTTCGGGGTATGCGTTGGCGTTCGGCGGGCAGGGTGCGCAGTGGCTGCGCGAGCTCGAGGAGATCGGGCGCGACAGCGCGCTCGAGTCGGAGTTGACGGCGCTGGTGCACGAAGCCGCAGCGCTGATCGATCCGGTTGCCACCCAGTTGCTGATGGTCCGTCCGGGTGGATTCGACCCCATGGGGTGGGTGCTCGAGAGCGAACTCGACGAACCGGAGGAGCCGTCGTCGGCACCGGCCGACGCGATCCTGCGGTCGGCGCCGGTATCGATGCCAGGCGTGCTGCTCACCCAGCTCGCGGCGATCCGCGCGCTGCGACTGCAGGGTCTCGACCCGGCCGAGCAGGCGCCGGTGGCGGTCATCGGACACTCGCAGGGGCTGTTCGCCGCGGAGGCTGTGCGGGCCGGGGGCGCGCGCGACGCGGAGCTGCTGGCGATTGCCCAGCTCGTCGGGGCCGCCGCCGGTCTGATCGCGCGCAGGCGCGGGCTGATGCCGGTGGGGGAGCGCTCGCCGATGGTCGCGGTGTCGAATGTCGATCCGGAGCAGTTGCGCGCGATCGTCGCCGAGGTGAGCGAAGGGGTCGACCCGGCGCAGGCCGCGGTGGTGTCGATCCGCAACGGCCGCAGGCGGGTCGTGCTGTCGGGCGCGCCCGCGCAGATCGATCGGGTGCGGACGCGCTGCGCGCGGCTGCACGAGGAACAGAATCGTGAGCGTGAGGCGAAAACCCGTGGTGGCGCGGTGTTCTCGCCCGTCTTCGAGGACGTGACCGTCGACGTCGCCTTCCATCATCCGGCCCTGGCCGAGACCGTCGACGTGGTGGCGGGTTGGGCCAGGCAGTGCGAGCTCGACGCCGATCTGGCGGCCACGCTGGCACAGCAGGTGCTCGTCGACCCCATCGACTGGGTCGCCATCGTCGACTCCGCCGTCGACGCGGGCGCGCAGTGGATCCTCGACCTCGGCCCCGGCGACCTGCTCTCGCGTCTGACCGGTGGTTCGCTCAAGGGCACGGGTGTCGGTGTCGTCGCGGCGGCCACGCGCGCGGGTCAGCGCAGCCTGCTCACCCCGGGTGCGGCGCCGGAACCGTCGGTGCCGTGGTCGGCGTTCGCGCCGAAGCCGGTGCGCCTGCCCAACGGTCGCATCGTCGTGGAGACCGCCTTCACCCGCCTCACCGGGCGCTCGCCGATCCTGCTGGCCGGGATGACGCCGACCACGGTCGACGCGAAGATCGTCGCCGCGGCGGCCAATGCCGGGCACTGGGCCGAGCTGGCCGGTGGTGGACAGGTCACCGAACAGATCTTCGCCGACCGGATGACCGAGCTGCGTCAGCTGCTGCAGCCGGGCCGCGCGGTGCAGTTCAACTCGCTGTTCCTCGACCCGTACCTGTGGAAGCTGCAGCTCGGTGGCAAGCGGCTCGTGCAGAAGGCACGTGCGGCCGGTGCGCCGCTGGACGGTGTGATCGTCACCGCGGGTATCCCGGAACTCGACGAAGCCGTCGCGCTGATCGCCGAGCTCACCGAGGTCGGTATCAGCCACGTCGCCTTCAAGCCGGGCACCGTCGCGCAGATCCGGGCCGTGCTGCGGATCGCCGACGAGGTGCCGGACTACCCGGTGATCACGCACATCGAAGGTGGCAAAGCGGGCGGGCACCACTCCTGGGAAGACCTGGACGACCTGCTGCTGGCCACCTACGCCGAACTGCGCGCCCGCACCAATGTGGTGGTCTGCGTCGGCGGCGGCATCGGCACGCCCGAGCGCGCCACCGACTACCTCACCGGCACCTGGGCGACGAACCACGGCTACCCGGTGATGCCCCTCGACGGCGTGCTGATCGGCACCGCGGCCATGGCGACCCTCGAGGCGACCACGGCCCCCGAGGTCAAGCAGCTCCTTGTCGACACCCCCGGCACCCCCGACTGGGTGGGTGCGGGCACCGCGAGCGGCGGCATGGCCTCGGGTCGCAGCCAGCTCGGCGCCGACATCCACGAGATCGACAACGCCGCCTCGCGCACCGGTCGCCTGCTCGACGAGGTCGCCGGTGACGCCGACGCCGTGGCCGCGCGCCGCGACGAGATCATCGCCGCGCTCGACGCCACCGCCAAGCCGTACTTCGGCGACGTGGCGACCATGACCTACCAGCAGTGGCTGGAACGCTATGTCTCCCTGGCTGTTTCCAGTGATGTCCCGATCTCCTTCGATTGCGGCAGCGACATCGGTGACGCCATTCGCGACGCCACCCGCTCGGACTGGCTCGACATCAGCTGGCGCGACCGGTTCGCGGAGATGATGCGGCGCACCGAGGCCCGGCTGCACCCGGCCGACCGCGGCGAGATCGAAACCCTCTTCGCCGACGACGCCGACTTCGAGCACCCCGTGCAGGCGCTGTGCGCGCTGAAGAAGCAGTACCCGGCTGTCGCCGAGACCGTGCTGCACCCGGCCGACGTGCCGTTCTTCGTGTCGCTGTGCAAGACGCCGGGCAAGCCGGTGAACTTCGTGCCCGTCATCGACGCCGACGTGCGCCGCTGGTGGCGCTCGGATTCGCTGTGGCAGGCCCATGATCCGCGCTACTCGGCCGACCAGGTGTGCGTGATCCCCGGCACCGTCGCGGTGGCGGGCATCACCCGCGTCGACGAGCCGGTAGGCGAACTGCTCGACCGCTTCGAGCAGGATACCGCGTTCAGCCTGGTCCGCTCGGGTGTCACCCCGGCGGCGGTGGACGCGCGCCGGGTGGCCGATGTGGTCGCGGGTCCGATCGACACGGTGCTGGCCGCCCCCGATGTGCAGTGGGCCGGGCGCACCACCGTGAACCCGGTGCATCGCCTCGGCGCGGTGTCGGAGTGGGTGGTCGAGCAGGGCAGTGCTGTGCACCCGGGCACCGGTGCCATGCTGACCGAAACCACCGGCCCCGAGGCCGAATTCAGCTATGTCGAACTCGCTGTTCCGCTGTTGGGCAAGGACGCGGTGCGGATCCGGATCACCGTCCCGGTGAGCGTGTATTCCGGTGGGGCACCGGTCATCACCGAAGCCGACGCCGAAGCCGCCATGTCCGCGCTGCTCGGCGTGGCCGCCGGGGCGTCGCTGCCGGAGGTGAAGTCCGGTGTGGCCCACCTGAACCTGGCCTGGCGGCCCGATCTGATCGCCGACCACGCGGGCGTCACCGGTTCGGGTCTGCCCGAGGCGCTCAGCACCCTCGGCCGGACCGCGCCCGACGTGCTCGTCGGTGCCTGCTGGCCCGCCGTCTTCGCGGTGCTCGGCGCGGCCCGCACGCCCGCCGGTGGTTCCGTGATCGAGGGCATGCTCGACCTGGTCCACTTGGATCACCAGATCGAACTGCTCGCCGAACTTCCCTCGGAGACCGCGATTCTCGTGGTCCGCGCCGACGGTGGCGCGGTGGTCGACACCGATATGGGCCGGGTGGTCGAGGTGGCCGTCAATATCGGGGTCATCCTCGACCAGGGGCTCGACGCCACCCCGCTCGCCCGGCTGGTCGAGCGCTTCGCCATCCGGGGTCGCAACGGCGCCGGTGAGCTCACCGACCCGCCGCGCGCCGCCGGGGCCGTCGCCGAGGCGGCCACCGACACCCCGCGTCGCCGCCGTCGCGATGTGCGCATGGCCGCGCCCCGCGCCATGCACGCCTTCGCCGCCGTCTCCGGCGACCACAACCCGATCCACACCAGCGAGGCCGCCGCCAAGCTGGCCGGTCTCGGCAGCCCGATCGTGCACGGCATGTGGCTGTCCGCCGCCGCCCAGCACGCGGTGGTCGCGGTGGATCCCGAAAGCTCCGTTCCCGCACGCACTCTCACGGCCTGGACCACCCGGTTCCTCGGCATGGTCCGCCCCGGCGCGACCGTCGACGTGCGGGTGGAGCGGATCGCGGTGGACGCGGGCGCCGAGATCGTCGAGGTCTCCTGCCGCGTCGAGGGTGACCTGGTCATGACCGCGACCGGGCGCACCGCCGCCCCGAAGACCGTGTACGCCTTCCCCGGACAGGGCATCCAGCGCAAGGGGATGGGCCTGGACGCACTGACCCGCTCGAAGGCGGCCAAACGGGTGTGGGAGCGTGCCGACGCGCACACCCGCGAGGCCCTCGGTTTCTCGATCCTGGCGGTGGTGCGCGACAACCCCACCTACCTCAAGGCGCGCGGTGTCGAACACCGCCACCCCGACGGTGTGCTGCACCTGACCCAGTTCACCCAGGTCGCCATGGCCACTCTCGGCGTCGCCCAGGTCGCCGAGCTGCGCGAGGCCGGTGCCTTCGTCGAAGGCGCCATGCTGGCCGGGCACTCGGTCGGTGAGTACAACGCGCTGGCCGCCGTGGCCGGTGTGCTGCCGCTGGAAGCCGTGCTCGAGGTGGTGTTCCAGCGCGGTTCGGCCATGCACGAACTGGTCCCGCGCGACGCGCTGGGCCGCAGCGACTACCGGATGGCCGCCATCCGCCCGTCGCAGATCGGCCTGCCCGACGACGAGGTGATCGACTTCGTCACCGGTATCGGCGAAGCGACCGGCGAGTTCCTCGAGGTCGTCAACCTCAACCTGCGCGGCTCGCAGTACGCCATCGCGGGCACCGTGGCCGGGCTGGAGGCCCTGGAGACCGAGATCGACCGTCGCCGCGCCGAGTTCGGTGGCAAGCGGGCGTTCATCCTGGTCCCCGGTATCGACGTGCCGTTCCACTCCTCGGTGCTGCGCGACGGCGTGCCGGAGTTCCGGCACAAGCTCGAACAGCTGCTGCCCACCGAGGTGCACCCGGAGGTGCTCGTCGGGCGCTACATCCCGAACCTGGTGCCGCGCCCGTTCTCGTTGGAACGCGAATTCCTCACCGAGATCGCCGAACTCGTGCCGTCGGAGCCGCTGCAAGCGGTGCTCGCCGACTTCGACAGCTGGGCCGAGCGCGACGCCGAACTGTGCCGCGTGGTGCTGATCGAGCTGCTGGCCTGGCAGTTCGCCAGCCCGGTCCGCTGGATCGAGACCCAGGACCTGCTGTTCACCGACACCGCCCACGGCGGGCTCGGCGTGGAGCGTTTCGTCGAGATCGGTCTCGGGGCCACGCCGACCGTGGCGAACCTGGCCAGCCAGACGCTGAAACTGCCCGCGTTCGGTGGGGCGACGGTCGAGGTGGTCAATGTCGAGCGCGATGCCGCGGTCGTCTACTCCACCGACACCGATCCCGCGCCGGTCGAGGACGACATCGAGGAGACCCCGGCCGCCGAAACCCCTGCTGCCGCAGCCGCTCCCGTGGCCGCCGCACCGGTGGCGACCGGCGGACCGCGCCCCGACGACATCGCCTTCACCGCCGCCGACGCCACCCGCGTGCTCATCGCGCTGTGGACCAAGCTGCGCCTGGACCAGATCGGCCCGGTCGACACCATCGAGGGCCTCTGCGACGGTGTGTCCTCGCGCCGCAACCAGCTGCTCGTCGACCTCGGCGCCGAGCTGTCCCTCGGTGCCATCGACGGTGCCGCCGACGCCGACATGGGTGCCCTCGCGGCCACCGTCGAACGCCTGGCCCGCACCTACAAGCCCTTCGGCACCGTGCTCACCGACGCCATCGGCGACCACCTGCGCAAGGTCTTCGGACCCTCGGGCAAGCGGCCCGCCGCCATCGCCGACCGGGTGAAGAAGGTCTGGGAGCTCGGCGACGGCTGGGCCAGCCACGTCACCGCCGAGGTGTCGCTCGGCACCCGCGAAGGCGCCAGCGTGCGTGGCGGGGACCTCGGTGGGCTCACCGGTGGCGCGCTCACCGACGCTGCCTCCGTCGACGCCGCGATCGACGCCGCCGTGCAGGCGGTCGCCGCCCGGCGCGGGGTCGCGGTCTCGCTGCCCTCGGCCGGAGGCGCGTCGGGCGGCACCGTCGACGCGGCGGCGCTCGGTGAGTTCACCGAGCAGATCACCGGTCGTGACGGCGTGCTCGCCACCGCGGCCCGGGTGGTGCTCGAGCAGCTCGGCCTCAGCGAGCAGGTGAGCGCACCGGAAGCGACACCCGACACCCTGGTCGATCTCGTGTCGGCCGAATTGGGTTCGGACTGGCCGCGTCTGGTCGCCCCGGCGTTCGACGCCCGCAAGGCAGTGCTCATCGACGACCGCTGGGCAACCGCCCGCGAAGACCTCGCCAAGCTGTGGCTCGGCAACGACGCCGACACCGCCGAACTCCCGATCGACGGATACGTCGGCGCCGGGGAAGCCGTCGCGGCACAGGCGAAGTGGTGGCGTCAGCGGGCGATGGGCGAGGCACGGTCGGTCCTGGCCGGGGTGTACGGGCAGATCGCGCAGGCCGCGCTCGACACCACCGAGCCGGGCCTGTGGTCCGACGACGTCGCCGTGATCACCGGCGCGAGCAAGGGATCCATCGCCGCCGCCGTCACCGGCAAGCTGCTCGCCGGTGGTGCCACCGTGGTGGTGACCACCTCGCGGCTGAACGACGAACGGCTGCGGTTCTACCGTTCGCTCTACCGCGACAACGCCCGCCACGGCGCGGCGCTGTGGGTGGTGCCCGCGAACATGGCCTCCTACCAGGATCTCGACGCCCTGATCGACTGGGTCGGCACCGAACAGGTCGACACGGCCGGTGGCGCCAAGACCAAGATCAAGGACGCCATGACCCCGACGCTGCTGCTGCCGTTCGCGGCGCCGCGCGTCGCGGGTGACCTGGCCGACGCCGGTGCGCGCGCCGAGATGGAGATGCGCGTCCTGCTGTGGTCGGTGGAGCGGCTGATCGGCGGCCTGTCCGCCCTCGGCGCCGACCACGACGTCGACGCGAAACTGCATGTGGTGCTTCCGGGTTCGCCCAATCGTGGCCTCTTCGGTGGCGACGGCGCCTACGGCGAGTCGAAGGCCGCGCTCGACGCGGTCGTCAGCCGGTGGAAGGCCGAGAAGTCGTGGGCCGCGCGGGTCACCCTGGTACACGCGCTGATCGGCTGGGTGCGCGGCACCGGGCTGATGGGCCACAACGACCCCATGGTCGAGGCCGTCGAGGCGGCGGGCGTGCACACCTGGTCGACCACCGAGATGGCCGACGAACTGCTGAAGTGGTGCACCTCGCGGGCCCGTCAGGTGACGGTCACCGGTCCGCAGCAGATCGACCTCACCGGCGGCCTGGCCCGCGCCAAGCTCGACCTGCCCGCGCTGGCCAAGCAGGCGCAGGAAGCGGCGGCCGCGGCCGAGGAGGAAGCGGCCACCGCCGCAACCATCGCCGCACTGCCCGCACCGCCGACCATGAGCTCGGCGCTGCCGGTGCCGGAATGGGGCGAGGTGACCGCCGATCTCAGCGAGATGGTCGTCATCGTCGGCGCCGGTGAACTCGGCCCCTACGGCTCATCGCGCACCCGCTTCGAGATGGAGGTCGAGGACGAGCTCTCGGCCGCCGGTGTGCTCGAGCTGGCCTGGACCACCGGTCTGATCCGCTGGGAGAACGACCCCAAGCCGGGCTGGTACGACACCGAATCCGGTGATTTCGTGCCCGAGGAGGACGTCGCCGAGCGCTACCACGACACCGTCGTCGAACGCTGCGGTGTGCGCCGCTACGAAGACGACGGCGCCATGCTCGACAACGCCGCCCCGCTGCTCACCTCGGTGTTCCTCGACCAGGACCTCACCTTCACGGTCGCGAACGAGGCCGAGGCGCGGGCCTTCCACACCGCCGACCCCGAGCACACGGTCATCACCCCGGTCGCGGACTCCGGCGACTGGACCGTGACCCGCAAGGCGGGCACCGAGATCCGCGTTCCGCGCAAGGCCAAGCTCTCGCGCGTGGTGGGCGGGCAGATCCCCACCGGATGGGATCCGACCATCTGGGGCATCTCCGCCGACATGGCGGCCTCGATCGACCGTGTCGCGCTGTGGAACATCGTCTGCACCGTCGACGCGTTCGTGAGCGCGGGCTTCAGCCCCGACGAGCTGATGAGCTGGGTGCACCCGAGTCTGGTTGCCAACACCCAGGGCACCGGCATGGGCGGCATGTCCTCGATGCGCTCGCTCTACGTCGACAACCTGCTCGGCGAGCCGCGCCCGAACGACATCCTGCAGGAGGCGCTGCCCAACGTCGCGCTGGCGCACGTGGTGCAGTCCTACGTCGGCAGTTACGGCGCCATGGTGCATCCGGTCGCGGCGTGCGCCACGGCAGCGGTGTCGGTGGAGGAAGGCGTCGACAAGATCCGGCTCGGCAAGGCCGAGGTCGTGGTCGCCGGTGGTTACGACGATCTCGGGATCGAGGGCATCGTCGGCTTCGGTGACATGTCGGCCACCGCCGACTCGGCGGCCATGCGCGCCAAGGGCATCAGCGACCGGTACTTCTCCCGCGCCAACGACCGCCGTCGCGGCGGGTTCGTGGAATCGCAGGGTGGCGGCACCGTGCTGCTGGCCCGAGGTGACGTGGCCGTGGAGATGGGTCTGCCGGTGCTCGGCGTGCTGGCCTTCGCGCAGTCCTTCGCCGACGGCGTGCACACCTCCATCCCGGCACCGGGTCTCGGTGCGCTGGGTGCGGGGCGTGGCGGCAGCGGGTCGCGGCTGGCCGCCGAGCTGCGCAAGCTCGGCGTCACCCCGGACGACATCGCGGTGATCTCCAAGCACGACACCTCCACCGCCGCCAACGATCCCAACGAGTCCGAGCTGCACGAGCGGCTCGCGGGCGCGCTGGGCCGTACCGACGGCGCCCCGCTGTTCGTGGTGTCGCAGAAGAGCCTCACCGGCCACGCCAAGGGTGGCGCGGCGGCCTTCCAGCTCATCGGCCTGTGCCAGGTGCTGGAGAACGGTGTGGTGCCGCCGAACCGGAGCCTGGACTGCGTCGACGAGAAGATGCGGGCCTACCCGCACCTGGTGTGGGCCCGCGAACCGCTGCGCTTCGGCGAGAAGTTCGCGCTCAAGGCCGGTCTGGTGACCTCGCTCGGCTTCGGTCACGTGTCGGGTCTGCTGGCGGTGGTGCATCCGCAGGCGTTCCTCGCCGCGATCGAGCCGGGTGCGCGCGCGGAGTACCAAGAGCGGGCGCAGACGCGTCAGCTGGCGGGCAGGCAGCGCTTCGCCGAGGCCATGTGCGGCGGCGCGGCACTGTACGAGAAGCCCGCCGATCGTCGCCTCGGCGCCGACGGCACCCCGGCGAAGCAGGTCCGCCAGCTCGAGGCCGACATGTTGCTCTCGCCGACGGCCCGCCTCGGCGAGGGGCTGTACCGGGCCAACGGAATCGGTTGCGAGACCGGGCTGCTCGGTTCCGCTCCGCAGCGCGGCGAAGCGTCGTAGGCTCCCGCTTCGTGACGATTCTCGGTATCGGCTTGGACTTGGTGACCATTTCCGAGTTCGCCGAACAGTTGCAGCGGCCCGGGTCGGCCATGCTCAGGGAGACGTTCACCGCCGGTGAACGTCGCTACTGCCAGAGCAAACAGACCGACCCGGCCCGCAGCTTCGCCGCCCGCTGGGCCGCGAAGGAGGCGGTGCTCAAAGCCTGGGCGTCGTCGCGCTTCGCGCGCAGCCCGCAGATCGGGGACAACCCGTATCCGCTGATCGAAGTGGTCAACGACGCGTGGGGCAGGCCGAGCATCAAACTGCACGGCCTGGCCGCGGAGTTCCTGCCGCGCGTCCGCGTGCACCTGTCGCTCACCCACGACGGCGACACCGCGGCGGCCATGGTCGTCCTGGAGGATCCGGGCGAACTCGCCGACCTCATCGAGGGGCGGGTAGGAAACTCCTAGCGCCGCAGCAGCTCCGGGCCCGGGTCGGGCTTATTCCTCCGACCCGGGCCCTTTCACGTGCCGCGATTCTTTCTCGGCGACCAGCAGGTACGCCACCATCAGCCGCTTGAGTTCGGCGACGGCGTCGGCGTTGGACTGCTCGTCCTGCACCGAGAAGTTGAGCATCGAATAGACGACGTGCACCAGCACCTCGGCCATCATGGTGCGCCGGGCGCGGGGAGTGCGCGGGGTGAGGGGCCGCAGCATCTGCGACACCACCTCGGCGAATTCCTTCTCGTGCAGCGCACCGGTGGCCCGGGTGGACGGCGTCGACTGCATCGCCAGCCAGACCTCGCGCCGTGACGGGTCGGTGGTCCACAGATTGGCCAGGTGGTCGACGAACTGGTTCATGTGGCGCAACCAGTCCAGCGACGGCACCTCACCGTGGAAGTCGGCGAGCTCGCGCGAAACCGCGACCAGGTCTTGCCGGTTCAGCTCACACACGATCACGTATTTGTTGGCGAAGAACTGGTAGAGCGTGCCGATCGGCACCTCGGCGCGCTGGGCGACCTCTTCACAGGTGAACGACTCGAAACCCACCTCGACCAGCAGTTCCCGTGAGGCCTGCAACAGGGCGTCGAACTTGCGCTTGCTGCGTTCCTGGGTCGGCCGCTTGCGCGGCATCAATTCCTGTGGGTCGTCCTGCAATTCCAGCGCGGGGTCCGGGCGGTGCTGCTTGGACCGGGCCTGCGCATGTACTTCCACCCACCCAGGCTAGCGCTAGCGCGACCTATACGACATCCGCATACCCGAAGCGTGTCAGGAACCGGTGTGATTCCCACCCATCCGGCCGTTGACCGGTGACGAATCATCAGATGAGCGTGCGTGCATCCGCACTCCAATTCGCGGTTCGTCCCGCACCGTGTCGCACAGGGGCATCGTTTCGCTACAGGGGAAGGCAAGACTGGTGGCAGCAGTATCAGTGGTAACCCTCGGCGTGAGTACCGAGCGTGGAGCCGTGCACGCGGTCGCGCTCGCCGAGACGGGCAGTACCCTCACCGACCGGATGGTGCTGCGGCGCACCGTCCGAACCGCCGGTGACAGCAGACCCGAGATGGCCGAGGCGGTGCGCGTCGCGCTCGACGCGCTCGCGGCCGAACTCGGCGACGACCACGAGATCGCCGGTGCGGCAGTCGGATACCGTGACGCCGCCGATCGCCGCGCGATCGTCACCCATCTGGCGACCACGCCGTGGAGTTCGGCGTCGCTGGTGTCGGCCAAGTCGGCGCACCTGTTCGCCGGTGGCGTCATGACCTGGCTCGACGAATTCGACACCCTGCTCGTCTACGAGGCGGTGCCGGGCCACCAGGCGATGACGCTGCTCGATCCGGGCAGGCACCGCGTGCTCGCGGCCTGCTCGCACACCGGCCCGTCCACGCCGGAGGCGTTGCGCGCCGGGGTGGCGGCCGCGGGCGACCAGCTCGACGCGGCGTCGGTGCGGCCGGGTGCCGTGGTGCTCCTCGGCTCGTCGGCCGACGCGCCCGCCGTGCGCGAGGCCGCCGCGGGCTTCGGGGTCCCGGTGCTGCCGTGCCGGTCGGCCGCCTACGCGCCCGCCGCCGGTGCCGCGTTGGTCGCGCTCGGTGACACGAAGGTGGTGCCGATCACCGCGCCCGCCCGGACTCGTCGGGGTACCGCGGTGGCCGCCGCGGCGGCGAGTGTGCTGGCGGGTGGGCTCGTGGTCGGCGGTTCCTACGCGCTGATGGACGGTGGCACGCCCGAGGTCGACAACACCGCGGTGTCGTCCGAACCCGGTCTCGCACCGGCCCATCCGGCTCCGGCGCCGCGGGCGCACGACACCGCCGACACCGGTTCGGCCGGTGGGATCGGCTCGGGCAGCGGGCTCGCGGTCGACCCGACACCGCCCACCGACATCTGGCCGTACGAGAAGGTGTCGCCGAACCCGCAACTGGTGAACCCGGGCGAGTTCCCGCTGGACTACCCGACCCAGCTCTACGGCGACGCGGCCGAGGACGAGCCGCTCCCGCTGGAACCGGTGCAGGCGGTGGCGCCCGAGATCCCGGCCGCCGCGCAGACCGTCCCCGGCACCGGCATCCCGCCGAGCATGCATCCCGCGCAGGCGATGACGCCGCCGCAGGGCGGGATGTCCCAGTCGGCCGACTGATCCGTACACGGGCCGCGCGAGCTGATCGCGCGGCCCGTTCCGGGTCAGGAACCGGTGCGGCGCTGGTACATCCACCGCGCGGCGAGGTATCCGGGCGCCGCGATTCCCGCGCACCACAGCACCGCGAGCACGCCGCTGTCCCCGATGGGCGTACCCATCAGCAGCCCGCGCATCGTCTCGATCACCGGCGTCACCGGCTGGTTCTCGGCGAAGGTGTGCAACCAGGTCGGCATGGTCGAGGTGGGTACGAACGCGCTGCTCACGTACGGCAGGAACATGAAGAAGAACGTGAACCCATTGGCCGCCTCCGGGTTCCTGGCCAGCAGCCCGAGCCCCGCCGACAACCACGACAGCGCGAACACGAACATCGCGAGCAGACCCGCGACACCGAGCCAGCGCACCGGATCGGTGGTCGGCCGGAAACCGAGCACCACGGCCACGCCGATCACGATGGCCGAGGTCACCAGGTTGCGCAGCACGCTCTCCACGACATGACCCGTGAGGACCGCCGAGCGGGTGATCGCCATGGCCCGGAACCGGTCGACGATGCCCTCGGCCAGATCCGTCGACAGCGCCACCGCCGTGGTCGAGGCACCGAAACCCGCGCACAGCAGGATGATCCCGGGCACCACGTAGTCGATGTAGGCGCCGTCCACGCGCATCGCGCCACCGAAGACGTAGACGAACATCAGCAGGATCATGACCGGCAGGGCGATCGTCATGATCATGGTGTCGGGGCTGCGCAGGGTGTGGCGGATATTGCGGTCGAGCATGGTGACCGAATCCCGCGCGGCGGTCAGTGCGCTCATGCCGCCACCGCCGTCCGGCCGGTCAGCGCGAAGAACACGTCGTCGAGGTCGGGGGTGTGCACGGTGAGTTGCTCGATGGCGATGTCGAGTGCGGCGAACCGGTCGAGCAGCTGTTTGATCTCGACGGCGCTGCCGGTCGAGGACACCTGCATGCTCAGCTGTTCGGGGTCGACCTGTGCGCCCGGCACCGCCCGCGCGGCCGCTGTGAGCAGCGCGTGGTCGGCGAAACGGAACCGCAGGTGGCCGCCGGGAACCAGCCGCTTGAGCTCGTCGGGGGTGCCGTCGGCGACGATGCGGCCACCGTCGAGCACGGCGATGCGGTCGGCGAGCTGATCGGCCTCCTCCAGGTACTGGGTGGTGAGGAAGACGGTGGTTCCGTCGGCGGCCAGTTCGCGGATGGCGGTCCACAGGTCGCGTCGGCTGCGTGGGTCGAGGCCGGTGGTCGGCTCGTCGAGGAAGACCAGGCGTGGGCGGCCCATCAGGCTCATCGCCAGGTCGAGTCGGCGGCGCATGCCGCCGGAATAGGTGTCGGCCGGTTTGACGGCGGCGTCGACGAGATCGAACCGGTCGAGCAACGCCGCACTGCGGTGGGCGATGTCGGACTTGTCCAGGTGCAGCAGTTTGCCGGTGAGGCGCAGGTTCTCCCGGCCGGTGAGAACTCCGTCGACGGCCGCGAACTGGCCGGTGACGCCGATCAGCGCGCGCACGTCGTCGGCCTCGGTGACCGGGTCGTGGCCGAGGACACGCAATTCGCCCCGGTCCGGTCGGGTCAGGGTGGCGAGGATGCGGACCAGCGTCGTCTTACCCGCGCCGTTGGGGCCGAGCAGGGCGAAGACGGTGCCCGCCCGGACCTCGAGGTCGAGGTCGTCGAGGACGACGTGTGCGCCGAATGACTTGTGGAGCTGCCGCACCGACAGTGCGGGTGGTTCGGGTGCCATGGGGTTCTCTCCGCTCGGGCAAAACTGTTTATGGTCTATATTGTTTATAAGGTAAACAGTTCTCGGGCGCAAGGGGGTGGCGGGCTACAGTCGTGACGAGCGAAGGAGGCGAGGAGTCGATGACGACCGGCGAAGCGGCGTTGCCCAGGGCGGTGGAACTGATGTGGGGACTGGCCCCGCCCGCCGGTCGCGGCCCGAAACGGACGCTCACCATCGAGCAGATCGTCGACGCGGCCGTCGACGTGGCCGACACCGAGGGTCTCGCCGCGCTGTCGATGAGCAGGGTGGCCAAGCAACTCGGCTTCACCGCCATGTCGCTGTACCGCTACGTCGACAGCAAGGACACCCTGCTCGACCTGCTGACCGACCGTGTGGTTGGCTCACCGCCCGACATCCCCGCCACGACCCCCTGGCGCGCGGGCCTGGAACAGTGGGCCGTCGCCGAGTTCGACCGGGTCGGCAGGCATCCGTGGTGGATCGACATCCCCCTCGCACGGCCGCCGATGGGCCCGAACAACATGGCCTGGCTCGAGGTGGCGCTCGGCACGCTCGCCGGAACCGGTGTGCCGGAGCCGGTGAAGCTGCAATTGGTGATGAACCTGTCGGTCTACGTCATCGGCAAACGCCGGATGCTGCGCGATCTGCAGACCGAACAGGGCGCCGATTTCGCCCCGGTGATGGCGCGGGTGCTCGACCCCGCGCGGTTCCCGGCGGTGACGACGGCCATGTCGGGCGCGGCCTTCGACGGCGACGAGGGCGTCGACTTCGACTGGGCCCGAGCTGATTTCGAATTCGGTTTGGCGCGGATGCTCGACGGTTACGAGGTGTTCATCCGCACCTTCGCCGACTGACTACACCGACAGGTCGCGGCGCAGTTTCGCCACGTGGCCGGTGGCGCGCACGTTGTACTGGGCCACCTCGATCGTGCCGTCGGCATCGACGAGGAAGGTCGAACGGATGACGCCGGTGACGGTCTTGCCGTACATCTTCTTCTCGCCGAACGCACCCCACTGCTGTAGCACGGCGCGGTCCGGATCGGACAGCAGCGGGAAGGTGAGGCCCTCGGCGTCGCGGAACTTGGCCAACTTGGCGGGTTTGTCCGGGGAGATGCCGAGGACTGCGATCCCCGCCTCGTTCAGTTCGGCGAGGTTGTCGCGGAAATCGCAGGCCTGCTTGGTGCAGCCGGGGGTCGAGGCGGCCGGGTAGAAGTAGACGATCACCTTGCGGCCTCGGTAGTCCGACAGCGACACGTCCTTGCCGTCGGCGTCGGGCAGCGTGAAATCGGGTGCGGTGTCTCCAGGGGAGAGGCGATGGTTGTCGGTCACCTCCGCACGGTAACCGACCGGGTCCGCCGACGGCATGGATAGACTCGGGCGAGCACAGACACATACCTGGAGGTGACGGTGGCCAAGGACGACACCGACCGGATCGAACGCGAGATCGAGATCGCGCGCGCCCGGTTGGCGACCACACTCGACGAACTGGCGGTGCGCGCCGATCCGCAGCGGATCGCCGACGACACCAAGGCGATCGTGGTCGCCAAGTTCAACGAGCCCAAGGTCAAATACACGCTGATCGGCGCGGGTGCCCTCGTGGCGGGCCTGGTCCTGGTCAAACTCTTCCGCCGCTGACAAACGGCCCGGAACACAGAAACACCCGATGCGGCACCAGCCACATCGGGTGTTCTGTATTCAACGCACCCACCCCGACCCGACCTCGAGGAGGGTCCGCCGCGAAGCGGCGGTTGGCGGCCGTCCCGTCGATCAGGCGCCGTTGCGTAGGCGACGAAGGAGCAAGCAACGGTGCCTGATCGACGGGACCTCAGGGCCGCCAACTCGAGCGCGCCAGCGCTCCAAAACTACTGCGTGGGGCAAGCGAGGCCGTCACCGTCGGGGTCGAGGTGGGGGGAGTAGCCCGCCTCGCCGCGGAAGAGCGGGGCGCGACCGGCGGCCATCGCCTCCTCGCAGCTGCGGAACGCGCCGCCCGCCGAACCGGACTGGACCAGGTTGGCCGAGCCGGTGGCGCCGAGCAGGGAGTCGAAGCTGGACGAGCCGGTGCCCGCGGAACCCGTCACCAACGGGTTGGCCTGAGCGGCGGGGGCGCCGAGCAGGCCGAGGCCTACGGCGGCGAGGCTGACAGTGAGCCGACGAACGTTCATGAATTCCTCTATGTCTGCTGCGGTTCGGATGTTGGCCCGGACACACGCGTCGGGCGGCCAAGTCAACCTTCATGACGGGGCCCCCGCTTGTCAACCGCACCGCGCGTGCCTCCCGCGTTACTCGCCGAGCCTGCGTCCGGTGAGGTGTTCGGCGGGCACGGTACCCATCCGTCCGGCCTGGAAGTCCTCGATGGCCTCGATGATCTCGGCGCGGGTGTTCATCACGAACGGTCCGTACTGGATCACGGGCTCGCGCAACGGTTTTCCACCGAGCAGCAGTACTTCGAGGTCGCCGAAATCCTGGTCGGTGTCGGCCGTGAGCGTGATGGCCTCACCGTGGCCGAACATCACGAGTTGGCCGGTGTGGATCGGCCTGCGGTCGGTGCCCGCCGTGCCACGGCCCGACAGCACGTACGCCATGGCCGTGAATTCCTGCGGCCACGGGGTTTCCAGCTGCGCGCCGGGGCTGATCGAGGCGTGCGCGTAGGCGATCGGGGTGTAGGTGGAGCCCGGTCCGGCGAAGCCGCCGACCTCGCCCGCGATGAGCCGCACCAGGGCGCCGCCGTCGTGCGAGCTCACCAGGGTGAGTTCGCTGCCGCGCAGGTCCTGGTAGCGCGGGGCCGCGAACTTCTGGGCGCGGGGCAGGTTCACCCACAGTTGGATGCCGTGGAACCGGCCGCCCGAGATGACGAGTTTCTCCTCGGGCAGTTCGTCGTGCAGCATGCCCGAGCCCGCTGTCATCCACTGGGTGTCGCCCTCGCCGATCACGCCGCCGCCACCCTGGGAGTCGTGGTGGACCATGATGCCGTCGAGCATGTAGGTGACGGTCTCGAAGCCGCGATGCGGGTGCCACGGCGCGCCCTTGGCCTCGTACGGCTCGTAGGCGACGGGGCCCATCTGGTCGAGCAGGATGAACGGGTCGGCCGCACGCAGGTCGACGCTCGGGAAGGGGCGCGTCACCTCGAAGCCCGCGCCCTCGCGCCGGCGCTGGGCGGTGACGATCTGACGTACCGGTCGCTGGGTTTCGGTGACGTCCGGGCGGGGGAGCCGGGGTAGCACCATGAGGTCGTCGACAGTGATCGCGGGCATGGGAAGCGCCTCCTGGAAGGGAACCTATTTGGTTTCCATGTCAACCAATCGGGTTCTAGGATCATTCCCGTGACCCGATGGTTGTCCGAACAGGAACAGCAGACCTGGCAGGCCTTCATCCGGATGCGACAGCGCCTGGACGCGGCGCTGTCGGCCGGGCTGGCCGAGCACGGGCTGTCGATGGCCGACTACGAGCTGATGGTTCCGCTGTCGGCCGCGCCGCAGGGCTGTCTGCGGGCCAGGGACCTGGCCGCCGAGGTGTGCTGGGACAAGTCGCGGCTGTCCAAGCAGCTCGCGCGGATGGCGGCGCGGGGGCTGATCGAGCGCGCCCCGGCCGCCGACGACGCGCGTGGCATCGTCGTCACGCTGGCCGACCACGGGCGCGAGGTGTTGCGCGCCGCCGCGCCCGAACACGTCGAGCTGGTGCGAAAGCTGTTCGTGGACAACATGACCCGCCAGGAAGCCGCGGCATTGCGGTCACTCGCGGACAAGGTCGCCTCGGCGGTCGAGCAGCGCTGACTACCGGCGTCGCCGGGTGCCGAACAGGCTGCGGCTGATCTCGCGCCCCGCCGCACTGGCCGCCGAGCGCAGGAAGCTCTTCACGGCCGGGTTCTTCATGATCCGTTCGGCCGCCGAATCCGCGTCCGGTCCGGCGGGCGGCGGGGCTGTTTCCGGTGTGGGTGCGGCAGCCACGCTGGCCAGCAGCATCTCGTAGGCCGATTCGCGGTCGATGCTCTGCCCGTACTTGCCCTGCAACGAGCTCGACCGGGCGGCGGAGCGGATGGCGTCGTCACCGATGGTGTCCATCAGCGACCGCGGCGGCACGATCCTGGTCCAGGCGACCGGGGTCGGGGCACCCCGCTCCGACAACACTGTGACGATCGCCTCACCGGTACCGAGGCTGGTGAGCGCCTCCTCGAGGTCGTAGACCTCCGACTTCGGATACGTGCGAACCGTTTTCGCCAACGCCTTCTGATCGTCGGGGGTGAAGGCGCGCAGCGCGTGCTGGACGCGGGCGCCGAGCTGCGACAGCACCGCGTTCGGGATGTCGGTGGGCAGTTGGGTGCAGAAGAACACACCGACGCCCTTGGAGCGGATCAGCTTCACGGTCTGCTCGATCTGCTGGAGAAATGCCTTGGAGGCGTCGGCGAAGAGCAGATGGGCCTCGTCGAAGACGAAGACGAGCTCGGGTTTGTCGACGTCACCCACTTCGGGCAGCGTCTGGAACAGCTCGGCGAGCACCCACATCAGGAACGTGGAGAACAGCGCGGGCCGCGCCGCCTGCTGACCCAGTTCGACCAGCGTGATGACGCCCTGGCCGTCGACGACCCGGGCCAGGTCGGCGGGATCGAGTTCGGGCTCGCCGAAGAACGTGTCGCCGCCGTCGGCCTCGAGGTTCACCAGCGAACGCAGGATCACCCCGGCGGTCTGGCTGGACACCCCGCCGATGCCCTTGAGGTCTTCCTTGCCCTCAGGGCTGGTCAAGTGGGTGATGACCGCGCGCAGATCCTTCAGATCGAGCAGCGCGAGGCCCCGCTGATCGGCCCAGTGGAAGATCAGCCCGAGGGTCGATTCCTGGGTGTCGTTGAGGCCGAGGACCTTGCTGAGCAGGATCGGGCCGAAGGAGGTGATCGTGGCGCGGATCGGCACGCCGATGCCCTCGGTGCCGAGCGAGACGAAGTCGGTGGGGAAACCGCTCGGTGCCCAGTCGCTCGCGCCGGTCTCGGCGGCGCGAGCGCGGATCTTGTCGTTGTCGGCGCCGGGATCGCGCAGCCCCGACAGGTCGCCCTTCACATCGGCCAGCACCACGGGAACGCCCGCCCGCGAGAGCTGTTCGGCGATGCCCTGCAGGGTTTTCGTCTTGCCCGTGCCGGTCGCTCCCGCGACGAGCCCGTGCCGATTCATCATCCGCAACGGAATACGCACGCGCGCAGCGGGATCGGTGGTTCCGTCGACGACAACGGTGCCCAGCTCCAGAGCCTGACCCTCGAAGGTGTAGCCGGCCGCGATCTGTGCGGCGGCCCCCGACCCGGCCGAGCCCTCGGGTGACGTTGCCGCCGAAGCCGATTGCGCCGCCTCCCGCTCGGCGGCCTCCGCCGCGGCGGCTGCCTCGGCGGCCACACGCGCCGCCTCTTCGGCTGCCAGGCGAGCCGCTGCCGCCTTCTCCTGAGGGGTGGTCATCGCGTCCTCCGTCTCGATCGCAAGAACATGAACGGACAATCTCAGGCAAACTGTATCCGTGCCGGTCACCCCTGTGGTGGCCTTCGGCGGGTGTCGTCGGCAAACACCTTCGCCGCGCCCGCGCGACACACCTGTCGGCGGGGCGCGCCGATACCCCATTAGGGTGGCTCGGGTGAGCGACAAGCTACTGGTCTGGATGGATTGCGAGATGACGGGGCTCCGTCTCGACAGCGACAAGCTGATCGAGATCGCCGCGCTCGTGACCGACAGCGACCTGAACATTCTCGGTGACGGTGTCGACATCGTCATCCACGCCGACGACGCCGCCCTGGCCTGCATGCCACCCGTCGTCGCCGACATGCACGCGAAATCCGGCCTCACCGAGGAGGTCCGGCGCTCGACGGTCACCCTCGAGCAGGCCCAGCAGCAGGTGCTCGACTACGTGCGCCAGTACGCGCCCGCCGCGCGCACCGTGCCGCTGTGCGGCAACTCCATCGCCACCGACCGGGGTTTCATCGCGCGCGACATGCCCGAGCTGGACGCGTACCTGCACTACCGGATGGTCGACGTGAGCTCGATCAAGGAACTGTGCCGCCGCTGGTACCCGCGTATCTACTTCGGTCAGCCGGAGAAAGGGCTCGCGCACCGCGCGCTGGCCGACATCAAGGAGTCCATCCGCGAGCTGGAGTACTACCGGCGCACCGCGTTCGTGGCGCCGCCCGGCCCGTCGTCGGCGGATATCGCGGACATCGCGGCAGCCGTCACCGAGGCCGTCGACGTCACCGGAACGGGCCCCCGACCAGCGGATTAGGGCATCCGGGCCGGTACAAGCTAGTATTTACCGCGCCGGTGCAAGCCGGTGATGGTGACCGTAGTTCAGTTGGTAGAGCACCAGGTTGTGATCCTGGCTGTCGCGGGTTCGAGTCCCGTCGGTCACCCCGAAGAGAAGGCCCTGATCCTCAGGATCGGGGCCTTCTTCGTGCCGGGGGTCGGCTTCCGCTTCATGACGCAGGTCACGTTTGAGCCGCTACACTCTGGACGGCTGCCCAAATGTGGGCGTCGCCATACCCTCGTTCGACCGGAAAGACCCTTGATGAAGCGTTCCACCGTCGTCGTGGCCCTCGCGGCCGCCACCGTGCTCGGCCCCGTCGCAGGCACCTCGGCGGCGCAGTCCCCCGGCCTGCCCCTCACCGACTTCACGGCCACCCCCTCGGGCGGCATGGAACTGCCGGGGCCGCCCGAGACCGGATCGGCGCA
Source organism: Nocardia caishijiensis NBRC 108228 (assembly GCF_001612825.1). Taxonomy (GTDB): domain Bacteria; phylum Actinomycetota; class Actinomycetes; order Mycobacteriales; family Mycobacteriaceae; genus Nocardia; species Nocardia caishijiensis. Next base: position 102,207 of record NZ_BDBE01000033.1, on the reverse strand, counting down.
GAGCGGATCGACCACCGGCCTCGAGACCACCGGCTCCTCCGGTACCGGCTCGGCCGGGCTGCCCAACCTCGACCGCCTCCTGTTCGGCGGACGCATCCTGTGCGGCGCCCTCGGCAGCGCCATGGCCGTGGCCGGTGAGGCGATGATGGACTGCGCCGATCTGCCCACCCCGATCTGACCAGAGGCACGAAAAAAGGCCGCCGGAAGTATCCGGCGGCCTTTCATCTTCGTGAGGTCAGGAGACGTCGGCGTTGCCGGCCTTCCACTCCGCCCACGGCACGTTCCAGTCACCGAGGCCGTCGACACCCGACAGCGTGCCGCCGACCGTGTTCTTGATGATCGTGATGTCACCGCGCTTGGCGTTCTCGAACACCCAGCGGGCATTGGCGGGACTCAGGTTCAGGCACCCGTGGCTGGCATTCGAGTAACCCTGCTGACCGACCGACCACGGCGCCGAGTGGAAGAAGATGCCGCTGTAGGAGATCCGCGTCGCGTAGTCCACCGGCGTGCGGTAGCCGTCGGCGGAGTTCACGGCCACACCGTAGGTGGACGAATCCATGATGATCTTCTCGTGCTTGTCGGCGACGATGTAGATGCCGTTGTCGGTCGGCGTGGAATCCTTGCCCATCGAGGTCGGCATGGTCATGATCACCTCGCCGTTGCGCTCGACGGTCACCTGGTGGGTGTTGTCGTCGGCGGTGAAGATCACCGCGTCACCGATGGTGAAGTGCGAGGTGATGTTGTCCTGGCCGTACAGACCCTTGCCCAGGTCCTTGCCGTAGACATTCACCTCCACGTTCACCCGGGTACCCGGCTTCCAGAAATGCTCTGGGCGCCACCGGACCTCGCGGTTGTTCACCCAGTAGAACGCGCCTTCGACCGGCGGATCGGTGGTGATCTTGATGGCGTCCTGCGCGGCGCGGCGGTCCGGGATGTTCTCGTCGAACTGGATCGCCACCGGCTGACCGATACCGACCACCTCGCCCTCGCCGGGCATCAGGTACGGCTTGGTCTGGTTGTTCGGTGCGCTCGTGGTGAAGCTCAGGGTGGAGGAGTTCGCTCCGCCGAGGCCGATCGCGGCGGCCGAGAGCTGGTAGGTCTTGCCGTAACCGAGCACCTCGGTGGTCGCCCACGACCGTCCGTCCGGCGCCAGCTGACCCGACACCGGGGTGCCCTGCTGGTTGGTCAGCTTCACCTCGGTGAACTTGCCGTCCTGCACCTCGAACTTCAGCGGCATCCCCGGCGAGACGCCGACCTGACCGTCCTTGATCTCGGAGACCAGCTTCGGCTTGATGAGTTCGGTGATCGGGTTGCGGTCGATCGCCACCTCGACCCCGGCGCCCTCGGCCGACGAGCACGCGGAGGCGCCGAGGGCGAACACCGCCAACAGCGCCACCGGAACGATCATCCGCAGTGACCGAGGTTTCCCCCGCTTCTTACCCATGTCCAACCCCGTTTCCATACCGACGCCCCGCCATTCTGCCAGCCCACACGGTCGCCACCAACGTCGAAAGCGGCGCGACACGACCCTTGTGGGCAATCGTTAGATACGTACCGGGGCCCGATCCGTTAACACTGCGAATCGTCCGGCATCGGTGCTGGTCAGGGGCCGATTTCACTTTTGACCCTCGGGCCTGTTAATGTTTCTTCCGCACCGCAGAGCGGGGCAAGGACAAGCGCCATTAGCTCAATTGGCAGAGCAGCTGACTCTTAATCAGCGGGTTCGGGGTTCGAGTCCCTGATGGCGCACAGTAGACCGCATCCCGGCAGTTATCACTGCCGGGATGCGGTCTTTTTGCGGTCTGCCAGCCTGTTACCGATCGTTACCTACGAGGCCTCGCGCGCCCGTTTCTCCGCCGCGAACAGCCAGGAAACCTGATTTGGGCAAATTTTTTCTGTGACCCATACCACGGCCGACGAGGTTCTAAACCCCCTGCATACATAACGATTCTGCAACCGCCCGGGGAAGCGACCAAGATCGGCAGCACCTGCCGTTCAGATTTCGTTCACCTCGCGTTAACCATCCGTGACCATTCTGTCATCAGGTCACAAACAGACCTGCGGTTTGGTTAGCCACCGGGAACCCGGATACCGAACAGCGCGTGGTCTCCCCGCAGCCAGCTGTGGAGCACCGTGCGACGAACGGGACAGCCATCGAGCGTCTCCGTCACCACAGCGTCGCACATTCCCATACCGACAGAAACAACACATCGCCTGACCGGCGTGCGCCGCTGCGCGCGCTGCGCGGTCCACCGCGCCTCCACCGGGGCCTGCGGTCGCCAGACAGAGATGAAGGAACAGAGAAGCACATGATCGTCAAAGACAAGCTCAGCTCCATGATCGGCCACCGCCGCGAGGCGTTCACCGTGGCGGTCGCCGCGGTCGGCCTGGTGGCCGTTGCCGCGTCCTCGGCGGTGTCCTTCGCCGACGACAGTGTTCCGCAGCGTGCCGCCATGGTCGTCGAGCAGGCCGAGGCCATCCCGGCCGTCGGTGCCGCCCCCGCCGTCGAGGCGATTCCGGCCCCGGCTCCCGAGGTGCTGCCCGCCCCGGCCGCGGCTCCCGAGCCTGCCCCCGCCCCTATGCCCGCGCCCGCCCCGGCGGCGCCGGTGTACCCGAACAACCTCGACGGTTGGATCCGTGAGGCCCTCGACATCATGGCCGCCAAGGGCATCCCCGGCAGCTACGAGGGCATCATGCGCAACATCATGCGTGAGTCGACCGGTAACCCCCAGGCCATCAACCTGTGGGACTCCAACGCCGCCGCGGGCATCCCCTCCAAGGGCCTGCTCCAGGTGATCGACCCGACCTTCGCCGCCTACCACGTGGAGGGCACCCCCTTCGACGTGTGGCACCCCGTCGCCAACATCGTCGCGGCCTGCAACTACGCCGCCGACCGCTACGGCTCGATGGACAACGTCAACAGCGCGTACTGATACGCACTGGAGAACACGGCAACGCCCGCGCACCGGTTTGGGGAAGACCGGGGCGCGGGCGTTCGCCGTAGAATGCCTCTTGTGCCAGACAGCGCCGATCAGGCACCCGATCACGCGCATTCCGACGCGGCGACAGCCAGCCGCGTCGCCAAGGCCCGCCGCTTGGCGGCCTACCTCTGGGCGCGCGACATCAGCAGCGCCGAATTGCTCGCCCTGCCCGCGCCGACGCTGCGCAAGCTCGCCCGTGCCGCCGAGACCAATCCGCCGAGCACCGGCGAGACCTGGCGGGTGGTCGCGGACCTGCTCGACCAGAAGGACGCCTGGGCCGTCCGCAACCCCGATCACGCGGCCGCCCGCCGTCCGCATGCCGACGAGAAGCTGTTGTGGGTGAAGCCGCCGGTGACGCCGTGGTCGGCGCGGTCCTGAGTCAGCCGAGGACGAGACCGATGGCGAGTGTGAGCATCACCACCGCGATCAGCGAGTCGAGGATGCGCCAGGCCAGGGGTTTCGCGAACAGCGGGCCGAGTCGGCTCGCGCCGTAACCGAGGCCGAAGAACCACAGCACGCTGGCCAGCATGGCCCCGGCCGCGAGGAACCAGCGCTCCGAAGGCGCCCAGGTGCTGGCGAAGGAGCCGAACAGGACGAGCGTGTCCAGGTAGACGTGCGGGTTGAGCCAGGTGAGCGCGAGACAGGTGAGCACCGAGGCGCCCAGTGCCGCCGAGGCGCCCGAGAGGTCGGCCTGCAGTGCCGACGACCCGAACGCCCGCCGGGCGGCGAACAGGGCGTAGCAGACCAGGAAGGCCGCCCCGGCCCACCGTGCGATGGTCACCACTACCGGAAACGACTCGACGACCGTGCCGAACCCGGCCACCCCGGCCGCGATCAGCACCACATCCGAGAGTGCGCACACCGCGACCACCGGGAGGATGTGTCGGCCGCGCACGCCCTGTCGCAGGACGAACGCGTTCTGCGCGCCGATCGCGACGATGAGCGAGAGCCCGAAACCCAATCCCGAGAGTGCGGCCAGTGCGGCCGACGATGATGTCATGCTCCTGACGCTAGGAACCACGTCGTCTTCAGTCCAGCTGATAATTCTGCAGAACCATTAGAATCTCTGATGTGGACTTCCAGCTCGACCAGTTGCGCGCGCTCGACGCCGTGCTCACCGAAGGCACCTTCGACGCGGCCGCCCGGCGGTTGAACCTCACGCCGTCGGCCGTCAGCCAGCGCATCAAGGCACTGGAGGAGACGGCGGGCCGGATTCTCGTGCAGCGGTCCAAACCGGTGCGGGCCACCGAATCGGGGCTCGCCGTGCTGCGGCTGGCCAGGCAGATGCACGTGCTCGCCGCCGACACCGCGCGCGAACTGGGCGAGCCGGACCGGCCGACCGGACGGCCCGCGCGCATCCCGATCGCGGTGAACGCCGACTCGCTCGAAACCTGGGTGATGCCCGCCGTCTCGCGGATCGCGAGCATCGCCTGCGTCGAACTGCACCGCGAGGACGAGGAACACACCACCCGACTGCTGCGCGACGGCACGGTGATGGCGGCGATCACCGCGACCGCCACTCCGGTGCAGGGCTGCCGCGTGCGACCGCTCGGCGCGATGCGCTATCAAGCGCTCGCCAGGCCGGACTTCGCGCAGTACTGGTTCCCCGACGGCGCGCGCCCCGGCTCCTACGCCCGGGTGCCGATGATCCAGTTCGACCGCAACGACGATCTGCAAGCCCGCCACCTGCGCGACGCCAACGGGCGACCGGCCGATCCGCCGACGCATTTCGTGCCGTCCTCGACCGCGTTCCGCGAGGCGGTTCGGCTCGGCATGGGCTGGGGCATGCTGCCCGATCCGCAGACCGAAACCGACCGAGCCGACGGCACCCTGGTGAACATCAACGGTCGCGCGCGCATCGATGTGCCGCTGTACTGGCAGCAGTGGAAGCTGGATTCGCCCGCCCTGAACGCCGTCGCGGCGGCCATCACCTCGGCCGCCGCGACGGCCCTGCTGCCCGTCGAGTGACGGGTCAGCCGCCGAGCTTCTTGTAGAAGGCACCCGCGATCGGCGCGGTCATCGCGCGCGGACCGTAGTTGCCCGCCACGCTCATGCCCTTGCTGATGAGGCCGGGGACGATGCGCATCTTGTTGCGGGCCAGCGCGTCGATCGACACCTTGGCGGTGTATTCGCTCGACACCCACAGGAAGTCGGGGACCATCTTGTCGACGATCGACTCCTCTTCCGGCGCAGGCGTTTCCGTACGAACCGGGCCGGGCGCGAGCAGGGTGACGTTGACCCCGCTGTCCTTGAGTTCACCGCGCAGCGACTCGGAGAAGGTGTTGGCGAACGCCTTCGACGCCGCGTAGGTGGCGTTGTTCGGGATGGGCATGTTGCCCGCCGCCGAACCGCTGATGAGGATGCCGCCCGCCTTGCGCTCGATCATGCCGGGCAGCACGGCCAGCGTGAGATCGTGGACGGCGGTGGCGTTGAGCTCCATCTGGGCGCGTTCGTAGGCGAAGTCGAGTTCGGCGACGGGGCCGAAGGTGGCGATGCCCGCGTTGTTGCACAGAATCGCGATATCGCGCACCGACAACTCGTCGACCAGACTCGCACGCTGGGTGCGGTCGGCGAGGTCGACGGCGCGGACCTCGGCGGTGATGCCGTGCGCCAGCGTCAACCGCTGCGCCAGTTCGGTCAGGATCTCGCCGCGCCGGGCGACGAGGATCAGCGAATAGCCGCGCCCCGCCAGTTCGGCGGCAAGGGCGGTACCGATACCGGAGGACGCGCCGGTGACGACGGCACGATTGTCAGCAGTGGGGGAGGGCAGGCTCACACGGCGAAGCTTAGGGGATCGCCCGCCCGGCCATAGCATGGCAGTTGCCATGACAACTGACTCCTCGCCCCGCGCCCAGGAGGCGCCGCTGCTGCTCACCACCGAGCCGCCGCGCACATTCGGTTTCGCCGACCAGGCCGCCTTCTGGACCAATCTCGGGGTGAGCCTGATCGGGTTCACCGGGGCCGTCTACGTGCTGCAGCCGCCAGGGTACGACCGGTTGCCGCTGCTCGGGGCGGTGCTGGCGACCGTGGTCGGCACGATCGTCGGCACGTCGATGGTGGCCGCCGCCGGTGCGGTCGGTGCCGGAACCGGTGCGCCCGCGATGGCCAATTTCCGTGGGCTGTTCGGCACCAGACTGTCCGGGCTGCCGACGGTCGCCAACGTGGTGCAGTGCGTCGGCTGGGGTGTCTACGAACTGACGGTTATCGCGGCGGGCATCGCGGCGCTCACCAGCGACCGGGTGCCGCACGCGGTGGCGGTGATCGCGGCCGGGGCGCTGAGTACGGTGATGGCGATCTGGCCGATGCACGTGGTCGGCATCCTGCGGCGGTACGTGACCGTGGCCGTCGGCATCGCCATGCTGTATTTCACCGTGCAGATGCTGCGTCAGCCACTGCCCGACTTGGGGCAGACCTCCTGGTCCGGGTTCTTCCCCGCCGTGGACACCGCACTCGCCGTCGCGGTGTCGTTCGTGCCGTTGGCCGCCGATTACACCCGGCATTCGCGGTCGGTGAAGGTGGCGGGCGGTGCCACCGTGATCGGGTATTCGGTGGCCCAGATCTGGTGCTACCTGCTGGGTATCGTCGCCCTGCTGCACGTGGGTGGCGACCCGAACCAACTGTTCGACTCGTTCCTCGGGATCACCGCGGGCTGGGTGTTCTTCGCGGTGCTCGTGCTGCGCGAGACCGACCAGTCCTTCGCCAACGTGTACTCCACGGCCATGTCGCTGCAGAACCTGCTGCCGAGGGTGGATCGCCGCATCCTGGCCGCCGTCGTCGGCGTGCTCGCCACCGTCTTCGCCCTGAATGTGCGCGATTTCAGTTCTTACGCGAACTTCCTGCTGCTCATCGGCTCGGTGTTCGTTCCCCTCACCGCCGTGCTCGTGGTCGACTACTTCTTCGGGCGCGGCCGAACCGGCTGGGACCTGTCCGACAACTCGCCCGCCCGCCCGATCATGCTGCTGCCCTGGGCGATCGGCTTCGTGGTGTACCAGCTGTGCAATCCCGGCTCGGTGTCGTGGTGGGCCGACCAGTGGATCGGGATCCAGGACGCGCTCGGCGTGCACCCGACCTGGTGGACCTCGGCATCGCTCTTCTCCTTCCTCGCGGCAGGCGCCGCGACCGGTGTCGTCGTGGTCGTCGGTCGGCGACGGTGACTCGGCGGCGCGGCGGGGTGCTCAGGCCACGGCCGTTCCGGCGCGTCGGTGACGCTGTCGGCTACCCGGCGGCCATCCCGCGATGTCGAACCCGTCGGCTCTCCCCGAGGCGCCGGGCGGCCGGACGGAGCCCGAGCGATGGATGAGGAGCGCGTTTTCGGGATGGGCGACGAGCCGCTTGCCGCACCGACATGGCCCGCGCTCACCGAAGCCGAAGCCTCCTCTGCCGTCGCGGCCACGTGGGGCCTGGATGGGACGACGATCGAATGGCGCAGTGCGCGACCGCTTTCCGCGACGGTCGGGGTGCGCACCGGCAGTGAGCGATTCGTCGTCAAACGGTTGCCGAGTGCGCTGCGTGACCCGGTTGCCCTGGCGGAGGAGCACCGGTTCATGGCACATCTACGCGCACGCGGGATTCCGGTGCCGGAGGTGCGCACCGTCACCGGGTCCGCGTCGCAGTCGGCTGCCTCCTGCGACCGGCTCGGGCAGCACCGGTTCGACGTCGTGCCCGTCAGCGCGGGTGACGGCCACGCCGATCATCGTCATGCGTTCGTCTATGAGGTGCATCAGGCGGGAGAAGGGGACGATCGGTATCGCGCGGACTTTTCCTGGACACCGTTCCGCGACGTCGAGGACGCCGCCGGAGCAGGCACGATGCTGGCCCGATTGCATTCGGCGGCAGAGTGTTTCGATGCCCCCGCCCGTCCCGCCCGCCCGTTGCTCGCCAGCATGCACAACGACGTCGTCAGCGCCTTCGAATGGCATACCGCGCGTCGGCCCGCTCTCGCGGCCTTCCTCGCCGACCGCGATTGGCGCACGGAAGTCCCCGATCTCCGCGCCGATCCCACCACCGTCGAACCCTTGTGGACGCATGGTGATTGGCACCCCACCAATCTCCTCTGGCGCGACCACGAGGTGACCTCGGTGATCGATTTCGGTCTGTCCGACCGCACCACCGCCGTCTTCGACCTCGCCACCACCGTGGAACGTACCGCCGTGGACTGGATCTCCCTCCGGGACCGCGGCCCCGCCAACGTTCGCACGGACCAGATCACGGCCCTGTTCGAGGGCTACCAATCCATCCGTCCGCTGAACCACGCGGAAAGCCGACTGCTACCGGATCTGCTCCCCCTGGCACACCTCGGCTACGAACTCTCCGAGATCGACTACTTCCTCACGATCCCCCAGGAACCCCGCAACGCCGAAATCGCCTACCACGACTGGCTTCTGGGTCACCTACGCTGGTACGAAACGCCCGAAGGCCACGACCTCAGAACACTGCTCCACGAACTATGCGTGTGCTGAGAGCTGTGGTTGCGAATTGCGTATTCCAGCTGTCAATGCATTTGAGTCGGCGACCGTCGCATTTCCAGCACACCATCCTACCTGCGCGTCAGTGGGGTCAGTTCTGCGCGGATCCCTCGATCACGAGGATCCCTGTATCTCCAAATACCAGATTGTGTGCTCGCCACCAATACCTTTGGTTACAGCTGATTTTGGGCTCACGATGGAGTCTGGAGTGGCATAGGTGAGTCTCTTGACGATGGGGCCTCGGTCTCTGTCGTCGTAGGCAAAGACAACTTTGCCATCGTGCACGAACACCTGTGTTGTAGATTCGGAGTGGGTGTGCAGCCCGGTCCATTTCGCTCCGTCCGTTCCCAGTGCTCGATTGAGTTCGTCGCTGGTATTGGGGGAGTTGAAGCTGTACATCCGGTCCCATGGACCGATTTGAGCGCCGGATGATGTGATGATATCGCCCAATCGGGCGGTTCCCTTTTCTTCCAAGAGATGCGCGAAAGCCGCAGTCAAGGCAGGACTCCCGTCCTGTACGGTGATTTGTTCACCGTTCGATGAGGAACTGCATCCGGCGACCGAGGTGAAGGCTACCGTGGCTACGAACGCCAACAGCAGGCTGCTCATCCGTTTCCGAGTACGCACCGAAGCTCCTTTGAGGTGTCGACCCACGTCGGGGTTAGGTCATTTGGGAGACGGCTTGTTGTCCGGAATCAATGAGCCGGGCAGTGATTGCTGCTGATCGATCAACGCGGTAGGTGGTTCGTAGCCGAGGGTGGTCCCGCGGGGCCTGGCGAGGTTGCCGTTCTGATCGATCACGGCTCCATCACCATTGTTCCACGCATCAATGATCTTGTTCTGCAATCCCACAGGACCGAGTCCAGGATTCTCCGTGGCAATCCTTCGGCCGAGTTCGTTGTTGTACAGGTCCATCGCTCGTTGGGCCATTTCGTCATCTTCTGTTGATCAGGGTTGACCTGGTATGTGTAAAGAATCATCTCGAGGTCTGCGCCGAGAGGGATAGGAACATCGGCAAAAACCTTGACTATCGCCTCGCCAGCGGAAGTCGCAGCATCGCCAGCCTCCCGCAGTGACTTTTTGATGGCGTCTTCGTGCTGACATTTCCCCTCGACGAGCAGCGCAACCGGAGTTGGTTTCGTTAGGTCGTCCCGGCCGACCCGCGTAAGTATGATTTCGATCGTAAAGGAACCTCGCTCGAGACTTCAGGGTGCCTTACACCGAACCTGTATCGAAAACAACACCCCACCCACCGGATGCGAGTTCGGTGGATGGGGGCGCTGCGAACGGCCGTCCGTCGCGTCGGACGACCGGGTCTAGAGGCGGGCGGCCAGGCGGGTGCCCTGGTCGATGGCTCGTTTGGCGTCGAGTTCGGCGGCCAGTTCGGCGCCGCCGATGAGGTGGAGGTCGATGCCTGCGGCGCGGAGGGGTTCTTCGAGTTCACGCACCGATTCCTGCCCGGCACAAACGATCACGTTGTCCACCTCGATCACTCGCGGCTTCTCACGCTTCTCGCCGAAGCTGATGTGCAGGCCCGCGTCGTCGATGCGCTCGTAGTTCACCCCACCGATCTGCTCGACACCCTTGGCCTTGAGCGCAGCACGGTGGACCCACCCGGACGTCTTGCCGAGATCCTTACCGAACGGTGTCGACTTGCGTTGCAGCAGCACGACATCGCGGGCGGCGGGGGAGGGGTTGGGCTGCTTGAGCTGGCCGGGTACCTGCTCGTTGTCGGAGTCGACGCCCCACTCCTCCTTCCACTCGTCGAGCTTGAGCGTGGGATGCCCGTCGACGGTGAGGTATTCGCTCACGTCGTAACCGATGCCGCCCGCGCCGATCACCGCGACCTTCTTGCCGACCGGCTTCTCCTGCTTCACCAGCTCCGCGTACGACAGGACCATCGGGTGGTCGATGCCGGGGATGTTGGGGATACGGGGGCGCACACCGGTGGCCAGCACGACCGAGTCGTAGCCGCCGTCGATCAGTTCGGTCGCGCTGACACGCTTTTCGAGGTGCAGTCGTACACCGGTGAGCTCGATCTTGCGGCGGAAGTAGCGGATCGACTCGTCGAACTCCTCCTTGCCGGGGATGCGGCGGGCGATGTCGAACTGGCCACCGATCTTGTCGTCGGCCTCGAACAGGTCGACGTGGTGGCCGCGCTCGGCCAGGTTCACCGCTGCCGAGAGTCCGGCGGGGCCCGCGCCGACCACGGCGATGCGCTTGGCGCGGCGGGTGGGCAGCAGGTTGAGGGTGGTCTCGCTGCCCGCGCGCGGGTTCACCAGGCACGACACCTTCTTGTTGCCGAAGGCGTGGTCGAGGCAGGCCTGGTTGCAGGCGATGCAGGTGTTGATCTCGTCGGCGCGGTCGCCGCGCGCCTTGTTCGCCCAGTCGGGGTCGGCGAGCAGGGGACGCGCCAGCGAGATCAGGGCCGCGTCGCCCCGGGTGAGGATCTCCTCGGCGATCTCGGGCATGTTGATCCGGTTCGACGCGCACACCGGGATGGTCACCTTGCGGGCGATCTTGGCGGTGAACTCCACGAACGCCGCACGCGGCACCGAGGTGACGATGGTCGGCACCCGAGCCTCGTGCCAGCCGATGTCGGTGTTGAGGATGTCGACGCCGACGGCCTCCAATTCCTGTGCGAGCGCGACGATCTCGTCGAAGGTCTGACCCTTCTCCACGAGCTCGGCCATCGACAACCGGAACACGATGATGAAATCGGGGCCCACCTCGGCGCGGATGCGGCGGGCGATCTCCACCGGCAGTCGCCGCCGGTTCTCCGGGGTGCCGCCCCACTTGTCGGTGCGCTTGTTCACGCGGGGCGCGAGGAACTGGTTGATGAAGTAGCCCTCACCGCCCATGATCTCGCAGCCGTCGTATCCGGCGAACTTGGCCAGCCCGGCGCACCGGGCGTAGTCGTCGATGGTGCGTTCGATGCCTTTGGCCGACAGCGCGCGCGGCTTGAACGGGTTGATCGCCGACTTGATCGCCGAGGCCGAAACGCTGGTCGGCATATAGGAGTAGCGGCCCGCGTGCAGGATCTGGATGGCGATCTTGCCGCCTTCGTCGTGCACCGCCTTGGTGATGCGCCGGTGCCGGTAGGCCTCGGTCCTGGTGGTGAGCTTGCCACCGAACGGGAGGAGCCAGCCGGTGCGGTTGGGTGCGTAGCCGCCGGTGATGATGAGCCCGACACCGCCGCGGGCGCGCTCGGCGAAGTAGGCGGCGAGCTTGTTGGTGTCCCAGGCGCGGTCTTCCAGACCGGTGTGCATGGAGCCCATGACCACCCGGTTGCGCAGGGTGGTGTGGCCGAGGTCGAGGGGCTCGAACAGATGGGGATAGGCAGTCATGGGCGATGGTCACCTTTTCGCGGTCGCAGGGCCTGCAGTACTTCGTCGCACCATTCGACGTAACCGGTCTCCGCGCGGATGCCCGCGCGCAGCACCAGGTACTGGTGCAGAGCGGTGCCGGAGAGCTGGTCCGGCACCGGAAAGAATTTCTTCTCGCTGAGCTGGTACTCCTCGAGGCGTCGCGCGTGTTCGGCGCGATGACGGGCCACCTCGGCGCGGACGGCGTCGATATCGCCGTGCGCGGCGCCACGCACCTTGACGCCGAGTTCGTCGCGGGTGGGTGTCGACTCGACGGGCTCGGCGATCCAGCGGGCCAGTTCGTCGGCTCCGGCGGGCGCGACCGCGTACACCTTCTTGTCGGGTTTGCCCTGCTGGGCGACCGATTCAACGGTGACCCAGCCCGCTTCCTCCATCCGCTTGAGCACGCGGTAGATCTGCTGGTGGGTGGCACTCCAGAAGTAGCCGATCGACTTGTCGAATCGGCGGGCCAGTTCATAGCCGGAGCCTGCTCGCTCGCTCAGCGAGACCAGGAGCGCGTGCTCGAGTGCCATGCGACGAGGATATGCGCAACCAGCGGTCCTATGCAACCAGGTTCATATCCATTGACGGCGTGGCGGATCGTCGATGCCCTGCCGGGCGCCGAACCCGCCGTTACCCTCGGTGCATGACCGAGGTGAGCGCGTCCGCGACCATCGGTGAGGCGGCCGGACGCGGACAGGTGACGGCGTGGGGACTGTGGGATTGGGGGTCCTCGGCGTTCCAGGCCGTGACGCTCACCTTCGTGTTCTCGGTGTATCTCACCGACAAGGTCGGCGACGACCTGCCCGGCACGATCTCCGCGAGCGCCTGGCTCGGCTGGGCGCTGGCCGGTGCGGGCCTGGTTGTCGCGTTGACGGCACCGGTGTGCGGGCAGTACTTCGACGCCGTCGGGTCGCGCAAACGCGCGCTGGCCACCCTCACCGCGCTCACCGTCGGGGCGATGGCACTGATGTTCTTCGTCCACGACGACCACAACGACCTGTGGCTGGGTCTGGCGCTGCTCGGGTTCGCCTCGGCCACCTTCGAACTGGCCACGGTGCCGTACAACGCGATGATGCGCCAGGTGTCGACACCGGCGACGGTCGGTCGGGTATCCGGATTCGGTTGGGCGATGGGCTATTTCGGCGGCATCGTGCTGCTGCTCGCCTGCTATGTCGGCTTCCTCGCCGGTGACGGCGACCGGCGCGGCCTGCTCGACATGCCGACCGATCAGGGCCTCAATGTGCGCCTGGTGATCGTGCTCGCCGCCGTCTGGTTCACCGTGTTCGCGCTGCCGGTGCTGTTCACGGTGCCCGAACTGCCGCGCACCGGCGCCGATCCCGGCGCCGACCGGGTCGGCTTCCTCGGCTCCTACCGGGTGCTGTGGCGTGATGTGCGCGAGCTGTGGGCCACCGATCGGCACACCGTGTGGTTCCTGCTGGCCAGCGCCATCTTCCGCGACGGATTGGCCGGGGTGTTCACTTTCGGGGCCGTGCTGGCGGTCGGGGTGTACGGCTTCGCCGACGCCGACGTACTGCTGTTCGGCGTGGCCGCGAACGTGGTTGCTGGGGCGGCGGCGATCGCGGCGGGGCGTTTCGACGACCGGCTCGGCCCCAAGCGGGTGATCGTCGGTTCGCTGATCGGGATGATCGGGTGCGGGGCGGTGCTGCTGGTGGTCACCGGGCCGCTGATGTTCTGGATCTTCGGTCTCGCGCTCACTGTCTTCGTCGGTCCCGCGCAGGCCTCGGCCCGATCGTTCCTCGCCCGGTTGGCGCCGCCTGGGCGCGAAGGTCAGCTGTTCGGCCTGTACACCACCACCGGCCGTGCCGTCTCGTTCCTCGCACCTGCCCTGTTCGGCCTGTTCGCCTGGGCTTTCCACAACGACCGTGCCGGTATCGTCGGCCTGCTGGTCGTCCTCGTCGTCGGACTACTCGTGCTCCTGCCGGTGCGTGCGCCGAGCGGCGTGCGGGACGCCAAACCTGTGTAGCGTCACCGATTTTGCCCGCGCCGTCCTGTGAACACCTGTACTCCGAAGGGGATCAGCCTCGGAAACCGGGCGAACATGGGTAACTCACCGGGTATGAACGTCCGCGAACACCATGCCCTCGACGGGCGCCGACGCGCATCCGCCGCGGCGAACGCTCGGGCGGGCCCGTGAGCCCGAAACCCCGGACGACGCGGATCAGCGCGGGGTCCAGGCGGCGATGCCGAGGGCGATCAACCGCATCTGCATCACCGTGCGCTCCACCACCGCGGCCTCTTCCCTCGGCGTCGCCGAGACGAAGGCCGCGATACCGTCGGTGACGGTGCTGACCAGCAGGTCGGCGGCGATCTCGAGCTCTGTCGTGCTCCACGAGTCGAGCGCGCGCAACCGCGACAGGTCGGCGACGATCTCGCGCACGATCAGCTGCATCTCCATCGCGATGGCCTGACGCAGCGGCGACGAGCCGCCGTGGCGCTCGCGCAGCAGGAATCCGAACAGGGCGCGCTTGGCGGCGACCTGTTCGAACACGAAGCGCACGGTGTCGGCGAGGTGGGCGTCGGGCTTGCGCCTGACCTCGCGCAATGCCAGCCGTAGCGCGGTGACGCCCTCGTCGACGAGGGTGGCGCCGAGATCGTCCAGCGACGCGAAATGGCGGTAGAACGCCGTCGGCACGATCCCCGCCGAGCGCGCGACCTCGCGCAGGCTCAGTGCGGCGAATCCGCGCTCCGACGCCAGGGCCAGCGTGCCGTCGAGGAGAGCCGCCCGAGTGTGCGCTTTGCGCTCATTCCGGGTTCCTGCCTGCTCAGTCACATCGGTGAGCATACATCCGTTCACCATAGTCGCTTCCTTGGAAATGTAGTCCGGCTCACATCGTTGCCGGTTGACAGTGGACCGGGTCGATCCGGCACACTGGTGAGTGTACAGGCGTGCACTGAAATTTTCGCCAGCACGTCCACGGAACATCCGCAGAGGGGCAAGACACATGGTGGGACTGATCGACCTGGTGCAGACGTTGACGACGCCGCATCCGCTGGACCGGTACCTCGAGCTCGTCAGCCCGGCGCTGACCGCGCGGGAGCTGCGTGCCGAGGTCACCCATGTCTCGCGCACGGTGCCCGGCTCGGTGACGCTGACCCTGCGTACCTCGCGGCGCTGGCGTGGCCACAAGGCCGGGCAGTACATCCAGATCGGTGTACTGATCGACGGCGTTCGCCACGTGCGCTGCTACTCACCCATCGACCCGGAGGGCGGCAGCGACCGTTTCCTGCAGCTCACCGTCAAGGCGCATCCGGGTGGGCTGGTTTCGAACTACCTACACGATCACGCCGAACCGGGCATGATCGTCAACCTGGAGCCCGCGGGCGGTGTGTTCGCGCTCCCCGCCCAGCGACCCGCGAAGGTGCTGCTCATCAGTGGTGGCAGCGGCATCACCCCGGTGCTGTCGATGCTGCGCACCCTCGATGCCGAGGCGTACACCGGTGAGGTCACCTTCCTGCACTACGCGCGTCAGCCGGAGATGGTTCCGCACCGCGCGGAGCTGGCCGCGATCGCCAACCGGCGCCCCAACTTCCGGGTGGAATACCGCTACCCGGTGGAGCCGGGCACCGTGATCGACGGTGAGACGTCCCCCGGCAGCGGCTTCTTCGACTACGACGAGCTCGAGCGGGTGGCGCCCTGGTTCGCCGACTCGCAGACCTTCGTGTGTGGTCCGCCGCCGCTGATGCGGGCCGTGCGAACCATCTTCGAGGCCGAGGGTCTGGCCGATCGGGTGCACAGCGAGGAGTTCACCCTCACCACCGTTCCGGTCGACCCGGCCGAGGCCACCGGCACCGTCACCTTCTCCGGCAGCGACGTCGCCGCCGAGAACAACGGTTCCTCGCTGCTCGAACAGGCCGAATCGGCCGGGCTCACCCCGGAATACGGCTGCCGCATGGGGATCTGCTTCTCCTGCACCGCGACCAAGGTGTCCGGCTGCACCCGCAACCTGCGCACCGGCGAACTCGACGCCGACCCCGACAAGCAGATCCAGATCTGCGTGAACACCGCCGTCGGCGACGTCGACATCGCCCTCTAGTCAACCGATCACCGCGAAACAACCCAGGGGAGATACTGCTATGACGATCCTCACCGAAACCGCAGACGGCCCGGTCATCCTGACCCCCGACCAGGTCGAAGAGCTCGGCAAGGCGCTCGACGACCTGCGTGCCCGCGTCGTCGCCGACCTCGGCGAACGCGACCGCGACTACATCTACAAGATCATCAAGACCCAGCGTGGGCTCGAGGTGGCGGGCCGAGGACTGATGTACCTCGGCTTCCTGCCGCCGTTCTGGCTGGCCGGTGTCGCCGCGCTCGGTGCGTCGAAGATCCTCGACAACATGGAGATCGGCCACAACGTCATGCACGGTCAGTACGACTGGATGCGTGAGCGCGGCGTGAACTCCCGCGAATTCGACTGGGACACCGTGTGCCCGGCCGATCAGTGGAAGCACTCGCACAACTACATGCACCACACCTACACCAACATCCACGACATGGACCGCGACATCGGTTACGGCATCCTGCGTATCGATGAGGGTCAGAAGTGGAACCCCTACTACCTGGGCAACCCCGTCTATGCCTTCCTGCTGATGGTGCTGTTCGAGTGGGGCGTGATGGTGCACGACCTCGAAGCCGACAACATCATCAAGGGCAAGCGCAAGTGGTCCGACCTCAAGCCGCTGCTCAAGGGGCAGGCCAGGAAGGCGGGCAGGCAGGTCCTCAAGGACTACGTGGTGTTCCCGGCTCTGACCGGCCCGCTGTTCCTGCACACCCTGGCGGGCAACGCGGCCGCGAACCTGGTGCGCAACCTGTGGACCTTCTCCATCATCTTCTGCGGTCACTTCCCGGCGGGCGTGCAGACGTTCACCAAGGAGGAGACCGCCGAGGAGACCCGCGGTGAGTGGTACGTGCGCCAGATGCTCGGCTCGGCCAACATCAAGGGCTCGCGACTGTTCCACATCATGTCGGGCAACCTCTCGCACCAGATCGAGCACCACTTGTTCCCGGATATCCCGGCCAACCGGTACCCGGAAATGGCGCCCGAGGTGAAGGCGCTGTGCGAGAAGTACGGTCTGCCCTACAACACCGGCCGTTTCTCCAAGCAGATCGGTTCGGTGTGGGTCAAGATCTTCCAGCTCGCGTTGCCCGACAACATCATCAAGAGGGCGCCCAAGCCCGGTGTTATCGTTATGCGTAATCGGAAGGCAACCGAAGTGGGCGTGTGATGGTCGGCAAATTCGAAACCAACAAGGATCTCGTCCAGGAAATGACGACCTCCGGTGCGCAGCGGGTGGGCAATATCGCCGCGCTCATCACCGGAACCGTCGCGGGAGTGGCTCGGGAGATCGGTGAGTTCATCACCGACGTGATCGAGATGAAGGAAGCGGCCGCCGCGGCGCGCCGTGACGCGGCGGACTCGGACTACGACGCCGACGAGGTGCGCGTGGCCGAGCGTCCCGTCGCCGAGGCCGGGACCGAGGTCGTCGAGACCGAGGTCGTCACGCCGAAGCCGGTTCCCGACCAGCACTGATCACCACACCGGCAACCGGCGGCGGTGCTCGATCACATCGGTGATGAGATCGCGGTAACCGTCGGCCAGTTCGGCCAGCCGGGACCAGTGCAGATGAGTACGACCCTCCGGATCGCCGTCCAGCGCATGCTGGGCGGCGATCCATTTTCGTGCCATCCGGTCGATCACCGCGCCGAGCGTCTCGGTGTGCAGCGAGGCGCCCGCGCGATGGGCCAGGTTGGTGGCCACCCAGGTGTCGATGAGCGTCATCTGGGTGCTGCGTTCACGGTCGATCTCGTCGATCAGGCACAGGATCCGCGCGCTCGACACCGCCGGATCGCGGGCCTCCTCGATCACCGCGTACCGGCGGGCGTGGCATTCGGCGAGGGCGGCGGCCGCGTCGAGCACCCGGTGATGGGGGCGGTTGCGATCGATCGGCCGGACGAACGCCCGTAACAAGGCCGACGGCGACGGTGGTTGTGTCAGGTGGCCGGAGTCGATCGGCATGGTGCACGCCCCTGAAAAGCTTGCGAGGTGGATACGCCGGGCCGGGGAATCGCCGGGACGCGCCCCGGCACCGGCGTAGACCCGCCCAGGCGCCGACGAATTCCGCGACGCTGCGGTGAGGATGACGGCCCGGGAAATCGGGACCCTTCCAGGAAAGCGCGATCCAGGATCGACGCGCAATAGTATGGTGTACAAAACTCGCGGCAGGCAGAAATTGTTATGTGCCGATGACGGGCGGGTCACCTGCCGGTGACCGGGAAACCGACGCGGCACATTCACGGCAATCTCGCCCACGCCGATGCCCGCGTATGCACTAGCCTCGGTAGATGTGCCGGCCTATGTGTCCTCGCCCGAGCTGACTTTCGGCTTCCTCTTCGCGCTGGAAGATCCCCAGCGAATCGCCGACGTCGTCCGCGACCTCATGGAACGTCGTGCGGTGTCGGTGTTCCGGCTCGCCCGCCTGTCCGACGACGAGGGACCGCCGCAGCGCTACGTGGTGAACTGGGCGGCCATCCCGCAGATCGCCATCACCACCAGCGCCCCCGACGCCGAGGAGTTGCGGGCGCAACGGATCATGCTGGTCAACGCCTTCATCGGGGAAGGTGGCGAGGTGAGTATGTACTCGGGGAATCCGAACGCGCCGAGCTGATCTCAGCGCGCCGATTCATAGATTCGGCGCACCACGTCCTCGATGCCCGGCTCCTCGATGGACAGATCGCGCACCTTGACCCGATCCGAGACCGCCGCGAGCAACGCCGCGGCGGTGGTGTGTTCGGCGTCGAACGCCAGACGCTGACGCATCCCGCCCGCCGCGCTCGACAGCAATTGCGCGCCGCACGGCAGATCGTCGAGATCCGGTGTGGGCTCGGCCAGGTCGACGACGAGCACCCGACGCGCGCCGACGGTGGCACCGAGACCGGTGAGCGAACCGTCGTAGACGAGCCTGCCGTGGTCGACCACGAGCACCCGTTCGCAGAGCCGTTCGATATCGCCCATGTCGTGGGTGGTGAGCAGCAGGGTGGTTCCGCGCTCCATCCGCTCGGCGCGCAGGAACTCGCGTAATCGTTGTTTGGACAACACGTCGAGACCGATCGTCGGCTCGTCGAGAATCACCAGCTCCGGCGAATGCAGCAGGGCGGCCGCCACTTCGGCGCGCATCCGCTGACCAAGCGAGAGCTGACGCACCGGTGTGTCGAGGGTGTCGGCCATCTCCAGCTGTTCGACGAGTTCGTGTGTTCGTTTGTCCGCGACCTCCGGGTCGAGCCGGTGGATCGCGGCGAGGATCGAAAACGATTCGTGCAGCGGCAGATCCCACCACAGTTGGGACCGCTGACCGAACACCACACCGATCCGCGAGGCCAGTTCGCGGCGCTGTCGCACGGGTTCGAGGCCGCACGTGCGGACCGTGCCCGTGGTCGGGACGAGGATGCCGGTGAGCATCTTGATGGTGGTCGACTTACCCGCGCCGTTGGCGCCGATGTAGCCGACGGCCGACCCGCGTTCGACCGTGAAGCTCATCCGGTCCACGGCGGTGATGACGTCGCGATGTCTGCGCCAGCGGCTGCCGTTCTTGCGGTAGACGCTGAATTGCCGGGTGAGGTCGTCGATGTCGATGATCGGATCCGATGTGCCGTTGTCGTCCATCGTTATCCGCCTCCTCCCTGATAATGCCGTGTCCCGACCCGCCACGCCGCCGCCGCGAGCAACCACACCCAGGCGGCGGCCAGCGGCGTGAGCCACGCCGACCATGCCGGGAGCAGCGGCGGACCTGGCAGACCGAGCAGCGCTGTGGTCGGCACGTACGCCGTGAACGCGACCGGAATCGCGAACCCGAACAACAGTTTCAGCGGTGTCGGGAACACCGAGGCCGGTTGCATCGCGGCGAACGAGCCGCCGTAGGTGAAGCTGTTGGTGAGCTCGGCACCGTCTATCAAGAAGAACTGTAGCCCCGCCGCGCATACGAAAAGGCCACAGAACAGCGCGATTCCACTCAGCAGGGTGATCACGATCAAGGTAACCGGCGCGATGCCCCAGTCGATGTCGTTGCGCCACAGCCCGATGCCGAGCACGATCACCGCGACGGCGGCGCGGGCGATCCGGCGCAGTGAGATGTCGCTGGTGATTAGTTGCATCAGCAGTGGTTGCGGGCGAAGGTGATACGCGTCGAGGGTGCCCATGCGGATCATCGTCGGCAGCGAGTCGAGGTGGCCGACCAGGACCTGCGCGAGCGCGAAGGCGGTGTTGGACAGGCCGAACAGCAACAGTGCCGCGTCGACGTCGAGTCCGCCGAGGGTGCCGACATTGTGGAAGATCACCCACACCTCGGCGAACTCGACGAGCCCGATCAGGAACGCGCTGAACACCTCGGTGGCGAACGAGATCCGGTAGACCCGCTGTGCTTTCACGCGCGAACGCAATACTGCGAGGTAGGGGGTGAACCAGGTCCCGGACACAATGCGCGCGGTCTCCGGTTCAGCCACCCTGTACCTCCAACCTGCGTTGACCCGCTCGCAACAACACCCTGCCGAGCAGCCCGATCACCAGGACCCAGAAGCCTTGAACCGCTACGGTCGTCAAGGCTTCCATTCCGGTGACCCGCCCTGACAGCGTATCGATCGGGGACTGGAGGATGGATGGAAACGGGGTAGCGTGCGCGACTACGCGCAACCACTCGGGGAACATGTGCACCGGAACGAAAAGCCCAGCGAGGAACGTGCCGACGATCTGGTACAGCGTGCGGATGCCACGGATCTCCACCACCCAGAAACCACACAGCGCCACCGCGAACAAGCACAGGAACGACAACGCGACCGCGAGCAGCACACTCATCAGGCCGAGCAGACAGGCCAGCGGTGTGTCCGGCATCGACAGGCCGAACACCGTCGCGCCGATCAGAATGCTCGGCAACGCGCGCGGCAGGAAGGTGCACGCCGCCCGACCCATGTCGGCGGCGAGATAGCCGAGCTGCACGTCGACCGGTCGCAGGAAATCGATGGCGACGTCACCGGTCTTGATCCGCTCGACCAGCTCGATCGGTGGCCCCATGAACTGCGTGGCCCCGAGCAGTGCCTGCGACAACCACACGTACGCGGCGATGGTTGCCTCGTCGTACCCGCCGAAATCACCGGCCGATCGCACCGCCGCGACCATCACCGCGGCACGGACGAACCCGAAGACACAGTTGGTGAACAGTCCGGCGAACATCGCCAGCTTGTATTGCGCCTGCCGTTGGAAACCCGCCCGTGCGAGCGTCCAGTACACCCCGGCGGTACCCGGTGCGCGCCGTCGGCACCTGCGTCGGCGCACCGCGAGAGCGATCCCCGCGTCCCCCTCCGCATTGCCCCGCACAATCAGTCAACTCTAGGCGGCCGCCCCTGGATCAGGACGAAAACGGCGTTGTTCGCCGATCGCTGTCAGTCCTTGGGGAACCCCGTCGCGAACAGGATCGCGATGGCGACAGAGCTGACCACGGAGATGGCGAGAATGATCCACATGAGGGGCAAGATTACCTGTCGCCCACTCTTGACACGGCATCGGTCCGGCTCGCCCGGCGGCGCTGGTCGCCGCCGGGCTCGGTGTTCTCCCCACGACGTCGGATCGGGCGCCCTGGGGCCGGGGTCAGACCGGCACGCTGACGGAGTCGTCGCGTGGCTCGTCGACATTTCGCCGGTCGGTGCGGGCGAGGAAGTCGGCGATGGCGGTCCAGGTGCCGGTGCGCGCGTTCGGGCCCGCGATGATGCCGAGGTGGCTGCCGTCGACCTCGGCGAAGGTGACCGGGGCTCGAGTGAGGACCTCGACTCCGGCCGCTACCGAGGCGGCGGAGGCCAAGGTGTCGCGGTTGCCGCCGATCAGCAGGACCGGGACGGTGACGGTGGTCAGGTCCACGGCGTGTTCTGGGTTGAGATGCACTGTGCCCGTCCACATTTCGTTGCGCAGGATCAGCTGACGGTAGACCTGCCGGTAGAAGCGGCCCGGGTAGCCGGGCATCGTATCCATGAACCGGTCCACGGCCTGCATCCGCGCCAGGGACTCGGTGTCGCCCACGTGGCGCGCGATGTAGAGGGGTTTGGTCAGCTCGCGGTCCAGTGATTGGGCGCGGAAGCCGAGGCGCACGGCGTGCTTGGGGATACCGCCGAGGAGCCGCACCGGCGCGGTGACGAGCTGGGTCGGTGCGAGTCGGCCGAGTGATCTGGCCAGCGCCATCTGTCCGTTGCGGCGTTGGTCGAAGGGGGTGCCGACCGCGGTCACCGAGGAGACGGGTAGTGCGGGGTCCGCGGCGGTGGTCAGCAGGCTGATGGTGCCGCCGAACGACCAGCCGATCACCTCGACCGGCGCGTAGGCCTGCTCGGCGCTGACCCGGCGGATCGCGTCGGGGACGATGTCGTCGACCCATTCCTCGAAGCCGAGATCGCGGTCGGCGTAGGTGATGTCGCCGTAGTCGATGACATAGACCTCACGCCCGAGATCGAGCAGGAACTCGACCAGGCTCTGGCTGGGTCGCAGGTCGTAGCAGGAGATGGTGACCGCCAGCGGCGGGACGAGCAGGATCGGATTGCCGCTGCCCGCGGTCGCGCGGCGGTAGTGCCGCAGCCGTCGGTGCGGATGGCGATAGACGTCGACCGATGGTGTCGGGGTGTACGGCTCGACCCCCGCCCGGAACAAGGCGCCGATATTGCGCACCGCGGTGCCCCATCCGACCATCATCTTCCCTCCATCACCCCGGATCCACTGACCTGGACATCGTGTCTCACTTACATCCGCGCTGCAACTTTCGCTGTCGCGCCGACATCGGTGCTGTCGACATCGGTAGTGGTCAAGGGCGGTAGACCGTAGAGATTCCAGGCGAAACGGCGTGTTCGGGCACCGTTTCGGGCGTCGTCGCGACCGGCGGAATTCGCTCCATCCGAGGTGTTGACTTGGACACGATGTCCAATATACCTTCCTGGTACACGTAGTCCCACGTACTTGGGATAACGCGACACACAGGAGTGCGTACATGACACAGAAGGTGTTCGTCGTCGGCGTCGGCATGACGAAGTTCGAGAAGCCGGGCGCGCTGGAGTGGGATTACCCCGACATGGCCCGCGAGGCGGGCACCAAGGCACTCGCCGATGCCGGAATCGACTACAACCAGGTGCAACAGGCCTACGTCGGCTACGTCTACGGCGAGTCGACCGCCGGTCAGCGCGCCGTCTACGAGCTGGGGCTCACCGGCATTCCCGTGGTGAATGTCAACAACAACTGTTCCACCGGCTCCACCGCGCTGTACCTCGCCGCCCAGGCCATCCGAGGCGGCCTGGCCGACTGCACGCTGGCGCTCGGCTTCGAGAAGATGCAGAAGGGTTCGCTCGGCTCCACCTACGACGACCGCGAGCAGCCGATGATGCGGCACCTGCTGGCGCTGGCCGAACTGCAGGAATTCGCCATGCCGCCCGCGCCGTACATGTTCGGCGCCGCGGGCAAGGAGCACATGGAGCGGTACGGCACCACCCTCGAGCAGTTCGCCAAGATCGGCGTCAAGAACCACAAGCACTCGGTGAACAACCCGTACGCGCAGTTCCAGAAGGAATACAGCCTGGAAGAGGTGCTCGAGGCCAAGCAGATCTACGGGCCGCTCACCAAGCTGCAGTGCTCGCCGACCTCCGACGGCTCGGGCGCGGTGATCCTGGCCGGCGAGTCGTTCGTCGACAAGCACAACCTGGCCGACCAGGCGATCGAGATGGTCGGGCAGTCGATGGTCACCGACCTCGAGAGCACCTTCTCCACGCAGAGCGCGATCAACCTGGTCGGCGCCGACATGTCGCGCACCGCCGCCGAGGCCGTCTACGCCCAGGCCGGTATCGGGCCCGAGGACGTGGACGTGATCGAGCTGCACGACTGCTTCTCCACCAACGAACTGCTCACCTACGAGGCGCTCGGCCTGTGCGCTGTCGGCGAGGGCGGACGCCTGGTCGACGACAACGCCACCACCTACGGCGGCAAGTGGGTCGTCAATCCCTCCGGCGGCCTGATCTCGAAGGGTCACCCGCTCGGCGCGACCGGGCTGGCCCAGTGCAGCGAACTCACCTGGCAGCTGCGCGGCACCGCCGACGCCCGCCAGGTCGACGGCGCGCGCGTCGCCCTGCAGCACAACATCGGTCTCGGCGGTGCGGTCGTGGTGACCGCCTACCGCCCGGCCAACCGCTGATTTTCCACCATCGCAACGAGGAGTATCCCCATGGCATCTGTGTCCGTCTCCACCGAACTGCCCATCACCCCCGAAGCCGCGTGGGCCAAGCTCAGTGACCTGGCGACCTGGGAGGAATGGCTGACCATCCACCAGGGCTGGCGGTCGGACCTGCCCACCGAACTGACCGTCGGCGCGCGCTTCATCGAGGTCGTGTCGGTGATGAACATGGCCAACAAGATCGAGTGGACCGTGGCCGAGGTCGACCCGCAGAAGTACCTGAAGATCACCGGTACCGGCATGGCGGGCGTCACCGTGGAATTCGTGCTGAAGGTCGAGCCGACCGCCACCGGTTCGTCGGCCGCGTTCGACGCCTCCTTCAAGGGCACCATGATCGTCGGCCCGATCGGCAAGGCCGTCGCCAAGAACGCCGAGGCGGATCTGAAGGAGTCGATGGCCAAGTTCACCGAGCTCGTCGGGTCCGCGGCGTGACCAGCGGCGAAGCGACCACGGCCGGAGTCGTCTTCGACGGCTCCGGCCTGGGGGAATGGACCGAGGAGGAGCGTTTCTCGGTCACCGCCGAGCGGATCGCCGAATACGCCGCCGCGACCAATGACCCGATCGCGGCCCACCGCGACGGGACGGTCGCGCCACCGGTGTTCGCGGTGGTGCCGGTGTTCACGTCGATGGCGCCCGCCGCGCTGTCGGTCGCCCCGGTGGAACTGCTGATGAAGCTGGTGCACGGGGAGCAGGACTTCCTGTTCCACCGGCCGATCCGGCCCGGCGACGAACTGGTCGTGCGCGCCAAGCCGATCGGGTACGTCGGCAAGCCCAACGGCTCGACCGTCGTCGTGTACGCCGAAACCCGGGACGCGGCGGGCGAACTCGTCAACGAGCAGTGGCTGACCGCGTTCTTCCGCAAGGTCGACGCGGGCACCGGCGAGGGCGAGGCCGCACCGGAGCACCGCATCACCGACGCCGATCGCGCGGGCCAGGCCGCGGCGCGGGTCACCGCGCAGATCGACAAGGATCAGACCTTCCGGTATTCGCCTGCCTCCGGCGACCCGATGCCGATCCACCTCGACGACGAGATCGCGCAGATGGCGGGTCTGCCCGGCATCATCAACCACGGCCTGTGCACCATGGCCTTCACCTCCTGGGCGGCGCTGACCGAGCTCGCCGACAGCGACACCGCGCGCCTGCGCCGACTGGCCGTGCGTTTCGCCAAGCCCGTGCTGCCGGGCCAGGAGATCACCACCACCTTCTGGCCGACCGAGTCCGCCGACACCGGCGTGCGCGCCTACGCCTTCGAGGCCGAGGCGGCGGGCCAGATCGCCATCACCGACGGCCGCGTCGAATTCAATTAGGAGACAAGACTCATGGGAAAGCTTGACGGTCGCGTCGCGGTGATCACCGGTGCCGGTCGCGGTATCGGCCGCGAACACGCGCTGCTGTTCGCCAGCGAAGGCGCCAAGGTCGTCGTCAACGATCTCGGCGGCGCCAACGACGGCACCGGCACCGATGCCGGACCCGCCCAGCAGGTGGTCGACGAGATCGTCGCCTCGGGCGGGCAGGCCGTGGCCAACACCGACAACATCGCCACCTGGGACGGGGCGAAAGCCCTTGTCGACCAGGCGATCAGCGAGTACGGCTCGCTCGATGTGCTGGTGAACAACGCGGGCATCCTGCGCGACGCGTTCATCGCGGGCATGGACGAGTCCCAGTGGGACGCGGTCATCGCCGTGCACCTCAAGGGCCACGCCGCCACCCTGCACCACGCCGCCGCGTACTGGAAGGCGCGGACCAAGGCCGGTAACCCGGTCTCGGCATCGGTGATCAACACCGCCTCGGCCTCGGGCACGTTCATGCCCAACGCCGGTCAGGCCAACTACGGCGCCGCCAAGGCGGGCATCGCCGCGCTGACGCTGGTGGCCGCCGACGAACTCGAGCGCTACGGCGTGCGGGTGAACGCGATCGCCCCGATCGCCCGCACCCGGCTCACCCTGGCCACCCCCGGCATGGGCGCGCTGTTCGCCGCCGAAGTGCCCGAGGGCGAGTTCGACGCGTTCTCCCCGGCCAACATCTCCCCGCTGGTCGCGCACCTGGCCGAGGCCGACTGCCCGCTCACCGGCAAGGTCTTCGCGGTGCAGGGCGGTGCCATCATCGAACTCGGTGGCTGGCACGACGTGCGGACGGTCGAGACCGACGGGCCGTGGACCATCGACGGGGTCGCCGCGCAACTGAAGGAGACCAGCTAGTCATGGCGCGCAACAGCTATGAGCTCGGCGTGGGCGTCAGCGAGGACCACCTGGCCCTCGCCGACGC
This sequence comes from Nocardia caishijiensis NBRC 108228, assembly GCF_001612825.1. Taxonomy (GTDB): domain Bacteria; phylum Actinomycetota; class Actinomycetes; order Mycobacteriales; family Mycobacteriaceae; genus Nocardia; species Nocardia caishijiensis. The sequence goes on along the minus strand of NZ_BDBE01000033.1, from coordinate 75,867 downwards.
GGTGAGCGGCTTCGTCGAGCGCACCATCACCAGCGAAAGCGTCCGGGCGGCAGTCGAATCCACCGAGAACGGCAAGCTGCCGTACTGGGACGCCCTCGTCGGCCAGGACCTGCTCAGCCTGCACATCGCCGAGGAACTCGGCGGACAGGGCGCGGGACTGCTGACGCTGGCCGTCGCCCTCGAGCCGCTGGGACGCGGCCTGCACACCGGTCCGTTCGTGCCGACGGCGCTGGCGAGCGCGGTGCTGGCACAGGACGGGGGAGCGTGGGCGCGCGCCCAACTGCCCGGTCTCACCGACGGTTCGCGCACCGGTGCGGTGGCGCTGTCGTCGGCGCTGACCGGTGTGCTGCGCGACGGCGCGCTGATCGTCGACGGCACCGCCGACGGCGTGCCAGGGGCGGCGTCGGCGGATGTGCTCCTCGCACCGGTCACCGTTGACGGTGCGCAGCGCTGGGTCGCCTTCGACAACGTGGAACTGACCGTGAGCAGGCAGGACAACATCGATGTCCTGCGCGGCGCCGGACACCTCCAGGTCGACGCGGTCGAGGTGCCCGCCGAGCGGGTGCTCACGGTGAGCTCGACCCGGGTGCGCTCGGTGGCCGCGGTCGTACTCGGCGCCGAGGCTGTCGGCGTGATGTCGTGGTGTGTCTCCACCGCCGCCGAATACGCCAAGACCCGCGTGCAGTTCGGTCGCCCGATCGGGCAGTTCCAAGGTGTGAAGCACAAGTGCGCGCACATGGGCATCGCCCTGGAGAAGGCCCGCGCCGTGCTGTGGGACGCCGCGTACGCGCTCGATCGCGACGACGACACCGCCGACTACGCGGCCGCGATCGCCGCGCTGATCATTCCCGACGCCGCCGTCGAGGTGGCCCAGGACTGCATCCAGGTGCACGGCGGTATCGGCTTCACCTGGGAGCACGACGCGCACCTGTACTACCGGCGCGCGCTCGCGTCGCGCGGTCAGCTCGGTGGGCGCGACGAGCGGGCCGAGGCGGTCGCGGGGTACGCCTTGGCGGGCACGACCCTGTCGAACGAACTGGAACTGCCCGCCGAAGCCGAGCGGATCCGGGCGGGTATCCGCGCCGAACTGGCCGAGATCGCGGCGATCGACGACGAGGACGACCAGCTCGTCGCCCTCGGCGACGGCGGCTGGAACCTGCCACACCTGCCCCGCCCCTACGGCCGTTCGGCCTCGCCCCTCGAACAGGTGGTGATCTCGCAGGAGATCAAGGCCTCCGGTATCGCGATGCCGCAGCTGCTGATGGGGACCTGGGCGGTCGGCGCCATCGTGCCGCACGGTGACGAACGGCAGAAGCGGGAACTGGTCGTGCCGACCCTGCGCGGTGAGTACGTGTGGTGTCAGCTGTTCAGCGAACCGGGCGCCGGGTCCGACCTGGCGAGCCTGACCACCAAGGCCGTCAAGGTCGACGGTGGCTGGCGCGTCACGGGTCAGAAGATCTGGACCACGGTCGCGCAGTTCGCGCAGTGGGCGATGCTGATCGCCCGCACCAGTCCGGACAAGCCGAAACACGAGGGCATCACCTACTTCGTGCTCGACATGTCGAGCCCGGGTATCACGGTGCGCCCGCTGCGGGAGATGACCGGGTCGGCGCTGTTCAACGAGGTGTTCCTCGACGACGTGTTCATCCCGGACGAGAACGTGGTGGGCGCGGTCGACGACGGCTGGCACGTGGCCCGCACGACCCTGGCCGGTGAGCGGGTGGCACTGAGCCAGAAGATGGAGGCCTACGCCACCGACACCGACCTGCTGCGATTCGCGATCGGCCGCGACCTGTCGCCGGTGGCACGCTACCGGGTCGGCGAGCTGATGGCCGAGAGTCGCGCGGTGGACGTGATCGGTTCCCGGGTGGTGCTCAAGCAGCTGTCCGGCATCGATGTCTCCACCACGTCGAGTGTCGGCAAGCTGCTCGGAATGGGTCTGGGACAGGCGATCTCGGAGTTCATCGTCGCCGAACTCGGGGTCGCGGGTGTGGTCTCGGTGCCGGGGGAGCGCAGCGATCACGCGATGGAACAGCTCATCGCCGGTCGGGCGACCACCATCTACGGTGGCACCACCGAGGTGCAGCTCAATGTCATCGGTGAACGCATGCTCGGGCTCCCGCGCGACGCGGCGGCGAGCGCGTAACCGTGCCGACCAGCAGCGGTCGTCTGCCCGGCTGTCATCACGTGACAGCCGGGCAGCGGCGCCGAAGCGGCGTCGCAGGCCCGGTCACGGGCACATCGACGACCGATCTCGCGGTGTAGGGTCCGACTGTGCCGAATCCGCAATCCACCGCACCCGCTACCTCGTCCGATGGTCGATCGCAGCGGTGGGACGGGCACAAGGCCGAGCGACGTGACCAGATCCTGGCCGCCGCCGTCGTCGCCATCCGCGAGGGTGGTGCGCGGGTCGGCGTGAAAGACATCGCCGAACGGGCCGGTGTCCCGCGCTCGGTGGTCTACCGGCTCTTCGGCGACCGCGACGACCTCGACGAACAGGTGCGCACCCGGATCATCTCCGAGGTGATGACGCGGCTGACCCCGGTCCTCAGCCCGGAGGGCACGGTCGGCGACGCGGTCACCCGGGCGGTCGAGACCTACATCGGCTGGATCGTCACGAACCCGCACCTGCACCGATTCCTGGCGGCCGGATCGAAACGGGTCGTCGGCACCTCGCCGTCGGTCTCCGACGCGCGCACCGCGGTCGCGGTGCAGACCGCGCGGCTCTTCGCGATCAGTATCGCGCGCCACGGCGGGTCCACCGAGGTCGCCGAACCGATGGCGTTCGGTCTGGTCGGCATGGTCGACAACTCGGTCAATCGCTGGCTCAGCCGCGGCATGCAGCCGCTCAGCGCCGACGAACTGTCGCGCGTGCTGCAACGCTGGATCGTGAACACCATCGCCGTCACCATGGCCGACGTCGGCGTCGACGTCGACGCGCAGACCCCGGTCGCCGACCTCTTCGGCCCCGACCAAGATAACTGAGACATCAAATCCCACTTACCTATTGTGTGGGACGTCGATCTCACTTACCGTGAGAGCACGCGGCTCCGACCGGCGAGACTTCGTGATGCCGCACGTCCGATAGGGGTTCCTCACATGACCAGATTCGCTCAACGACCGCCCGCGCCGCAGGACGACCAGGACTACCGGGAGCGTCTGCGGCTGCTGTCGGAGGGATCGGTCACCCGGCGGTTCGATCCCTATCTCGACATCGACTGGGACGCACCCGAGATGGCGATCGACCGCGACGACCCGCGCTGGGTGCTCTCGCCGCAGGCCGACCCGCTCGGCGCGACGAGGTGGTACCAGCAACAGCCCCTCGCGCGGCAGATCGCGATCGGCCGCTGGCGGCAGGCCAACGCCATCCGGGTCGGCGCCGCGTTCGAGAGCATCCTGATCCGCGGCATGATGCAGTACGTCTTCAAGCTGCCGTACAACTCGCCCGAGTTCCGGTACTGCATGCACGAGATGACCGAAGAGTGCAACCACATCCAGATGTTCCAGGAGCTGGTCAACCGGATCGGCGAGGACGTGCCAGGCATGCGGCCGGTGTTCAAACTGATCTCACCGTTCATCGGTGTCGCCGGTGGCTACGCGCACACCATCCTGTTCATCGGCATCCTCGGCGGTGAGGAGCCGATCGATCACTACCAGAAGGCCGTGATCCGCGAGGGCGCGAACGTGCCGCCGGTACTGCACCGCTGCATGGAGATCCACATCGCCGAGGAGGCACGCCACATCTCCTTCGCCGGGGACTTCCTGCGCGCGCACGTCTCCCGGATGAACGCCCCGATACGCTTCCTCCATTCGCTGGCCTTCCCGATCGCCATGCAGTGGCTGGTGAACGAGCTCGCCGCGCCACCACGGGAGATGGCCCGCATCTTTGACATCCCGAAATCGGTGATGCGCGACGCGTTCTGGCAGTCACCGCATTCGCGCGAACTCAAGGCCGGATATTTCGGCGACATGCGCGCCCTGGCCGGTGAGCTCGGTCTGATGAACCCGGTCGCCGTCGGTTTGTGGCGTGCGTTCGGCATCTACGGTCCGCCCACCCGGTACCGCAGCGAACCCGAACGTCGTGGCGCCCGGAACCGCTGAGCACTCTGCGTCGGCCGGTCAGACCGTGATCGGCGCGTCGAGTTCGAGGCGCTGGTAGCGCACGGTGTCGGGCAGCAACCCCGCCAGTTGGTCGGTCAGGGTGCGGCCGACGTCGTCGAGGTCGCCGTCGTGGATGGGGACGACGAGGCCCGGCCGGGTCGCGTCGACGTAGTCCACGGCATCGGCGTAGCGCATCCAGGGCCCGCTCACCGGCAGGAACAGCACGTCGAGGGCGGTGCCGTCGGGCAAGTCGGGGAAGGCGTCGCCGGGGTGCAGGATCCGGTTGTCGATCAGGTAGGCGACATTGGGGGAATCCGGCAAGCTGGGGTGGATGGCGGCATGGTCACCCACGATCGGCCGCACCGCGAAGCCCGCGATGTCGAAACGGGTGCTCTCCACGGCCCCTTCGAGCTGGCCGCCCGCGGCGACCAGTTTGTCGATGACCGGTTGCGGTGCGAGCACCCGGGTGCTCGGTCGCGCGGCCGGCGCGGCGGTCACCCGCGCGATATCGACGTGGTCGTCGTGGTCGTGGGTGATCAGAAAAGCCGCCACGTCGTCGAATGCCTGCGACGGTGCCAAGGTGCCGGGGTCCACGACCACCACGCCGTCCCCGACCGTCAGCCGCACTGTCGAATGTCCCAGCGACGCAATCGAAACACTCATCCTGGTTCTCCCGTTCCGCGAAGTGGGCGATGCCGTGCTTCGGCTCGGTGAGCACCGTGATCCGCTCATCGGCGGCGGTCGTACGGAGCCGAGGGGAAGTTCAGACCGCGCACTAGCGCACCCTGCTCGCGGGTTCTCGCTGCCTACGACGGCCACGTCGAGGAGAATTCAGCCGCATGCGCGCCAGGTCCAGGCGTACCGCAGGATGAGGACGAGCAGGATCAGTTCCAGCGCGACGCCGAGGCCGTAGAAGAACAGCCAGGATTCGCCCAGTACGTTGAAAGCCGTCACGGGAACATAGAGCGATGCCACGGTGAGGTTGGCGAAGCGGTTCACCCTGGCGGGCAGCGTGATCGACAGCACGATCATGAAGATCGGGACGGCCATCAGGATCAGCGCGGTGGTCGAAAAGGTTTGGGAGAGGTCGAATTCGAAGACCTTTCCGGCGAGGATGTCGTCGATGACGCCGGGCGTGAAGAAGTTGAGAATGTCCACGTAGGCGTACAGGAACATGAGGCTCGTCCACGCTGCGGCGAGCTTGGCGCGCACCGGCATCGGCTGGTCCTGCGGGGTGGTGCTGGGTTGCGGGTTCGTCATCATGGGCTCCGTTGAGTAGGTAGGTCCACGATCGCCCGACCTGGCCTCGAACACACCGGTCCGGAGGTCGGAATGCCCTGGCCGATGGCATGATCTCGCTCTCGTACTTTCGACGGATACGCCGGGGAGCGCCGGTCCCTATGCTGAAGCCGTGGTCACCGTCTGGCATGAGCCGCGGGCCGCGGACGCCCCACCCATCGGTCGTCTCGACTGGCTGGTGGCAGGCGTGCTCGCGGCCGCCGCCGTGGTCGAGAGCGTCGCTCGGCCCGACCTGCCCTGGCGACCCCTGGTCACGGTGTTCACGCTGGGGTTGATTCCCGCCCTGCTCTGGCGCCGCCGCGGCCCCCTGATCGCTGTCCTGGTCGGGTGGGGCGTCGCCGGGCTGCTCGCGATCCTCCAGGTGACCGCGCACACCCAGGACCTCGGCCTCTACGCCATGTCGGCCGACCTGATCCTGCTCTACTCCCTGGTCCGGTGGGGTTCGGGACGGGAGATGGTGGTTGGCACGGCATTCGTGACCGTCGTCGTCGCGCTCGGGATGTACGCCTCCGCCGCGGGGTGGGCCGACGTTTTCGGCGGAACCGTCCTCCTGTTGTTGTTCGTCGCCCTCGCGGCGGTGTTCCGCTACCGGGCGGATCTCTGGCGTCGTCAGCGGCACGAGATCCGCAATCATGAGCGGTTGGCGCTGGCGCGCGAGCTGCACGACACCGTGGCCCACCATGTCTCGGCCATCGCGGTGCAGGCGCAGGCCGGGCGCGTGGTCGCCGGAGTCCAGCCGGAGAAGGCAACCGAGATCCTGGCCGCGATCGAGTCCGAAGCGTCGCGAACCCTGACGGAAATGAGGACCATGGTCCGGGTGCTGCGTGCGGACGAAGCGGTCGCCTTGGCACCCCAGCCGGGTATCGCGGACCTGCCCGGGCTGGCACGCACCGGCGCGACACCCGTCGTCGAGGTGTCGCTGGACGATTCGCTGACCCGGCTGGCACGACCCGTGGACGCCGCCCTCTACCGGCTCGCGCAGGAGTCGCTGACCAATGCCGTACGGCACGCCCGGAGCGCGACCCGCGTCGAAATCGACGTCCGCCGCGAGGGTGACGCGGTCAGGTTGCGTGTCAGCGACGACGGACAGGCCGACCCCGGACCGGCCCCGAAGCCAGGATTCGGCCTGCTCGGCATGGCCGAACGCGCCCAGCTCCTCGGCGGATCGCTCTCCGCCGGGCCGGGGGCCGAGGGAGGCTGGGTGGTCGAGGCCGTACTGCCTGGGGAGGCGCTGGCATGAGCATCCGTGTCGTCGTCGCCGACGATCAGGACCTGGTCCGGACCGGGCTGGTGATGATCCTGGGCGCCCAACCCGACCTCGAAGTCGTGGGAGAGGCGGCGGACGGGCTCGCGGCGCTCGACCTGGCGACCCGGCTGCGTCCCGACGTCCTGCTCGTCGACATCCGAATGCCCGGCCTCGACGGCGTCGAAGTGACGCGGCGCCTGGCCGGTCCAGGCGTCCCGGACCCGATGGCGGTCGTCGTGATCACCACCTTCGACCTCGACGAGTACGTCCTCGGCGCCCTCCGCGCGGGCGCCCGCGGCTTCCTGCTCAAAGACGCCGGACCGCAGCTGCTCGTCCAGTCCGTCCACGCGGCGGCCGACGGGGACGCGCTGATCGCCCCCAACGTCACCCGCCGACTACTGGCCACCTTCGCCGACCAGGCCCCGGCGGTACCGGCCCAGCCCATCGACCCGCTCACCGACCGCGAGGAGCAAGTGCTCGCCCTGGTTGCCCGCGGCCGCACCAACGCCGAGATAGCCACCGAACTCTTCGTCGGCCTGAGCACGGTCAAGTCCCACGTCGCCGCACTGATGACCAAACTCGGCGCCCGCAACCGCGTCGAGATAGCGATATGGGCATACGACACCAGGCGTATGCGAACCAGTTGACGGGCGCACCCGGTGGGCTTCGGTGGCGATGATCCCGATCGCCGCGTAGCCGATGCAGATCAGCCCGTCGCATTCGAACTCCTCGAGGATCTTGTTCAGCGATGAGTGTCAGCGCGACCGATCGAGTGCAGTGGGGGCGTCGGTCGGTTGTCCTGTCAGCCGCGTAGAAGGTCGACGACGCCGGTGGTCGACTCGTTCCCGCCGCCCTCGGCGACTCGGCGCTCCATCAGTTTCATGAAGGGCTCGAGAAGTTCCGGGCTGACGCCCTGTTCCAGGGCGGTACGTCGTAGCGTGTCGTTTGTCGTAGCCATCATCGCCAGGTTCGACTCCACACCTTTCGTGTAGTCCCCGCTCGCCAGCTGCGCGGCGGTGCCGTAGGCGTACCCGGCCATCGCCTGTTGGTAGGCCACCATGAGTGGCGCGAATTCGATCGGGGAGATGTCCTCGCCCCCGATGAGCGCGAACGCGTGTGCGGCGCCGGCGAACATGCCCCACATCGCGCTGAGGAGGGCGATGTCGTAGAGGGCTGCGAATCCGGCGTCCGTGCCGACGTAGTTCACTCCGGCGGGCACCGCCAAGGTCTCGGCATGGGTCTCGTGCAGCTGTGCCGAACCGCTGTAGAAGACATAGGCACCGGAGTCGGGGGCGCCGATCATGGAGGGAACGGCCATGATTCCGCCGTCGAGGAAGCCACCGCCGCGCGCGGTGATCCATTCGGCGAGCGCACGGGCCTCGGCGGGTGTGCTCGTGGTCAGGTTGACGATGTCGCGGCCGGTCAGATCGACGCCGTCGAGGGTCGCGCGCACCGACGCGTCGTCAAGGAGACACACCACCACGAGCGTGTTCGCGGTGACGGCGTCAGCGACGGTCGCGGCGACCACTGCCCCCTCCGGGGCCCGCCTGGAACTGCGGTTCCACACGGTGACTGTGTATCCCGCCGCGAGCCACGAACGGGTCAGGGCCGAGCCCATGTCGCCGAGCCCGAGGACGGTGAGCGCATTATTTTTGTTGTCGGACATGCGGTTTAGTGTTGGCGCGGCCCCCGGGCCGAACAAGTACGCACAGTGAAGTGGGTACGCACTCCCGGGATAGCGGACAGGTAGAGGGAAGGAACCATCGTGCCGATGACACGCAAGCCGGGCGCGTACCGATGCGGACTCGACGCCACCATGTCGGTACTCAACGGCAAGTGGAAGATGATGATCCTCTGGCCGCTGAGCGAACGCCCCCACCGCTTCGGCGAGTTGCGCCGTGCGGTGGACGGCGTCACCGAGAAGGTCCTCACCACGCAATTGCGCGAGTTGGAGGCCGACGGGATCGTCCATCGGAGGGTGTACAACGAGGTGCCGCCCCGGGTCGAATACTCCCTGACACCGCTGGGCGAGCTCCTCAACAGCGCGCTGCTCCCCTTGGAGGCCTGGGGTCGCGAGCACCTCATGGGTGAAGATGTCGTCCGAACCGGTTCCTGAGCCGGTTCAGCCGTACCAGCCCTCAACAGAGTTGATGGCTTCGGTCCGCCGAGTTCCTGTGGAACACGCGCACGAGCTGAGACATCTTGGACGGGAACTGCTGCAAGCTTCGGTACTGCCGGTGAGCGAACTCCGGCGTCAGGGGCTTCCGGGTCCGCTGATTCAGGCGGTTCAGGGTGTGCTCGATGTAGCCCCCGAGCACAGAACGTGTCAGGGATAGAGAGTTGGCGGCAGGTCCTTGCTCACGAGGTACTTGCGGAAGTAGCCGACGTCCCTGGAGTAGGTGTCGATCGTCCCCTTGGACTTGATCTGCTGTCGCAGTTCGCTCATGAAGTCTTCGAGGAGCTCGTCAATATCGTCCAGATCCTGACCTATGCAGGCAGTCTATCTGCGAAGTTCCTGGCTGTTAAAGCATTGTGCCGAGAATGAAGACGGCTCCTGACCGGCAATCTGTGCAGGTCAGGAGCCTTTTTGCGCCCCCGGCAGGAATCGAACCTGCGACCTAGGGATTAGAAGGCCCTTGCTCTATCCAACTGAGCTACGGAGGCAGACGCATTCACCTTTGTCGATGTCGGCTTCGGTGTCCAGCGCGAAAAGTATAGCGACCGACCGGGTGGTGGGCGGGGTCGGGAGCGACGACCCATGGGCGCGTGGGGGAGGGGGCCGAACTACCCTCGTTGACATGTCGTTATCGCAAGACCGCTCCGCAGGAACCGTCGGCGACGGCGCTGGACCGGCGGAGACGGCTCGGGCGGGCGCGACGGGCGGCGGTGCCTCGGCGGGTGGGCGGACGTTCGGTGCGCTCGGCGTGATCGCGGGGGCGGTGGCCGCGGCGGTCGCGGCGATCGTCGTCGCGTTGTCGGCGGCGCAGGCGCTGAGTTTGCTGGGGATTCCCGATCCGGGCGCGCTCACCACGTACGGATTGCCCGCGTTGCGGGCTGTTGCCGACCTGGCCGCCGCGGTGACGGTCGGTTCGTTGCTGTTCGCGGCGTTCCTGCTGCCGCCGAAGGACAGCGGGTTGCTCGAGGCCGGTGGGTATCGGGCGGTGCGGCGGGCCTCGGACGCGGCGATCGTCTGGGCGGTGTGCGCGGCGTTGCTCGTTCCGCTGACGGTGTCGGACACGACGGGTCAGCCGGTGGGGTCGATCTGGCGGCCCGAGGTGCTGTGGCCGGTGATCGCCCAGGTCGAGGTGGCGGGTGCCTGGCGGACGACGACGTTGCTGGCGCTCGTCCTCGCGATCGGCTGCCGTTTGGCGTTGCGCTGGAGTTGGACGCCGATCCTGCTCGCGCTCGCGATCGCCACCATGATGCCGTTGGCCCTGACCGGACATTCGTCCTCGGGTGGTTCGCACGACGTGGCGACCAACTCGCTCATCCTGCACATGATCTCGGCCGCGGTATGGGTCGGTGGGCTGGTCGCGGTGCTGGCTCACGCGCTGCGCGGCGGGGCGGACACCGATGTGGCCGCGCGTCGTTTCTCGCTGGCCGCGACCGTCGCGATCGTGGTCATCGCGCTCAGCGGTGTGATCAACGCCTGGGTTCGCGTTCCCGCGGCCGATCTGTTCACCACGACATACGGCAGGCTCGTGCTCGCCAAGACGGCGGCTCTGGTGCTGCTCGCGGGCGTCGGTTTCCTGCAGCGGCGGGCCGCGTTGCCCGCACTGGCGGCCGACGCGCGCGATCGCGCCGCGCTGATCCGGTTCGCGGGCGTGGAGATGCTGATCTTCGCCGCCACGATCGGGCTGGCGGTCGGTCTCGGACGGACTCCGCCCCCGCCGCCGACCGCCGTGCCGACGCCGACCGAGGTGGAACTCGGCTACACCGTCGACGGCCCGCCGACCGTCGGCAGGTTGCTGTTCGACTGGCGCTTCGACCTGATCTTCGGGACGCTCGCCATCGTGCTCGCTGTCCTCTACCTGCTCGGCGTGCGCAAGCTGCGCGCGCGTGGCGACGCCTGGCCGCTCGGCCGGACCATCGCCTGGTGCAGCGGCTGTCTCGTGCTGCTGCTCGCCACGTCCTCCGGTGTCGGCCGGTACGCGCCCGCCATGTTCAGTGTGCACATGGGCGCGCACATGGCGTTGTCGATGCTCGCGCCGATCCTGCTCGCCCTGGGCGGTGCGGTGACCCTCGCCCTGCGCGCGCTCTCGCCCGCCGGTCGCGGCGGGATTCCGGGACCGCGCGAGTGGATTCTCGCGGCGGTGCACAACCCGATCTCGCGTTTCCTCACCCAGCCCGTGGTCGCCGCGGTGATCTTCGTCGCCGGGTTCTACGCGCTCTACCTCGGTGGGATCTTCGACGCCTACGTGGATTCGCACGCGGCGCACCTGATGATGAACGCGCACTTCCTCATCAGCGGTTATCTGTTCTACTGGGTGGTGATCGGCATCGATCCCAAACCGCGTGAGGTGGCGCCGTTGACCAAGCTGGCCATGGTGTTCGGCACCCTGCCGTTCCACGCCTTCTTCGGCATCGCTCTGATGAGCATGACGACCGTGCTCGGCGGCTGGTTCTATCGCACCCTCGACCTCGGCTGGAATATCGACCTGCTCGCCGACCAGCGCAACGGCGGCAGCTTCGCGTGGGCGAGCGGTGAGGTGCCGCTGGTCGTGGTGATGCTGGCGCTGCTGATCCAGTGGTCACGCAGCGATCAACGGCTGGCCAAGCGCACCGACCGCGCGGCCGACCGTGACAACGACGCCGAACTCAACGCCTACAACGCGATGTACGCCGAGCTGGCGCGGCGCGACCGTGGGGTGCGTCCGTGACCGAATGCGGTACACCGGCGAGCCAGACGAGCCGACCGGTCAGGGTGCCGCGCGTGCTGCGAACCGATGTGCGCACGGCGCGGCGTCGATTATCGGGTCGGGTGCGCAAGACACCGGTTTTCCACACCAGTGTCGACGGGCCCGACGGACCGGTGCCGGTATCGCTGAAGATGGAGTTCCTGCAGCACGGCGGCACGTTCAAGGTGCGTGGCGCGTTCAACGCGCTGTTGGCCGAGGAGTCGGCGGAGCATGTCGTCGTCGCCTCGGGTGGCAACGCCGGGATCGCGTTCGCCCTGGCCGCGGCGCAGCTCGGCAAGGAATGCACGGTCGTCGTGCCCGAATCCGCACCGCACACGAAGGTCGCCGCCATGTGGGCGCACGGCGCCGAGGTGCTGTGGCACGGGGCGACCTTCGCCGAAGCCGAACGGCACGCGGTGACACTGGCCGCCGAACGCGGCGCCGGACATCTGCACGCCGACGACATCCCCTCGGTGGTGGCAGGTGCGGGCATCATCGGACTCGAGCTGGAGGAACAGGTGCGTGGGCGGCCGCCGGTGCTGGCGGCGGTCGGATGCGGCGGCCTGATCGCCGGGCTCGGTGCCGCGCTCGGCAAGCGGCGCCAGATCGTCGGCGTGGAATCCGAGCACACGCCCGCGCTGTCGGCCGCGCTCGCGGCGGGTAAGCCGGTGGAGGTGGCCGCGCCGTCGGCCGGTGACGAACCGATGTGCGCGACCCGCGTCGGCACCATCGCCTACGACATCGCCAGCCGTCATCAGATGCGTGCGCTCGGCGTGGCCGACGACGCGGTGACCAGGGCGCGCGAGTACCTGTGGCGCGAGTTCCGCGTGGTCGTCGAACTGGAGGGTGCGGCGGCGTTGGCCGCGGTGCAGAGCGGGGCCTACACCCCGGAGCCCGGCGTACGCCCGATCGTGGTGTTGTGCGGGGCGAACACCGAACTCCCCGTGTTCTGACACGGTAGATCTCCACAACCCGCGAAGTTGTCCACAAATCGCGTCGGCGTCGGTGCGGCGGTGCCTGTCTGATCCATCCTTGGATGGTCAGAGCAACAACACCGAAAGTCTGAGCGGGGGCGGTTTCGATGTACGAGGCGAATGCGACGGTGATCGGCACGGTGGTCAACCACCCCGTGCGACGGGATCTGGCCAACGGCGAACAGGTGGTGTCGTTCCGGATGGCGAGCACCGCACGCCGGTTCGACCCGACCTCGGGCGAATGGGTCGACGCGGGCACGCTCTATCTCACGGTGAGCTGCTGGCGCAGATTGGTCACCGGGGTCGACCGGTCACTGCGCCGGGGTGACCCGGTGATCGCCTACGGTCAGCTGCGTTCGCACGAATACCGGGGCAAGGACGGCGGCGAACGGCGCGACCTGGAGATGCGCGCCGTCGCGGTGGGGCCGGACCTCGGCCGATGCAGCGCCACGATCCAGCGGCGGTCGGAGGCGCCACGATTCACTCCGCACCCGGTGCGGAATATTTCCGAGCATCAGGGCGCTGCACTGTCGGCTGTCACACCGCGGGCGGCGGAGGGCGAGTATGCGCCCGAGGGCCGCTCTGCCGTAGCCTCTACGTCCGCGGCGGATTCCCTCCCGGCGCGCTCGCCGGACGAGATGCCGATCGAAGGCATCCCCGCGCAGGTCGACGCCTGAGGGTTGGTCCGCGGCACCGGCCCGCTCCGCATCGCATCCCCGTTACCCGCACCGATAGGCTTCCGTATATGGCTGAGTTCATTTATCAGATGATCAAAGTTCGCAAGGCGCACGGCGACAAGGTCATTCTCGACGACGTGACGCTGAACTTCCTGCCCGGCGCCAAGATCGGTGTGGTCGGTCCGAACGGCGCGGGTAAGTCCAGCGTGCTGAAGATCATGGCGGGGCTGGACCGGCCGAACAACGGTGAGGCATTCCTCGCGCCCGGCGCCACCGTCGGCATCCTGCAGCAGGAACCGCCGCTCAACGAGGAGAAGACCGTCCGCGGCAACGTGGAAGAGGGCCTCGGCGAGGTGAAGGTGAAGCTCGACCGCTTCAACGAGATCGCCGAGCTGATGGCCACCGAATACTCCGACGAGCTCATGGACGAGATGGGCAAGCTGCAGGAGTTCCTCGACCACGCCGATGCCTGGGATGTCGATTCCCAGCTCGAGCAGGCCATGGACGCGCTGCGCTGCCCGCCGCCGGACGAGCCGGTCACCAACCTCTCCGGTGGTGAGCGCCGCCGTGTCGCGCTGTGCAAGCTGCTGCTGAGCAAGCCCGACCTGCTGCTGCTCGACGAGCCGACCAACCACCTCGACGCCGAGAGCGTGCTGTGGCTCGAACAGCACCTGGCCTCCTACCCGGGCGCCGTGCTCGCCGTGACCCACGACCGGTACTTCCTCGACAACGTGGCCGAGTGGATCCTCGAACTCGACCGCGGCCGCGCCTACCCCTACGAGGGCAACTACTCCACCTACCTGGAGAAGAAGGCCCAGCGTCTCGAGGTGCAGGGTAAGAAGGACCAGAAGCTCCAGAAGCGCCTCAAGGAGGAGCTGGCCTGGGTGCGTTCCGGTGCGAAGGCCCGCCAGGCCAAGAACAAGGCGCGCCTGGGTCGCTACGAGGAGATGGCGGCCGAGGCCGAGAAGCACCGCAAGTTGGACTTCGAGGAGATCCAGATCCCCGCGGGCCCGCGTCTGGGCGACATCGTGGTGAACGTGTCCAACCTGGACAAGGGCTTCGGCGACCGTCAGCTCATCAAGGATCTGTCGTTCACGTTGCCGCGCAACGGCATCGTCGGTGTGATCGGCCCCAACGGTGTCGGTAAGACCACGCTGTTCAAGACCATCGTGGGGCTCGAGGCGCCCGACAGCGGCGAGGTGAAGGTCGGCGAGACCGTCAAGCTCAGCTACGTCGATCAGAACCGCGCCGGTATCGACCCGAACAAGAACGTCTGGCAGGTCGTGTCCGACGGGCTCGACTTCATCGAGGTCGGCAATCAGGAGATGCCCTCGCGCGCCTACGTCAGCGCGTTCGGCTTCAAGGGCCCGGACCAACAGAAACCGGCGGGGGTGCTCTCCGGTGGTGAGCGCAACCGGCTGAACCTGGCGCTCACCCTCAAGCAGGGCGGCAACCTGATCCTGCTCGACGAGCCGACCAACGACCTCGACGTGGAGACCCTGAGCTCGCTCGAGAACGCGCTGGAACAGTTCCCGGGCTGCGCCGTCGTGATCTCCCACGACCGGTGGTTCCTCGACCGCACCTGCACCCACATCCTGGCGTGGGAGGGTGACAGCGACAACGAAGCCAAGTGGTTCTGGTTCGAGGGCAACTTCGAGGCGTACGAGGCGAACAAGGTCGACCGTCTCGGCGCGGAAGCCGCTCGCCCACACCGGGTTACGCACCGCAAGCTCACTCGCGACTGATATCCGCGCGGACCGCATCGACGGCCCGGCCTGACGATCGAAACTCGATCGACCGGCCGGGCCGTCGGCGTTTCAGAAGTTACCGGCGGGGAAGCCGGATTTCCGACGGCACGGCTCGCGCGGCGGCGTTAGTCTCGGAATCGCGTCACCGGACTTTACGGAATCGAAGCCAACCGAAACATGGGAGCAGGCGAAAGATGACGGTCTCGTCGGAAATGTCGAGTGCGGGCTGGGCGGCGGGAATGCCACCGAGTTTGCGCGACGATCTCGCGACACTCGAGGAGGCGTATTTCCGACACGTCGACGCGGGGGACGTGGATTTTCCGATCACCGGAATCACCCAGATCTTCCGCCACCACATGGAACTCGCCGCCGTGCGTCAGCCGGGGAAAACCCTGGTCGAGGTGCATCATCCCGACGACGGGTCGGGGATGGGCGCGGCCGTGCAGGTGGTGACCGACGACATGCCGCTGCTGGTCGAGTCGATCACGGCGGCGCTCGGTCGCATGCAGGTGAGCGTGAGCGAGCTGATCCACCCCATCTTCGAGGTCACCCGCGACGCCGACGGCACGCTCGTCGGCGCGGCGCCGCACGAGGTGGACGGCAACGGTGCCGAGGGGCTGGCCGAGTCGTGGATGCACCTGCAGTTGCACCCGTCGACCGGGCAGGCCGAGCTCGACGAGATCGCCCGCACCCTGCCCGAGGTCCTCGCCGACGTGCGCCAGGTGATCGACGACACCGAGGCGATGGTCGAGGTGCAGAGTTCGCTCGCCGATCATCTCGACCGGACCGCAGGCGCGGGCGCCGCGCCCTTCCCACCGGTCGACCTGGCCGACTGCGCCCAACTGCTGCGCTGGCTGGCCGACGGCAACTTCACGCTGCTCGGCTACGCGCGCTACCAGCGCGCCACCGAGGACGGCCGGACCGTCTCCGCGCGGGTACCGGGAACCAGCCTCGGCGTGCTGCGGCCCGATATCGGCACCGACTTCCAGGTGCCGATCAACGGCGGCGACCGCCCGCTGCTGATGCTCACGCAGGGTCTGGTGCGCGCGACCGTGCACCGCTCGGTGTACCCGTACTTCATCGGTGTCGCCGATGTCGACGACGCGGGTGCCGTGGTCGGTGTGCACCTGTTCATCGGTGTGTTCACCGTGAGCGCCGTGCACGAGAACGTCCTCGACATCCCCGTCATCAATCGCCGCGTGCGCACCGCCATCGAGGCCGCGGGGTTCGACAAGGATTCGTTCTCCGGGCAGGCGATGCTCGAGGTGATCGAGTCGTTCCCGCGTACCGAACTGTTCTCCGCCGACACCGCGACCATGCGCCGCACCGCCGTCGCGGTCCTCGGCGTCGGCCTGCGCAGGCAGGTGCGGCTGTTCCTGCGTTGCGACGCCTACGGTCGGTTCGTGGCCTGCATGGTGTACCTGCCACGCGACCGATACACCACCGCGGTACGGCTGGAGATGCAGTCCATCCTGGTGCGTGAACTCGGCGGCGTCGATATCGACTATTCGGCGCGGGTGAGCGAAAGTGAGCTCGCCAGTGTGTATTTCACGGTGATGCTGCCGAGCGAGGCGGCCACCGGGCAGGCCGCTCCCGACACCTCCGAGGAGAACCGGCGCCGCCTGCAGGCGCTGCTGAACGCGGCCAGCCACTCCTGGGACGACCGGATCGGCGATGAGGTCGCGTCGTCGACCGTGCTCGATCCCGCCGTGGTGTCGCGGTATGCGAAGGCGCTGCCGGAAAGCTACAAGGAAGACTTCACGCCCGCGCGTGCCCTGGCCGACATCGCCCGCCTCGAGCGGCTGTCCGAGGGCGGCATCGACCAACACCTGTACCGCCGCAGCGAGGCCGAGCCCGGTTCGTGGCGGTTCAGTCTCTACATCGCCGGGCGTGGTGTGTCGCTGAGCCAGGTGCTTCCGGTGCTGCAGAGCCTGGGTGTCGAGGTCGTCGACGAGCGGCCCTACCAGCTCGAACTCGACGGCGGCACCGAGCGCTGGATCTACGACTTCGGCTTGCAGGCGCGTCCGGAGCTGCTGCGCAACGCCCTCGGCGGCGATCTCGACGCGGAACTGCTCGAGCACCCCGGTCAGGCCGACGGGTTGCGCGCCCGCTTCACCGAGGCGTTCGCGGCGGTGTGGTACGACCGTGCCGAAGCCGACGGTCTCAACGAACTGGTCCTGCGGGCGGGCCTGCCCTGGCGTTCGGTCGCCATCCTGCGCGCCTACGCGAAGTACCTGCAGCAGGCGGGTTTTCCCTACAGTCAGGTCAATATCGCCCGCGTCCTGCTCGCGCATCCGGAGGTGGCACGCGATGTCGTCGCCCTGTTCGCCGCGCGTTTCGATCCCGACACCGTGTCGGCCGACCACGCCGCCGAACTGGAATCGCGCGTGCGCACCGGCATCGACGAGGTGGTCAGCATGGACGCCGACCGCATCCTGCGCGCCATCCTCGGTCTGGTCAAGGCCACCCTGCGCACCAACAACTACGTCGTCGACGCCGACGGCGCGCCGCGCGGGTACCTGTCGCTGAAGGTCGAGCCGCGCGAGATCGCCGAACTGCCCAAGCCGCGACCGCAATTCGAGATCTTCGTGTACTCGCCCCGGGTCGAGGGTGTGCATCTGCGCTTCGGTTCGGTGGCACGCGGCGGTCTGCGCTGGTCGGACCGGCTCGAGGACTTCCGCACCGAGATCCTCGGCCTGGTGAAGGCCCAGGCGGTGAAGAACGCGGTGATCGTGCCCGTCGGCGCCAAGGGCGGCTTCGTGGTGAAGCGGCCGCCCGCCGCCACCGGCGACCCGACCGTCGACCGCCAGGCGAGCATCGCCGAGGGCGTCGACTGCTACCGCACGTTCATCTCCGGCCTGCTCGACGTCACCGACAATGTCGATCTGGCCACCGGTGCCGTGCTGCCGCCCGACCGGGTGGTCCGCCGCGACGGCGACGACACCTACCTTGTGGTGGCCGCCGACAAGGGCACGGCGAGCTTCTCCGACATCGCCAACGACGTGGCCGCGCGCTACGGCTTCTGGCTCGGCGACGCCTTCGCCTCCGGCGGGTCGGCCGGTTACGACCACAAGGCCATGGGTATCACCGCCAAGGGTGCGTGGGAGTCGGTGAAGCGGCACTTCCGGGAGATGGGGATCGACACCCAGAGCCAGGATTTCACGGCGGTCGGCGTCGGCGACATGAGCGGCGACGTGTTCGGCAACGGCATGCTGCTCTCGCGGCACATCCGGCTGGTCGCGGCCTTCGACCACCGGCACATCTTCCTCGATCCGAACCCCGACGCGGCCACGTCCTACGCGGAACGGGAGCGGCTGTTCGCGCTGCCGCGGTCGTCGTGGGCGGACTACGACCGCAACCTCATCAGCGCGGGCGGCGGCGTCTTCGAACGCACCGTGAAGTCGGTGCCGATCTCGCCGCAGGCCAGGGCGGCGCTCGGCCTGCCCGACGCGGTGCAGGCGCTGTCGCCGCCGGAACTGGTGCGCGCCATCCTGCTCGCGCCGGTGCAGTTGCTGTGGAACGGCGGTATCGGTACCTACGTGAAGGCCAGTACCGAGACCAATGCCGAGGTGGGCGACAAGTCCAACGACGCGGTCCGGGTGGACGGCAACCAGTTGCGCGTCAAGGTGGTCGGTGAGGGCGGCAACCTCGGTGCCACCGCGCTCGGTCGCATCGAGTTCTGCCGTGCGGGCGGCAAGATGAACACCGACGCCCTGGACAATTCGGCGGGCGTCGACTGCTCCGACCACGAGGTCAACATCAAGGTGCTGCTCGACGGTGTGGTGAGCGCGGGCGCGCTCGCCCCGCAGGACCGCAACCCGTTGCTCGCCTCGATGACCGAGGAGGTCGCGCGAATGGTGTTGCAGGACAACGTCGACCAGAACTTCCTGATCGGCATCGCGCGCACCGACGCGGCGCAGATGGCCAGCGTGCACGCCCGCGTGATCGCCGACCTCGAACAGCGTCGTGGCCTGGACCGCGAGCTCGAGGCCCTGCCGACCGAGGCGGAGCTGAAGCAGCGCGAGGAGGAGGGCGCCGGGCTCACCTCACCGGAGCTGGCGAACCTGCTCGCCCACGTGAAGCTCGGACTCAAGGCCGACCTGCTCGACACCGACCTGCCCGACAGCGCGGCCTTCGCGGGTCGGTTGCCGCTGTATTTCCCCACGCCCCTGCGCGAACGGTTCGGTGCCGAGATCAAGAAGCACCGGCTGCGCCGCGAGATCGTCACCACGATGATCGTCAACGAGGTGGTCGACTACGGCGGCATCACCTACGCCCACCGGCTCAACGAAGAGGTCGGCGCGTCCACCTCCGACACGGTGCGCGCCTTCGCCGCGGCGACGGAGATCTTCCAGCTGCACGACGTGTGGTCGCGGATCCGCGGCGCCGACGCCCCGGCCTCGGTGTGCGACCTGCTCGAACTGGAGTCCAAGCGCACGCTCGACCGGGCCTCGCGCTGGTTGCTGAGCAACCGCCCGCAGCCCATCGCTGTCGGCGCGGAGATCAACCGCTACCACCGGCGGGTACAGGAGCTGGCACCGCAGGTGCCCGGGTGGCTGCGGGGGCACCACGTCACCTCGCTCACCCAGGGCGCGGCCGAACTCATCGCGCGCGGCGCGCCGACCGAACTGGCCACCGAGGTGTTCGGACTGCTCGGTCTGTTCCCGCTGCTCGACGTGGTCGACATCGCCGACATCACCGACCGTGACGGAGCCGAAGTCGGTGCGCTCTACTACGCGCTCAACGAGCACCTCAAGATCGATTGGCTGCTCGAGGCGGTGAGCCACCTCGAGCGCGGCGACCGCTGGCACGCGCTGGCCCGGCTCGCGCTGCGCGACGACATGTACGGTTCGCTGCGCTCGCTGACCCTCGATGTGCTCTCGGCGGGCGACCCGGAGGAGACGCCCGACGAGAAAATTGCATACTGGGAGTCGAAGAACCAGTCCCGGCTCGGTCGCGCGCGCGCTGCCCTGTCGGAACTGTTCGAGTCCGGGACCCACGACCTCGCCACACTGTCGGTCGCCGCGCGACAGGTGCGGAGCATGGTGAGCGGGGTGGGCGCCCAATCGGAGGTACCACGGTGACGAGTTCGCCGAACGGCAGCATCGCCGCGCCCGAGGCACAGCTGGTGCTGCCGCAGCGTTTCCACGCGAAGGTCGAGATCCGCTGGTCGGATATGGACGTGTTCCAGCACGTGAATCATGCCCGCATGGTGACCTTGCTGGAAGAGGCCAGGATTCCGTGGTTGTTCGACGACGACAAGCCGACCGCGTCGATGGGCAGGCAGGGTTGCGTGCTCGTCGACCTGCACGTGAAGTACCGGGGGCAACTGCGGCACGAGGACACCCCGCTCGATATCGCCATGTGGATCAAGCAGTTGCGCGCCGTCGACTTCACCGTGGGCTACGAGGTGCGGGCCAGCGGTGCCGCGCCGGACTCGCCGCCCGCGGTCACCGCGACCACCCAGCTCGCCGCGTTCGATATCGACACCCAACGGTTGCGCAGGCTCAGCGACACCGAACGCGACTACCTCGCGTTGTGGCGGGCCTGATTTCGTGAGTTCCGAACAGCGAGTGCTGCATACGCCCGATCCGGCCGAACGCGAGAACCTGGCCACTTTCCTCAGCCGTGCGTTGCGCCTGGACCAGGCGGCGGTCGTGCGGTTGCGCAAGCGTGGGTCGAGTCTCGTATCGGCGTGGGTGGCAACGGGTTTCGAGACGCTGGCGGTGCGCACAATCACCGCCGAACTCGGCGTCGACGATGTGACGGTCGGCGCCGATACCGTGCTGGCGGGGTTGCGCACCGGACACCCGGTGGACCTCGGCTACTCGATGGACTCGGCGTGGCGCGGTGCGTTGCCCCCGATGGACGGCTTCGCCCACGTCGATGACGTGCCCGCCCGCGCCCTGGTCGAATTGGCCGAGCGCGGTGCCGATCTGGCCCGCGAACACGGTGGCGTCCACGGCCCGCCCGCCTCGCTGCTCGATCAGTCGGTGCTCACGGTGACCGGCGCCGACGACCTCGAGGTGCAGGTGCCCATGCGCGTCGTCTTCGCCCTCACCGCCATGGATTTCATCCCGCACGCGGGGGAGAAGGCCGAAGCGCGACGCATCCAGCCCACCGAATTGGTCCGTGTCCGTGCCACCCGCACCTGGCTACGCCTCGACGCCCGCTACGGTTCCGTGGCTCGCCGCTTGGGCGGCGGAATCCCTCTGTCGCCCAGCTGAACTCACACGCATCGGCGCTCGACGCCAACCCGCAGGCACGCAGGTGCCGAATTCGACCCGAGCGCCATGCGAGGTGATCGGGCTGCGTATTGCGATCGGTCGGTACTTTGCCGCTGGGCCGCGCTACGCCACTGGGTCGCGCTACGCCACCGGGCGGCACTCTGCCACGGGCCGGCACCTTGCCGTCGGCCGGCGCTACGCCCCTCGGCCGATCGCGCGGCGCGGGTGGGGCTCGGTTCAATGCACGCCGACGAGCCGAAGCAGTGCGGTCGTGGCGGCTGCGGCGATCACCGTGACGAGCAAGGGTGCCCGTCGCCAGGCGAGCACACCGCCGACCGCCACCCCGGCGGGCAAGGCGACCCCGAGTTCCCCGGTGCCCGTCGGCAACGTCGCCGTCGCCACCAGCGCGGCCAGCAGAATCAACGCCCCGGTGTCGAGCAGCGCAATAGTGCGCGCCGACAACCGGATTCGATCCCGCAACGCGGGCCCCGCCCACCGCAGCGCATAGGTGCCGACCGCCAGCGCCATCATCGCGGGCACCAGGTAGGGCGCGTTCACGACGCACCCCCGCGCGAGAACGCCGCAGCTGGGCAGCAATCCGAGTCGGCGGCGACCCACCCGCCCGGCAGCACGCAGGCACCCGCCGCGCCGATGCCTGCTACGCAACCATCGTCCACCGCTGAAACCACGCCCCGAGCGCCGACGTTGGCATGGCGAGCCGATCGGAGAGCTTGTGGTGCCGCCAAGGCTGTGGCGTCCGGTGCATCGGCTTCCGCGTAGCCGGCCTCCGGGACGCGCTGTGGTGTCGCCCCCGCCGCGTCGACTTCCGCGTGGCCGACACCACCGACGCTCTCCGGCTGTGCCGCTGCGGAATCCGACGGCTTCACAGGCCGGGACGCCAGCACCAACCCGATCAGCGCGATCAACACCGGCAAACCGGCCGGCACGAATGGCGCAATCGCGACTGCCAGCCCGGCCCCGGCCAGCACCGGCCGCAGCGTCGCTCGATCACGCAGCGCGGGCAGCAGGAGTGCGAGCAGGATGACCGGGAACACCGCGTCGAGGCCCAGCGCGGAGGTGTCGGGGACGAGGGAACCGAGGGCGGCGCCGAGGGTCGCGCCGAGCGGCCAGCACAGGGCCACCCCGATTCCGCACGCCCAGTACGCCGCTCGCTTGCGTTCCCGAGCGCCGGGCGCGGTCGCGAAGGCCACCGACTCGTCGTTGAGGACGTGGATGCCGAGCAGGCGCCGCCAGCCGTGACCGAACACGTCGGGGGCGGCCAGCCCGTAAGGCAGATGCCTGGCATTGAGCAGCAGCCCGGCGACGACGGCGGCGAGCGGACTGCCTCCGGCGGCGACGATCCCGAAGAACAGCAGTTCGGAGCCACCGGCGAGCACCGTCACGGCGGCGACGATCGGCATCCACACCGGGAATCCGGCCGCGATGGTCGAGGCGCCGTAGGAGACGCCGAACAGGCCGACGGCCAGACAGGCCGCGGCCACAGCGGCGGAGGTCCGCCGATCGAGTGTTCGCCAGATCGAACGCATGTTTTTCATAGTGAACGCGGCGGGTCGGTAAAGTCAACGCGGAAACAGCTCCCAGGAGGCGTCGATGGACCGGCAGGACCCGGTCGCCGGACCACCCCAAGCGGTGATCGCGGCGGCCCTACGACGTGAACGCGCCCGCGCGGGCCTGTCGCTCACCGAGGTCGCCAGCCGCGCCGGTGTGGCGAAGTCAACACTCTCGCAATTGGAATCGGGCACCGGGAATCCCAGCCTGGAAACCCTGTGGGCGCTGTGTGTCGCGCTGGAGATGCCGTTCTCGCGTCTGCTCGACCCGCCACGCCCGAATGTGCAGGTGATCCGCGCCGAGGAGGGGTCGCCGGTGCCGTCGGCCGACGCCGACTACCGGGTCACCTTGCTCGCGGCAGGCCAGTCACACACGCGCTGCGATGTGTACCGGATCGCGGCCGAACCCGGGCAGATCCGCCGTTCGGAACCGCACACGCCCGGAGTCGTCGAGCATGTGGTGCTCGCCGCCGGGCACGCCATCGTCGGTCCCGCCGACGAACCCGTGGAGATGCGCCCAGGCGACTACATCCGCTACCTGGGCGATCTGCCGCACGTCTTCGAAGCTCTCGAGCCGGGCACGTGGGCCACGATGGTCATCGAGAGCGCCTGATCAGGCCGCCCCTTCGCCCAGGTATTGCAGCCAGAGCGGGTCGAGGTCGGCGGTGGTGGACAGCAACCGCCAGTGTGGACCCTTGGGCGAGACCAGCTGATGACGCAGCGTCCAGCCCAGTTCGGTCAGCATCTTGTCGGCTTTGCGATGGTTGCACGGCGCGCAGCTGGCCACGCAGTTCTCCCATGAGTGCTCCCCGCCGCGGCTGCGCGGGACGACGTGGTCGATGGTCTCGGCTTTGCCGCCGCAGTATCCGCACCGGTAGCGGTCGCGGTGCATGAGTGCGGCACGGGTCATCGGCACCCGAGCGCGGTAGGGGACGCGCACGTAGGTGCGCAACCGGATCACGGAGGGAATGGCTACCGCCGCGCCTGCCGAATGCAGGACCGGGGCGGCGGGATCGTCGTGGACCGCGTCGGCTTTCGCGCAGATCAGCAGAACGACGGCGCGGCGAGCGGACAGTGCGGTGAGTGGTTCGTAGGTGGCGTTGAGAAGCAGGACCCGGCGTTTACGCCAGGCGGCGGCGTCGTGATCGCCGGCGAGATGCAGTGGCGCGGGGCGATGCGGCAGGTCGTGCGGACCGTGTGCGCCCGGATGGTGATCGGACAAGATGTGCAGCGGAGTAGCCCCCGAGCCACGATTGTGGACGTCGGCGGGCTGGAGTTGTCGGTGCGCGCGCGCCTCGTGTGACCTGGCGCCTGGCCGCTGCTTCATTGTGTGACCTCAATTTCATGATTGGCAGGATCATGTGGTATCTGGGGTCGATACTGTCCCCCAGTTGACCACGGTTGGGCCGGTATTGCACGGTTATTTTTCAAACTTTCGGGTGAACTGTGATTGAAGGCCCGGCGCGCGCTCGGGGCACAATGGAGCGCGTGACTTCAGGTGAGCAGACAACGACCTCGTTCTACGACGCGGTGGGTGGCGCGGAGACCTTCCGCCGCATCGTGTCGGTGTTCTATCGCGAGGTCGCTGCCGACGAGATCCTGCGCCCGCTGTACCCGGAGGAGGATCTCGGGCCCGCCGAGCGCAGGTTGCGGTTGTTCCTCGAGCAGTACTGGGGCGGGCCGCGCACCTACTCCGACGAGCGCGGCCACCCGCGGCTGCGGATGCGTCATCATCCGTTCGTCATCGGAGCGCTCGAGCGCGACGCGTGGCTGCGCTGCATGCGGATCGCGGTCGACGAGATCGAGCCGTCGATCCTGGACGCCGAACATCGCAAGGCGATGCTGGACTACTTCCAGATGGCAGCGGCTTCGCTCCAGAACGCGCCGCACTGACCCCGGGACGCCCGGGATTCGCTGATGACCACCAGGTAGCGGCCCGATTTCGGACCTGCGGCCTGGTTTACCGCGATGTTTCGGTCCGGCGTGGCGAACGCTGGCGATTTGCCGGATTCGAAGAAAGTCCCGCGCCGAGTGAATATTGTCGGCGGACTTTGGCAATATTGCGGTTGTGACACAGACACCTGCCTCGCCGGTGCCGGGGGACAACAGCACCGCTCCGTGGTGGAAAACCGCCGTGTTCTATCAGGTCTATCCGCGTTCGTTCGCCGACTCCGATGGTGACGGTGTCGGCGACCTCGGCGGTGTGCGCGAGAAGATGGGCTACCTCGAGCTATTGGGGGTCGACGCGCTGTGGATCTGTCCGGTGATGCGCTCGCCGCAGGCCGACGGTGGTTACGACGTGTCCGATCCGCGCGACATCGACCCGCTCTTCGGCGGTCTCGACGCGCTGGACCGACTCATCGCCGAGGCCCACGATCGCGAGATCAAGGTCACGATGGATCTGGTGCCCAACCACACGAGCACCGAGCATCCGTGGTTCGCGGCCGCGCTCGAAGCCGCGCCGGGCAGCCCCGAGCGGGCCCGCTACATCTTCCGTGACGGCCGGGGCGCCGACGGTGCCGAGCCGCCCAACAACTGGCCGAGCATCTTCGGCGGCCCGGCCTGGACCAGGATCACCGAACCCGACGGCACCCCCGGGCAGTGGTACCTGCACATCTTCGCGCGTGAACAGCCCGACCTGAACTGGGACAACCCCGAGGTGGCCGCGGATTTCGAGAAGACGCTGCGGTTCTGGCTCGATCGCGGGGTCGACGGCTTCCGGCTCGACGTGGCACACGGCATGGCCAAACCCGACGGCCTGCCCGACATGGCGCGCGTCGACACCAAGATGCTGGTGCACGACGACGACGATCCCCGCTTCAACAACCCCGGTGTCCACGCCATCCACCGCCGCATCCGCACGGTGCTCGACGACTATCCGCACGCGGTGTCGATCGGTGAGGTGTGGGTCGACGACAATGTGCGCTTCGGCGAGTACGTGCGCCCCGACGAACTGCACCTGGCGTTCAACTTCCGGCTGGCCGAGGCGGGCTTCGCCGCCGAGGACGTGCGCACCGCCATCACCCATTCCCTCGACGCGGTGAGCGCCGTCGGCGCGCCGCCCACCTGGACGCTGTCCAATCACGACATCGAACGCGAGGTGACCCGGTACGGCGGCGGCAAGACCGGGGTGGCGCGGGCGCGGGCGATGATGATGGTCGAATTGGCGCTGCCCGGTGCGGTTTTCGTCTACAACGGCGCCGAGTTGGGCCTGCCCAATGTCGACGATCTGCCCGAGGACGCGCTGCGGGACCCGGTGTGGGAACGCTCGGGCCACACCGAGCGTGGTCGCGACGGGTGCCGGGTGCCGATCCCGTGGGAGGGCGGCGCGGCGCCGTTCGGTTTCACCTCGGGCACACCGTGGCTTCCGATGCCCGCCCAGTGGGCCGACCGCACCGTCGAAGCGCAGTTGGAAACCCTGCACTCGACGTTGTCGCTGTATCGCCTGGCGATCGATCTGCGTGGCACCCGTGCGGAGTTCGCGGGCGATCGGATCGAGTGGTACGGCAGCCCCACGGGGTGTCTGGCGTTTCGGCGCCCGGGCGGTTTGGTGTGTGTGCTCAACGCGTCCGACGGCCCGATTCAGTTGCCGCCGGGGGAGTTGCTGCTGTCGAGTGCGCCGGTGGCCGACGACCGGTTGCCCGCGAACGCGGCGGCCTGGCTGGTCTGACACGCGGTGTTTCGGCAGCCGGAGGTCGAACTACTACACAGCATCGTCTAACGTTTGATCCGTGAGCATTCTCGAGACAGTGCTGATCTTCGTCGGCATCCCGGCCGCGATCTACTTCGCGATCGCGGGTTTGTCCTATCTCGGTAAGCCACTGCCCGGTGAGAAGCCGGCCCACTTCGAGCTCGGGCAGAAGTGGACCCACCCGCCGGTGCTGTGGAGCGCTACCGACGAGGTGACCGCTGCGTCCGGTCACCACCACGCCGAACCGCATGGCAGCCATGCGGTTCTCGAACCCGCGCACGCGGAGCTGATCGGAGGCCGGGCAAGTGGCAAGTTCTAATTGGCCCGCGGTTGTCGAAGCCGACCTGCCGCACGGGTACGCCCTGACCAGCAGTGGCCGGGTCTCCGGTGTGCACGAGCCGGGCACGGTGTTCGACGAGGTGCCGTTCACCGATCGTGAGCGGGTCGCGCTCGACAACGCGCTCACCGATGCCACCCGCGCGACGAAGGTGCGCTTCAACATCTACCTCGGCGACCTCGGCGCCGACCCGGCCGCGGGCGCCGACGCGCTGCTGCCGAACACGCCCGAGTCCGCCGACTCGGTGCTGATCGCGGTGTCGCCCAACCAGGGTGTTGTCGAGGTCCGTTCGGGTGCCGCGGTGGCCGAGCGTGCCAACGACCGCATCTGCCAGCTCGGCGTCACCGCCGCGCTGGCCTCGTTCCGGCAGGGCAACCTGATCGACGGTCTCATCTCGGCCGTGCGTGTCATGGCCGCGGCCATCGGCCGTTAGTCCGTTCTCCGCGCGACGGCGCGTTCACCCCCAGGGGTGAACGCGCCGTTCGTGTTTCGGCGCAAGAAATTCTTCCGCGTCAGGGAATCAATCAGGCGGCCGTCGACTTCTAACCACTGAAACAGCTGTCAGCGGTTAGGAAGTGGCGAGCATGCGGCGAGAGAATCTTGCCTGGGCAGGACTGGCGGCGATGACCGTCTCGTTCGGGCTGAACTTCACGATGGGGGTGTTCTTCGCACCCACCGCGGCGTCGTACGGGGTGTCGGCGACCGCGCTGGCCGTGGCCGCCGCGCTCGGCACGGCGGTGACCGGGTTGGCCCAGCAGGGAATCGGGCGACTGCTCGACCGGTTCGGGCCCAAGAAGGTACTGATCGGCGGGCTCAGCCTGATCTCGGCCAGCTACCTCGTGCTCGCCGTGGTCACCCAGACCTGGCAGTTCGTCGCCGCCTACATGGTGCTCGGTGGGCTCGGGTTCGCCTCGGCGTCCACGCTCACCGTCACCACGCTGCTCGGGCGGGCGCACGGCGCGCAGGCGGGGCCTGCCATGGCGCGGGCCGCGATCGGCATCAACCTCGGCCAGCTGGTGACACCGTGGGCGGCGACCGCGTTGTTCGAGCCGATCGGCGTGCGCGCCACCTTCGCCCTGCTCGGCGCGGTCGGTCTGGCCGTCACGGCTGTGCTGTGGCTGCTGTTGCCCGACGATCAGCAGGCGAACACCGTGCCGGGAGCGGGCGAGTCACTGGCCGACCGGTGGAAGGTGTTGGTGGCGTTCGGATTGCATTCCGCGACGCTCTACGTGGTCGTGCTGATGCTGCCCGAGCACGCGGTGGAACTGGGTTGGTCGATCACGGGCGCGGGTCGGCTGGTCGCGGTGGCGGCGCTCGCCGCGGGCCTGACTTCCGCCGCGCTGGTCCCGCTGCTGCGCCGTCATCGGCCCGAGGATCTGCTGCGGATCCTGTTCGTGGTGCGACTCGCCGCGTTGCTGCTCGCGGTGTTCGTGCCGGGTTCGCTGGTGCTGGTCGCGGTGCTGTTCGGCATCGCCTCCTTCCCCGTCATCCCGCTCACCATGGCCATAGTGTCGCGTGGTCTCGACCCGGCGCGGATGGGCCGCAGCCTGGCCCCCGCCTGGGTGATCCACCAGCTCTCGGCCGCCGCCGGGCTCGGCGTCGCCGCCGTGATCCACGCCCTCACCGACAGCTATCGCGGCTATTTCGCGCTGACCGTGGTGTTCACCGTGGCCGCCGCCGTCCTCGTCGCACCGGTTCGCCGCCGCGAACCGGTCACCGTCTGACCCTTCCGCAACACCCACCGAGAAAGCGAGAATCATCATGAGCCAGGTCCGTCACCACACGGTGCAGATCCAGGGGCAGTCCCTCTTCTATCGCGAGGCGGGTGACCCGTCGGCACCGACTGTCGTTCTCCTGCACGGATTCCCGGCCAGTTCGGCGATGTTCCGCAATCTGATCCCCGCCCTCGCCGTCGACTACCACGTGATCGCACCCGACCACCTCGGCTTCGGACAGTCCGCAATGCCGAAGGCCGACGAATTCGACTACACCTTCGACAATCTCACGGCACTCACCCTCGCCCTGCTCGACTCCCTCGGCCTCGACCGCTTCGCGATCTACATCCAGGACTACGGCGCCCCCATCGGCCTGCGCATCGCCGCCCGCGACCCGCGGCGCGTCACCGCCATCGTCACCCAGAGCGGCAACGCCTACATGGAGGGCTTCACACCCTTCTGGGAGCCGTTGTTCGCGCATGCCGAGGACCGCACGGGACACGAGGCCGAGATGCGCGAGCTCTACTCGCTCGACGCCACGACATGGCAGTACACCCATGGCGTTCCGGCCGACCGCCTGCCGTTGATCAGCCCCGACACCTGGACCCTCGATCAGGCCTACCTCGATCGTCCCGGCAACCAGGAGATCCAGCTCGATCTGTTCGCCGACTACAAGAATAACCTCGACCTCTACCCCGAGTTCCAGAAGTACTTCGCCGAGCACCGTCCGCCGACCCTCATCACCTGGGGTGCGCACGACGAGATCTTCGGTGCCGACGGCGCCCGCGCCTACCTGCGCGATCTCCCCGACGCCGAGCTGCACCTGCTCGACACGGGCCACTTCGCCCTCGAGACGCACGGTCCCGAGATCGCCGCCCTGATCCGCGATTTCCTCGGTCGGGCCCTGCACTGAGCCACCCGCGACGGCCGGGTACCCGCCCGGCCGTCCGTTGGTGATCGAGTACCCTGATCGGCGGCTTTCGCGGCCGGTCGCGGCCGGTCGCCGGTGAAGGGGGATCATGCGCACAGCACTGGCTCGGATCGTCGTCGCGGTGGCGGCGACCTGCTCGTTGACCGTCGGCTGCGCCGACGACTCGTTCCGCGACACCGAACCCGCCGCCGGTGCGCCGACCTCGGACTTCTACACCGTCGACGGGGAAACCCTGCCGGGCGCACGGGGTTCGGTGATCCGCACGAGGTCGCTGCCCGACGCGGTACCGGGAGCACGCACCGAACTGGTGCTCTACCGCTCCATCGACGCGCACGGGGCGACGGTCGCCGTCTCGGGAACGGTGTCGGTGCCGCCGGGGACGCCACCGCCGGGCGGCTGGCCGCTGATCTCCTTCGCACCGGGCACCAACGGTGTCGCCGACGTGTGCGCGCCCTCGCGAGCCGACGGGGCGTCACCGACGAGGGGCGAACTGGCCCGCTGGGTCGCCGCCGGTTACGCGGTCGCCCGCACCGACTATCAGGGCCTCGGCACCGCGGGCGGCCACGGCTACCTCATCGGGGAGACCGAACAGCGCGCCGTCGCCGACATCGTCGTCGCGGCAAGGGAATTCAACCGTGACATCGGGACCCGCTGGGTGGCGATGGGCCATTCCCAGGGTGGGCACGCCGCCCTGTTCGCCGCGAGCGCGTCGGGAGGCTGGGCACCGGCGGTCGACCTGCTCGGTGCGGTGGCGCTCGCCCCCGCCTCCCACCTGGGAGAGCAGGTGCGGATGGCGAAGTGGGCGGTGTCGAACCCGCTCGGCTCGGTCGGGACCGGTGGGCTGGCGGTGTATCTGCCGATGCTGGTTCGTGGCGCGCAGACCGTCACCGACCTGGATCCGGCCCGGTTCCTCACCGAACGGGCGGTGTCGATGCTGCCGCTCGCCGACACCGACTGCGCGGCCGGGCTCAACGAATCGGGCAAGTGGGGTGGGTTGTCGGTCAAGGAGGTCCTCACCCGCGACGGTGACCTGTCCGGGCTGCTGCGCGTCCTCGACGACAACGACCCGAGCGGACTCGGCTTCACCGAACCGGTGCTGGTGCTGCAGGGCCGCGACGACCACACCGTGCCGTTGAAGTCGACCGACGCGATGGTCGCCCAGCAGCAGATGCGGGGTCAGTCGGTGGACTACCGCAAGTACGACGGCGTCGACCACAGCGAGATCATCTCCGCGTCGTTCGCCGACGCCCTCGGCTGGGTCGACACCCGCTTCGGCATCACCCGCTGACGGGTTACGCCCACAGCAGAAGAACCGGGTGTGTCGCGCCGCCAGTCCTTACGCTCGGACCATGGGCGAGCACAAAGGTTTGCGGGTGATCCCGGGCGGGCGCGAGCAGCGGCGGACACGCCCCGAACCGCTGTGGCGCGAGGCCCTCGGCGAACGCCTGCGCACACTGCGCCAGGAGCAACACTCGACGCTGGTCGACACCGCGGGCCGCGCGGGCATCTCCCCCCAATACCTCTCCGAGGTCGAACGCGGCCGCAAGGAACCCTCCAGCGAGATGATCGCCGCCCTCGCCGGTGCCCTCGGCACCACCGTCGGCGACCTGGTCGCCCAGGTCGCGGCCACGATGCGCACCCGAACCGTCACCCTCGGCGGCGACCGCCGCATCGCCACCCCCGCCATGCGGGGCTCCACCATGACCGCCCCCAACGCCCGGCTGATGGCGGCCTGACGCAGCTGGTCAGCTCGATCGACTACGCGTAACAGTGGCGTCAGCGCGTGCGACAAGTTGGGTAGGGCCGGGGCCTTTCAACGGAGCCACGTCATGAGCATTTACCCGACCCCCAAGACTCTTCGCGTGAGCGCATTCGGAGCTGTTGCGGCAGTTGCCCTTGTCGCGGGGTGCGGCGTAGGCGGTGACACCGAGCCGACTGCCCAGAACCGGGTTTTCCCAGCCACCGAGGCTGACCCGACCACCGAATATGCCCCACTGACCACCGGGTACGCGGCTCCGACCACCGAGTACGCGGCTCCGACATTGTCGGATGACCAGAATGACCAAATCTACCTGGCGGTACTGAGCGAACGTGGAATCACGAGGCTGCAGGGCACCAGTGTCAGCCTGATCGCCTTCGGTGAGACTGTGGTCTGCGGTGCGCTCGAAGAAGAAGTTCACCCGACCCCGGCCTTCGCGGCGGGCTTGGCTCTGGGCGCTGTGGAGTATTTCGACAGCTATGACGACGCCGCCTATGCGATCGGCGCCGCTATCGCCACCTACTGCCCCCGGTTCGAGTACGTGTTCGATGAGTAGCCTTGCGGCACTGGGCATTTGCCTCGAACGGCTGACCTTTCACTCGACTTTCGCAGGTGTGCGCAGCCGTGCGTTCAGGGGGTGCGGATCGGGGCGATCAGTTCGCGGAGCATGTCGACCAGGGCGGTGACCGGCATCTCGGGGTCGAAGGCGCGTTGGACGCCGAGGCCGATGCCGAGCGAGAGCATGCGCAGGGCCGCTTCGTCGGCGGGGATGGGGAGGTCGATGCCGAGTTCGCCTGCCTGGATCTCGACGATGGATGCCAGCACGGCCGTGAGGGAGCGGCGGCGTTCGGCCAGTTCGGTGCGGATCTCGGGGAGATGGCGGGTGCTGGTGGCGAACTCGACTTCCAGCGCCGTCCAGCCGACATCGCCGATGTTCTCGTCGGCCCAGCGGGCGAATCCGTCGATGCGGTCGGCCATGGTGTCGGGGCCGAGGACCGCCGCCGACAGTGATTCGGCCCGCTCCACGTGCACCACGTCGAGCACGGCGAGGCCGAGTTCGTGTTTGGTGGCGAAATTCGAGTAGACCGCGCCCTTGGAGAAGCCTGCCTCGGCGGCGACCTTCTCCAGCGAGGTCACGTTGTACCCGTCGGCCAGGAACAGGCGTTTGGCGGTTTCGACGAGGCGTTCCCGCGTCCGTGCGTGGGACTCTTTGCGCGTCAACCTGGCCATATGCGGCAGTTTAGCAAAAAGGGGTACCGACAGAATTCGAATACCGTTAGTATCTGGAATATGAGCACTCGACGTGGCCTCGCCATCGGTTGCGGAGGCGTCCTCGGCTTCGCCTGGACCGCCGTCGCCCTCGACGCGGTCGAACGCGCACTGGACTGGGATGCCCGATCGGCGGACGCGCTGATCGGGACGTCGGCCGGGGCGGAGATCGTGGCCGCCCTCGGTTCCGGCCGCACACCCGCCGACCTCCTGGCCGCCCTCGACGCCGAGCCCGGCGCCGACCCGGTCCTCGCGGCACACGTCGCCGTCGACCCCGGCCGCTTCCCGCCGCTGCCCGGTCTCGGCCTGCCGAACCTCGGCCTGGTCGGTGCGGGTCTGCGCGCGGGCTCGCCCTACAGCGCGCTGGCCGGGCTCCTGCCGCGCGGCCGCGGTGACGCGAGTTGGCTCCGTTCCTTCGGTCGGGCGCTGGTCGGCGGTGACGGATGGGTTGACCACCCCGCGACCTGGCTGGTGGCCGCCGACGCCGCGACCGGCCGACGAATCACTTTCGGCGCCAAGGAGTTCGAAGCCGATCCGTCGCAGCGGACAGGTGTCGACCTCGGTGACGCGATCGCCGCGTCGTGGGCGATCCCCGGTTGGTTCCCGCCGGTGCGGATCGGTGGCCGCGACTACGTCGACGGCGGCGCGGTCTCCTCGGTCTCGGCCGACCTGCTGCTCCCGCTCGACCTCGACGAGGTGGTGGTGATCGCCCCGATGACCTCTGCGGGCGGCGCCTCGGCGACCGGCCTCGATCGCGTCGAACGACTCCTGCGCACGCAGATGACCCGTGGCCTCGATCGCGAGGTGGAGCTCCTGCGCGACAACGGCATCCGGGTGATCCGCGTCGAACCGGGGCCCGCCGAACTGGCTGCGATGGGCCCCAATTTCATGGATTCGCGCCGTCGCCCGGCGACCCTCGCCGCCGCCCGCGCCAACGCCGATGCCCGCGTGCACGAAGCGCGACGCGCCGCGAGCCGCACGCGATGATCGTCGACCCGGCTACCGGCCTGGTTCCGGGCGCCGAGCATGCGAATCCCACGTGCGCAACACAAGCGCACAGCGACCCGAGATTCTGCGAAGAAGGAGAACCGGATGATTCAGCACCATGAGGTGATCGTGATCGGGGCGGGGGTGTCCGGGGTCGGTGCCGCCATCAAGTTGCGGGAGGCGGGCGTCGACGACGTCGTGATCATCGAGAAGGCCGAGACGTTCGGCGGGACGTGGCGGGCCAACACCTATCCGGGTTGCGCGTGCGATGTGCCGTCGGGGCTGTACTCGTTCTCGTTCGCGCCGAACCCGGAGTGGTCGCGGTTGTTCGCGACCCAGCCGGAGATCCTGGCCTACGTCGACCGAGTGGCCCGCGAGCACGGACTGGCCGAGCGCACCCGCTTCGGAGTGACGATGACCGGCGCCCAGTGGGACGCGGCGGCCGAGCTGTGGCGCCTCGACACCACCTCGGGCGAGTTCACGGCGCGTTTCGTCGTGTCGGCGGCGGGCCCGTGGAACGAACCACGCCTCCCCGACATCAGCGGTCTGGACGAGTTCGAGGGCGAGGTCTTCCATTCGGCGCGTTGGAATCACGACTACGACCTGCGCGGCAAGCGGGTCGCGGTGATCGGCACGGGTGCCTCCGCGGTGCAGTTCGTGCCGCGGATCCAGCCGGAGGTCGCCGCGCTGCACCTGTTCCAGCGCACCGCGCAGTGGGTGCTGCCAAAGCCGGACCATCCGGTGCCGGAGTTCGAGAAGCAGGTGATGCGCCGCGTCCCGTTCGCGCACAAGGCCTTACGTGGCATCGAGTACGCGATGATGGAGGGCCTCGGGGTGGCCTTCCGGCATCCACGCCCGCTCATGCAGGCGGTGCAGGGGATCGGGTCGGCGTATCTGCGTGCGGTGGTGCGTGATCCGGCGCTGCGCGCCAAGCTCACCCCGGACTACCTGCTCGGCTGCAAGCGAATCCTGTTCTCCAACAACTACCTCCAGTCGCTCGTCAAAGCCAATGTCGAGGTGCACGCCACCGCCGTCACCGAGATCCGGGGCAACACGGTGATCGGCGTCGACGGCAGCAGCGCCGAGGTGGACGCGATCATTCTCGGCACCGGCTTCCACATCCTGGACTCCCCGCTGGGCGAGATCGTGCGCGACAGCGACGGACGCTCCTTGGCCGACCACTGGAAGGGTTCGCCCGAGGCGTACCTCGGCACCGTCACCACCGGGTTCCCCAATCTGTTCTCCATCCTCGGCCCGAGCCTGGGCACCGGCCACTCCTCGGCGTTCGCCGTCCTGGAAGCGCAGATCAGCTTCGTGGTCTCGGCCCTCACCCGTGCCCGCCGCGAGGGCTGGCCGGTGCTGGACGTGCGGCCACAGGTGCAGGCCCGGTATGTCGACGAGGTACAGGCCGCGCTCGGGGGCACCGTCTACAACTCCGGTGGCTGCCGCAGCTACTACCTGGACGTGAACGGGCGCAACAGCTTCAGCTGGCCCTGGTCGACCGGGGCACTCACGAGCCGCGTCAGTTCTTTCGATCCGTCCGATTTCACTGTCACCGAGGTGCTGTCATGAGCTATCCGAAAATCGAACTCGACGGCGCGCTGGTCGCCATCACCGGCGCGGCGCGAGGCATCGGCCTGTGCACCGCGCGTGCTTTCGTGGCGGCGGGTGCGCGCGTGGCGCTCGGCGATCTCGACGAGGCGCTGGTCGTGCAGGCCGCGGCCGAATTCGGCGAGGGCGCGATGGGGCACGCGCTCGATGTCACCGACAAGGACTCCTACGCACGCTTCCTCGATGCCGCCGCCGAGTGGCACGGTGGCCCGCTCGATGTCCTGGTCAACAACGCGGGCGTCATGCCCAACGCGCCGTTCCTCGAGCAGTCCGACCGGATCGACCGGCTCACCATGGACGTCAATGTGTACGGCGTCATCCACGGCATGCGCCTGGCACTGCCCGGCATGGTGGAGCGCGGCTACGGTCACGTCGTGAACGTGGCGTCGCTGGCCGGGAAGTTCCCGCTCAAAGGCCTGGCGGTGTACAACGCGAGCAAGTTCGCGGTGGTCGGGCTCAGTGCGGCGACCCGGCTCGAGATGGACGGCACCGGCGTGAGCGTGAGCACCGTCCTGCCCTCGGCCGTGCGCACCGAACTCAGCTCGGGGATCGACGTGGGCATCCTGCCGACGGTCGAGCCCGAGGACATCGCCGCCGCCGTGGTCCGCACCGTGCGGAGCCGCGCCGCCGAGACGGCGGTCCCGTCGTACGCCGGTGTCGCCGCGAACGCCGCAACGCTGCTGCCGGAATCGCTGATCCGGTTGGTGCGCAAGGCCGCTCACGACGACGCCGCGATCAACCGGGTCGACGACAAGGTGCGCCGGGTCTACCTCGACCGCATCGAAAAGCAGTAGCGCCCGGCCGGATCATTCCCGTTCGTGCAGAACCTGATCCACCAGCCCGTACTCCAGGGCTGTGTCAGCGGTGAACACGCGGTCGCGGTCGGTGTCGCGGCGCAAGGTCTCCGGGCTCTGACCCGTGTGCTTCGACAGGATCGCCTCGATCGCCGCCCGCATCCGCACGATCTCGTCGGCCTGCAAAATCAGGTCGGGGATCGTGCCCTGTCCACGAGTCGCGGGCTGGTGCAACACGATGCGGGTGTGCGGCAGCATGGCCCGGTGCCCGGCCTCGCCGCCCGCGAGGAGCACGGCACCGACCGCGATGGCCTGGCCGACGCAGGTGGTGTGCACCGGCGCCTTGATGAACCGCATGGTGTCGTACACGGCGAGCATGGCCGACAGGTCGCCGCCCTCGCAGTTGATGTAAAGGCTGATCGGTTGGCCGGGACTGTCGGACTCCAGGTGCAGCAGTTGCGCGATGAGCGCGTTGGCGACGCCGGAATCGATGGGTGTGCCCAGGTAGACGATGCGTTCGCTGAGCAGATGTGAATAGATGTCGGTGATGCGTTCCCCACCGCGATGCTGGGAAACGACATTCGGAATCGTGTAGCTGGACATATCCGCCTCTCCGCGAATTCTGGCCTGACTCGTCTGCCACCTGGATTGCGTCGGCGGCAAGCTGTCGGCGTAGGGGTCGGGTCGGCCCGTCCCCGGTGAGTTACCCATGTACGCGCGTGATCACCTGGTGCCAGCGGCAATTCATGCGGTGATACCGATGCGACGACGATTGGGTACCACTTGGTCGAAGGACTCCACGACATGGTCGATGAAGCCGTACTCGAGGGCCTGGGTGGCGGTGAACCAGCGGTCGTGCAGGGAGTCCTCGTAGACGCGCTCGAAGGGCTGGCCGGTGTCCTGCGCGATCAGTCCGAGGACGGTGTCCACGGTGTAGCGCAGGTCGTCGGCCTGCACCTCCACCTCCACCGCGCTGCCACCGATGCCCGCCGAACCCTGGTGCATCAGGATGCGGGCGTGCGGCATCGCGTACCGCTTGCCGGGCGTCCCGGAGGACAACAGGAATTGCCCCGCGCTGCAAGCCAATCCAAGTGCGAGGGTCGACACCTCGCACGGAACGAGGCGCATCACGTCGCGGATGGCGAGCATCGACGGCACCGAGCCGCCGGGGGAGTGGATCCACAGTGAGATCCCGGCCTCGGGGGCCTGTGCGGCCAGGGTGAGCAACTGGGTGATGAGCAGGGTCCCGTTGTCGTCGTCGAGCGCACCGTCGAGCACGAGAATTCGCCGCCCGAACAACTGCTCCCGCATCCGCCAACTGAACATCGGTGCTTTGTCGTCGTGTGCCATGCGTCCACGGTGCATGGCTCCCACCACCTCTCGCCGCCGATGCTGCCCGCAGCAGATCTGCTCACAGCAGCGAGCGACGCAGGAGAGACCCGGTTCGCCGCCGATGCTGTCCGCAGCAGCGAGCGACGCAGGAGCCCGACGGCATCGCACCTGGTTCGGGTCGGTCGACGGCGAGAGACAGGAAAGCCGATCGCGTTCTCAGCGGCGGACGGCCACCCCGAGGTCTTTCGCGCACGCGTCGAGGATGTTCCCGAAGACCGCCGCGGCGATCGGCGTGGTGAGCCGGGTGATCGCCGCCGCCGCGAAGGGAGCCTTCACCTCACCGACGCTGGTCCACCGCACCCGGGTGCCACCGGGTTCCGCCGTGAAAGTCATGCTCGCGCCCTCGTGCCGCGACGGTGGAAAGCTGCGCTCGACGAGGTAGTCGAACGCCCGAGGCGGGTCGTAGCGTGTGATCCGCTCGGTGAACCGGCCGATCGACCACAGGTGTTCCCGGACCGCGCCGACACCGTAGGGCGCGTCCGCTCCGTGGCTGACCCAACGATTACGCAGCACCCAGAACGAACGCCCGTAATTCCTTGTGTCGGCGCACCATTCGAAGACCTGCTCGATCGGCGCGGCGATGAAGCGCTCGGCCGTGATGGTTCCCATCTCGTTTCTCCTTCGGAGTGCGACATGGAGGAAATCCCCCGCCT
This sequence comes from Nocardia caishijiensis NBRC 108228, assembly GCF_001612825.1. Classification (GTDB taxonomy): domain Bacteria; phylum Actinomycetota; class Actinomycetes; order Mycobacteriales; family Mycobacteriaceae; genus Nocardia; species Nocardia caishijiensis. The sequence continues at coordinate 37,990 of NZ_BDBE01000033.1, read as the reverse complement.
CGAATACTACTCGCGGTAGTAGTTCCGTGGTGGCGAAATGGCCGATGGCCCCGATCCGGCGAGATCGGGGCCATCGGTTCGGTGCCTACTTGGCGTCGAATTCCCGTGCGCGCAAAGAGCGTTCGATCCCGGCGCGACCCTCGGAGACCAGTCGGCGCAGAGCCGGTGGGTGGTCGCCCGCGAGGAATTCGTCGGCCGCGGCCATCGCCTCCTCGGTGATCGCCCAGTGCGGGTACAGGCCGACGACCACGGTCTGGGCCACCTCACTCGAGCGACGCTCCCACACGGCGGGGACATCGGCGAAGTACCGGTCGACGTACCGCGCGAGCAACTCGCCCTGACCCGCAGGAGCGAATCCACCGACGATGGCGCGGGCGGTGATGTTGGGAACCGTGTCGTCGCCCATCACCGTGTTCCACGCCTGTTCCTTCACCGCGGCCAACGGGCGCGCCGTGCGTGCGGCGGCGGCCTGGCGCTTGCCCGCCGCCGTCGGATCACGGTCCAGCTCGGCGTCGATCACCGGCGACTCGAGGCCGTCGGCGTCGATGCGGCCCGCCGCGGCCAGCGCGGTGACCACACGCCAGCGCAGATCGGTGTCGACCGTGAGCCCCGCCAGCCCGACCTCGGCCGGGTCGCTGTCGAGCAGCCGGGCGAGCACATCGGTGTGCCGGGTGTCGAGCTTGGCACCGGTGAGCGCGTTGACGAACGCCAGTTGATGATCCGACCCCGCCTCGGCGCCGCGCGCCAGCTCGAGCAGCCGGTCGGCGAAACCGGGCCAGCCCTCCTGCTCGGCCCACCCGGGCTCGGCGTAGCTGGAGATGGCGGTCGCGGCCTGCATGAGCAGCCGCTGCACCACCCCGATCTCGGACTCCGCGCCGATGCCACGCTGCACGAGCGCGACGAAATCGCGGGCCTTCATCTCGGCCTGTCTCGTCATCTCCCAGGCCGCCGACCAGGCCAGCGTGCGCGGCAGCGATTCGGCGATGTCACCGACGCGGTCGACGATCACCGCGAGCGACTCGGGGTCAAGGCGCAGCGAGCAGTAGGTGAGGTCGTCGTCGTTGACCAGCACCAGCGCCCCACTCGTCACCCCGACCAGCTCCGGCACCTCGGTGCGCACGGCGGCGTCGAGGTCGAGCTCGACACGCTTGGTACGCACCAGCTTTCCGTCGACATCGTCGTAGACGCCGATCGCGATCCGGTGCACCCGGTACTCACCGGCACCCGGCTCGGCACCGTCCTGCACGACGGCGAATTCCGAGAACGTGCCGTCGGCCGCGACGGTGAAGTCGGGCCGCAGGATGTTGAGACCGGTGGTCTTGAGCCACTGCGCACCCCAGTCCGACAGGTCACGCCCCGACGCCTTCTCCAGCGCCGACAGCAGGTTGTCGAAGGTGGCATTGCCGTAGGCGTGGTCGGCGAAGTACTCCCGCAGTCCGGCCAGGAACGGTCGCAGACCGACGTAGGCGACGAGCTGCTTGAGCACCGAGGCGCCCTTGGCGTAGGTGATGCCGTCGAAGTTCACCTCCACCGCGTGCAGGTCGGGGATGTCGGCGGCGATCGGGTGGGTGGAGGGCAGCTGGTCCTGACGGTAGGCCCAGGACTTCTCCACATTCGCGAAAGTGGTCCAGGCACTGGTGTATTCGGTGGCCTCGGCCTGGCACAGCACCGACGCGAACGTGGCGAACGATTCGTTGAGCCACAGGTCGTCCCACCACTTCATGGTGACCAGGTCGCCGAACCACATGTGCGCCATCTCGTGCAGCACGGTCTCCGCGCGGCGCTCATAGGACGCGCGGGTCACCTTGGACCGGAACACGTAGTCCTCGAGGAAGGTGACCGCGCCCGCGTTCTCCATCGCGCCCGCGTTGAACTCCGGCACGAACAACTGGTCGTACTTGCCGAAGGCGTACGGCACGCCGAAGTTCTCGTGGTAGAAGGCGAAACCCTGCTTGGTCTCGGTGAACAGCCGTTCGTGGTCCATGTGCTCGGCCAGCGAGGCCCGGCAGAACAGGCCGAGGGGGATCTCGCCGTGCGAATCCTGGTACACGTCGGTCCATTTCGCGTACGGACCGGCGATCATCGCGACCAGGTAGGTGCTCATCTTCGGCGTGGTGGCGAAGGTGTGCCGGACCACGGCGCCGATCTTGTGCTCCTCGGCGGTGGCGCCGTTGGACACGACCTGCCAGTCGGCGGGCGCGGTGGCGACGACATCGAAGGTGGCCTTGAGGTCGGGCTGGTCGAAGCAGGCGAACATGCGCTTGGCGTCGGCGGTTTCGAACTGCGAGTAGAGGTACACCTTGTCGTCGGCTGGGTCGACGAAGCGGTGCAGACCCTCACCGGTGTGCGAGTACTCGCAGTCGGCTTCGACGACGAGCTCGTTGGTGGCGGCCAGGTCCGGCAGTGCGATGCCGGTCGATTCGTCGTAGCCGCTCACGTCCAGCGGGGTGCCGTTGAGCACGGCCGAGCGCACGCGGGGCGCGACCAGGTCGATGAACGTGCTCGCGCCGGGGGTGGCGGTGAACGTGACGGTGGTCGTGGAACCGAAGGTGTCCGACACCTCCGAACCGGCGCCGCGCGGCTGGTCGGTGAGGTCGAGTTCGATCCGGTAGTTCTGCACGGCCACGATGGCCGCGCGTTCGACCGCCTGGTCGCGGGTGAGATTCGGGGCGGACATAGATCTCCTTCGTCGTCGACGAACACGGCACACTTCGGCGCACCGGTATCGCACCGGCGCGCGCGTCAGCGTCCACAATGCCACCTGCCGTCGGCACCCGCTCCCGAGTTTCCCTCGGGTGTCCACGTGGGCCCGGGTCGCGTGCGCCGCCAGCCCCGCGGTGCTCGCCCGTTCGGGACGACGCGACCGCGGGGGGCGATCGACCGGTGTCTTCCGCTCAGTCGACGGTGAGCACGAGCTTGCCGAGGGTGCGGCCGGTCTCGCCGAGCGCATGAGCCTTCCCCGCCTCCGCCAGCGGGAAGACCCCGGCGATGGTCGGGATGAGCGCTCCCGATTCGAGCAGGGCGGCCACCGCGCGCATTCCCTCGTGGTCGGCCTCGACGAGCAGCGACGCGAAGCGGACGCCCCGTTCGGCGGCGAGAGCGGACAGCTCGGCGTCCTGGCGGGCAAGGATGCTCACGAGCACGCCACCGGGGCGCAGCGTCGGTAGCGAACGGCGGCAGTTCTCCGGGCCGAGGGTGTCGAGCACCACGTCGACCTCGCGCACCACGTCGGTGAAGTCCACGCTCCGGTAGTCGATGAGCTCGTCGGCGCCGAGCGCGCGCAGATGGTCGTGCTTGGCCGCGCTCGCCGTCCCGATGACGTACGCGCCGCGCGCCTTGGCGACCTGCACCGCCAAATGACCGACACCACCGCCCGCCGCATGGATCAGCACCCGTTGCCCCGCCTCGACCTGCGCGGTGTCGACCAGTGCCTGCCAGGCGGTGAGCGCGGCCAGCGGCGTCGCACCCGCCACGACGTGCTCGACAGCGGTGGGCTTGCGGACGAACGCGCGCGCGGGACCGACGACGTACTCCGCCAGCGATCCGTGCCCGTACGGATACGGCAGCATGCCGAAGACCTCGTCGCCGGGTGCGAACAGCGTGACGCCGAAGCCGACGGCCTCGACGACTCCGGAGACGTCCCAGCCGAGGACGAAAGGCGGTGCGGGCAGGAACAATCCGGGCAGGGCTCGGTGCTTCCAGTCGGTGGGGTTGATGCCCGCGGCGTGTACCCGGATCAGCAGCTGGCTCGGGCCGGGTTCGGGACGGGGGAGTTCGACTTCGCGCAGGACCTCGGGTCCGCCGAGGGTGTCCTGACTGATGGCACGCATGGTTTCGGTCATGCCGTTCACGGTGCCGCAGGGCGGTCGTGCGGGAAATGGCATGAATGTCATCATCCGATAGGATCGTGCCATGCATCGCGTGGTGGTTCTCGCGCTCGACGGCGTGTACCCGTTCGAACTGGGCATCCCGAAACGGATCTTCGGCAATCTCGACGACCGCTACGAGGTACTGACCTGCTCGGCCGACGGCGGACCGGTACGCACCTGCGCCGACTACGGAATCACCGTCGCGCACGGCCCTGAGCTCCTGGCCACCGCCGACACCGTGATCATCCCGTCGTGCGATCCGGCCATGACCGACGGCGAGCTCGACCGGGTGACGCTCGACGCGCTGGCCATGATCCGGCCCGGCACCCGCATCGTCTCGATCTGCACCGGCGCGTTCGTGCTGGCGGCCGCGGGCCTGCTCGACGGCCGTCCGGCGACCACCCACTGGCGGCTGGCCGAGGACTTCCGGCGCCGGTTCCCGCACATCGCGCTCGACCCGGACGTGCTGTTCGTCGACGACGGTGACGTGCTCACCTCGGCGGGCGCGGCCTCCGGCATCGACCTGTGCCTGCACATCGTGCGCGCCGACCACGGCAGCGCGGTGGCCAATCAGGTCGCGCGCGTCAGCGTGGTGCCGCCGTGGCGCGACGGCGGGCAGGCGCAGTACATCGACCAACCCGTCCCCGATCCCTCGGTCGCGAGCACCGCCGCTACCCGACAGTGGGCCCTCGAACATTTGGACCTCCCGCTGAGCATGGCCGAGCTGGCCGCGCACGCGCGGATGAGCAGGCGCACCTTCGCCCGCCGCTTCGTCGACGAGGTGGGTCTGAGCCCCGGGCGCTGGCTCACCCAGCAGCGGGTGGCCAGGGCGCGGCACCTGCTCGAGGCCGGCGACCTGTCGGTCGAGCGGATCGCGAGCCGGGTCGGCTTCGCCACCGGAACCTCGCTGCGTCAGCACTTCCAGGCCGCCGTCGGCGTCGCCCCGCTGGCCTACCGGCGCACGTTCCGCGTCGCCGACAGCGGGCGCGTGAGCGCCTGATAATCCGGCCGGGCGAGAGCCTGTCACGGTGGAATGTGACCGGCCTCCCGTCGCGGCGACCAGGTCGAATTCGGCAACGGCCCCGGCCGGTACAGTCCTACCTACTCAGTTCGTACGGCGCCACCAGGAGGTTCGACGTTGAAGCATGTGCACGCCGGAAAAGTTCGTGACCTCTACTCCGACGGCGACACCCTGCTGCTCGTCGCGTCGGACCGGGTCTCGGTCTACGACGTGGTGCTGCCGACGCCGATACCCGGCAAGGGTGCGCTGTTGACCCAGCTGTCGAACTGGTGGTTCGAGTACTTCACCGACATCCCCAACCACGTGGTGTCGGCCACCGACGTGCCCGCCGAGTTCGCCGGTCGCGGAATCCGGGTGAAGCCGCTGAAGATGCTGCAGGTCGAGTGCATCGCGCGCGGGTACCTGACCGGGTCGGGTCTGAAGGAGTACCAGCAGTCGGGCACGGTGTCGGGCATCGCGCTGCCGCCGGGTCTGCGTGACGGCGACAAACTGCCCGAACCGATCTTCACCCCCTCCACCAAGGCCGCCGAGGGCCACGACGAGGCGATCAGCTTCGCCGACGTGGTGAGCCAGGAAGGCCGCGAGGTCGCCGAGAAGCTGCGCGACCTGACTCTCGAGATCTACTCGCGCGGCGCCGAGCACGCGGCGAAGGCGGGGGTGATCGTCGCCGACACGAAGGTCGAATTCGGGTGGGACGGTGAGGTTCTCACCCTCGGTGACGAGGTGCTCACCTCCGATTCCTCGCGCTTCTGGCCCGCCGACGAGTGGGAGCCGGGCCGCGCCCAGCGTTCCTTCGACAAGCAGTTCGTGCGCGACTGGTCCACCTCCACCGGCTGGAACAAGGAATACCCCGGCCCGGAGATCCCGGCCGACGTGGTCGAGGCGACCCGCCGCAAGTACGAAGAGGCCTACGAACGAATCACGGGAAAAAGCTGGCCCACGTCCCCGCGTACCTAGGCTCGTCCGCCTCCCCGCGTACTCAGGCCGGATTCGGGCGCGGGGAGTTCGGTGGGGGCGGCAAGCTTTTCCCGTGCGGTTCGGTTCGTCGGTACCCGGGGAGTTACCCATGTGTCTGCGTTCGGTCAGTGGACCGGTGCCGCAACCCCTTTCACCCCGCAGATGTGGTCCATGTTCGCATTGCCCCATTCGCCGAGGGGCACCAGTGCGGCGTTGAGTGACACACCGCGTTCGGTGAGGGAGTACTCCACCTTCGGTGGCACCTGCGGGTAGATCTCGCGGCTGATGATGCCGTCGTGCTCGAGTTCGCGGAGCTGCTGGATCAGCATCTTCTCGGTCACGCCGGGAACCAGGCGTTTGAGGTCGCCGAAGCGCTGGGTGCCGGTGGACAGGGCCCACAGGATCAGTGCCTTCCATTTGCCGCCGACCACGTCGAGGGCGGCATCGATACCGCACGAATACGGATGCTGGCGCTGCTTCATGTCCGCCTTACTTACTTTTTTGTAGGTATTGCACTTCACAGTCAGTACTTGTGAAGTCTAGCGGAACGGGAGAATCTAGGAGTGCATCGCCGAACGGCGGCGACAACCTTGCGGACTAGGGGAGAGATGAGCAACTCGACTGTGGCACAGCGTGTTTCGGTGATCGGTCTCGGCGCGATGGGTGCCGCGCTCGCGAAGGCGCTGCTGGTGGGTGGGCACGAGGTGACGGTGTGGAACCGCACCGCCGCGCGCGCCGAACCGCTGGTCGCCGACGGCGCGACGCTGGCGGCCACCCCGGCCGAGGCGATGGCGGCGGCGGATCTGGTGATTCTGTGCGTCCTCGACGACGCGGCCGTGCGCGAACAGGTGGCGCCCGCCGCCGAGCAGCTGCGCGGCCGGGTGCTGGTGAACCTGACGACCACCACCCCTGAGCAGGGCCGCTCGCTCGGCCGCTGGGCCGAGGCCAACGGTGTCGAGCTCATCGACGGCGGCATCATGGCCGTGCCCGCGATGATCGGTGGACCGGCGGCCTTCCTGCTCTACAGCGGGGTCACCCCGGCGTTCGACCGGTTCCGGCATGTTCTCGACCTGTTCGGCCGCGCCGAATGGGTCGGCACCGACTACGGCGCCGCCGCCATGTACGACCTGGCGATTCTCGGCGGCATGTACTCGATGTTCGCGGGCTTCCAGCAGGGCGGGAAGATGGTGCGAACCACCGGCGGGTCGGCCGCCCACCTGGCGACATTGATGGGACCGTTCCTGCAGGCGATGGCCGGGCTGTTCGGCCAGTACGCCCCGGGCATCGACGACCCGGCGACCTACGTTCCCGAGCAGAGCGCGGAGTTCACCTCGGGCGCACTCACCACCATCAACACCGCCGCCGACGAGGCGGGCACGCCGAGCGAACTGCTCCAGGTGCTGCTGAAGACGGTGCCCGGCATCTGATCCATCATGTGCTGGACCGGCTCGAGGTCGAAGATGACCAGTGCGCGGTCCGATCGTGCGAGAGTGCCGCGACCGGACCGCGCTGAGGCGTCCGACAACCGTTCACACTCAGGCCGACACCAGCTCGGCGGCCAGGAATTCGTCGACGAAGCCCTCGGCCCGCGCGTCGAACGCGGCGTAATGGGCGGCCCGTGCGTCGCCCGCGATGGCCTCGCCGATCACCAGATTGCCGTCGGCGTCGATGGTTTGGGGCTGGTCCTCGGCATCGGGCAGCAGGCCGACACGTGAGTCGGCGAAACCGCTGTAGTACGCGAGTCCCTCGCTGAGCTGGGCCTCGAGCAGCTGCCGCATCCCCTCGACGATCGCGTCCCCGGCAGTGGCGCCTGCCAGGCCGAGCCACAGGATGCGCTTGCCCGCAAGCTTGGGCTTGCTGCGGCCGTAGGCGAAGCCGTAGTTCCAGACACTGTCGATCCAGCCCTTGAGCATGGCGGGCACGCTCTGCCAGTACACGGGGAACACGACGACGATCACATCGGCGGCCTGCACCCGCCGCATGTGCGCCTCGGTGCTCGCCGAGTACACCTTGTCGCGATTGCCCCATTCCGGCTGGTCGGCGACGGTCATCCGGGGGTCGAAGTTCTCGGCGTGCAGGTCGAGGAAGTCGATCGCGTACCCGGCGGCGGTGAGCCGGGACGCCGCCCGCTCGGCGACGTGGGCCGAGAGCGAATCGGCACGGTGATGGGACAGCACGACCAGGGCCCGTCGGCCCGCCGTCGAGGTGGTGTCGGCGGCGCCGCCGCGCTGGGCGTGGATTGGAGCGGGGACGGCCTCGTCGCGGCCGGTCGGCACGGGGAGGGGTGTCGTGTGGGCGGATTCGGGGACGGCGGACTGCTGCGACATGATGACTCCCTGGTCGATCGGAGGTGCGGGGCTGTGTGCCCTGTGCTTCGAGTCAACCGCGAATCCCGTGGACGATCTATGGGTGATCATCTCGCGTCGATAGGAATTCGTCTACGCTGGTGGGGTGGATCCGTTGAGTTCGCTGTTGAGCGGCATTCGTGCCGAAGGATCGGTCGTCACGCACGCCGTGCTGCGATCGCCGTGGACCATCCGCTTCGCCGACCGGGCGCCCCTGGTCATGGTCACCGTCCTGCGTGGTGGGGGCACCCTGGTGCTCGCCGACGGGTCGGCGACCCGGCTGATCGCCGGTGACACCGCCATCGTCCAGGCCTGCGAACCGTTCCATCTGGCCGACACCCGGGCGGCCCTCGACCGACCGCACATGGGATACGAGCTGTCGTGTTTCGTGCCGCACGGCTTCGGTCCGGCCGATCTCGCCTGCGCCACACCGGAACTCGTCGAGACCGCCACCGGCGCACCCGAGGAGACCTCGCTCGTCGTCGGCGCCTACCGGGCATCGGGGCGACGGCACGAACGACTGCTGCGGGCGCTGCCGCCGGTGATGGTCGTCAGCGACGACCCGGAAGTCTGTGCGTGGCTGGAACAGTCCGCCGCCGACGCCGTCCGGCTCAGCGCGGGCTCGCAGGCGCTGATGGATCGGCTCCTGGACTGGGCGCTGGTCTGCACTCTGCGGACCTGGCTTGCGGCGCAAGAGCATTGCGCGCCCGCGTGGTATCGCGGCATGGCCGACGCGGTTGTCGGACCCGCGCTGGAGGCGATCCACAACGATCCGTTCCGGCGCTGGACCGTGGCGGATCTGGCCGCCGAGGCCTCGGTGTCGCGGGCGCTGTTCGCCCGCCGGTTCAGCGAGGTGATGGGGGAAACGCCGCTGGCCTACCTCACCGAATGGCGGATGGCCGAGGCCGAGGAACTGCTGGCCGACCCGAATCGCAGCGTCGCCCAGGTGGCGACCACCGTCGGGTACGCCGATGCGTTCGGGTTCAGCGCCGCGTTCAAACGCCTTCGTGGACAGAGCCCTTCGGAGTTCCGCTCCACGGTGCGCGCTCCCGCGCTCGCGGGAACCTGAGGCCGGTCACGGCGTCGGTGCGGTTCCCGCGAGGTGCTCGCCCAGGCGTTGCAGCAGCGGACGCTGGCCCTTGACCAGCTTGGGCTCGGCGATCGCCGGTGCGAACCAGCCGACCCGGTCGATCTCGGGAAACTCGCCCACGCGGCCCGAGCGGGGCGGCCACTCCATGGTGAAGGTGCCGGGGACGATCGCGTCCGGATCGAGGTCGCCCTCCACGGCCCACACGGTGACCGTCTTACGACGCGACCCGCTGCCGTACTGCACGTCGCCGAGTGCGATCCACGGCCCGTCCGGCACCGGCAACCCGAGCTCCTCGGTGAATTCGCGGGCCGCGGCGACCTCCGCCGATTCGACCCCGATCTCGTACTCGCCCTTGGGAATCGACCACGCCGACTCGTCCTTCTTCGCGAACAGCGGACCGCCCATGTGCCCGATCAACACCTCGATCCCGACCTCGCCACGCCGGAACACCAGTACACCCGCGCTGTAGACATCCACGGCGTCGAGTCTGCCAGGACGCGAACCGGGGCGTCCGCTCAGTCGATGGCGTCGACGAAACGGGCGAGCAGACGGGCGAATTCGGTGCGTTCAGCCGAGGTCCACCCGGCCATGGCTCGGTCGAAAGCGCGCTGGCGGCGGTGGTGGGCGGCGGCGAGAATGTCGGTGCCGCGCTCGGTGAGCTCCAGCAGCGACCGGCGGCCGTCGGACTGATCGGCCACACGGCGCACCGCCCCGGCAGCCACCGCGGCGGCCACCAGTTTGCTCGCTCTCGGCTGGTCGACGGCGAGGGCCGCGGCCACGGTGGAGATGCCTTCGACCGGGCCGTCGAAACTGTCGGCATGACACGGCGCGAGTGGCAGACGCTCTCGGCGGTTCAGCGCGCGAGTCCCACGGACGCGGAGTCGACGGAGGCGCTGCGTCCGTTCTGGGACGACGACGAATCCGCCGATGAGGTCACCCGGGCGCTGGCCGTGGCTCACCCGCGATCCGGCGGGTCGCTTGGCACCGACAGCGGCGGGCCGCAGGGCCGTGGATGCGGCGACCAGTACCGTCGCCGACCTCCGGGGCCGCATGGCCGACGGCATCAGCGCCGACGACTTCGCCTCTTGCACAGCGACTCTGGACCGCATGACCGGAAACCTCGAGGCGCTCCTCGGCATCGCACGGTGACGGCCGAGGGCGGTGCGTGTAGAGCGGCCGACCGTCGAGGTCCTACCGGTGCGGCAGAGACCTCGGGCGGCGCCGCGTCAGAAGTCGACGGAAAGGTCGACGAGGCGTTCCGGGTCGACCTGTTCGCCCGAGGTCACCAGCTCCCTGATGCGATCGGTGACATCCCAGACATTCACGTTCATGCCCGCGCGCACCCGGTTGTCCGGATCCAGCCAGAAGGCGACGAACTCCGGTTTCGCCACATCGCCGCGAACGACCACCCGCACGTCGTCGTCGCGACCGACATAGCCGGTGTACTCCATTCCCAGGTCGTACTGGTCGGTGAAGAAATAGGGGAGACGGTCGTAGGCGGCCGGTTTGCCGAGCATCGTCAGCGCGGCCACCGCGGGCTGATTCAGGGCATTGGCCCAGTGCTCCACCCGCACCCGTCTGCCGAGCAGGGGATGCAGCGCCTCGGCGATGTCACCGACGGCAACCACATCCGGATCGCTGGTCCGCAGGGACTCATCGACCAGGATTCCGGTGTCGGTGGCCAGCCCGGCGGCTTTCGCGATCTCGATATTCGGCTGCGCGCCGACCGCGATCAGCACCGCGTCGGCGGGCACCACCTGGCCGTCGTCGAGCTGCACACCGGTGGCCTCGCCGTCCTCGGCCAGGATCAGATCGACGCCGACGCCGGTGCGCAGGTCCACGCCGTGCGCCCGATGCAATTCGGCGAACACGGTGCCCATCCGCGGGCCGAGCACCGACACCAGCGGCAACTCGGCCGCCTCCAGCACCGTCACCTCCAGCTTCCGCGCCCGCGCCTGCGCGGCGACCTCCAGCCCGATCCAGCCCGCCCCGATGATCACCAACCGACGCCGCGACCGCAGCACCTCGAGCAGCCGATCGGAGTCACCGATCGTGCGCAAGGTGTACACATTCGACGCGTCGGCGCCGGGAAGGTCGAGGGCGCGCGGACGCGACCCGGTGGCCAGCGCCAGCTTGTCGTAGGACAACGTCGAACCATCCGGCAGCGACACCGTTCTCGCCGCCGGATCGAACGCCGCCACCGTGGTACCCAACCGCAGATCGACGTGGTGATCGCGGTACCAGGCGGGCGGATCCACCGTGAAATCCGGCAGCTGCTGGTCACCGGCCAGATGCTGCTTGGACAGCGGCGGGCGCTCGTACGGTAGATCGTCCTCGGCCGCCAGCAGCGTCACCCGGCCCCCGAAATCGTTGGCGCGCAAGGCTTCGGCCACTTTCACACCGGCGAGCCCACCGCCGACGATCACGAAATGCTGATTCGAGCTCATACACGGACTCCTTCTCACGGACGTTCCGGTCTCCCTCGCCGTCGAGCCTAACCCCGGGCAGTGACCAGGGGAACGAATCCGGGACCCGCGCGGTTGCACCAACCAGCGGGCCGCCTGCCCGCCAGCAGCTGACCCGAGAGGAAGACCCGTGAGCGATCAGGCCACCAAGGATCTCGCCGAATTCTGGTTCGACCCCCTGTGCCCGTGGTGCTGGATCACCTCGCGCTGGATCCTGGAAGTCCAGCAGGTCCGCGATATCGAGGTCCGTTTCCACGTGATGAGCCTGGCCGTACTCAACGAAGGCAGGGATCTGCCGCCGCAGTACGTGGAACTGATGGCCGCGGGCTGGGGCCCGGTGCGCGTCGCCATCGCCGCCGCCCAGAAATACGGCGACCAGATCCTCGCCCCGCTCTACACCGCCCTCGGCACCCGCATCCACGACCGCAAGGCCGAATTCGAACGCGCCACCACCCAGGAAACCCTGACGGCCGTGATCGCCGACGCCCTCGCCGAACTCGACCTGCCCGCCGAACTCGCCGAAGCCGCCGACAGCACCGACTACGACGAAGCACTGCGCGTGAGCCACCACGCGGGCATGGACAAGGTCGGACCCGACGTTGGCACCCCGACCATCCACGTCAACGGCGTCGCGTTCTTCGGCCCGGTGCTCTCGCGCATCCCACGCGGTGAAGACGCGGGCCGGGTATGGGACGGCGTCGTCGCCCTCGCCTCCTACCCCCACTTCTTCGAACTCAAGCGCACCCGCACCGAAGAGCCTGTGTTCATTTAGCGGCTGGCGCCGCGGGATTTTCGGCCCGGGGGGCCTCGAATCCGAGGAGCGATACTTCGGCTTCGCCGTTACGTCTCGCTCCTCGGATCCGAGGCGGCCGAAAATCCGTGGGGGTTGGGACCGGGGGGAGGCGGGCGGTGGGTGTGACGGTCGGGTGTCGGAGCCTCAACGCGAATATTTGACCAGGCAGAACTCGTGCTCCTCGGGATCGCGCATGACCATGACGATTCCCTCGTCGTAGTCGTGCCGCTCGCCGGACCAGCGGCCGCCCAGGTCCTCCACCTGACGGCGACCGGCTTCGATGTCATCGACTTCGATGTCGAGGTGGATGCGGACCTTGCCGATCTTGGGCTCGTCCACTCGTTGGAAGGTCAAGCGCGGTCTGTCGTCGACACGCGAGCCGACGGTCGCCCATCCCGGATCATCGCCATGTTCGGCCGTGGCGGGGATACTCAGGATCGCGCTCCAGAACGAGGCCAGTCGTGTCGGGTTCGCGCAGTCGATCGTGATCCCCATCCACCGATTCGCCATGCCTGACAGCATGAACGAATCGGGTCGTCCACGCTCGGCGTCACGCGGAAGTCGTGCTCGTGCCAGGCCCACGAACAAGGCAACGGGGGAGACGGCCGGGGTCAGCGGGGTTTCGGGGGGTTGGCTGGGGGTGCTGTTTGCAGGGGTAGCCGCCGGGGGGTGGGATCGTGCCGGGGTGGGGTGGGCTCGGGTGCCAGAACATGGGGCCGGGTTTGCTGCGGTCGCGCAGTGCCCACATTCGCCAGGTGAGGACCGGGTGGCTGGACATGGCGTTCACCAGCAGGACGAAGCCGCCCTTCTCGGTGGCGGCGCGGTCGGCCATCTCGTCGAAACCGACCTCGGTGTTGAGGTACTTGCCCGCGGCGAGGGTGGCCATCGCGCCCGGCGCGCCCAGATGACGGTTGCAGAAGCCGTGGTTGTCGGCGGTGTACTCCTGCGCGCGGATCAGGGACGACCCGAGGATCGGCAGGTACGGCGCGACGAACATGCCGAGCTGGCGCCAATACGACACGTGACCAGCGGCGATGTGGCCGACCTCGTGGCCGATGATGAAAGCGAGCGCGTCGGGTTCACGGGCCTTGCCGCCGATCTCGAACAGGTCGCTGTAGACCACGACGAAGCGGCGGAAGCCGTGCCCGGAGGCGAAGGCGTTGATCTGACCGTTGCCGAGGATCACGTACGCGTCCGGCGCCTTCGACATCCCGAACCGCGCGGCGGCTTCCTGCACCAACCGGTAACCCTCGGGGAACTGGGTGGGTGACATCCGCACCCCGTTGATCCGCATCCGCGCGAAGTTCAGGCCACGTCCGGCCCACAGCAGCACCGGCGCGAACAACAGCACCAGCACATAGGGGCTGGTCAGCAGCGAGCCACCGGACTCGGGCTGCCCCTGGGCGTCGACCACGGGCTCGGCGACCAGTTCCACCAGCACCAACAGGATGGCCAGCAGGTAGGCGACACCGGTGATCATGATGACCACCACGAGCAGCGGAATCTCCCACGGATGCCGAGCTGGCATCCCGAACGGCGACAGTCCGCGCGGCATCGGCTGCGTTGTCCCGGGTGGTCCACCGGGCGGGTGGAAACCGTGCGGCACAGGCGGATACGCACCGGTGGGCCCCACCGGAAACGAGCCGGTGGGATGCCCGGGCTGCTGCCACGGCGACGACCCCGCGAACCCGGGCTGTCCCTGCGGCCACGATGCCGGGTCCGGCGTCTGCTGCCACGGCGACGACCCCGCGAACCCGGGCTGTCTCTGCGGCCACGATGCCGGACCCGGCGCCTGCTGCCACGGGTCGGACGCCGCGTCGTTCGGGACATGCGGTCGAGGCGCCGAAGGGTCGTGCGGCTGGGATCCGGGCGCGCTCGGAGAACGAGGAGCCGACGGTCCTTGCTGCCAGGATCCGGATGAGTCCGCCGTCGGGCTCTCGGCTGCCTGCTTCGACAACGACGAGGTGCCGTCGCGCGGCGGATAGTCGCCCGACGGTGGCACGGGCTGATCGGCGGGCGTGGCGTCGCTCGGCCGGTCGGCGGGTTGCCCGGAGCGCTCCGGTGGGGGACCTGCCGAATGCGGGGAATGCGGTTCGTGCGGGTGCATGAAACGACTCTAAGCGCGCCTGCGACAATCGCAGCCATGCGCGTTTACCTGGGTGCCGACCATGCCGGTTTCGAACTGAAGAATCACGTCAAGGCCCATCTGCTCGAGGCCGGACACGAGGTCGTCGACTGCGGCGCCCTCGAATACGACGCTCTCGACGACTACCCCGCCTTCTGCATCGAAGCGGCGCGGCGCACCGTCGCCGACCCGGGCTCCCTCGGCCTGGTCTTCGGTGGCAGCGGCAACGGCGAACAGATCGCCGCCAACAAGGTCCCCGGCGCCCGCTGCGCCCTCGCCTGGAGCGTCGAAACCGCCAAGCTGGCCCGCGAACACAACAACGCCCAGCTCATCGGCATCGGCGGCCGTATGCACACCACCGAGGAAGCCCTCGCCATCGTCGACGCGTTCCTCGCCCAGCCCTGGTCGGAGGAAGCCCGCCACCAGCGCCGCATCGACATCCTCGCCGACTACGAGAAGTCCGGCGAGGCCCCGGCCGTCCCCGCCTACTGAGCTGGGCTCACCCGCCTCCCCGGAGATTCAGGCCGGACTCAGGTGCGACGAGGCTTGCGTCGGCGGCCAGACAAGGTAGGGGGTCACGGTAGCCCGTGCCCGGTGAGTTACCCATGTGTTCACGAGATCAGTTGGTGAGGGGTGTTTCATGCCTGAGGGGCACACCCTTCATCGCATAGCGCGATTGCATCAGGAGCGGTTCGCTGGTGTGGCCGTGCGGGTTTCGAGTCCGCAGGGGCGGTTCGCCGACGGGGCGGCGCTCGTGGACGGGCAGGTGCTCGAGCGGGCCGAAGCCTTCGGTAAGCATCTGCTGCATCACTATGCGTCCGGGCTGACCGTGCATGTGCACCTCGGGTTGTACGGCACGTTCAGCGAGGTGGAGTTGCCGATGCCCGCGCCGATCGGGCAGGTGCGGATGCGGATGGTCGGTACCGCGACGGGATTCGGCACCGATCTGCGCGGACCGACCGCGTGCGAGGTGCTGCATCCGCCGGAGGTGGAGGCACTCACCGCCCGCCTCGGGGCCGACCCGCTGCGCCCGGACGCCGACCACGAGCGGGCGGGCGCACGAATTCGGCGCTCCCGCAGGGCGATCGGCGCACTACTGATGGACCAGTCGCTGATCGCCGGAGTGGGCAACGTCTACCGCGCCGAAGTTCTCTTCCGGCACGGCATCTCACCGTTTCGGCCCGGTACGTCGATCACCTCGGCCGAATGGGACGCGCTGTGGGCCGACCTGGTCGAGCTCATGCCGGTCGGGGTGGAAACCGGGCGTATGCACGTCGTGCGCACCGAACACGACACCGGCGCACCGTCCTACGCCAAGGACCGCCCGCGCACCTATGTCTACCGCCGTCAGGGTGAACCCTGCCGCGTCTGCGGCACCCCGGTGTCCCACGGCACCATGGACGCCCGAAACCTCTTCTGGTGCACCGTCTGTCAGCCGCGCTGACCAGAACACCTCGGCCACGGTCGTGAAACCGTGGCCGAGGTGTGCGGAGAAGATCGACTGAGCCCGGGCCGCGAAGTGCAGGCTTCGCGATCCGGACTCAGCCGGCGACCGCCGTTCCCAGTTCGGGGTCGCCCGATTCGGCGAGGGCGAAACGCCGCCCGCCCGCGGATTTCGCCGAATACATCGCGCGGTCGGCGCGACGCAGCAGGTCGGTGAAATCGCACGTCTTTCCCGGTGGGCAGAACGCCGTGCCCACGCTGGCCGACACCGGCACCGGGCCCGCGCTCGACCACACCGGGTCGCGCAGGGCCGCGACCACACGGTGCGCCAGCTCGCTCAAGGTGTCGCGGCGCGGATTGGCCGCCACGACGAACTCGTCGCCGCCGTACCGGCAGATCACGGTGTCCGGTGGGCACACCTCGCGCAGCCGGTTGGCCAACTCCACGAGCACCTCGTCACCGATCGCGTGTCCGTAGCCGTCGTTGATCTGTTTGAAGCGGTCCAGGTCGACCACCAGCACACCGACTCCGCGTGTCGGGTCGGCGGCGAAGGCACGCACCCGCTCCTGCAGGAGTGTGCGGTTCGCCAGGTCGGTGAGGGCGTCGTGGGTCGCTTCGTGGCGCAGGCGGTGCTGCAGCGCGGCGATCTCCTGCACGCGCAGCGACACCTTCGCCGAGATGTTCTGCTCCTGTTGCGCCAACGCGCGTTCCTGCAGTGCCTGGGCGTAGCTGTCGATGGCCTGGCTGGCCACCAGCGGCCAGCGCGTCGCCACCAGGGACCCGGGCACCCCCGAGGGGAAACCGAGCAACCAGCGGGTGGCGTGGGCCAGCATTCTCGTCCGTTCGAACGGCGCCTCGGCCAGTCGTGCGCCGAGCTTGCGCGCCTGCGGTACCGGGAACGGTTCTGTCCTGGCCAGATGCAGCAGGCGCTCGACGATCTCGATGAGCACAGGCTCCAACTGGTGCGGTGCCACGGACGATCCCGGCTCGGCACACACCGCGCGGGCCCAGGCGCGGGCCATCGCGGCGACCGGTGGTTCGATGTGTGCGGACATCGACATCACCGGCGGAAGGTGGCAACGGTCTTGCCACCTCGATCGTTCGCACTGCTACGCGGTTGGGTCCGCCGAGTTCGGCACACGCTCACCGCCCCCTTTCCAGATACCCCCGTCCGGCAAAAAGGATCCTAGCAAGCCACTCGAGACCCAAAAGCCGCGTTCTAGAACGTGTTGCAGGTCCCTCGCGAATGGCGATCGGCTATGACATCGCTACAGCCGCCCGGGCGTTACACACTTCGCGAAAAAACTTCGAAAACACCGAAACGTGCAGCGTGTTGCCCCATTTTCGGGCGGTGGGCGTGTTGTCGCCATGGTCCCTCCTGGCAAGGTGTCGTGCCGACCGGTAGAGCCGTCGCGCGCTCTTTCATGGTGGCCTACCCGCCGCCCCCATGCCAGGTTTTCGAGGAAAATTATCCTTTGTATTCCCCCGGTGGAGCAGGCGTCGGTCCCCTGAGACGCAACCACCATCGTGTCCGGTACCGGTGGTCCCGCAATAGGGCCATTGGGCCCTAATCGGGCGTGAAAAAGAGGGGGATCCGCCCGGGCGCCGACCGCTTCGCGGGGCCGGATTGGCGTTCGGCGCGCGGGATTCGGTACAGTCGTGGCGCACACGACATCGTGGCGATCCCATCGATGTCGTATGCCTGCGGGTGTAGTTCAATGGTAGAACCTCAGCCTTCCAAGCTGATGGTGCGGGTTCGATTCCCGTCACCCGCTCAAATATGAATTCCCTCGACGGCGTGAACCGCCCCGAGGTATCGGGGTGTAGCGCAGCTTGGTAGCGCATCCGCTTTGGGAGCGGAGGGTCGCAGGTTCAAATCCTGTCACCCCGACCATCACGACGAACGCGCCCGATAGGGTGGCGCGCATGTCCACTACCTCACGGGTCGCCATCGTCACCGGTGCCGCACGCGGAATCGGCGCCGCCGTCGCGAAGAAGCTCGCCGCCGACGGTCACGCCGTCGCTGTTCTCGACCTCGACGAAGCCGCCTGCGCCGACACCGTCTCGGCGATCGAAGCCGCCGGGGGCACCGCACTGGCCGTCGGCGCCGACGTCTCCGACGAAGACGCCGTCGCGGCGGCCGTGGAACGCATCGCCGACGCGCTCGGCGCGCCGACCGTGCTGGTCAACAACGCGGGCGTGCTGCGCGACAACCTGCTGTTCAAGATGTCGGTGCAGGACTGGGACATCGTCATGAACGTGCACCTGCGCGGCGCCTTCCTGATGACGCGCGCCGTGCAGAAGTACATGGTGGAGGCGAAGTTCGGACGCGTGGTCAACCTGTCCAGCACCTCCGCGCTCGGTAACCGCGGCCAGGCGAACTACTCCGCCGCCAAGGCGGGCATGCAGGGCTTCACCAAGACCCTCGCCTTCGAGCTCGGCAAATTCGGTGTCACCGCCAACGCGATCGCCCCCGGCTTCATCGAGACCGAGATGACCGCGGCCACCGCCGCCCGCGTGGGCGTCGACTTCGAGGCCTTCAAGCAGGCGGCGGCGGCCCAGATTCCGGTGAACCGGGTCGGTACGCCCGACGACATCGCCCACACCGCGTCGTTCCTGGCGAGCGAGGGCGCGGGCTTCGTGTCCGGTCAGGTCATCTACGTGGCGGGCGGACCCAAGGACTGACGCTCACGCGCAGCGGAAGCGGAACTCCGCGCGGGCCTCGGTGCTCGCGGTGACGGTGAGCCGCACGGGTTCGGTGTCGGCGAGGCCGCACCCGCCCGGCACCGTCACCACCCGCGCCTCGTAGCAGCCGTCGGGCAGGGCGACGCTCGCGCTGCCGTCGGCGCCGCTCACCAGAGTGGTGACGATCTCCTCGGCGCCGCAGGCGCGGACTTCGATATCGGCCCGGTTGACCGGCATGGGTTCGGAACCGGTGATCGCGCGGACGGTGAGTGTCCCGGTTCCCGGCGGCGCCGGATCGGCGCTCGCCACACCGGTGATCATCAGTGGAGCCAGAACGGACAGTGCGAGCAAACTACGGCGCATGAACCTCTCCTCGTCGATGAGTCGGGTCGTCCGCTGCTGATGGTAGGCCCTAGTCGGGCACCGGTGTGATACCCGCGCGTTCGTACCAGACCTGTTCGGCGGGCACCGAGACGGTGTGCAGCTCCGGGTAGCGCAGGGCCGACAGCGTGCCGCCGAACACCACGCCGGTGTCAAGACACAGCGTGTTGTTGACCCACTGCAGTGCCGTGACGGGCGTGTGCCCGTAGACGACCACCGGCGCTCCCCGATAATCCTGTGCCCAGTCGTAGCGGATCGGCAGGCCGTGCACGTCCACCTCGCCGGTGGGTGCCCCGTAGAGCGCGAAGGACCGGGCCCGCCCGGATGTGCTGCCGTGCAGGCTTTCCGGCAGCCCGGCGTGGGCGACGACCAGCCCGCCCCGGTCGAGCAGATAGTGGCCGGGCAGCTCGCGCAGGAAAGCCTGTGTGGCGGCGCGGAATTCGTCGTCCTCGTCGGCCAGCTGGGCCAGCGACTGCTCCAACCCGTGCGCGATCCGCACATTGCGGCCGTCGAGGGCGCGCACCAGTTTGTAGTCGTGGTTGCCCGCCACGCACAGGGCCGTTCGGGCCGCGACCATGCCCATCACCAGTCGCAGCACACCGGGCGTGTCGGGGCCACGGTCGACGAGATCGCCGACGAACACGGCCGTGCGGCCCTCGGGGTGGGCGGCCGTCACCGGCCTGCCTCGGTCGTCGTGCTCGATGCCGTACCCGAGTTCGCCGAGCAGCGTTTCGAGTTCGGCGCGGCAGCCGTGCACGTCCCCGATCACGTCGAAGGGACCACGCAGGTCGCGGCGGTCGCGCGGGAGTATGTCGATACGGCGTTGCTCGGTCATCGTCTCCATCGTCGGCCAGTCGCGACCCGCGCCGCAACCGCGTTACGTCACAGTGGGGACCGACGCCTCCGGCCACACCCAGTTCGCGACGGCCGGAATGTCCTCGCCGTGCTCCCTGGTCCAGCTGCGTGCCGCGAGCCGGGCGTCGACCATCTCCTGGCGCAAACCCGCCGCCCGCGTGCGCAGGCCGGGTACCCGGTCGATCACGTCGAGCACCAGGTGGAAGCGGTCGAGGTCGTTGAGCATCACCATGTCGAACGGGGTGGTCGTGGTGCCCTTCTCCTTGTATCCGCGCACGTGCAGGCCCGCGTGATTGCGCCTGCGGTAGGTGAGCCGGTGCACCAGCCAGGGGTAACCGTGGAAGGCGAAGATCACCGGCCGGTCGGCGGTGAAGAGGGTGTCGAAATGGGCGTCGGACAGGCCGTGTGGATGTTCCTCGGCCGGGAGCAGCCGCATCAGATCGACCACGTTGACCACGCGCACCCGCAGGTCGGGCAGCCGGTCACGCAGGATCGCGGCGGCGGCGAGTGTTTCCAGCGTGGGGACGTCACCCGCGCAGGCCAGCACCACATCGGGGGTGGTGCCCTGATCGTCGTTGTGGCCCGCCCACTCCCAGATGCCGACCCCGCGCGCGCAGTGCACGGCGGCCTCCGGCACCGAAAGCCAGTCCGGCCCCGGCTGTTTGCCCGCGACCACCACGTTCGCGTAGTGCATCGACCGCAGGCAGTGGTCGTAGGTGGACAGCAGCGTGTTGGCGTCGGGCGGCAGGTACACCCGCACGATCTCCGGGCTCTTGTTCACCACCACATCGAGGAAACCGGGGTCCTGGTGGGTGAAGCCGTTGTGGTCCTGGCGCCACACATGCGAACTCAGCAGATAGTTCAGGCTCGGGATGCGGCGTCGCCACGGGACCGCGAGGCTGGCATCGAGCCACTTGGCGTGCTGGTTGAACATGGCGTCGACGATGTGGATGAACGCCTCGTAGCAGGTGAACACGCCGTGGCGGCCGGTGAGCAGATAGCCCTCGAGCAGACCCTGGCACATGTGCTCGGACAGCACCTCGACCGCGCGCCCGGTCGGCGACAACGCCACGTCCCAGCGACCGACCTCGGCCTGCCAGTCGCGACCGGTCACCTCGAGGATGTCCCGGAGCCGGTTGCTGGCGAGCTCGTCGGGGGCGAAGGTCAGGAAGTTGTGCGGGTTGCGGGTGGTGACGTCACGCAGCCAAGCACCGAGCACCCGGGTCGGTTCGTGTCTGCTCGCCCCCGGCCGCTCCACCGGGAGGCCGTAGCCGCGCCAGTCCGGCAGGTCGAGATCGCGGACGAGTAGCCCACCGTTGGCCACCGGATTGAGGCTCATCGGGCGTTCGGGGATCTGGGTCAGCAGGGCGGATATCGGTCTGCCCTCGGCGTCGAACAGCTCCTCGGGGCGGTAGGACCGCAACCATTCCTCGAGCACCCGCCGGTGTTCCGGGTCGGTCCGCGCGGCGGGCAACGGAACCTGGTGGGCGCGGAAGGTGCCCTCGACCCGTTCGCCGTCGACCACCGGGGGACAGGTCCAGCCCTTCGGGGTGTGCAGCACGATCATCGGCCAGCGCGGGCGGGTGGTGTCGCCGTCCTCGCGCGCGGCCCGCTGGAACTCGGCGATCCGGTCAAGGCAGGCGTCCATGGCGGCGGCCATCTTCTGATGCACCCGTGACGGATCGTTGCCCGAGACGATCAGCGGTTCGTAGCCGTACCCGCGCAGCAGCTCGATGAGCTCCTCGCGGGGGACGCGCGCCAGGATCGTCGGATTGGCGATCTTGTACTCGTTGAGCGCGAGGATCGACACCACCGCGCCGTCGCGGCCCGCGTTGAGGAACTTGTTCGCGTGCCAGCTACCCGCGAGCGGGCCGGTCTCGGCCTCGCCGTCGCCGATCACGCAGAACACCGTGAGATCGGGGTTGTCCAGGGCGGCGCCGTAGGCGTGCAGCAGCGAATAGCCGAGCTCACCACCCTCGTGGAACGACCCGGGGGTCTCCGGGGCGCAGTGGCTCGGGACGCCGCCGGGGAAGGAGAACTGGTGGAACAACCGACGCATGCCGTCGACGTCACGGGGGATGTCGCGGTAGAGCTCGGCGTAGGCGCCTTCCAGCCAGGCGCAGGCGTTGGGGCCCGGCCCGCCGTGACCGGGGCCCGCGACGAAGACGGCGTTCAGATCGCGGTCGCGGATCACCCGATTCGCGTGCGCCCACACCAGATTCAGGCCGGGCACCGTGCCGAAATGGCCGAGCAGGCGCGGCTTGATGTCGGTGGAACGCAGCGGTTCGCGCAGCAGCGGGTTGCGCATCAGGTAGATCTGGCCGACCGCGAGATAGTTCGCGGCCCGCCACCACTTGTCGACCGCGATCAGTTCCTCACCGGTGAGCGGGCCAGGGGTTTCGGTGAGGGGATAGGGCTTGGGGGCGAGGGACTCGCCTTCCCCGCCGCCGCCCACGTTGTCGGCGGCGGTATCGCCCTCGCTGTTGCTGAGCCGGGTCATCGCTGACTCTCCTCGCACTCGCCTGCGCTGCGGCGTCGCCCGCCGCCGGACTGGTCGGCGCACCGGAGGACACCCGGCGGCGCCGGTGGAGAAACGCAGTGCCGAGCCTACCGTCGTGCCGGTTGGCGCCGCCGGATCCGCGCTCCACTACTGTGCGGGCCATGGTTTCTCTCCCCAGGATCATCGGGACCGGGCTGGTCGCCGTCGCCGCCCTCGCGAGCGCGGCGTGCGGTTCCGACAGCGGGTCGGCCGAGTCCACGGCGGCCCCGACCCGTGAATGCATCGCCGAGGACATCAAGGTGGTCGGCGGCTTCGGTGACCCGCCGGAGATCACCATCCCCGACGACTGCAACCCGCCCAAGTCGCTGCTGGTGAAGGACCTGGTGCCCGGCACCGGGCCCGGCGCCGTGGCCATGCAGCCGCTCACCATGAACTACGCGCTGGTCACCTGGTCGGACAAGCAGACCCTCGACAGCTCGTTCAAGCGCGGCGCGCCCTTCGATCTGACGCTCGGCGCCGGACAGGTCATCGAGGGCTGGGACAAGGGCCTGATCGGTGTGCAGCAGGGTGCGCGCAGGCTGCTCATCGTGCCGCCGGACCTCGGCTACGGCGAAGGCGGCAACGGCGTCGCGCCCAACGAGACACTCGTCTTCGTCACCGACGCGGTGCAGGTCGGCAGCTAGCCGCCACCGCAACCAACCGCCGATTGCGCGACCGCGACGGCGGTCAACTACCCTGGTCGGGATGCGTGCGTCCGCACCGACTCGAGGCGCGCGACGCCCCATGCGGGGCCACCACCATGAACTACGAACCAAGGAGCATGTCCGTGAAGAGCACCGTCGAGCAGCTGAGCCCGACCCGGGTCCGGATCAACGTCGAGGTGCCCTTCGAGGAGCTGAAGCCCGACTTCGACAAGGCGTACAAGGCGCTGGCCCAGCAGGTCAAGATCCCCGGTTTCCGTCCCGGCAAGGCCCCGGCCAAGCTGATCGAGACCCGCGTCGGCCGTGGCGCCGTGCTCGAGCAGGTCGTCAACGACGCGCTGCCGAACAAGTACGCCGAGGCCGTGCAGACCGGCGAGGTGAAGGTCATCGGCCAGCCCGAGATCGAGATCACCAAGATCGAGGACGGCGACGAGCTGGCCTTCACCGCCGAGGTCGACGTGCGCCCGGAGATCACCCTGCCCGACTACTCGGGCATCGAGGTCACCGTCGATTCCTTCACCATCGGCGACGACGACATCGAGCAGCAGCTCACCTCGCTGCGTCAGCGCTTCGGCACTCTGACCGGTGTCGAGCGGGCCGTGCAGGACGGCGACTTCGTCTCGATCGACCTGTCGGCCACCGTCGACGGCGAGGACGTGCCCGAGGCCGCCACCACCGGCCTGTCGCACGAGGTCGGTTCGGGTCAGCTCATCGAAGGCCTCGACGAGGCCGTCATCGGTCTGAAGGCCGGTGAGTCCGCCGAGTTCACCTCCACCCTGGTGGCCGGTGAGCACGCGGGCAAGGAAGCCGTGATCACCGTGACCGTGCAGTCGGTCAAGGAGCGCGAGCTGCCCGAGGCCGACGACGAGTTCGCCCAGCTGGCCAGCGAATTCGACACCATCGACGAGCTCAAGGAAGACCTCAAGGGCCGCGTCGAGCGCACCAAGAAGATCGAGCAGGCCGGTCAGATCCGCGACAAGGTCCTCGACACCCTGCTCGAGACCGTCGAGGTGCCGCTGCCCGAGGCCGTCGTCAAGGCGGAGGTCGACGCGGTGCTGCACGACGCCGTGCACGGCTTCGACCACGACGAGGCCAAGCTGGCCGAGGCGCTCGAGGCGCAGGGCTCCTCCCGCGAGGAGTTCGACAAGGACACTCAGGAAGCCGCCGAGAAGTCGGTGAAGACCCAGCTGCTGCTCGATGCCATCGCCGAGGCCGAGGGCACCCAGGTCGGCCAGCAGGAGCTCACCGAGCGCATCCTGTTCCAGGCCCAGCGCTACGGCATGTCGCCGGAGCAGTTCATCCAGCAGGTGCAGCAGGCCGGTCAGCTCGGCGCGGTGTTCGCCGACGTGCGGCGCGGCAAGGCGCTGGCCGGAGTTGTCGGTCAGGTGAAGGTCACCGACTCCGACGGCAACGAGGTCGACACCACCGAAATGTTCGGTGACCCTGCGGATTCCGCCGAGACCGAGCAGGGCGAAGCCGCTGCTGAGTAAGTTTTCTCGGCGTGATTTGATTGCGCTGTGAGCGAAGAAGGGCGGTACCGGGAGTTCGGTGCCGCCCTGTTTCGTTAGTGTTTGAGACGACGACGAACCGTAGGCCGTTTGCAATCGGTGAGAAGAGAAGGCAGGTATCCGTGACAATCAACCAGGCAGGGGTCATGACAGCCGCTACTGCTGGTCTCAACCTCAGTGATTCCGTGTACGAGCGGCTGCTGCGCGAGCGCATCATCTTCCTGGGCACCCAGGTCGACGACGAGATCGCGAACAAGATCTGCGCGCAGATCCTGCTGCTCTCGGCCGAGGACGCGACCAAGGACATCGCGCTCTACATCAACTCTCCCGGTGGCTCGGTCACCGCGGGCATGGCGATCTACGACACCATGCAGTTCGCCGAGTGCGACATCAAGACCGTCGCGATGGGCTTGGCCGCGTCGATGGGGCAGTTCCTGCTCACCGCGGGGACCAAGGGCAAGCGTTTCGCGCTGCCGCACACCCGGATCATGATGCACCAGCCGTCGGCGGGCATCGGTGGTTCGGCCGCCGACATCGCGATCATGGCCGAGCAGTTCGCGCACACCAAGCGTGAACTCAACGAGCTGCAGGCGCTGCACACCGGCAAGTCGGTCGAGCAGGTCACCGAGGACGCGGACCGCGACCGCTGGTTCACGGCGAAGGAAGCCCTCGAGTACGGCTTCATCGACCACGTGGTCAGCCACGCGAACCAGGCGAAGTAACCCACCGCCGCGCCCCGACACACTCGACTCGAGCTTGGAGACAACCATGGCCAATCTGATCGACCCGCGCGCAGGCTTGGGTGGCGCTGCCGCCGCCAACCCGCAGTCGCGCTACATCCTGCCGCAGTTCACCGAGCAGACTTCGTTCGGCGTCAAGACCTCCGACCCGTACAACAAGCTGTTCGAGGAGCGCATCATCTTCCTGGGCAACCAGGTCGACGATGTCTCGGCCAACGACATCATGGCGCAGCTGCTCGTGCTGGAGTCGCAGGATCCCGATCGCGACATCACCATGTACATCAACTCGCCCGGTGGCTCGTTCACCGCGCTGATGGCGATCTACGACACCATGCAGTACGTGCGTCCCGACGTGGTGACGGTGTGCCTCGGCCAGGCCGCCTCGGCCGCGGCCGTGCTGCTGGCCGCCGGTGCCCCGGGCAAGCGCGCCGCGCTGCCCAACGCGCGCATCCTGATCCACCAGCCGTCCTCGGGTGGCGTGCAGGGCCAGGTGTCCGACCTCGAGATCGCCGCCGCCGAGATCGAGCGGATGCGCCGTCTCATGGAGGTCACGATCTCGCGGCACACCGGCAAGTCCGAGGAGCAGGTCCGCAAGGACACCGACCGCGACAAGATCCTGACCGCCGAGGAAGCCAAGGAATACGGCATCGTCGACCAGGTCTTCGACTACCGCAAGCTCAGCGGACAGAAGTGACACGCCCGGGTCCGTCGTCGGCTGGTCGGCGGCGGACCCGGTTTTCTGCTACAACCCAACACATCGAACATGCGCGAGTTGTCGACCTGGCTCGCGCACAGCAGGTACGGTCGACTCAGGGACCATTGCTCTGATTGTCGGCACCGAAACGTATTCCGGCCCAATCGGAGGACGAGGGTCGCACTCGCACACAGGAAGTAGGGACCTACGAGATGGCGCGCATCGGAGACGGCGGCGATCTGCTCAAGTGCTCGTTCTGCGGAAAGAGCCAGAAGCAGGTCAAGAAGCTCATTGCGGGCCCCGGGGTCTATATCTGCGACGAGTGCATCGATCTCTGCAACGAGATCATCGAGGAGGAGTTGGCCGAGTCGAGCGAGGTCAAGCTCGACGAGCTGCCCAAGCCCTCGGAGATCCGCGATTTCCTCGAGAACTACGTGATCGGCCAGGACACCGCCAAGCGGACCCTCGCCGTCGCGGTCTACAACCACTACAAGCGCATCCAGGCGGGCGACAAGGGCCGCGACAGCCGGGGTGAGACGGTCGAGCTGGCCAAGTCGAACATCCTGATGCTCGGGCCGACCGGTTGCGGCAAGACCTACCTGGCGCAGACGCTGGCCAAGATGCTGAACGTGCCGTTCGCCATCGCCGACGCCACCGCGCTCACCGAGGCGGGTTACGTCGGCGAGGATGTCGAGAACATTCTGCTCAAGCTCATCCAGGCCGCCGACTACGACGTGAAGCGCGCCGAGACCGGCATCATCTACATCGACGAGGTCGACAAGATCGCCCGCAAGAGCGAGAACCCGTCGATCACCCGCGATGTCTCCGGTGAGGGTGTGCAGCAGGCGCTGCTGAAGATCCTGGAGGGCACCCAGGCCAGTGTGCCGCCGCAGGGCGGTCGCAAGCACCCGCACCAGGAGTTCATCCAGATCGACACCACGAATGTGCTGTTCATCGTGGCGGGCGCGTTCGCGGGTCTGGAGAAGATCATCTCCGACCGCACCGGTCACCGTGGCATCGGTTTCGGTGCCGAGGTGCGTTCCAAGGCCGAGGTCGACACCGACGACCACTTCGCCGACGTGATGCCCGAGGACCTGATCAAGTTCGGTCTGATCCCCGAGTTCATCGGTCGCCTCCCGGTGGTCGCCTCGGTGACCAACCTGGACAAGGAATCGCTGGTCAAGATCCTCTCCGAGCCGAAGAACGCGCTGGTCAAGCAGTACGTCCGGCTGTTCGAGATGGACGGTGTCGACCTCGAGTTCACCACCGACGCGCTCGAGGCCGTCGCCGATCAGGCCATCCTGCGCGGCACGGGCGCGCGTGGTCTGCGCGCGATCATGGAGGAAGTCCTGCTGCCGGTGATGTACGACATCCCGGGTCGCGACGATGTGGCGAAGGTGGTCGTGAACGCCGACACCGTCACCGAGAACGTCCTCCCGACCATCGTGCCGCGCAAGACGCAGCGCACCGAGCGTCGCGACAAGTCGGCCTGAGCGCCGCTGAACGCCTGAACGCCACAGCGCCCGCTGGATCGGATCCGGCGGGCGCTGTGCTGTGTGGTCAGTTGTCGCGGAACGAGGGGGCCGCGGAAATGCTGTCCTCGTCGTCCTCGGCGGGGATCTCGGCCGAAGCCCGGGCGATGGCCGTGCTATAGCGCGCGCTGGCGGCGTTGTGGATGAGCAGGGCCACCCCGATCATCACCGGGGCGACGGCGTGCACGGCGGCGTCGTACCAGTTGCCCGCGCTCAGATGCGGGTAGGTGTTGAGGGCGATGGTGAGGGTGAGCAGGAAACCCTCCGCGATGAACACCTGCGTGCGGTTGCCCATCACGCCCCACTCCGAGACCCGGGTGGTGCCGATCATGATGATGACCAGACAGACGCTGATCATCGCCTCCAGGCCGAAACTGGCCCAGAACAGCGGGTCGCTCGGGCCACCGGGGGCGATGTTGTGCTGCACGTTCACCGCCGACCACAGCATGCCCGCGATCACGACGCCCGCGAGCGCGCGCAGCGACCAGGTGCGGTGCTGGTAGAGCGAGGCCAGCCGGGCGCGGGGGTTGGATTCGCGGCGCTGCGCGGCGATGGCCTTGCGCGCGAGCATGAGGTCGGCCATCTCGGCGCGTTCCAGCTCGGCGGTCGTCTCGCGCAGGCGGTCGGCGTGCGTGGAGGCGGCTTTGATCTGCTTCCAGCGCTGATCGCGCTCGTAGGTGCGGATCTTCTCGGCGAGTTCCCGTTCGGCGCGCAGTTCGTCCTCCGAGAGCGCGTCGGTCAGCGCCGGGTCGGATTGGTAGCTGATGCGCTGCCGGGCACGTTCCACCCGGACGGGCAACGCGAGGACTTCGTCATCGAGCGGGTGTTCCTCGCGCATCGCAACTCCAGTGTGCAAAAGGGTTCGCCTGGTCGCGTCATTGTTGCGCATCGAGGCGCCCGAGGCACATCCGCGGTCCGGGTTGGCCGGGCCCACAGCTGTTTTCAGCGGCCGTCGTGGACACGGTGACGAACGATTCGCATCGTCCGCGCCCGGAGTCGAGGAGCGTCGTTGATCCTCCGTGGTTCGCCGTTGAACCTTCGTCCGTCCGGTGCTTCTGCTGATGATGTCGTTGCCGTTCATCAGCGTGTTACCTGATTGTCCGCAGGGACGGAAGGGTTGGGGGACAGTTTCCGTGGAAACCGTCTTTTCGTCCGTTTCGTCCGTCTGCAGGGCGTTTACCCATTAAGACGGGCTCACCGCGCAAAACTCATCGGCGTATCCTCGCGGTGTGTCGGACTGATGCGGCCGATTTCGTGCTGTTTACTCGGTCCGTCAATCAGATGTTCGAGTGACGAGTGGAAGCGGAGGAGACATGGCACTGCCTACGATGACCGCCGAACAGCGCACCGAGGCGTTGGCCAAAGCGGCTGCCGTGCGCAAGGCGCGCTCGGAACTGATCGGCAAGGTGAAGGAGGGCAAGGTCACCGTCGCCGATCTGCTCAAGAAGGCCGACAGCGACGACTTGGTGAAGAAGACCAAGGTCGCGGCCGTGATCAAGGCGCTGCCGGGCGTTGGCCCGGTGAAGGCGGCCAAGCTGATGGATCAGGCCGAGATTCCCGAGGATCGTCGTATCGGTGGTCTCGGTGCACGCCAGCGCGCGGCACTGCTCGACGCCCTCGAGGCCTGAGCCGGATCGTGATCCGGCGCCCGTGGTGCTCCACGCACGGGCGTCGGGATGGTCCGGGCGAGCTCAGACGCAGTACGTCAGCAGGAAATCGTTGATACGCAGGCGCCAGCCCGGCTGCAGTTCGATCGGGAGGGTGCCGACTCGCGACCATCGGTCGCTGTCGGGGGCGGCGAAGTAGGTGCCGGAGGTGGCGGGCGCCTCACGGACGAACACCTTGCCCCGGTCGGGGTCCACGAAGGCATGGACCCGCGAAACCAGCCGGTCGCGTTCGATCAGGATCGGGGTGGCGGCGGACTGGCGGACGGAATTGTCGCCGGAGGGGTTGCGACCGAGCACATACGGCCGGTCGAGGGGATAGCTCAGACCCTCCTCGGTGACCAGGGCACCCCGTGGACTCGTCGAACTACCCACGTGCGCTTGACCTTTGCGCAAGCCGACCGGCTCGGCACGCTTGGCCGCATCGATCGCCTGCGACCACGCCAGCGGCGCGTGGGTGGCGGGAGAGTTGCGCGGGCCGGTGCTCACGGTGGCGCCCTCGCCGGAATCGGCACGACCTCCCACGCTCACGGTCTCGCTGTCCGGAGCGCTCGTCACCGGCTCGTCGGCCACGGCGAAACCGCTGGTCGACGGTTGCGCGGCGGGTTCGGCCTCGGCACGCGGGCGGACCGCCTGGAAACCGGTGGCCTCGGTGGGTGGCGGTTCGTCGATCGCCTCCACGCGGCGCGGTGCCGGACCACGACGACGGCCGAGGTTGAGCACGAAACCGTTGCCGTTGACGATCCCCGACCGCAGGTCGGTGCGCGGGTTGGCGCTGGTCGGGTCGGCCATCTCGGCGCCGATGGCGATGCGGCGCACCGGCTCGCGGATGATCTCGTCGACCCAGGTGAAGGCGCGGTCCCCGGCGAGACGACGGTTGCCCTCGGCGCCGGAGACCTCGGCGATCACGGTGCCGCGCAACAAGATCAGAATGCCGTCGGCCGTGGGGGCGAGGACACCGAACGGCGGCGGCGCCGACGCGCCGCCGAACACCACCCCGGCCAGCCGTTGGGCCAGCGCCGCACCGGGGGCTGAGGCCGTGGTGTTGAGCGCGACCGTCTCGACGGCGCCGAGTAACCGGTCGGTGGAGGGTGTCTCACCGGCCAGATAGACCACGACATCGCCGAATCGGGCGACGATTCCGGTGCCGGGCACGATTGCCACCGTGGACGAATGCGCGCGCATCAACGCCTCCTTGTCGGATGGGGTCACTGCCAGCATAGAGGGACTCGGCGGGTGCGGAAGCGGGTTGTCACGCGAACAATGTTCGTGGCAAACGACGTTCGAGCGACGAGTAGAATGATCGGCCATGAAAGCCGCACCCGTCAGTCGCCGGGCCAGACCGGCGAAAGCTCCACTGAGTCGTGACATCGTCATCGAGACCGGACTGCGCATCCTCGATTCCGAGGGATCGGGCGCACTCACCATGCGCCGGGTGGCGCAGGAACTCGATACCGGTGCCGCCTCGCTCTATGTCTACGTCGCCAACCGCGACGACCTGATGACCGGCATGCTCGACCACGTGCTGGCCGCGGTGCCGACGCCAACGGTCGGCGACTGGCGTACCCGCCTGGAAACCCTCGTCGCCTCGGCCGTCGACGCGCTCGCCCGCCACGAGGGTCTCGCGCTGGTTGCCTTCGGCCGCTCGACCGGCCGCGCGCTCGGGCTGATCGAGCAGTTGCTCGGCCTGCTGCGCGAGGGCGGCCTCGATGCGGCGAGCGCCGCCTGGGGCGTCGACCTGCTGTACCCGCACATCACCGCCGCGGCCGCCGAGCGGGCGGTCTACGACGACTCGGCCGTCGCCCGCCGCCTCGCCGACCTGCCCGCCCGGCGCTACCCGAACATCACCGCCGTCCGCGAGCAACTGGTCGGCCAGGGTGCCGCCCGCGCGCGGTGGGCGCTGAACGCGCTGCTCAACGGCATCCTCGCCACCCCCGTGGAGGTGCGATGACCGGCTTGGAGCACGTACCCGCGATCGTCACCCGAACCGACTACGCGATCGTCGCAACCGATCCCGTTCGGCGCCGCGCAGCGATCCGAACCGGCGAACTCGGTCGGCCGGGCGGACCCATCCGGCCTGCCCGCGAACGCGATATCGCCGCGCTGCAGGAGATCGAACGGCGGGCCGGAGTGCCGTTCGCCGAGATCGGCATGGTCGCTGTCGCCGAGGACGAGCCGCCCTCGGCGGAACTGCTGCGCGAGTTTCTCGCGAGCGAACGGGCCTGGGTCTGGCCGGACGCGGACGATCGGCCCATCGGCTACCTGTTGCTCGGCATCGTGGACGGGCAACCGCACATCGACCAGGTGTCGGTCGACCCCGCCCATTCCGGTCTGCGGATCGGCAAGAGCCTCATCGACCACGCCGTCACCTGGGCGAAGTCCCAGGGCCTGCGCGAACTCACCCTCACGACCTTCACCGAGGTCCCGTGGAACGGCCCCTACTACGAACGTCTCGGCTTCACCTACATCCCCGTCGCCGACGAGTCGCCCGGCCTGCGCGCCATCCGCGCCGAGGAGTCGGCCAACGGCCTCGACGAATGGCCGCGCGCGTGCATGCGCGTTGACCTCGCGACCTGGGTGTACGACTGAGCCGTCGCTCGGGGCCGAGGCGGTGGTGTCGGCTGGCCTCGCGGAGTCCGCTTGTGTCGGCTATTCGGGCTGCGTCCCGGGCCGACGGCTTACGGGCGGCCTCCGATGATCGCGGCGTTGCGGGCGAGGGCGGCTTCGGCGGCCGGGATCGCGGCGGCGCGGTCGGTGGGGACCAGGCCGATGCGGGTGCGGCGGTCGAGGAGGTCGTCTACTGTCTCGGCGCCCTCGTGGGTGATGGCGAAGTCGAACTCGGCGGCGGTGACGTCGATTCCGGGGGCGACGGGGGCGGCGAGGGCCGGGTCGGCCAGCCAGGCCGAGACGATGGCTCCCGCTTCGTGGCCGTAGCGCTCGATCAGCACCGGCGGGGCGTCGATGCGGTCGCGGGACGCGCCCGACACCGCACCGACCAGGGGAAGTCGTGTGGTGCGGCACGGCGCGGCCGACAGGCCCGCGTGCGCGATCGCGGCGTCGACAGCGTCCTCGGCCATCCGCCGGTAGGTGGTGAGTTTGCCGCCGACGACGGTGATGAGGCCGTCGGGCGCGGTGAGCACGGCGTGCTCGCGGGAGATGTCGGCGGTGCTGTCGTCGGCCGTCTTCAACAGGGGGCGCAGACCGGCGAAGCGGCCCCGGATGTCCTTGCGGGTCAGCGGTTCCCGCAGGGCGGTGTTGATGGTGTCGAGCAGGAAGTCGATCTCGGCTTCGGTCGGTTGGGGTTCGTCGGGAATCGGGCCGGGGGCGTCCTCGTCGGTGAGGCCGAGGTAGACCCGGCCGTGCGCGGCGGGCAGGGCGAAGACGAAGCGGCTGATGCTGCCGGGAACGGGCACCGTCAGAGCCGCGCCGAGCCCACCGAAGGCGGCGGCGTCGAACACCAGGTGGGTGCCCCGGCTGGGGCGCAGTTCGATGCTGCGGTCGACCTCACCGGCCCAGACACCCGTCGCGTTGACGACGGCACGAGCGCGCACGGTCAGTTCCTCACCCGTGCGGGTGTCGCGTAGCCGCACCGAACGGCCGTCGGCGGCAACGGCTTCCGTCCGGGTGAGCACGGTCGCGCCCTGACCGGCCGCGGTGCGAGCCAGGGCGACGACGAGTCGGGCGTCGTCCACCAACTGCCCGTCCCACGCCTGCAGCCCGCCGCGCAGGCCGTCGCGGCGCACGGTCGGCGCCAGGCGCAGGGCCTCGGCGGCGGCGACCTTGCGCGAGCGAGGCAGGGTCGCGGCCCGGGTGCGCGCGGCCACCCGTAGCGCGTCACCGGCGGCGAAACCCGCACGGATCAGCGAACTCCGCGCCGCACCGACGCCGGGCAGCAGCGGAACGAGCTGGGGGAGTGGGCGAACCAGATGCGGTGCCGTGGTGCGCAACAGGATGCCGCGCTCCACCGCGCTCTCGTGCGCGATGCCGACCCGCCCGCTCGCCAGGTAGCGCAAGCCGCCGTGCACGAGCTTGGAACTCCAGCGGCTCGTGCCGAACGCGAAGTCGTGGCGTTCCACCAGCACGGTGCGCAGACCGCGCGCGGCGGCGTCGAGCGCGACACCGGCACCGGTGACGCCCGCGCCGATCACCACCACATCCACCTCCGGGTGGTCGCCGAGCGCGGCGAGGTCGGCGGCGCGGCGGGCCGCGTGGAGCGCGGTGGGCGAATCAGCAGTCATCACAATCCTTGTCGGGGTTCAGGGAAGCAGGTAACCCTCGATCGCCCTCGCCAGCTCCGCGTCGAACTGCGCACCCTCGAGCAGCGGCGCCATCGTGCCCGCCGACTGGACCGCCGACTGAGCGATGAGCAGCAGCATGGCGGCCAGCTGCTCGGGCTTGCCCGTGCGGATCGACCCGTCTTCCTGACCGATCCGGATCGCGGTGGCGAACAGTTCGATGAGCGTGCGCTGATTGCGGCCGAGCCGACCGAACACATAGGTGAGCATCAGGTCGGTGTCGGTGCGGAAGATCTTGGCGAACACCGCGTTCGACCGCACCGTCGCCGCACCGGCCACGATGCCGCGCACCAGCCGGTCGAGACCGAGACCCGTGTCGGGCATGGTCTCGGCGACGATGGTGCGCAACTCGCGCACCAGCAGTTCCGCGATCAACGAGCCGGTGTCCGGCCACCGCCGGTACACCGTCGGCCTGCTCACACCGGCGCGGCGCGCCACTTCGGTGAGCGTGGTGCGGCGCACCCCGAAGTCGACGACGCAGGCCCGCGCGGCATCGAGAATCGCCATGTCGGTAGGCGAAAGCCGCAGGTCGGCTCGAGCCGCGAGGTCGATCATCGTGGTACACCCCCAAGGTGTTCGGCGACGCCGTGGTGTGGCGCCGTTGGCTGGCCGGAACGCCCAAGGGTATCGAGCGCGCCGGGGGGTTCGTCGCCGCGATCGGGCGGCAGTGACATCCGACAACGGGGTGGAGGTCGATTCGAGGACATCTCGTGTAGTTACTGCTTGACATTATATGTCAGGATGTAACGCATGGTCGAGTTGAACAGCGAAATGTCCGGATCGGCGGCCGAGCGGCCGAGTATGGTGTGGGACGCCTGGGGTGTGCCCGCCGGACATCAACCCCTGTCGGCGCAGATCCGTGGCCTGCTCACCCAGGTGTTCGGGATCTCCGGTGAGCCGGCGGCACGACGCGACGAGGGCGACGTGCCGCTGGTCACGACCTCGCTCACCGACATCGCCCGCGCGGACCTCGGTGCCCTCGTCGGCGCCGAACACGTGAGCACCGACGACGTCGACCGGCTGCGGCACGCGGGCGGCAAGAGCACCCTCGACCTGCTCCGCCGCCGCGACACCCGCCCACAGGACGCGCCCGACGCGATCCTCGCCCCCGCCGACCACGACGCGGTCCTTGCCGTGCTGCGGTACTGCTCCGCGCGTGGCATCGCCGTGGTGCCCTTCGGCGGCGGCACCAGTGTGGTCGGTGGCGTCGACCCGATTCGCGGCCGATTCCCCACCGTCGTCGCGCTCGACCTGCGCCGCCTCGACACCCTCACCGACGTCGACCCGGTGAGCGGCACCGCCACCCTCGGCGCGGGGCTCACCGGGCCACAGGCGGAGAAACTGCTCGCCGCCCACGGTCTTTCGCTCGGCCATTTCCCGCAGAGTTTCGAATTCGCGACCATCGGCGGGTTCGCCGCCACCCGGTCGTCGGGGCAGGCGTCGGCCGGATACGGCCGGTTCGACGACATGGTCCAGCGGCTGGTGGTCGCCACCCCGCAGGGCACCCTCGACCTCGGCCGGGCGCCCGCCTCGGCGGCCGGTCCCGACCTGCGTGAGCTGTTCGTCGGGTCCGAGGGGACGCTCGGTGTCGTCACCTCGGTCACCCTGCGCGTGCACCCCATCCCGGAAACCACCGCCTACCAGGCCTGGTCGTTCCCCGACTTCGCCACCGGGGCGGCGGCCCTGCGCACCGTCGTGCGGACGGGCGCGGCGCCGACGGTGCTTCGGCTGTCCGACGAGGCCGAGACCGGCCTGAACCTGGCTCGTTCGAGCGATATCGGCGGCGCGCCGGTCGCGGGCTGTCTCGCGGTGACGACCTTCGAGGGCAGCACCGCCCACGTCGCGGCCCGCAGTGCCGAAGCGTCCGCATTGTTCCGCGCCGCCGGGGGAACCGCGCTCGGCGAAGCCCCGGCGCGGCAGTGGGAACACGGTCGCTTCGCCGCGCCGTACCTGCGCGACGCCCTCCTCGATGTCGGGGTGCTGTGCGAGACGCTCGAAACGGCGACCAGTTGGTCGAACCTGGCGAACCTGAAGGCGAAAGTGACCGCCGCGCTCACGGATTCGCTCACCGCGCAGGGCACGCCCGCACTGGTGATGTGCCACATCTCGCACACCTACCCGACCGGTGCGTCGCTGTACTTCACCGTCGTCGCCAAGCAACTCGACGACCCCATCGCGCAGTGGCGGGTCGCCAAGGCGGCCGCGGGCGACGCCATCGTCGCCGCCGGTGCCACCATCACCCACCATCACGCCGTCGGCGCCGACCATCGCCCGTGGATGGCGGCCGAGATCGGTGAGCTGGGTGTACGGGTGCTGCGGGCGGTGAAACACGAACTCGATCCCGCGGGCGTGCTGAACCCTGGAAAGCTGGTGCCGTGAAACAGCATTCGGTACAGCGATTATTGCTCGTCACCAATCCGCACTCCGGTGCCGGGCGCGGTGACGGCGTCGCCGAGGCGGTCCTGGCGGTGGCTCTCGCCGGTGGCGTCGAGGTCGCGCAGGTGCGGGCGCCCAGCGCGGCGGAATCGGTCGAGCAGGTGGCGGCCGCGATCGCCGACCCGGCCCGGCGACCCGACGCGGTCGTCTGCGTTGGCGGCGACGGTCTGATGAACGTCCTGCTCGCGGCGCTCGCGCACACCGGGGTGCCGCTCGGGCTGGTCCCCGCGGGCACGGGCAACGACCTGGCCCGCGAACTCGGCATCCCCACCCGCGACCCCCACGCCGCCGCCGAGATCGTGCTGCGCGGCCGCGCGAAGACCATCGACCTGGGTCGCATCGAATCCGCCGGTGCCACGCCAACCTGGTTCGCCACCATCGTCGGCGCCGGTTTCGACGCGCGAGTCACCCTGCGCGCCAACGCCATGCGCCGCCCACGCGGGCCGCTGCGCTACACCGTCGCCGCCGCCGCCGAACTCATGCGCGGCTACACCCTGCCCTTCCAGATCGAGATGTCGGGACTCGCGCCAGGCGCGCTCGACAACCCCGACGACGCGCACGCGGTGATCTACACCGACGCCGTGATGACGCCCATCGGCAACACCCGCACCTACGGTGGCGGAATGCTGGTGTGCCCCGACGCCCTGCCCGACGACGGGTACCTCGACATCACGGTGGTCGGTGCGGTTTCCCGGTGGGAGATGGCGCGGCTGCTGCCCGCGCTGTCGTCGGGCAAGCGCATCGACCACCCGTCGACCAAGCGGTACCGGGCCCGCCGCATCACCGTCACGGCCTCGGGCGGGTATACCACCGCCGACGGCGAACCGGCGGGCACCCTCCCGGTCACCGTCCAGGCGATGCCCGGCGCACTGACCGTGCTGGTGCCCTGAATCCCACCCGCCTCGGGCGTTGTCGAAGCGTCCGTTCAGGCGCTCGAGGTGAACGCGATACGGGAGATCGCGGAGAGGGTTGGCCGGTCGACGATCACCAGCGACGTGGCGGGCAACGGAGTGCGCGGTTCGGCGTCGCGGGCGCCGAGATCGCGCATCAGGCGTTCCCACCGGCGGCAGTGGGCACCGAAGGCGACGGTGTTCACCTGCCTGCCCCGCACGACCTGACCCCGCCTGGCCTGGGCGGCCGGGACATCGATCAGCACCATGTGCACTTCGCGCGTACCCGCGCGCGCCCAGCGCGCGATCAGGCGACGGCTCCAGGCGAACGTGGCGCAGTCGTGGATGGCGACCGGGCCGTCGGCGATCAGCAGCGCCGCGCGGATCGCCCGATAGTGCGCCCAGTGCACCAGCGGACGCCACAGCGGATAGGGCACCCGGCCGAGTCGGTGGCGCAAGCGATTGCGGGCGTGGTTGGAATCGAGCACCAGCGCGCCCGAGGTTGCCCGCACCGCCACCTCGGCGTTCGGGTCGGCGCCGAAAAGCCGGTGCAGCGCAGTGGATTTTCCGGCGCCGGGCACTCCGGCGAAGATCAACACCGCTGTGGCGGGGTAGCGCAATTCGTCGACGTGGTCCGCGCGTAAGTCCAGCAGTGAGGTGGGGGTGACGATCCGAGTCGGCACGGATCGGTCGGCGGAGGGGGCGCTGGCATCGAGCGGGGGCGTCACCCTCTCCAGAATCCGGGAAAACCGACATTTCGGCAATCGGTGGATACCCTGAGTTCGCCGTCGACCGGCCTGTCGGACAACAACTTCCGCGTGTCGGATGGTTCCGGTCACAATGTCGCTCGGCACCGCTTGGATGAATCTGAGAATTGGCTATGTATTCGAGGAGCGGGCGAAATTCGCCGGTAGAGTCGGGTGCGAGAGGCGAAGTCTTCGGTGTCCCTCATCCACCGAAGACTTCGCCTCTGTTTTTGTTGGAGCGCTGGCGGTGTTTTT
>NZ_BDBE01000032.1 GCF_001612825.1 Nocardia caishijiensis NBRC 108228 | reverse complement strand
ATGTGGTCATGGCGAACTTTGGTGGTGCCGGGTGGCTGGGAATGCCGTGAAGGTGCGGCTGGGCTGGGTTGCGGTGGTGAGGCGGGGGAAAGGCGGTTGTCTGTTGGCCTTAGGATTGGGGCGTGACCAGCGCAGCCCCAGACAACTCGCGTAATCGTGCCGATGCCCTGCCCAAGAGCTGGAATCCCAGTGAGGTAGAGGCCGAGCTGTACGAGGGCTGGGTAGCCGCCGGGTACTTCACCGCCGATGCCACCTCGGGCAAGCCTTCGTACTCCATCGTGCTGCCGCCGCCGAACGTCACCGGGACCCTGCACATGGGTCACGCGCTCGACCACACCCTCATGGACCTGCTCACCCGCCGCAAGCGGATGCAGGGGTACGAGGTGCTGTGGCTGCCGGGCATGGACCACGCGGGTATCGCGACCCAGACCGTGGTGGAGAAGCAGCTCGCCGTCGACGGCAAGACCAAAGAGGACTTCGGTCGCGAGCTGTTCATCGACAAGGTGTGGGACTGGAAGCGTGAGTCGGGCGGCCAGATCCAGGGGCAGATGCGCCGCCTTGGTGACGGTGTCGACTGGAGTCGCGACCGGTTCACCATGGACGACGGGCTCTCGCGCGCCGTGCAGACCATCTTCAAACGGCTCTACGACGCGGGCCTGATCTACCGCGCCGAGCGCCTGGTGAACTGGTCGCCCGTGCTGCAGACCGGCATCTCCGATCTCGAGGTCGACCACAAGGAGGTCGACGGCGAGCTCGTGAGCATGCGCTTCGGCTCCCTGAACGACGACGAACCGCACGTCGTGGTGGCCACCACCCGCGTGGAGACGATGCTCGGCGACACCGCCGTTGCCGTCCACCCGGACGACGAGCGGTACAAGGCACTGATCGGCACCACGCTGTACCACCCGATCACCGGTCGGCAGATCCCGATCGTGGCCGACGACTACGTCGACCCGGAGTTCGGATCCGGCGCGGTGAAGATCACCCCGGCCCACGACCCCAACGACTTCGAACTCGGCCTGCGCCACGGCCTGCCGATGCCGACGATCATGGACAAGGCGGGCCGGATCGCCGACACCGGAACCGAATTCGACGGGATGGACCGGTTCGAGGCGCGGGTGAAGATCCGTGAACGCCTCGAGGCCGAGGGGCGCATCGTCGGGCGCAAGTTCCCCTACAAGCATCAGGTCGGCCACTCGGAGCGCTCCGGCGAGCCGATCGAGCCGCGCCTGTCGATGCAGTGGTGGGTCAAGGTCGACACCCTCGCCGAGGCCGCCGGTGACGCGGTGCGCGACGGCGACGTGAAGATCCACCCGGCCGGCCAGGAACCGCGCTGGTTCGAGTGGGTCGACAACATGCACGACTGGTGCATCTCGCGTCAGCTGTGGTGGGGCCACCGCATCCCGATCTGGTACGGCCCCGAGGGTGAGGTCGTGTGCCTCGGCCCGGACGAGCAGGCGCCCGAGGGCTGGGTGCAGGACCCCGACGTGCTCGACACCTGGTTCTCCTCGGGCCTGTGGCCGTTCTCCACCATGGGTTGGCCCGACGCGACCCCCGAGCTGGCGAAGTTCTATCCGACCAGCGTGCTCGTCACCGGTTACGACATCCTGTTCTTCTGGGTGGCTCGGATGATGATGTTCGGCATGTACGTCAGCGACGACCCGGTGCTGACGGCGGGCAAGGGCGGACAGAAGCAGGTCCCGTTCGAAGACGTCTTCCTGCACGGCCTCATCCGCGATCAGCACGGCAAGAAGATGTCGAAATCGCGGGGCAACGGCATCGACCCGCTGGACTGGATCAACTCCTACGGCGCCGACGCGCTGCGCTTCACCCTGGCACGAGGCGCCCAGCCCGGCGGCGACCTGTCGGTCGGCGACGCGCACGCGCTCGCCTCGCGCAGTTTCGTCACCAAGCTGTTCAACGCCACCAAGTTCGCCCTGATGAACGGCGCGCGCACCGGCGAACTGCCCCCGCGCGAGACGCTCACCGACGCCGACCGCTGGATCATCGACCGGCTCGACCAGGTCCGCGCCGATGTCGACGCGGCGTTCGACGCCTACGAATTCGGCAAGGCCTGCGAGGCGCTGTACCACTTCGCCTGGGACGAACTGTGCGACTGGTACCTGGAGCTGTCGAAGGTGCAGTTCGCCGAGTCCGACGCGCGCGCCGAGAGCACCTCGGTGGTCCTCGGCACCGTCCTCGACGCGGTGCTGCGCCTGCTGCACCCGGTGATCCCCTTCGTCACCGAGACGCTGTGGAAGGCGCTCACCGGTGGTGCGTCGGTGGTGGTCGCGCCGTGGCCGCAGGCCACCGGAGTCGCCGCCGACGCGCGGGCCGCACAGCGGGTCGCCGACGTGCAGCGACTCATCACCGAGATCCGCCGCTTCCGTGGCGACCAGGGCCTGGCCGACAAGCAGAAGGTGAAGGCCACACTGGTCGGCATCGAGGAGGCCGGACTCGCCGGTTTCGCGTCGTCGGTGGCGAACCTGGCCCGCCTCACCGAACCGGGTGACGATTTCGCGACCACCGCCGAGGTGGAGGTCCGCCTGTCCACCGGCACGGTGACCGTCCAGCTCGACACCTCCGGCGCCATCGACCTCGACGCCGAACGACGCAGGCTGGAAAAGGATCTCGCGGTCGCCCAGAAAGACCTCGACCAGACCACCGCCAAGCTGGCCAACGAGGCGTTCCTGGCCAAGGCGCCGCAGCAGGTGGTCGACAAGATCACCGGTCGCCGCGAGGTGGCCACCGCCGAGGTCGCCCGGATCAGTGCGCGCCTGGCGGAGCTGAGCGCCAAGTGAGCTCCGACGACGGCGATCTCGGCCCCGACGACACCGGCTTCGGCGGCGACGACTACACCCCGGCCCAGCTCGGTACGGGTCCGTCGCCGGTCGAGCTGGCCGAGATGGCGCTGGTGGAAGCCGAACTCGACAAGCGCTGGCCCGAAACCAAGATCGAGCCGTCGCTCACTCGCATCAGCACGCTGATGGATCTGCTGGGCAACCCACAGCACAACTACCCGGCCA
Organism: Nocardia caishijiensis NBRC 108228; assembly: GCF_001612825.1. Lineage (GTDB taxonomy): Bacteria > Actinomycetota > Actinomycetes > Mycobacteriales > Mycobacteriaceae > Nocardia > Nocardia caishijiensis. The sequence continues at coordinate 104,542 of NZ_BDBE01000032.1, read as the reverse complement.
TCCACATCGCGGGCACCAACGGCAAGACCTCGGTGACCAGGATGATCGACGCCCTGCTCACCGCCCTGCACCGGCGCACCGGCCGGATCACCAGCCCGCACCTGCAGTTGGCGACCGAGCGGATCAGCATCGACAACGCGCCGATCAGCCCCGCCCGCTACGTGGAGACCTACCACGAGCTCGCGCCCTACATCGACATGATCGACCAGCGTTCCGCCGAGGCGGGCGGTCCGGCGATGAGCAAGTTCGAGGTGCTCACCGGCATGGCCTACGCCGCGTTCGCCGAGGCGCCGGTCGACGTGGCCGTCGTCGAGACCGGCATGGGCGGAACCTGGGACGCCACCAACGTGATCGACGGCCAGGTCGCCGTGATCACCCCGATCGGCCTGGATCACACCGAGTACCTCGGCCCCGACCTCGAGTCGATCGCCAAGGAAAAGGCGGGAATCATCAAGCGGGCCAAGGAGTCCCTCGTTCCGGTCGACACCGTCGCGGTGATCGCCGAACAAGCGCCCGAGGTGATGGACGTGCTGCTGCGCCGCGCTGTGGAGGCCGACGCGGCGGTCGCGCGCGAAGGCGCGGAATTCCGGCTGCTGGAACGCGCCGTCGCGATCGGCGGACAACTGCTGACCCTGCAGGGGCTCGGCGGCGTCTACGACGAGATCTTCCTGCCGCTGCACGGCGAGCACCAGGCCCGCAACGCCGCGCTCGCGCTGGCCGCCGTCGAGGCGTTCTTCGGCGCGGGCGCCGAACGGCAGCTCGACATCGAGGCCGTGCGCGCCGGATTCGCGGCCGTCACCAGCCCCGGCCGGATGGAACGGATGCGCAACGCGCCGACCATCTTCATCGACGCGGCCCACAACCCGGCGGGCGCGCGGGCGCTGGCGAACACGCTCACCGGCGAGTTCGACTTCCGCAAGCTGGTCGGCGTCGTGGCGGTACTCGGGGACAAGGACGCGGCGGGCATCCTCGACGCCCTGGAACCGGTATTCGACGAGATCGTCGTCACCAGCAACGGGTCGCCGCGCGCCATGGATGTCGACACCCTCGCCGACCTGGCCGTCCAGCGGTTCGGCGACGAGCGCGTGATCACCGCCGACACCCTGCCCGACGCCCTGGAATCGGCGATCGCCCTGGCCGAACAGGCAGGCGACGACGGCGACGTGATCTCCGGCGCGGGCGTGGTCGTCACCGGCTCGGTGGTCACCGCGGGCGCCGCCCGCGCCCTGTTCGGAAAGGGTCCGGCATGAGTGCGGTACCCCCGCCCGCTACCGACCCCTGGAAAGGGTTTCGCGGGGTGATGGCCGGGACGCTGATCCTCGAGGCGATCGTGGTGTTGCTGGCACTGCCGGTCGTCGGTTCGGTCGGCGGCGGGGTGACCTGGTTCTCGGGTACCTATCTGGTGGTCCTGGCGCTGCTGATGATCCTCGGCGCCGGAGTGCAGCGGAAGCCGTGGGCCATCCCGTTCAACCTCGGGCTGCAGGTCCTGGTGCTGGCGGGCACGTTCATCCACCTGTCGATCGGGATCATCGGGCTGGTGTTCGCGGCGGTGTGGGCGTTCATCCTGCTGCTGCGCGCCGACGTGCAGCGGCGCATGGACGCCGGGTTGTTGCCGAGCCAGCGGATGCGGCGCACCCAGTCCTGAACGGGGTCGTTCGGCGTAGACGCCGACCCGACGCTAGGGTTAGCGCGTGACTGAGCAGACGTTGGTACTCATCAAGCCGGACGGTGTCTCCCGTGGCCTCGTCGGCGAGGTCCTGGCGCGCATCGAGCGCAAGGGCCTCACCATCAAGGCGCTGGAGCTGAAGAACGTGTCCGCCGAACTGGCGGGCGAGCACTACGCCGAACACGCCGAGCGGCCCTTCTTCGGTTCGCTGATCGAATTCATCACCTCCGGCCCGGTCGTCGCGGCCGTGCTCGAGGGCCCGCGCGCGATCGCGGCGTTCCGTCAGCTCGCCGGTGGCACCGACCCGGTCGAGAAGGCCGTTCCCGGCACCATCCGCGGCGACTTCGGTCTCGAGACTCAGTACAACCTCGTTCACGGTTCCGACTCGCCCGAGTCCGCCAAGCGTGAGATCGCGCTCTGGTTCCCCGAATTCCCTGCTTGACAGTGCTGTCCTCGCTCGTCGCGTCCGGTTCGGACGCGACGGGCTCGAGTGACGGTTCCGCGCGCGAGTTGCGCCGATGGCGATCGCCGCGCGAACCATATGGGATACTGAAGACGGATGTGTTCGATACCGATGTCATCGCAGCCCCACCAGGGTGGTCGGTGACAGCCTGACGCGCAGGTACGCGGCAGCGGCGACGGACATGACCGGATGACACCGCGGTTGGATGCCGATCATCGCTGCCATGGACAACCCTGTTGCTGGGGTTGCCGGGCACGCTGGATGAGCGCCTCAGCGCGCGGCGTCACGCCGTACAGCCAGGCGCCGCGTGACCGGTTGGCCCGCCAGATGATCGATTCCAGGCGCGACCGGATACGCGGGGCGAGACCAGATGACCCTCGTACCATCGGGTACGAGGTGCACGGACGATGCCCCCGCGTCGGCCGCGTCACTCCCGTACCGGGGATGGACGCGCCCGGGGGCCCGAGGAGACTTCGTGGCCGAACAAGAGCCGCTGGACACAACACAACAGGATGCCGATCAATTGCCGGAGCGAATTCGAGTTCATGCACTGGCCAAGCGACTGGGAGTGACCAGCAAGCGCATCCTGGCCAAACTGGCCGAACTGGGCGCCGAGGCGCGCAGCGTGCAATCCAATGTCGATCGGGCGGTCGCCGAGACCGTGCGCGACGCGATCGCCGCCGCCGACGCCGAGACCAGCGAACCCCCGGCACCCGCCCGGACCACCAGGGCCAAGAAGAAAACCACCGCACCCGTCGCCGAGCAGCCGGCCGACCCGACCGCCACCCTGTTCTCCGCGCCCCAGGTCGCGCGCACCGACGAGGTGTTCCCCCCGACGGCCGACGACGCGCACACCGGTCTGTTCACCCACCGGGTCGCCGAGGAACCGGCGCCCGAACCGGTCGTCTTCGAGGCGCCCGAGGTCGGGATGCCGCTGTTCCTGCCGCCCGACGCGAGCGCCGCCGAGGAGGCGCGCAAGCGTCGCCGTGCCGAACGCGCACCCAAGAAGGTCGAAGAGCCCGCCGAGGAGGCCGAGGCTCTCGACGACACCGAGACCACCGATCAGACCGGTGACGCCGACACGGACAACGACAACGACAACGACGCCGACGGGCAGCCGCGTCGCCGCCGCCGTGGGCGTCGCGGTCGCGGTCGCGGTCGCGGCGAGCAGTCCGCCGACGGCGAGGACAACGACACCGACGAGCACGACACCGAGGACGAGCCCGCCGCCGAGCAGCCCGCCGAGGCCGAGCAGTCCGACGACAGCGACGAGGACGACGACACGCAGCCCGAGGGCGCGAGCCGTCGGCGTCGGCGGCGCCGTCGTCGCAAGGTCGGCGGGGACTCCGACACCGATGCCGCCGCCGAGGACGACCCGCCGAACACGGTCGTGCACGAGCGCGAACCGCGCAACAAGAGCCGGGCCAGGGCCGGTGCCTCCGACGAGGTGCAGGGCATCTCCGGTTCCACTCGCCTGGAGGCCAAGCGTCAGCGTCGTCGCGACGGCCGCGACGCGGGCCGTCGTCGTCCGCCGATCCTCACCGAATCGGAGTTCCTCGCCCGTCGCGAGGCCGTCGACCGGGTGATGGTCGTGCGCGAGAAGGCCTTCGACCCGGCCGAGCACGCCCCGGGTCACCAGACCACCACGCAGGTCGCGGTGCTCGAGGACAACATCCTCGTCGAGCACTTCGTGACCAGTTCCGGTCAGGCGTCGATGGTCGGCAACGTGTACCTGGGCAAGGTGCAGAACGTGCTGCCGAGCATGGAGGCCGCGTTCATCGACATCGGTCGCGGTCGCAACGGTGTGCTCTACGCCGGTGAGGTGAACTGGGAGGCCGCCGGTCTCGGCGGCAAGGAACGCAAGATCGAGCAGGCGCTCAAGCCGGGCGACACCGTGCTGGTCCAGGTGTCCAAGGACCCGGTCGGCCACAAGGGTGCCCGCCTGACCACCCAGATCTCGCTCGCGGGTCGCTTCCTGGTGTACGTGCCGGGCGGCACCTCCACCGGCATCAGCCGCAAGCTGCCCGACACCGAGCGCAAGCGGCTCAAGGAGATCCTGCGCGAGATCGTCCCCGCCGACGCGGGCGTCATCATCCGCACCGCGTCCGAAGGCGTGAGCGAGCCCGAGCTGGCCCGCGATGTCGAGCGGCTGCAGGCCACCTGGCGCACCATCGAAGAGGCCTCGAAGAACGCAGCCAAGGATGCGCCCAAGGCTCTCTACGAAGAGCCGGACATGCTGGTCAAGGTCATCCGCGACCTGTTCAACGAGGACTTCGCCAAGCTGGTCATCGAGGGTGACCGCGCGTGGAGCACCGTCGAGAACTACGTGCGCACCGTGGCCCCGGACCTGCTCCCGCGGGTGAACCGCCACGAGAACAACGGTGTCGACGTATTCGACGCCTACCGCATCGACGAGCAGCTGGCCAAGGCGCTGGATCGCAAGGTGTGGCTGCCCTCGGGCGGCACCTTGGTGATCGACCGCACCGAGGCGATGACCGTCGTCGACGTCAACACCGGCAAGTTCACCGGTTCCGGTTCCTCGAACCTCGAGGAGACCGTCACCAAGAACAACCTGGAGGCGGCCGAGGAGATCGTGCGCCAGATGCGGCTGCGCGACATCGGCGGCATGATCGTCGTCGACTTCATCGACATGGTGCTCGAGTCCAACCGCGATCTGGTGCTGCGCCGCCTCACCGAGGCGCTCGGCCGCGACCGCACCCGCCACCAGGTGTCGGAAGTCACCTCGCTCGGCCTGGTCCAGATGACACGCAAGAAGCTGGGCACCGGCCTGGTCGAGGCCTTCTCCACCACCTGTGAGCACTGCCACGGCCGCGGCATCCTGGTGCACTCCTACCCGGTCGACTCCGGGTCGGGCATCGAGGAACCGCGCGGCAAGGAGAGCGGCTCGCGGCGTCGGCGCGGCAAGGACAAGGACCGTGAGGCCAAGCCGCAGGCGGCCGCCTCCACCAACGGCACCGCGCCGGTCGCCGAGCACGAGGAGGAGGACATCGCCGTCAAACGCGCCCACCCGGTCGCGCTGGCGATGGCCGCCCACCACGATGACGAGGACGTCGAGGTCGTCGCGACCGAGACCGAGGCCGAGCAGCCCGCTCCGGAACCGGCCAGGTCGCGGTCGCGCTCCCGGTCGCGGCGGTCGAGCCGCGCCGCCGCGCAGACCGAGACCGCCATCGACAGCCCGGCGCTCACCGGCGTGGTCCCGGCCGAGGACGAGGTGATCGAGGAGGTCGTCGTCACCCCGGCCCCGGCCGACGAGGCGCCGACGGTCGAACCCGTCGAATCGTCCTCGCTCGCCGAGGAACCCGTCGAGGAGCCCGTGGTCGCCGAGGAACCGGTGGCACCGGTGGCCGAGGAGCCCGCCGCGCGGGCGCCACGCAGGCGTCGTGTCGCCCGTTCCACGGCGGCGCCCGCCGCCGACAGCGCGGGCGCGGTGTTCGTCGTCTCGCCGAACGAGCAGCCCTCCGCCGCTGTGGTGGACTTCGACGCCGAACCCGTCGTCGTCCCGCAGCGCAAGCCGCGCCGACGTGCGGTGGCGCGTCCGGCGGGCGCGCCTGCCCCGGAATCGAACTGACCCGCTACCCCCGATTCGGCCCTGACCGGCCGAATTGGGGGAGGGCATACCGTTCTGGTAACCTAGGTCGGTCGCTGCCCAGCGATTGGGCATCCGGCCGGACGGCCGGGTGATACCGCAGACAGGCAGCTAACGTTCTTCCCCCGCTCGTGCGGGGATGAGCCCAGGAATACGCGTCGCAGCTGCGGCGTGGACATGTGCAGGACCAACGTGAGTGGAGGAAGCCGACCGATGGCAGCGTACGCAATCGTCAAGACCGGCGGAAAGCAGTACAAGGTCGCGGTCGGTGACCTGGTGAAGGTCGAGAAGATCGAGGGCAAGCCCGGCGACGCCGTGGCCCTGACCCCGGTTCTCGTGGTCGACGGCGCCGACCTGACCACCGACGCCGACAAGCTGGCCAAGATCTCCGTGGCCGCCGAGGTCGTCGATCAGACCAAGGGCCCGAAGATCCGGATCCACAAGTTCAAGAACAAGACCGGCTACCACAAGCGCCAGGGTCACCGTCAGCCGCTGACGGTCATCAAGGTCACCGGCATCAAGTAAGACACCCGAGGAGACGAAGCAATGGCACATAAGAAGGGTGCATCCAGCTCCCGGAACGGTCGTGATTCGAACGCCCAGCGCCTCGGCGTGAAGCGTTTCGGCGGCCAGAAGGTCAGCGCGGGCGAGATCCTCGTCCGTCAGCGCGGAACCCACTTCCACCCCGGCGTGAACGTCGGCCGTGGTGGCGACGACACCCTGTTCGCCCTCGCGGCGGGCGCGGTCGAGTTCGGCACCAAGCGTGGCCGCAAGACCGTCAACATCGTTGTCCCGGAGCCGGTCCAGGCCTGACCGCCTGGAGCATTCGCTCCCCACGGACACCAGAGCGGGTCAGGGTTTTCCTGACCCGCTCTGTCGTGTTCGTCCATCCTTACCGCAAACGACCAGTCAGAAGGAGGAGGATCAACCCATGTCCAAATTCATCGACCGCGTCGTGCTGCATGTTCGTGCCGGTAGAGGTGGACACGGTTGCGCCTCGGTGCATCGTGAGAAGTTCAAGCCGCTCGGCGGTCCCGACGGGGGCAACGGCGGCAACGGTGGCGACGTGATCCTCGAGGTCGACGCCAACGTGCACACCCTGCTCGATTTCCACTTCCACCCCCACGCCAAGGCGGGCAACGGCAAGCCGGGCGAGGGTGGCAACCGCGACGGCAAGCAGGGCGGCGACCTGGTGCTGCAGGTGCCCGACGGCACCGTGGTCGTCGACACCGACGGCAAGGTCGTCGTCGACCTGGTGGGTGTCGGCAACCGGTTCATCATCGCCCGCGGCGGTCGCGGTGGACTCGGTAACGCCTCGCTGGCGTCCAAGGCGCGCAAGGCGCCCGGTTTCGCGCTGCTCGGCGAGGAGGGCGAAGAACTCGATCTCGTTCTCGAGCTGAAGTCGGTCGCCGATGTCGGCCTGGTCGGGTTCCCCTCTGCCGGTAAGTCCTCGCTGGTCTCGGTGCTCTCGGCCGCGAAGCCGAAGATCGCCGACTACCCGTTCACCACGCTCGTGCCGAACCTCGGTGTGGTGCAGTCCGGTGACACCACGTTCACCGTCGCCGACGTCCCCGGGCTGATTCCCGGTGCGAGTCAGGGTCGTGGCCTCGGTCTCGACTTCCTGCGGCATCTGGAGCGATGCGCGGTGCTGGCGCACGTCGTCGACTGCGCGACCCTCGAACCGGGTCGTGACCCGGTCTCGGATGTGGACGCGCTCGAGGCGGAGCTCGCCGCGTACAAGCCCGCGCTCTCCGGTGACGAAGGCCTGGGCGACCTGGCCGATCGCCCGCGCGTGGTCATCCTCAACAAGACCGACGTCCCCGACGGCCAAGAGCTCGCCGAGATGGTGACCCCCGAGTTCACCGCCCGCGGCTGGCCGGTGTTCGAGATCTCGGCCGTGAGCCGCGCGGGTCTGCGTCCGCTGACCTTCGCGCTGGCCGACATGGTCCGCCGATACCGCGAAGACCATCCGAAGGCCGCCGCCAAGCGCCCGGTCATCCGCCCGATCGCGATCGACGAGACCGGGTTCAGCGTCATCGCCGATCCGCAGGAACCCGGTGGTTTCATCGTGCGCGGTACCCGGCCGGAACGCTGGATTCGCCAGACCGACTTCAACAACGACGAGGCCGTCGGCTACCTGGCCGACCGGTTGGCGCGCCTCGGTGTCGAGGCGGAGCTGGTCAAGCAGGGCGCCCAACCGGGCTGCCCGGTGACCATCGGCGACGTGACGTTCGAGTGGGAGCCGCAGATCTCGGCGGGTGTCGACATGCAGCCGACCGGGCGTGGCACCGACGTGCGGCTCGAGACGAACGACCGGGTCAGCGCGGCCGAGCGCAAGCTCGCCTCGCAGGCGCGGCGTGGTCTGCTCGACGAGAACGGTGAACGAAAGAGTTGACGGTGGTGTCGCGCCCGACGAAATTCGCTGTCGGGCGCGACGAGTCGGTCGGCATACTGCGGTAGGGCTCTGCGGAGCCCGTCGACGACGATTCGGGCAGGGAGTTGGGCGATGCAGGTGGGTTCGGAGCTGAGCCAGGGGCGGGCCGCGATCGTGTCGGCACGCACCGTGGTGGTGAAGATCGGTTCGTCGGCCCTGACCAGCCTCGAAGGCGGTCTCGACACCGGTCGGCTGGATCTGCTCGCCGATGCCGTCGAAGCGCGGATGCGCGCGGGGTCCGATGTGGTCGTGGTGTCGTCGGGCGCCATCGGCGCCGGGCTCGCACCGCTCGGCCTGTCGAAGCGGCCCAAAGACCTCGCGACCAAACAGGCCGCGGCCAGTGTCGGGCAGCTCGCCCTGGCGCACGCCTGGGGAACCTCGTTCGCCCGCTACGGCCGCACCGTCGGCCAGGTCCTGCTGTCGGCCGACGACTTCGCCCGCCGCGAGCACCACCGCAACGCCCAGCGCACCCTCGACCGGTTGCGTTCGCTCGGTGCGGTCGCGGTGGTCAACGAGAACGACACCGTCGCCACCGAGGAGATCCGCTTCGGCGACAACGACCGGCTCGCCGCCCTCGTCGCCCACCTCGTCGGCGCCGACGCCCTGATCCTGCTCTCCGATGTGGCCGGACTCTACGACGGCGACCCACGCAAGGGACCCGCGACTTTCATTCCCGAGGTGCGCGGCAGCGCCGACCTCGATGGCGTCATCGCGGGCAGCGGTGGTGCGCTCGGCACCGGCGGCATGGCCTCCAAACTGTCGGCCGCCCGTCTCGCGGCCGACGCGGGCATTCCCGTCCTGCTCGCCTCCGCCGCCGACGCCGCGACCGCCTTGGCCGACGGCACCGTCGGCACCGCCTTCGCGGCCCGGCCCGTCCGCCTCTCCGGCCGCAAGTTCTGGGTCCGCCATGCCGCCGACACCCGCGGCGCGGTCCTGCTCGACGACGGTGCCGTCGCCGCTGTCGCCGAGCGCCGCTCCCTGCTCGCCGCGGGCATCACCGGCATCCGCGGCCGCTTCTTCGGCGGCGATGTGGTGGACCTGGTCAGTCCCGCCGACGAGGTCGTCGCCAGGGGGGTCGTGGAATACGACAGCACCGAACTGTCCACCATGCTCGGCCGTTCCACCACCGACCTCCCCGACACCATGCAGCGCCCGGTCATCCACGCGGACGACCTGGTCAAGGTGTGAGCGTTCCGACCTCGACCTGCAGGCAGGTGGAGCCGAGCCGTGGCGACCTGGTTCTCTCGGTCGGTCGCGCGTTGTGGCACGAGGTTTCGGCCGCTCTCAGGGCGGTGTTCTGCACGGCGGAAGACGGCGTGATCTCCATCAGATTCGTCGTCGAGGGGCCGATCACCGACGACGACCGCGACTCGACCACTTGCGTAGCCGCTGAAGTCGTCGCCGACTTCCCCGATCACCAAGTGGACGAGCGTATCGAACAGGTGGATCCACCGACGAGGGTCACCGTGCCTCCGGGTTGGCACCTCGTTTTCCATCGGCGTGAAAGCTGATCGTCTTCACCTCACGCACCGACACGTGATGCCATCCGGTCGGCCCACGCCGACTGGGTGTGCGGTCGAGTTCCGCTGACCTCCGCTGGTCCCCTTGGGCCTGATCCTCTCGAACGGCAGTCTCTCCTGAGTCTGCTCACCGAATGCGTCGACCTATCGCTGCGGCGGAATGACGCCGGTTGGTCCCGGCCGATGGCGGCTGGGCTCGTGGTACCGGTGGGGGTGTTTCGGTGCCGGGCGCAGAGCCGGTGACGCGGGGCTGGCCGTCGGGTAGAGGGCCGGTGATGCCGGGCTGGCCGTCGGGTAGAGGGCCGGTGATGCCGGGCTGGCCGTCGGGTAGAGGGCCGGTGATGCCGGGCTGGCCGTCGGGTAGAGGGCCGGTGACGCGGGGCTGGCCATCGGGCGGAGGGCCGGTGATGCCGGGGTCGGACATGTCGGGGCCATTCAAGGGTGCTGGTGGTATCGCAGGAATTCGGATGTCCGACCGGGCCCCTTGACCTCCACTGGTCCCCGTGGGGCCTGATCTTCTCGGACGGCAGACTCAGGATGAGACTGCCCACCGACTGCGTCGGCCTATCGCTGTGGCGGGATGACTCCGGGCTGGTCCAGGCCCGACGGTGGTTGGGGTGGTGGTGCCGGTTGGGGTGGTTCGGCGCCGGGCACGGGGCCGGTGACGCCGGGTTGGCCGCCGGGGTCGGACATGTCGGGGGCGCCCTGGGGTGCGGGTGGTGCCGGAGGCACGTTGGTGTCCGGTGCGGTCGGGTTGGAATCCTGCTGGCTGGGGGGTGCGGGTGGCGCGGGCGGTTCGCTCGGTGGTGCCGGGCTTTCCGCCGGAGGCGGTGGAGGATTCGTCGTCGGCGGGGCCGGTGGTTCGCTGGGCGGTATCGGGCTGTCGCTGGGTGGCGGCGCCGGAACTTCGCTCGTGGGCGATGGACTTTCGGTGGGCGGTGCCGGTGGTTCGGGTGTGGGGGAGGGGCTTTCGCTCGGCGGCGCCGGAACTTCGCTTGTAGGCGATGGACTTTCGCTGGGCGGGATCGGGCTATCGCTGGGCGGCGGGGGCTCGGTCGTCGGCGAAGGGCTCTCGCTGGGCGGTGCCGGAAGTTCGGTGCTCGGGGCCGAGCCTTCGCCGGGGGTGGCGGGGGTCGGCGGCGCGGGCTCGCCGGTCGGTGCCGGTGGTTCGGTGGCGGACGGTGGGGGCGCGGGGTTCTGGGGGGAGCCTGCCGCAGGGGGTGCGCCGTTGGTTCGCGGCGGATCCAGGGGCGCAGGGGATTCCCCGGCGGGCACGGGCAGGGCGGGGACGCCGGTTCCGGCCAGGCTGTAGGCGGGCTTGTAGATCATGTTCATGGCCAGGAGCGCTTCCTGGCGCAACGCCTCGGCCGCCATCTGCGCGTCGATGACATCCGCGGCTTCCAGCAGACGGGCGATGGTACCGATCGGTCCGGAGTCGCCGGGCGCGACCACCGCCAGTTTCACCGCTTCGGCGGCCGCCGCGACACCACCGAGGCGGGTACCGACTTCGGCCATCACCGCGGCCAATTCATCGATGGCGGCGGCGAAACTACGGGTGCTCGCGGCAGCGGCTTCAGCTGCCGCGCCCTCCCATCCGGCCTCAGCCATCACCTGGTCGGCGTTGGCCTTGGTGACCGGGAGGGTGGCGAGGGTGGCGGCCGTTTCCAGCCAGGTCATCGAGGCGCCCAGGATCTCACCCGCGTCGATCTGCTGGGTGCGGGCATAGATCTGTTCGTGCGGCATGGACTCGAAATGTTCCATCGCACTGATGTAGGTGGGATCGGTACTCATCAGTGCACCCGCGTATCGATGGCGCGCAGCGCGGCATTCGCGGCGGCATCGGCTTCCTCGTAGAGGCCCGCGCTGAGCAGGAACGCCTCCCGCATCCGGTAGGCCGCTTCGATGTAGCGATCGAGCAGATCGGCCGCATCGCGCGCTTTGTGGGCGAAGCCCGCCTGCAGCTGTTGGGCGGAGACGAAACCACCGAATCCGCCTGCCTCGGCGGCGTTTTCGAGATCGTGGCGTAACTCGGCGAGCCGGTCGGCCTGCTGTGCGTAGAGATCGGCGCACCGGCGCGCGGCCTCGGGATCGAACTTCACCGTCCCCGCCGCGGCGGCGCTGCGGAACCGGGAGATCTCGGCTCGGCTGCTCTCGATCGTCATCGCGTCTCCCCTCCAGATCAAGCGTCGGTGTCCAGGCTAGCCGGACCTACGATTGTGCGAACTGTGTGCCGGTGCCACCCGGCGTTGCAGTTGCGCGGCGAGCTGGCCGGTCGAAGCGGGAACCACATGCACCGTTTCCCCGACACGGAGCAGGTAGCGTCCGTCGCCCGCGACGTCGATCCAGCTGTAATGCACAGGCGGGGAAGGGGTTTCGCGGTCGAGTCCGGTTTCGATGCGGATGTGTCCCTCGGCGGTGTGCTGGCGGCGCAGCAGGCGCTGGATCCGGGGGACCGAGGGATGAGCCGCGATCACCGTCTCCTCGTCGCGCACCGCCTCGGCCGCCGCCTCGCGCGCGGGCTCACGGCCGGGCGGGGTGTCGGGGAGGCAGGCGGTGACGCGCGCGCCGATCCCGGCGCTGTGCCCGATCGAAACCCGCACCTGCCCACCGTAATCGGGCCGGGTACCGGGCTCCTGCACCACGAGAACCGCGTGATCGTAGACCGCGCACGCCAGCAACCGGATTTCGCTGCCCGGCGTGTGGCCACCGCCGACGAGCACGATCCTGGCGTGCGGTTCGGCGACAATCCGCAGGCAGGCAGTGAGATCGGGATCGCTGCCCTGGACGAATCGCTGGTCGAGCGTCGAACGTAATCGGCGCGCCTCGTCCTCGGTGCGCGGTGTTTCGAGCAACCGCAGCGGAAACGGCACCCGGTCGTGACCGGTCTCCCGCCAGACGTGCGCGAACTCGTCCGCGGTGAAGGTCCATCCCATTGCCGATCCCATCCTTACCGAACCAGGACGAGCTCAGCCTAACCGCAGTGTCGGGCAATGGCCTACCGATCAGCCGCCATATCTCCGAACGGAATCTTCGCCGGGATCCATGCCCAGCTCGGCGAGGCTCGACGGTGAGGTGTCGACGACGGTCTCCTCGACAAGTCGTTCCGGCTCCGGCGGAAGGTGGCGCCATCGTGCGCGCGGATCCGCTGATTCGTTGTCGGGCATACGCACAACTCCTTCCCCGACACCAGGGTACTCAGTAGCCGCGTGCCGGATCCACGATCGCGTGCAGCTGTTCGCCCGCGACGAACCGCCCGACGTTCGCGCCGACGTGATCGGCGAACGCCGCCAGCCGCAGCTGCGGCGGGTTCGAATCGTGGGGCGTGATGATCGCGTTCGGCAGTGTCCACAGCGGGTGGCCGTCGGGCAGCGGCTCCGGATCGGTGACGTCGAGTCCCGCACCGCCGATGACGCCTCGGGTGAGGGCGTCGACCAGCGCGTCGGTGTCGATCAGGCTGCCGCGCGCCACATTCACCACCCACGACGCGGGCTTGAGCCGGGCAAGTTCGTCGGCCCCGATCAGGTGCCGGGTCTGCGCGGTGGCCGGGGCCGCGACGACCACATGATCGGTGTGCGACCAGACCCGGCCGAGCTGATCGGCGGGCACCGTCTCCACGTCGGCCCCGATGCCAGGCCCGGTGACGCGGGTACCCGACCGATTCACCGCGATCACGTGCGCACCGTGCGGCGCGAGCATCGGGATGAGCGCACGCCCGATCCCGCCCGCGCCGACGATCGTCACGGTCTTGCCGCGCAACGAGCCGACGTGCGGGAAGAACTCACGCTGACGCCACGAGGTCGCGCGCAGATGTTCGGGCAGGTACCGCACACCCGCGAGCAACAGCATCAGCGCGTGCTCGGCGACGCTGTGGGCGAACGCTCCCGCCGCGGAGGTGAAGGTCGGCTCGGGGTGGGCGGCGAACACCCCGGCGTCGAAGAAGTCCTCGATTCCGGCGGCGGGCAACTGTACCCAGCGCACCGACGGCGGCAGGTCGGACGGGAACTCACCCGGGGTGCCGGTCCAGACCAGACCGTCGGCTTCGGCGAGCGGACCGACCCGGGCACCCGCACCGACGACCGCCTTCTCGAGCAGTCGCGGAGCGTTCGGGTCAGGACCGATCGCGACGGTGATCGCGGATTCCTGCACAGAGTCCTCCTGGTTGGGGCCGGTGGTCGGATCCTCGATTCTCCCGGACCGCCGTGGCCGCGTCGAGGTTTCACCTCACGATTCGTCGATGTCGACGGGTTCGTCGACGCCGTGGCGGTCGGCGAGCTCCAAGAGGGGAGTGATGTCGAAGACGGCGTCGTCCATGTCGGCCTGGATGTCACCGAGTTCGGCGTAGCGCGCCGGGACGGTCCGAATGGTGAAGTCACGCGGATGGATGGCGTCGATCTCGGCCCAGCGCACCGGTGTCGACACGGTGGCCGCCGGGACACCGCGCACCGAGTAGGCGGCGGCGATGGTGTGGTCGCGGGCGTTCTGGTTGTAGTCGACGAACACGGCGGCGGGGTCGCGATCGCGGCGCCACCACGCGGTCGTCACGTCGGCGGGGGCGCGTCGTTCGACTTCCTGCGCGAAGGCAAGCGCCGCGCGACGCACCTGCTGGAAGCCGTGCTCGGGAGCGATCCGCACGTACACGTGCAGGCCGTGACCGCCGGAGGTCTTCGGCCAGCCGACGGCACCGAACTCGTCGAGCACCTCGTGCACGACGCCCGCGACGCGTTGCACGCGCGACCAGGGGCAATCGGGCATGGGGTCGAGGTCGACGCGCCACTCGTCGGGCGACTCGGTGTCGGTGGCGCGGGAATTCCAGGGATGGAACTCCACGGTGGACATCTGCACGGCCCACGCGACGTCGGCGAGCTTCTCCACGCACAGTTCGTCGGCGTGCCTGCCGTAGCGCGGGAAGTACACGCGCACGGTGGGAATCCAGTCGGGCGCCCCGGCGGGCAGCCGCTTCTGATGAACCTTGTCCCCGGCCAGGCCTTTGGGGAAACGGTGCAGCATGCACGGCCGGTCCCGCAGCGCGTCGACGATGCCGTCACCGACGCTGAGGTAGTAGTTCACCAGGTCGAGCTTGGTGACGCCGAGCTCGGGAAAATACACCCGGTCGGGATTGCTGACCCGCACCGTGTGCTCACCTACCGGCAGTTCGACCGCCGGAGCCGCAGACTTGGCCACACGCGCAACGATAGACGAGCGGGTCCGCCTCGTGGCCGGACGCGGACCCGCGTGGCGCCGCGACTACAGCTCGTACACCCCGAACGCGCGGTGTTGGATGCACATCGGCATCACGTGCACCTGCTCGGTCCATTCGAATTTGGCCGCCGCCTCGACGGTTTCGCGTTCGGCGACGCACACGGTGTCGGTGCCCGGCATCGTCAACGGGTTGAGCACCGGGAGCGGGATACCGGCGTGGATGCCGCTGTACAGACCGCCGCTGAAGCACAGCGGGGTGATGGCGATGCCGCGCCGCGCGCTTTCCCGGTCGGCGGCGGCCTGGGCGCCCGGCACACCCGCGCAGTCGAGCGGGTTCTCGTTCGTCGCCTGGGCGGGGGCGGTGAAGATGGTGAAGCCGGCCGCACAGCCCGTGGCGACAGCCATCAGGGTTCGAGCAAATGTGGTCCTGGTCATAGCCGCATTGAAACACTGCGCACCGGCGGGACACACAATCGGTGACGGCGTGTCGGGCCGGATCAGCGTGCGACGGCTTCGAGCACGCTGACCGGCGCCACGGTCGGCACCGTGCGCGTCAGGGTGAAGCCGCCACGCTCGAGCAGCGCGCGGTACTGGGCTTCGGTGCGTTCGTGGCCGCCGTCGGTGTTGACCAGCATCTCCAGATCGACGAATTTTCCCGGGTGTGGTCGATGATGCTCGGGCAGTACCAGCTCGATCACCAGCAGCGTCGCGGTCGGGCTCATGGCGGCGCGGATGGTGCGCAGGATGTGTTCGGCGTGCTCGTCGGACCAGTCGTGCAGGACGTTCTTGAGCAGGTAGGCGTCGGCGCCCGAGGGCACGGCCTCGAAGAACGAACCCGCTTCCACCGTGCAGCGCCACTCGAGCCCCGCTGACGCGAGCTCGGTGCTCAGATCCTCGACCACGCCGGGCAGATCGAACAGCACACCGTTGGTCGTGGGATGTCGGCGAAGAATCTCGAGGAGCAGGCTGCCGTGTCCGCCGCCGACGTCGACGATGGTGGCGAATCGGCCGAAGTCGTAGGCGGCGAGCAGCGGGTCGATCGACAGCGTGCCGACGCTGGTCATCGCCCGATCGAACAGGTCGCCCACCTCGCGGTCGCGCGCGGCGTACTCGAAGAAACTCGCCCCTTCCAGCGCCGTGCCAACGGCCTCGCCGGTGCGCACGGCATCGCCGAGGTGGGTCCAGTGGTTGCGGTGGTAGGGCGAGCCGAAGAAGCGGGACACCTCGCGCATGGTCACCGCCGCGTCGCCGCGCAACGTCGTCCCGATCCTGGTCAGGGCGTACCTGCCGTCGCGGCGTTGGGCGAACACCCCGTAGCTCACGAGCAGCCGCAGGAGTCTGCGCAGTCCGTCCTCGTCCACCTCGAGCGCGTCGGCCAGCTGCGCCGAGGTGCGTGGGCCGTCGGCGAGCTGGTCGGCGATGCCGAGGTCGGCGGCGGTGCTGACGGCTTGGGAGAGGAACCCCGCGAACTGCATTTCCAGCAGCGCGATATGGCCGGGAACCAGTCGCCGATTGAGCTTGGTCAGCGCGTCGCGCACGCGGTCGAGCGCGCGGACCACGGCGATCGGGGGGAGCTTCTTCGACGTCATCGCGACTCCATCGTCGGCCGTTAGACCTGCGCGTACGTGCTGAGACTACGGGACTCCCCGTACCGGGGCGGGTGGATCAGGTCGGCGTGGCCAGTGCGAACGGCAGAACCGCGTCCGCGCCGCCGCCTCGGAGGGCGTGAGCGGCGACGGTCATCGTCCAGCCGGTGTCGGTGAGCGTGTCGACGAGCAGGATCGGGCCGTTCACCGGCGACAGGTCGGGCACCTCCCAGTAGTCGAACAAGCCCGCGACCCGGTGGGCGGAGTTCGCGGCCGAGACCGGCGGACGGTCGGGTCGTGCGCGCAGGGTGCCCAGGTCGGTGAGTCTGCCGATCTGGGCGAGGCGCTGCGCGAGGCTGGTGGTGAGCTGGGGGTACCTCGGCGATTCCAGGGCCAGAACCGAGGTGGGGCGGGCCGACCAGTCCCAGTCGCGCAGCACGGCGACACACGCGTCGAACACCGCGTCGGGCACCGGGGCGTCGGGTCCGTCGAGCAGGGCGCGCAGGCGTTGGCCCCAGCCGAGATCGGTGAGCCTGCCGAGTACCCGTCCCGTCTCGGCGCCGCCGGTGATCTTGCCCGACAACGGGATCCCCAGTTTCGCCATGCCGGTCGGCCATTGTTTGCGGGGTGCGAGGTCGAGGCCCGGGCGATCGAGCCGGGCCCGGGTGGCGGCGATCGCGGCGTCGTCGATACTGGTGTCGGGGCGGGTGCCGGTGCAGTTGTCGCAGCGGCCGCAGTCGAGCTCGGCGGTGGCCAGGCCGTCGAGGCCTGGGTCGTCGAGCTGGCGGCGCAGGAATGTCATGCGGCAGGTCGTGGTCGACTGGTAGTCGATCATCGCCTGTTGCTCGGCGTCGCGGGCGGCGGCGAGCCGTTCGTAGCGTTCGGTGTCGTAGGTCCAGGGCTGTCCGGTGGACAGCCAGCCGCCGCGCACCCGTCGGACCGCGCCGTCCACGTCGAGCACCTTGAGCACCATTTCCAGCCGCGACCGGTTCAGTTCGACGAGCGGTTCGAGCGCGATCGTCGACATCGGCCGCTCGGTGTCGAGGGCGGCGAGCACCGAGCGAACGATGTGTTCGCGCGGGAAGGCCACGGAGGCGAAGTAGCTCCAGATACGCGCGTCCTCCTGGCCGGGCAGCAACACCACCTCGGCGCGATCGGTGCCGCGTCCCGCGCGACCGACCTGCTGGTAGTAGGCGATGGGGGAGGACGGCGCACCGACGTGCACCACGAAGCCCAGATCCGGTTTGTCGAAGCCCATGCCGAGGGCCGAGGTGGCGATCAGGGCTTTGACCTCGTTGTTGAGCAGTGCCGACTCCAGCGCCTCCCGTTCGGCCGGGTCGGTCTGGCCCGTGTAGGCGGCGACGGTGTGGCCGTGGGTGGTGAGCACGTCGGCCAGGTCGTTGGCCGCGGCCACGGTGAGGCAATAGATGATCCCGGAGCCGGGCAGCCGGTCCAGCTGGGCGCCGAGCCAGGCGGTGCGTTGCACGGCGTCGTCGAAGCGGACGACCGACAGGTGCAGCGACTCGCGGTCGAGGGAGCCGCGCAGGACGAGCGTGTCGGTGCCGATCTGACCAGCCACGTCGGTGACGACCCGGTCGTTGGCGGTCGCCGTGGTCGCGAGCACCGGCACGTCGGAGCCGAGGTCGGCGATCAGGGTGCGGATGCGGCGGTAGTCGGGGCGGAAGTCGTGACCCCAGTCCGACACACAGTGCGCCTCGTCGATCACGACCAGCCCGGCGTCGGCCGCGAGTTTCGGCAGGACCTGGTCGCGGAAGTCGGGGTTGTTCAAGCGTTCCGGGCTCACCAACAGCACGTCGACCGTACCGGCCGCGACCCGCTGATGGATCTCGTCCCACTCGGTGACATTGCCCGAGTTGATGGTGGCCGCCACCACGCCCGCCCGTTCGGCGGCGGCCACCTGGTTGCGCATGAGGGCCAGCAACGGCGACACGATCACCGTCGGCCCCCGACCGGCCCAGCGCAGGAGTTTGGCCGCGATGAAGTACACCGCCGACTTGCCCCACCCGGTGCGCTGGACGACCAGTGCCCGGTTCCGCCGCACGACCAGCGCCTCGATCGCCGTCCACTGATCCTCGCGGAGCGCAGCCTGGGGTCCGGCGAGGTCGCGGAGCAACTCCTCGGCGCGTTCGCGCAGGTCGGGAGCCATCAGGTCGAGCACGTCGTTACCTGCCGCTGTGGTCATGGGCCCTATGCTGCCCCACCCCACCGACAGGTTCGAGCGGCGATACAGACCCGTCGCCGTATCAGCCCTTCACACACAGGACCTGACGCAGGGTCGCCACCACGTCGACCAGGTCGGTCTGGGCCGCGATCACCTCGTCGATGTCCTTGTACGCGGCCGGGATCTCGTCGACCACACCCGCGTCCTTGCGCGATTCCACGCCCTCGGTCTGGGCGACCAGGTCCGCCACCGTGTACTGCTTCTTGGCCGCGCTGCGGCTCATCCGCCGCCCCGCCCCGTGTGAGGCCGACTGGAACGACAGCGGATTGCCCTTACCACGCACCACATAGGACCGCGTGCCCATCGACCCCGGGATCAACGCCAGCTCACCGGCACCTGCCCGGACGGCACCCTTGCGGGTCACCAGCATCGGCACGCCGTCGATGCGCTCCTCGGCCACATAGTTGTGGTGACAGCTGATCGGCTCCTCGAAACCGATCGGACGCTCGGCGAATTCGTCGCGCACCGCCCGGCACACCAGCGAGAGCATCACCGCGCGGTTGCGCGCCGCGTATTCCTGTGCCCAGGTCAGGTCCCGTCGGTAGGCCGCCATCTCCGGTGTCCCGGCGAGGAAGACGGCCAGATCGCGATCGGGCAGCGACTGGTTGTGCGCCAGCGTCCGCGCCACCGCCATATGCCGCTCCGCCAGCTCCTTGCCGATATTGCGCGAGCCGGAGTGCAGCAGGATCCACATCGAGTCGTCCTGGTCGAGGCAGATCTCGATGAAGTGGTTGCCGCCGCCGAGCGAGCCGAGCTGCTTGTGCGCCCTGGACTCCAGCGCGGACACACCCGGATGCAACTCGCCGAACGCACGCCAGAACCGGTCCCAGCCACCGGCCCGCAGGGCCGCCTGCCGATGCGAACCGGCTTCCAGCTTGCTGACGTTCACGGCATCCTTGTGCGCCTGGAAACCGACCGGCACCGCCTGCTCGATCCGCGAACGCAGCGAGCGCAGGTCGTCGGGCAGATCCGACGCCGTCAGGTCGGTCTTCACGCTCTCCATGCCGCACCCGATGTCGACACCGACGGCGGCGGGCGCCACCGCGTCACGCATGGCGATGACCGAACCGACCGTCGCGCCTTTGCCCAGGTGCACATCCGGCATCACGCGCAGTCCGTGCGCCCAGGGCAGTTCCGCGATGTTGCGGAGCTGGCGCAGCGCGGCCTGCTCGATCTGGTGCTCGTCTGCCCACATGAGCGTCTGCGCTCGGGTACCGCGCAGCTCGACGGGAAACATGGTCGGTCCTTTCCTCGATGGAGGACCAACGGTAGGGGCCTGGTGATGGGCGGCGCACCTCATTAAACGAGGGTCGTTGTCGCCACGCAGGATCAGCGAACGTCGGCGAGCGAGGCGGCGATCTGCTGCCGCCCGGGGATGGCCGCGGCGGCGCCGAGCCGGGTGGTCGCCAGCGCGCCCGCGGTGTTGGCCCAGTTCAGGGCGGCGGCTGGGCCGTGTGACCACCGTGCGACGAGGGCGCCTGCGAAGGCGTCGCCCGCGCCCGTCGTGTCGACCACGTCGACGGCCAGCCCGTCGACGGACAGTTCCGCGCCGTCGTCGCCACGGTAGAGCGCACCACCGGAACCCAGGGTTCGGACGACGTGCGCGACCTGACCCAGCGGTGACGAGAACTGTTCGTACTCCAACGAATTCACGATCGCCAGCTCGGTGTCGGCCCACAAGTCGGCCGGTAGCGACTGGACGGGGGAGGGGTTCAGGGCCACGAGCGTCCCGGCGGCGCGGGCGCGGTGAGCGGCGGCGGCGACGGTTTCGAGGGGGATCTCGAGCTGGCACAGGAGGATGTCGGCGGCCTCGATCGCCGCGAACTCGTCCTCGGTCAGGTCGGTGACCTGCCCGTTCGCCCCGGCGACGACGATGATGCTGTTCTCACCCGCGCTGTCGACCACGATCGTCGCCACGCCGCTCGGGCCGGAGACCGTGCGCAACAGAGTGGTGTCGACGCCCGCGTCGTCGAGCGTGGTGCGCAAAGTGGTGCCGAAGGCATCGTCACCGACCGCCCCGAGGAAACGCACCCGGGCGCCGGAACGGGCCGCGGCGATCGCCTGGTTCGCGCCCTTGCCGCCGGTGACCGTGGCGAAGCCGGAGCCGAGCACGGTTTCACCGAGAGCGGGCCGACGCGTCGTCGTGGTGACCAGGTCCATGTTGACGCTGCCCAACACCACGACGGTCGGGGTGGCGGAGTGGTCCATGGCCTCGAATCTAGCTGTCACACCGGGTTCCGGGCGGTGACTGTGTGGAACAGCCCCGCTCCCAGAAAACACCGCCTCGCACGCATCGACGACCTGAGCAAGACCCTGTGGACAACTCGGTCCCGCTGCCGGTCGGAGCCACATTCCGGGCGCCGGGCGGCGTCGAGTGGAGCGGGCACACTGCGTACGCTGATACCCATGACGGTAGAAGTGACCCCCGAGCTCGACATCCGCGCAGCGGTGCACGACGCCGCCCGCAGGGCTCGCGTCGCGTCCCGTGTGCTCGCTCAGCTCACCACGGCGCAGAAGAACGACGCATTGCACGCGGCGGCCGACGCGCTGCTCGCCGCCGCCGATCGGGTGCTCGCGGCCAACGCGGCCGATATCGAGACCGCGCGGGCGGCGGGCACCGAGGAGAACCTGCTCGACCGGCTACGGCTCACCCAGGACCGCATCGACGGCATCGCCTCCGGCCTGCGCCAGGTCGCCGGGCTGCCCGACCCGGTGGGTGTCGTCGTGCGCGGCTCCACCCTGCCCAACGGGCTCGAGATCCGGCAGACCAGGGTTCCGCTCGGTGTGGTCGGCATGGTGTACGAGGCACGTCCCAACGTCACCGTCGATGCGTTCGGTCTCGCCCTCAAGTCGGGCAACGCGGCACTGTTGCGTGGCTCGTCCTCGGCCGCCGGATCCAACGCCGCGCTCGTGGAGATCCTGCGCGAGGCTCTGACGGCCAAGGGTATCCCCGCCGACGCGGTGCAGTTGCTGCCGAGCAACGACCGCTCGAGCGTCACCCACCTGATCCAGGCGCGCGGCCTGGTCGACGTGGTCATCCCGCGCGGCGGCGCGGGTCTGATCAACGCCGTCGTCCGCGACGCGCAGGTGCCGACCATCGAGACCGGAACCGGCAACTGCCACGTCTACGTGCACTCCGCCGCCGACCTCGACATGGCCGAGGCCATCCTGCTCAACGCCAAGACCCGTCGGCCCAGTGTCTGCAACGCCGCCGAGACGGTGCTCGTCGACGCCGCCGTGGCCGAGACCGCGCTGCCGAGGCTGACGAAGGCGCTCGAGAACGCGGGCGTCACCATTCACGGTGACCTGCCCGGTCAGGTGCCCGCCACCGAGGCGGACTGGGGTGAGGAGTACCTCACGCTGGACATCGCGCTCAAGGTCGTCGACGATCTCGACGCCGCGGTCGAGCACATCAACACCTGGGGCACCGGTCACACCGAGGCCATCGTCACCGCCGACCTGGCCGCCGCGCGCGAGTTCACCACCCGCGTCGACGCGGCCGCCGTGATGGTGAACGCCTCCACCGCGTTCACCGACGGCGAGCAGTTCGGCTTCGGCGCCGAGATCGGTATCTCCACCCAGAAGCTGCACGCCCGCGGCCCGATGGCACTGCCCGAACTCACCTCGACCAAGTGGATCGTGTGGGGCGACGGCCAGACTCGGCCGGTGTGACCGTGACACTGGTACAGGAACCGATCTTCACCTCGGTCGACGACGTCATCGCCCGCCTGGCCACCACCGGCTACCTGGCCGACAAGGCCACGGCCACCTCGGTGTTCCTCGCCGACCGGTTGGGTAAACCGCTGCTCATCGAGGGCCCGGCCGGTGTCGGCAAGACCGAACTCTCGCGCGCGGTCGCCCAGGTCGCCGACGCCGAACTGGTGCGTCTGCAGTGCTACGAGGGTGTCGACGAGGCCCGCGCCCTCTACGAGTGGAACCACGCCAAACAGATCCTGCGGATCCAGGCCTCGAGCGAGAACGATTGGGCCGAAACCAAAGCCGACGTCTTCACCGAGGAGTTCCTGCTCTCGCGCCCGCTGCTCACCGCGATCCGGCGCACCGAACCGACGGTGTTGCTGATCGACGAGACCGACAAGGCCGACGTCGAGATCGAGGGTCTGCTGCTAGAGGTGCTCAGCGATTTCGCGGTCACCGTTCCGGAACTCGGCACGATCACCGCCACCCGGAAACCGTTCGTGGTGCTCACCTCCAACGCCACCCGCGAACTGTCCGAGGCGCTCAAACGTCGCTGCCTCTACCTGCACCTCGACTTCCCCGACGAAGACCTCGAGCGCCGGATCCTGGCCAGCCGGGTGCCCGAGCTGTCGGCGGTGGTGTCGGAACAGTTGGTGCGCATCGTGCACGTGCTGCGCGGGATGCAGCTCAAGAAGCTGCCGTCGGTGGCCGAGACGATCGACTGGGGCAACACCCTGCTCGCGCTGGGGTCCGAGGACCTCGACGACGCGACGGTGCGGGCCACCCTCGGCGTGGTGCTCAAGCACCGCAGCGATCATCAGCGCGCGCTGGCCGAGCTGAAACTGGCCTGACGATGACAGCGCCCGCGCCCCACGGCCTCAGTGGTCACGTCGCGGGTTTCGTCGCGGCGCTGCGATCGCGCGGTGTGCCGGTCGGCCCGTCGGAAACCGTCGACGCGGGCCAGGTGCTCACCGTGCTCGACCTCCTCGACCGGGAAGCGGTACGGGAGGGGCTGGCCTGCTCGCTCCTGCGCCGCCCCACCCACCGCGCCACCTTCGACAGCCTCTTCGATCTGTGGTTCCCGGTCGCCGTCGGGCAGCGCAGCGCCGAGGCGCCCGAACTGCCGCGCACACCCGACGGGCGCGTCGATGTCCCCGCCCTGCGCGAACAGCTCGCCGAACTGCTCGCCACCCCCGACACCGGCAACCAACTCGAGTCGCTCGCCGCCCAGGTGGTGGAGCAGCTCGGGCGGTACCAGTCGGCGCGCGGGCCGTCGTTCTCCGCCTACCAGGCGCTCAAGGACCTCGCCCCGCAGACCTTGCTGGCGCGGGCGCTGGCCGGGCTCGCCCTGCCCCCCGAGGCGAGCGACCGCGACACCGAGATCGCGCAGCGCCTGCTGCGGATGCGCATCGCCGGGTTCCGGGCCAGCGTGGAGGAGGAGACGAACCGCCGCGTCGCCGAGCAGATCGGGCGGGAACGGGTCGCCGACTACGGCGTGGCCAGGCAGGCCGAGGACGCCGATTTCCTGCGCGCCTCCGAACGCGAACTCGCCGACCTGCGCCGGGGGACCCATCGATTGGCCCGGATTCTGGCCTCGCGCCTGGCCGTGCGGCGCAGGCGTTCCCGTCGCGGCGAGATCGACCTGCGCAAAACGCTGCGGGCGTCGATGTCCACCGGTGGCGTGCCGATCGACCTGGTGCAGCGCAAACCGCGTCCCGGCCGCCCGGATCTCGTTCTGCTGTGCGACATCTCGGGCTCGGTGGCCGGCTTCAGCGGATTCACCCTGCTGTTGGTGAGCGCCCTGCGCGAACAGTTCTCCCGGGTACGGATCTTCGCGTTCGTCGACCGCACCGACGAGGTGACCGACTACTTCGGTCCGCAGGCCGGTCTCGACGACGTGCTCACCCGGATCTTCACCGAGTCAACCGTCATCGATTCCGACGGCCACTCCGACTACGGCCAGGCCTTCACCAGCTTCGCCGACAATTTCGGCGACGCCGTCACCAGCCGCAGCTCGCTGCTGGTGCTCGGCGACGGCCGAACCAACTACCGCAACCCGCAGGTGGACGTCCTGCGCGGCCTGGTGGAGACCGCCAAGCACGCGCACTGGCTCAACCCGGAGCCGCACAAGCTGTGGGGCACAGGGGATTCGGCCGCGCCCGATTACGGTGCGGTGATCGAGATGCACGAGTGCCGCTCGGCGCGACAGCTCACCGAGGTCGTGTCCAAGCTGCTGCCGGTCTGAGGAGGAGCCGCGAGATGGATGTCCTGGCGTACTGCCTGGCCAAACCCGGTGCGTGGGAAGACGAACCGTGGGAGGGCGATACCGTGGCCAAGGTGGGCGACAAGGTGTTCGCGTTCCTCGGTGCGGGTTCCTCGATCGGTCTCAAATGCGGGCGCGACCGCGCCGAGGCCGACGAACTGGTCACCATCTATCCCGACGATGTCACCGCGTCGGCCTACATCGGCCGCTACGGCTGGAACAGCATTCGCGTCGGCGGTACCGTTCCCGACGACGAATTACGCGAACTCATCGACGCGTCCTACGACGCCGTCGTCGCCAAACTCCCGAGGTCCAAACGGCCGGTGCGCTGAGCCGTTGAGCCGACGTTAAGCCACTCGTAGGGGCGAGCCACCAAGATCACCGCCATGCTGGCAGGGGCGTCGCGCGACGACGGGCGAACTGAACATCGGGGATCGGACCAGAGGGCCGGATTCGTCGTCCGCGTCTGTGTCGTGCGGATGTGGTTCGCCCGGTGAGCGACCGGTTCGCCGCCGAGAACGATGACGCTCGAGCCGAATTCGCCGTCCCAGCCGCACTCGTCGGGCCGGTCGAACCCACCGCGCGAGTCGGCGGGTCGATCGACGAGGGTGCTGCCGACGACGCGGAGCCGCGGGTCGGTGCTCCCGCCGGTCAGCCTGGTGCCTCCGGTTCCGCTGCCGCCGAGGCAGCTCGCCTTCTCGAGCCGGGTTCGCTCGCCCGCGCCGCGCGAAAGCTCGCGAGGATCGCGGCGGCCCGTCTGATCGATGCGCCGGACGCGGCCGAGGAGCAGTTGCGGCGGGCACTGGTCGTCGGCGCGGCGGAGCTCGGGTCGCGGGAGCGGGCGGAACTGCGGACACGGCTGGTCACCGCGATCGCCGCCCAACCCGGTCGCGCTCGTGATGTCGCCCGCGCGGCCGCCGCGGCCGCCGCCGATTGGGCGCCGATCTCGGCGGCCGACTCGGCACATCTGTGGATCGTCGCGGGCCGCTCGTGGCATCGGGCGGGCGCGCATACCGAGGCGGCGCGGGCGTTCGACCACGCATTGCTCGGCGAGGCGGTCGGCTACCCGCCCGGCGAGCTGGCGCAGGTCCGTGCGGTCTTCGCCGAATCGCTCAACCATCTCGGCCGCTACCGTCAGGCCGCCTGGCAGTTCACCGAGGCCGCGCGCCTGATCGCCGCCTCACCCACCGAGCGGCACCGGCACGCCGATCTGCTGTGGTCGGCCGCGGTGGCAAGGGAATGTTGCGGGCAGGAATCGGAGGCGCTCGGCGGCTACCTGCGCGCGGCCGGGTTGTGGGGCGAACAGGACAAGATCGTGCCCCGTGCGCGCTGCCTGCGCGCGGCGGCCTGGTTGCAACTGCGCGGCCCCGGCGGGACGCCGCGTGGCCCATGGTGGGTGACCCTGGACGTGCTGCTCACCGAACTCAATCGCCTCGTCGCCGCCGACCCGGCCGTCCCCCACGTCGAGGAGTTGCGTCGCACCCGCAGTCAGTTCGCCCAGATGTGCGCCCAGGTCTCGGGCACGGTCGAGCACCGACCGCCCGAAAGGGGCCCGCGACCACGACGAGCCGATCGGCCCCGATCTCCGGAGCCCTCCGATCCGTACGAATGGTGGCGGTCCTATTAAGCTCGGACCTCATGCACGAGACAGCCCGGCCACGTCGCAAGCTCGGCGTGATGGGCGGCACGTTCGATCCCGTTCATCACGGTCACCTCGTCGCGGCCAGCGAGGTCGCGCACCGGTTCGACCTGGACGAGGTGATCTTCGTCCCGACCGGTCAGCCGTGGCAGAAGGCGGGCAAGGAGGTCAGTCCCGCCGAGGACCGCTACCTGATGACCGTGATCGCCACCGCGTCCAATCCGAGGTTCTCGGTGAGCCGGGCCGACATCGAACGCAACAAGGTCACCTACACCGTCGACACCCTGCGCGAGATGCAGAGCGCCCATCCCGACGCCGAGCTGTACTTCATCACCGGTGCGGACGCGCTGGCCAACATCCTGACATGGCAGGATTGGGCCGAACTGTTCGAACTGGCGAAGTTCGTCGGGGTGAGCCGTCCGGGGTACGAGCTGAACACCGACCATCTCGAGGAACATCTGCGGGACCTGCCCGCCGATGCCGTCACGATGATCGAGATCCCCGCGCTGGCCATCTCGTCGAGCGAATGCCGTCGCCGCGCCGCCCAGGGTCGGCCGGTCTGGTACCTCGTCCCCGACGGCGTGGTGCAGTACATATCGAAGCGGCACCTCTACGTGCCCGCAGGAACGGAAGGTAAGGCATGAGCGCCACCGCCGAAGCGGTCGAGATGGCCAAGGTCGCCGCACTCGCGGCCGACGACAAGCTCGCCACCGATGTCGTTGTCCTCGACGTCTCCGAACAGCTGGTGATCACCGACTGCTTCGTGATCGCGTCGGCGCCCAACGAGCGCCAGGTCAACGCGATCGTCGACAACGTCGAGGAGAAGCTGCGCGAGGCCGGGCACAAGCCCGTTCGCCGCGAGGGCACCCGCGAGGGGCGCTGGGCGCTGCTCGACTACGTCGACGTGGTCGTGCACATCCAGCACAACGACGAGCGCAACTTCTACGCGCTCGAACGCCTGTGGCGTGACTGCCCGACGGTGCCCGTCGAGGGCATCGCCACACCCGAGGCCCCGGCCGCCGACGACGACGCGCAGGCAGAGGTAGACAGCGAGTGAGCAAGTACGCCCATGTGCGCACGCTGATCCTGCTGCGGCACGGGCAGACCGAATGGAACGCCGCCGACCGGATGCAGGGCCAGATCGACACCGATCTCACCGAGCTCGGTCGTCAGCAGGCCAAAGAGGCTGCCCGCGAACTGGTTTCACGGAACGCCATCGCCATCCACGCCTCCGATCTGCGTCGTGCCAAGGAAACCGCCCAGGCCCTCGGTGACCTCAGCGAGCTTCCGGTGATCACCGATACCCGGCTGCGCGAGACCAACCTGGGTGACTGGGAGGGGCTGACCCACATCGAGGTGGACGCCGACTACCCCGGTGCGCGGGTGCAGTGGCGGCTCGATGCCACCTACCGTCCGCCCGGTGGGGAGAGCAAACTCGAGGTCGGCGCCCGGTCGCTGCCCGTGGTTCGCGAACTGTACAACGAGCGGCAGGATTGGCCCGGTCGGACTATCATCCTGGTGGCGCACGGCGGGCTGATCGCTGCCCTGACGGCCGCGTTGCTGGATCTGCCACCCCAGAACTGGCCCATCCTCGGCGGGTTGGCCAATACGAGCTGGGTGCAGCTGTCCAGCCACGGCCCGGATATCGACCGACCCGGCTGGCGCCTCGATGTTTGGAACGCAGCGGCGAAGGTAGCTCCCGATGTCCTCTGAAGAGCCCGTCCGATCGGTACCGGACGAATTGTTCCAGCAGGTGACGGCCAAGCCCGGACGGCAACTGCCGGACGCGCTGTTCGGTCCGCCACCGGCGCGGCCCGCACGCCCCGAGCGTGAGGAGCCGATCCGTTCGGTACCCGACGAACTCTTCAAGCAGGTCACCGCGCGTAGCACCCGGTCGCTGCCGGACGCGCTGTTCGGCCCCCCGCCCTCCCCGGTGGTCGCCGAGCCCGAGGCCGACGCATCGGCCGAGGGCGAGTCCCGTTCCGGTGCACAGGATTCCGCTGAGGACGCGTCGTCCGATGACGAGGGTTCCGTAAAGACATCGGTTGTCGACGACGTCGGGCACGCCGCCGAGGTGCCGACCGGCAGTACGGATTCGGCTGCCGCGCAGACCGACACCACCGATGGGGTGCTGGTGCCCCCCGTTGCGGCCGACGATGTCGAGTCGGCACAGGTGCCGGTCGCTTCGGACAGCGCGGTGGCTCGGGCTGCCGCAGTGGCCGAGGTCCGGTCGGCATCGGAGACGGCGCCCGACGGCGAGGGTTCGGCATCGGCCGTCGCCACGGGCGCAGACGGTTCGGCTACGGCGTCCGCCGGTACATCGGCCGCGGTGCGGGCGGAACATGCTCGAGCACAGTCTGATGCCGAGGTCGCTCTGACGGAATCTGATCCAGCGCAGGTCGGTTCCTCGGGTACCGCGAGTGCCGAATCGGGTGCGACACAGGCTGGTTCGGTTTCGGAGCAGGCGGCAGTGGACGCCGCTCAGGTTGGCATTCCGGCCCCCGAGGGTGTTGCTGCGGAGGCCGCCGCCGCTGCGGAGGAAACCGGATCCGGTGCGGATTCGCGCGCCTTGCTCGTGCCCGCGCCGCCGTCCGACGATCCGAAAGTGATCGCGGAACCGTCTGTCCCGCAGGGTGAGTCGATCAGCCCCGTCGCCGCCGAGGCGCCCGAGGTTCAGCAGGAGTCCTCGACCGAGGTGGTGGAGCAGGCGTCCCCGCGGCCGGTGCTGTTGGTGATCGCCGACTCGCTCGCCTACTTCGGGCCCAAAGGTGGCCTGCCCGCCGACGATCCGAGGATCTGGCCGAATCTCGTCGCGGCCGAGCTGGATTGGGATGTGGAGCTGGTCGCCCGGATCGGGTGGACCTGCCGTGACGCCTACTGGGCACTGATCGGTGATCCCCGGGTGTGGGCCGCCGTGCCGCGGGCGGGCGCTGTGGTGTTCGCCGTGGGCGGCATGGACACGCTGCCCTCGCCGCTGCCCACCGCCCTGCGGGAGATGATCCGCTACATCCGTCCGCCCCGGCTGCGCCGTGGGGTGCGTGCCTCGTACAACTGGCTGCAACCGAAACTGTCGAAACTCGGTCGCCCTGTCGCCCTTCCGCCGAGGGTGAGCGTGGACTACCTGGAGCAGTCGCGCGAGGCGCTGACCCACTTGCGTCCGGAGCTGCCGGTGGTCGGGGTGCTGCCGTCGGTGCATCGCTGCGACGCCTACGGCCGGGTGCACCGGGGTCGGCCACGCGCGGTGAAGGCGTTGCGGGCATGGTCGGCGCGCACCTCGGTGCCGCTGGTCGACCTCGGCGAAGCCGTGCGCGACGACATCGAATCCGGCGCCGCCAACCCCGACGGAATCCACTGGGGCTGGGCCGGGCATCAGGCCGTCGCCACCGCCATGACCAAGGCGCTGCAGGAGGTCAGGTAGTTCGTGGCCGTTGTGGTGGTCACCGATTCGGCGGCCGGGTTGTCCGCCGACCTCGTCGCCGATCTCGGTATCGAAGTGGTGCCGCTGCATGTGCTCGTCGGTGACCGGCAGCTGCGCGAAGGTGTCGAGCCGGTCGAGATCGACTACGGCGCGGACTCGGTGACCACGTCGGCGGCCTCGCCGGGTGAGCTGCGCGAAGCGTACGAACGCGCCATGTCGCACAGCGGCGGCGACGGCGTGGTCGCCGTGCATCTGTCGCGCAGGTTGTCGGCCACCTGGGAAGCTGGACGGCAGGCGGTGCGGGAGATGGGTGCCGAAGGCCGGGTGCGTCTGGTGGATTCGCTGGGCGCCGGTCTGGCCACCGGGTTGCCCGTACTCGCCGCCGCCCGCCGCGCCCGCGCCGGTGACACTCTCGACGCGGTCTACGAACGCGCGGTCGCCGCCGCCACCCGCGCCCGCACCTTCATTCTGGTGAACCGCACCGAACAGTTGCGCAAGGGCGGCAGGCTCAGCAGTGCCGCCGCGTTCTTCGGCAGCGAGCTGGTCACCAAACCACTGTTGCAGTTGGTCGAGGGCAAACTGGAGTTGCGCGAGAAGGTGCGTACCCGATCGCGCGCCTATACCAAGCTCGTGGCGGCCGCGACCGCCGCCGCGGGTACCGACGGTGTAGCGCTCGGTATCCAGCATCTCGGTGCGCCCGAGGCCGCGGAGTCGCTCGCCATTCAACTGCGCGAACAGAATCCCACCATCACCGAACTGCACATCGCGGAATTCGGTCCGACTCTCGGTGTGCATCTGGGCGTGGGCGCACTCGGGGTCGCGGTTCTGCCCGGTGGTTGCGGATAGGTCGAGAATCTCGGTGAGGGCAACCGGTGCGACCGTACCGGTTTCCTGCCTACGGTAGGGAACATGACCGTCTCCACCACGCGACCGACCCCGCCTGCTGTCGAAGTGCTGACCGTCGATTGGGCACATCCGGACGCGGACGTGCTGCGTGCGGAGATGTCGGCGGAAGTCGGCCCGCGCTACGCCCATATCGAATTCGTCGGCCCGCCGCCGACACTCGTTGATCCGCGCACCGTCCACAAGACCTTCGTGGCCTACGCGGACAGCACGCCCGCCGGGCATGCCGCGGTGCGCTGGAATGCTGGCGATCTCGAGCTCAAACGGATGTTCGTCCGCCCTGATTTTCGCGGCACGGGCACCGCGACGGCGTTGCTCGCCGCCGCTGAGGCGGCGGCGTGTGACGCCGGGCAACCGCGCCTCATCCTGCAGACCGGGCACCTGCAACCCGACGCGGTGCGGTTCTACGAACGCAGCGGATACCACCGGATCCCGTTGTTCGCGCCGTATCACGAGCTGCCGCTGTCGAACTGCTTCGCCAAGCACCTGGCCTGACAGGGGGCGGCGGTGGCCTGGCTCTACGATGCCAGCGTGACCGCATTCGACGAGTTCGACTTTCCCGATACCTCGAACATGCCGCCGCGTAGGCAACACATTCTCGCGGTGATCCGGGACTCGGTGCTCGCGCACGGCTATCCGCCTAGTGCGCGCGAGATCGCGGACGCGGTGGGGTTGCGTTCCACGTCGACGGTCTCCAAACATCTGAAGGCCTTGGAGGAGGACGGATTCCTGCGTCGCGGCTCCTCGATGACCCGACCCATCGACGTGCGCCTGTTCCTGCGCGGCGCACCCGGCGCCGGTTCCGGTGCGGCCGTCGCCGTGCCGGTCGTCGGTGACATCGCGGCAGGTACGCCCATCACCGCGCAACAGCATGCCGACGATGTCTTGACGCTGCCTCGTGAGCTGGTCGGCCGCGGTGAGGTGTTCGGGCTGCGGGTGCGCGGCGACTCGATGATCGACGCCGCCATCTGCGACGGTGATCTCGTCGTCGTCCGCAGCCAGCGCGAGGCGAACTCCGGCGACATCGTCGCCGCCATGATCGGCGAGGAGGCCACCGTGAAGGTGTACCGCCGCCGCGACGGGCACATTCACCTCGAGCCGTGCAACCCCGCCTATTCGACGATCGACGGAGACGAGGCCGTCATCCTCGGCAAAGTGGTCTCGGTGATGCGCCGGATCTGAACCCGCCGCTACACCGAAGCGAACCAGCCCAGCGATCGGCCGTGCGGGTCCGCGAAGGCCACCGCGACCTCGTCCAACGCAACCACCATGCGCGCTCTTTCGGTGTCGCGGGCCGGGAGTTGTCCTGACAGCCACGGCAACACGTTGCTGCCCTCCTGGGAAATCCAGTGGCAGGGCAGCGATCGCACGGTCGTGCGGAACTGTTGTCTGGCTTCCGGCGACAGGTAGGTGAGTACGGCGCTGTGGAACACCACCACGGTGCTGTCGGCGGGCGCGGCTCGCACGAGTTCGGCGACCCGTTCGTTCAGATCGCCGCTGACCAGGATCGGTGGGTCGGCCGCGACGATCTCGCAGGCGGCGCGCAACCGGGTCACTCGCTCCTCTTGGCCGGGCCAGACGAGTGCCTCCAGCCAGTCGCGGCTGTGCTGGTCGGTGACGTCGAGCGGGTTCAGGTCGACGCCCGCGCGGTAGATCACCTCCGGCAAGGCCGCCGGTAGCGGAACGGCTCCGGTCACGGCGCAGGGCAACAACACTCGGGACTCGCCGTCGCTCGGATCGAGCATCGTCGTGCCGTAGCGGTAGCTGAAACGGTCGGGGTACAGGCACAAACCCGCCGAGGCGCCGACCTCGATGAGGGCGAGGGGCCCCCGCAGCCCGGCCAGCACCGGAAGCAGCGTCGCCGCGCGGCCGACCTCGTTGGTCTGCGTGCGGTGCGACCGTGCCGTCGCCTCGATCACGCTCCACCGCTCGATCAGCTGGGTGCGGAACTCGCGGTAGGACGTCGCGTTCGCTCCGTTCAGCCGAGCGGCGGCCAGGACGAGATTGGGTTGTTGCCTGTCGACGGGCAGCCGCGAGAGCAAAGCCAGAACGCTCGAATCCTCCGCGATGGCAAGGGCGCGGCGATAGTACAGCGGGGAATTGTCGTCGACTTCCCGCACCGCGAAGTCGCGAAACCGTTGTGCCAGGTCCATGGGTACCTGCGTACTGCGAATCGGCCATGAGCGCACGGTAATCGGGCAGCGCCGCCGGACTTCGGTGTGGAAGCACCGCTGACCGAGAGTTGTCCACAGGGTCCGAGTTATCCACAGGTGCGTTGAAAGCCCAGGTCGGCAGCACGTTTCGAGACGCGACGAGGGCTAGCGTCGCTCGCATGCCACGACACGAAGAGCACGAGCGAGTTCGGCAGCGGCTTGGCGGACTCGCGGTGCACGACAAACCACGACCGAACACGATGACTCGGTGGGAAGCGGACGACGAGCCCGCCGGGTACCGGCGAGACGGTGTCGATCCACGGGCCGCCGATCCGCCGCGAACGGGCCATTGGGACGACGACGAACTGACCCCGACGGACGGGTCACCGGGTGTGGTGGGGACGCCCGGATGGCTGGACGACGGTGACGGACGCGGACGGAACAGGCTGCTGCCGGACCGTTTTCGACACACCCGCCTCGATCCGGGGCGGCGTGGGGCCCTGGCACTCGGAGTGATCGGTCTGGTCGCCGTCGTGTTGACCGGAGTGATGGTGATGCGGGATCGGCCCGTCTCTCAGGCGGTGCCACCGGTACCGGCACTGCGCGCGGAGCACCTCGGTTCGCGCGCCGAACAGACCGCTGTCGTCGCGGCGACGAGCGTTGGCGACGATGAGGCAGGAGCCGGATCAGGGAGCGGGAGTGGGGAACTCGTCGTCAGCGTGGTGGGTTTGGTGCATCGGGCCGGGTTGCATCGTCTGCCCGGTGGGGCACGGGTCGCCGACGCGATCGAGATGGCGGGCGGCGTTCGTGAAGGTGCCGATCTCGCGGGGCTGAATCTCGCACAACGCCTGACCGACGGTGATCAGGTGCTGGTGGGAGCCGCTGGTCCGCAGGCAGGTCAACCGGTACAGGGCAGTGCCATGATCAGCGCGGCCGGTGGGCCTCCCGGTGCGAATCCGAGCTCCGCCGGGGGAGGGTCGGGACCCGGTGCGGCCGGGGGCACTGCGCGCATCGACCTCAACTCGGCGACCGAGGCCGAACTCGACGCGCTGCCTGGCGTCGGTCCGGTCACGGCGAAAGCGATCATCACGTGGCGAACGACCAACGGCCCGTTCACCGACGTGGCACAACTCGGCGAGGTGAACGGTATCGGCCCCGCACGATTGGCTCGACTGCGCGATCTGGTCACGACGTGACGTCCGCGCGGGAGGCGATCGCCCGTGGCCGACGCGGTCGGGGAGCTCGAGCCACCGGCGCGGCCCGACGATGAGGGCCACGGCGACCGGTGCGAGGAGACCGTCGGTCACGCCACCAGGGTGGAGCCCTCGCCTCTCGGACCGATCGGAGAACCCGACGGGCGGAGCGGAGCACGACGAGCCGCAGACCCTCGACATGCGGCTCGTACCCGCGGCGCTCGGCTGCTGGGCGGCCACGCTCGTCGCCCTGACCCTCGGATGGCGAGCCGGGTTGGTGCTGGCGATCCTGGCGGTGGTGGGCGCGCTCGGCTCATGGGTCGGGTTGTTGTGGGCGATGGCGCATCGGCGGGAACGATGGCGGGTCGTCGCTGTGGCGGGGACAGCGACGATGCTGCTCGCCGCCGGATTCGGTGCGGCGGCCGCCTGGCGGGAACATCACGTGCAGGCACATCCGCTGCGAGAGTCGTTCGGACGCACCGTGACCGTGGTCGCGGAGATCTCCGACGACGCCAAGCAGATTCGGGCGGGCTCGTTCGGCGGTGAGCGACGGTGGATCCTGCGGGCGGGCCTGCGCGAATTCGGCAGTGGTGTGCACCGGACCCACGGCGGTGGCTCGCTGGTGGTACTCGCTGCCGGGGAGCAGTGGGCGAAAGTGGTCCCGGGGCAGGTGATCCGGTTCCGGGGCACGGTGAGCGAACCGCTGCGGGCCGATCTGACCGTCGCGACGCTGCGGGCGATCACCGAACCGGAACGCATCGGGGATCCACCGTGGTGGCAACGACTCGCGTCGGGTGTCCGCGCCGACCTCGCCGAGGCGGCGGCGCGGGCGCTACCGCCCGACGCGGCGGGCCTGCTACCCGCGCTGGTGGTAGGCGACACCGCCGCGTTGTCGAGCGAGGTCAGGGACGCTTTCGAAACAGCTGGCCTGCAACATCTCTGCGTGGTCAGCGGGGCCAATTTCACGATCCTGCTGACCGCACTGCTCGGGTTGACCCGCGTCCTCACCGCCGGACCACGAACGAGGGCAGCGACCGCGGCGGGAGCAGTCGTGGTGTTCGTGATCCTCGCCCGGCCCGACCCCAGTGTGCTCCGCGCGGCCGCAATGGGTTCGGTGACCGTCCTGGCACTACTGACGGGCCGCCGCAAACAGGCGCTGCCCGCCCTGTGCGGCGCGGTGATCGGATTGCTCGCCGTCGCACCGGAACTGGCGGTGAGCGCGGGATTCGCGCTGTCGGTGATCGCCACGGGCGGGTTGATCCTGCTGGCGCCGAGCTGGGCGGACTGGTTGCGGGAGCGCCGATGCCCGCGCGTGCCCGCGGAGATCCTCGCGGTGTCGGCGGCGGCGTTCGTGGTGACACTGCCACTGATGGTCGCCCTGTCCGGACGGGTGAGTCTGGTGGCTGTCGCTGCCAATGCTCTCGTCGCACCCGTGGTAGGGGTGATCACGGTGATCGGAGCGGTGGGTGCCGTCGTCGCGTGTCTGTGGGTCGACGCGGCCGTGTGGGTGCTGTGGTGTGCGCGTCCGCCGCTGTGGTGGTTGCTCGGCGTCGCCGAGCACGCCGCGGCCTTGCCCGGGGCCGCCGTCGCCGTGCCTTCGGGTACCACGGCGGGCCTGGTCGCGGCCGCTCTCGTGGTCGTTCTGGTGGCGGCACTGCGCTGGTCGCAGGCCCGTCGGTTCCTTGCCGTCGTGTGTCTTGGCATCGCCGTTGTCCTGGTTCCCGTCCGGCTCTGGCACCCCGGGTGGCCACCTGCGGGTTGGGTCCTCGCCATGTGTGACGTGGGCCAGGGAGACGCGCTCGCCCTCGCCGTCGGACCGGGGTCGGCCGTCGTGATCGACACCGGCCCTGACCCCCGCTCGGTTCGACGGTGCCTCGACCGTCTCCGCGTCACCCGTGTTCCCCTCCTGATCCTCACCCACCCCCACGCCGACCACATCGGCGGTCTCGCGGGCGTCCTCCACAGCCGCACCGTCGACGCGATAGCCACCGCCCCCGGGGAGGTCACAGCCGCCGAGTCGCGTTCGACTCCGGCGACGACATTCGCGCAAGGGGCGCATACCGTCAGGGAAGTCGAAGGCGCACACACTCATTCACAAGAGAGCGGGGGAGTGGGAGAGGTACTCGAGCTCGCGGAGAACGCACGGATTCCGCTCCTCACGCTGCACGAGGGGCATGTATTGCGCTTCGGGACAACAGAACTCGTCGTCCTGGCACCGGGCTTTCGGGCACCGAGTTCGGCCGGGCCGGACGACGCCAACGATCGATCGGTGGTCGTGCGGGCGCGGACACCGGTGGGAACAGTGCTGCTGACGGGTGACATCGAAACGGCCGCCCAGGGAAAAGTGATGCGGGGCGGCGACATCAGGGCCGATGTGCTCAAAGTGCCGCATCACGGTTCACGGACGACGACACCGGAATTCCTGCGTGCCGTCCGTCCACGCCTGGCCTTGATCAGCTCCGGTGCCGACAACACCTTCGGCCACCCACACCCGGACGTCGTCGCCACACTGACAGCGCTCGGCACAACGGTCGCCCGCACAGACCTCGACGGCGACGTCCTCGTCCTCGGTACGGCCGCCGAACCACGAACGGTCACCACTCGCCGCCGACGCGGCCCCCGCCGTTCCCGTCGGTGCCGCTACGTAGGATCGCCTCGTGAGCGAACTGCCTGCGGTGCATCTGGTCCTCGGCGACGAGGAACTGCTGGTCGAGCGCGCTGTGGCGCGGGTGATGAGCGAGGTCAGGGCGGGGGTGCCCGACCCCGACTCGGTGCCGGTCGACAGAATGCGCGCCGGAGACGCCAGTACCGCCGAACTGGCCGAACTGCTCAGCCCCTCACTGTTCGCCGAAGACCGGGTGATCGTGCTCGAGTCGGCGGCCGAGGCGGGCAAGGACGCGGTCGCGGTGATCACCGACGCGGCCGCCGATCCACCGGCCGGGGTGGTGCTGATGGTGCTGCACTCCGGCGGCGGTCGCGCCAAGGCACTGGTCCCGGCGTTGCAGAAACAGGGCGCCGTGGTGCACGAGTGCGCCAAGTTGACCAAACCGGGCGAGCGGGTCGAGTTCGTGCGCGGTGAGTTCCGGGCCGCGGGTGTGAAGGTGGGCGCCGAAGCGGTGCAGGTACTGATCGAGTGTGTCGGTTTCGACCTGCGTGAATTGGCCGCGGCCTGTTCACAGTTGGTGTCCGACACCGGCGGCAGAATCGATGTGAACGCGGTGCGCCGCTACTACTCCGGGCGCGCCGAGGTGACCGGTTTCGATGTGGCCGAACTCGCCGTCGCGGGTGACCGGTCCGCCGCGATGGAGGCGTTGCGCTGGGCAACCGACCGGGGCGTGCCGCACGTGCTGCTGGCCGACGCGCTCGCCGACTCGGTGCACACCATCGCCAAAGTGGGATCGGCGGGCCGGGGCGACCCGTTCAAACTGGCTCAGCAACTCGGTATGCCGCCGTGGAAGGTGAAGAAGGCCCAAGCCCAGGCGCGCGGCTGGAACCCGGCCTCGATCGGTACCGCCCTGCAGGTGGTCGCCGCCCTCAACGCCGACGTCAAGGGCGGCGCCGCTGATGCCACGTTCGCCGTGGAGCGCGCGCTCGCGCACATCCTCGACCTGCGTGGCACCGGCTGAGGATCAGTCGCCGACAGCGGCGAGGGCCTCCTCGTCGTCCTCGAGGTCCTCGTAGCGGCCCTCCCACTCCTCGTAGAGCGGGATCTCGTCCTCACGGGTGACGACCCAGGCCACGCTGTAGCCGCCGTCCTCGTCCGGCACCATCACGTTCTCGATCTTGAGACCGAGCCCGAGGATCTCCGCCGCGCGGATCACCTCGGCCAGGTCGTCGCCTCGTACCACCGTCTGATTCGCGTACACCGTCAGCATGCGCGGAATGGTAGCCGACGACAAAAGCCGCCGTGGTCATCGAGGCCACGGCGGCTGCGTCTTGCGAACCGGGTACAGCGACCCGGGCGGATCAGATCTTGTTCAGAGCCAGCGCGAGCGCGGACTTCTTGTTGGCGGCCTGGTTGGCGTGGATGACGCCCTTGGAGGCAGCCTTGTCGAGCTTGCGGCTCGCGAACTGCAGCTGCGCGGCAGCCTTTTCCTTGTCGCCGCTGGCAGCAGCTTCACGGAAATTGCGGATCGCGGTGCGCAGCGCGGACTTGACCGACTGGTTGCGCTTGCGCGCTTCCTCGTTGGTACGGATCCGCTTCATCTGGGACTTGATGTTGGCCACGCCTGTATCCTCTGGTTTCCTGTCGCTGGGTGGTATGTCTTGAAAGCTCGTCGGGCGCGCGCCCACGATGCAGCAGATGGTGCTGAACTACGGGTAACACCGCGCCGAAGATCGAGGTTACCAGCTCGGCACCGCCCGGCGAAATCGACCCCACCCCCGCGCACCCACGCGGACGTCGAGTTCACCCGTTTCAGGTGATGCGAGAAATTTACGTGTGGCTCACATGAGGCAGTCATCGGGTAGTGGACAGTTTTGTCCCATGACCTCCACCACAACGCCGGGTACGGCACGATCCGCCTCACCGGCGTTGGTGAGCACGAACGGTCACCCGGCGGCCGCACACACCGGTTTGTTCCACGGCTACGGCCCCGGCCGCTTCGCCGAAGCCTTCGACGAGATGTTCGACTCGCACGGCACGGTCCGCGAGCCCTACCGGGGCATCCACGCCGCGATGGGCGCCAACGACGTTCACGATCTGGCGAAACGCTCCGACGCTCTGGACCGGGCGTTCATCGATCAGGGCATCACCTTCTCGCTCTCGGGCCAGGAGCGGCCCTTCCCGCTGGACCTGGTGCCGCGAGTGATCGCCGCCGCCGAATGGGCGCATCTGGAGCGGGGCATCACCCAGCGGGTCCGCGCGCTCGAGCTGTTCCTCGCCGACGTCTACGGCGAACAGAACATCCTGCGTGACGGGGTGATCCCGAAACGGCTGGTCACC
Source organism: Nocardia caishijiensis NBRC 108228 (assembly GCF_001612825.1). GTDB lineage: Bacteria > Actinomycetota > Actinomycetes > Mycobacteriales > Mycobacteriaceae > Nocardia > Nocardia caishijiensis. The sequence goes on along the minus strand of NZ_BDBE01000032.1, from coordinate 65,615 downwards.
TCCTGCGCGCACTTCCACCGCGAGGCCACGGGCATCGTCCCGCCCAACGGCGTGCGCATCCACGTGTCGGGCATCGATCTGGTGCGCGACGAACACGGCGCCTTCCGGGTACTCGAGGACAATCTGCGTTCTCCGTCGGGGGTCTCCTATGTGATGGAGAACCGGCGGACGATGGCGCGCGTCTTTCCCGACCTGTTCTCCTCGCACCGGGTGCGCGCGGTCGGTGACTATCCCGCGCATCTGTTGCGCGCGCTGCGGGCCTCGGCGGCGCCCAACGAGGCCGACCCGACGGTGGTCGTGCTCACCCCGGGCGTGCACAACGCCGCGTACTTCGAGCATTCGCTGCTGGCCAGGCAGATGGGGGTGGAGCTGGTCGAGGGCCGCGACCTGTTCTGCCGCGACAATGTCGTCTACCTGCGGACCACCGAGGGGGAACGCCAGGTCGACGTGATCTATCGCCGGATCGACGACACCTTCCTCGATCCGATGCACTTCCGCCCGGATTCGGTGCTCGGTGTCGCCGGAGTGCTCAACGCCGCCCGCGCGGGCAATGTGGTGATCTCGAGTGCCGTCGGCAACGGGGTGGGCGACGACAAACTCATCTACACCTATGTCCCGGCGATCATCGAGTACTACCTGGGCGAGAAGCCGGTGCTGCCCAATGTCGACACCTTCCGCTGCTGGCTCGACGACGAACGCGCCGAAGTGCTCGACCGTCTCGACGAGCTGGTGGTGAAACCGGTGGAGGGGTCGGGCGGCTACGGCATCGTGATCGGCCCCGACGCCGACCGTGCCGAAATCGACGCGGTCCGGCGCAAGGTGTGCGCCGACCCGAGGGGCTGGATCGCGCAACCGGTGGTGCAGTTGTCGACGGTGCCGACCAAGATCGGCGACGAACTGGTGCCCCGCCATGTGGATCTGCGCCCGTTCGCGGTGAACGACGGCGACCACATCTGGGTGCTGCCCGGCGGACTCACCCGTGTCGCGCTGCCCGAGGGCTCGCTGGTGGTCAATTCCAGTCAGGGCGGCGGCAGCAAGGACACCTGGGTGCTGGCCGGTCGGTCCGACGACAGCGAGCTGGCGGGCCCACAGTTGGTGAGCGATCCGCTCCGGGCCGACCCGTTCGAGCAGGGCCGCGACCTGACCACCTCGCAGGCCCATCAGCAACAGCAACAGCAACAACAGACCCAGCGTCGGATCGGAGGTTGAGCACATGCTGGCCCGCAATGCCGAATCCCTGTACTGGATAGGCCGTTACGTCGAGCGCGCCGACGACACCGCCCGCATTCTCGACGTCGCCGTCCATCAGCTGCTCGAGGACGCCACCGTCGACGCCGACCGCACCTCACGGGTCCTGCTCGAGGTGCTCGGCATCGAACCGCCCGACGGGTTGCGCCTGGACGTCTGGTCGGTCACCGACCTGGTCGCGTTCAGTCACGACCACGGTGTGTCGATCAGCGAATCCATCGGCAAGGCACGTGAGAACGCCCGTGGGGCACGGGAAGTCACCTCCAGCGAGATGTGGGAGTGCCTCAACACCACCTACAACGGGCTGGCCGCGGCCGAGCGGGCGGCCCGCGGGCTCGGCCCGCACGAGTTCTTCGCCTACGTCAAGGACCGGGCGGCGATGTTCACCGGCCTGGCCGACTCGACGCTGAGCCGCGACGACGGGTACCGATTCCTGCTGCTCGGCCGTTCCGTCGAGCGCATCGACATGATGGTCCGGCTGCTGCTCTCGCGCGCCGGTGACCGCACGTCCTCACCCGCCTGGGTGACCGTGTTGCGTTCCGCGGGCGCCCACGACACCTACCTGCGCACGCACCGCGGCGCCCTCGACGCGGCGAGGGTGGCCGAATTCATCCTGCTCGACCGGCTTTTCCCGCGCTCGGTGTTCCACGCCTTACGTGTCGCCGAGACCTGCCTGACCGAACTCGATCAGCGGCCGGGCAGCCGGGTCGGAGCCCGCCACGAAGCGCAACGCGTGCTCGGTCGGGCCCGCAGCGAACTGGAGTTCCTGCCGCCGGGGGTGCTGCTGGAGAACCTGCAGACCCGGTTGCTCGCCTTGCAGAAGGCATGCCGTGAGGTCGGTGAGGCCGTGGCACGGCAGTACTTCCACGCCGCCCCGTGGGTGGCCTGGACCGATGTGCGGCGCGGTGCCGACGCCCACGTGACCGTGGAGGGTGAGCTGTGAGCTGGCGGATGCGGGTGGTGCACACCACCGGATACCTCTACGACGAACCGGTGACGCGCTCGTTCAACGAGGCCAGGCTCACGCCGCGGGCCGACAACAGGCAGAACGTGATCCTCAACCGGGTCGAAACCTTCCCCGCGACCAGGTCCTACCGGTACACCGACTACTGGGGTACCGCCGTGACCGCCTTCGACCTGCACGCTCCGCACACCGAACTGGAGGTGAGCGGGTCGTCGGTGGTGGAAACCGAACCGTTCGCCGAACCGTCGACGGAACTGTCCTGGGACGACCTGCGCGCCGATCGGATCGCCGACCGCTTCGATGAGATCCTCGGTCCCACCGACTACGTGCCCCGCGACGACACCCTCGACGCCGTGGCCAGGCAGCTCGCGCGCGGTGCCACACCCTCCGAAGCGGTGGTACGCGCGGCCGAATGGGTGCACCGGGAGATGGACTACAGCGCGGGCACCACCTCGGTGCACACCTCGGCGCCGCAGGCCTTCGCCGAACGGCGGGGGGTGTGCCAGGACTACGCGCACCTGACGCTGGTGTTGTTGCGCGCCATGGGGATTCCCAGCCGCTACGTGTCGGGGTATCTGCATCCGAACCCGGCGGCGCCGATCGGGGAGGTGGTGGCGGGGGAGTCGCACGCCTGGGTGGAGGCGTGGACCGGGCAGTGGTGGGGATACGACCCGACCAACAATCTGGCGGTCAACGAGCAGCACGTCTCGGTGGGCGTCGGACGCGACTACGCGGATGTACCGCCGCTGAAAGGGGTGTTCTCCGGCGGCGGCTCGACAGACCTCGCGGTCGTTGTAGAGGTCACCCGCCTGGCGTAATGTCCGAAACGCTCGTGCGGACCCCGCTCGCCGCGGGGATCATTCTCCCGGAGAGGTGGTCGCTCATGTCGCTCACTGCACAGGAACTCACTGAGCCCGAAATCATCCCCGAGCCCAAGAAGTGGGTCGCCGAAGGACTCGGCACTTTCCTGCTCGTCATGGGCGGCGTCGGCACCGCGGTCATCGCCGGTGACCGGGTGGGCGCGTTGGGTGTCGCGCTGGCCTTCGGTCTGACGCTGCTCTTCCTGGTGTACTCCATCGGTCCGATCTCCGGCTGCCACGTCAACCCCGCGGTCACGCTCGGGCAGTTGTTGCTCGGCCGCGTCACGGCGGTCTCGGCGGTGGGTTACTGGGTCGCCCAGATCGTCGGTGGCCTGCTGGCGGGTCTGGTGCTGTTCGCCGTGGCCAAGAATCTGCCGAGTTACGACCGGCCGGTCGACGGACTCGGCGCCAACGGCTGGGGCAAGCACAGCCCGTCGGCGGCCACCGGCCCGCTGGGCGAGGTCGTGGTGCAGAACGGGTACGGGATGGCGGCCATGATCATCATCGAGGTGATGCTCACCGCGGTACTGGTTTTCGTCGTGCTCGCCTCGACCGACCGGCTCTCCGACGTTCCGCTGGCCGGTATGTCGATCGGATTCACGCTCGCCGTGATCCACCTGATCTCGATCCCGGTCGACAACACCTCGGTCAATCCCGCGCGCAGCCTGGCCGTCGCCCCGTATCAGGACGGCGCGATGGGGCAGGTGTGGGCCTTCTTCGTGTTCCCGCTGCTCGGCGGCGTGCTCGGGGCGTTGGTCTACGGCATGATCTTCGGCCGTTCCCGCGACGTCCTGAGCTGAGCCGGGTTCCTCGACCCCCGATCCGGTGCGGCCGGGTCGGGGGTCGTCGCGTCAGCTCCAGCTGTATTCGGCGACCAGCCGGTGTGCGACCAGGTCGAAGGTCTTGCGTTCGACGATCGCGCCTTCGCGCCGGATGCCGTCCTCGGGGACGTCGAGCACCCGGTCCAGCCGTACCCAGCTCGCCCTGCCCGCGTGGTCCCACGGGCCCGAGCCGATGCCGACCCAGTTGCGGTCGTGCGCGCGTTCGGGTTTCGACGACAGCATCAGCCCGAGCAGGGTTCTGCGGTCGCGGCCGACCACCAGCACCGGCCGGTCCTTGCCGTTGGTCGGGTCCTCCTCGAACGGCACCCAGGTCCACACGACCTCGCCGGGGTCGGCGCGCCCGTCCAGTTGCGGGCAGTACACGATCTGGCGGGCCCGGTGCGCGGTCGGTACCGGGGTCGACGCGGTCGGGCGGACCGGCACGGCGGGACCGGGCTTGCTCGCACCGAGCGCCCCCGCCAGCTTCTCGAGCAGCCGAGGTCCCTGCTTGCGCACGATCTTCGGCCCCTGCTCCTTGGCGATCACGCCGAGCTGCTTGCCGAGAGTGTTCCAACTGCTGGCCATGCTTGGAAATATAACGGTGACCCGGCTCCGGGTGCACCGGTGACAGAGCCGCGCGTGTGGTCGTGGGACGATGGACCCAGTTCGCCGATACCCCTCGAGGAGTGGAGTGGCTTCCAGCTTTGCCGATACGACGTTCACCGATCCGTCCCGGATCAGGAACTTCTGCATCATCGCCCACATCGACCACGGCAAGTCGACCCTGGCCGATCGGATGTTGCAGCTGACCGGTGTGGTCGAGGAGCGGGCGATGCGCGCCCAGTACCTGGACCGGATGGACATCGAGCGTGAGCGCGGCATCACGATCAAGGCGCAGAACGTGCGGTTGCCGTGGAGCGTCGACGGCGAGGACTACGTCCTGCACATGATCGACACCCCGGGCCACGTCGACTTCACCTACGAGGTGTCGCGGGCGCTCGAGGCGTGTGAGGGCGCGATCCTGCTGGTCGACGCCGCGCAGGGCATCGAGGCGCAGACGCTGGCGAATCTGTACCTGGCGATGGAACGCGACCTGGCGATCATCCCGGTCCTGAACAAGATCGACCTGCCCGCCGCCGACCCCGACCGCTACGCCGCCGAGATCGCCCACATCGTCGGCTGCGAACCCGACGACGTGCTCCGGGTATCGGGCAAGACCGGTGTCGGCGTCGACGCGCTGCTGAACAAGGTGATCGCCGAGGTGCCCGCGCCGGTCGGCGACGCCGACGCACCCGCCCGCGCGCTGATCTTCGACTCGGTCTACGACACCTACCGCGGCGTGGTCACCTACGTGCGCGTGGTCGACGGCAAGCTCACTCCGCGCCAGAAGATCAAGATGATGTCCACCGGCGCGCAGCACGAGCTGCTCGAGATCGGCATCGTCTCGCCCGAACCCAAGCCCACCCAGGGCTTGGGCGTCGGCGAGGTGGGCTACCTCATCACCGGCGTGAAGGACGTGCGCCAGTCCAAGGTCGGTGACACCGTCACCTCCGCCCGCGACGGCGCCGCCTCGGCTCTGGCGGGCTATCAGGAGCCCCGCCCGATGGTCTACTCGGGCCTGTACCCGGTGGACGGCTCGGACTACCCGGACCTGCGCGACGCGCTGGACAAGCTGCAGCTCAACGACGCGGCCCTGACCTATGTGCCGGAGACCTCGGTGGCGCTCGGCTTCGGTTTCCGCTGCGGCTTCCTCGGTCTGCTGCACATGGAGATCACCCGCGAACGGTTGCAGCGCGAGTTCGGCCTCGACCTCATCTCCACCGCCCCCAACGTGATCTACCGCGTGGTGATGGAGGACGGCACCGAGCACATCGTCACCAACCCGTCGTACTGGCCCGAGGGCAAGGTGCGCCAGACCTTCGAACCGGTCACCAAGTGCACCGTGATCGCGCCGAGCGAGTTCGTCGGCACCATCATGGAGCTGTGCCAGAGCCGCCGCGGCGAGCTGCTCGGCATGGACTACCTGTCGGAGACGCGCGTGGAGATGCGCTACACGCTGCCGATGGCCGAGATCATCTTCGACTTCTTCGACTCGCTCAAGTCGCGCACCCGCGGCTACGCCTCGCTCGATTACGAGGAGGCGGGCGAGCAGTCGTCGGCGCTGGTGAAGGTCGACATCCTGCTCCAGGGCGAGGCTGTCGACGCGTTCAGTGCCATCGTGCACAAGGACGCCGCCCAGGCCTACGGCAACAAGATGACCACCAAGCTGCGCGAACTCATCCCGCGCCAGCAGTTCGAGGTGCCCATCCAGGCGGCGATCGGGTCGAAGATCATCGCCCGCGAGAACATCCGCGCCATCCGCAAGGACGTGCTCGCCAAGTGCTACGGCGGTGACATCAGCCGCAAGCGCAAGCTGCTCGAGAAGCAGAAGGAAGGCAAGAAGCGCATGAAGACCATCGGTCGGGTCGACGTGCCGCAGGAGGCCTTCGTCGCCGCGCTGTCCTCCGACGCCGCCTCGGACAAGCCGAAGGGCAAGTAACTCAGCCGGATTCGGTGGGCACACGCACAGTGAGGCGTGTGCCGCCGAGCGGGCTGTGGCCCAATTCCGCTGTGCCACCGTGTAATTCGGCCTGCTGACGGACCAGCGCCAGGCCGAGTCCCGATCCCGGCGACCCGGGTCGTTTGACGAAACGGTGGAACGGGTCGGCGCCGAGGTGGTCCGGGATGCCGGTGCCGTCGTCGTCGACGGTGATCGCGCCCTGCTCGGCGCCGACCCGCACCGTGCTCGCCTGCCCGTGGTGCACCGCGTTGGCGACCGCGTTCGACACGATCAGCATGATCCCGCCGGGCAGCCCGGTCATCGGGACCGGATCGCAGGCGGTGAGCGTGATCTCGGTGCCGGGATGGGCGCGCCGCGCGTTCTGCACCGCGCGGTCGAGGACCTCGCACAGTTCGAACGGTTCGAACGCGGCGTGGTCGGTGAGCTCGCCGACGGCGAGCCGCTCGAGGTCGGTGAGGGTGCGCTCGATCTGGCGTTCGGCCGCGAGCACGTCGGCCAGGACGGTGCCGCGCTGCTCGGCGGGCAGTTCGGTACCGGCGAGCACCTGCAGATCGGTGCGCATGGCGGTGAGCGGGGTGCGCAGTTCGTGGGCGCAGACGGCGGCGAAATCGCGGGCGCTCGCCAGGGCCTGATTGGTTTGTCCGTGGGCGGTTTCCAGGCGCGCGAGCATACGGTTGATGGCGTCGGACAGTTCCTCGGCCTCCCTGACCCCGCGCCCCGGCAACGGCGGTAATCGGTCGAGCGCATCGATCTCGTGTGTGGCCGAGGCGAGCCTGCGCAGCGGCCTGGCCGCGAATCCCGCGAGCACCCAACCCAATCCGGCCGCGACGAGCACTCCGCCCACGCCGATGCCGAGCCCGATCAGCTGGCTGCGGGTGATGGCGGCATCGATCAGCTCGCGGTCGGGGTTGAGCCGGACGACCATGCCGGGCGCGCCCTGCACGAGCGCCAGCCCCACATCCGGCGGCGCCGGGCGGGTGAGCGGTCGACCGTCGGGCGGCGAAGGGTTCGGCGGCGCCGGGTTGACCTGGGAGCCCTCGGTCGGCGCGGCCTGGAAGGGTGTCGCGGGAAGCGGTGGTACCGAAGGGATCTCACGGGCGGGATGGGCGACGATCACCCGCATCGTCGACACGGTCTCGTCGAGTTGACGGGCGCCCGCCGCCTTCAACAGTGCCGCGTAGGTGAGCCCGAGCGTCACCGCGACGACCGCGGCGACCACCGCCGACACCACCGCGACCCGGGTACGCAACGACCACGAGCGCGTTCTCACGGCTGCTCCCGCATGACGAAGCCGACCCCGCGCACGGTGTGCACCACCCGCTCCACCCCGTCGGTCTCCAACTTCCGGCGCAGATACGACACGAACACATCCACCACGTTCGTGTCGGTGCTGAAGTCGTACCCCCACACGGTGGACAGGATCTGTTCGCGACCCAGCACGATGCCCACATTGCGGGCCAGCATCGCCAGCAGTTCGAACTCGCGTTTGGTCAGGTCGATCGGTCGTCCGGCCGCGTGCACCCGGTGCCCGGCCAGGTCGATCGTCACCGCACCGACGCGGATCGTCTCGCCGTTGGACGCGCCGGTGACCGGTCTGCGCCGCAACAACGCCCGCAACCGGGCCACGAGTTCGCCGAGGTCGAAGGGCTTGGTGAGGTAGTCGTCGGCACCCTTCTCCAGGGCGGCGATCCGGTCGCTCACCGCGCTGCGGGCGCTGAGCACGCAGATGGGGATGTCGTTGCCGAGCGCGCGCAGTGCCGTGACCACACCCACCCCGTCGAGTTCTGGCATGTTCACATCGAGCACCATCGCGTCGGGCGCGGACGAACGCACCAGGGTGAGGGCGGCGGCGCCGTCGCTCGCGGTGAGCACCTCGAACCCCGACAGTTCCAGCCCGCGCCGCAACGACGCGAGCACGCGGACCTCGTCGTCGACGACCAAGATCTGCTGTCCGATCATCTGCTCACCCTAGTGCGATCGATCGTCACTGCAGGTCAGCGCGGGAAAGCCGGGCGAGCGGGGCGTGCGCCGTCGGGCCGTTCGATGATCGTCCGTTCACCGCCCGGCCCGATCCGCACGCACTCGACGTCCTCGGGGAGTTCGCCAAGCGCGCCCGGCCCGAGGTGGATCGTGTGATCGCTGCCGGGGTGTGCGGGGAAGCGCTCGAGCTCGATGCTCGGCGGCAGCGACGGTTCGGGCGGGGTGGGCAGTTCACCGCCGGGGGCGGTGCAGAGAATCCGGACGTGTTCACCGCGATCGGGGGTTTCGGGGTCGGCGAACGCGGCGCCGGTGAGGGTCGCGGTGAGCAGCGCGACGCCACCGACGGTCGCGGTGACGGCGCCGACGCGGCGGCGCAGGGAGGAAGCGGTCATGATCGGTCTCCTGGAAGTGGGTCGCCGACCCGTGTCGGTCGGCGAAACCGACGCTAGGCAGGCGATCTTCACGCTTCGTTGAGCGATCGTTAGAGTTCTCTTGGGATCTGGGTCCCCCTGGTTCCGACGGCTCGCCGAAAGCCGTTGCTCGCCATAGAGTGGGACCGGCTGTCCTGGTGAAAATGACAGTACGGAGTCGGGCAATTAGTGTTGGATGATCTTCACTTCGCCTCGTATGTGGGTGGGGAGAGTCAGCGATGCGAGTGTGGAGCAAGAATGACGCGGGAACTGCCTTTCGACGACGGTGACGCGCGCGCCGACGGCACCGACACGGCCTATCTGGTGGCCAACGGTGTGGCCCGCGTGGCACGGGCCGGTGCCTACGTCACCGGTGGCGCGCTGGTCGCGGCCAACGGGACGAGCCAGGAACACGGCAGCAGCAACGCCGACAGCCGCTACGCGGGGTGGTCGTCGCAGGTGCCGACCGATCCGGAACCCGACGCCCCGAGCCCGGTCCTCACCTTCCCTGATCTGCCCGCCGAACCGGCGCCGAACCCGTTGCCCTACAGCCCGTTCGGCACGCAGCCTCCGATGGACGGCGACGTCACGCTGACCTCGCAGCCGCGCGAAGGCGGTTGGCGCCCTGAGATTCCGGGGACCGGCGGCGATCACGACATGCGCATTCCCGGCACCGACGACGACGATGCGTCGAGCGGCATCGGCATCCCCTCCTACGGAGGTCCCAAACCGGGCTACGGCGACGGTGGCTTCGGCATCCCCGGCACCGACAAGCCGAGCGCCGGGCAGCCCGGCGCCGGATTCCCCGAACTCGACGGCATCCCCGGCATCGGGATCCCTGGCTACGACGGGTTGCCCGGCGGTATCCCCGGCTACGACGGCGTCCCCGGCGGCGGGATCGGCATTCCCGGCTACGACGGCCTGCCCGGCGCCGGTATCCCCGGCTACGACGGCGGTGCCCCCGGCTTCGGCGGTGGGATCCCCGGGTACGACCACGGCCTGCCCGGTCTCGGTGGACTGCCCGGCTCGAACGGACCCGGCCAGGTCGCCGACCCCGGCGGCGCCTTCGACGGCATCGGTGACCTCGGCAACCTGTTCGACGGCTTCGGCGCCATGGTGACCTCCGACTGGCAGGTCGACATGCACGCCGGGCTCGACGGTGTGTGGTTCACCTCGCAGATGAAGGTCGACGTCCAGGTCGGCAATGTCGGCGACGCGCTCGACGACTACAGCCAGTGGCTCGGGGAAGGGATTCGGATCCCCGGCGAGCCCGCCCCACTCGACAGCGGTACGGGCAGCGGGGTGCCCGGTGCCGCCGCGCTGCCGGAATCCGGCGTCGGTTCCGATCCCTCGGCGGCCGGTGGGCCAGCAGTGCCCGGCTCGGCATCCGTCCCCGGCCCGACCGGCGGAGCCGAGCTGCCCGGTTCCACGACGGGCCCGGCCGCGAGCGGCGGTCCGGTGGCTCCTTCCGCGCCCGGTCAAGCCTCGGGTACGCCCGGCCAGCCCGCGCCGGTGGTCCCTGGTGGTTCCGCACCGGCCCCCGGCGTTCCGGCCGCGACGGCGCCGGTGGCCCCCGCTCCCGTGGCTCCGGCCCCGGCGCCGGTGGCTCCGGCGGTGGTCGCCCCGGCGCCCGCACCCGTGCCAACCCCGATCGTGGCGGCGCCCGCTCCGGCGCCGATCGCCCCGGTACCGGCTCCGGTCCCCGTCGTCGCCGCGCCGATCGCCCCGAGCCCGGTGGTCAGCACACCACTGCAGACCACCATCCAGCCCGACGCGGCGACCACCCCCATCGCGAATGTGCTCGGCGGTCCGCCCGGTGCGTCCCCGCTCACCGCGCCCGCCGCGGCCGTGCCCGGGCTGCTCGCTCCGACCCCGGTGACCAAACCCGTTGTGGTCCCCGACCTTTCCGACAGCACGCCGACCACGCCGCCGACGATCACCCCGCCCGCGCCGCCGACAACCGTCGATCTCAGCACCCCCTCCACGGTGAAGCTGCCCGAGGTGCCGACCGTGACCGTCCCCACCACGCGGCCCGACGTCACCGTCCCGACGGTCACCGCGCCGACCACCGGTGTGACCGTTCCGGTGACACCTACCTACCCCGACGATGTCACCGCCGACCCCGACACGGGCGTCACCAGGCCGACCACGCCGAGCACCCCGAGCGTCGACGTGCCGATCGACACCGCCGATCCGACCGCGCCCACGCAGCCGACCGCACCCACTCAGCAGCCGACCGCGCCGACCAAGCAGCCGACCGTCGACATCGACCCGCCTGCGGTGGTCACCCCGCCGCCGACGGTGGCGCCGACCGTCGTTCCCGTGAAACCGCCGGTCATCGAGACCAAGCCGATCGCCGCCGAGTTCGATCAGCACGACGGCGGCTACTATGGCGCCTCGGCCGGTCTTTTCGAACCGGGCGTCGGTGCCGCCGATCTGTCCTCGGCGTTTCCCACCACGCACGCTGGGTACGACTTCGTCTAGTCCCAGCACGAGGACCGGGCCCATGCAACGAGAGTGAGGAAAAGGTTGTCTGCCGCGACCGGACTGCAGACCGCGACGGTGAAGCATCCGGACGCGATGGCACCGGTGGTCTCGCTCGTCGACGAACTGCGGGACCTGGTCCGCTCCGGCGGGCGCGACGACCTCGATGCCCGCCTCGGCATGGTGCGGGCCAGACTCACCGATCCCCGCGTGCGCATGGTCGTCGTCGGCGAACCGGGTGCCGGGATGAGCACCCTGGTCAACAGCATGGTCGGTACTCCGGTCAGCGCCACCGACGGCAAGCCCAGCGTGCCGGTGATCGTCGAATACGGCCGGGCACCGACCGCGACGCTGGTGAAGTCGGACCCGCGCGGTCGGCTCGAACGCGTGCCGGTCGACCCGCTCGATCCGGGTCCGGCGCTGATCTCGCTCGGTGTCGTGCGCGCGGAGTTCGCCGAGCCGAGTGCCCTGCTCGCCGACGGCCTCGTGGTGATGGACGCGCCGGGCGCCGCCACCCACGACAAGGTGGCCTGGTCGATGATCGCCGCCGCCGACGTGGTGCTCTACGCCACCGACTCGGCCGCCGAACTCACCCCGGCCCAACTGGACTACCTGCGCCGCGTCGAACGGGTCTGTCCCTCGGTGGTATGTGTGCTCACCAAGATCGACCGCAATCCGCACTGGTCGCTCACCCAGCGCCGCAACCGGGCGCTGCTCGACGAGGCGGGCCTGAACTTCGCCGTCGCTCCCGTGTCGGCGGTGCTGCACCGTCAGGCGGGCGAAACCCGTGACCAGCAGCGCGACATCGAGTCCGGGGTGCCCCAGCTCATCGATCATCTGCGCGAATTCGTTGTCGCCCGCGCCGATTCGGTCGCGGTGACGGCGGCGGTGCGTGACATCGCGCTGGTCACCGACCAGCTCACCGTCACCCTGCGGGCCGAGGCCGACACCCTGCGCGACCCCCGCAGGCGTGCCGAGATCACCCAGCGGCTGGCCGCCGCCCGCGCCGAGGCCGATCAGCTGCGTCAGCGCACCGCCACCTGGCAGGTCACCCTGGTCGACGGCAGTTCCGAGCTCGGCGCCGATATCGAACACGACCTGCGGCACCGCCTGCGCAGCCTGGTCCGTGAGGCCGAGGCCGAGATCGCCCGGATCGACCCGGCCCGCAAGTGGGCCGATTTCGCCACCGAACTCGACGCGCGGATCTGCGAGGCGGTCGAGGAGAACTTCGTGATGGCGCACTACCGTGCCGTCGAGCTGTCCGAACAGGTGGCCGCGAAGTTCCCGCCCGACAACCGCACCCCGCCGCTGCCGGAACTGCGGCTGACCAACCCGGGCGAGGTGCTCGAGCCGGTGCAGCCGCTCGAGCCGCTGGAAAGCGCCAAAGCCGGTGTGGGACAGCAGTTCCTCTCCGCCCTGCGCGGCTCCTACGGTGGCATCCTGATGGTCGGCCTGGCCACAAGTCTGCTCGGTATGTCACTGGTGAACTGGTATTCGGCGGGCGCGGGTGTGCTGCTCGGCGTGAACGCGCTGTGGGACGATCGCCGAAATCGCAAGCAGCGTAGGCAGGCCGAGGCCAAGGTGGCCGTGGCCCGGCTCGCCGACGACGTGATCTTCCAGGTGGGCAAGGAATCCCGCAACCGGCTGCGCACCCTGCAGCGGGTACTGCGCGATCACTACACCGAGATCGCCGCCGAGGTGTCGCGCACCGCCGAAGAGGCCTTGCGCGCCGCCGAGGAGACCGGCCTGCGCTACGGCGACCACCGCGAACTGCGCCTCACCGAGATCGACGCCGGGCTGCGCACGGTCGCCGCGCTGCGCGCCCGCGCCGAGAAACTCGCCTACTGACTCGTCTGGTGGTGGGCCGGGGAGTGCGCGGGCTGGAACTGACCGGCCTGGCGTGAGTCCTCGGCTCGGATCACGTGGGTCACCGCGTTGATGAGCGCGAGGTGGGTGAATGCCTGCGGATAGTTGCCCAGGTGCCTGCCCGTCCTCGGATCGATCTCCTCGGCGTAGAGCCGCAGCGGACTCGCCAGGCCGAGCAGCCGTTCGCACAGATGGGTGGCCCGTTCCAGCTCACCGATCTCCACCAGCGCCGACACCAGCCAGAACGAGCAGATGGTGAAGGTGCCCTCCTCGCCGGACAATCCGTCGTCGGTGGTTTCGGTGTCGTAGCGCAGGACCAGCCCGGACACGGTGAGCCGGTCGGCGATGGCCAGCACGGTCGCCCGCACGCGGGGGTCGTCGGCGGGCAGGAACCGGGTGAGCACGATCAGCAGCAGGGAGGCGTCGAGGGTGGTGCCGCCGTAGGTCTGGGTGAACACACCCTCGGCGTCGACACCGTTGGCCAGCACGTCGTCGCGGATCTCCTCGGCGATCTCGAACCACCTGGTCGCCTGGGCGCGCTTGCCGTGCAGCTCCGCCAGCCGGGCACCCCGGTCGAGCGCCACCCAGCACATCACCTTGGAGGCGGTGAAGTGCTGCGGTTCGCCGCGCACCTCCCAGATGCCGCGATCGGGTTCGCGCCAGTGGTTGATCGCCGCGTTCACGGTGCGTTCGAGCATGGGCCACAACGAGTCCGGTACCTGCTGGCGCGACTTCATGTGCAGGTACACCGCGTCGAGCATGGTGCCCCAGATGTCGTGCTGGTCCTGGTCGTAGGCGGCGTTGCCGATGCGCACCGGCTGGGAGTAGTCGTAGCCGGACAGGTCGGGCAGCGTGTGCTCGGTGATCCGGCGCTCGCCGCCGATTCCGTAGAGCACCTGCAGGGGGACGGCGTCGCCGTTGTCGCCGGTGGTCACGTCGTTGAGGAAGTTGAAGAAATCGTCGGCCTCGTGGTCGAGGCCGAGGGTGTACAGGCCCCACAGGGCGAAGCTGGAGTCGCGAACCCACGTGTAGCGGTAGTCCCAATTGCGTTCACCGCCAGGGGTTTCCGGTAGTGACGTGGTCGGTGCGGCGAGCAGGGCGCCGGTGGGGGCGTAGGTCAGGCCCTTGAGCGTGAGCGCGCTGCGTTGCAGGTAGTTGCGCCACGGGTGATCGGGGAAGTCGCCGAGGGTGATCCAGCGTCGCCAGCATTCGGCCGTGGTCCACATCTTGTCGGCCGCCTCCTCGAAGGAGGTGGGCGCGGGCAGCTCCGACCAGGTGAGCGCGACGAACCTGTTGTCGCCTTCGCTCATCCTGGTGCGCGCCCGCGCCTCACGCCCCTCCAATCCGAGCCGGAGGTCGGTGGTGAGGGTCAGGCTCGGGCAGTCGTCGTCGGCGGTGCACGACGCGGTGGCCCGCTCGTAGACCTTGCCGGAGTACTCCCAGCGCGCACCGTCACGGTGGTAGTCGAACGACGGCTCGCAGCTCATCTCCAACTCCACCGTGCCGCTCACACACTTCACCGTCCGCAGCAGGATGTGCTCGGCGTCCCAGTCCATCGGGGTGCGGCGGAAGCTGCGCGAACGGGAGGTGGTGTTGTGCCAGGGGCCGAGGACCAGCGCGTCACGCACGATCATCCAGCCGGTCTCGGTCTGCCAGGTGGTTTCCAGGATCATTCCGCCCGGCAGATAGCGCCGCGCGGCGGGCACGTGCACGCCGTACGGGCCGATCCGGAAGTGCCCGGCGGCACGATCGAGGACCGCGCCGAACACACTCGGTGAGTCCGGCCGTGGCACGCACATCCACTCCACCGACCCGCTGCTGGCGATCAGGCAGTTGGTCTCGCAGTCGGACAGGAAGGCGTAGTCGTCGATCGGTGGGAAGGCGCCTCGTCGACCACTCGAGAGCACCGGCGTCAGAATCGGCAGGCTGTCTTCGGGAGAAGAGGGCATACCCCATGATCTGTGCGATGCGCGCCCGCGTCCACCGCGGCGGTCGAACCGCCCGGTCGTGACGGGTGTTCACGACGACCTACTAGTGTGGTCGTCGTGCAACGGATCGCAGGATGGTGGGACGGCTTCGAACTGTGGGTGGCCGGGCTGCCGTTCATTCCCCAGTTCCTCGTCGTCCTGGTCGGCATGGTTCCGATCAGCTTCGCCATCGCCTATGGCCTCGATCGCACCCTGCGCGCGATCTTCCGCGCGCTCGGCCGCGACGACCGCCCCGAGCTCGCGCCCGCTCCGGCTCCCGCGCCGGTGCGCCCGACCGTCGGCAGTGGTGCCCGCTGATGCCACGTTCGCGCGTTCAGCTCGCCCTCGTCGCCCTGCTCGTCCTGGTCGTCATCGCCTGGTTCTTCACCAGGTGACCGGCGTGCGGGAACCGCACACCGGTCGTTGCGATCAGTTCTTGCGCCAGTCGTCGAAACGTTTGCCCAGGTCGGCAACGGTGCGGCCGACTTCCTGGCCGACGGTGTTCACCGCCGAACCCACATCGCGGCCCAGATCGCGCACGGTGCGCACCAGCATGTCCTCGGACTGGTCGAACGACTCGCGGTAGTGGCGAGCGGCCTCCTTCACCTCGTCGCTGATGCGTGCGTTGCGGTCCTGGTCGCGGCGTGGATAGGTGCCCGAGAGCACCCGGTCGTACTCGCCGGACTGGATCCAGCGGCGCAGTTCGGCGGCGCGCAGCACCGAGAACGGATGCGACTGCAATTCCAGGTTGAGCAGTTTGAGCACCCCGTCGCGCAGGTCGCCCGAGCGCAGGTAGTCGTCGGCTTGGTCGAGGAACGCGCCGTGGTTCATCTCCTTCAGCCAGGCGCCGCCCGCGGTCTTCATGTGCACGCGCACCGAGGCGTCCACGTCCTGGCAACACAGCAGACCGGCGCGGTCACCCGACAGCTCGGACTTGCGGCTCCACTCCATCAGGGCGGCCACGATCGCCCGCAACGCCCAACCGCCCACCGGCATCCAGCCCACCGAGGCCGACAACCGCATCAGATGCATCAGCATCGTGCGGTAGACCGCGTGCCCGGACAGCGCGTGCCCGAGCTCGTGCCCGATGACGAACCGCAGCTCCTCGGTGTCCATCAGCTCGAGCAGACCGGTGGTGACCACGATGAACGGCTTGTCCATCCCGATGGTCAAGGCGTTCACCGACGGGTCCTGCAGCACGAACATCTCCGGCGTGACCTGCGCGTCGAGTACCCCGACACAGTCGGCGCGCAACTGGTGCAGGGTGCGGAACTGGCGTTCGTCGACCCGCACCGCGGTGGCCAGGTAGAGCAACCGGTGCTGACGTTCCCGCAGCAGGCCCGACAGCGCGCGCAGCACGGTGTCGAAGCCGCTCAGCGACCGCAGCGTCACCAGGGCGGTGCGATCGGCCGGGTGTTCCCAGGTGCGGGTGCTGATCTCCGGAAAACGCGTCCGTACCCGGTCAGGAGCCATGGTCATGGCTGAAATCCCCCCTCGTTGTTGAACTCTCGTCGATTCGAACCATCATGCACAAATCTGCTACAGTTCGCCTGTGTCATCGAGTGTCGCCCCGCAGATCCGCCATGAACTGGCGTTGATCGCTGTCGGCAACCTCGCTGTCGCCGACATTCTCTGTCGTTGATCGGCCACCGGACACTCCTGCGCGTTTCTCCCCAGTAGACTGGCGCGCGCTTTCCTTTCGCAGGTGTCGTTCGTCACTCCAGGGGCCACTGGCCCGAGTCGCGCCAATTCTCGACATGCGTCAACCCGCCCCGACGAACACCGTTGGCAGGCAGGTCCTTTCCGAAAGGTTCACCCCGATGTCTCGCATCATCCGATTCGGCTCGCGCCGTCGCGTCGCCGTTGTCGCCCTCACCGCTGTGGCCGCCATCACCCTGTCGGCCTGCGGCGGCGGGGCCAGCGACTCCACCGGCGGCGACTCGGCCGCCGACGGCAGCGCGGGCACGATCAACCTCTACGCCTACGCTGTCCCCAAGCCGGGCTTCGACAAGGTCGTTCCCGAGTTCAACAAGACCGAAGCGGGCAAGGGCGTCCAGGTCCAGGCCTCCTACGGCGCCTCGGGCGACCAGTCCCGCAAGGTCAAGGACGGCGCCGAGGCCGACATCGTGAACTTCTCGGTCGAACCCGACATCACCCGCCTCGTCGACGCGGGCCTGGTCGAGTCGAACTGGAACGCCGACGCGAGCAAGGGCATCCCGTTCGGTTCGGTGGTGACCCTGGTGGTGCGCAAGGGCAACCCCAAGGGCATCAAGGACTGGGACGACCTGGTGAAGCCGGGCGTCGAGGTCGTCACCCCGAATCCGTTCAGCTCCGGTTCGGCCAAGTGGAACCTGCTCGCGCCGTACGCGGCCAAGAGCGACGGCGGCAAGAACCCGCAGGCGGGCCTGGACTACCTGACCCAGCTGATCTCGCCCGAGCACGTCAAGGTGCAGCCCAAGTCGGGCCGCGAAGCCACCGAGACCTTCCTGCAGGGCACCGGTGACGTGCTGCTGAGCTACGAGAACGAGGCCATCTTCTCCGAGCGCAACGGCGACCCGATCGAGCACATCAACCCGCCGGTCACCTTCAAGATCGAAAACCCGGTCGCGGTGCTCAAGAACGCCAAGAACCAGGCCAAGGCGCTGGCCTTCCGCGACTTCCTGTTCACCCCGGCCGGTCAGAAGGCCTGGGCGCAGGCCGGTTTCCGCCCGGTCGACCCGAAGGTCGCCGCCGAGTTCGCCGCCGACTTCCCGCAGCCGACCAAGCTGTGGACCATCGACGACCTCGGCGGCTGGAAGACGGTCGACAAGGAACTGTTCGCCCAGGGCACCGGCAAGGTCGCGGTCATCTACGACCAGGCGACCAAGTAGGCCGTGACCCAGCGCACACGCGATACTGGACAACTGTGACTGACAGCAGTGGGCACGCCGGGACCGGGGACACCCCCGGTCCCGGCGGTGCCGCGAAATCTGAGAAAAGCTCCACGGGCAGCCGCCTGTCGTGGCTGCGCGTCACCGGCTCGGTCGGCCCGTTCGGCATCGGTGTCGCTGTGCTGTGGCTCAGCGTCATCGTGCTGCTGCCGCTCGCGGCCCTCACCGTCAGCTCGTTCGAGGACGGCTGGGGCGGATTCTGGGACGCGGTCACCGCGCCCGCCGCGCTCGACTCGCTGAAGGTGACCATCGGCGTCTCGGTGATCGTCGCGGTGATCAACGTGCTGATGGGCACCCTGATCGCGTGGGTACTGGTGCGCGACGAATTCCCCGGCAAGGGGATCGTGAACGCGCTGATCGACCTGCCGTTCGCGTTGCCGACGATCGTGGCCTCCATCGTGTTGCTGTCGCTCTACGGCCCGAACAGCCCGATCGACATCCACCTCAACGCCTCACAGCCCGGACTCGTCGTGGCGCTGGCCTTCGTGACGCTGCCGTTCGTGGTGCGGTCGGTGCAGCCGGTGCTCATCGAGGTCGACAAGGAGGTCGAGCAGGCGGCCCTGTCGCTCGGCGCCAACAACTGGATCACCTTCCGCCGGATCGTGCTGCCCACCCTCACCCCCGCGATCATCTCCGGCGGCGGCCTCGCCTTCGCCCGGGCCATCGGCGAGTACGGGTCGGTGGTGCTGATCGGCGGCAACATCCCGCGCGAGACCCAGATGACCTCGCAGTACATCCAGCAGCAGATCGAGGTCGACCGGCCGGTGAACGCGGCCGCGGTGTCGGTGGCGCTGCTGGTGATCTCGTTCGTCAGCCTGCTCGTGCTGCGGATTCTGGCCGAACGGTCCTCGCGCAAGGAAGAGGCGGCCCGATGAGACTGTCCGCGTTCACCCGGCTCTCGCTGCGTACCGTCGCGCTCGGCTACCTGGCCGTACTGCTGGTGTTGCCGCTGGTCATCATCCTGTGGCGCACGTTCGAGCGGGGGATCGGCGCGTTCCTCGAGTCGATCACCACGCCCGCCGCGCAGTCGGCGTTCCAGCTGTCGATGATCATCGTCGCCATCGTCGTCCCGTTGAACGTGGTGTTCGGGGTGATCACCGCGCTGGCCCTGGTGCGTAGCAAGTTCCCCGGGCGCAGCCTGGTGCAGGGCATCGTCGACCTGCCGTTCGCGGTGTCGCCGGTGGTCGTCGGTGTGTCGCTGATCCTGCTCTGGGGTGCCGGTGGTTGGTTCGGTGGACTGGAGACGCTCGGCTTCAAGGTCATCTTCAGTCTGCCGGGCATGGTCATCGCCACCATCTTCGTGACGCTGCCGTTCGTGGTGCGCGAGGTGGAACCGGTGCTGCACGAGATCGGCGACGATCAAGAACAGGCGGCCGCCACGCTCGGGGCCTCGCGCTGGCAGACGTTCTGGCGCATCACGCTGCCCGCCATCCGCTGGGGCCTGACCTACGGCGTCGTGCTCACCGTCGCCCGCGCGTTGGGCGAGTTCGGTGCGGTCATCATGGTTTCCACCGCGCTGCCCGGCGAGTCCCAGACGCTGACCCTGCTGGTTCACGGCCGCTACATCAACGACCACAACACCTTCGGCGCCTACAGCGCGGCCACCCTGCTGATGGGCATGGCCCTGGTCGTACTCCTCCTGATGACTCTTCTCGAACGCAAGCGGGGCACCGAATGATCACCGTGACCAACGCGCGCAAGAACTACGGTTCCTTCGCCGCTCTCGACGACGTCAGCATCGACATCCCCTCCGGCGAGCTGACCGCCCTGCTCGGCCCCTCCGGTTCGGGCAAGTCCACCCTGCTGCGCTCGATCGCGGGCCTGGAGAACCTGGATTCCGGCGTCGTGGTCATCGCGGGCAACGACGTGACCCACGTGCCGCCGCAGAAGCGCGACATCGGCTTCGTGTTCCAGCACTACGCCGCGTTCAAGCACATGACCGTGCGCGACAACGTGGCCTTCGGGCTGACGATCCGCAAGCGGCCCAAGAAGGAGATCGACAAGCGGGTCGACGAACTGCTCGGCATCGTCGGTCTCGACGGTTTCCAGCACCGGTACCCGGCGCAGCTCTCGGGTGGTCAGCGTCAGCGCATGGCGCTGGCTCGCGCGCTGGCCGTTGACCCGCAGGTGCTGCTGCTCGACGAGCCGTTCGGTGCCCTGGACGCCAAGGTGCGCACCGATCTGCGTCAGTGGCTGCGGCGCCTGCACGAGGAGGTCCACGTGACCACCGTGCTGGTCACCCACGACCAGGAGGAGGCCCTCGACGTCGCCGACCGGATCGCGGTGATGAACAAGGGCCGTATCGAACAGGTCGGTTCGCCCGAGGACGTCTACGACCGGCCCGCCAACGAGTTCGTGATGTCGTTCCTCGGTGCGGTGGCCCGGCTCAACGGTCACCTCGTGCGCCCGCACGACATCCGCATCGGCCGCGATCCGAGCATGGCGCTGGCCGAGCACGAGGGCACGGCCGAGTCGGCCGGGGTCACCCGGGCCACCGTGGAACGGATCGTCCGCCTCGGTTTCGAGGTTCGGCTCGAGCTGCGCAACGCGGCGACCGGCGACCAGTTCGCCGCGCAGGTGACGCGCGGCGACGCCGCCGCCCTGCGACTCACCGAGGGCGAGACGGTCTACGCGCGCGCCACGCGCATCCCGGATCTGCCGCAGTCCTGAGATCCTCTCGACCGAGGCCCCGCGACAGCCGTCGCGGGGCCTCGCGTCTTTCGCGGATCACCGCAGGTAGTCGGTACCGCCGGTCCCGCGACGCGCCCGTCTCGAAGAATTTTCCCGATCTCACCACGCGGATTCGAGGACTGTGCATGACACGGTGTCACAGGTAGAGGCGTTTTTACTGGTGAGTAGCTTTTCCGGGCGCCGCGTGCGGGGGTGTACGACCCGGATTCCGGGTATTCGCGGAGTTGACGTGACCACTCGTAGGTGTAACTATTGGAAACAGTAAACGTCCCTTGAGGAGAGGCAGTGACGACGATGTCTGCGCCCACCAACCATGACGTCGATCCTGTAGTCGCGGAGGCTCAGGCGTACGCCGAGAAGTTGCTGATGCTGTCCGAGGCTTCGGTGAATCGCCACTTCGACCCGTTCGAGGACATCGACTGGGACAACCCGGAGTTCGACCCGGACTACAAGCCCGAGCGCTGGGTGCTGGTCACCTCCGCCGACCCGATCGGCCGCCACCCCTGGTACCAGGCGCTGCCGCTGGACGAGAAGATCGCCATCGGCAAGGTGCGCCAGGCCAATGTCGCCAAGGTCGGCCTGCAGTTCGAGGCCATCCTGATCATCGGCATGATGCAGCACATCTTCAACCTGAAGAACAACGACCCGGAGTTCCGGTACTGCTCGCACGAGATGATCGAAGAGCACAACCACACTCTGATGTTCCAGGAGATGGTGAACCGCGTCGCCGACGTGCCGGGCATGAACCCGCTCGTGCGTCAGCTGCGCCACCTGGCCGCTCCGGCCGGTGCGCTGTTCCCGAACTTCTTCTTCATGGCCGTGCTCGCGGGTGAGGAGCCGATCGATCACATCCAGAAGGACATCCTGCGCTCGGGTGACGACATCCACCCGATCATGCGCGGCGTGATGGCGATCCACGTGGCCGAGGAAGCTCGCCACATCTCCTTCGCCCACGAGTTCCTGAAGAAGAACGTCCCGGCCCAGCCCGCGTTCAACAAGGCCGTGCTGTCGATCGCCATGCCGATCATCATGTTCGTGCTCGGCCGCGCGATCGCGACCCCGCCCAAGACCTTCTTCAAGCAGTTCGACATGCCCAAGGACGTCCGCAAGGAGCTGTTCTACGGCTCCAAGGAGGCCAAGCAGGTCTTCGCGGACTACTTCATCGACGTGCGGGCCCTGGCCGAGGAGATCGGTCTGATGAACCCGATCGCCAAGAAGGTCTGGAAGCTGCTCGGCATCGATGGCCCGTCCAGCCGCTACCGCTCCGAGCCCAAGCGCTCCGCGAAGCACGCAGCCTGAGACGATAAACAGATGCCCTACGTTGTAACCCAGTCGTGCTGTAGCGACGCCTCGTGCGTCTACGCATGCCCGGTGAACTGCATTCATCCGACCCCGGATGAGCCGGACTTCCGTACGGCGGAGATGCTCTACGTCGACCCGGCCGCGTGTGTGGACTGCGGCGCCTGTGCCACCGCGTGCCCGGTCGACGCGATCACCTCCTCGAAGAAACTCACCGAAGAGCAGAAGCCCTTCATCGAGATCAACGCCGACTTCTACCGGGTGCAGCGCTCGCGTCCCACGCTGGCCGCCCCGGTGATGCCGCCCGCCATCGACACCGAACGCTCGCCGCTGCGGGTCGCGGTCGTCGGGTCGGGTCCGTCGGCGATGTACGCCGCCGACGAGCTGCTCACCCAGCCGCGCGTCGCGGTGACCATGTTCGACCGGTTGCCGCAGGCCTACGGCCTGGCCCGGCTCGGCGTCGCGCCGGACCACAAGCGCACCCGCAAAGTGGCCGACCTGTTCGACGTGATGTCGAAGCAGGAGGATTTCGGCACCTACCTCGATGTCGAGATCGGCAAGCACGTCAGCCACGCCGAGCTGCTCGAGCACTTCCACGCGGTGATCTACGCGGTCGGCGCGTCGGCGGATCGCAAGCTGAACATCCCCGGTGAGGGGCTGGCGGGCAATGTGTCGGCCACCGACTTCGTCGCCTGGTACAACGGCCACCCCGACCATGCCGAGGACCGGTTCGATCTGAACCAGAAGCGCGTCGTTATCGTCGGCAACGGCAACGTCGCTCTCGACGTGGCCCGCATCTTGACCGTCGACCCGGCCACTCTCGCCGACACAGACATCGCGCCCTACGCGTTGAAGGCCCTGCGCGAGAGCAAGATCGAAGAGGTCGTCATCCTCGGTCGTCGCGGCCCGGCCGAATCGGCGTTCACGGTGCCCGAGTTCGTCGGTCTGCTGGCCGCCGATATCGACATCGCGATCGAGGGCGAACTGCCCCCGGTGACACCGGAGCTGCCGTACAAGGTGGAGCAGAAGCTGCGTCTGCTGCACAGCGTGGCGCAACGCCCGTTCGGTGACCGCAAGCGCATCGTGTTCCGCTACCTGTCCTCGCCCGTGGAGATCCTCGGTGCCGAGACGGTGACCGGTGTACGGGTCGAGCGCAACGAGCTGATCACCGACGCCGAGGGCCGCACCAGTGCCGTGCCGACCGGTGACACCGAGCTCCTGGAAGCAGGCGTCGTACTCACCTCGGTGGGTTACCGGGGCGTGCCGACCAAGGACCTGCCCTTCGACGACGCGCGCGGCGTGATCCCGAACGAGGCGGGCCGGGTGCTCGACGCGCCCGGTGGCGAGGTCGTGCCCGGCACGTATGTGACCGGCTGGATCAAGCGCGGTCCGACCGGGTTCATCGGCACCAACAAGTCCTGCGCGCAGGAAACCGTGCAGCAGCTCGCCGACGACTTCAACCGGGGTGTGCTGGGTGACCCCGCGCGCGACGCCGGGGAGTTCGACAGGCTCGTTCGCTCGCGTCGTCCGCAGGCGGTGGCCGGTGGGGCCGCCGCTCCGCGCGCGGTGGGTGGCTTCAAGCGCCTGCTCGCTCGCGGCTGACCGAAGCAGACGAAGGCCCGCTGCGCCCACTGGGCGGTGCAGCGGGCCTTCGTCGTCTTCATCGGGCGGTTCTCACTGTGCGGTGAAACCACCGTCGACGGTCACCGCCGCGCCCGTGACGAACGACGCCTCGGCGCTGAGCAGGAACGCGCACAGCGCCGCGATCTCCTCGGGCCGCGCGATGCGCCCGATCGGGTGCATCGCCGCGATCGCCGCCTCGCCCTCGGGGGTGGCGCCCATGGACGCACGGAATGCCGGGGTGTCGACGGCGCCGGAGACCAGCGCGTTCACCCGCACACCGGCGGCCGCCGTTTCCAGCGCCACCGACTTGGTCAGCCCGACCACGCCGTGCTTGGCCGCCACATAGGGCGCCACCGAGGCCATGCCGACCACGCCGAGGTTGGAGGCGTTGTTGAGGATGGCGCCGCCGCCGGAGGCGATGATCGCGGGGACCTGATGACGCAGGCCGTAGAACACACCGGTGAGGTTCAGCTCCAGGTCGGCGCGCCAGGCGTCGTCGCCGATCTCGGCGACCGGGCCGAAGGCATTCACCGCGCCCGCGTTGTTGAACGCGGCGTCGAGCCTGCCGTACTCGGTGAGCGCGGCCTGGGTGAGCCGTTCGACGTCGGCGTCGACGGTGACGTCGGTCGGCACGAACAGCGCGCGCCCGCCCTCGGCCCGGATCTGCTCGGCCAGCTGCTCGCCCTGGTCCTTGCCCCGTGCGCCCAGCACGACGGCCGCACCCTCGGCCGCGACCCGCAGTGCCACCGCCTTGCCGACGCCGGAACTGGCGCCGGTGACGAGGACGACCTGGTCGGCGAAACGAGTGGACATGCGTAGTACCTTCTCTCCCTTGATGTTTCGGAGTCCATGTGGGTTCGTCTCCGTGTTTCGAGTCAACCGCCGCGGCGGGGCGCGTGCTGGCGGATTTCAGCCGTTGCGTTGACGTGTCACGATTTCCGGGGCCTATACAAATCGATCTTTTGGTTTTCCCGGTACGGCTATGCGATCCAGCGGTAAATGAATTGATTACCGGTCGGTAATTAGCTTCATAACGCTGATAACAAACCGAAAGAATGTATTTTCGCTCGACTACGGGTGATTACTCTTGAGTAGCTGACTCTCGGAGTCTGTAGGTGCCCGTGCGAACGTTCAGGGGACTGGACGGTCGACCGCATTGCGATCTACCTGCGAATATGCCGCTTTCCGCATCTGATGTGGAGTGTCGGGTATCAATCTCACAGCAATTCGGCCATGTGGCCGTTAATCTGGGCGAGCTGTTTGGAAGACGACCGCGGCCACATGAGTGCGCTCGCGTGCTGGACGTGGTCACGGTGCGTTGACGGGATAGCAAATACAATGACCAGAGGTCTGGGTTTGAGCATCGGCACGGTCAATGCGATTTCGGCGGTTGTCGCCGAGGATCCGGCCAAGCCGACGGTACGCACACGCCGTACCGCCCTCACATTCGACGACGCGGGCCGCCCCCGCATCGGCGCGATCAACGAATTCGCGTCGGCCATCACCGATTTCGCGGACCTGAGCCGCGAACCGGAGCCGATGGTGATCGCGGGGCGCTTCTACTCCGCCACCAACCTGATCGCCGCCGTCGCCACGGGGCTCATCGAACTCGCCGAACCGGCCGCCGGGGTGGTGCTCACGTACCCGGCCACCTACACCGAGAAGCAGGTCGCCCTGCTCGGTCAGGCATTACACCTGGCAGGCGCGGGTCAGGTGCTGCTCGCACCCGAACCGGTGGCCGCCGCCGAGTGGCTCGAGGCCGACCAGGGCCCACTCGCACCGGGTTTCGTGCTCGTCTACGACCTGGGCGCCAACAGCCTGGACCTGACCGTGCTGCGCGTCGGCCCCGACTGGCCGCACCACCCCATGGTCGGCACGCCCGTGCGGTCCACCGATTTCGGCGGAAAGCCGTTGGGGGAGATGGTCGCCCGGTACGCCGGGGAACCGCGCACCGGCCGCGCCACGTCGACGCTCACGTCCATGGTCAACACCGACAGCCTGCGCGCCGAACACATCCGCGACACCTTCCCGCTGGTCAGCAAGACCGTCGCCACCGCGGGTCTGCGTCTGGCCGATCTGTCGCACATCCTGCTCGTCGGTGGAGCGTCGCGCCCGCCGGAGGTGGCGCGCACCCTCGCCGAGCTCGGCGTTCCGCTGGTGACGGTCGCCGACCCCGGCCAGGTCGTCGCCGCAGGGGCGGCGGCCCTGGCCGCGCGCACCTTCGCCCCGCCTCAGCAGGGCGGCGGCGCGGCTCCGCACGTGGCCGTCTTCTCCAGCGCCGCCGTGGTTTCCGCGCTCGCGATGTCGGCGATGACAGTGTTCGGCAGTCCGTTCGATCCGGGCTTGACGCCGGTTCTCGAACGGTTCCCCGTCCTCGGCGCTCCCGCCGACGCGCTGCTCTACGACATGAGCGCCGACCTGCTCGCCGCCAAGACCACCGGGTTGGTCAACACGATCGACCCGGTCACCGGCAAGGTGCGTGTCGTCAGTGCGGCCGCCCGCACCGCGTACGAAATGATCGTCGGCGCGGCTTCGGGTGCCCCCGACCGGGCAGCGTCGCAGGCGGGTTCCGCTGGGGGCGAACGGTTCCGGCCGGGCGGTGGGGACTGTCGTTCGCCGGTCCTGGCCCGGACGTCCTACGGTGACCCTGCCCATTTCGTGAACCCGCTGCCGTTCGACAGGCCGACCACCGAGGTGCCGGGCGACCCCGGGCCCGTCGCCGACCCCGGTCCGATCGCCGGGGTGCCCTCGGTGCCCGGCATCCCTTCAGCTGGATCGACGAACCCCGCAGTCCCCGGCATTCCCCGCGACACCGCCCTCCCGGCGCCCGGTACCGGTGCTCCCGATGTGTCCCCGCCCGCTACGGGTGGGGTGGATATCGGTATATCCGACGGCCTCGGCAGCGGCGCGACGCCTTCCGACAACCCGTACAACCCTGTCGGCACCGGCGGTATCCCCTCCGGCGATACGTCCGGCGGAGTCGGCGGGAGCGATTCGGGTGCGTCGACCGGTGGCACGTCGGGTGGCGTTTCCGGCGGTACCTCGGGTGGGGCGTCGGGTGGGACATCCGGCGGAGGTGACTCGGGCGGTACCTCCGGTGGCACGTCGGGTGGGGCCTCCGGTGGCGACTCGGGTGGGGCCTCTGGTGGCGACTCGGGCGGCGCCTCCGGTGGCGCGGGCGCAGGCGGCTCGACCGGCGGAACCTCGGGCGCCGACTCCGGCGGGGCCGGTTCGGGTGGCAGCACTTCCGGTGGTTCCACGTCGGGTGGTACGTCCGGTGGTTCGGCGTCGGGCGGCACGTCGGGAGGTTCCACCTCAGGCGGCACGTCGGGAGGCTCCACCTCGGGCGGTACGTCGGGCGGCTCCACGTCCGGCGGAACCTCCGGCGGCAGCGACTCCGGCGGCAGCGACTCCGGTGGTTCATCCGGCGGTGACGGTGGCGGCGGGGGCGGCGGGGGCGGCGGTTCTCGCCGCTGAGACCCCACACTTCGGTTCCTCGCCGCGTGAGGAGGATGCCGCTGCCGCCCGTGAGCGCATCGGCGGTGGTCCGCCTGTTTCGCGGTCTCGCTGGTGAGCACTCCGACCGACGACAGATCGCTGTGGAGACGAAGTATCGCGCGGGAGCCCAAGGCACGGCGATGTTTCGGGGTGCCAGTCGCACGGTGCCCGCGTGTCAAGGGCGATGAATTCCCTCGTGGGCGGCGAACACGGCGGGCACAATGGGGTGATGGCCGCACTCGGGGGAGCGCCGAAGCTGATCGCGCTCGATATCGATGGAACTCTGCTGGAGACGGGGTGTGCCATCAGCGCGCGAGTCGTCGCCGCGGTGCGGGCGGCGGTGGACGCGGGGGCGCACGTCGTGGTGACGACCGGGCGAACCGTGCTCACCACCCGGCCCGTGCTGCGCGAACTCGGACTCGGCGAGGGGCACGCGCTGTGCTCCAACGGTGCCGTCCAGATCGACGTGGCACGTGGGGAACCCGTCGCGGTGGAACTGTTCGACCCGGCGCCCGCCGTCGGCGCGTTGCGGGCGCTGTTCCCGGAGATGATCTTCGCCGCCGAGCGCGTCGGCGTCGGCGTCTGGGCAACGGGCCACAGCCCGGGGGAGTACTCGATCGGCGATTTCCAGCTCGTGGATCACCACGTGCTCAGCAGCGAGCCGACACCACGACTCAACGGATGGTGGCCCGGTGGCGACGTCATCGAGATGGTGCGCCAGCTCGAAAGTCTCGTGGTACCCGAAACATCGTGGGTGCACGGTGAATTCGGGCCCTGGCTCACGGTCTCGCGTCGTGGTGTGTCGAAAGGCTGGGCGCTGGAACGTCTCCGGTGCTCGCTCGGTGTCCACTCCTCGGCGACACTTGCCATCGGCGACGGCTTCAATGATCGCGAAATGCTGCGCTGGGCGGCGCATTCCGTGGCCATGACCGGCGCGCCCGACGAGGTACTCGCCATGGCAGACGAGGTGACCGGCCACGTCACCGAGGACGGTGTCGCCACCGTCCTCGAACGCTGGTTCTGACGCTCAGGCGCTCGCCGCGTCCCGCGCGGCGGTCATCGCCACGAAATGCGGGTTGGACATGATGCCGAGGACATTGCCGAAGGGGTCGAGTACCGAGGCCGTCACGAAGCCCGCGCCGTCGCCGTGTTCGGTGATCGGCTCGTATTCGGTGGCACCGAGGTCGAGTAGGCGGGTGCGGGCGGCGGCGAGATCGTCGACGTGCCAGTACACGATTCCGCCGCCGCCCGGGGCGTTGCGGGCACCGGCCGGTGCGTAGGCGCGGTTGATGATGCCGAGTTCGTCCTGTCCCGGGCCGAGCCGGAACTCGTAGTAGCCGCCCGGCACCTCGTAATACGGGGCCAGGCCGAGGAATTCGGAGTACCAGTCCTTGGCGGCGGTGAGGTCGTCGGCGTAGTAGGTGGTGGTGGCCATTCCGCGCAACATGTCTGCTCCTGGGGGTCGTCGTGCTGTTTCTCCGAACTCTGCCAGCCAAAGTGCTCACCGAATGAGCACTTTGTTCGGCAGAATCATCGAGTATGCGAGCGGACAGATTGGTGGCCACCCTGCTGTTGATGCAGGCGCGCGGCCGGGTGACGGCCGCGCAGGTCGCCGCCGAGTTGGAGGTGTCGGTGGCGACCGCCCGGCGCGACCTCGAGGCATTGTCGGCGGCGGGTATCCCCGTCTATCCGCAGGCCGGGCGCGGCGGTGGGTGGTCGCTGATCGGCGGTGCCCGCACCGATCTGTCCGGGCTGACGGCGGGCGAGACGCGGGCGCTGTTCCTGCTGGCGGGCCCGGCCGCGCAGGCCGCACCCGAACTGAAGTCCGCGCTGCGCAAACTGGTGCGAGCGTTGCCGCAGACCTTCCGTGCGGACGCCGCCGCGGCGGCCGACGCGATCGTCGTCGACCCGGCCCGCTGGGGACGGCCCGATTCGCGTCCGCCCGCGGCGCTGGCCCCGCTCCAACGGGCGGTCGTCGATCGCTGTCGGGTGCGTATCGAGTACGTGCGCTCGGGGGAGCGCACCGTGCGGGAGCTGAGCCCGTGGGGCCTGGTGGAGAAGGAAACGGTCTGGTACCTGATCGCGGGTACCGACCGTGGCCGCCGGACCTTTCGTCTCGACCGGATCGGCCAGGTCACCGTGCTCGACGAAGCCTTCGACCGGCCCGCGGATTTCGACTTGCCAGCCGAGTGGGCGCGGATCGTGACCAGGATGGAGCAACGGCGCGCCGCCGTCGCCGCGACGGTGCTCGTCTCCGCCGCGTTGGCCCCGATCCTGGTAGACCAGCAGGGCCGCAACTGCACGCTGCTCGGTCCCTCGGCCGACGGGCGGGTCCGTGCCGAGATCACGGCGGACACGGCGAAGATGGTCGCCAGGCAACTCGCGGGGTGGGGGGCCGACGTGGAAGTCGTCGGCCCCCCGGAGGTTCGGGCGGAACTGGCCGCGCTCGGCGCCGAACTGGTCCGCGACAACAGCTGATTCGTCGCCTGGCGCGCCGGTGGGTCAGACGCGGCCGAGCCGCTCGGCCAGGGCCCGGGTGACCTCGGTCGCCACCACCGCGTGTCCGCTGGTCGTGAAGTGGATCAAGTCCGCGCTCATCACGCTGGGCCGCAGGCGTACCGGGTGTTCCCAGAACTCCGTCAGGACGGCGTCGTATTCGGTGGCGAGCGCGCGGATCAGCTCGTTCATCTGCGCCATGCGCGCCCGCATCGCCCGCATCGGCTCCATTCGTTCGACGGCCCACACATCGGCGACGGTGAACATCGACAGTTGCGCACCGGCCTCGGCGAGTGCGGTGAGCATCGCGGACAGGTTGTCCCGCAGTCTGTTCGGATCACCGCCCGCTTCGAACAGGTCGTTGCCGCCGCAGTTCACATGCACCAGATCGGGTCCGAACTCGAGGATCTCGGGCAGCTGATGCTGTCTGACCTGGGTGCTCGTCGCGCCGACACGGCCGGTATTGCGATAGGCCAGTTCGGGATTCACCGCGCGCAGGGTGGCTGCGACGCGATCGGCCCACCCGGTGGTCGCGTACCCCGGGCTCGGGTCGCCGGTTCCGGCGGCGATCGAATCGCCGAGGACGGCGAAACGCCGCCACGGCGCCCCGCGCAGGAGTTCGACCGCCCGCTCCGGTGCCAGGACCAGCGGATCGTCGGCTTCGGTGTAGTGCGCGGACAAGGGTGTGCTGGAAGACATCTCGACTCCTAGTTCTTGGTGTCCGAGGGCACGAGCAGCAGCAGCGCGACGGCGAGACCGATCACCGCGCCGATGGCGAAGACCGTGTGGAAGGCACGCACCGCGTCAGCGGGGACGGCGGTGAAGACCGCGGCGAGCACGGCGACACCCACCGCACCACCCACCTGTCGGGCGGTCACGTTCATCCCGATGCCCGCCGCGAACTGCTGTGGCGGAACCGAACTCGCCGCAGCGGTACCGAGCACCGTCACCACGATGCCGATGCCGCCACCGCCGAGCACTCCGGCGGGCACCCACGCCGACCACAGCGCGGGGTCGGGCCCGAAGGCGTCGGTACTCATCCAGGCGAGCGCGGCGGTGTACATCAGCGCACCGAGCACGGCGGCCCAGCGCTGTGCCGACGGTGCCGTGATCCGGCCGACGATCACCGAAGTGACCATAGAGGCGCCCGCCCCGACGGTGAGCGCGGCCGCGGATTCGAGCACCGAGTAGCCCCACATCGCGTCGAGGAACAACGGCCCGGCGAGCAGCCAGGCGAACATCGTCGCGCCGAACAGCAGCGAACCGGCATTGGCGAGGGCGAATCGGCGATTCCGCCACAGCGCGACGGCCACGGCGGGCGAGGGATGGCGCAGCGAGCGAATCAGCGCGAGGGACACGAGAGCCGAACCGCCGATCAGCGCGACCAGCGTGACCGGCGCGGTCCACCCCCAGGTCTGGCCCTCGGTGATCCCGGCGACGACCGCGCCGAGGCCGAGCGCGATGGCGATGATGCCGAGCGGGTCGGGTAGTGCCGAGTCCCCATGCGGCTCGTCGATGGGCAGGCGAAGGGCTGGCACGATCAGTGCCACGGCGACCGGCACATTGACCAGGAAGACCGCACGCCAGCCGAGCGTCTCCACTAGCGCACCGCCGATCGCCGGACCGACCACCGCGGCGAATCCACCCGCGGCCGTCCAGGCGGCGATGGCGGCACCGATCTTCTCCCTCGGGGTGGCGACCAAGACGAGGGCGAGTGCCGAGGGAACCATGAACGCCGCGGTCAGGCCCTGGAGGAGGCGTCCGGCGATGAGCCAACCAGCGCCCGGCGCGAGCCCGCACAGCACCGAGGTGACGGCGAACCCGGCCAGCGACAATGCGAACAGCCGCCGCCGTCCGAGGCTGTCGGCCAGCCGCCCCGCCGGGGTCAGCAGGGCGGCGAAAGCGATCGCGTAGCCGCTGACGATCCAGGTGAGCGTATTGGTCGGCGTTCCGGGATAGCTGGTGGCGATGGTCGGGAAGGCGATGTTCACCACCGACAGATCGAGGAAGGCGATGAACGCCGCGCCCGCGGCGACGGCGAGCGCACGCGAGGCGGCGCGGGTACTCGGACTGGTCGGCGGTTGCTCGGGCCGCGCGGTGACGTCGGTCATGGGATGCCCCTTCGGGGAGAGAA
This sequence comes from Nocardia caishijiensis NBRC 108228, assembly GCF_001612825.1. Lineage (GTDB taxonomy): Bacteria > Actinomycetota > Actinomycetes > Mycobacteriales > Mycobacteriaceae > Nocardia > Nocardia caishijiensis. The sequence goes on along the minus strand of NZ_BDBE01000032.1, from coordinate 33,784 downwards.
ATAAGAACGTACGATCGTTCGTAAATAAAGTACGACCGATCGTTCGTACGAGCAAGAAGGAGTGGGACAATGGCGACTATGACCGAGACCGAGCCCGCCGATCAGCGACTGGCCAAGGGTGCCCGCGCTCGGGCGACGATCGCGCGCCGCGCCGCCGAACTCGCCTCCGTCGAAGGCCTCGACGGCCTGAGCATCGGCATGCTCGCCGCCGACCTCGGCATCAGCAAAAGCGGTATCGCCACGCTGTTCGGCACCAAGGAGGCGCTCCAGCTCGCGGCCGTGCAAGCCGCCCGCGATGTGTTCATCGAGCGGGTGATCGCGCCGAGCCTGCGGGAGCCGCGCGGTATCGAGCGGATGAGGACGCTGATGGATCGCTGGTTCGACCACATCGCCGATCCACCGTTCCCTGGCGGCTGCTTCCGCGTCGCGACCCTGACCGAGTTCAGCAGCAAGCAGGGCGCCGTGCACGATGCGATCGTGGCCGACCGTGAAGAGTGGCTCGGCCTGTTGGCGACCGAGGTCCGCAAGGCGCAAGAGCTCGGTGAACTGACCGGAATCGATCCCGATCAGCTGGTTTTCGAACTGGACGCGGTGGTCAGCGCCGCCAATATCGCCCGCCAGATCGGCGATTCGACCCGTTTGGATGCCGCGCGGACCATCACCGCTCGCTTGCTGGCGCAACGGTGAGGACATGCCGACGGCGCCACTGCCTCCAGGGCAGTGGCGCCGTTCGCGGGTTCGACTAGTCGGCCGTGAGGGTGAAGGCGGCGGTGCGGACCACGTCGCCGTGGCGGAAGTCCAGGAACAGTCGGTAGGTGCCCCGACCGGGAACCGCTGTGTGGAAGGTGATTTCGGGTCCGGCCGGGGTGACTCCGTCGCCCGGTTCACCATTGGGGTGCACGTGCACGTAGGCGAGGTCGCCCGCCCGCAGGATCACGAGGTGGCCGAAAGCGGCCAGGTAGGGCTGCAGATCCGTCACCGGCACACCGTCTTTGCGGACCGTCAGCGTCAGCAGGTCGCCTTCGGCGCGTAGCTCACCGTCGACGGTCACCTCGTAGCCGTCGACCTCCGCGATCCGACCGGCGGCCGGAACAGGTTGCGGCGCATACTGTCCCGCGATCGCGAGATCGGCACCGAGAGTGATCGTCCGACCCAGCGCGCGCGGCGCGATATCGGCGAACACCCGGTATGCCCCCGCCTCGGGCAGCTCCAGCCGAATCACCCAGGTGTCGTCGGCCTCACGCGCCGGATGTACATGCCAGAACCCGGTCAACTCCCGCCGCGCCACGATCAGATGCAACTCGCGATCGTGGATCGGGTCGAACTCGGTGACCGCTTTCCCGTCGGGCCCCAGAATCCGAAACCGGAAGTCGATCCCGCCCGGCTCGGCGATGGTGGTGTCGAGGTCGAGGGTGTAGCCGTCCTGTGTGACCAGGAGGCCGCCGGGGGCACCGGCTCCGTGTGCGGCGTGAGCGTCGCTGTGTGCGGTGTGGGTGTCGCCGTGCCCGGCGTGAGCGTCGCCGTGTGCGGCGTGAGTGCCGCCGTATCCGGCGTGGGTATTGCCGTGTGCGGCGTGAGTGCCGCCGTATCCGGCGTGGGTATTGCCGTGTGCGGCGTGAGTGCCGCCGTATCCGGCGTGGGCGTCGCCATGTGCGGCGTGGACGTCGCCGTGGGCGGCATGAGCTCCGGCGGGTGTCGGGTGTCCCGGTCGGGTGGTGTCAGCTGCGTGTTCGGTCGCGTGGGGATCGGTGGGTCCGGCGGCGTGACCCGCGTGTGTTGCGGCGGGCTGGTGATGAGCCGCGTGGTCGACGAAGGCCGCATGCCCACCGATGTGCGCGGGCTGGGTGGTGGTGTCGACGGTGGGGTGGCCGACGTGGGCGTTGGTGGTCATCGGTTCGCCTCTCGATTCGCTGTGCTTCTGACACGAAAATATACCCCTAGGGGGTATACGGTAAAGGTGACGGGCTGTGAAATGAGTCACTGCTGATCGCGCGGTTCGGTCAGGTTGGGCAGCGATCGGTGTAACCGGTAGCTGGGGCCGTTCGGGCCAGATAACCGGCCGATCCGTCGGTTCTCGAACGCCGCGCCGAGGTTCTCGTTCATGGCCCGAGACGTGGTGCCAGGCCCCGAACGCCACGATGGTTCGCCCGCCGGTCTTCGGACGAGCGAACCGATCGCGATGAGGCGTGATCGCCGGAGTTCCTCGGTCGTGTCTTGCAAGTGGTCCGAGCGGGAGATTCAATCTACGCCAGGTTCATTCGACTCGACCGCCCGTAGTGGTCGCCTGACCATCACGGAGGCTGCCACGCCAGGGAGTGCCGCTTCTGCGGTTCACAACGCGGAGACGAACTCGGTTGTGTGCGACGCGACGAAGCTGACATCGTGTCCAGGTGGCCGTACTTCTGGGTGAAAAGCGCAGGTTCGCTGTCGAAGTCGGCGAGCGGTCCTCGGGGCTGCGTCGAGTGGACCTGTGGGCCGCCGATCAGTGGTTGACGTGCGACGACAACATGGTCTTCGTCGAGCAGTTCCGCCGGTCTGTGGAGGAAACGGCCGTCTCGGTACGTTCCGGGCGCATTCCGCCGCTGCCCGTTGCCGGGCTGTCTGCGGTCGCCACTCATCGCCGGTTCGGCACCGCGACCGACGACGACCCGATTTGTCAGTTGCGCGAGCAGTTTCGATTCCTGTGCTGGGGACCTACGACCGACAACTTGCAGACCTTCGCCTTCCGTGACGGCGACGACCTGGTGATCACGCTGCAGTTCTGGCGTGAGGGGCATCTGCTCGATCATCCCGAGCATGTGGGACGGATCTTCGAGGTCACGATCGAGCCCGCTGAATTCGCTGGAATCCTCGAAGAGCTGGATTCAGCCCTGTAAGTCGTCGGAGCCAGACGATGGTAGTGCGCTGGAACTCAGGCGGAGAGTTCGAGTTCCGGCGCCGTCGCGCTGTCGTAGCGAGCCCACACGACGTCCGTCAGTGCCGGGTGCGCTCCGATGATGTCGGCGTGAACGATGTCAGGGGCCGCCGCGTGGAGGCGGTCGGTGAGCAGGCCGGGTGCGAGAAACCACGGAGCGACCACAACGCGGCGTGCGCCTCGCGCCCGCAGGCGCTCCACGGCGGCCGAGATTCCGGGTTCCACTGTGGCGAAACAGATCTCGGTGCGCAGTCCGGTCGACTCCGACAGGCGGCGAGCTACCGCGGCGGTGCGCAGATTGGCGTCGGCGCTGCGCGACCCCACCGCCGCGACCACGATCCCCAGCGCCTCGATGCCCCGCCCGGGAGTATTCAGTGCGACGGCACGCGAAACGGTACCCGACAGAGCCCAACTCGATGCTCCGCCAGCGGTGGCCGAAGTCTCCGCGGTTGCCGATGTGCCGACGTTTGCCGGGGCGCCCAAGCTTGTCGATGTGGCTGCGTTTGTCGGAGTGATCGCGCCCGATGCGGTGGCTGCGCCCGCTGGGGCACCCACGCTCACCGGAGTGGCTGCGCCCGCTGGAGTGGTGGGGCCTGTAGGGCCAACTGCGTTCATCGTCTTACCGGCCGCTGCGGAAACGACCCCTGCCGGAGTGGCCGAGCCTGGCAGATCGGCGAAGGCCTCGATGACCCGGTCGTGGAGTGCCGCGATCAGTCGTGGGTCGGCGCCGAGGACGTCGGCTTGGGTCAGCTGAAGCTGTGGATGCCGGTGCCGCGCCTGGTCCAGCAGGGCGGGCAGGTCGACGCGCGCGTGGAAGGCGCTGCCCAGCAGCAACGGAACGACGATGGCGTCGGTGTGTCCTCGCGCGGCCAAGTCGTCGACCACCTGGTCGACGGAGGGTGCGCTCAGGTCGAGAAAAGCCAAGCGGACGGTGAGATCCGGCCGGGCCGCGGCGATGTCGGCGACAGCGGCCGCCATGGTGGCCGCCGAGCGCGGATCGCGACTGCCGTGGGCGACCGCGATCAGCGCGGGCCCGCCGCCGCGGCGCGGCACCGGAGAGGTGCCGCGCGACGGGGCGAGCAGGCGCGTCATCAGACCGCGCTACCGACCTCGACCGAGGTCAGCACGTCGCCCACCAGTCCGGCCGCCAGTGTGTTGCCACCGGCAGGGTCGATCAGCAGGAACGAGCCGGTGTGCCGGTTCGTGCGGTAGTCGTCGGCCGGGATCGGCTCGGCCAGGCGCAGCGAGACGCGGCCGATGTCGTTGAGTTCCAGGGTTTCCGGGCTCGGCTCGGCCGTCAGGGTCTGCTCGTCGAACCGCTCCACGAGCGCGCCGACGATCGCCTGCGTGGTCTTGGCGCCGTGCTTGAGCAGCAGCCGCGCGCCGGGGCGCAGCGACTTGTCGCCCAGCCAGCACACGGTCGCGTCGAAGGTGTCGATCGCCTCCGGGGCGTCGGCGACCGAGGCGATGATGTCACCGCGCGAGATGTCGACCTCGTCGGCCAGGATCAGCGTCACGCTGCGGCCCACCTGCGCGACGGCGAGTTCACCGTCGGGGGTGTCGATGCGCTCGACGGTGGTGCGCTTGCCCGAGGGCAGCACCACGATCTCGTCACCGGGGGAGACCGACCCGGCCGCGATCTGACCCGCGTAGCCGCGGTAGTCGGGGTACTCGGCGGTGCGCGGACGGATCACGTACTGCACCGGGAAGCGCAGGCCGAGGGCGTGCGTGCCGGTCGAATCCGCGTCCACGGGCACCGATTCCAGGTGCTCGATCAGCGAGGGGCCGTCGTAGTACGGGGTGTTCTCCGAGCGGCTGGCGATGTTGTCACCGTGCAGCGCCGAGACGGGGATCTCGAGGACGTCCTCGTCGGCCCAGCCCAGCTTGGCGGTGAGCGCGTTGAACTCCGCCGAGATCGCGGCGAACACCTCGGCCGGGTTGTCCACCAGGTCGATCTTGTTCACGGCCAGCACCAGCTTCGGCACGCCGAGCAGCGCCAGCACGGCGGCGTGGCGGCGGGTCTGCTCGATGACACCCTTGCGCGCGTCGACGAGCAGGATCACCAGCTGCGCGGTGGACGCGCCGGACACCGTGTTGCGGGTGTACTGCACGTGCCCCGGGGTGTCGGCCAGCACGAACGAGCGCTTCGGCGTGGCGAAGTAGCGGTAGGCCACATCGATGGTGATGCCCTGCTCCCGCTCGGCACGCAGGCCGTCGACGAGCAGCGACAGGTCGGGAGTCGACAGACCCTTGTCCACCGAGGCGCGGGTGACGGCGTCGATCTGATCGGCCAGCACGGACTTGGTGTCGTAGAGCAGCCGTCCGACCAAAGTGGACTTGCCGTCGTCGACAGAACCGGCGGTGGCCAGCCTCAATAGGTCGGACATATCAGAAATAACCCTCTCGCTTGCGGTCCTCCATGGCGGCCTCGGACACGCGGTCGTCGCCGCGGGTGGCACCGCGTTCGGTCAGTCGGGACGCGGCGACCTCGGCCAGGATGGCCTCGTTGTCGGCGGCGTCGGAGATGATGGCGCCGGTGGTGGAACCGTCGCCGACGGTGCGGTAGCGCACCGACCGGGTCTCGAGCACTTCGTTCTCGTTCGGGCCGCCCCACACGCCGGGGGTCATCCACATGCCGTCGCGCTGGTACACCGGGCGCTCGTGGGCGTAGTAGATGGAGGCCAGATCGATGTCCTCGCGGGCGATGTAGCGCCAGATGTCGAGCTCGGTCCAGTTGCTCAGCGGGAACACGCGCACGTGCTCACCCGGTGCGTGCTTGCCGTTGTAGAGGTTCCACAGTTCGGGCCGCTGCCGCTTCGGGTCCCACTGACCGAAGGCGTTGCGCAGCGAGAAGATCCGCTCCTTGGCGCGCGAACGCTCCTCGTCGCGGCGACCGCCGCCGAAGACCGCGTCGAAGCGGTGCTCGGTGATGGCGTCGAGCAGCGGGACGGTCTGCAGCGGGTTGCGGATGCCGTCGGGGCGCTCGGTGAGGCGGCCGTCGGCCAAGTACTCCTCGACCGAGGCCACGTGCAGGCGCAGCCCGTACTTCTCCACCACCTTGTCGCGGAACTCGAGCACCTCGTCGAGGTTGTGCCCGGTGTCGACGTGCAGCAGCGCGAACGGCAGCGGCGCGGGCCAGAAGGCCTTGAGCGCCAGGTGCAGCAGCACGGTGGAGTCCTTGCCGCCGGAGAACAGGATCACCGGCCGCTCGAACTCGCCCGCGACCTCACGGAAGATGTGGATCGCCTCGGACTCCAGCGCCGCGAGGGTGTCGAACTCGGTCAGGCCGAGATCGCGTTCGGTGGTGTCGGTGTTCACAGGCTCACTCCCGGTGGTGGTGATGGTCATGATTGGTGCAATCCGCACTCGGTCTTGGCGAGGCCCGCCCAGCGGCCACTGCGCGGATCGGACCCCGGTTCGGGCTTGCGCGTGCAGGGTGCGCAGCCGATGGACGGGTAGCCCTCTTCCACCAGGGGATTGACGAGGATGCCGTTGGCCTCGATGTAGGCCTGCATCTCGTCGTCGGACCACGGTGCGATCGGATTGATCTTCACCAGGCCGAACGCTTCGTCGAAGGAGATCAGCGGGGCGTTGGCGCGCGTGGGCGCCTCCACCCGGCGGATGCCGGTGATCCAGGCGTTGTAGCCCGACAGCGACTTCTTCAGCGGGACCACCTTGCGCAGACGGCAGCATTCGGCGGCGTCGCGCGCGAACAGGTCCTTGCCGAGCAGCTCGTCCTGCTCGGCGACGCTGTGCTCGGGCCGCACGTTCACCACGTTCACCCCGTACACGGCCTCGACCGCGTCACGGGTACCGATGGTCTCGGCGAAGTGGTAGCCGGTGTCGAGGAACAGCACGTCGACGCCAGGACGAGCCTGCGCGGCCAGGTGCACCAGCACACCGTCCTGCATGTTCGAGGCGACGATGTAGTTGTTGCCGAAAGTCCGGTCGGTCCAGGCGATCAGGTCGACGGCCGAGGCGTCGGGGCCCAGTTCGGCCGCGCCCTGCTCGGCGATGGCGCGCAGTTCGTCCTCGGACAGCTTGGCGGCGAGATTCGTTGTCACAGTTGAGATCTCCTCATCCACTAGCGGAGGTCGGCCTCGTCGGCGCGAACCGCCCACACCGCGAAACGTTCACCGTCTTCGCGGTTCTTGACGAAGTTGCGCACGACACGCTCGATGTAGTCGCCGAGCTCGACGCTGGTCACCTTGTGCTGACGCAGCTTGCGGCCGAAACCGCTGTCCAGACCGAGGCTGCCACCCAGGTGAACCTGGAAGCCCTCGACCTGATTCCCGGTGCCGTCGTCGACGAGCTGGCCCTTGAAGCCGATGTCGGCGATCTGGGACCGGCCGCACGAGTTCGGGCAGCCGTTGATGTTGATCGTGATCGGCACGTCGAGCTGTGCGTTGATGTCGGCCAGGCGCTGCTCGAGCTCGGGGGCGAGCACCTGCGAGCGCTTGCGGGTCTCGACGAATGACAGCTTGCAGAACTCGATACCGCTGCAGGCGAGCAGGTTTCGCCGCCAGATCGACGGACGCGCCTGCAGGCCGAGCGGTTCCAGTTCGTCGATCAGCGCGTCTACCTGGTCGTCGGCGATGTCGAGGACGATCAGCTTCTGGTACGGGGTGAACCGGATGCGGTCCGAGCCGTACTTCTCGGCGGCGTCGGCGACCTTGCTCAGGATGGTGCCCGACACGCGACCGGCGATGGGGGAGAAGCCGACGGCGTTGAGGCCGTTGCGCAGCTTCTGCACGCCCACGTGGTCGATCGGCTTGGCAGGCTGCTCGGGAGCGGGGCCGTCGATGAGCTTGCGCTTCAGGTACTCGTCCTCGAGCACCTGACGGAACTTCTCGATGCCCCAGTCCTTGATGAGGAACTTCAGGCGGGCCTTGGTGCGCAGGCGGCGGTAGCCGTAGTCGCGGAACAGCGACACGACGGCTTCCCACACATCGGGTACTTCGTCGAGCGGCACCCACGCGCCGACCCGCTTGGCCAGCATCGGGTTGGTCGACAGACCGCCACCGACCCAGAGGTCCAGGCCGGGCCCGTGCTCGGGGTGGTTCACGCCGACGAAGGCGACGTCGTTGATCTCGTGCACCACGTCCTGCTGGCCCGAGATCGCGGTCTTGAACTTGCGGGGAAGGTTGGAGTACTCCTTCTTCCCGATGTAGCGCTTGACGATCTCGTCGATCGCGAGCGTGGGGTCGATGATCTCGTCGAGCGACTCACCGGCCAGCGGCGAACCCAGGATCACGCGCGGGCAGTCGCCGCACGCCTCGGTGGTGTGCAGACCGACCGACTCCAGCCTGCGCCAGATCTCGGGGACGTTCTCGACCTCGATCCAGTGGTACTGGACGTTCTCGCGGTCGGACAGGTCGGCGGTGTCGCGGCCGAACTCGGTGGAGATCTGGCCGATGGTGCGCAGCTGGGCGGCGTTGAGCGCGCCCGCGTCGCAGCGCACCCGCATCATGAAGTACTTGGCCTCGAGGATGTCGACGTTGTCGTCGTCGGTCCAGGTGCCGTCGTAGCCCTCTTCACGCTGGGTGTAGAGGCCCCACCAGCGGAAGCGGCCGCGCAGATCGGCCTTGTCGATCGAGTCGAAGCCGCCCTTGGCGTAGATGTTCTCGATTCTGGCCCGCACGTTGAGCGGGTTGTCGTCCTTCTTGGACTGCTCGTTCGGGTTCAGCGGCTCGCGATATCCGAGGGCCCACTGGCCTTCGGAGCGGCGGCGGACCGGCTTGCCGGTGCGCTCGCGCGGCGCGACCGCGCCTTCGGGGCGCGGACGGTCGGGCCGGACGCGGCGCTCGGAGACCGGGCGCTCGGGACGGGCCTGCGCCGTCGACTGTTCGGTCGAACCGGCGTCGGTGCTCGACGTCATGTGGGGTCGCTCCTGCGGGGGTGGGTGTACATCCGTGCTGAAGGCGCGAGGGGCTGGCTCGCGTCAGGTGGTCAGCGGGCCGATGAAAGTCGAAGGCACCGGGGATTCCCGGGCGGACGCCGCTGCGCTACCGGTAGGAACCGGGCCGACAACAGGCGCTGCAGACACGCTGGAAGTCGACGTGGCGACGGGCCACGAGTCGTACTCCAGTTGCGTGCATGTGCTTATTGTGCCATGTCAGGGGGGTCGTTCCGAACGCAAGGAGATATTTCCCGCACTTTTGAGGGAAATCCCCTGGACGACCGTACCGTTCTGTGACAGGCGTCATAGCGCTCGGCGAGGAAGTGAACGGCGATTCGTCCGCTGGCGCGAGTGTGTCGGGCGCCGCATCGGTTGACCTGAACCGTGGTTGAGGGCGCACAGTGACCGCATGAGCGACAACGTCACGGTAGCGGGCCGAGCCCCCGCCGATCTCGACTCCGAACTCGCAACCATCCGCGCTGTCGTCGAGGCCATCGCGCACGCGCAGGACAACGAACTGATCGACGAGTTCGTCTCCGTCTTCCGCGACGACGCGATCTGGACCACGGGCCACGGAAAGCGACTGTTCGGCCGCGCCGCCATCGCCGAGTTCACCGCCCAGGTGTTGCCCGGCGCGACCACCCACGGCAAGGCGACCTACGACATCGAACACGTGCTCTTCCTGCGCCCGGACGTCGCCGCGGTGAAGATCCGGCAGAGCTACTTCGCCGTCGACGGTGAGCTGACGGGCCGGGGTACGCCGATGTATGTGATGACCAAAGAAGACGGCACCTGGGTACTGACCGCCAACCAGAACACCCCCGTAGTGGACTGATCGGTCCGCCTTCGTGGGCGGCCCGTCGTCGGGAATATCGGCCAACGCACGGGGGCGCGCCTTCCCGATGGCAGGGCACCGCTGCGGTTGTCGGTGCCTTACTCGGGCAGCCCGACCGCGAGTCCTGTTCCCTCGTGGCGAGGCGGGGAACGGCTCCCGGGCCGTGTCCGACCCCCGGTGCACCGTGCCCGGATCAGCCGCACCGATCGGGGCCGGACGCGGCAGCTCACCAGCACCCGGCAGACTGGAGTGGTGATCACCAGCGCGACTCCCGGGGCTCCCGGTGCGACACCGGCCGACGCCGAGCGACCGGTGCTGCGCGATTTCGGGGGCGGTGCGTTCGGGGTGTATGTGCACGTCCCCTTCTGCGCCACACGCTGCGGCTACTGCGACTTCAACACCTACACAGCGGGTGAGCTGGGGACCTCGGCGTCGCCCCAGTCGTGGCTCGAGGCGTTGCGCGGCGAGCTCGCGACCGCGGCGGCCGAGTTCGGTGCGCTGCCGAGTGCTACCCCCGAGGTCTCGACGATCTTCGTGGGCGGCGGGACGCCCTCGTTGCTCGGTGGGGACGGGCTCGCGTCGGTGCTCGACGCGGTGCGGGCGAACTTCACTCTCGCCGCCGACGCCGAGGTGACCACGGAATCCAATCCGGAGTCGACGTCGCCGGAGTTCTTCGAGCGGCTCCGAACGGCGGGCTACACCCGGATTTCGCTCGGTATGCAGTCGGCCGCGCAGCACGTGCTGAAGGTACTCGACCGCACCCACACCCCAGGCCGGGCGGTGGCCGCGGCGAAGGAAGCGCGCGCCGCCGGGTTCGAGCACGTGAATCTCGACCTCATCTACGGCACGCCCGGTGAGACCGACGCCGATCTCGACGCGAGTCTGGACGCCGTGCTCGACGCCGGTGTGGATCATGTGTCCGCCTACTCCCTGATCGTCGAAGACGGAACCGCGCTGGCGCGCAAGGTCCGCCGTGGTGAACTGCCCGCACCCGACGACGATGTGCTCGCCGCCCGATACGAGCGCATCGATGCCCGCCTCGCCCGGGCCGGGCTCGGCTGGTACGAGGTATCCAATTGGGCCGCAAACGATTCCGCGCGCTGTCGACACAACCTCGGCTACTGGGCCGGTGGTGACTGGCTCGGTGCCGGGCCCGGCGCGCACAGCCATGTGGGTGGTGTGCGGTGGTGGAATGTGAAGCACCCCGCCCGCTATGCCGACCGGGTCGCTCTCGGCGGACTTCCGGCCGCAGGCTGGGAAGCCCTCACCGACGACGAGCGCTACACCGAACACCTCATGCTCACCGTGCGCCTGCGCTCCGGCCTACCGCTCACCGACCTCGCCCCCTCGGCGCGCCCCGCCCTCGACCGTATTCTCGCCGACGGTTTGGCCCAGGTCGTCGACGATCACCTCGTTCTCACCGATCAGGGTCGACTGCTGGCCGACGGCATCGTTCGCGATCTGCTCGACTGACGCCCTCGGCCCTGAATTCGTTCGCCCGCGCGGCGGTCCGGATGGCACGATCCGCCCGTGTCCACATCACGGAGTGAGTTGCTGCGGTGGCAGTTCGATCTCGTCTGGTCATTGTTCGACTACCACCTAGAGCGGTTGCGCGAGGAGGACTTTCTGTGGGAGCCGAGCGCGCTGTGCTGGACGATGCGCGAAGACTCCCTCGGCGGGTGGGTCGCCGACTGGACCGACGTCGAGCCCGATCCGATCCCGGTTCCGACCCTCGGTTGGCTCACCTGGCACATCGGCTGGTGGTGGAGCGTGGCCATTGATCACCTGCGGCAACGCCCACCGCGTGAACGCACCGATATCGTCTGGCCGGGACCAGGTGACGGCACCGTCGAATGGCTGCGTCGGCTCCGGCACGAGTGGCTCGACACCCTGACCGAACTCGACGACGCCGACCTCGATCTCCCGTCGGCGTACCCGTGGCCCGCCGACGCCGACTTGACGGTCGCGCATCTGGTCGGCTGGGTCGACGCCGAGCTGATGAAAAACGTCGCGGAGATCGGACAGCTCCGGTTGCAGCGCGCGGCGCACGATGCCGTTTCGTGACATCTTTTCGGCGGCGTGGTCGCGCTCACCCACGGTTCGATGATTCCCCGGTCACACCGATGATGTGGCCTGATGCACACCCGCCGGAGGGGGCGGACCACCGGGGTATCCGAAGCTGCTCTTCGGTGGGTTCAGCACCGAAGATAACGATTGGGGGCGTAGGCTTCGGGTCGAAACCTAGGGAGCTATATGTCCACCGAACGGCACATCACCCTCGTCCACGAGCAGAGCGAGTTCGCTGAGGCGCGCTCTGCCGAGAAGGCGGAGAACGCTCGCCAGTGCGCGGTCGCCGCACGGACGGTCGCTTCGCATTCCAACGATGCCGAAGACTGCGTGTCACTGTTGGCCATGCTCGGCCTCGACGCCCTCGCCGGTAAAGAAGTGGGCGCCGCCCACTCCCCGGCCCGCGTCGCCGCCCGCCGCGCCTGAGCGGTTCACAGTCGCCCGACCGGGGTGCCCGTGACGCGGCCTGTCCGTTCGCCCGCGTCATCGCGCACCCCGCACGGCCGAGTCGTGCCCTTCGCCACGCACCCCACCGATCACCCCGCCGGTGACTGTGGGTAGTGAGCAACCGAGCAACACATCGGTATTGGCCTCGGTAACCAAATAGACCGGCACGTCACGCACGCCTCCGTTCTTCGAGGCATCCGCCGCCGTCGGCACCACAGCCCCGGCGAAGCACCCCGCCCCCATCGTGGCCGACGTGGCGCCCGCCCCCCTGTCGTCGCCCGCATCCAGCCCGTCGGCGCCCCGATATCCGCCTCCGCCTCCGGCGCCCGGCCCGCCGACATTGACACTCACCCAGCCGAGACCCTGGCCGCTCGCCCCTGCGCGCATCCCCTCCGCATCGTGCAGGCAGGCCCATGCGCGCGCCGGTTCGGCACTGTGCTGGCCGAGTCCGCGTGTTCCTTCGGCGCCATGTTGGCTTGTTACTGCGCGCATTCCTTCGGTGCCGTGGTGACTGGATCCGGCGCGCGTTGCTTCGGCGCCTTGTGGGATGGCACCCGTACGTACCGCTCCGGCATCGTGCTGGATGGTTCCCGAGCGTGTGCCCTCCGCGGCTTGGCTGGTGAAGACCGCGCTCGGCCCGCCAGCCGGTCGAGTGCCTCTCTCGCTCGGTGACGTCGCCCGCTCCGCTTCCGTGCCGAAGTATCCCTCGGCGCTTGTAACCGCAGGCCACGCCGTACCTGGGTGTTGTGCGACACAAGAAGCGGATGAGGTCGAGGCCGAGGGGTCATCCGTTCGCTCGGCTGCTGACGCGTCGACTGCTACGACTTCGGCGCCCGCACCGTCCGGAACACGGGTTGTCGCCGCCACTTCGATGGTGCACGGGGTTCCGGCGGTCTGGGCGCAGAGGTGCGATCTGTTGTCGGGGTCTTCCCCCATCTCGAAGGTCGATGCCGCACGGCCCTCTTCATCGCTGAGCTCCACCGATCGGCCGTCGGGGCATACGGGACCCACTGAGGTCGAACACGATTCGATGGCGACACGTCCGGATCGGCTCCTCGGGTCGACAACTGTGTCGGCGGCAACGGTGATCGGGGTCGTGCCCGAGAACGCCGCTGATGCCTGCCCGGCCGCCGAAGCCGCGATCCGTGAAGTAGCGGTGGGTGATTCGTCTGTCCTGATCGACAGTGCTTCGCAATCTGTCTCTCGTTGTGCCGTAGAGCAATACAGCACATCGGCCATGGACGAGCGCACGGTTCGCCCGCTGTCGGAAGATGACGTCCGGTTCACAGTGGCATTCGGATGCCTGGCCGACGCAGATCCCGATGCCCCGGTCGAACCGACGGTGAACGGGGAACTCGGCAGCGGGATCATGGGTATTCGGCGATCGAGTTCGGCGAACGGCAGGACGTACCGCTCACGCAGCACGGCACGAGCCTCTGCTTCGCGCTCGATCGACTCCCGGAGGCCACCGGGGTCCGTGGACCATGCCGGGACCGAGACCACGTCGACGGCATCCGGAATCGCCCACTTGGTCGCGACGACGGCCTCTGCTGCGGCCTCCACCAACCCGGGCACGACCTCGAGAGCGGAGACCAGGTCTCGCGCTCGGCCGAGATATCGACGCAGGGACGAGATCGCCGCGTCGGCTCCCAGCCCCGACCATGCCGCGGGCAGCGCCGCTTCGATCGCATAGGCGAAGGCGTGCACGCCGTCTTCCCACCATCGCGCCAGCTGTCGAAACGTATCGGCTTGGGCAACAGCGTCGCCGACATCGAGCGTTGAAAATGCCTGCACGATGTCGCGATGCCGCCAGTGGTCGGCATTCTCGCCGCCGCCCGGAATCATCGGTCACCGATTGTCGGGAAGGAATGTCCCGGAACGGCTTCCGCCTCGGTGATGCGAGCGCCCCACTCCTGGTCGGCCGCCACCATACGGTCGTGCACCATCCGGTGCGCATCCCGGATGTCATCGACGATCCGGCGGTGGACCGCCATCGCGACACAGACCGCGTCCGCCGTCGCGCGGAACCGGGCCACCAGCGCCGGTCCGGATATCAGCCGAGCGTCACCCTCACCGAGACCCCAGCGGGTCTGTGACCCGATCCGCGCGGACGCCTCGGAGACCCGCTCGATCACCTCGAGAAACTCCACACACGCGCGATCGATCCCGGCGAATTCCTCGGGACACACCACGAGCGCCGAGCCACGCCCGTATCCATCATCACCGAACCCCATCGCAGATCCCTCCCGATCCGTAAAGATGCTGGTGAAGCACCTGATTCGGGATCGAACGTACGCCGGGCACCCGACCGCGACAAGCGCTGATCGAGGCCCTGTGGACAACTCGGCCCTGTGGAGAACTCACCGGAGAACGAGACAATTTAGACTGGACTACGAGACGCCCCGAGCGCCCTCGTGCGACTCTGTGCGCCAGCAGTACGACAACGCGGGCCGACGAGGTACCCGGCACGAGCGAGGAGGTGGGGTCGATGGCTTCGAGCACCGAGGATCGGCGATTCGAGGTCCTGCGAGCGATCGTCGCGGACTACGTCGCCACCAAGGAGCCGATCGGCTCGAAGTCGCTGGTCGAGCGGCACAACCTCGGAGTGTCCAGCGCGACGGTCCGCAACGACATGGCGGTGCTGGAGGCGGAGGGCTACATCACCCAGCCGCACACGAGTTCCGGCCGTGTGCCAACCGACAAGGGATATCGCGAATTCGTCGACCGGATCGCCGAGGTGAAACCACTCTCCGGCGCCGAACGTCGAGCGATCATGGAATTCCTCGAATCCGGCGTCGACCTCGACGACGTGTTGCGCCGAGGCGTGCGCCTACTCGCCCAGCTCACCCGTCAGGTCGCGGTCGTGCAGTATCCGACGGTATCGGCGTCGACGGTGCGCCACATCGAGGTCGTCGCCCTCAACCCCGCCCGCCTGTTACTGGTCGTCATCACCGACACCGGCCGCGTCGATCAGCGCATCGTCGACCTGGGCGCGGTCATCTCCGAGGACGACCTCGCCGCCGTGCGCGGCCTGCTCGGCGGCGCGATGGACGGCAAACTGCTGTCGGTGGCCAGTGCCTCGGTGGCCGGGCTACCCGAACGCGCGCCCGCCAAGATCCGCGACGTGCTGGTCCGGGTCTCCACTGTGCTGGTGGAAACCCTGGTCGAACACCCGGAGGAGCGCCTGGTGCTCGGCGGCACCGCCAACCTCACCCGCAATGTCGCCGATTTCGGCTTCCCCGGCTCGCTGCGCACCGTCCTCGAGGCGCTCGAGGAACAGGTGATCGTGCTGAAGCTGCTGGCCGCTGCCCAGCAGCCCGGCCAGGTCACCGTGCAGATCGGGGAGGAGACCCAGGTCGAGCAGATGCGCGGGACCTCCGTGGTGTCCACCGGGTACGGTGCGGCGGGCGCGGTGCTCGGCGGGATGGGCGTGCTCGGCCCGACCCGGATGGACTATCCCGGCACGATGGCGTCGGTGGCCACCGTCGCCCGTTACATCGGTGAGGTACTGGCCGAAAGGTGACCGCCGGGTCGGCGCCGACCCGGCAGGCACTGTTATGGTCGGTACTTCGACCGGGGTAAAGTTGAGTCGAACAGACTCATAGGATGCGCCCGGCGTTCGGCTGGACCACAGCGACCAAGGACTAGAGAACTCAAGTGGCACGGGATTACTACGGACTGCTCGGCGTCGGCAAGAATGCCACCGACCAGGAGCTCAAGCGCGCGTACCGCAAACTGGCCCGCGAACTGCACCCCGACGTGAACCCGGACGAGGCCGCCCAGGCCAAGTTCAAGGAAGTCTCCACCGCCTATGAGGTGCTGACCGACCCGGAGAAGCGCCGGATCGTCGACCTCGGCGGTGACCCGCTCGAAAACGGCGGCGGCGGTGCGGGATTCAGCGGTGCCGGGTTCGGCGGCCTCGGTGACGTGTTCGAGGCGTTCTTCGGCGGGATGAGTGGCCAGGGCGGCGGTGCGCGCAAGCCGCGCGGCCGGGTGCAGCCCGGGGCCGACTCGCTGATCCGCACCAGGCTGAGTCTGGCCGAGTGCGCGGTCGGTGTCACCAAGCACCTCACCGTCGACACCGCCATCCTCTGCGACCTCTGCCACGGCGCGGGCACCAACGGCAACTCCAAGCCGGTGCGCTGCGAAACCTGTGGCGGCGCGGGCGAAGTGCAGTCGGTGCAGCGTTCGTTCCTCGGCCAGGTACTCACCTCGCGTCCGTGCCCGACCTGTCGCGGCGCGGGCGAGGTCATCCCCGATCCGTGCACCAAGTGTGGTGGCGACGGCCGCGTGCGTGCGCGCCGCGAGATCGCCGCGCCGATCCCGGCCGGTGTCGCCAACGGCATGCGGGTGCGCCTGGCCGCTCAGGGCGAGGTCGGTCCCGGTGGTGGTCACGCCGGTGACCTGTACGTCGAGGTGGTCGAGCAGCCGCACGACACCTTCGTCCGCGACGGCGACGACCTGCACTGCACCGTCCGGGTGCCGATGGTCGACGCGATCCTCGGCACCACCGTGGTCGTCGACACCATCCTCGACGGACCGACCGAGCTCACCATCGCGCCGGGCACCCAGCCGGGCGAGGTCATCCACCTGCGCGGGCACGGCATGCCCCGACTCCGCTCGGGCGCGCGCGGTGACCTGCTTGCCCACCTCGACATCGTGGTGCCGACCAAACTCGACGGCAAGCAGACCGACCTGCTGCGCAAGTTCAAGGGCATGCGGGACAAGGACCGCGCCGAGGTGATGTCTTCGCAGTCCGAGCACAACAGCGGCCTGTTCGCCCGGCTGCGCGCCTCGTTCAGCGGTCGTTGACCCCGTGGCCGCCACGGTCTTCTACCTCGACGACATCCCCGAACCAGGCGCTGTCGCGGTGCTCGACGGACCGGAAGGTCGCCACGCCGCCACCGTGCGCCGGACGCGGGTGGGCGAGCTGATCACCCTGTCCGACGGACACGGTGTGCTCGCCGACTCGGAGGTGATCGCGGCGGCCAAGGACCGCCTCGAGCTCACCGTCCACGACCGCAGACTGGCCGAACCGGTCACCCCGCAGGTCACCGTGGTGCAGGCGCTGCCGAAGTCGGATCGTTCCGAGCTGGCCGTCGAGCTGATGACCGAGGCGGGCGCCGACCTGATCGTGCCCTGGCAGGCCGCGCGCTGCGTCGCCAACTGGGAGGCCAAGGCCGCCAAGGGCATCGAGAAGTGGCGGGCGGCGGCGAAATCGGCGGCGCGGCAGTCCCGGCGTGCCTACATTCCCGAGGTCGCCGGTCTGCATCGCACCCGTGACCTGCTCGAACTGGTGCGCGCGGCGAAGGCCGAGGGCGCGGTGGTCGCCGCGCTGCACGAATCCGGCACCGGCAAGTTCACCGAGCTGCCGCTCGCCGAGAGCAAGGAAGTGGTGCTCATCGTCGGCCCGGAAGGCGGACTCGACGACACCGAACTGACCGCCCTCGCCGACGCGGGCGCCGACATCGTGCTGCTCGGCCCGACCGTCCTGCGCACGTCCACCGCCGCGGCGGTCGCACTCGGCGCGCTGGGAGCGCTGACCACGCGCTGGTGAGATCGCGCCGACGGAGTACCCCGGTCGGGTAGCGACGGGCCTCTACCACGTCCCGGATTTAACCGCTGTGCGGTGTCGGTGGGCGGCGGTAAACTGGTCTCATCGAACACCAGGTCGAGACCGGAAGCAGGCTATAGCCACTTTTGAAGAACACAGGCGAGATCGGCGATCCCACCCTCCCCGTCCCAGGCGTCGGCACCGACGGCAACGGAGCATCCCCGGCGGCGCGAACCGTGCGTTCCAGCATCGAACTCGCCCCCGAATCCGTTTTCCCCTTCCTCGGCTCGGCCGACCAGAACCTTCGTCAGCTCGAGCAATTGCTTCCGGCCGACATCCACGTGCGCGGTAGCACCGTCACCATCACCGGCAAGGCCGCCGATGTGGCTCTGGCCGAGCGTGTCGTCGAGCAGTTGGTCGCGCTGACCGGCCGCAACCGGGTGATCACGCCCGAAGCGGTCCGCCACACCGTCTCGATGCTCACCGACTCGGGCGTGTCCGAATCGCCCGCCGAGGTGCTGAGTCTGGACATCCTGTCGCGGCGCGGCAAGACCATCCGGCCCAAGACACTGAACCAGAAGCGCTACGTCGACGCGATCGACGCGAACACCATCGTGTTCGGCATCGGTCCGGCCGGTACCGGTAAGACGTACCTGGCGATGGCCAAGGCGGTGCAGGCGCTGCAGAGCAAGCAGGTGACCCGCATCATCCTGACCAGGCCCGCGGTCGAGGCCGGTGAGCGGCTGGGCTTCCTGCCCGGCACGCTCAACGACAAGATCGACCCGTACCTGCGTCCGCTCTACGACGCCCTGCACGACATGATGGACCCGGAAGCCATCCCGAAGCTGCTGGCCTCCGGTGTCATCGAGGTCGCGCCCCTGGCGTACATGCGTGGTCGCAGCCTCAACGATTCGTTCATCATTCTCGACGAGGCGCAGAACACCACGGCCGAGCAGATGAAGATGTTCCTCACCCGTCTCGGCTTCGGCTCGAAGATGGTGGTCACCGGCGACGTCTCCCAGGTCGACCTGCCCAATGGGCAGCGCTCGGGTCTGCGGGCGGCTTCGGAGATCCTCACCGACATCGATGACATCCACTTCTCGGAACTCACCAGCTCCGATGTGGTCCGGCACCGGCTGGTCTCCGACATCGTCGACGCCTACGACCGCTTCGAGTCCGAGACCCGCGCGGTCCCCGCTCCGCACTACCCGGGCAACCGGGCCCAACGCCGGGCAGCGGGCCGAGCGGATCGCCGCTAGTTACCAGTCGCACGCTGCGATGATGTCGGTCGCTACGACGCGTCGTACTCGTGACGTCGCGTCGTAGGGCGGTGCGATGCACTCGCCCCCTCGGCCCGTACCCTGAACAGGTGAGCATCGAGATCGCCAACGAATCGGGTATGGACATCCCCGAAGAAGACCTGGTCAGCGTCGCGCGTTTCGTGATCGGGCGGATGGACGTGCATCCGGCCGCCGAATTGTCGATGGTGCTCGTCGATCTCGACACCATGGCCGACCTGCACGTGCGGTGGATGGACCTGCCCGGCCCCACCGACGTGATGTCGTTCCCGATGGACGAACTCGAGCCGGGCGGTCGCCCCGACAGCCCCGAGCCCGGTCCGTCGATGCTCGGCGACATCGTGCTGTGCCCCGAGTTCGCCATGGGGCAGGCGCAGAAGGCCGATCACTCGCTCGACCACGAGCTGGCCCTGCTCACCGTGCACGGCGTGCTCCACCTGCTCGGCTACGACCACGCCGAGCCGGAGGAGGAGAAGGAGATGTTCGCGCTGCAAGCCCAGCTGCTCGAGGAGTGGTATCAGAGCCTGCGCGAGGAGCAACTGCGCGCCGAATTGGCCGAGCGCGATGCCCGGCTGCTCGGTAAGGCAGGCTTCACCGCACCGGGTGACGCGCTGGGCCCCGCGTGACCTCGATGGTGCAGATCCTGCTCGCCATCGGGCTGATCGGGCTCGGTGGTGTCTTCGCAGGTGTCGACTCCGCCCTCAACACCGTGTCACGCGCGCGGCTCGACGACATGGTCCGCGAGGAACGGCCGGGCGCCGCACGGTTGCGCAAGATCGTCGACGACCGCCCCCGCTATGTGAACTTGATGGTGCTGCTGCGCATCCTGTGCGAGATCAGTGCCACCGTGTTGCTGGCCGCCGCGACGCTGGAGCTGTGGAGCCCGACGACGGCGCTGCTGGTCACCGCCGCGTCGATGGTCGTCGTCTCGTATGTGGTGATCGGGGTGGGCCCCCGAACCCTCGGCCGTCAGCACGCCTATTCGATCGCGTTGGCCGCCGCCGTCCCGATGCAGATCATCGGTGCGGTGCTGAGCCCGGTGAGCCGACTGCTGATCCTGCTCGGTAACGCGATCACCCCGGGTAAGGGGTTCCGCAACGGCCCCTTCGCCTCGGAGATCGAGCTGCGCGAAGTGGTCGACATGGCCCGTGAGCGCGGCGTGGTCGCCGACGACGAACGCCGCATGATCCAGTCGGTCTTCGAACTGGGCGACACCGCCGCCCGCGCGGTGATGGTGCCGCGCACCGAGATGGTGTGGATCGAGAACGACAAGACCGCCGCCCAGGCGATGTCGCTGGCCGTGCGCTCGGGGCATTCGCGCATCCCGGTGGTCGGCGAGAACGTCGACGACGTGCTCGGCGTCGTCTACCTGAAAGACCTTGTGCCCTATGCCGATCGCGCGCGCAAGGTGGCGGTGCGCGAGGTGATGCGCCCGGCCGTGTTCATCCCGGATTCCAAACCGCTCGACGCGCTGCTCGACGAGATGCAGCGCCGTCGCAACCACATGGCCCTGCTGGTCGACGAATACGGTGGCATCGCCGGGCTGGTCACCATCGAGGACGTGCTGGAGGAGATCGTCGGTGAGATCGCCGACGAATACGACATCGACGAGACCCCGCCCGTGGAGGACCTCGGCGAGGGCCGCTACCGCGTGTCGGCTCGGTTGTCGGTGGAGGACCTCGGCGAGCTGTACGGACTCGAGATCAACGACGAGGATGTCGACACCGTCGGTGGTCTGCTGGCCCACGAGCTCGGCCGTGTTCCGCTGCCCGGTTCCAAGGTGACCGTGCACGGCCTGGTGCTGCGCGGCGAGGGCGGCGCCGACTCCCGGGGGCGGATGCGGGTGAACACCGTGCTGGTGCGCCGCTCGGCCGACAAGGACAAGAAGACAGACAAGGCCCGCACGGGTCGCCCCGACGAGGCATCGACCGAGACCGATCCGGTGACGGTGCCCGCAGACAACGGAGAGACCGATGAGTGAACTCGACGCAGAGGACAACAAACTGCTGGTACTCGCGCGTGGCGCGCTCGGCCGCACGGGCGGTGCGAGCGGGGCGGCGGTGCGTGACACCGACGGCCGCACCTACGCCGCGGGCGAGGTGAACCTCACCGCGCTGCGCCTGACCGCGTTGCAGGCCGCCGTCGCCGCGGCGATCTCCAGTGGCGCCGAGGGTTTCGAGGCGGCCGTTGTGGTCGGCGCGAGCGAGGCCGACGCGGGCAGTGACGCGGTGCGCGAGGTGTCGCCCGGCGCCGCCGTGATCCACACCGATCGTTCCGGTGCCGTGCTGAGCGAGGTGCGCGGTGGCTGACAAGGAATTCCGGTCCGGCTTCATCTGTTTCGTCGGCCGCCCCAACACCGGGAAGTCGACCCTGACCAACGCCATGGTCGGCTCGAAGATCGCGATCACCTCCTCCCGTCCGCAGACCACGCGCCACACCATCCGTGGCATCGTGCACCGCGACCACGCCCAGCTCATCCTGGTCGACACGCCGGGCCTGCACCGTCCGCGCACCCTGCTCGGACAACGCCTCAACGACCTGGTGCGCGACACCTACTCCGAGGTCGACGTGATCGCGCTGTGCATCCCGGCCGACGAGAAGATCGGCCCCGGCGACCGTTGGATCGTCGAGCAGATCAAGCAGATGGCGCCCAAGACCACCGTGCTCGGCGTGGTCACCAAGATCGACAAGGTGAGTCGCGATCAGGTGGCCCACCAGTTGATGGCGGTGTCGCAACTGCTCGGTCCCGAGGCCGAGGTGGTTCCGGTGTCGGCGGTCAAGGGTGAGCAGGTCGAGGTGCTCGTCGACGTGATCGCGTCGAAGATGCCCGAGGGCCCGGCGTTCTACCCCGACGGCGAGATCACCGACGAGCCAGAGGAAACCCTCATGGCCGAGCTGATCCGCGAGGCCGCCCTCGAAGGTGTGCGCGACGAACTGCCGCATTCGCTGGCCGTGGTGATCGAGGAGATCCAGCCCTACGAGGCCAACGAGGACATGCTCGAGGTGCATGCCCTGCTGTACGTGGAACGGCCGAGCCAGAAGGCGATCATCATCGGCAAGAACGGTTCTCGCCTCAAGGAGGTGGGGACCAACGCCCGCAAGCAGATCGAGCACATCCTCGGCACCCGGATCTACCTGAATCTGCACGTGAAGGTCGCCAAGGACTGGCAGCGCGACCCCAAACAGCTGGGGAAGCTGGGTTTTTGACCGTTTGCGCGTCGGTGGTTCGGGGTATCGTTCGGCGAACGCGCCGGTTGTGATCGGCGTTGTTCGCTGATCACCCCGGGGAGGCGTGGACGTGCCCGATGCCAACGATGTCGGCAAGCTGCTGGAACTGCTGCGGGCGCTGGAAATCCCCGACACCCGGCCGCGCGTGTGGCGCACGCTGGTGCACGGCAGGCGCACCCTGCCACGGCCGATCGTCGAAATGGTCGGCTTACAGGGCCACACCGCGTTGGTCAACGATCTCTACAGCTGGCTGGGGGAGTCCGGTGGCAGGCGGGCCACCCCGCGCGTCAGGATCGACCTGCACGCTCCCGATCTGCCGCCCACCCGGCTCAGCCCGGATGTCAACGCGTTCAACGCCGGTCCGCACGCCGACGACCAGGAGATCCCGGACCACTGTCTGCCGATCATCCAGCACCTGGTCGCCGGTTTCGCGACCGACGACACCGCGATGGGCGCCATCAAGTTCCCGCGCTACCGCACCGCCGACTGGCTGACCAGACAGCGCGTCACCTCCGACGAATCCGAGGCGCCGGACGAACTGCGCAGGCGCCTGCCCAAACTGCTGCGCAGCGGCGGCCCGACGAGTCGTTCCGACACCGCCGAAGGTGTTGCGGGCGATATGTTCTCCCAGTTGATCTTCGGCGTCTTCGCGCTGTGGCCGATCCTGCGGCTGTGGTTGTGGGTGTCGGGACGCATTCCCGGCATGTCGAAGGTGACCCGCTGGTTCCTGCACCAGCGCTACCTCGCGCCCGAATTGTCGGGCAGTTTCCTCGGTTTCGCGGCCCGGCTCACCGCCTCACACCGGGTGGACGAGAACGAGGAACAGGTCGCCAAACTCCTGATCCACGCCTTCCTGGAGGACCTGCGCGACGCCTATCGTCGCCGCATCTGGCGGCCGTCGAGTTGGCGGCGCACCGCCTATCCGGTCGCGCTGCTCGGTGGTCTGAGCGAGGGCGGTGACGGGGCGCGCATCCTCACCTGGATCAACGAGATCCGCAACGAGACCGGCCTTTTCGACCCCCTCGTGGTCGTCGCCTTCCGCGACGAGGGCCCGTCGCGTGAGGTGGGGGAGCTGTCGAACATCAGTGACCTGCGCACCCTGCGCACGCTGGAAAGCCTCGCCGATCAGCCGACCGCACAACCACCCGACCCGTTGCAGATCTGGATCAGGGAGATCGACAGCAGGCGGACCCACCGCCAGGCCGACGCCTGGTTCCTGCCGCTACGAGCGCTGATTCCGCCGGATTCCACCCCGCGCGTGGGTGATCCCCGTTTCCGCGGACAGTCGTTGCCGCCCGCACCGCCGATGGCCTCGCGCAGCTGGTTCGTCGGGTTGTGTGTGCTGATCCCGATCGTGCTGGCGGTGGCCGCCGCCCTGGTCTACTTCCCGCCGCTGCGTGGCGCGTCGTGTTCGCACTGGCCGTGGACGACGGGGGTGAGCGTCAGCCTGGTCGACGGCGAGTGTGTCGGCTACAGCGACAACGTCGCCCAGACCTTCGCCGACGACCCGGAACTGTCGGCCATGCAGCGCGAGGTGTTCCGCCTGAACGAGGCGGCGGCGAGCGCGCAGGCGAGCAACCCGAACCGGCCGCTCGTCTCACTGGTGTACTTCGCCGGACTCAGCTACGTCGATACCAATGTGCGCTACCCGCACGCGCAGGTCGAGGAGCTGGCCGGACTCGCGGTGCAGCAGCGGCGGGCGCTGCTCGCCTCCGACGAGTCGGAACCGTTGCTGCGCGTTGTCGTCGCCAACGGCGGTTCGGACATGCGCCACGCCCGCTGGGTCGTCGAGCACAAGCTGCGCCCGCTCGTGGCCGACGACTCGAGTGTGCTCGGTGTGGTCGGCATCGACCGCAGCACCGACGAAACCCGCCGGGCCATCACCCGATTGGGTGAACTGGGTGTGCCCGCGGTCGCGACGACGCTGTCGGCCGACGGGCTCGAGCAGGCATCGCCGCTGTATTTCCAGGCGGCGCCGAGCAATGCGGTCCAGGCCCAGTTGGTCGCCGACTACATGCAGGGTGCGCGCGCCGACGACGGAACTCCGCGCTACGACAAAGTCACGATCTACCACCCCGAAGCACCCGACGATCTGTACGTGACCACCTTGGTCGAAGACCTCCAGAGTGAGCTCACCGAACGCGGTGTGACGCACCGGAGTACGAGCTGGCGCGCCCAGCAGGAGCTCTACGGTCTGCCCGCACCGTGCGAGGCGGAGTCCTTCGACCGGCGCGAACTGCTGTTCTTCGCGGGCCGCAACGACGACTTCCCCACCTTCGCCAAGGCGCTCAGCCGCGGGTGCATCAGCGGCGACGGCCCGGCACTGCTCGGCAACGACGCGGTGACGAGACTGATCACCGATCCGCGTGCGACCATCGCCCTGCCCGCCAATCTGACCGTCCGCTACGTGGCAAAAGCGGCACCGGTGATGCTCGGCGGCGCCGACTGCGTGAAGGGCGTCGGCAAACTCGGCGACCGGCCGGTGCCGTTCGAACACGAACAGTTGTGTGCCGAGCTCGCCGGTCTCATCGAGGATTTGCGCGCCTACCCCGACATGACCGAATACCAGCCGACGTGGGCAGGCGACCGGACCGGCCTCGCCTTCGACGTGAGCGGGCTGTTCCTGCAGGCGGTGCGTGCCAGCCGAGGCGTACTCGGCGACCAGCCGCCCAACCGGACCGCGATCGCGGTGCAGCTGCGCGAGGCCGACTATCGCGGCGTCACCGGAACCCTCGGTTTCTCCACCAAGCGGGTGGCCGACGGGTCGTCGATCGCGGTGCTCGTCACGACCGCCGTGGGTGGGAACGGCCCGCAGCGGTGCCTGATGATGTTCCCGCGCCAGCCAGGTCAGGACGGGTGTCCGGCGGGGACCAAGAGCGATCTGGAAAGTTGGCGCGAACCCGGCAGATAGCGTGCTGGGGTCGTGATCGTGGCCCCGCACAGCCTGATTCATGTTGTTATAGTCACTCGAACATCGTCGCCGAACCCGCTCGGTGGGTGGCGATCGTCCGGTGCCGTGGCACCGGGTGTCTGTCGGAAGGGTCCCGGCAGAATGGAGCGTGGGAGAGTTCGGGCGGTGAGTATTGCCGAGGGCGCGGAGTTCGCGGGCTATCTGATCGAGCGACGCCTCGGCAGCGGTGGCATGGGCACCGTCTACCTGGCCAAGCATCCGCGACTGCCCCGCCACGACGCGATCAAGATCCTCGCCGACGACCACGCGGGCGACACCGAGTTCCGGGCCAGGTTCCTGCGCGAGGCCGAACTGGCCGCCGGACTCACCCATCCGAATCTCGTCGCCGTGCGCGATCGCGGCGAGGTCGACGGCAAGCTCTGGATCGCCACCCAGTACGTCGCCGGAGCCGACGCCGCCGAACTCGTCCGGCGCACCCCCACCGGGCTCGATCCCGCGCGGGCGGTCCACATCATCGGCGAGGCCGCGCGTGGACTCGACGCGGTGCACCGCGCCGGACTGCTGCACCGTGATGTGAAACCCGCCAACATTCTGGTGGCCGAGGATCCGGGCAAACCGGACCGGGTACTGGTCACCGATTTCGGCATCGCCCGTCGGGCCGAGGACACCGCCACGCTGTCCGCGGGCGGTGGATTCACCGCGACCCTGTCCTACGTGTCGCCCGAGCAACTCGGTGGCGAGCGCGTCGATCTGCGTGCCGATGTCTACGCGCTCGGTTGCTCGCTGTTCCAGCTGCTCACCGGCTCGGTGCCGTTCCCCCGGCAGACGCCCGCCGCGGTGATGTACGCCCATCTGCACGAACCGCCGCCGCGGCCGTCGGCGCTGCGGCCAGGACTTCCGGCGGGTTTCGACGCGGTGATCGCGCGGGCTCTGGCCAAAGACCCGGCCCAACGGTTCGATTCGTGTGGTGCGCTGGCCGCGGCGGCACGCGAGGCGATGCACGGGTCCGCGTCATCGGAGCCAGCGGCGCCCACTTCCGCTTCGCTGCCGAGCTCAGCACCACCGCTCCCGCCATTCGGCGCGGCAGTGGGGGAGTCGCGCGCGGGCTCCTTCCCCGACGATCCGTTCGCGGCGGTGCTGCTGCCACGGCGCACCCCCTTCGCCCGGCTCGTCCGCCGCCGTGGTTTCCGAATCGCGGTGGCGGCGGTATTCGTCGTCGGCATCGTCACGGCCGCGATGCTGGGGACCGGCGGCGGCACCGAGTCGTCGACGAATGCCGACGTGACCACCTCGCCACCACCGCTCCCACCCGCGACCGCGTGGGGCGTCTACAGCTTCGTCGCTGACCTGTTTCCCGACCTGCTGCCCGCCTATCAACTCGGTGTCGGGTACCAGGAGATGAGTGCCTGTTACATGATCGACGACAAGGGTGATCACATCCCGACCGACACACTCGCGCCGTTCGCGCGGATGCGCTGTGAAGGCAACCGCGACCCGGCGGTATCGGTCACCCTCGAGTGCAATACCGATCGCTCGCTGATGCTGGTGCCGCCGAGCACGGACACGGTGGAGGGCAGCGAAGAGTGGCGGCGCGCGTCCGGGAGCGGAAATCTGCACTGGGGCAGGAACACCGATCTGGACGGTGGTGTCGTCGGTAACCTGTCGATCTACTTCGACGATGCCGCCAGGTCGTTCTGCCGGATCAGGGTCGTCGGCGGCGCCGACGGCGCCGAACTGCGCGAGAGGTGGTGGCCCGATGCGCCGCTGTGACGCGCGCCTGGCCAGTGGTCTGCTCGGCGTTGTGCTCGTGGCCGCCGCAGTGACCGGCTGCCAGGTATCCGGGAGCGCGGAGCCGGTCCGCGTCGACCTCGCCACCTTGGACTACGGGCACTACCAGCATGTTCCGCTGACGGCGCCACCGGGGACCGAATACTCGGGCCGGGTGATCGAGTCGCTCCGGATCGGTGAGGTCATGGTCAATCCGGCCAAAGCCGATTCCGCGCTGTCGGTCCCGCCCCCCGACAAGGAAGCCGTTCCGCTGCCGACCCCGGCCAAGGTGTCGGGCGTGCTGTCCGAACAGGCACGTGCCGTGCTCACCGAACACGGCATGCTCGCCGGTTTCCTCGTCGCCGGGACCGACACCGCCCACACCCGGCAGCTGACGGTGCTGGCTCTGCGCATGCCGAACGCAGCCGCGGCGACCGCGGCGGCGGCCGGACTCGACGCCACCGACGCGGCGGTCAGCGCCGACAATGTCGCGGTATCGATTCCGAAGTACCCTGCGGCCAAGGCGCATTGGCGTCCCACGGTGGCGAGCATGGCGGCCACCATCGCCCACGGCGCGTTCGTGGTGAGCGTGTACGCCGTGCACACGACCCCCGATGCCGCCGCGCTGACCACCCTGATCAGCGCGGCGTTCGACGCGCAGTTGCCCGAGCTCGACCGCTTCGTGCCGACGCCGCCCGAGCGGTTCGCCGACCTGCCGATCGATGGTGAGGGCATGCTCGCCCGGATGGTTCCGGAGAAGGTGGGGCGGTGGTCGTCGCCCGCGGTGGTGCTGGTCGACGCGGACAACATCGCAGGTGGCAAGGGCGTGCTGCACGCCAGGGGCGTGGTGTACGGCCCCAACGCGACCTTTCTGATGGGTAGCCGCCAACAGCGGACCTCGGCGAATGCCCTCGCACTGGTCGGCTTCGACGGACTCAAGCGCTACTTCGATGCCACCGAGGCGCGCCGAGCCTACGAGCGCGGCATCACCAGCTGGACCGACCTGCGGCTGCTGCCCGGTCCCTCGGGCATCGAGGACATCCGGTGCGGCGACGCAGGCGCGGTGGGGAGCGAGCCGGAAGTCCGGTACGTGTGCGCACTGCTGCACGGCCGCTATATCGCCACCGTCTTCGCGCCGACCGAGCAGCAGATCCGACAGAAGGCGTCGGCCCAGTACAGCCTGCTGGAGCTGGCCGAGTGAGCGAACAGCTGCGCCCTGGTGCGGTCTTCGCCGGGTACGTGATCGAGCGCGTCCTCGGCAGCGGCGGCATGGGCACCGTCTACGCCGCGCGTCATCCGCGTCTGCCGCGCTCGGACGCGCTCAAAGTGCTCAGCGACGCGCACAGTGCCTCCGCCGAATTCCGGGCCCGGTTCGTCCGGGAGGCCGAACTGGCGGCCCGCATCGACCATCCGAACGTGGTGGCTGTGCACGATCGCGGCATCGACCAGGGCGCGCTGTGGATCGCGATGCAGTACGTGGCAGGCACCGATGCCGCGTCCGTGCTGCGCGATGGTGTGCCCGATCCTCGGCTGACTCTGCACATCGTCGCCGGAGCCGCCGCCGGTCTGGACGCGGCCCACCGCGCCGGACTGCTGCACCGCGACGTCAAGCCCGCCAATCTGATGCTGGAATCGCGTGTGGGGGAACCGGAGCGGGTGCTGGTCGCCGATTTCGGCATCGCCAAATCCGGTACCGACGGCACCGCGTTGACCGAGTCCGGCGTGTTCCTGGCCACCCTCGCCTACGCGGCACCGGAATTGATCCGGCTCGACGCCGTCGACCATCGTGCCGACCAGTACTCGCTCGGCTGCACGCTCTACGAGCTGCTCACCGGTCGCAAACCGTTCCCGCGCGAGACGCCCGCCGCCGTCATCAACGCGCACCTGACCGCGCCGCCACCTCGGCCCACCGAGCTGAATCCGCACCTACCACCCGCTGTCGATGCGGTGATCGCCCGAGCGCTGGCCAAGAACCCCGACGACCGGTATGCCAGCTGCGGGGCCCTCGCGGCTGCCACGGCCGCGGCTTTCGGCACCCCGGTGCCTCCGACGGCGCGGATCGGTGCGCCCGAGGCGGTGCTGCCACGAAATCCGCCGAGCGGACGGCCCAGCGCGTCACCCGGGGTCGCTGTCTCGAGCGCCGCACCGGGCACGCCGCACGGCGGACAGGGTCATCGGCCGGATGCGCCGGGCGACGCACGCGCGCAGGTTGTTCCGCGAGTCGCGCAGAGCGTGTCGGGTGGTCCGCGAGGTGCCGAGCAGCCGTGGGCCACGCCCCGCATCAGCCCGGCCGGTGACCCACCGCGCAGGCGATGGCCGCTGGTCGCCGGAGCGGCCGTCCTGGTCACCGCCGCCGCGATCGCGGCAGGAATCGTCGCCCTCAACCGTGACGAACCGACGACCCCCGAGGTCGCCGCGACATCGGCGGCCCCGACGACCGCCGCCGAATCACCGTGGAAGGCACACGAATACATCGTGCGCGCGTTTCCCGAGTTGCTCCCCAAGTCGCCGTTCGCCAGCGGCTACCAGGGCACCCGTTGCGCCGCGATCGACAAGGAATACAACCCAGTTCCACTGGACCAGCTCGGCGACATGGGCACCCTCAGCTGCAACGGCGACCGCAACCCGGTCGAGCGGATGACGGTGGCGTGCAAGGGCAATCGCGCGCCCGGCACCGCGGGCAGCTTCGACGACGCCCTCACGACCAGGGAAGAGCAGTGGGAGCGGCCGTCGGGGCGGGGCCGGATCGTCATCGAGGACATCCCCGGCCGCGTTCCCGGTACGGTCGCCGGTGCGCTGAGCATCCAATTCGACGACACGGCCCGCAACTTCTGCCTGATCGTCGTTCTCGGCGGGGCGAACGGCA
This sequence comes from Nocardia caishijiensis NBRC 108228, assembly GCF_001612825.1. Taxonomy (GTDB): domain Bacteria; phylum Actinomycetota; class Actinomycetes; order Mycobacteriales; family Mycobacteriaceae; genus Nocardia; species Nocardia caishijiensis. The sequence continues at coordinate 3,998 of NZ_BDBE01000032.1, read as the reverse complement.
CCGACCTCTACAACCGCTGGTGGGTGAACGCCCCGCTCTGACTCACCACCACGGTGTCGGGCGGTGGCGCTCCCAGCGCAATTCCGATTCCAGCTGTGCGGCCAGCGAGATCAGCATCGGCTCGGTGTCGGCCGTGCCCATCAGTTGCGCGCCGATCGGGAGACCGTCGTCGGTGAATCCGGCGGGAACGTTCACGCTCGGCCACCCGAGGACATTCCACGGCCAGGTGTACGGGCAGGCCCCGGTGATGAGGTTGTTGGTCGCGCCGACGCCGATGCCGTCGATGTCTTCGGCGCGTGGGGGAGGGGTGGCGGTGGTGGGGGCCAGTACCAGGTCGTAGTCGTCGAAGAACCCGCCGATCCGCTTGTGCAGCAACGGTTCCAGGCGGCGCGCGGCGAACAGTGCGGGGCCGTCGAGCAGGCGGCCGATGCGGGCGTTGGCGGTCGTGCGCGGGTCGACGACGGCGCCGGGCATGGCGCGGTGCACCTTGCTGATGCCCGACAGTGAGCGCGGCAGGAACGACGCGCCGATCAGCAGACCGTAGTGCAGGTCGGCGACGGTCACCGTGTGGCCGAGCTCGCGCAGGGTGCCCGCCATCGCGCGCACGGCGGCGGCGATCTCGGGATCGAGGGCCGTCTTGGTCGCTGTGAACGGAATAGCGAGGGAGACAGCGATTCTCAGCTTGCCCGGATCGCGACCGAGCGCGGCGCGCGCGTCGATCGGGGCCGGGGTGTGCAGATCGCCCTCGTGCGGACCTGCGGCGACGTCGAGCAGCAGGGCAGCGTCGGCCACCGTGCGCGCCAGCGGTCCGTTGACGGTGAGTCCGTGGAACGCCTCGGGCAGCGGCCAGGTGGAGATGCGGCCGCGCTGCGGTTTGATGCCGACCAGGTTGGTCCACGCCGCCGGGATCCGCACCGAACCCGCGCCGTCGGAACCCAGTGCGGCAGGAACCATTCCGGCCGCGACGGCGGCGGCCGACCCGCCCGAGGAACCGCCGGGCGTGCGGGTGCGATCCCACGGGTTGCGGGTGTGGCCGAACGCCGCGCCACTGGTGAACGGCAGCTGACCGAGTTCGCAGGTGTTGGCCTTGCCGACGATCACCGCACCCGCCGCCCGTAACCGGCGCACCGATTCGGCGTCCTCGCTCGCGCGCGCGAACTCGCCACCGCAGCCGAAGGCGGTGGGCTCCCCGGTCACATCGGTGTCGTCCTTGACCGCGACGGGTACTCCGAGCAGCGGCAGTCGGACACCGGCGGCCAGCCGAGCGTCGGCCTCGGCGGCCTCGCGCAGTGCGGCCGCGCGGCGCACCACACGGAAGGCGTTGAGCGTCGGCTGGGACGCCTCGATGCGGTCGAGGGCCTCGGTGACGGCGGCCACCGAGGTGGTGGTGCCGTGGGTGAGGGCCGAGGCGAGTTCGGCGAGGCCGAGGTCGGCCGGTGGCGGCGCGATGCGGTCGGGCGCGGACATGTGAACTCCGTCTCTGCGGGCAGGTGGCTCGACGGTATCCCGCAACTGGTCACTCGTCCACATACCCTAGGTGTAATTCATCTAGACATACATTCAGTATGTATGTAACAGTGGAGACCAATCATTCGATCAGGGGAGGACCCCATGGGAATCAGCTCAGCACTCGGCCCGGCACCCGACCTCGCGCTGTCGTCCGGGCGCCTCCGGTATCACGACATCGGAACCGGATCGCCGGTCGTGTTCGTCCACGGCCTGCTCGTCAACGCCGATCTCTGGCGCGGTGTGATCCCCGGCCTCGTCGCGGCCGGGCACCGCTGCCTCGCCCCGGACTGGCCGCTCGGCTCGCACTCGATTCCGATGCCAGAAGCCGACCTCACCCCCGTGGGCCTGGCCGACCTGATCGCCGAATTCCTCGACGCGCTCGACCTCACCGATGTCACGATCGTCGCCAGCGACACCGGCGGCGCGCTCACCCAGATCCTGATGACCCGGCACCCGGAGCGGATCGGTCGCGTCGTCCTGGCCGCTGTCGACTGCTTCGAGGTCTTCCCGCCGCAGCCCTTCACCACCCTGGTCCGCCTGGCGAAGCTCCCGGGCGCCGTCGCCGCGCTGCTCGCCCCGTTGCGCTGGCGACCCGCGCAGCGGCTGCCACTTGCCTTCGGCTGGGTGACCAAACACGCACTGCCCCGGGCGATCGCGGAGTCCTACCTGGGGCCTGCTCGCCGCGACCCAGGGATTCGGGCGGACCTGCGCCGGTTCGCCGCGGGTGTGGACGCTCGGTACACGCTGGCCGCCGCGCACCGATTCGCCGAGGTCGACCTGCCGGTTCTCGTGGTCTGGTCCACCGAGGACAAGCTGTTCCCGATGTCGCTGGCGCAGCGCTTGGTCGCAGCCCTGCCTCGGGCGAGTCTGCGCACCGTCGGCGATTCCTACACCTTCCTTCCCGAGGACCAGCCGGAGTTGCTCACCGAACTGATCGTGGAGTTCACTCGGCTGCATGCAGCGCCGTAGTCAGGAGGACCGCTCCCGCACCACCAGGACCGCGCTCGAGCGGGCAGGCCGTGACCTGTTCGCCGAGGGCGGCTTCGCGGGCACCTCCGCCGAGCAGTTGGTGGCGGCCGCCGGTGTCACCCGCGGTGCCCTGCACCACCACTACGGCGACAAACGCGGGCTGTTCCTGGCGGTGCTGGAACAGATCGAAACCGAGGCCACCGCCGAGATCGCGCGCGCGATCGCCGCCGTCGACCCCGCTGACGTCGTCGCCGGGATGACCGCCGGACTGGCCTGCTTCCTCGATATCTGCGGCCGCCCGGAGATGCTGCGCATCGTTCTGATGGATGCCCCGACGGTCCTCGGCTGGCCCGCCTTCCGTGAGTTCGAAGCCCGGCACGGCCTCGGCCTGCTCACCGCCGAACTCCAGCGCGCCGTCGATTCCGGCCTGGTTCCCTCGGTCCCGGTTCCGGTGCTCGCGCAGCTGCTGCTCAGCGCGATCACCGAGGCGTCGCTGATCGTCGCGCACGCCGAGGACCCCGACCGCGCCCGTGTCGAAACCCAACAGTCGCTGCTGCTGCTCATCACCGGTCTGCTCAGGCAGAGCTGACGTGTCCGTGGCCGCGGTGTCGTGGCGACGTGGAAGACTGGGCGCGTGCGGTTGTATCGGGACGAGGCGGTGGTGGTCCGTCAGCACAAGCTGGGCGAGGCCGATCGCATCGTCACGCTGCTGACCAGGCAACACGGGTTGGTGCGCGCGGTCGCCAAGGGAGTGCGGCGGACCAAGTCGAAGTTCGGTGCCCGGCTCGAGCCGTTCGCCTACATCGACGTGCAGTTGCATCCCGGCCGCACGCTCGACATCGTCACCCAGGTCACCACCGTCGAGGCGTTCGCCGCCGACATCATCGACGACTACGGTCGCTACACCACCGCCTGCGCGATCCTCGAGACCGCCGAACGCCTCGCCGGTGAGGAGCGCGCCCCCGCGCCGAAACTGCACGCGCTCACCGCGAGCGCCCTGCGCGCCATCGCCGCCAAGAAGCGCCCACACGAACTGATCCTCGACGCATACCTGTTGCGCGCCATGGGTTTCGCCGGTTGGGCGCCCGCGCTCGACGAGTGCGCCCGCTGCGCGACCCCCGGCCCGCACCGTGCCTTCCACGTCGCCGCCGGTGGCGCGGTGTGTGTGCACTGCCGCCCACCCGGCGCGAGCACGCCCGCCGCCGGGGTGCTCGATCTGCTCGTCGCCCTGCTGAAAGGGGAGTGGGCCTACATCGCGCAGGTGCCCGACTCGGTGCGTCGTCAGGCCAGCGGTCTGGTCGCCGCGCATCTGCAGTGGCATCTGGAACGGCAGCTGCGCACCCTGCCGCTGATCGAGCGCAGTCGCGTCGATCCCGACCCCGCGACGGCGGGTCGCGCGGGCTGAGAGCACGACCGCCGCCGGGGCTCGGTCGGGGATCAGGCAGCGACAGTGGAGCCCGTGTTGCGATGCGGTCGGACCGCGCCGCCGGAGCCCGTGTGAGGCTCGGTGGGGGATCGGG